>JAXLUG010000016.1:0-93710 GCA_046329665.1 Chitinophagaceae bacterium | reverse complement strand
GTATCACTGCTGACAACCGGCTGTGGTCTTGGTATGACCACCACATTCATGGTATCTTTTTCAAAACAGGAGCCAAAGTGAGAAGTGGCAATGACCAGTCCGGTGTTCATCAGTACGGCATCAGCGCTGGAACCATCCGGGTTAGTGGGAGTGATGTCGGACGAAGGCTGCCAGGTAACGGAGAGCCCGTCATGCTTCACGGATAAATGCAGTGTATCGAGTTTGCAGATCGTGGTATCGGTATTGTTGATCGAGATCTTCACACTGTCCCGCACCTTTACCCGCACACTGTCGAAAGCCACACAACCGGTGGCATCGGTGAAGGAAACATAATAGGTGGTATCTTTTTGCGGGTTGACCAGCACAGAAGGAGCGGTCAGTGAACTGATCCTGTAGTTGGGCGACCAGCTGAACGTACCGGGATAACCATTGGTGTTGGGTGTTAGCGGTATGGTATCGAGATTACAGATAGTAGTATCGTTGGGCGCCTGCATCAGGCTTTTAAAAGCGGAGATGGTTTTAAAAGCCGTATCAGTGCACCCGATATCATTCTTCACAATCAGCCGTACGATCTTGTTTCCATCAGCAGGGTAAGTGTAGGTCGGATTTGGAAGAGAAGAAACATCTGTACCAACGGTGATCTCACCAAAGTCCCAGGCATAACTGGTGATGGGATTACTGCCTTCGGTGGAAGTATTGGTGAAATCATAGGTAGCCTCGTTGCAGGCCGCCAGTACCCGTTGGGTGGTGAAGGAGGCATTCATGCCGGTATCCACGATCACTTTACAAATGGCTGAATCTTTACAGGCAGTAGTGCCAACATTCAGGTAGAGTTTGGCAGTATAAATACCCGGTGCCGGATAGGTATAGGTGGGTTCAGCCTGGTTGGAGATGTCTCCGTTGGTGGAGGGATCACCAAAATCCCAGGTATATGACCTGATATCACCGGTACTGTAATTAAGAAATTTTACAGACAGGCCACTGCAATTCCGGTAGGTTGAGTCAAGCTGTGCCCTTGGCCAGTTACACTTATTGAAGTAGAAAGTGATCTCTTTTCTGTGCCTGCCTACGACCGATCCATTCCTGTACTTGCTTACTTCCACCACAACCAGGTAGCGTCCGGGAAATACGGGTCCGGTACCACTGATCATACCGGTGGCGGAGTCGATCTGTACCGCAGACCCCAGCGGGGCAAACCCTGTATAGCTTGCATTATAGATCAGGGACAGGTAAGGAGGCGCATCCGCCGAGCCATTCGTTGCCCTCGGGTTTACATATATTCTGCCCTGGTAGGCCGGCATGAACTTATACGAAAGGGAGTCACCATCCGGGTCAGTGGCAGAGAAATCATACCGGAAAGGTTTGCCGGCACAAAGTATCAGCGGGTACTCTTTATTGAACACCGGTGCTGATGCAGTACTGTTCGGACCAAAGGGAAGTCCGGCAGGAATTCTCGTTGCAAGGGTAAATCCCATTACCCCTCCGCTGTTTTTTCCGATACCGTCGGTATTGACATTGGCATAATCCGCCGACTTGCGCTGATCATCCTGTACGGCAATGATATAATCCCCCATATTTTCCGGCAGGGCAATTTGTGTGGTGTAAACACCTACCTGGTAACAAACAGGCGGTTGTTCCGGTGCACAATCATTTGGAAACTGGCTGGTGATATAAAAATTGGTCTGGCCGGCACTGCTGGTCAATAACTTATTATACGGAGGGGTGATCGGGTCGGGCTGGCTGATGAAAATGCTGACCGGTACAGACGGGGGAAGTACACCTTCCCCGTTGCACTCTTTATACAGCTTTATGCTTATTTCATAGTGATTGAAGACAAACTCCCCGACACTCCTGTAGAGAAATTTATAGCTCACTTCACCGCCCACTGTAAAATATTGAGAAGAAGATTTTACGGACAAAAAAAGCATTATTGCCAGGAGAGCCTTGTATATAGCCGGTTTTCGCATTCAGTACGATGTAAAAGTACTCGTTCCGGTCCACAAGAACCAGCACCGGCACCATTAATTGACGACTGGTTTTTCTCACCCGGAATCCGGCCGGATGCTGGTTTTCCCGGGAAATTTTACTATTTTTAATGATCTAACATTCGTTATGAGAAAGAATCCAATTCCCTTGATTGCTGCCATGTTATGCCTGACCAGTGCGCTTCAGGCACAACAGGATCCCCGCTATACACTCCGGCTTTCAGCCGGCTCATTTATTCCCGAACAGAATATCAGCCAGGACAAGCTCAATCAACTGGGCAATAACCTTTCGAAAGCAGCCGGCAAATCCTTTGTCGTTATCCAGTTTGAACAACTGCCCGGCGAGCCGGAAAAACAACAGCTCCGGTTCGAAGGGATCGAATTGCTCGACTATATTCCCAACAATGCTTATACCGCTATCATCAATACCATTCCGGATGAGAACACCCTGAAACGGGCAAAAGCCCGGGCAATGATTGCACTGACCCCGCAACAAAAGATGAACCCGGAACTGGCGGCCGGAAATTTTCCTTCCCGTGCGGTGAAAGTAGCGGGCACTGTGGATGTGTGGATCAGTTTCCCCCGTTCATTTACCGGCATGGAGACAATTGCAGAACTCAGGCGCAGGAATTTTGATATTCTTTCAGAAGATATGAAGCGTTACCGCATCATTGCGGTGCGGACTTCCGTACAACGGCTTGGTGAACTGGCTTCGCTTCCCCTGGTAGAATATGTACAGGCCGTACCCGGAAAAGATCAGCCACTGAGTGAATTCTGGACCAACTGGGGCAGGGATGGTATGCGGGTCTCTTTACTGAATGCACCCGTCAGCCAGGGCGGAAAGAACCTGAAGGGCACCGGGGTAGTGATTGGGGTAGGAGATGATTCTGATCCGCAGCCTCACCCGGATTTTACCAACCGCATCATTTCCCGTGCCGCCACCGGTTATTATCCACCTTACGGGCATGGGGTACATGTGGCAGGGATCGCCGGCGGAGCAGGAGTGGTCAACGAAGTAAGAACAGGCTATGCCCCGAAAGCAACCATCGTATCGCAGGTATTTTCCAATATCATCCTGAATGCACCCGCCTATGTAAATGATTTCGGAATGGTGATCACGAACAACTCGTATGGTGACAATGTGAGTGAGTGCAGTAATTTCGGAAAGTATGATCTTCTTTCCCGCATTCTCGATCAGCAGGCATTCGATCTTCCGGAACTGGAGCAGGTGTTTGCTGCCGGCAACAGCGGTTATTCTGTCTGTGCTCCTTACCCGGATAGTTTTCATACCGTATTAGGAAGTTACCAGTCGGCCAAGAATGTGCTGACAGTGGGTAACGCAAGACCCATCGACCGTACCATCTTCGGCCGGTCAAGCCGCGGCCCGGTAAATGACGGAAGACTGAAACCGGAGATCACCGGGGTCGGAACCTTTATCACAGCTCCCGGACCTTATTCCACTTATTATTTTGAAAACACCGGTACCAGTATGGCTTCCCCGGCCATTGCCGGTGGAATGGCCTTGCTGGTGGAGAAATACAGGGCCCTGCATGCCGGTGCCAATCCGAAGAACGGGTTATTGAAAACACTTGTCTGCAACAGTGGCGATGACTGGGGAAACCCCGGCCCTGATTACACATTTGGTTTCGGGAATGCAAATTTCTGGCGGGCAGAGCATATGCTGGAGAATAACCACTATTATTCCAATACCATCAGCCCCGGCCCTGCACAGGATGCTGTGATCGCCGTGCCGGCCGGGCTTGCCGAACTGAAAGTAATGCTGTACTGGAATGATCCTGCGGCGGCGGCCGTTGCCTCACAAACACTGATCAATAACCTCGACCTGGAAATAATTACACCTTCTTCTTCCACCGTGCTGCCGTTCATTCTCGATACCAGTTATGCCCATGTAAAGAATAACGCAACAACAGGGGTGGACAATATCAACAACATAGAACAGGTGGTGATCAGGAACCCGGCGGCAGGCAACTACACCTTCCGGGTAAAGCCCTCCAATATTGCCGTCAACCCCTCACAGGAATATTTTGTTGCCTACGATTTTGTACCGGTCGAAACCAAACTCATTGCCCCTGTGGGCGGCGAAGCCTATCAGCAGGGTGAGAATATGATCGTACAGTGGGATTCCTATGGTGACCCCGCCAATACCTTCACCCTCGAGTATTCCGTAGACAACGGAACCAACTGGACATTGCTCCGCAATAATATCGGCGCCGGTATGCGGCATTACTTTTACACCACTCCCGACCCGAATGAATGGTTTATCATTCCTGCTGTAACCACCGACCAGGCGCTGGTAAGGATCACCCGGAACGGAACCGGCTTATCCAGCACCAGCGGGCCTTTTGTGATACATGATACACTTTTCACCAGCCTGGCGGCCACGCAATGCGAAGGCTATATGACGATCAACTGGACGGCGGTACCCGGGGCTACCGGTTACGAGGTAATGATGCTGCAGGGAAGTGAAATGACCACGATCGCTACAGTACCGAACACCACCCTTACTTACACAGCAGGCGGACTGAGCAAGGACTCCGTCTACTGGATGACGGCGAGACCGCTGATCGGGGCGAGTAACAGTCCCGGAAGAAGAGGCGTCGCAGTTTCAAGACAACCCAATACCGGATCCTGTGCAGGCACGGTCTCCGATAAAGACATCAAACTGGATGCAATACTTTCCCCGGCCGGGTCAGGAAGATTGCTGACCTCAACGGCATTAAGCAACAGCGTACCGGTTACCGTCCGGATAAAGAACCTTGATGATGTTTTAACCCCTGGTAATATCAATGCCAGCTATTCAGTGAACGGAGGACCTCCCGTTAATGAAACCATTGTAAGCCCGAATATTCCGGCCGGAGGTACGCTGGACTTTACATTTGCCACCCCTGCAGATCTTTCCGCTGCCGGCAGCTACGACCTGCAGGTAACTGTGTCGCAGACCGGTGATCCCTACCCGCAAAACAATGCGATCACAAAGACCTTTAAACAACTGAACAACCCGGCCATTACAGGTATCGATTATCCGGCCCCGTATATTGACAACTTCGACGCAGCACCGGTACAATCCTATAACACCGATCAGTTCGGACTCGGCGGGCTGGATAAATATGATTTCAGCAACAGCTCTGATACGGGCCGCATCCGCACATTTGTAAATACCGGTATGTCCTATTCCGGCAGCAGGGCTCTTACCCTCGATGCCTTTATCATGTGCCCGGGTGTGTATGATACACTTACCGGCACTTTCAACCTGGCAGCGTATAATGCTGCCACCGATGATATCCGGCTGGATTTCCGCTACCGGAATTACGGGCAAACCAATACTCCGGGCAACAAAGTATTTGTGCGGGGGGATGATACCAAAACCTGGCAGCAGGCCTATGATCTCTTTGCCAACCAGAATATACCGGGTGATCCTTACAAATTCACCACCAGTATTGAAGTCAGCGACCTGCTGAACAATGCGGTGCCGGTGATCCAGAATTTCTCCACCAGCTTCCAGGTGCAATGGCTCGTCAGTACGGCCAACCAGGCAACAGATAATGATGGGGGCGGCGGTTATGCCATTGATGACATTAGACTCTATAAAGTAACAGACGATATGCAGATGCTGGCGATCGACACACCGGTGGTGAACAGTTGCGGCCTCAGTGCCAGCACACCGGTGAAAGTGATCGTACGCAACAGCCGAAACACCATTGTGAACACTGTACCCGTCCGTTTCCGGGTGAATGGCGGGGCATGGACCACCGAAAACATCGCTTCCATCCCGGCTAATGATACCGTGCAATACACCTTTACCGGCACCGCCAATATGGCGGCGCCAGGCAGCTACCTGATCGAGGCACAGGTGATCTATGGTACCGATACGTATGATGTAAATGATACGACCAGTGCCACAGTGATAAATACACCCGTGATCAGCGTAACAGATGCCACGCCTTACCTGCAGGATTTTGAGACCGACAACGGTTACTGGTACACAGGAGGCTCCTTTGTTTCCTGGGAATACGGCACACCGGGTTCGTACAAGATCAAAAGGGCGGCCAGCGGAAGCAAGGCATGGAAAACAAGACTGGCCGGGAATTACAGTGATAAAGAAACCGGTTATCTTTATTCGCCCTGTTTCAATATCTCAACCATGACCAGCCCCACCCTCAGTTTCAGCCTGGCGCTTGACCTGGAGGATTGCGGGGCCTCGCTTTGTGACGGGGCATACGTGGAGTATTCAACAAACGGAAGAACCTGGTCAAGACTCGGCGCTTTTGGCCAGGGCACCAACTGGTACAATAAAAATTACAGTGGCAATCATCAATGGAGCATCCAGAATTATACCCGCTGGCATGTGGCCACCATACCGCTGAGTACCATACCTGTTCCGGTGGCACAACTTACCCAGCTGCGTTTCCGGTTTGTTATGGATGCTGATCCGGCGGTGAACCGGGAAGGCGTGGCCATTGATGATATTCATATCTACAGCAATCCTTACGGCATTTATAACGGGGCCACCATGGGGGCACCGGTAACACAAAACATACCTGGCGGTACCGGTTGGGTCGATTTCCTTTCCGGCGGCAAACTGGTGGCTTCTGTTAACGCCCCGGTACTGGCACAGCCGATGGGGAATACAGATGTGCAGGCCTACATATTTACCGGCCCTGTGCGGGTGAACAACAACCAGTATTATCATAACAGGAATATCACTATCAAACCGGCGACGGTTAACCTGGCCGATTCCGCAACGGTACGTTTCTATTTCCTCGACAGCGAAACAGAAGCGCTGATCAATGCCACCGGCTGCGGCACCTGTTCAAAACCGGCGATGGCTTACGAACTGGGGGTAACTAAATACAGTGACCCGAACGATGCGAATGAGAACGGTACACTCGCAGATAACTCGGGAGGTATTTACCAGTTTATCACCCCGGCTAAAACAAGGATCGTTCCTTTTGATAAAGGATATTATGCAGAGTTCAAGGTGAAAGACTTTTCTGAGTTCTGGCTCAACAACGGAAGCTTCAATGGTATCACCGCCCTTCCGTTGAAACTGTTGTCCTTCACGGCCACCAAACAAAATAATAATGTGGTGCTGCTGCAATGGACCACTACCGACGAAAGCAATGTGAACCGGTTTGAAGTGGAAGTGGCAAAAGGAAATGAAGAATACCGGCAGAACAGGTTTGTGAAGATCGGGTTCCTGCCAAGCCTGGGCAATTCAACATCCGAGCAGCGGTACCGCTTGCCGGATATGGAGAACAATAAAACTGGCGTACGGTATTACCGCCTGAAGATGATCGATAATGACGGACAGTTCACCTATTCACCGGTACGGCCTGTTGCATTTACAGATGATGTGCAATGGATGGTATATCCCAATCCTTCAGACGGAATGTTCAGCCTGGTATTGCAGGGTAATGATGGAACGAAGTTCAATATAAAGATCTATGATGCCACCGGAAGAGTGGTAAAACAACTGCAGCCGGTGGCCAACGGGTTTGTACAGAAAGTGATCGTGGACATGCAGGACAGATCATTTGCCGCAGGGTTGTACCAGCTTGAGGTAACGGCGGGAGAAAGAAAAAGAAGTTTCCGGTTGGTAAAACAATAAAGCCTGTCTCCCTTCTTCAATAACTGAGCGGGGCAAACCGGATTCCGGTTTGCCCCGTTGCTTGTAGCAATAAAAAATAAAACCCCGCCGGCAGCGGGGTAATGAAAATAATTCAATTGTTATTTACCATCCCTGTTTTGCCACACCAGCTTTGATAGCAGCCATTGCTTTTTCTTCACCCATCAGGGTGGTCAGTTTATTTCCTTTGCCATCATGACCCTGGGCCATATAGGCGCCTTTGGCTGTTTTAGTAATAACAGCGTCGAGCATTTCCACGCCTTTTTCTTTTGTCTTTACATTGTAGGCGGTGATCTTTACATCAGACATGATTCATGTTTTTTGGTTAGTAAAATTCAAAATTACCTCTTTTGGCAGAAATATCTTTTCTGATTGCTGCCATGTTATCCCCACCTTCTTTACCGTACGGAGGTGCTGAAATGGAAAGACCTTCCTGTTATGGAAGGTCTTATCCGGAACCAAACCAGAGAAGAACTATTGTTTTACAAAGCGGCCTGTCCTTATTCCGTCGCTGAGTAAATATATTCCCGGAGGCAGTCCGCTGATTGTGATGATGCTGGTATTATCTTTTTTATAAACAGGAAGCACTATGCGCTGTCCGAATACATCCGTGACGCTGATGTTCTGCATATTCACCGTGATCTTGTCTGTTGCAGGGTTGGGATAGATCATTACAGCCCGGTACTCATCGGCGCCGGTGCGTATGCTTCGTATGGAAGAATAATCAGGCTGTCCTGACCGGAGCACAGTTTGTAAGCGGTACTGATAAACTGATGCGTTGGAAAGCGTATCAGTTACATTGTAAGTGTTACCGCTTGATATCGAAAGGAGCGGGTAGCTTCTGCGTGTTTCCCATTCACCCTGGCCGGCTTTTCGCTGCAGGTTGATCACGGCGCCGGGCTCCTCTTCTGTTGTTTTCCATTCTATGAGTGCCGTATTGTTATTCTTTTTTACAGTGAAGTATTCCAGTGTTACCGGCAGGATCGGGTTATAATCGATCTTCATACGTATATGATCGATCTCTGCACTGGGTAATGCAGCTACAAGGGCGATGATGCGGACTGATATGGCGATCCCGAAACCGGATGAATTTACATCTGCAGGTGTAAGCGTGGTGCCCCACAGATCTGAAGCGCCTCCGTAGCTTTTATAGGTATCTGTACTTGTCCAGTCACCGGGCAGCGCTTTGTTATTACCGGTGATCGTTCCGTTTTTAATGATCTTTACTTCATTATCCCGTACTGCAGCGGTAAGCAGCAGCCCTGTGGCCCGGCTTTCTATTTCCACGCTGATACCACAGATAGAGGAATAGGAAGGGATAGTGAAACCGAAATTCTTTGCTTCAAGATAATAAGTGTTGCCGGTGAGAATGGCGATCAGCGAAGCTGCAGAAGACCTGGCATTATCTGATACCTGTGCATTGGCCGGAATGGAAAAATCGTATACACCGGTTATGTTATCGGTGGAAAAGGACGTTGCATTCTGCCAGCCGGTGCTGATGCATTGTGCATGCGTTGTTCCGGCATAAGCGAACAGCAGGAGTAAAAGAAGTGCAGGGCGGCTTTTTTTCGCTCTCATAGGGTCGGTACTATATCATAAAGATGTATACAATTAAATGGTGTAAATGCCTTCACCTGCCAATTCAATACCGCTAAAAGTGCATAAAAAAAAGGGGCCCGTCTGGAAAGACAGCCCCATTGATTTTAAATGAGCATAAACCTTATTGTGAAGTAAGAAGAAACTTGTAGGTGCCGACCTTCTTATCAGCCGCATCAAAAACATAGATTGAATAGATGCCGCTGCTCATTCCGGCGGTTCGTTGAATGGTTTCCACCTGGCCGGCCTGCTGCCAGATTGTAACCGATCTGTTCACGATCAGTTGCCCGGTGGTATTGCGAAGTTCAACACGGTATACACCATTTTCAATACCGGTGAACCGTATATTGATGTTTTCCGTTGCAGGGTTCGGGGCAACCATGATGTTTTTCAGGTCTGATCCTGCAAAGTTCACGGCTACAATATTTGAATAAGAGAAACTATTGTCGTTATCAGTCATCCGCAGCCGGTAATAATTCATGCCGGTGGCCGGGTTGATATCTGTATGCGAATACGTACTGTGCAGGCGGTTTGCCGATTGTATAGTGGCAATCGTTTCAAAATGGATACCATCCCGGCTGCGTTGCAACTGGTAAGCGTCCATGTTCTCTTCATTATCCGCCACCCAGTTCAGTAATACGGTATTGCCGGATTTTTTTCCGGTGAAAGAAATAAGTTTCACCGGCAGCGGAACATTACAGGTAGTATAGGGATAAGTGTATGATTTACCCAGCCCGTTATTATCAAAGGTGAAATCCATCAGTACACCTAATGTGTTACCAAGGTTCAGCAGGCCGGCGCCAAAATCAAGTGCGTTGGCCGGGCCACCTACCAATGAACGGACTCCCTGTGTATTTCCCTTTACATGTCCGGCCCCGGCTACGCTGTACCCGATCAGGGAAGTGGCATTTACCCCGAGTAACGGAGAAACATTTGTGTACAGGTCCCACATCGGCGCAGCCTGGTAAGTACCGTCTGAGTTGCCGAGATAAACATAAGCGGCGCCACCCACCACATCTGCACCGATCACCGGAACAGCCGTGGAAAGAGGTTCTCCGACAATGATATCGCCGATATTATCACAGTTCACATCCATCATATTGTCGAGAGAGGCACCAAAAAGTGCAGACACCTGGATCGTCTGTCCGGAAAGAATACTCAGCAGGCTTGAAGACCGGGGAGAAGAGATCACCTGGTCTGAAGTATAAGAGCCGGATGCGCCGGATGTCTTCTTGAATACATGTACCTGACCTGCTTTCAGGCGAAGACCCCCTACTACGTTACTGAGTACGGCCCCGTCCGGTGCACCGACTATTATATTTCCTGTCTTTTGACCCAATGCATTGGTAGCGCCTTTCACTTTATAACCGAAAAGATTGGCAGCATTACTTAGCAGACCGGTTACATCTGCCTGAAGCCGTACTGTACTGCTGACATTCACCCCGGTGCCGGTACCGAAATAAACATAAGCGCTGCCGCCAAGGAATTGCCCGCTGAATATTCCGCCCAGCGAAGAAAGATCTATTCCCGCAGGAGCACCTACCACTACATCCGGGTTGCCGTCATTGTTATAATCGCCGGCCCCGTCCACACTGTACCCGAAAAGCAAACCTTCGGTATTGGCAAGCGGTAATAAAGGAAGACCAAGCAGGGTAGGGGTTGGTGTGTTCAGTTGTACGGGTGAAACAGTGGAAAGGTTATTTGAATAATATATAAAGGTGGCTCCGTTCTGTACAGAAAGTATATCGACGCCAAGATAGGCAGGCGCCCCGATAATAATGTCTGCTTTGTTGTCGCCATTAAGATCTTTTGAAACAGATAGTGCAGAACCAAACAAGGGCTTTGTGGTAACATTGCTGTGAAGCAGCCCCGTCAGTACACTGCAGAAGTACGTGGTGCCCTGCAGTTTTATTTCAAGAAAAGGAGTCGGGTTAGGAGCACTGAAGAGATCCTCACTGCGGTACATATATACTTTACCGGCAGTTACTTCCACATTTGCAGGAAAGAGCAGGCCGGAAGCCTGGGTCTGGTACCTGTCCATAGGGGCACCGATCACAATATCGTTTTTCCCGTCACCGGTAATATCACCTGCATCGATGCTGTACCCGAACAACGCCCCGTCTACAGCCGTAGTAGGTTGCAGTACTTTGGCGGGTGTTGTTGACAGACCGGTAGGTGAACCCAGGTAAATGAACACGGCACCTACACCGGTAAGGGTGCCGGTACCGGTGATCACATCGGCCATGCTGGGGGCGCTTACAGCCACATCATCATAGCCGTCGCCATTCACATCACCAAGGCCGGCGACCGTATACCCGTATAAGGTCTGCACCTGTAACTGCAGGTTATTCAGTAAAGCGGGTAATACACCATCAGCTGAGGTGGTCCACTCGGCGGTCCGGTTCAGCGGATCAACAGTGACCGGGTATACTGCATTGGCATCGTCTGCTTCAATGGTCAGCATATTTGTTGCTCCATCGAGATGCATAGAGGCATTCAGTTCTTTGCCGTTGGCATCAAATACTTTCAGCCCGTCGTAGATCATACGCACTGTTCCGGTCTTACCGGCTTCACAGAGCATGAGTTTGCCTTTTTGACGCAGTGTGAGTGAAAGACGGGTTGCAATATATATATCTATGGATAAGGTTTTGTTATCGGCCGGTCGCTGGTTTACCACAAAGTTTTGCCGCATTCCTTTTTCGTCATTGATGTATTGCACTTCAAGAGAAGGGGAGCGGAATGAAAGATGTTCTCCGGATGCGATGGCTGTAAACGGTGCGGCATTATCGGCAAATACATCTTCGCCGTTTATTTTTCTCAGCTGGAAAGAGGCCTGCCAGCCGGCCGGGTTATTATTTCCGGCAGGCTGTACTGTATAACCGGATGCCTGGATACCGCTAAAGGATAACCTGTTGGCTTTGTTCAGCGCAGCAAAAAGGCCAGGTGCATTTTCCCGGGAATGGAAGCTGTATTCCATTTCTTTGATGTGCGATGAAGCCGACTGAAGCCATTGGTCAGTCACTTCATTCGAGGGTGTTTGTTGCCCGAAGCCGGCCGTAGCGGCCAGCAGGAGAAGAAAAGAGAGTTGTGTTTTTATATGTTTCATAAAGCAGGGTTTACGAGTTAATAAATACCTGTTGCGTTGTGTGATAACAACACAGCATAGCTTTTCCTTCTTCTGGCTGGTTTGAAAAATCTCTGCTGAGTAGCGAGATTCTGGTTGGTTAATTGTTCCCAGGGTTCCGGTCCGGGTGCAGCAGATCAGTTGGTATGATCTGATGCGGATACAAACGTATTGTTTGTTTTCAGTAAAAAATCCCTTTGTTGAAGCCAAGAATATCGTTAAAGGCTCACGCCGGTATAAGTGCATTTGCTTATTGCGGACGAGTAAAATTGATTGTATTTTTTCGGAAGAATCCGTACAGTTTAAGGCTTACTGATTGGTTTTTTCAACATAAAACCATCGTACTATGAACACCATCCGTTTTGAATTTTCTTCCGTTCACGAAGAGACGCTCATCCATTCTCTTGGCGCATTTCTTGGCTCAGCTCCTGTTAATGGAGCACTTCGTGTACCGGCCCAGTTCGGGCAAGGGCTTATTGTTCGTAAAGAACTGGATAATGGACTGGTGCTGGTGTGCTGGAATTTTCAGCTCGGTGCGGATGTCACTTTTGCCAAACAAATGGGGAAGAGAACAGTGGGGGGCCGTTCATTCATAATCAATTACCTTATTGCTGCAGATAATATTGTGATGGAGAGCCCGTCGATGAAAAAGAAATTTTATCTGCGAAGCGGCCTTAATATCCTGTTATTACCCGACGATACTGACCTCGACTTTCATATCGTGGCAGGCACCTTAGTAAAAGTAGTAAGCATATCGGTAAAACCCGAATGGCTTATGCGGGAGTATGAAGGGTTCAGTAATGCCTTTACGGATTACCTGTATGACCTGTTGTGTGCCCCCCGGCCATCTGTCTTTATGGAGTCGGCAACATTAGAAGAGTTCAAGACACTGAATGAGGTACTGAATAATGCCGAAGCAATTCCCGCAGGTATCCTGGGACTTAGGCCAAGGATAATGACGGTGCTGGCAGATTTCATGAACCGTATATTCCAGAAACCTGTTACAGAAATTACGGAAAGCCGCATGCTTCATTTTGTGAAAATGCAGGAAGTAGAGGCCCTATTGAAAAACCATCTCGAAAAAGAACTGCCGGATATTGAAACGATAGCCAGGAGTATTAACCTCAGCGTTTCTACCCTGAAGCGGCATTATAAGATCATCTATGGCAAAGGAGTATATGAATATTATCTCGCCCTGAAGATGGAGCATGCCAAGCGGCTGCTCCTGGAAACGGATATTTCTGTAAATGAAGTGGCGTACCGACTCAATTATGAAAAGGCCAGCAGCTTTATAGAATCATTCAAGAAGCAGCATGGGTTCTGTCCCGGTGAGATAAGAAAAAAGGCGAGCATGAACGGCATGCCTTTTAATGGTAAATGAGTTATGCTGTATTGCTAAATATCAAGTTTGGCATAGCGGGCATGTGATTCGATGAACTCCCTCCTGGGGGCCACTTCATCACCCATCAGCATACTGAATACACGGTCTGCTTCCGCCGCACTTTCAATCGTAACGAGTTTCAATGTCCGGGTGGCCGGGTTCATGGTCGTATCCCAAAGCTGGTCGGCATTCATTTCGCCCAGACCTTTATAGCGCTGTACGTTTACTGAATCCTCTTTACCGGCAGCGATCTTTTCAATAAGTGCTTTTCGCTGTGTTTCATTCCAGGCATAGGCCTGTTCCCTTCCTTTCTTAACAAGGTAGAGTGGCGGTTGTGCGATATAAACATATCCCTGTTCCACCAGTTCGGTCATATACCGGTAGATAAAAGTGAGGATCAGCGTGGCAATGTGAGAGCCATCCACGTCTGCATCCGTCATGATGATCAGTTTATGATACCGGAGTTTGCTGAGGTCAAGTGCTTTCGGGTCATCAGGGGTTCCGATCTTCACCCCCAGGGCAGTGAACATATTCCTGATCTCTTCATTATCATAGATCCGGTGTTCCATTGCTTTTTCCACGTTCAGGATCTTGCCCCGCAGGGGCAGGATCGCCTGGAAGCTGCGGTCACGGCCCTGTTTGGCGGTACCGCCCGCTGAATCACCCTCTACGAGGAACAGCTCACAGCGCTCGGGGTCACGGTCAGAACAGTCGGCCAGTTTGCCCGGCAGACCGCCTCCGGTTAATACCGTTTTACGCTGTACACTTTCCCTTGCTTTTCGGGCGGCTATTCTTGCCTGTGCGGAAAGGATCACTTTCTGTACAATGTTCCGGGCCTCTTTGGGATTTTCCTCGAGATAGGCCGACAATGTTTTTGAAACCGTTGAATCCACCACTCCCATCACTTCATTGTTACCCAGTTTGGTTTTCGTCTGGCCTTCGAACTGTGGTTCGGGCACTTTAACGGAAATGATGGCGCTGAGTCCTTCCCGGAAATCTTCCCCTTCAATCTCAACTTTTGCTTTTTCAAACAGGCCGGACTGGTCGCCATAGTTCTTAAAAACCCGGGTCAGGGCTCTTCTGAAACCGGCTACATGGGTCCCCCCTTCAATGGTATTGATATTATTTACGTAGGAGTAGAGGTGTTCGTTATAGCTGTCGTTATACAGCAGGGAAACTTCCACGGCCACATTGGTGGCATCATCTTTTCCTTCAAAGTAAAGCACTTTCGGGATCAGCGGATTGCGGCCGGCATTCCTGTCGAGCATTTCAACAAACTCCACGATGCCGCCTTCGCTGTAAAAGCTTTTGGTATAGGCCTGGCCGTTCTCATCCTTTTCCCGGAGATCGGTCAGGGTGATGCGTATGCCACGGTTCAGGTATGCCAGCTCCCGGAGCCTGCTTTCAAGAATATCCTTGTTGTAAACGGATACGATGAAAATGGAATTGTCAGGCCAGAAATGAACGATGGTGCCGCTCTTATCAGTGGTACCGATCTCCCTTACGGGGTATTGCGGTACGCCAATGGCATATTCCTGTTCGAAGATCTTCCCCTCCCTGTTTACCGTTACATGAAGTTTTGTACTCAGGGCATTCACGCAGCTCACCCCCACACCATGCAGACCGCCGGAAACTTTATAGGATCCTTTATCAAACTTACCGCCCGCATGCAGCACGGTCATGACCACTTCCAGTGCCGAACGTTTTTCTTTTGCATGCATACCGGTGGGAATGCCACGGCCATCATCTTCCACGGCAATGGAATTATCCTCATGTATGGTAACCATGATATTCTTGCAATACCCGGCCAGTGCTTCGTCGATGGAGTTGTCCACCACTTCGTACACAAGGTGGTGCAGGCCTTTTACACCTATGTCGCCGATATACATCGCCGGGCGTTTACGGACGGCTTCCAGGCCTTCTAAAACCTGGATACTGTCAGCACCATAAGAACCGGTTTGTACGGGGGTTTTTTCTTTCGTTTCTGTGCTCATAAAATGACTGAATCCTCTATGGAAAAAGGGAAAAAATTTAACTCACAAATGTACTGAAACCCGTTGGGGTAAACTGAGATTTTGAGCCCTTTTTTTAGCTTGTTTTCCACTAAAATGAGGACCTGCCGGCGCTGCTCCGGGAAGCCCCGGAAAGGGCAGGAATAACCCTGGTTTCTGCCGGGTAAAAGAGGGACAGCTTATCGCTTTACGATCTGTGCGACCAGGTCGCCTTCCGCACATACCTTGTTGCCTACGTAGGCGGTTCCCTTCATTTCGCAGATACCGCGGCGGATAGGGGCAGAAAGCTCCATTTTAAGGATCAGTGTGTCACCGGGGCGCACCATATTCTTGAATTTGCAGTTGTCGATCTTAATGAAGTAGGTGTCGTACTGGCCGCCGCCGCTGAGATTGATGGCCAGGATACCGCCGCACTGGGCCAGCGCTTCGATCTGCAGTACACCGGGCATTACCGGGTTGCCGGGGAAATGCCCCTGGAAGAACCATTCGTTATACGTTACGTTCTTGATACCCACAATATGTGTGTCGCTGAGTTCGATGATCTTATCCACCAGGGCAAAGGGAAAGCGGTGAGGCAGTGTTTTTTCAATGTACTGCTGATCATATACCGGCGGCTGGTTAGGGTTATATACAGGCACACCCTTGGTGTGTTTGTTCTTTTTGATGTATTGCTTGATCTTTCTTGCAAACTCCACGTTGGTGCTATGCCCGGGCCGGTTGGCAATAATGCGTCCCTTTACCGGGTAGCCGATCAGCGCCAGGTCACCGATCACATCCAGCAGCTTATGGCGGGCCGGTTCGTTGGGAAAACGCAGTTCCAGGTTATTCAGGTAGCCTTCGCTTTTTACTTCGATCTTATCTTTCTTAAAGATCTTTTTCAGCCGTTCCATTTCCTTTTCGTCCACCGGTTTGTCCACGATCACAATAGCATTGTTTACATCACCGCCTTTGATCAGGTTGTTGTCGAGGAGCATTTCCAGTTCATGCAGGAAACAGAATGTACGGCAGGGGGCGATCTGTTCTTTAAAATCACGAAGGTGTTTAAGGCCTGCATGCTGGGTGCCCAGCACCGGCGAATTGAAATCGATCAGGGTGGTTACCTGGTATTCCACGGAAGGCATGGCCACCATCTCCACCCTTTTCACTTCATCGTAGTAATAGATATTCTCGTCTATGCTGTACCACACTTTTGCAGCATCCTGTTCCACCACGCCTGCTTCTTCAATGATCTCCACAAACGGCTGTGAGCTTCCGTCAATGATCGGGATCTCCGGTCCGTTTACTTCTATGAGGCAATTATCCACGCCCATCCCCACCAGTGCGGCCAGTACATGCTCTACCGTGCTTACTTTGGCGCCGCCGGATTCAAGGGTGGTGCCGCGGCTTACATCAGTTACCAGGTCACAATCTGCTTTGATGACCGGCTGGCTGGGAAGATCGACCCGCTGAAACTGAAATCCGAAGCCCGGGGAAGCCGGCCGTAAAGTCAGATCTGCCATCACACCGGTATGAAGACCGGTACCGGAAATACTAACAGGGTTTTTGATCGTGTGCTGTTTGTCAGGATTGAAATGAGGTGACATAATGCTTCCGGTATTGGTCTTATTTTCTGCAGAGGTTAACATCCGGCAAAGATAAGTTATTGAGAGATTGACGGAAGAATTTGAACCCGGGCCGGGCCGCCTCCTTTATCTGCGCATAATCATACCGCGGTTTGCCAAAGGTCATACCTGCCGGCCTGGTAATGACGATAACTTACCAGGTGCAAAAACTCTCTTACACCGCTAAAATTGTTTCTATATGAAAAAGTACTTTTTACCCCTTCTTTTTGTTGCACTGGCGGCCGACGGGCAACAATGGGCCAAACAGTATGATTTTGTAGATGATTGTATTTGCGGGCTGGCCAAAGTAGGCAAAGACGGGAAATTCGGTTTTGCCAATCAACAGGGCAAACTGGTAGTACCACTTGAGTATGACGAAGCTATCGCCTTCAGCGAAGGGTTTGCTGCTGTCAGGAAGCAGAATAAATGGGGATACTTCGACAGTACCGGTAAAGCAATGGTTCCGCCCAGGTATGATGATGCCACTTCCTTTCATGAAGGCCTTGCAGCCGTAAGGGTAGACGGGAAATACGGTTTTATCAATAACAAATTTGAAACAGTGATCCCTTATGAATTCTCCATGGCAGGCCGTTTTTCTGAAGGGCTTGCCGCTGTGGCCAACAGCAAAGACCTGTGGGGGTATATCAATGACAAGGGAAAGCTGGTGATCCCTTATGCTTTTACTTATGCCGATGTGTTTACTGACGGAGTAGCCAGGGTTATGAAAGGCTCAGATATGAAGATGATCGACAAGAACGGAAAAGAAGTGAAAGAATAAAGAACAGCGGGTGTGCCGGGACATCGTACCAGGTCAGTCAACTTTTACGGATAAAAGCTGGCGAACGAGTGCTTCCAGTTCCTTGACCCTTTTCTCCAGTTCGGGAAGTTTGCGGGCAGCGGCCTGGCTTCTTAAAGCAGCAGTATAATCAAAAGCCGGAGAACCGGTAACGGCCTTGCCGGCTTCCACTGATTTGCTGACACCGCTTTGTGCATTCACCTTAGCACCATCACCAAGCTGTATATGTCCCACGATACCGGCCTGTCCGCCGATCATCACACCATTACCGATCTTGGTGCTTCCGCTTATTCCTGCCTGGGCAGCGATCACGGTGCTGTGACCTACTTCCACATTATGGGCGATCTGGATCAGGTTATCCAGTTTGGCCCCGCTTTTTATGATGGTTGAACCGATTGTGGCCCGGTCGATGGTGGAATTGGCACCTATCTCCACGTTGTCTTCAATAACGACATTCCCGATCTGCGGTACTTTTTTAAAGCTGCCGTCGGCCTGCGGGGCGAAGCCAAATCCATCACTGCCGATGATGGTTCCCGCATGAATGGTGACCTGGTGGCCGATGCAGCAGTCGTGGTAGATCTTCACACCGGGATGAAGGATACAGTTGTCGCCGACCACCACATTATCACCCAGGAAGACATTGGGATAAAGCTTTGTATTATTTCCCACTTTTACATTTTCGCCCAGGTAGCAGAATGCTCCGATGAATATCTGCTGACCACAGGTGGCTGTCTTCGAAATATAACTGGGCTCCTGTATACCGCTGAGCTGCTGCTGCATTATTTCCTGGTATTTGCCCAGCAGGGTGGCAAAGGCCGAATAGGCATCGGCGACCCGGATCAGGGTGGCGTTAACGGGTTGCTTCAGTTCAAAGGCTTCATTTACGATCACCACCGTAGCCCCGGTTTTGTAGAGGTATTCTTCGTATTTGGGGTTTGCAAAAAAAGTAAGCTGCCCGGTGGTGGCTTCTTCTATCTTTCCGAATGAAGTAACCGCTGCATCAGGATCACCTTCAATCCTGCCATTGATGAGCAGCGCTATTTGCGAAGCGGGAAATTGCATATAATCGTATAAATCAAATCAGTTTAAGCAGAGAGGTCAGTGGTCAAAGCGTAGGCCTGATTTGATCATTGACTTCTTACGTAACAAAAGTAATATTTTTTAACGGTGTCTTTCAGGTTGTGCTGTACCAGGGCATTATCAACCTGCGAAATATCTTTGGTGCTTCCGTCTTTGAAAAGAATATTGATCCTTTCATCCGACGGGTCGTAGGTGGTATTACTGGCTTCCCCGGTAAACACAAAATAGGTGGTCTCTTTTTCCCCGATCCCCAGCATGGCAGCGGCTTCCTGTCGCTTTTCCCTCACCAGCGCCTCACTGAAAGGAGCGGCCTGCAGTTTTACTTTCAGCAACCTTCTTTCTACTAAACAACGGCACAGCAGGGATAATATTTTGTCTTCATGAAGCTGCCAGTACTTTATCGCTCCCATTACATCATGGTCGTCAAGCTGACAAAACTCAAAAAGCCAGTGTTGCACGCCGGCTTTTATTTTTTCACCACCTTCCAGGAACAGGTTCAGGAACGGGGAAGGGGCCTTGGCTTTTATTTCCACGGCACGCTGTAATATCTTCTGCAGCATTTTCTCCGCACACAGCACAGTCTTGTGCAGGTACACCTGCCAGTACATGAGCCGGCGGCTGATCAGGAATTTTTCAATGGAGTAGATCGCTTTTTCTTCCACCACCAGGTTGCCGTCCTTGACAGCAAGCATTTTCAGGATGCGGTCGTACCCGATCACTCCCTCTGCCACACCGGTAAAAAAGCTGTCCCGGTTCAGGTAATCCATCCGGTCCACATCCAGCTGGCCGGATACCAGCTGGCTGAGAAATCTCTTCGGGTGTTTGCCGGTAAAGATCCCGATGGCCGTTTTTAATTGTCCGTTGAACTCACCGTTGAGTTTCTCCATCAGCAACAGGGAGATCGTTTCATGATGGACATCCTTTATCAGTTCCTGCTCCAGTGCATGGGAGAAAGGGCCGTGACCGATATCATGCAGCAGGATGGCCACTTTAGCGCCCAGTTCTTCTTCGGGGCTTATTTCCACTTCCTTGCTTTTCAGCTCAGCGATGGCAATACACATCAGGTGATAGGCACCCAGTGAATGGTGCAGCCTTGAATGAACGGCACCCGGGTACACCAGGTGGGCAAAGGCCATCTGGTGAATATTGCGCAGCCGCTGGTACACCGGGTGTGATACAATATCCAGGATCAGCGGGTGATCGATAGTAATAAAACCATATACCGGGTCGTTGATGATCTTGCGGACTGGGATCATTGTTGCTTTTTTGTTAAAGGCAAGTCCGTGGACTTTGATGAAGGAAACAAAAGTACTAAGCCGGAGTGTATTAAGCTAACTTTGACGGCCATAACAATTTTGTTTGCCGTTTATGGTTTTTGCTTTATGTTGTGTTACTTACATCAGAACGGGCGGATATTCCGGAGCAGGCTATAAACTTAAAACTGTAAACCTCGCATGGCACTGGCAAAAATTATCTGGGTGGATGACGAAATAGAGAGCCTGCAATCGCAGAAGCTGTTCCTGGAAAACAAGGGCTACGAAGTACAAACCTTCACCAACGGTTTCGATGCCATCGATTATGTGAAAGAAAACCCGGTGGACGTGGTCCTCATCGACGAAAGTATGCCGGGGATCACCGGGCTGGAGACCCTGGCCAAGATCAAGGAAGTAAATCAGTCCTTACCCGTAGTGCTGATCACCAAAAATGAGACGGAAAAC
Source organism: Chitinophagaceae bacterium (assembly GCA_046329665.1). GTDB lineage: Bacteria > Bacteroidota > Bacteroidia > Chitinophagales > Chitinophagaceae > JJ008. The sequence goes on along the minus strand of JAXLUG010000016.1, from coordinate 72,770 downwards.
CTCATGGATGAAGCTATCGGTTCCCAGATCAGCGATTACCTGATCAAACCGGTAAACCCTAACCAGGTATGGCTGAGCCTGAAAAAGATCATCGACAATAAGCGGCTGGTGGCAGAAAAAACCACCACCGCCTACCAGCAGCAATTCCGGAACCTCTTCATGGCGCTGAACAGTAACCCGGATTATAATGAATGGATGGATATTTACAAAAAGCTGGTGTACTGGGAACTGGAAATGCAGAAGAGTGACAGCCCCGAAATGCAGGAAGTGCTGCAAAGCCAGAAGGGAGAAGCCAACACCGAGTTTTTCAAATTCGTTTCCCGGAACTATGCCAACTGGGTTTCACCCAAGAGTACAGACGGCCCGGTGATGAGTCATACCCTTTTCAAGTTCAAAGTATTGCCGCATGTGGAGAAAGGCACACCGCTGTTCTTTGTACTGATCGACAACCTCCGTTTCGATCAGTGGAAAGCCATACAGCCCATCTTTGCCGACAGCTTCCGCATCCTGGAAGAAGACAGTTTTTACAGCATTCTGCCCACGGCCACGCAATATGCCCGTAATGCTATTTTCTCCGGCCTGTTGCCGGTTGACATAGAGAAGCAGTTCCCGGCACAATGGAAAAATGATGATGAGCAGGGAGGAAAGAACCTGCATGAGGAAGAATTCTTCAGGGCACAGCTCAGGCGCATAGGAAAAGCGGACCTGAAGGTATCTTATACCAAGGTGCTGAACAACCAGGCCGGCCTCGACCTCGTGAATAATATACACAACCTGCTGGTGAACGACCTGAATGTGATCGTGTACAACTTTGTGGACATGCTGAGCCATGCCCGTACCGAAATGGAAGTGCTGAAGGAACTGGCCGGTGATGAAATGAGTTACCGCAGTATCACCGCCAGCTGGTTTGAACACTCCCCCCTGCACCAGGCACTCAAAAAGATCGCTGATAAGAATATCAAGATCGTACTGGCCACCGATCATGGCAGTGTGCGGGTAAAGACACCGTACAAAGTGGTGGGAGATAAACAAACGACCACCAATCTCCGCTACAAGCATGGCCGCAACCTGAATTATGAACCCAAGGAAGTGCTGGCCTTCCGGGATCCCCGGGAAGCCGGTTTGCCGGTGCCAACCGTTAATTCATCGTACATCTTTGCAAAGGAGGACGGGTTTCTTTGTTATCCCAATAATTACAATCACTACGTAAATTATTACCGCAACACCTTTCAGCATGGCGGGGTCAGCCTGGAGGAAATGATCGTACCCGTGATCAAGATGCAGAGCAAGTAGGCTATTTCTTCTTTCTTTTCAGGATCAGCTCCTCATTCATCAGCTTGTACATCCTGGCAAAAGATTCTTTCAGCCCTTCATATTCTTCTTTTGAATACAGGGGACGGTTCAGTTTGAAGACCTCGTTCATATTTACATACTCCGTGTTACAGGAGTAGGTTCTGTAATAAAAGAAACTGGAATCAGGCGCCCTGACGGTGGTATTCTTGGGAAGGTGCTCAACCTCGAACCCGGCGGGTAAGAGCAGGCTGAGCGATAAGGCGATTTCCTGGTTACACCCGAAATCAATATCGGCTGCCCGTGTATTGCTGGTAAAGGGGTTTTTCTTTTTTGAGATCAGAAACTGGGGGTTGATATAAAAGAAATCCTCCGTCTGCTGTGGCTCATACGTGAAGCTGACTGTCTGAAGCAGGGGTTCTTCCGGGTTATCGGGCAATTCTGTTTTCTTTGAAAGGATGCGGAGGCTTTCTGTTTTGGTGTCAAAATATTTGTCATCGTTTTTATCATCCTCATCGATCGTCGAATCGAGTATGAATGACTTTGCATAGTTATAATGCTGGATGGAAGCATCCCCTTCAATCAATCCGTTTTCCCTGATCTCACAGAACAGGTTGATATTCTGTTTCAGTAAGGGACGTTGGTCAGATACCATGACCCAGCGGATGTCATCCGGTTGCAGCAGCAGCACCTCCCTGTTGAGGATATTGAAGGGCGGGCTGTCGAATGTCTGAAACTTCAGTGAGGCATCCAGCAGGTAATAACTGCTGGAATCAATGACAGCGACCACATCCACCCCGTTCATCTGGCTGAAACTGGGAAAGTCCTTGCTGACCTTGCCATTTTCCCTTGTACTCACCAGAAAAGGATAGGCCACCACACCGGACTTGAGCAGGAGGTTGAGCAGGATGAGGTTTATTTCTGCGGTATTGCCCGCTTTGGATTTCCATGCTTCTGCCAGGTCATCGGGGTACATGGTCTGTTCTTCCTTCTGCAGTATGTTCTTCTGAACGGTCTCAAATAAATATTTCACCCGGTTCCGGAGGGTAGGAATATGCAGGGCGGAATCAATATAACTCCTTGTTCCGGGTATCGAATCATCAACCTGCCCGCCAAAACTGTAACTGTTCAGCAGTGATCTGCCTTTTGCAGCCCAGAATACATCCGGTGTTGTATTGTTTGTCCTGCCGGCCGTGCCGCCAATGGGTAAATGAAAGAATATCATGCGGATGATATTGTCTTTTCTGGAACTCATGTACGGCTCGGGCTTAAAGGAGCTGATATTTTCTTTAAAGTAAACAACCCTTCGGCTGTTGCCGTTTTCAACAAGCCGCTCCGTCCGCGGGATCGTATCGGCACCAAACAGTTTTTCTTTGATAAATGACTCCACCGGGGTGGTCATCACCAGGGATGCATACCGGCAGGGGATCTCGGCCTGTATCAGCCAGGGTTCAAGCAGCGTGATATCATTTTCTATACGGGTGTAAGTGAATTCAATGACACTGCCCGGTTTCAGCCCGGGAAAAGTAAAATTCACCTGCTTAACGATCTCGTCGCCTTTTTGCTTAAAGAAATCTTTCTTTTCCAGCCGCTCTGTTACGATCTTACCGCCGGCATCCAGGTTATAAATGATCCCTTTCAGCTCTTTGATCTTTGCAAATCCCTTTTTACTGAGGTAGGGGATCCTGACAGAAGCATATTCATACCCTTTAGTGTTGAATATCTTTATCCGCACCCTTGTCTCCATCTTTAATCTGGATCCATACGAGGAGCGGTCGTAACTGGTTTCATGCACTTCAAACAGTTTCATGGCCGGTGCAGTGGGTTCAAACGGGCAGGCGGTAAGGGTCATGTCGGCCATATCAATGACACCGAAATCAGGTAAGGGGGCCTGGCCATTCGAAATCAGCCAGAGCGGAAAGGAAAAGAGCAGCAACAGCATCTTTTTCATACTACGAATTGTTATCCAAAAATAATAAGCTTCCTGTGGATAATATCCGGCAGGACAAAGGGAGGTGGTAATTAATTTTGTACTAATGAAGTACACACAATCCACACTGGATCACCTGGAAGATATCCCGAAGGAAGCCGGCTATATCCTCCGCTACGAGCGGGGCACTTTTCAAAGCGGCTATTGCATCCTGGAACAGAAGAAAGTAGTGGTGCTGAATAAATTCCTGCAAACAGAAGGACGTATCAATACCCTGCTCGAGCTGATCCCCCAGCTGGATGTAAAACCGGATGAACTTTCCGCCGAATCCCAAAAACTGTACAGTGAAATAATGGCAAACCTCGAAACGGAGGAGAACGGCAAGTAAGGACCGGTTGTATTTTTCCTTTGACCCGGAAATATTTCAGGTGCCCGGCAAACAGCATATTTGTTCACCTGTTATCAGGTTATCTTTACTCCCGTGATCTGTCCTCCCCTTTCCATAACCTTTCTCGGCACCGGCACCAGCAGCGGTGTACCCATGATCGGCTGCAGCTGTGAAGTGTGTACTTCCGCCGATCCGAAGGACAACCGGCTCCGTTCCAGCATCCTGGTACAGTCGGCCAAGACCACGCTGGTAGTGGATACCGGGCCGGATTTCCGTTTCCAGATGCTGACGCATAAAGTAAACAAACTGGATGCGGTGGTCTTTACCCATCCGCATAAGGACCACCTGGCCGGGCTGGATGACATCAGGGCGTATAACTTCTTCTCTAAAAAACCTATTGATATCTATGCCGACTCGCTGACCGAAGAAGCCGTCCGGCGGGATTTCTATTATGCCTTTACCGATACCAGGTACCCGGGTATACCGGAACTGAACATGAACACCATCTCCACCGAACCATTTATAGTAGGCGATATACCGGTGATACCCGTACAGGTATGGCATATGCGGATGCCGGTACTGGGCTTTCGCTTTGGAAAATTTACCTACATCACAGATGCAAACAAGATCGAAGAAACGGAAAAGGATAAGATACGGGGAAGTGAGACCCTGGTGCTGAATGCCCTCCGGAAGCAAAAACATATCTCCCACTTCAGCCTGGAGGAGGCTATTGACCTGGTGGCGGAGCTGAAAGTGCCCCGTGCTTACTTCACACATCTTTCTCACCAGATGGGATTGCATCAGCTCATCGAATCTGAATTGCCGGAAGGCATGCACCTGTCTTATGATGGGCTGACATTGCATTTCGGGTAATCAGCAGGCAGCTTAAAATTTATACTAACGGGTGTTAGTTTCTGGGAAAATTCCTCTAATTTGCGCCCGCCTCTAATGATTGCAGATTGCTTGCCATCCCCTGGAGGCCCAACGCTGTGCCACTATTCCGACCGGAAAGTGGCACAGCCATTACAACAAATACCAACAATTCCTCTATGAACTTTCAAACTTCCGAGATTACCCAGCAGGTAGCGCAATCGGCCCGGGATTTTGCCCGGCAATTCATCAGGCCCCATGTAATGGAGTGGGATGAGCGCCAGGAATTCCCTGTCCATGTATTTAAAGAAATGGGCAAACTGGGTATGATGGGTGTGCTGGTGCCGGAAGAATACGGGGGTGCCGGTCTTTCCTATTTTGAATATAAAACCATAATTGAAGAAGTGGCCAGGGTCTGCGGTTCTGTAGGCCTGAGCCTCGCTGCGCACAATTCGCTTTGTACCGGGCATATACTTACGTTTGGCAACGAGGAACAAAAGAGAAGATGGCTTCCTAAACTGGCTACGGCGGAATGGATCGGCGCCTGGGGACTGACCGAAGCCAATACCGGCAGTGATGCGGGCAATATGAAATGCACTGCCGTAAAGGACGGTGATGAGTGGGTGATCAGCGGTACCAAAAACTGGATCACCCATGGCATCAGCGGTGATGTGGCCGTGGTGATCTGCCGTACCGGGGAACCCCGGACCAAAAATAATTCCACTGCCTTTGTAGTGGAGAGAGGAACAAAGGGCTTCAGTGGCGGCAAGAAGGAAAACAAACTCGGGATGCGGGCCAGTGAAACCGCTGAAATGATCTTTGATAACTGCCGCATACCGGATGCCAACCGGCTTGGTGAAACAGGTGAGGGTTTCAAGCAGGCGATGAAAGTGCTCGACGGCGGACGCATCTCCATTGCTTCGCTTGCCCTGGGCATTGCCAAAGGTGCATATGATGCAGCCGTAAAATATTCGCAGGAAAGGTACCAGTTCGATCAGCCGATCGCCAGCTTCCAGGGTATCTCCTTCAAACTGGCGGACATGGCCACCGAGATCGCTGCAGCAGAACTGCTGACCCTGCAGGCCTGTGACCTGAAGAACCGCAAACAACCCATGACCAAAGAAGCCGCAATGGCAAAATATTATGCCAGTGAGGTGAGTGTGAAAGTGGCCAATGATGCGGTGCAGGTCTTTGGCGGCTATGGTTATACCAAAGATTTTCCGGTGGAGAAATTTTACCGGGATGCCAAGCTCTGTACCATCGGCGAGGGTACCAGTGAAATTCAGAAGATCGTGATCAGCAGGGAAGTGCTCCGGTAAGCCGGTCTTGCCTCAGGCCGACGCAATAAAATAGTAATTCTTCTCTGTGCGGAACTGGTTTGCAAAAACAGTTTTATCCAGTGCAGGTTTTCTGTTCAGCCAGTCTTTCAGGGTGAATATCTTCAGGCCATAGGAGGTGAGCAGGTCATGTATATCCCCGGGGGTGGTATGATAAAACGGTGCGGCACCGATCCCATGTTCAAAAATGATAACCGGTTTATTCCGCAGGATCGTTTCCCTGGCGCCTCTTAAAACTTCCAGTTCTGCGCCTTCCACATCCAGTTTGATCAGATCGGCACGGTAATCAGCCGGTAGGATATTATCCAGCCTTTTTTTCTGAACAGTGATCTCTTCAATATGCGGGAAGGGAATATGATAAGTTCTTTTTCTGAACCCGCTGTAGCCGGGAGAATTCTTTACATGTTTAAATGCCGACCCGCCTTCCGTATCACTCAGTGCAAACGGAGAGACCGTTACCCGCCTGTTTGCATATTTCTGCCGGAGACGCTGATACAGGTCCGGAAGTGGTTCAAAGGCCCAATGTGATCCTTCGGGTGCAAGGGTGAGTATGCGGTCCAGTATTTTGCCTGAATGACAGCCGATATCGATGCAGTTGGAGTCAGGCCGGAGGATCCGTTTCATAACCTTTTCCGTCTGCCGGTTGTATTGCCGGTTTTTAAAAAAATAATACGGAAGCCGGATGGTGTTTCTTACATTCATTTTACTTCCTGCATCTCCACCAGTTTTCGGTAGAAGCCGTTTTGCGCCAGCAGTTGTTCATGATTGCCTCTTTCCACGATCTTTCCTTTCTGCAGTACAATGATCTCATCTGCATGGCGGATGGTACTGAGCCGGTGTGCAATGACGATACTGGTCCGGTTTTGCATCATGTTGTTGATGGCATCCTGCACCAGCCGTTCACTTTCCGTATCAAGGGAGGAAGTGGCTTCGTCCAGTATCAGGATGGGCGGGTTCTTCAATACGGCCCTGGCAATGGTCAGCCTTTGTCTTTCCCCGCCGCTCAGTTTGGTACCCCGGTCGCCGATATTGCTTTTATACCCCTCCTCTTTTTTCATGATGAACTCATGGGCATTGGCAATTTTTGCAGCCGCTACGATCTCCTCCTCCGTTGCATCCTGTTTGCCCAGGGCGATATTACCTGCAATGGTATCATTAAAGAGGATCGGCTCCTGGGTCACGATGCTCATCAGGCTCCGGACGGACTGTAATGAATAATCCTTGATATTCACCCCGTCGATCAGCACTTCCCCGCCGGTTACATCATGAAAACGGGGGACAAGGTCTGCCAGGGTGGACTTCCCGGCACCGGATGAACCGACCAGGGCAATGGTCTTTCCCTTTTCGATTACAAGGTTGATCTGATCAAGGATAACGGCGTCATCGTAGGCAAAGCGTACGTTCCTGAATTCGATCTTGTCTGTAAAACTGGTCAGTTGTTTCCCGCCGGGGTTATCATCCACCGTAACCGGTGTCTGCAGTATCTCTTCTATCCGGCCGATAGCAGCGGCCCCCTTCCGCATATTGCTGAAAGAAGTGGACAATGATTTGGCAGGGTTGATAATGGTAAAGAAGATGGCCAGGAAACCGAGGAAGGCAGAGCCCTCAATAAGGTTTCCTTTCAGCACCAGCCGGCCACCATACCAGAGCACTACGGTAAAAAGTATTACACCCAGCACCTCTGATAAAGGAGAGGCAAGGTCCCGGCGGTAAGAGATCTTGTTTTTGGCAGTGAGTAATTCTTCACTGGTATTGAAAAATTTCAGCCGGAGCAGCCGCTCGATATTGAATGCTTTGATCACCCTCAGCCCGCCAAGTGTTTCATCAATGATGGAGAAGGTCTCCCCGTTCTTCCGGGCCACTTCTTCCGAGTGTTTTTTCAGGGATTTGGAGATCCGTCCGATCACCAGGCCCAGTACCGGTATCAGCACCAGGATGAACAAAGTGAGCTGGGGGCTCATCAGGAACAATACCACCAGGGTTACAAGGATCGTCATCGGGTCCCTGATCCATCCTTCGAGGGTGCCCACCACCGATCCTTCCACTTCGCCCACATCATTTGCCATCCGGCTCATCAGGTCGCCTTTCCGCTTTTCGTTGAAATAACCGATCGGGAGCCGCAGTATCTTGTCATACAGGTCTTCCCGCAGGTGGTTCACTACTTTGTTCTTAAGCGGGTTCAGTACCACGTAGGACAGGTACAGGAAGATATTCTTCAGGATGATAAAGGTTATTATCAGCAGGCAGATAAGCCCTAATGTCTTTTCCCGGCCATCCGGCTGGTTCAGCGTAGTGCCAAGAAAATCGTTAATGTACTGGATAATGAAATTATTGGTCTTGTTCACCATGCCCTGCCCGGTAAAGATCAGTTGCAGAAAAGGCATCAGCATACCCATGGATACGATGGAGAAGAGGATACTCAGTAAGGTGAACAGGAAATAAAGCGCAATTTTGCTCTTATATCCGCCGATATAGCTGAAGATCCTTGAATATTGCTTCATTAAAAACGGTTCTGTTGCTTCCGAAGGACCCCTTCGGGGAAGCCGCAAAGTAACTAATTTTACCTCGCCAGCCGAAGCCCTGCCTGCCGGCGGACGGGTTTGGCGGCAGAAGACGGTTTGCGTCGGTAAAAAACATACAGCTTTAATCTACACAGCATGACAGAAGGTAAAAGGCAAAAACAGATCGCAGGGTTACTGAATGAAGAAATGAACCTGATCTTTCAGAAACTGGGCCTGAGCATGATAGGAGGGGGGATGGTTTCCATTTCATCGGTGAAAGTGACACCCGATCTCCTCGAGGCCAGGTTCTATCTCAGCTTTTACCAGGTAAAGGATGAAAAAGCAGCGCTGCAGAAGATCGAGGAGCGGCACCATGATATTAAAAAAGAACTGGCCGCAAAAGTGCGGCATCAGTTACGAAGCATCCCCGTTTTGAAATTCTTCCACGATGATACCCTGGATCATGTCTTCAAAATGGAGGAGTTGTTCAAAAAAATTGAAGAAGAGAGAAAATCAGAGGATAAATAAGCCATAAAGTTCCGGAGTACGCAATTATCTTTTCACCCCGTCAACTGTTTAACTTGACCTTTCTCTTCGCCTGGCGCTATTTCAAAGCAAAAAAATCTACCAATGCGATCAATATCATCGCCTGGGTCAGTATCGTGGCGATCATATTCGGTACAGCAGCCCTGATCCTGGTACTGAGTGTTTTTAACGGGTTTGAAGGCCTGGTCAAGTCGCTGTATTCCTCGTTCTATACCGATCTCCGGGTTTCCCCTGCCGCCGGCAAGACCATGGTGGTCACCGCTGAACAGCTGCAGCAACTGAAAGGACTGAAGGGGATCAAAAACTACTCGCTGGTGGTAGAAGAAAAAGCACTGGTGCAAAACGGCGAATACCAGTCCGTGGTGTACCTGAAAGGGGTTGATGAAAATTACCGCTATACTACCGGTGTGGCCGCACACCTGGTGAACGGGCAATATGATATCGGCAACGGGGAATTGCCCAAACTGATCCTGGGGGCCGGGGTGGAAAACGCACTGGGCATTGTGGCCGACAGGAATATTTTCACCCTGAAGATATACCTGCCGAGAAAAAGCAATACAGAACAGATCAACATGCTGGAGGATATCAGCAGTGATACGATCCGGTCTTCGGCGGCCTTTATGATCCAGCAGGACTTTGACAACAAATACGGCATCACCAATATTGATTTTGTCAAAAAAGCCCTGCGGCTGGGCCCGGATCAATTCAGCGGGATCGAGATCACCCTGAAAGACCCCGGTACCTCAGCAGCGCTGAAGGCAGAAGTAAAAAAGATCTTCGGGAGCGGCTACCTGGTACAAAACAAGTATGAACAGAACCGGAGTCTTTATTCTGTGATGAATGTAGAACGATGGGCCATCTACGGGATACTATGCCTTATCATGATCGTGGCAGCTTTTAATATGATCGGGGCGCTGACAATGCTTGTCCTGGAAAAAAAGAAAGATATCAGCATATTACATGCGCTGGGCAGCAACAGGCAGTTCATCGGCCGGGTCTTTTTAAGTGAGGGCTTACTCCTGGCACTGATCGGAGGGGTCATAGGGATGGTGCTTGCTTTGCTGATCGCCTGGCTGCAAACCCGGTTTCACCTCATACCACTTGGCGGTTCCTTCCTGATCAACTATATACCGGTTGAATTAAGGTTTGCCGATTTCCTGCTGATCGGTGCGACCGTTTTCCTGATCGCCTTTATAGCCTCCTGGATACCTTCAAGAAAAGCAGCCGCACAGGAGTTCTCTTTACGAAGTGAATAGCAGAATGTTCAGCAATGCTGCTGTATGATAACACCGGGCTCCTCTGATCCGGGCAGACCGGCCTTAATAATCCCCTAAGGTTTCCGGGATCTGGGCAAGGGCCTTTGCGAGTTGTTCGTCATTGGGGGCGATGCCATGCCATTCGTGGGTGCCCTCCATAAAGTCAACCCCTTTGCCCATTATGGTATGCATCATGATGGCGATGGGTTTTCCCTGGCCGGTCAGTGATCTGGCTTTTTCGAGGGTGCTTACCACTTCATCCATATTATTTCCATTCATTTCAAGGGTGGTCCAGCCAAATGCTTCAAATTTCTCCCGGATATTGCCAAGTTTCATCACTTTGTCGGTAGGGCCGTCGATCTGCTGCCCGTTCCAGTCAATGGTGGAAATAAGGTTATCAACCTTGTGGTGGGCCGCAAACATCACGGCCTCCCAAATCTGGCCTTCATCGAGTTCCCCGTCACCATGCAGGGAGAAAACAAGGTTCTTATCGCCGTCCAGTCTTTTGGACAAAGCGGCACCAATAGCCACACTCATGCCCTGGCCCAGTGATCCGGAAGCAATACGGACACCCGGCAGATGCTCATGCGTGGCAGGATGGCCCTGGAGTCTTGAATTAAGCTTCCTGAAGGTGGACAGTTCTTTTATATCGAAATAGCCGGACCGGGCCAGCACAGAATAGAAAAGAGGAGAGATATGCCCGTTAGACAGGAAGAACACATCCTCGTTGTGCGCATCCATATTAAAAGACGGGTTATGTTTCATGACCCTGAAATACAGGGCCGTTAGAAAATCAGCACAACCGAGTGATCCGCCCGGGTGTCCGCTGTTAGCACCATGAACCATTCTAACGATATCTCTGCGCACCTGGGCAGCAATGGAAGTCAGTTCAGCCATAAAAGAATATGCTTGTTAAACTTTTTGTATCTTGCCGGTTCAAAACCGGGTTCCGCCGCAAAAGTGCAATCTTTTTCAATACAAAATCCAACCGGTTTAATCTGTTTGCCATAAGTTCAAATATCCTGTGTTTACAAAAATATAATGCGTAATGCATTAAAATTGTGGACATAATGAAAAGCCAGGTATTTAAAACCTATTTTTGTATCGTATTAAAACTACCGTGATGCTGGACATCTTACTGACTGCTTCCGTAGCCTTCATTATCACCTTCCTGGCGATCCCGGTGGTTATACAAATTGCCGAACAGAAAAAATTATACGATGTACCCGATGAAAGAAAAGTACACACCCGCCTCATTGCTTCTTTAGGCGGGGTAGGCATCTTCGGCGGGTTTCTCCTGGCTTCCCTTTTATCGGTTCAAGGCTATCTGAACCCTGAATTTCAATACTTTTTTGCAGCTGCACTTGTTATTTTCTTCCTGGGGCTGAAAGATGATCTGATGATCCTGTCAGCCACCAAGAAATTCATCGGCCAGATCATTGCTGCATCGATCCTTATCCACCTGGGTGGTATCCGGCTGGACAGTATGCACGGCTTGCTTGGCTTTAATGAATTGCCGGAAGGCTTCAGCCTTGCCCTTTCTTACCTTACCATCATTGTGGTGATGAATTCATTTAACCTGATCGATGGCGTGGACGGGCTGGCCAGCAGTCTTGGCATCCTTACCATGGTGGTTTTTGGTTCCTATTTCTTTGCCGTGGGTTACCAGGCCTACGCCCTGCTCGCCTTTTCCATGGCCGGCAGCCTCGTGGCGTTCCTCATATTCAATCATCAGCCGGCTAAAATATTCATGGGAGACTCCGGGTCATTGATGATCGGCCTCATCAATTCTATCCTTGTCATCAAGTTCATCAGTATTTCAGATTCACCGGCTGTGGCCATACAGGTACCCGCTGCAGTGGCAGTTGGTTTTGCGGTATTAATGGTTCCCCTCCTGGATACCCTGCGGGTGTTCAGTATCCGGATACTGAACGGCAGATCACCGTTTACACCTGACCGTAACCATGTACACCACCTGCTGCTCGACAGGGGGATGAGCCATGCGGCCGTTACCTTTACCTGCGTTACCGTCAATATCCTTTTTATCCTCATGGCATGGTTGGCAAAGCCGCTGGGCCCCAACTACCTGTTGCTCGCCATGCTGGTACTTGCCTTTTCAGCGCTTGGTATCCTTTACTACGATAATGAAAAACGGCGCACCCTTGTGGTCACCAGGGATATCAATGGTAAAGCACAGTTGAAGAAGGAAGTAAAGAAAGTTAGCTTCAGAAAAGAACCGACCGCTGCAGAAAAAAACTGATGCAGCCGTAAAAATATTCGATGCCGGGTAATGATACCCGGCATTTTTTTGAGTATAGGTCTTTCATTAGCTTTGCCGTCCTGAGTTCTTCAGCAACTCCTAAATTTTCAATATTATGGCAGAAGATGTTGCATCAATTATCGCTGTGGCAGATGACCACATGAAAAAAGCGATCGGTCACCTGGAAGCAGAACTGGTAAAGATCAGGGCCGGCAAGGCAAACCCCCAGATGCTCGATGGCATTTCCGTTGATTATTATGGCTCACCCATGCCGATAAACCAGGTGGCCAATATTAATGTCATGGATGCCCGCACCCTCAGCATTCAGCCCTGGGAAAAGAATATGCTGCAGCCGATCGAAAGGGCTATCATCGCAGCCAATATCGGTATCAACCCGCAAAATGATGGGGCACTGATCCGTCTTTTTCTTCCCCCGCTTACAGAAGAAAGAAGAAGGGAACTTGTAAAAAGGTGCCATGGGGAAGGGGAACATTCCAAAGTGGCGATCCGGAACATCCGACGAGATGCGATCGAACACATCAAAAAATTACAGAAGAACGGACTGAGTGAGGATGCTGCCAAAGAAGCGGAAGCCAATGTGCAGGAGATCACCGATAAGTTTACCGCAGCGGTTGAAAAACACCTTTCCGCCAAGGAAAAAGAGATCATGTCAGTGTAACCCGGTCGCTCTTATTATCTTTTCTGAACAGACCCATCAGCCCGCTGATGGGTTTATCTTTCAGGTTGGCGATGAAGATACCCGCCAGGATCACCAGCAGGCTTATCACCACGGCCCAGGTCACTTTTTCCTGATAGACCCATCCCCAGAAAATGGCAATGAATGGTATGCCATAGGTAACGGTGCTGGCAAACACCCCGCCCGCCCTCTTCAGGAGGATATAAAACAACATGGAGGCCATAGTGGTGCCCATCACCCCGAGCAGGGCACTGGCCCCGACAGAACGCAGGATCGCTGCGTTTCCGTAATCCAGTTTATGTGTGCCGAATGCAAGCAAAATGACCAGGGAAGGAATGGAAAGAAAGGAAAATGCCAGCACCCCGATATCAAAGGAGGTGACAGAACGCAGCTTCCGGCTCACCATATTTACATTCAGTCCATAGAAACAGGTGGCTAACACCACAAAACCGATATACAGCAGGTCGCCTGTCTTTCCGCCTTTGGCCATGAAGAGAAGGATACTTCCGGTAAAACTGATGAGGATACCCGTTACCTGCTGCACATTTACTTTCAGCTGAAAGAAAAGTGTTCCGGTAAGCAAGACAAAGATCGGGGTGAGGGAGTTCAGCGTACCCGCAAAAGAACTGTCCAGCTTTGTCTCCGCCAGACAAAACAGGAAAGCCGGGAAAAAACTGCCCAGGAATCCCGAAAGAATGACATAGCGGGAAAGCTCTTTCGGAATCTTCCTCATAGCCATCCTTGCAAAAGGGATCATGATGATGCCGGCTGCAAATAACCGTATGGCCGCCACCTGCCAGGGGTTGAGTTTCTCCAGCCCGATCAGCATCAGCAGAAAGCTGCTCCCCCAGATAAAAGACAACAGGACAAATAATCCCCATTTCGCAAAGGCCTGGTTGGTTTTCATAACGGGGGCAAAGTTGGGAATTGCCCTGCAGAACAGGACAATTATTTTTATATTGTGTACAATTCAATGTTGTATGGCATTAATAAAACTGGCAGATATTTCCACCCGGGCCCCGAAAGAACTGGACAAAAAAGAAATAAAGGACAAGACACTCTCCATCCTGCAGGAGCTGGATGATCTTCAGAACCTGCTCTATGCCGAAAGCAAGCACTCGGTGCTGGTGGTGATCCAGGGAATGGACGGGAGCGGTAAAGACGGCGTGATCAGGAATGTATTCACCAATATGAACCCGCAGGGTGTAACGGTTAAATCCTATAAAGCCCCGACACCGGAAGAGCTCTCGCATGATTTTCTATGGAGGGTGCACCAGCATGCCCCCGCCAGGGGAATGATCCAGATATTCAACCGGTCCCATTACGAAGACATCCTTGTTACGAGAGTGCATAAATGGTGTGATGATGAAACGGCGACAAAAAGGATGAAGGCCATCAATGATTTTGAACAACTGCTGATGGACCATAATAAAACACATATCCTCAAATTTTACCTGCATATTTCGCCTGAAGAGCAGCATGACCGCCTTTCGGAAAGGATGAAAGACCCGGCCAAGATGTGGAAGTACAACGAAAAGGATTTTGAAGAGGCCAAACTCTGGGATATCTACATGCAGATGTACGAGGAGTGCTTCAATAACTGCGATAACCCGCCCTGGATCATTGTGCCGGCCGATCAGAACTGGTACAAGGAGTATATCATCGCCTCGGCGCTTCATGGCCTGCTGAAGAGCCTCGATATGCAGTTTCCGGGGTTAAAAAAATAACGGAACCAGCCCGGCTGGAGGCGAGTGGCGTTCCCAAAAACAGGGGGCAGGGGCCGGTAATCGCACCCAAACAGTACTTTTTTACCCCATTTTTAGGGGTTTCTCTTAAATTTACCTGCCATACAATCTGCCGCCACGGATATGCTGCTATTATTATCACACTAAAACCAATTTGTTATGGGAATGCTCAAAGAATTCAAGGAATTTGCCATGAAGGGCAACATTGTTGATCTTGCAGTTGCCGTTGTTATCGGTGGCGCTTTTGGGAAAATTGTTACCGCATTTAATGAGAGTATTATCAGCCCCGTCATTGCCCTGCTGATGGGGAAAGGGGGCCTGTCGGAGCTCACCGTCAACGTTGGGCATACGGTTTTCCCGGTCGGCGTATTTATCCAGGCCGTGATCGATTTCATCCTCATTGCCTTTGTGCTTTTCCTGGTAATCAAGGCCATGAACTCACTTAAAAAGAAGGAGGAAGCAGCCCCAGCCGCACCCCCCGAAGAGATCACTTTGCTGCGTGAGATCAGGGATTCCCTGAAAAAATAACAGGTGGAAAACCCCGGACAAGCTAGCCCTGTTTCCCTTATTTTTGTGAAGTCCTGTGGCTGGGCTCCCACTCGCAGGACTTTATTTTTTAAGATATAACTGATTTACGTGCAGACTACTTCTTACCAGATCAGGTTGCCCCAGTTCGAAGGCCCTTTTGACCTGTTGTTATTCTTCATAGAACGGGATGAACTGGATATTTACAACATTCCCATCACGAAGATCACCAACGATTTCCTGGATTATATACATCAAAGTGAAGAATTGAATATCGAACTCAGCAGTGAGTTCATCCTGTTTATCTCCACCCTGATGCGGATCAAGGCCAAAATGCTGCTGCCCCGTAAAGAGCTGGATGCGGAAGGCAACGAAATAGATCCCCGCCAGGAACTCGTCAACAAGATACTGGAGTACAAACGCTTTAAAGAAGCCTCTGCACAGATGGCCGAAATGGAAGCCCTGCGGATGCTGATGGTAAAAAGAGGAAATATCCAGCGGGAACTGGCCGGCATCGGCGAGGAAGACAGTGAAGGCACCGAAATCCAAAGCATCACCCTTTTCAAGCTGATGAAAGCTTTTGAAAGGGCTATGCAGAAATACAGTGACCGTCTGAATAAACCCGTCCATACCGTGGTACAGTACAACTATACCATGGAAGGAAGCCGGGACAGTATGCTCAACCTGGCAAGAGAGCAGAAGACACTTTCCTTTGAAAGGATCTTTGACACGGCTGAGAACCGGGTGCATGCCATTTTCATCTTCCTCTCACTGCTGGAGCTGGTGCAGCAGAAATTCCTGAAAATAATGACCGGCGAAGGAAAAAATAATTTCATCATCGAGTATAATGAGCCGGAAAACCGGCTGGCGGAAATGGAAGACATTCATCAACCACAATAAAACCAAGTAAATTATGAAAAGGACTGCAACAGCCAACTGGAAAGGATCCGGCAAAGAGGGTAGCGGCAAACTGCTTACCCAGTCCGGGGTCATTAAAAACAAAAACTACGATTACAGAAGTCGTTTTGAAGACGGAACCTATACCAATCCGGAGGAGCTGATTGCTGCGGCGCATGCTGGTTGTTATTCGATGAAATTAAGTTTTGTTCTCGGGGCGGCCGGGTACACCCCCAGCCGGATCGAAACAAAATGCACCATTACCCTGGAAGGTGGCGCCATCACCGGCAGCCACCTGGAAGTAAAGGCCAAGGTTCCTAAACTCAGGGCCAAGGATTTTCCCCAGTATGCCGAAGATGCCAAGGCCAACTGCCCGGTCAGCAAAGCATTGAGCTGCCCGGTAACGATCGATGCACAGCAGGTAAAAAGTTTCAAGGCCCAGGCCGGAAGCTGATCCCCGCAACATAATAAACAGAAATCCTTCTGCCATGCAGAAGGATTTTTTATTTAGCCCGGCTGTACCGCTCAATCGTAGATCCAGAGCAACAGCGGTTTTCCTGATGTGTTGATGATCTGCTTCAGCTTAACAAGAAAACCCGGCCCCACGGTAGGGCATCCGTTACTCTGGCAAATATCATCGCTGACGGCTGTTTCCGGCACACAGCTATGCCCGTGCAATACGACGGTCCTTTCAAATGCATTGTTGTTACTGCTGTCAAGCCCGTGGAGTTTATAAGAATAGCCAAACTTACCGGTATAAGGGATCCCCACTTTATATTTCCCGAGGGAGGTGCATCCGCTGCCCACTACATTGCTGTAGCGACGGCCTTCCAGCCAGTATTCAAAACAATTGCCATGTGCCACCGGGGCTGCATCCCGGATACTGTCTTTTCTCAGGTCGTAGATAAAGAACCGGTTTTGCCCGGAGGGCAGGCTCATGTCAATCAGGAAACAGCAATCCTGGTTAAACCCTTTCTGTGCGGTAAATTTCCGGGCAGCCATTGCCTTTTGCTCCAGCTTTTCCTTCGTAATATCTTTTAGCGGGTAACTGACAATATGTTCAGGAAGGACTGTTTTGGCCTTTTTCCAGGCCTCCGTGTGCCTGAACCAGGAAGCAAAAATGAAAATGATGACAAGGAGAATGATCAGCCGGCCGGGTTTCATAACACAGTTGTTTGAAAGGGTATAAGACAACTGTTCAACGAAAATCCATAAAGGAGGATTGTGACTTTTCCTGTTAAAGCTTTGACAAGTTAAAACCGCCAGCCGGCATAGAGCTGCACCACGTTGTTTTTGATAAACTCTTTTGGAACAAACCGGGGAGACGGCGTTCCGAGCGGCTGCTCTTTATTCAGGTTATGCAGGCTGATATTCATACGGGCTCCGATGAATAACCCGCTGAAAGGAGAAACCTGCAGCCCGCCGGCCAATCCATAATCAAACCTGTTGAAGTAATCAAACAAACTGCTGTTGCTGCCGCCGCCGGTGCTGTCCACTCCCGCATTCAGCAGGAAAGCCAGCTGGCCCCCTGCATGGGCTTCTGCTCTTTTGCTGAAATTGATGGTAAGTAACTGGGGCAGCAGCAGGTAATCGAGGTTTACACTTCCGGTACTCGTACCATTCTTATAATCGTAACCCTGGCGGGAAAGCAGCACTTCCGTGCGGAAGCCAAATAATTTTTTCGGTTTGGGAGAAAGGAATGCCCCGATCATATAACCGGAGCGGCTGTCTGCATGTATACCGGCTGTGTTGGTAACGTTTACAAAATTGAGACCGGCTTTGGCACCAATGGCCAGCTGGGCCGGACAATAAACGGGGACATACAGTAATATGGCTATAAGGAATGTTTTCAAAGAAGATATTTTCTGAAAGGTACAATTATTTTTCCCCGGCTTGCGGGCTACCGGGTAATGATTTCATACACCAGGAAATCAAAGTTGTCGCCATTCATGAAATAATAATCATCAAGATACACAAGCTCTTTATTGCCGCCGGGTATCACATCGATAAATGCATAATCCAGGTTTTGAAGCGCAATACTATTTGTGTCTGTATCCAGGGAGTCGTTAGGGGAAACGATGCTGAAATGTATATGCCCGCTTAACTTATTTTGGTAGAATTTTATTTTAAATACATTACCCCTGCTATCTGTTAAACTGGTTTGCTCCGAGGTTTGTTTCTTAAATTTTTTAGGAAGAAATTCATTGTCCCGTATCAATCCCAGCGCTTTGAACCTTGTTACAAGCAGGCTGTCATTACCGCCCGATATATCATAAACAAACGGGTTGGATTTTTTCTCTTCCTCAGGGGATTTACCGGCAGTCATTTCATCTTCAGTATACTGCATTGAAGCATAAGATATCCTGGTGCGAACTGATCCAAGATATTTCACCTGGAGTTTTTTTTCCCCTTTGCAGGATACAATAGGTGACGTGCCGGCAATGACCAGCAAAAAATATAACCACCGTAGCATTATTATTAAGGATAATTATTGCAGCACCTGCATGACTGATACTTTGCCTCTCATCATTTCCAGCACCGTTTCCCTGATCGCCTCTGCATCATATCCGCATTCACGGTGCAGCTCTTTCGGCGTGCCATGCTCAACCAGCCGGTCGGGTATTCCCAGTATCCGCACATCATTCTTGTATCCATGCACTGCCATAAACTCCAGTATGGCGGAACCGAACCCGCCCTTTACGGTCCCGTCTTCCACCGTAATGAATTTTTCGTATTGCCGGCATACTTCATGGAGCAGGGCTTCATCAAGCGGTTTTACAAAACGCATATCGTAATGACCGGGGGTGATACCCTCATTCTTCAGTTCCCGGATCGCCGTGGCAGCAAAATTGCCGGTATGGCCAAGGGACAGGATGGCGATGTCTTTTCCTTCTCTGAGTCTTCTGCCGGTACCGATGATGATCTCTTTCATCTCTGTTTTCCATTCCGGCATCACGCCTTCTCCGCGGGGGTAGCGGATGGCGAAAGGCAGGGTGGTGCTTTCCAGCTGTGCCGTGTACATCAGGTTGCGGAGTTCGCTTTCATTCATCGGGGCACTGATGATCATATTGGGGATGCAGCGCATGTAGGCAATATCATAACAGCCATGGTGGGTCGGGCCATCATCCCCTACCAGGCCGGCACGGTCAAGGCAGAATATCACCGGCAGTTTCTGAATGGCCACATCATGCACCATGGAGTCATAAGCCCTTTGCATGAAGGAAGAATATACGTTGCAGAACACCTTCATTCCCTGGGTAGCCAGGCCGGCGCTGAGGGTTACGGCATGCTGCTCGGCAATGCCCACATCAAAGGCACGGTGGGGCATTTTCTCCATCATAAATTTCAGCGAGGAACCGGAAGGCATGGCCGGCGTAATACCGAATATCTTCTCATTTTTTTCAGCCAGCTCAATGATCGTATGCCCGAAAACATCCTGGTACTTGGGAGGCTGCGGCAGGTCGAACTTCTTCTTTTGGATCTCACCGGTTATCTTATCGAACAGGCCGGGGGCATGCCACTTGGTCTGGTCTTTTTCGGCCAGTGCATACCCTTTTCCTTTTGTTGTGATGATATGCAGGATCTTGGGACCGGGAATATGACGCAGATCTTTTAAGGTATCAACCAGTTTGGCCACATTATGGCCATCAATAGGACCGAAATAACGGAGCTTAAGGGCTTCAAACAAATTGGCACTGCTGCTTACCATGCCCTTCAGGCCTTCTGCCAGCTTATGGCCCATGGCCCGGGTAAAGTTTTTGCCCACCGGCAATTTGCCCAGGAGCTTCCACACATCATCTTTTACTTTATTATACGTGGGCGAGATAGTGATATCGGTAAGATATTCTTTGAGGGCGCCGGTATTGGGATCAATGCCAATGCCGTTATCATTCAGCACAATCAGCATATCTGCATCCGCCACCCCTGCATGGTTCATTCCTTCAAAGGCGAGACCGGCTGTCATGGCGCCATCGCCGATCACGGCCACCACCTTTCTGTCTGTTTCCCCTTTGTACTTGGCTGCCATGGCCATACCCAGGGCAGCAGAGATGGAAGTGGAAGAATGACCTACGCCAAACGTATCATATTCACTTTCGCTTCTTTTGGGGAAACCGCTGAGGCCTTTGTATTTCCGGTTGGTATAGAAATTATCCCTTCTGCCTGTAAGGATCTTATGCCCGTAAGCCTGGTGACCAACATCCCATACAAGCTGATCGTAGGGCGTATTGTAAACATAATGCAGGGCAGTGGTAAGCTCCACCACTCCCAGGCTGGCGCCAAAATGCCCGCCATGCACACTCACCACATCAATAATGTACTGGCGAAGTTCATCGCAGACCTGGTGAAGTTTCTCCCGGGGGAGCTTCTTCAGATCGGCAGGGGAATCGATTGTTTTTAAAAGGGCACCCGGGGTTATTTCCATTTTGATGTTTTGCGGGGTAAAAGTACAGTTTTCCTTGCAGCCATCTCCTAAAGATATTTTAACAAAACACACCCTGTATTGTTCTTTCTGAGGCATATTAATCCGGCCTTCTTAACAGGAAAACCCATTTGTAAAACAACTCTGCCACTGGTATATTTACAGGAGCCAGCCGCAACCGGTTTTGGTTAGCTTTGACTATGCCTTTTAGCAATAAGTGGAGAACATACTGGGTTTTTCAGGCCATTGGCTGGGGCAGTTTTGCTGCCATTAATACCTTTTTTGCATTTTCGTTTGACAAACTGGATACCGAAGGGAAGTTTTTCACCCGGTTACTGATCTTCCTCGTACTCGGCCTGATCATCTCCCACCTGATGCGGGAGGTCATTATGCGGATAGGTATCCTGCAAATGGGCCTCCGGAGACAGGTTTTCTTCTTTTTAGGCCTTACCCTGGTCATGTCACTGATCGCTTCCTTCCTCCGGCTGGAAACAGTTACCCAGTTCAAACTCCTGAGTTCGGATGAAACAGAACTGCTGGCGAGGGCCCAGCCCCGGTACTGGGTAAGTAAACTGGTACTGGTACTCAGCAGCGGCTTTTCCTTCTTCATTCTCTTCTTTATCTGGAACATGATCTATTTCGTGTACCATTACGTTACCAAAAGCCAGAAGCAACAGCTGGATACCCTCCGCCTTGAGGCCCTGGTAAAAGAACTGGAACTAAAGACCATTAAAGCCCATATCAACCCCCATTTTATTTTCAATTCACTGAACAGTATCCGGGCACTGGTGGACGAGAACCCGCAAAGGGCCCGTAAAGCCGTAACCGAACTCAGCAATATCCTGCGGAGCAGCATGCATGCCGAGAAAGCTGAGACCGTCACACTTGAAAAGGAACTGAGTATTGTGAAAGACTACCTGGCGCTTGAAAATATGCGGTTTGAAGACCGGCTGAAGATCGAGTACCAGGTGGACGAAGACACCCTTGATCAGCCGGTGCCGCCGATGATGCTGCAAACACTTGTGGAGAATGCGATAAAACACGGCATCAGCAAGCAGATCAACGGGGGCATGGTAAAAGTGATCTCTGATTTCAAAGGCGATTACCATGAACTGGTGGTGCAGAATACCGGCCAGCTGAATGGTAAGATCAATACAGAAGGCTTTGGCCTTTCCAGCACCACCAACCGGCTCAACCTGCTGTTTGGCGACAAAGCAAAATTTGAAATAAGCCAGATTAACGGATCGCTGGTGGAAGCAAAAGTGCTGATACCGGTAAAGAACATGTAACGTTTAATGGTTAACGTACCGGGCAGCCCCCGAAAACAAAGTGATCGCTTACCGGAAAGTGAACTTCAAACACTGAACGACAACTCTTAAAAATAAAATATGAAAGCTATCATCATTGATGACGAAAGACTTGCCAGGACAGAATTACGGAAACTGTTACAGGATTTTCCCGAGGTGGAAGTAGTGGATGAGGCAGCCAATGCAGAAGAAGGAATAGCAAAGATCGAAAGCCTGCAACCGGATCTTATTTTCCTGGATATTCAAATGCCCGGCAAAACAGGGTTTGACCTGCTTTCGCAGCTCGAAAAGGCGCCGCATGTGATCTTTACCACCGCCTATGATGAATTTGCCTTAAAGGCATTTGAAGTAAATGCTCTTGATTACCTGCTGAAGCCGATCGAACCGAAAAGACTGGCTGATGCTGTTCAGAAACTGAATGCCGGTGAAGCAAAAGAGAACAGGAGTGTGGAAGTGGTGAGTACTAACAACAGCCTGCTTTCGGAGAATGACCAGGTGTTTGTAAAGGATGGTGAAAGATGCTGGTTTGTAAAACTCAGTGAGATCCGGCTCTTCGAAAGTGTTGGTAACTATGCAAAGGTTTTTTTCGGCACCAACAAGCCGCTTATCCTCAAATCACTGAATGCGCTGGAAGAGCGCCTCGATGAGAAAACGTTTTTCCGGGCGAACCGTAAACATATCGTCAACCTCCGGATGATCGAGAAAATCGAACCTTATTTCAACGGGGGATTATTGCTCGAATTAAAAGGGGGCGAGAAAATAGAGGTAAGCCGCCGGCAGACCGTCAAGTTCAAAGAAATGATGAGCCTGTAAGCAATTTATATTCCTGGTGCCAGGTTAGCCAGCCCTGCAACTGACCGGCATCTCCCAAAGTCTTAGATTAATAACAACAGCTTAATGATGCGTAACATCTTTTTATCATGGGTGCTGCTCCTGGCAGCCACTATTTCCCGGGCACAAAAGGCAGATGAAGTGATCAATGCTAAAGAAGCAGAACGGGTCATTTCGGTGCTTGCTTCAGATGAAATGAGAGGCCGGAGGGTCTTTTCCCCTGAAATCGATAAGGCGGCAGACTTTATTGCGGCCGAGTTTAAGGCCGCCGGTCTGCAAACCTGGAACAACAGCGGCAGTTACCGGCAGGAATTTTCCCTGGTAAGACCCAAATTCATCAGCGCTTCTGCCCAACTCGACGGGGCCGAGATCGATCAGAAGAATATCATCGTGGTCACCTGCCAGCCGCAACTGAAAATGGATAATACTTCCGGGTATGAAAAAGCAACGATCAGGGCCGGAATGAACCTGCAGGCAGAAGCCCGGAAACTGGTGCGGAACAATAAGAATACGATCGCCTGGGTGGATATCAGTTTTGCAAACAGCTTCGGGAACCTTGCCCGGCTGAAATCTTCGCTTTTTAAAACCAATACCAGTACGATCTTCATCCTTACAGACAAGGAGCCTGCCGTTTATTCCGTAGCGGCCACGCATGAGATCACCGAACAGAAGATGGCGAACGTGGTGGGGGTGCTGCCGGGTAAAAGCAGGAAGGATGAGTATGTAATCTTCTCGGGGCATTATGACCACCTGGGGGTGCGGCAGGGAGTGGAGGGCGACTCCATTTACAACGGGGCCAATGATGATGCGGCCGGTACCACCGGGGTGATCCTGCTGGCGAAATACTTCCGGAAACTGAATAATAACGAGCGGACCATTGTTTTTGCAGCCTTTACAGCAGAGGAAACAGGGGGCTTCGGCTCACAATATTTTTCCCGCCAGTTCGACCCGGAAAAAGTGGTCGCCATGTTCAATATCGAAATGATCGGCACCGAAAGCAAATGGGGAAAGAACTCAGCATACATAACAGGGTATGAAAAAACCAATATGGGCGAAATAATGGCGAAGGACCTGCAGGGAACCGGGTTTACCTTTTACCCCGACCCTTATCCGCAGCAACAACTTTTTTACCGTTCTGATAATGCCACCCTGGCACGCCTGGGGGTACCCGCACATACCATCTCTACCTCGAAAATGGATGCAGAACCCAACTATCACAAGCCCAGTGATGAAGTAAAGACACTGGACCTTGATAATATGGCGATGATAATAAAAGCCATCGGGCTCAGTTCAGTTAGTATTGTAGCCGGAAAGGAAACACCGGGCCGGGTTAAGACAGAGGAGCTTCGCTGACCATTTTGTAGCCGCAAGTACATTACCCGTATAAATAACAGAAAACAACCGCCTGGATTCCCGGGCGGTTGTTGTTTTCATAAGTGCTCTGCTGAGCAGTATCTCACAGGATAGGGACGGTTGAAAATTTCAACAGGTAACGATGGGCTTCAAGGATATTGACCAGTGGTTTTCCGGATACAGGTTGTTCTTCATGGCTGTTTTTGTTTTAAAGGATACTGATAGTTTCATAGCGAACTGGAAAAATGGTTCTTCAGGGGGATCGGTCGTGCACGGGTTTAGTTTTTTCACAGGTAATCAGTTATTGTATCATTACTTTTTGTGTGTCAGTGCTTCCGTCATGTCCCGTAAACCGGATCAGGTACATCCCTTTTTGCAATGATTGTGCAGGAATGCTGGTGATGCCGTTCTGCAGGGTCCCGGATCTTACTGTTCTTCCGTTCAGGTCTGTAATGGTGAACTGAAAATCGCTGGTGCCGGTAATAGCGATCGAGCCATTATTCACCGGATTGGTGACCAGCCGGGGATGGTCGCCTTCGCCGGAGCCGTGTATGACGATCGTTTTTGAATAGTGTGTCTCCCGGTTGTCCAGGACGGCTTTCATCCGGTAATAGATAGCGCCGGAGGAAACGGGCTGATAAGAGTAGGTACCCGAAGCATTTCCTGAGGAGGAAAGGCTGGTGAAAGAAACTCCGTTGTAGGAGTATTCAAGAGTTGCTTCGGATACAGTATGTAACCGGTGGATTTATTCCGCCGGTTTTTTTTTCTTTCAGAGGGGAAATTATCAGGAGGCGCTGCTGTTGATAGCGATACTGTGGATAGCATCACTCATCTCCTTGATAAGGGAAGCATCTTTTTCGATGGCATTACCAACCACGATCACATCGGCACCTGCCTTGCAATTCAGGTAAGCCTTTTCGGGATGTATAATACCACCGCCCACGATGAGCGGGGCTTCAATACTTTCAGCCACTGATTTTATCATGCTTTCAGAAATCGGGCGCCTGGCGCCGCTACCGGCATCCATGTAGATCAGTTTCATGCCCAGCATTTCACCGGCCATGGCAGTGCACATTGCAATTTCATTCTTGTCTGCCGGTACGGGGGCCGCATTACTGATGTAGGAAACAGTGGTGGGGGCTCCTCCGTCAATGACAATATACCCGGTAGGCATTATTTCCAGGCCGCTTGTTTTTACAAACGGGGCAGAGACCACATGCTGGCCGATCAGCAGTTCCGGGTTCCGGCCGGAGATCAGGGAGAGGTACAAAAGGGCATCTGCGTACTTACTTACCTGCGAAGGGCTGCCGGGAAAGAGGATGACCGGTATATCGCAGTTCTGTTTTATATGCTGTACACATTCATCCAGATGGTTCGATATGACCAGGCTTCCGCCTACCAGCAGGTAATCCACCCGGGCTGCCAGAGAGCGTTCTGTCAGCTCATCCAGGATAGCAGGGGTTACCTTATCCGGGTCAATCAGCACTGCAAAGGATTTCTTACCCTGCTTCTTTCTAGCTGCCAGATCGTTATAAATTGTTGACTTCATCCGGTACCGGTTGATATCCTGCAAAAATGCGAAAAACTTCCCGTATTGCCAGCCTGAAACTATATGCTTTTCTGAAGCATACAGATGACTGAGACAGAGGGAAAGAAGGTTATGATCACTGTAACATCAGGCATTCCCCGCATCCTGTTTGATACTTACGGTATAGTTAAACGAAAACCCGGGCACTCACCGGTAACCCGGGCGGTACCGGACCCGGTTAGTAGTCTGCAGGGCCTTCCTGTCAAGGATCGTGGCGGACCGGCCGGCTGAAACAGCTGATTTTACTGCTGTTTCAGCGGATCAAAATGCAAAAACCCTTGCCGGAATTGCGTTTCAGGAAAAAGGCAGTTTTTAAAACGGATTCCTACTATACTGTTTGTAATTTTCCAAAAAATTTTTGCCCCTGATAACCGGTGCGGGATGTGAAAAAATGCCGGGACGCAATACAGGCTTGCATCATAGGTTTTCCGGGCACTATTTTCCACAGAATGTGAATATCTCTGACTATGAATTACAGATACTTAAAAATATTTTCGTCATGGACGTTAATGGATTTCATATTTCCCTAACCCGATAAATTCTTTCTTCGTTATGGCTACCAAAACCAAGGCATCCCGCCCTGTGGCGGGTCTGCAGTTTTCCCGTCGCTTTACCCGTGACGACGTGAACGTGTACGATATGTTTGAATATGACTACCGCACTTCCATAATCCGCAATCCCAGTGGCGAAGTGGTGTTTGAGATGAACAATGTGGAAGTGCCTAAACAATGGAGTCAGATTGCCACCGATATTCTTGCCCAAAAATATTTCCGTAAGGCGGGTGTACCCCAGCCTGATGGCTCTTTAGGGAGAGAGACATCAGCTAAACAGGTAGCCCATCGTATGGCGAATTGCTGGAAAGCATGGGGCGAACGCTACGGGTATTTCGCTTCAGAAAAAGATGCTGTTGTTTTTTACGAAGAACTGGTTTACTCCATCCTGAACCAGATGTGTGTGCCCAACAGCCCGCAATGGTTCAATACCGGCCTGCATGAAAGCTATGGCATTACCGGTAAGCCCCAGGGCCACTATTATGTGGATCCCGCAGATGGCCAGTTAAAAAAATCTGCCAACGCATACGAACGCCCTCAGCCGCATGCCTGCTTTATTTTAAGTGTGGATGATGACCTGGTAAACGAAGGCGGTATCATGGACCTCTGGGTTCGTGAAGCAAGGATCTTTAAATACGGCTCCGGTGTGGGAACCAACTATTCCAACCTCCGCGGGGAAGGTGAAAAACTCAGCGGCGGCGGTTCCTCTTCCGGCCTCATGAGCTTTCTGAAGATCGGTGACCGTGCTGCCGGTGCTATCAAATCCGGCGGTACCACCCGCCGTGCCGCAAAAATGGTTTGCCTGGACCTCGATCACCCCGAGATCGTTGAATTCATCAACTGGAAAGTAGAGGAAGAAAAGAAAGTGGGGGCACTGATCGCAGCCGGTTATCCTTCCGGTTATGAAGATGAAGCATACAGAACGGTAAGCGGCCAGAACTCCAACAACTCCATCCGTATTCCGAATGCTTTCTTCGAAAGGCTGGAGAATAACGATGCCTGGGAACTGAAAGGAAGAATGGATGGCCGGGTAATGAAAAAAGTACCTGCCAGAGAGCTCTGGAACCAGATCGCTTATGCGGCCTGGCGCTGTGCCGATCCCGGTACTCAGTACGACACTACCATTAATGAATGGCATACCTGCCCCGCAGGCGGTCCGATCAGGGCTTCCAATCCCTGCTCTGAATACATGTTCCTCGATAATACGGCCTGCAACCTCGCTTCCGCCAACCTGATGAAGTTTTTTGATACGGAGAAGAATGTATTTGATGTGGAAGGGTATGAATACAATACAAGGCTCTGGACCGTAGTGCTCGAAATATCTGTACTGATGGCACAGTTCCCTTCCAAAGAAGTGGCACAACTGAGCTACGAATACAGAACACTTGGACTGGGTTATGCCAACCTGGGCACCATGCTGATGGTGAGTGGCATTCCTTACGACAGTGAGGAGGCCAGGGGCATTGCCGGCGCCATCACAGCGATCATGACAGGGATTGCCTACAAGACCTCTGCGGAAATGGCGGAGGTGCTGGGTGCCTTTCCCCGGTATGAAGAGAACAGGGAGCACATGATGCGGGTAATGCGTAACCACCGGCTTGCCGCTTACGATGCCGATGAATATGAAGGACTGAGCCTGAAACCGCAGGGCATACATGCAAAATACTGCCCCGACTATTTATTAAAGGCAGCCTGCAAGGCCTGGGATGATGCCGTGGAAATGGGAGAGAAGTATGGCTACCGCAATGCGCAGGCCACGGTGATCGCACCTACCGGCACCATCGGCCTGGTAATGGATTGCGATACCACCGGTGTGGAACCTGATTTTGCCCTGGTGAAATTCAAAAAACTTTCCGGCGGCGGTTATTTCAAGATCATCAATCAATCGGTACCCGTAGCACTGAAGAATCTCGGGTATGCTGATGCTGCAGCAGAAAAGATCATTAAATATGCTACCGGCACCGCTTCTTTTGCCGGCGCCCCTTATATCAATCACCAGACACTGAGCGAAAAGGGATTTATCGCCGACGAGATCAAACGCCTGGATGCGGCGGCACTGACCGCATTTGAGATCGGGTTTGTATTCAATAAATACACCCTCGGGGAAGAATGCCTCCAGCGCCTGGGCTTTACACCTGAGCAGTACAACAATTTCGAGTGGAGCCTGCTGGAAGCACTTGGCTTTACCGAGGAACAGATCGCTGCCGCTAACGACTATGTCTGCGGAACGATGATGCTTGAAGGTGCCCCCGGTCTTAAAGAAGAACACCTGCCCGTTTTTGACTGTGCCAATAAATGCGGGGCCAAAGGCCAGCGCTATATCCATGCCCACGGCCATATCCGGATGATGGGGGCTGTGCAGCCCTTTATCAGCGGCGCTATCTCAAAAACCATCAACCTGCCGCATGAGGCAAAAGTGGAAGAGATAGCAGACGCCTACTACCTGAGCTGGAAACTGGGACTGAAAGCCAATGCCCTCTACCGTGATGGCTCTAAACTCTCTCAGCCGCTCAGCAATAAAAGCGATAAGAAAAAGAAAACAGAAGAGGGAAGCCCGCTTGCGGAAGATATCAAAGCCACGGAAACCGCTGCCGAATCCAACATTGTGGACCTGGGTAAACTGACCGTGGAAGAACTGCTTGAAGAAGTACAGAAAAGGGTTCAGGCCTCCCCCGATACCAAACTGAAACGTAAACTGGCCAGCATTGTGGAAAGAAGGGCGCTGCCGGCCAAACGCCGCGGCTTTACCCAAAAGGCCAAGATCAATGGCCAGGCCATCTTCCTCCGCACCGGTGAGTATGGTGATGGTACACTCGGTGAGATCTTTATCGATATGGCAAAAGAGGGTGCCACCATGCGCAGTATGATGAACTGTTTTGCCATTTCTATCTCGATCGGCCTGCAATACGGGGTGCCGCTGGAAGAATTCGTTGACAAGTTCGCCTTTACCCGTTTCGACCCCTCCGGTTTTGTGGAGCACCCGAATATCAAGTCCACCACTTCTATTGTTGATTTTATTTTCCGTGTATTAGGATACGAATACCTGGGACGTACCGACCTGGTGCATGTGCTGGATAAACCGGAAGTGCTGAATACAGGGGCAGACGACTGGGATGAGATCCCCTCCAATGGCCTGGAATATGCCAAAGACCAGGAACTCAGCAGCGTCCGGATCACTCCATCCGCAACCAGCAGTGTGACACCTCAACCGGCAAGGGCTGCAAAAGCAGTAAAGGCCGAAACCGGGATGGATGCACTGAGTGCTTCCGCCAAGAGTATGCAAAGTGATGCCCCGGCCTGTAATGTATGCGGCCACATCATGATGCGGAGCGGCACCTGCTACAAATGCCTGAACTGTGGCAACCAGGGTGGTTGCAGTTAAAACAAGAGGACAAGGACGGTCCATCTTAATGGGAGATGGATTAGAAAAACCCCGGGAGCCATTTCCCGGATACATAAAGTAAGTACCCCTCACCGCATCCCGGCTTTCTGCCGGGATGTTTGTTTTATAATGAATCGTAATTTCATACCCGTTACCCTGAAAAGGGTAATGACTATAATTACTTCATTCATATGAAACAGATCCTTGCCGCACTCCTGCTATTTCTTTCTGCCTTTACCCTTCAGGCACAAAAACAATTCAAAGCACTGCTTATTACCAAAACAGCCGGCTGGCACCATGAATCCATCAATGATGGGGTGGAAGCGATCAGGGACCTGGCCGACCGGAATTTTTTTGAAGTGCAATGGCACCAGGATGCTGTTAAAATCAACGATAAATACCTGCAGGATTTCCAGGTACTGATCTTCCTGAATACGACCGGGAATATTTTCGACTCCTCGGAACAGAAAGCGATCGAACGGTTCATTCAGTCCGGAAAAGGGTATGTGGGCATACACAGTGCGGCTGACACGGAATATGACTGGGACTGGTATAACCGGCTGGTGGGAAGAATGTTTTTTATTCACCCGGCCATTCAGACGGCCAAACTGCAGCTGACGAATACGGCTTTTCCCGGCTTACAAAACTTTTCCATCAACCCGTTGTGGACAGATGAATGGTATCAGTTCGGCGAGGAAAAAATAAAAGGACTGAACTATATCCTTTCCGTAGATGAAACCACTTATAACCCCGAAGCAAACTGGTCGCCTTCCAAATCCGGTAAAGGGATGGGGAGCTTTCATCCCGTGGCCTGGTACCACGACTTTGACGGGGGTCGTTCTTTTTACACGGCCCTGGGTCACCTGCCTGCCGTGTACCGGGATCCCGCCTTCCTGCAGCATATTTATGCAGGGATTTTCTGGGCGGCCACGGGTAAAAAATAGACCGCTGCGGGTACGGCCGTTTTTTTACCGGGAGAAACTACACAACCACTGGTAAGGCGCAAGCAATTCTACGGGATGCTTTTCACAAAAAATGTATGGCATATTTCGGAAGGGATTTCCTGTGGGTGATCCGGCCCGGCTGTAGTAGTTTCATTCCCTGAAAACATAACAACTAAAATCCCGACGTATGAGAACGAAGATCTTTATTGTCCTGCTTATCGCGGCTGTCCTGTTTGAAAGCTGCAGCCGGAGTTTCACCCCTTATGAAGCTGCTAATAATCCAAGAGGAAAAAAATGTGGCAGGATCCGGTAAACGAACAGGAACCTTAATCTGTTATCTGGTGAACCGGAATGAATTTAAGATGGTACTCATCAGCCATTGCCGCAATCGCCCTGAGCCGGTCGGCTGAAATACTGTACTTATACCCCGGGTTATTGATCTGGTGTGCTGTAAAAACGGCACAGGCATGTTTTTCACCCGCCATATTCAATATTCTCCTGATCACGCCATCATCCGGAGGGCTGCCCTTATTATCATCGATATCCGGTCCGTACAGGAGCTGCTTTTTACAGGCCTGCAGGGCCAGGCATTTATAATAATTACTCTTGTTGGCAAGGACCCTTACACTGTGGAAGTATTGCATCAGTTTATTATCAAGCTCTACGGTATGGCTGCCATACGGATAGGCAAAATTGGTTACCGTGAACCCGTCTGCACGCATAAGGGTAAGGTCTGACTCTATTTCTTCTGCAATAACATAATCCATCCCTTTTTTGACGAGCAATTTGGCAAGGTCAGGATGATTGGTGGTATGATAAGCTATTTCATGACCATCATTGCGGATCGCATGGAGCTTTGCTTTCTGATCAGCCGTCAGCACATGGTACTTGCAGATATAAAAAGTTGCTTTGATGCCCAGGGAATCCAGGAGAGGGAGATAGGTATACCAGTTGTCTACAGAATTATCATCGAAGGTAATTGAGATATACCCTTCGGGTAAAATTCCGGCGGGTACATCCTGTTTGCACCTGTTGAAAAGCAGTAAAGCAAAAAATAGTATCCAGGCAAATGTGAAGCGCCTGCTGATCATGTTCATATCCCTCCTGGCTTTTGGTCTGAACCGGCAAAGATAGAGGGTCAGGGAAGCCGTCAAAAAAAATTAACAAGTGTTAATCGTTAACCGTTCCCTGTCATCAGTTATCCCCGCCGAACACATTATTCACGGCCCCTTCCAGCATGGGGAATTTCTCCACAACAAAACTTTTAATAGTGGCAATGGCCTGTTTGGCCTGCTCTTCGGTAAGGCCGGCTTCAGCGATTAATTTCTTGATGAGTTCCTGCATGGCACGTATGATGTTTAAGTTTTAAAGTTAATGAATGCAGTGTGGCTTTGACAAAACAAAAAGGCTTCAGGATGGTGTACCTGAAACCTTCATCTCTTAAACCCGGAATGGTATGCGGCTATGCCACCTTCAGCAGGCTCAGTTTGCTCTTATCGAATTTGCGGCGGGCATAATCAATGTCGAGGGTAAACTGGGTTTCTTTGGAAGAAGGCAGTTCATACATGGCATCGATCAGGATCCCTTCACAGATGCTGCGGAGGCCCCTGGCGCCGAGTTTGTATTCCATGGCCTTTTCCACCATGAAGTCGAGCACCTCGTTATCAATGGTAAGGTCGATCCCTTCAAGTTCGAACAGTTTCTTGTATTGTTTTACCAGCGCATTCTTTGGCTCTGTCAGGATGGCCCTGAGGGTGGCCGCATCGAGCGGGTCGAGGTGAGTAACGACGGGCAGGCGGCCGAGTAATTCGGGGATGAGCCCGAACGCTTTCAGGTCGGTCGCATTCACATAACGAAGCAGGTTTTTCTTCATACTTTCCTGCTGTTCCTTGTCCACATTAAAACCGATCGTATTCGTCTGTACCCGGCGGGCAATGATCTTATCGATACCATCGAAAGCACCACCGCAGATAAACAGGATATTCTGGGTATTTATCTTGATCAGTTTTTGTTCCGGGTGTTTGCGTCCGCCCTGCGGGGGTACCAGCACATCCGTACCCTCCAGCAGTTTCAGCATACCCTGCTGCACGCCTTCACCGCTTACATCACGGGTGATGGAAGGATTATCCCCCTTGCGGGCAGTCTTATCGATCTCATCGATGTAAACGATTCCCCTTTCTGCTGCCACCACATCATAATTGCAGACCTGCAATAACCGGGTGAGGATGCTTTCGACATCTTCGCCCACATAGCCTGCTTCCGTGAACACGGTGGCATCCACGATGGCAAAGGGAACATTGAGCATCCGGGCAATACTTTTAGCCAGCAGGGTTTTACCGGTTCCGGTTTCCCCCACCATGATGATGTTGCTCTTTTCGATCTCAACTTCCTGCCCGGTACTGGCATCGGTTTGTTTTTGCTGCAAACGCTTATAGTGGTTGTAAACAGCTACCGCCAGCACTTTTTTGGCTTCATCCTGGCCGATCGCATATTCATCCAGGAATTTTTTGATCTCTACCGGCTTTTTAATGGTAAGCTTGAAAGAAGAGGCGCCCCGGTCATCTTTGATGGTCAGTTCCTGGTCGATGATCTCACGGGCATGCTCCACACAGTTTTCACAGATATGCCCTTCCTGGCCAGCGATGAGGATCTTCACTTCATCCCGGTTTCGGCCGCAAAAGGAGCAGTGTAGCGGGTTCTTTGCCATTTCAATAAGTAAGGATATAACGGTTTAAAAACGATTTCGTAACCCACAAAAGTATAAAACCATCCGGGATGGATGGCTATTATTTCTATTTCTGCGCTAAGAAGTTATTTCCCAGTTTATTAGAGCTTCTCGACCAGTTTGTCGACAATGCCGTATTCGATGGCTTGTTTGGCATCCATCCAGTAGTCCCGGTCAAAGTCTTTCATGATCTGCTCCACTGTTTTGCTGCAATTCCTGGCCAGTATCCCTGCTCCGATCTCCTTTACTTTGCGGGTCTGCTCGGCCTGTATTTCCAGGTCGGCGCTTACACCCTGGATATACCCGCCGATCGAAGGCTGGTGGATCATCACTTCCCCGTGAGGGTAGATGTAACGTTTTCCTTTAACCCCGCCGCTCAGCAGGATGCTTCCCATAGAAGCTGCCAGTCCCATACAAATGGTGCTTACCGGGCTTTTGATCATCTGCATGGTATCGTACATCACCATGCCGCTGGTAACCACACCACCCGGGCTGTTGATATAGAATTTTATCTCTTCGCCGGGTTTGTCCGCATCCAGCAGCATCAGTTTGCTTACCACATCCTTTG
Organism: Chitinophagaceae bacterium; assembly: GCA_046329665.1. Taxonomy (GTDB): domain Bacteria; phylum Bacteroidota; class Bacteroidia; order Chitinophagales; family Chitinophagaceae; genus JJ008. The sequence continues at coordinate 38,859 of JAXLUG010000016.1, read as the reverse complement.
CACTCTTATCATCCACCACACCCCAGAGGTAAACAGCCCGGGTTTCAAAGAAATACTTTTCCAGTTTTTTATTGAACATACCTGTTTCACTGTCGCTCTTGGGACGTTCTTCTTTTTCGTCATCATCATCGGATCTCCAGCCTTTGCTCAGAAAATTCATTTGGTTCATGACCTTGCTTTTTTATATTGATCAGGATTTTTGTTTCTTAGGATTGGTGACCAGCACTTCATCGATCAGGCCATAGTCTTTTGCTTCGGCCGCTGTCATCCAGTTATCACGGTCGAAATCTTTCTGGATCTGCTCAATGGGCTTCCCGGTATGGATATTCACCACTTCGTAGAGTTCTTTCTTGAGTTTACGGATCTCATTGACGGTGATCTCGATATCGCTGGCCTGGCCACCAATGGCGCCGCTGGGCTGGTGCATCATGATACGGGAGTGTTTCAATGCCGCCCTTTTGCCTTTTGAACCGGCACCCAGCAGCACACAGGCCATGGAGGCTGCCACGCCGATACAAATAGTGGCAATATCCGGGGTTACATACTGCATGGTATCATACACCCCCAAACCGGAATAAACGCTTCCGCCCGGGCTGTTGATGTACATATTGATGTCCCTGGAACGGTCGGTAGAATCGAGGAATAATAACTGGGCCGTAACGATATTGGCGATCTCATCATTGATAGGGTAGCCCAGGAAGATGATGCGGTCCATCATCAGGCGGCTGTACACATCCATCACGGCGATGTTCAGCGAACGTTCCTCGATGATATTAGGGGTCATGGCTGTCACCAGGTGCTTGCCATAGCTGTCCAGGGTATTGCTGGAAAGGCCGCGGTGTTTGACAGCATACTTTTCAAATTCAGAATTGAAGCTCATGTAGATTAATTAACAAGTTTACAGGGTTGTTGGTTGATAAGTACAGATAGAGGGTGAGAGGATCACTTGCCGACCTGTAAACTTTTCAACTGTTATCCTGCCTTCAAATATCCGTCCAAATGGCTGAATCACAAAATTGGTGACAAGGTGGCGGGTTTTGCCGGGGATAGCTTCACAGGCGGATGGCCGCAGAGGTTGACAGGTTGGCAAGCGGTGAAGCGCAGCGCATGCATACCCTGCATAGATGTAAAAGGCTGACAGGGATATTTTTCCTTGTCAGCCTTTCAGCGGGGGCAACTTTTCAATTAAGCTATTAATGATGATGATGCTGGTGCTCTTCCACCATCTTTGAGAATTCCTCAGCACTGACCGGTTTGTCAGTGGGATGAAGCTTTGTGGCGGCCCATTCGAAAATCTTCTGCGTCTGTATGCGGTTATAAGAATCTTCCACGTATTTCCGGTCCTTCATCATCTTTTCCACGTAGTCGGTTACCCAGGGCTGGTCATCGCTCAGGCTGGCGCCGCCCATATAGCTAAAGAGTTGTTGTTTGGCAAAGGCCCTGACCTCGTCCGGTGATACCTGGATACCGTTCTCCTGCACGATCTTGTCAGAGATGAGTGTCCATTTCAGCTGGCTGAGGAATTTCGGGAATTCTGCTTCCACTTCTTCATCCGTTTTCGGTGCCTCACCCTGTGTCTTCACCCATTTTTTCAGGAAGCCTTCCGGGAAACTGATGCTGGTATGATCGACCAGCTGGTGAAACACCTGGTCATGAATCTGGTTGTTCGATTGCCCGTTCCAGTAGTTCTGTATTTCGTCTTTGATCTTGCTGCGGAACTCACCTTCCGTTACCACACTCTGGTTGGGGTATAATTGGTTGAAGAATTCTTCATTCAGTTCCCTTTTCTCCAGCAGGCCGATCTTGGTGATCTCGGTCTTAAAGTATTTGTCTGCAGCAGCGGGGTCTTCCTTCAGGCCCAGGTCACTGATCATCCATTCCCTTTCTTTTTCATCAAACGCCTCCCGGAGGGTTGCCACCAGGCTGTCGCCGGTTTTTTTCCCCATCCAGTTTTTACGGTAGCCTTCGGCAAAATATTTTACCAGCAGGGAATTGTCTTTTTTGATACCGTTTTCAACCGGGTTGCCGGCTGCATCTGTTTCTGTAAAAAGAACGTTCAGCACATTTTCCTCGTTATTCACTTCCTCCTGGTCTTTCATATTCCCGTACCTGTTTTGCAGGCGGGTGATCTCATTATCGATCATTTCATCGGTAACGGTCACCACATAGCGGGTGATGCTGGCGGCAGCCAGGTCAGGAAGCTGAAATTCCGGCTTCATGCCGATCTCAAAATGGAAGGTATAATCGAGCGGGTTGTTTACATCCAGTTGCTGCAGGTCTGCTTCCAGCGGCAGGGGCTGGGCAAAGATGTCAAGCTTTTCATGTTGCAGGTAGCCGATCAGTTCCCGGTCCACGGACTTCAGCACCTCGTCGGCAAAAAGGGAATGCCCGTACATTTTTTTGATCAGGCCGGCCGGTACCATTCCTTTCCGGAAGCCGGGTATGTTCGCTTTTTTGCTGTATTCTTTTAATGCTTTCTCAAACGTGGGGAGGTAATCGGTCTTCTCCAGCTTTACGGTGATCTTTTCATGAAGCTGACCGATGTTTTCTTTGGTAATTGTAGCCATGTAAATGAGTTTATAGTTTGAAGTTTACCGTTTAAAGTTTCGAACTGATTTAAAGTGTGCTTTTTCGTTAAGATCTCTTTCACGATTGCGACAAACCTTAAACCCCAACTTACCACTTAAACTTCCCAGTCCGGATGGAGGGACTCGAACCCCCACACCTTGCGGCATCAGATCCTAAGTCTGACGTGTCTACCAATTTCACCACATCCGGGAACGCCGGTCAGTAGTTCTGCGTCTGCAGTTGTTAGCCGCAAACTTTGGATCAAAGGCGCTGACTAAATAACTCCCGACTACTAACTAACGGCTTTAAAACGGGTTGCAAATGTAGGGCATTTCACGCTAAGAAAACGGCTGATTTTCACTAAATTCGTAGACTATTCAAATGGAAACACAGGCACAAATACCAAAGTATAACCTGAACGAGGAGGAAGAGAAAAAACTCATTCTCAGGGAATATCGTTCCTTGCTGAAGGTGCTGAAGACCAAGCTGAAACCGGGCGACAAGAACCTGATCCGTACCGCCTTTGAAATGGCCGCCGAAGCACATAAGACCATGCGCCGCAAAAGCGGTGAACCCTATATCCTGCACCCCCTTGCTGTAGCCAAGATATGCGTGGAGGAGATCGGGCTGGGCGTACGCTCCACGATCTGTTCTTTACTGCACGATACCGTGGAAGACACCGATATTTCACTGGAAGATGTGGAAAGGGAATTCGGCAATGAAATAGCCCGCATCGTGGACGGGCTCACCAAGATCTCGAATGTGATCGATGTGAATGCCTCACAACAGGCCGAGAACTTCAAGAAAATATTGCTCACCCTCACCGATGATCCCAGGGTAATACTGATCAAGCTGGCAGACCGCCTGCACAACATGCGTACGCTGGACAGCATGAAGCGGGAGAAACAACTGAAGATATCCTCCGAAACCGTGTACGTGTATGCCCCGCTGGCCCACCGGATGGGGTTGTACAATATCAAAACGGAACTGGAAGACCTGGCCATGAAATACATGGAGCCGGAAGTATACCGTGACATTGCCCGCAAACTGGCAGAGACCAAAAAGGAGCGGACGAAATACATCAATGAATTTATCCGCCCTATCCGGGATAAACTGGTAAAGGCAGGACTTGAAGCCGAGATCTACGGAAGACCGAAAAGCATTCACTCCATTTCCAATAAAATGAAAAAGAAAGGAGTGGGCTTTGAAGAAGTATACGACCTCTTTGCCATCCGGATCATCATCGATTCCCCTCCCGATAAGGAAAAAGAAGATTGCTGGAAAGTGTATTCCATGATCACCGATGAATACAATCCTTCTCCCGAAAGATTGCGTGACTGGCTCAGTAACCCCAAAGCCAACGGGTATGAAGCCCTCCACACCACCGTGATGGGGCCGCAGGGAAAATGGGTGGAAGTGCAGATACGTACCCGGCGCATGAACGAGATCGCTGAAAAAGGACTGGCCGCACACTGGAAATACAAGGAAGGAAAGGATGATGAAAGCCGGTTCGACAAATGGTTTCAGCAAATACGGGAAGTGATCAGTAACCAGGATACCGATACGATTGACTTCCTGCAGGATTTCAAAATGAGCTTCCTGGCGGAAGAGATCTACATCTATACACCAAAGGGGGATATCAAAATGCTGCCCGTAGGTTCTACGGCGCTGGATTTTGCCTTCTCCATTCACAGTGCGATCGGGGTCAAGACCATCGGCGCCAAAGTAAACCATAAACTGGTCCCCATCAGCCATAAGCTGCACAGCGGCGACCAGGTGGAGATCATCACCAGTAATAAGCAGAAGGCATCGGAAGACTGGCTCGGCTTTGTTGTTACCTCCAAAGCAAAGGCAAGGATCAGGGATGCACTGAAAGAAGAAAAAAGAAAGATAGCCGAGGAAGGCAAGTACACCCTGCAGCGCAAGCTGGAAGGAGTGGGGGCAGCCTTTTCGCAGCATAATATCGATGAGCTGGTGCATTTTTATAAGCTGGCCTCCAATCTTGACCTGTTCTATCTCGTGGCGGTGAAGAACATCGACCTGAAAGAACTGAAGGATTTTAAAGTGACCGGGGACAGGATCGAAGCGCCCAGGCCCTTAAAACTGCACCCGGAGAAACCGGAATTCATTCCCAGCCAGCAGGGCACGGGAAGAAAGGATGCCGAACTGGTGATATTTGGTGAAAGCAGTGATAAGATCGTATATAACCTGGCCAACTGCTGCAAGCCGATACCGGGTGATGATGTATTTGGATTTGTAACCACGGGCAAGGGATTAACGATCCACCGTACCAACTGCCCCAATGCGGCCAAACTGCTGGCCAACTATGGCCACCGGGTGGTGAAGACCAAGTGGGCCAAGAACAAGGAGATATCCTTCCTTACCGGTGTGAAGATCGTGGGGCTGGATGATGTGGGGGTGGTGAATAAGATCACGAACCTGATTTCCGGTGAACTGAAGATCAATATAGCCGCCCTTACCATTGAGGCGAGGGAAGGATTGTTTGAAGGCAATATCAAATTATATGTACATGATAAGGAAGAGCTTGACCGGCTGGTACAAAGCCTGCTCAACCTGCCCGGCATTGAATCGGTAGAACGATATGATATGGAGGATATTCCGGGCTGATTACATTAAAATTAGTGCCTTGCAAAACGGGGAGATTTACCAAGAAAAATAACCGGTTTTTTATTTACCTTGTTGCCCTTCCGGAAACAGAGCCGGAGACGGACTGCTTATGCGACTGAATTGGTTAAGATCACTTCCTGTCATTGCATTTACCCTGGTTGTAGCCGGTCAGGTGAAAGGGCAAAGCTGCATCCCTACCGGTATTGATGGACGAGTGATTGATTTTCTTTGCAACCAGACCTGTTCCACCCTTGTTTTCCAGATCCCCCACATCAAAGGAACCGATGACTATGTTGTGAATACTATTCCTTACACCCCGTATCCCTATACGGTGCCTACGAGTACTGAGATCACATCCATCTATGTTGATGACACATATAGCCCGATACAATCAATGCCGTTTCCCTTCTGTTTTTACGGTACAACCTACAGCCAGTTTGTCGCCGGTTCCAACGGACTGATCACTTTTGATCTCGCTAACCAGGCGCCGTGTGGAAACTCTTATAACCAGACTTTTCCCATACCCTATATTTCAAACAATATCTGCAGTAACAGTACGCCCTATTATCCCAAGGCATCGATCATGGGTATTTTTACAGATCTCTACCCCGTATCATCTGCCTGCCCGCCCGACAGAAAGATCGCCTGGCATATAGAAGGAACGGCACCCTGCCGCAAACTGGTGATGAATTATTATCATGTGGGAATGTTCGGAAACGGTAACTATAGTGCCGGAGGTACAAATTGTAATTCACTTAATCCCACAACTTTCCAGATTGTATTATATGAATCAACCGGGCTGATTGAAGTATATATTGAAAAGAAACAGTGTAATGCCACGGCCGGTACAGGTTATAACGCCATTCTGGGCATACAGGATTTCACCCGGACAAAATATGCAGTGGCACCGGGGAAAAATGCCACCATCTGGAATGAGAACCAGACAGCTTACCGGTTTACCCCTTCCGGTAGCGGATCCCGGTATGTGATCTCCGAAATGCTGGATATGTCCGGCAACGTGGTAGCCACCGCTGATACTCTGACTACGGTTCAGGGCTTGCTGGATATCCGGTTTCCAAACTTCTGCATTCCGGCAGGCTCCACCCAATATTATGTGAGGACCCAGTTTTCTGCCTGTGACAACCCGGCCAATATCCTCACGTCTCTTGACCTTATTACCTTGAACCGCACCAACAGCCTCAATGCAACCGCCAGCACCACCAATGCGACCTGCGGTCCCCCGGATGGAACGATCACAGTGAATGTACCTGCGGGGGTTGGCACACCTCCTTATACGTATGTTCTGGATGGAGGCGCCCCGGTTACTGCGGGTAACAGTTATACCTTCACCGGTGTTGCACCCGGAACACATACCGTGGTGGTAACAGATGCCTCCAATGGCTGCACCAGCAATATCAATGTTACGGTTACTTTGACGGGCAATATAGCGATCGGCACTGCCACCACCGCCACGGCCTGTGTGGGTGTCAATGATGGAACCATTAGTATTATTTCCGCAGGAGGAACCGGCCCCTATACCTTCGCTATCGATGGCGGAGCCCCCACGCCCGGTACCATTCCATTTACGTTTAACGGCCTTACTGCCGGTACACATACGGTTGTGGTAAATGACCTTGGTACAGGCTGTACGTCAGGCTCTGTTTTTGTCACCGTCTCGATTGGCCCTGGTATAAGCGGAACCGGAACAACAACACCCTCTTCCTGTGTGGGTGTAAACAACGGAACAATTACCGTAACGGCCAATAGCGGTGTGGCGCCATTTACCTGGTCACTCGACGGAGGAGCATTTGTCCCCGGCGCCAACCCCTACACGTTTAGTGGTGTGGCCGCAGGCGGACATAATGTTACGATCAGGGATGCCAACGGTTGCAATTTCCTTGTACCCGTTAACGTACTCGCTGGTTCCGGAGTGGCGGGCAACGGGAACTCCACCGCCACCAGTTGCCCGGGGGTAAATGATGGTACGATCACCGTTACCGCTACCCAGGGCTCAGCGCCATTTACCTGGTCGCTGGACGGAGGTGCCTTTGTGCCGGGCCCCAACCCATATAACTATACCGGCATTGTATCCGGTTCGCATACTATTACGATCAGGGATGCCAACGGTTGTACGATACTGGTGCCGGTAACGGTGGCCGCCGGACCTGCCCCCACTGCCACACTTAACTCCACGGCCACCTCATGTACCGGGGTAAATAACGGATCCATTGTGGTGAACGCCGCCACGGGTACCGGCCCGTATACGTTCTCGCTTGATGGCGGGGCTCCGCAGGCAGGCGCCATTCCTTACACCTTCAGCAATGTAGCTGCCGGAAGCCACACCGTTACAGTAGTTGATGTGAACGGGTGTAATACCGGTGCGTTACCCATCACAGTAAATACCGGCGCCGGAGTAAGCGGCAATGCTACCACGGCGGCTACTTCCTGTCCCACAGCCAGCAATGGAAGCATAACAGTAAATGCCACTGCCGGCGTAGCACCGTTTACCTATCAGCTCGATGGCGGCGCCCCGCAAAGCGGTGCCAATCCGTACACCTTTAATAATGTGGCAGCTGGAACACATAATGCCGTTATAACCGATAATGTGGGCTGTACCTACACGGTCAATAATATCACCGTAAATGCAGGACCGGCACTGACGGCCAATACAGCCACCACGGCCACTTCCTGCACCCAGGCGGTGAATGGAAGCATTACGATCACACCGGTGGGCGGTGCAGCCCCCTTCACCTTTACACTGGATGGTGGTGCACCACAGGCCGGCACAGTGCCCTATACTTTCAGTAACCTGGCCTCCGGCGCACATACGATTACCGTTACCGATGCTGCCGGTTGCGTTACCGGTAATATTCCTGTTACAGTACCCGCCGGACCTGCGCTAACAACCACCGTCAGCACCACCGACGTATTGTGTAATGGCGGCAGCACCGGAACCCTGACCATTGCGGTACCCACGATCGGATCCCCGCCTTACCAGTACTCTATTGATAATATAAACTGGTTCAATTCAAACGTCTTTACCGGGCTTCCGGCGGGAACCTATACCGCCTACTTCCGGGAGAGCAACGGGTGCCAGGGACAACTGAATAATCAGATCATTAATGAACCGGCCCTGTTGGCTGCCGGCAGCGCCACCACACCCGTTAGCTGTAATGGTGGCAGCGACGGAACGATTACCATTACCGGTACAGGCGGTATAACTCCGTATGAATATTCGATCGACGGAGGCACGACCTGGGTATCGTCCGGTGTATTTACGGTACCGGCCAATACATACAATATCATTATCCGGGATGCGAACCTGTGTACAAAGACCGTATCCGCTACGGTAACACAGCCGGCCGTACTCACGGCTTCTTCCGTAAATACTAATGCCAGTTGTAACGGTGGTAATGATGGTACGATCACCATTACCGCAAGCGGCGGCAACAGCGGCTACCAGTATTCGATCGATGGTACCAATTTCCAGGCATCGAATATCTTCAATGTGGCACCCAACACGTATACGGTTACGGTAAAAGATACTAAAGGATGCACCTTTAACTTCCCGGCAACGGTCGGGCTCAGCAACAACCTTACGTTCACCCTGATGATCGACCCGACGATCTGTGAAGGAAGCTCCGCCAGCCTGAACTTTGTTTCCAACGCTACCGCCTGGTCATGGGCGCCTTCAACAGGATTGAATAATGTGTCCGTGCCCAACCCTTCAGCCAACCCGACCGTAACGACGCAATATGTAGTGACAGCCACCCTCGATCGCTGCGCTGCCACCGATACCGTACGGGTGAACGTGAACCCGGCGCCGATCCCGGATGCCGGCCCTCCGGGACTGATCTGTTTCGGACAAACCTACCAGTTACAGGGATCAGGTGGCGTGCAATACCGGTGGACGCCTTCAACCTACCTCGATAATCCGTCGCTTCCTAACCCGACAGCCAATGCAGCACAGACGATCACGTACACTTTATCGATCCTGGCAGATATGAATGGCTGTCCTTCGCTGGTTACCGATGATGTGATCGTGAATGTAACCCCGCCCATCAAGATCTATACGTACCCGGCTGATACGATCGCCTATCCCGGCGACCGCATTCAGCTGAAAGCTGTTTCCACGGTGCCGGCGGCCAATATCTTCACCTGGTCACCGATACTGAATATCGATAATCCCGGTATCAGTAATCCTACGGTGACGGCCATGAATATCGGCGACAGCATTATTTATAAAGTAACAGCGAGAAGCCAGGCAGGTTGTGTTGGCGAAGCCTATGTACGATTCCGGGTGTACAAAGGACCGGACCTGTATGTGCCCAATGCCTTTACACCCAACGGGGATGGAAAGAATGACCTGTTCTATCCGTTCCCGGTCGGCATCAAAGCGATCAATTATTTCCGGGTATATAACCGCTGGGGTCAGCTGATGTTTTCTTCCAACGTACTTTACAAAGGCTGGGATGGTAAGTTCAATGGTACCGACCAGCCGGGTGGAGTGTTTGTGTGGATGGGCCAGGCCATTGATAAAAACAACAGACCGATCACCCGCCAGGGTACCGTCACACTGATCAGGTAAAACATATTTGTACTTTCCACAGCCTCCTGTTTATCCGGCATTTAGCCTGAAAAGCGGGAGGCTGTTCTGTTTACTGGCATTAACGGCCTATTTTATGTAACTTGTTCCCCGGTTCAAACCTATGAAAGCCTTAGCCCATGAGCAATTCTTCTATGAAACGAAAAGTTTTAAGGACACTGGTATTTCCTGTCGTGACAGGGCTCAGTTTCCTGTTTTCGTATCATAGGGTTGCTGCGCAGAGTTGCTTAACCACCGATTTTAACGGAAAGGTATTTGACCTGGTGTGTCCGCAGGCCTGTTCCACCCTTGTCGGGCAGGTGCCGCATATCAAGAGCTCCGGCGATTATGCCGTTACCAGCATCGCCCATACGCCTTATCCCTGGTCGGCTCCCGGAGGGGTGGAGCTTACGGAACTATATGCTGATGATGTGTATTCCCGCCTGATCAACCTTCCTTTTTCATTTTGCTTTTACGGAACACTTTATAACAGCCTGGTGGTGGGTTCAAACGGTATCATCACCTTTGATGTTTCCAATGCCAACAAGGTCAACAGCTGGTCGCTAACCACCGTGCCGCATGGTGTTGTTCCGCAGCCGATACCGTATCCCTTTGGTACGCCAAACACCACTACCTCCACATATTATCCGCCTGCCTCGATCATGGGTGCTTACCATGATATATTCCCGGTACTGAACCCCGGCGGACAAAGAAGGATCGAATATGCCATCATCGGATCGGCACCCTGCCGGAAATTCGTAGTGAGTTATTACCTCGTACCGTTGTACGGGAGCACGGTGTGCAATGGCCGCATGTGTACCCAGCAGATCGTATTACATGAAAGCACCGGAATAATCGATGTGCATCTCGGGGATAAACCCGTGTGTAATGTTTGGAATGAAGGGCTGGCCATTCTGGGCCTGCAGAACTGGAACAGGGATGCGGCCGTATGGGCGCCGGGAAAGAATTGTACCGTATGGAGTGAGACCGGTACATCGTACCGCTTTACACCTTCGGGGGGTGCTTCAAAATTCGTACGGTCGGAATTGTACACCATGACAGGAACCCTGGTGGCCACGGGTGATACCACCACGACCACTCCCGGGTTGCTGGATATCCGCTTCCTTAACTTTTGCCCTCCGCCGGATACCACCCGTTATGAAGTGCATACCACTTATACTTCCTGCTCAGATCCCGGTTTGCAATTGATAAGCGTGGATACCATCACCACCATCAAGGATAATAACCTCGGGGCAACAGCTTCCAGTACCAATAGCTCCTGTGGCCCGCCAAGCGGCACCATCACGGTAACAGTGCCGGCAGGAGCCGGTACAGCACCGTTTACTTATGTACTGGACGGCGGGGCGCCCTTTACTGGCGGGAACACCTATACCTACCTGAATGTGATGCATGGCCCGCATACCGTGGTGGTAACGGATGCAAACGGAATAGCCGGATGCCGGAGTACGATCGATATAACGGTCGGAAGAAACAACGGCCTGCTGGCGAATACCAGCACCACACCGGCCTTCTGTGCCGGTTCCGCATCGGGCACCATCACCGTAACACTTACAAACGGAAGCGGGCCCTATACCTATACACTCAATGGCGGTCTCCCGGTAACAGCAGGATCGCCCCATACTTTTACCGGCCTTTCAGCAGGAACGCATACACTGATCATTGAAGATGCCACGGGATGTCTTTCGGACCCGATCAGTATCAATGTGGTGAATGGCCCGGGCATTTCGGCAAATTATACCACCACACCGACCACATGCCCCACCGTTTCCAACGGAACACTTACCCTCACGGCTGCTACCGGCCAGGCGCCATTTACTTTCATCATGGATGGCGGTACGCCGGTAACCGGTTCCAATCCCTATACCTTTATGAACCTGGCAGCAGGCACCCATAACATCCTGATCACCGATAATGCAGGCTGTTCATTCCCCATGAATGCAGATGTTCCTTCCGGACCTGCCCTTGCCTCCTCGAATTTTGCAACAGCCACCACCTGTAACGGAGCGAGTGACGGAACCATTACAGTAACGCCGCTCAGCGGGAACGCACCGTTCAGCTTTTCACTGGATGGAGCGCCTGCTGTGCCCGGTACGCCACCTTATACCTTCAGTAACCTGGCCAGTGTTCCGCACACCATACTGGTAACAGATGCCACCGGTTGCTCCACACCGGTTTATGCTGTAACAGTACCCGCGGGCCCGGACCTTATTTCCAGCGCCGCCAAAACAGATGTACTATGTAATGGTGCTGCAACGGGAACCATCACCATCAATGTGCCTGCCACCGGCCAGCCGCCCTTTCAATATTCAATCGATAATCTCAACTGGCAGAGCGGCCGGTTTTTTTCAGGGCTCACGGCCGGGTCCTATACCACTTATTTCCGGGCATCAAACGGGTGCAGGGGCTCATATGATATCACGATCAATGAACCTCCTGCGATCAGTCCTGTGATCACCACCGTGCCGGTACAGTGTAATGGAGAAAGCAACGGGACCATCAACATCACCACCACCGGCGGAGCGGGGCCTTACCAGTATTCTATTGATAACGGTGCCACCTGGTCCGCCGGCGGAACGTTCCAGGTACCGGCCAGCACCTATACGGTATTAACAAGGGATGCCAACAACTGTATCGTCAGCAAGAGCATTGCGGTCACCCAGCCGGCGGTATTAACGGCCAGTTCAGTAAATACTTCTGCCACATGTGATGGGGGTAATAATGGCACCATCCTGGTCACCGCCACCGGCGGGAACAGTAACTATCTTTATTCGGTCGACGGAAACAATTTCGGCCCGTCCAGGATATTTCATGTTGGCCCCGGAAGCTATACAGTGTATGTAAAGGACAACCTCGGATGCAAGACGAGTTTTCCGGCGGTGGTAGGGCTGAATTTCAACCTCACCCTGACCCCGATGGCAGATCCCACCATTTGTGAAGGGAGTTCCATCCAGTTGCAGCCCGCATCCAATGCCACGGTATATACATGGACACCGGCAACGGGGCTGAGTGATCCGTTTATTTCAAACCCGGTCGCCGGTCCGAAAGATACCACCTGGTATTATCTCACGGCAACACTGGGCAGGTGTACGTTATATGATACGATACGGCTTAATGTGAACAAAGCCCCGGTGCCCGAGGCAGGACCCGGCGGAGAGATCTGCTATGGCCAGTCATACACCTTGCAGGGAAGCGGGGGGACCACTTACACCTGGTCGCCTGCCATCTACCTGAATACCACTACAGGTGCAAACCCTGTTTCAACACCTACGCTCAGTACGATCTACTACCTCAGGGTGCAGGACGATCATGGCTGCGGCTCCTTGATCGAAGACAGCGTACGGGTGGTGGTGAAAAGGATCATGTCGGTGCATACCTTCCCTTTTGATACGGTAGCGGCACCTGGCGAAACCTTCCGCCTGCTGGCCGTTTCACCGGGCATCAGTTATAACTGGACACCATCAACCGGCCTGAGTAATACAAATATTCCCGACCCGATGGTAACAGTAAGCAATATTATCGGCGATGAAATGCGGTACCAGGTCACTGCTACCAACAGTGATGGCTGCAAGGGCGAAGGGTTTGTGAAGATCCGGATCAGCAAAGGGCCGGCTATCTATGTGCCGACCGCCTTTACCCCTAACGGGGATGGAAAGAATGATAAATTCACCCCTTTTCCTGTGGGGATCAGGACGTATACTTATTTCAGGGTATTTAACCGCTGGGGCCAGGTGATATTCTCCACCCGCCAGATGAATGCAGGATGGGATGGTACGATCAATGGCAAAGAGCAGCCCGCCGGTACCTATGTGTGGATGATAGAAGGAATAACCTCCGGTAACCAGGTCATTACCAAAAAAGGCACAGTAACCCTGATACGTTGATAAATCCATTTCACTTCGTGAATAAAAAAAAATGCCGGCCGGGCAATTTAATGCAGCGGCTGGGTATGAAGCCCTAATTTTGCTCGCCCCCCGGGGCGATGGCCGGGACGGGCATACTGCCGCAACCAGGCGGTATTATCTCAGAAAGCAAACCTGATTAAAAATGGTAGATGTAATACTCGGCCTCCAGTGGGGCGATGAGGGCAAGGGAAAGATAGTGGATTATTTTGCCAGGGATTATGACCTGGTGGCGAGGTTCCAGGGAGGCCCCAATGCAGGGCACACGCTGTATGTGAACGATAAGAAAGTGGTGCTGCACCAGATACCTTCCGGTGTTTTTCATAAAGGGGTAATCAACCTTATCGGTAACGGGGTAGTGCTCGATCCTGTTACGCTGAAGAAGGAATGCGACACAGTGGCTTCGTTCGGTGTTGACCTGAAAAAGAATCTTTTTATTGCCGAGCGGACACATCTCATCCTTCCCACCCACCGGGCACTGGATAAAGCAGCTGAATTGTCAAAAGGCAACCAGAAGATCGGCTCCACGCTGAAAGGAATCGGCCCGACCTATATGGATAAGACCGGGCGGAACGGATTAAGGGTGGGTGACCTGCTCGATAAAAATTTTACCACCTCCTATATCAAGCTCCGGCTGAAGCATCAGCGCCTGCTGGACAATTTTAATTTCCAGGAAGATATTACCCAATGGGAAGAGGAATTCTTTGAAGCCGTGGAGTTCCTGAAGCAACTGAATATTGTGAATGGCGAATACTTCATCAACAAACAGATCAGGGAAGGAAAGAAGATCCTTGCAGAAGGTGCACAGGGAAGTATGCTGGATATCGATTTCGGAACATTTCCTTATGTCACTTCCAGCACCACCATCACAGCAGGGGTATGCAGCGGGTTAGGGATTGCCCCGCACCATATCAGGGATGTGATCGGTGTGACCAAAGCCTACTGCACCAGGGTAGGCGGAGGACCTTTTCCCACGGAACTTGAAAATGAAACAGGGGAAGAACTCAGGAAGACCGGTAATGAATTCGGGGCTACTACCGGGCGGCCCAGGCGTTGTGGCTGGATAGACCTTGTGGCGCTGAATTTTGCCTGCATGATCAACGGAGTAACAAAAATTGTAATGACGAAGGCGGATGTACTGGATGCATTTGAAACGCTGGAAGTATGTACGGCATATAACCTGGATGGAAAGGAAACCACCGAGGTTCCGTTCCGGCTCGAGCGGGTGAAACCTGTGCCGGTGTACCGGGAATTCAAGGGCTGGCATACAAACACCAGTAAGATCACGGAATATGCCGGTATGCCGCCAACCACCCGGGAATATGTGGACTTTATCAACCATTACCTGGGTGTACCTATTTGTTATATATCAAACGGCCCGGGCAGGGAGCAGATCGTAGCTGTAAAATAATTGCCCGGAAACGACGTTTTGCCGGAGAAGTAACACGCAAAAAAAATTTTTTAAAAATTTGGCGAATTAAAAACTTCGCCGAAATTTTACAGCAGTAATCCTGTTAAACTATGGCAATAAAACCAGAAAAAGGGAAAAAGGCTGCCGGGAAAACTGATTCCGATTCTGAAAAAAAAGCAGCGCAAAAATCATCTCCAAAACCAAAGAAGAAAGAGGAGGAAGATGATGACGATGATATTGAGGACGATGAAGAAGAGGTGAAGCCTGCCAGGAAGGGAGGAAAAGCTGCCTCCAAAGGAGATGATGACGATGAGGAGGATGTGGATGATGGCCCGGACGACTGGGAAAAACCCGAAGAAGAGGATTGGGACCCTGATTTCGATGAATTCGATATTCCCGCTTCCAAAGGAAAAAAATCCACGGGCGGCGGCGGAAAGAAAGGGGCAGTGGAGGATGATGATGATTTTAAGATGGACGATGAATTCAAGGACCTGTTCAATGATAAGGATTTTGATGATGATGAAGACGACGATTATTAATCAGATTATACCTGTTCATTGCATTGAACCCAAAAAGCCTTACTTACTGCTGTCATCCTGTAAATGATCTTGAAACGGTAAAACAAAAGGTGCTGAACTGGGCGCAACAGTTTGGCACCTTTTGCTTTCTGGATAACCACCAATACCAGATCTACCCTCATACAGAAGAATGCCTGCTGGCAGCCGGCGTGAAAAGAAAGATAACTCCCGGGCCTGCCGGTAACCTGGATACACTTCAGCAATTCATCGATGCAAAAAAAAGCTGGCTCTTCGGTCATCTCTCTTATGACCTTAAGAACGAAATAGAAGGAATGGTATCCGCACATGAAGACCATGTCGGGTTCCCTGACTTTTTCTTCTTTGAGCCGGAACACCTGGTCCGCCTGCAGAAAGATAAACTGGTGGTGGAAGGGCAGGATGCGGAAACCGTTTATGCGGCCATCATGTCGTCCGAAGTAAAGAAAGTGCGCCGCCAGCCGCCTGTCAGTATTCAGCAACGGTTCACGAAGGAAGAATATATCGCTGTGGTCAGCCGCCTGAAGGAGCATATCCTTCGCGGCGATTGCTACGAGATAAACTTTTGCCAGGAATTCTATGCAACGGATACCTTTCTTCAGCCGGTGGAAGTGTACAGGCAGCTGAGTGCCGTTTCACCAAACCCGTTTTCAGCACTGTACCGGCAACAGGGCCATTGGCTGATCTGTGCCAGTCCCGAACGGTTTTTGAAAAAGACAGGCAGCCGGATTTTGTCACAGCCGATCAAAGGGACTTCCAAGAGGGCGCCTTCCGACCCGGCAATGGACCAGCAGCACAAACAGCAGCTTGAACAAAGTACGAAAGACCGTTCAGAGAATGTAATGGTGGTGGACCTGGTAAGGAATGATCTTTCCAGGATATGTGCCGAAGGATCTGTCGGGACTGAAGAATTGTTTGGTATCTATCCTTTCCCGCAGGTATACCAGATGATATCAACGGTCAGCGGAGAAGTTAAAAAGGATGTATCATTTACCGGGATCATCCGGGCTGCTTTTCCGATGGGCTCCATGACCGGCGCACCGAAGAAACGGGTGATGGAACTGATCGAGCGGTATGAAAGAACGAAAAGAGGGATCTTTTCAGGAGCAGCAGGGTATATTTCCCCGGAGGGAGATTTTGATTTCAATGTCGTCATCCGCAGTATCATGTATAATGAGGAAACAGGATACCTGTCCTTCCAGGCGGGTTCCGGAATTACCTGGTACAGTGAGCCCGAAAAAGAGTGGGAAGAATGTATGTGGAAGGCTTCGGCGATAAAGGACGTATTGAATCAGTAGAAGGGTTACTGCTTTATCAGTGTCTTCATACTCTCATCAAGGATCTCGTACCGCCTGGCAATAAATGTATTCATCTTCACAACCGGCAGGCGAAGGTTGTATTTCCCGTTCAGTGCGATCTCGTTGTCGAAGCCCGGGTTATAGCGGTCAAACTCTTCTTTTGTCATCTCCACGTATTTCATGATCACTTCCGCATTGAAGCGGCCGGTGATATTGCAGGTCGTCGATTTGCTCATTTCATCCTCCGTCAGCCGGGAGATATTATTCAGCAGGTCTTTTGTTTCATCCCTGGTAATGGTGGTAACGCCCCCTTCTCCTTCAAAGATGTAATGGGTGGCGATGAATTTTTTTACATGGTTCATGGATTCGGCCGGCAGGTAATACTGCAGCGTCCAGAAGTCTTTGCTTCCGCCGCTTTTCCGGATGGCCTTTTGCACATTGCCGGGGCCGCCATTGTAAGCAGCCACCACCAGCAGCCAGTCATTGAACTGGGCATACAACTCGGTCAGCATCCGGGCAGCCGCATGGGTGCTTTTGAAATAATCGGTCCGGTCATCTCTTGCCCCGCTAACCTGCAGACCAAAAAGACGGGCCGTGGCCGGCATGAACTGCCAGGGACCCACCGCACCGGCATGCGACATGATCACCGGGTTCAGGTTGGATTCTATAACGGCGAGGTATTTCATTTCACCGGGAATTCCGTGTTGTTTCAATACTTCATCCATCAGGTTCAGGTGAGGTTCATACTTATCTTTCAGCGCCAGGTAGCCTTTCTTATGCTTTGCAATAAAATCCTCGACAAAGGAAACGGCCATCGGGTTTAACCTTGCCCCCGACACACCTTCTCCCCGGAAAGCAGTTGCCAGCATGTTTTTTAATGATTCTTTCGGATCGGAAAGAGGAGGCTGGTTACCGGTTGTATTTTCTTTGATTAGGGTATCCTTTAGAACCGGAACAACCGGTTGGCTGTCCTGGTCAATTTCAGCAGCATGGCTGCCCAGGTGCAGGACAGACAGGACAACGGCTGTTATGTACGGCAGGCGTTTCAAAACTGTGTGTATGACGGTGTATCAGGCAGAAGGTTGTTCCATCAGTTGCCGGGATACCTGGAACAAAGATACCTCATCAAAACGGGCTGACATAACCTGCAGCCCGAAGGGCATTCCGTTAGGGTGCCGGAACAAGGGCAGTGAAATGGCGGGACACCCGACCAGGTTGGCCATTACCGTATAAATATCAGCAAGATACATAGCCAGCGGATCATCCGTTTTCTCTCCGGCTTTGAAGGCTGTTACCGGTGAAACAGGCATGATAATAAAATCATATTTTTTAAAGATATCATCCACCTGGTCGCACAGCAGGCGCCTTACTTTCTGGGCTTTTGAAAAGTAGGCATCATAATAACCGGCGCTCAGCACAAAGGTGCCCAGCATGATGCGGCGTTTTACTTCCTTGCCAAAACCTTCGGAGCGGTTTTGCATGTAGAAATCAGTCAGGCCGGAAACCTCTTTTGTGGTACGATGGCCATACCGTACCCCGTCATAGCGGGAAAGGTTGGAAGAGGCTTCTGCAGTGGTCAGTACATAATAAGCCGGTACGATATAATCCATCAGGGAGAATTCAACCGCTTCTGCTTCATGTCCCTGGCTTTGCAAGGCTTCGATCTTCTTTTTTATGGCCGCCGCTATCTCCGGGTCAATACTCGGGTGATCAATCGCTTCATTGAAATAAGCAAAGCGGAATGTTTTGTCAGTACTTAACCGGGCTGTATAAGGGGGCACTTCTTTTTTGGAAACGGTGCTGTCGAATGCATCTTCACCGGCCATTATTTCGAGCAGGAGGGCGACATCGGAAATATGGGTGCCGAAAATGCCGATCTGGTCAAATGAGGAAGCATAGGCAATCAGTCCGTAGCGGGAAATCCTTCCATAGGTGGGCTTCAGCCCGATGATACCGCAAAAATCAGCCGGCTGTCTCACGGATCCCCCCGTATCACTGCCCAGGGAGAGCATACAAAGACCGGCCTGTACGGCTACGGCTGAACCGCCGGAAGATCCGCCGGGAACCCGGGTCTCGTCCAGGGCATTCAATACCCGACCATAGACGGAGTTCTCGTTGGAAGAGCCCATGGCAAACTCATCGCAATTCAGACTGCCGATGATAATAGCGCCTGCTGCTTCCAGTCTTTCGACAGCAGTGGCTGAGTAAAGGGAAGTAAAGCCTTTTAGTATGGCGGAGGAAGCCGTCACCTGATGGCCCTTGTGGCAGATCACATCCTTGATGGCAATGACCACACCATGCAGCCTGCCGGTTTTGCGTCCGGCCTTTATCGCCTCATCCGCCTTCCGGGCCGACCGGAGTGCTTCTTCTGCGTATACCTGGGTAAAGGCATTCAGGTGCCTCATACTGGTTATCCGCTCAAGGTAATGCTCTACAGCCTGTACAGAGGTTACAGTTCCGTTTTGAAGGTTTGCATGATACTGCTCAACGGAAATAAAGGAGAACAAAAATTGCCGCTTTTGAAAGTTGGTGAAGGTGAAGAATACGATTAATGGTTGGGGGAGTTCTTCACATCATTGGCGCTTTCTTCAATTTCCCTTTTCACATTATTCTTTGCATCATTGAATTCCCGCACACCTTTACCGAGGCCACGCATCAGTTCAGGTATTTTACGGCCGCCAAATAATAACAGCACCACAATGACGATAATGATCATCTCATTGGTACCAAAAGCTAACAGATATGGCTTCATAATAGATTTTATTAGGCGTCAAAGATACACATCTGAAAAAATAAAGGGCAGATTAAGTTGTAAAATGCCGGTTAACACGAAAAAAGCCCCGGCCAGTGGTCAGGGCTTTTCGAATAACAGGAGGAAAAATTACCCGGCTGTATTTTCAGCCACCATTCTCTTTTCACGGATCCTGGCGCTCTTACCGCTGCGGCTGCGCTGGTAAAACAGCTTGGCCCTGCGGACATGACCGGTTTTATTTACCACAATAGATTCGATATTGGGAGAGTAAAAAGGAAATACCCTTTCCACACCCACGCCATCAGATATTTTACGGACAGTGAAACTGGCTGTATGGCCTGTTCCCTGTTTTTTGATCACATCGCCTTTGAAAGACTGGATACGTTCCTTATTACCTTCTATGATCTTGTAATTCACAGTAATATTATCGCCCGGTTTGAAGGCAGGAAACTCTTTCTTTCCGGTCAGTTGCTCATGTATATACTTAATAGCACTCATCTTAATGAATTTTACGGGAGGGCAAAGGTAGGGGAAACAGTTTAAAGTTTGAAGTTTAAAGGTTGAAGTTTTTGAAGAATCTGACCCCCTGGTAAGGGTAGCTCCGGCATAACCATTAAACCATTAGCGCTTAAACTTTTATCTGGCTACATTCACGGCCCTTTTCTCCCTGATCACGGTCACTTTTATCTGTCCCGGGAAGGTCATTTCGGTCTGTATCTTCTGGGCTATTTCAAACGACAATTTATCTGAATCCTGGTCGGATACCTTATCGGCTTCCACAATCACCCGTAATTCACGGCCTGCCTGGATCGCATACGCCTTTTCAACCCCGTTGTAGGCCATGGCCAGGGATTCAAGGTCTTTGATCCGCTGCAGGTACTGCTGCATGATCTCTCTCCGGGCACCGGGTCTTGCACCGCTGATGGCATCACAGGCCTGTACAATAGGCGAGATCACATATTGCATTTCCACTTCATCGTGGTGGGCAGCTATTGCATTGACAACTGCCGGGTTCTCTCCATATTTTTCGGCCAGTTTAGCACCCAATAAGGCGTGGCTGAGTTCACTTTCCTCATCCGGTACTTTTCCAATATCGTGCAGCAGACCGGCCCTTTTGGCCAGTTTGGGGTTCATGCCAAGTTCTGCAGCCATTGTTGCACAAAGGTTAGCCGTCTCCCGGCTGTGCATCAGCAGGTTTTGTCCGTAAGAAGAGCGGAAACGCATACGGCCCACCATCCTTACCAGTTCTTTGTGCAGGCCATGGATCCCCAGTTCGATCACCGTTCTCTCCCCGATATCCATTACCTGTTCTTCGATCTGTTTCCGGGTCTTTTCGACTATTTCCTCGATACGGGCCGGATGGATCCGTCCATCAGCCACGAGGCGCTGCAGGCTCAGCCGGGCGATCTCCCGGCGAAGCGGGTCAAAGGAAGAAAGGATTATGGCTTCCGGCGTATCATCCACGATCAGGTCCACACCGGTAGCGGCTTCAATAGCCCGGATATTCCGTCCTTCCCGTCCGATGATCTGGCCTTTGATCTCATCACTTTCCAGGTTGAATACGGTGATGGAGTTTTCGATGGCCTGTTCGGCGGCAGTACGCTGAATGGTTTGTATGATGATCTTGCGGGCCTCTTTACCGGCCTTTTGCTTGGCTTCTTCGATGATCTCCTGCTGCAGGGCCAGGGCCTTGGTCTGGGCTTCATTCTTCAGGCTTTCCACCAGTTGTGTCTTGGCATCCTCGGCAGAGAGGTTGGCAATCTTTTCAAGACGGCGGATATGTTCTTCCTGGTGTTTTTCGAGCTCGGTACGTTTGATATTCACCAGCTCGATCTGGCGGTTGAGGTTTTCCTTTATCGCATCATTTTCCTTGATCTGTTTGTCCAGGTTACCTTCTTTCTGGTTGATGGATTGTTCTTTCTGGCGGATACGGTTTTCCGCATCGTTAATCTTTTTATTCTTTTCAAAAACCTCCTTATCGTGGGCAGATTTCATCTGCACGAATTTCTCCTTGGCCTCCAGTTCTTTTTCCTTCCGGATGGTTTCGGCCCGCAGTTCGGCCTCTTTGATAATGGTTTGTGACTGGATCTCTGCTTCCTCTATTTTTTTACGGGTGTTCCGGGCGAAGATCAGCTTACCCGCTATGAGGCCCAGAATGAGGGCGCCAACGCCGGCTATGACAGCAAGTATATTCGGGTCCATGAATGTTTTTGTTTAATTGTTTCATAATGCTTTATCCGGTTTTTGGGTGGATCCAAGCACTGGTAATATAAAATTCATACACCCGGGGGGGTGTAATCAGCGAAGATACAAAACCGGAAGGAACGGGAGAAATGGCCGGGGTACTCTCTTTTGAGGGGGGAAATAGCCAGGCCAAAAAGGTCCCAGGCGGTCAAAAAAAGGCTTCTCCGGTTGCGGCAGACCTATTCTGCCGTGTTCAGCTGGCTATCCAGCAGTTTTTCAATGGCCGTAAGCTGCCCGGTGATGTTTTCCTTTTCCATACCGGCGGCAATACCGGCGTTTTGCTCGGTCGCATACCAGATCAGTACCATGCCAATATAGTCCTGCATATCCTTACCGGCGAACTGGGTTTTGAATTCAACGATCTTATCATTGATCGTCTTCAGCGTCTTTCTGACCACTTCCTCGTCCTCCGGCTGTATCTTGATCCGGTAGGTACGATCACCAACAAGGGCCGAGATAGCAATTAATTCACTCATAAATTTGGCTTTTTCAGGTTTATTTTCCTACTTTAGATGCCCTCCCTGGAAATCTGCAGGTCTGTATCCCCCGAAAACAAGGTTAAGCGCATCTTTTAAACTGAAACAGGCTGTAATAATGTTTGCCAAAGTTAAGTCATCGGTTTTTATCGATACCCTGCATTTGCAGCTCAGTATGCCTGCCGGTCAGCACCTGCGGGGTGTACTGAAAGACGACAAAGGCTGTATCTGCCGCACACTGGAAAAAGAGATCAGTAATGAAACAGTGGCACTGGCCTGGACCGGTCTTAATGACCTGCCGTATGGCCGTTATACACTTGAATTATCCAAGCAGGAGGATGAGCCCAATAACTCCCCGGTAAAATTGAGTCTTGTAAAAAGAGTTTGATCTCTTTGGTTCAGAACAAGCCGTATAGTTCCGCATCCACTTTGCGGATGATCTCGCCAAAATCTTCTTCCCGTTCAGCAAACTTGTTCTTGTCCACATCAATCACCAGCAGTTTGCCTTCTTTGTAGTCGCTGATCCATTTGGTGTAATACTCGTTCAGCTTTTTAAGATAATCTAGGCGGATATTCTCTTCGTATTCCCTTCCTCTTTTCTGTATCTGTCCGACAAGGGTGGGAACGGAAGCATTGAGGTAAATCAGCAGGTCGGGCGGTTCTACCAGTGTTTTCAGTGTCTGGAAGAAATGATAATAATTGTCAAAGTCCCGTTTGCTCATCAGCCCCATTTCATGCAGGTTGGGGGCAAAGATGTTGGCGTCTTCATAAATGGTGCGGTCCTGAATCACGGTCTCTGTTCCTTTTTGTATCTCCACCAGCTGGCGAAGCCGGCTGTTCAGGAAGTAGATCTGCAGGTTAAAACTCCAGCGGGGCATATCCTCGTAGAAATCCATCAGGTAGGGGTTGTGGTCCACATCCTCGAAGTTGGGGATCCATTTGTAATGCTTGCTGAGCATTTCTGTCAAGGTGGTCTTGCCGGCACCTATGTTCCCGGCTATTGCAATATGTTTTGGTTTTTTTACTTTGGCCATGTTGCTTTTATTATAGCTGCTGCTTGCGTATCGGTTTCTTATGATGCTTTTTTACCTGGTGACCCGGACACCGGCCGGCTAAGGATACCCGGTGTCAGCGGTACCCGCCGGAAATCCTTTCGTTCGCAATGTGGCGAAGCGTTTTTCCCGGGTTTATACATCGCAGCAGATGCGATGAGGGCTGCTGCATTCAGCACACCGAAAATTGTCTTCCTGTTCATCCGTACCGGTTTTGGTAAAAAGCTCTGATGCGTTCTAAAAGTAACGTAATTTCTGTTACATGAATCCGGGGATTAAAAATAATTGAGGCCAATGGCTTCTCGTACGGCCTCCATAGTTTGGAGGGCACTTTTCCGGGCTTTGGCGGCGCCCTTCTCCATCACCTCTTTCAGGTATTTTTCATCATTCCGGATAGCGTCAGCCTTCTCCCGTACTGGCCGGATGAAACGCACCATATCTTCCGCCAGTTGTTTTTTCATATCACCATACCGGATCGTGCAGTTATTGTAATCGGCTTCAAACCGGCTGACCACATCCGGGCTGCTGACAAGTTTCATCAGCAGAAAAATATTCCGGATATAGTCCGGCATAGGTGTATCGGGCGCAGCAGGACCGCCGTCTGTTTTAGCTTTCATTACTTTCTTCCTTATCAGCTCATCATCATCTGAAAGATAAAGGGTGGCCAGCTGGTTTTCACTCTTGCTCATTTTACCGGCCCCGTCAAGACTGGGAACTTTGATCAGGTCCTCCCCAAAGTTGAAGGCCTGGGGTTCCGGAAAGACCTCGCCGTATCGGTGATTGAAACGTTTGACAAAGTTCCGGGCCATTTCAAGATGCTGCTCCTGGTCCTTTCCTACCGGTACATAGCGGGCCTTGTGCAAAATGATATCAGCTGCTTGTAATACAGGGTAGGTAAGCAGCCCGGCATTTACATTATCCGGCTGCTGCCTTACTTTTTCTTTAAAAGTAGTGGTCTTTTCCAGCTCCCCTTTATAGGCCAGCATGTTCAGGTAAAGGTATAGTTCAGTGGTCTCCTTTATATGGCTCTGGCAGTAGAGTGCCACTTTATCCGGGTCCAGCCCGCAGGCAATGTTTTCGGATAAAACCCGGTGTACATTCGTTTTCAGTTCCTTTGTGTCCGGGTGGGTGGTAAGCGAATGAAGGTCGGCCACCATAAAGTAGCAATCGTATTCTTCCTGCATCCGCACATAATTGCGAACGGCACCAAAATAGTTTCCCAGGTGCAGAAACCCCGTCGGCCGGATGCCGCTCATTACTATTTCTTTCTTTCCTGAAGCCATAAGGCGGCGAAGATAAAAGAAGTTTATGGTTTAAGTTTCGGGTAATCACCCCCGCCGGTTTGCCGGGTGATCCTGCGGCGAACAATAAACAGTAAACCATAAACTAAAAACTATCTTTGCGGCATGGAGGTTAACGACGCACTGGTTGACAAACTGGCCCTGCTTTCCCGGCTGCAGTTCAATGAAACCGAAAAACAGGAGATCAAAAAAGATCTGCAGCGGATGATCGGTTTTGTGGAAAAACTGAACGAACTGAACCTTGAAGGGGTGCAGCCGTTATTGCATATGACCGGGGAGGTGAATGTGCTCCGGGAGGATGAAGTGAACGGATCGGTAAGCAGGGAAGAAGGGCTGAAAAATGCACCCGGGCATGATGGCGTGTTTTTTAAAGTGCCGAAAGTTATTAAGAAGTAAACAGGAAACGGGAATTGCGAAGGGCCGGTATGACCGGGGTGGTATGCCGGCCTCAGACTGACGATTCTCCTTTCACGCAAGTTTTCTCTATGAACAGCATCATCCATCTGGAAAATATCCGCAAGAGTTACTTTCTTGGCAAGAACGAGCTGGAAGTGCTGAAGGGCATTTCGCTGGATATTTGCAGGAACGAATACGTGGCGCTGATGGGGCCTTCCGGTTCCGGCAAAAGCACCCTGATGAATATTCTCGGTTGCCTGGATACCCCCACATCCGGCAACTATGTGCTCAACGGCAAGGATGTAAGCCAGACAGATGAAAATGACCTGGCGGAAGTACGGAATAAAGAGATCGGGTTTGTATTTCAGCAGTTCAACCTGCTGCCCCGGCTGACCGCCCTGGAGAATGTGGCCCTGCCGCTTGTTTATGCAGGGGTGGGAAAGAAACAGCGGAATGAAAAAGCCATGCATGTGCTCGAAATGGTGAACCTTACCGACAGGAGCCATCATAAACCCAATGAACTTTCGGGCGGGCAATGCCAGCGGGTGGCCATCGCACGGGCACTGGTGAACGATCCGTCACTGATACTGGCGGATGAACCAACCGGTAACCTCGATACAAAGACCTCTTACGAGATCATGTCGATCTTTGATAATATTTTTAAAAACGGGAACACCATCGTGATCGTTACACACGAGGAAGATATCGCCCACCATGCCCGGCGGATCATCCGGCTGCGGGACGGAGTGGTGGAAACAGATAAGAAAAACGAAAACGCAACAGTTTACTCCTGATACATCATGGGATCAAAAATTTATACCAAGACCGGCGATCAAGGAACCACCTCCCTCATCGGGGGGACCAAGGTGCCCAAATCACACCGGCGTATCGAAGCCTACGGTACTACGGATGAGCTCAACTCATTTACGGGCCTTTGCATAGATCACCTGGCGGCCAGCAATATTGCCCATGTGCTCCGCGAAGTACAGGACCGGCTTTTTACCATCGGTTCCGCCCTCGCCTGTGACCCGGAAAAGGAAACTCAGCTGAAGATACCGGACCTGAAAGAAGAAGACATCGAACGGCTGGAAAAGGACATGGACAAAATGAACGAAGTACTGCCACCGATGAGATCCTTTATTCTTCCCGGAGGCCATGTCGCTGTTTCCACCCTGCATGTAACCCGTTGTGTGTGCCGGCGGGCAGAGCGCTGCTGTGTACGAATGCAGCGAAAAGGAGATGAAGTGCCCGGGCTGATCATCAAATACCTGAACCGGCTCAGCGATTACCTCTTTGTACTAAGCCGGTTTGCTGCCCGCCAGCTGCAGGCAGAAGAAATTCCCTGGAGGCCCCGGGTATAAATCAGCCGTTTGTTTTAGTTTCAGTCCCGATTTATCATTCTTGCGGCGCACCATCCTCATATACCTGTTTTGGCTGCCCGGGTTGCTGCCCCTCAAGGCGGCTAAACTGGTGAATAAGACAGTTTTGTATTCCCTCACGGAAAGCGGGACGGGCTTATCGATAACATGTGGTAAACTGTTTTTTCCAGGACAGCCGCGGGTGATGGATTTCCGGTACCAATTTTGGCCTCAACAGTTTTGATGGTTCGCTGGTGCGGAATTTTCATTCAGGTCCAAACGGTCTGCCATTTGATGCCGTGAATGATATAAAAGAAGATAACGGAAAACTCGATCGCCACTCGGTCACGGGCTTTGTGATACAGCCTGCCATTAAAAAATTCACAACCTATTTTTACCCCGATACACTAAATGAAGCCCTGAACCGGTTTTACAGCCTTACGGTGGCGGAGGGCTCCGTTTTGCTGGCAACGGAGAACGGGCTGGTGATGTTCGACCTATCCTCTCACCGCTTCACGCTGGTAAAGAATAACTCAGCGCCGGCAGCGGCCAGCCGCATCACAAAGATCTATACCGACAGCCGGAAGAGAATCTGGCTGTGTACTTATTACGGGCTATGGTTATTTGATCCGGGGGCCCGCTCATTCGAAAGCTTCGATAATAAATCAAATGACCTGCTTTTTGATGATCAGCTGATCAATGATGTGTACGAAGATCACAAAGGCCAGCTATGGTTCGGCACCTGGAGCCGGGGGCTCAAGCGGCTGGATGCTGCTGCCAAAAAGGTGGAGACCTTCCTGCATTACGGAGGTGGTATCACCAACGTTGTCACCATTACCGAACAAAAGAACCAGGCGGGAGAGGAGGAGCTTATTACCGGCAGCACCTTGGCAAGATTAGATCTCCGGCAAAATGCTTTTGTGCCGTTTATTAATACCGGCTTGCCGGGCCCGGTATATGTGAAACGGCTCTATACAGACAGGAACAACCTGCTTTGGATCTCCACGAACGATGGCGTAAAGATCTACAACCCTGCGAAACAGTATTTCCGTACCGTCAGTTTATCTTCCTCTGTACCGATCACCTCGCAGGGGCCTTCTGTATTGTCCCTTGGCAATGGTTTTTTACTCGGCGGCGAAGGCAATACCGCCCTGCAGTTTTTTTCAGATTCGCTGACCCCGGTCAAAAACCTTTCCGGGCGGGTACCGCAACAGGCAGCTGTGATGAACATACAACAGGATCAGCGCAAAGATTTCTGGCTTTGCACTTCAAACGGGCTTATTCAGCTGGATGAGCAGTTAAACCGGAAAAACTATTTTCAGCATAAAGAGGGTGATCCGTCTTCCCTCCCCCGGGATTTTCTGAATAATATATTGTTCCGCAATAACGGGGAAACATGGGTGATGCCCTGGCGGAAAGGGATCTGGCGTATGGATGCATCCGGAAAATTTCAGTACGTCATAACCCAAAAGGGTGACAGCCTTTTACCGGGGGCCAATATTTCCAAAGCACTGGAAGATGCCCGCGGCAATATCTGGATCACGGATTATTCCGGCGGGCTCTTCAGGTACGACCCTGCGGCCGCTACCGTGGAAAGCATAGTCGCAAATACCCGGCTGACCAATGAGTATATTGTTGATGATAAATTATGGACGGTATCATCGGGAAATATTTTTTCAGCCGATACCCGTACCGGCCAGCTGGAAGTGATCCCGCTGCCGCCGGGGAAGAACAAATATGAATTCGATTTTACACCGGATGATAAAGGGCAATTATGGATCGCCACCAAAACAGGGTTGCTTTCTTATAACACGAGGAATAAAACGTTTCAGCAATACACCAGCGCCGACGGGTTATTTACCGATGTACTGGATGTGGTCATCACCCGGCTGCAAAATGGCAGGATACTGATGGCGGGCGGCACTTTTGCCACATTGTTTTCGCCCGGTCTGGCGCAGGATGCAGAGGAGAAGCACCCGCTTCTGTTCACCGGCGCCTTCTCGGAGGGCGAAGAAAAACCTGTTATGGGTAACCATATCAGCTTCAGCTGGGAAGAAAAAAACATCCGGCTGAACTGGGCCCTGCTGAATTATTCAAACCCGCTGGAGAACCAATATTATTACAAACTGGACAAGGTGAACAAAGACTGGAAGACCTCCGGCAACCGCGGAGAGGTCAATTTTTATTCCCTTGACCCGGGCCGGTACCTGTTTCATTATAAAGCAGCCACTTCACAGGGACAGATGAGTGAAGAACAAACACTGGTCATCATTATTCATCCGCCTTTCTGGAAAACCTGGTGGTTCCTTACGGCAGTATTGCTGCTGCTGAGCTTTCTGTTTTACCGCATCGTCAGGTATATCTCCCAGCGCAACCTGAAAGAGAAACTATTACGGCTCGAAAAGGAACAGGCAATCGAAAAAGAAAGAAACCGCATCAGCCGTGATATGCATGATGAACTGGGCAGCGGGCTTACCAGGATTGCAATCCTTACAGAAGTGATCAAAACAAAGCAGCAAAGCAATGAACAGATTGAAAAGATAAGCGCCACCGCCCGGGGCCTGGTCGACAGCCTGGATGAAATGGTATGGGCCCTGAACCCGCAAAATGATTCACTGGATAAACTGGCTGCCTATATCGCCGAATACACCCACCATTTCCTGGAAGGAAGCGGGATAGAAGCGAAGGTGGATCTGCCGGCCGAAATAAAACCCTGGCCGGTCAGCGAGGAAAAAAGACGGAACCTCTTCATGGTGGTAAAAGAGTTTCTGAACAACTCCGTGAAGCACAGCCGGGCAAAGAACCTGTTTGTAAAGCTGACACAGCATGCTACCGGGTTCGAACTGCTGCTGCGGGATGACGGCACCGGGTTTGATGAAAAGACGATCACGGCGACCGGCAACGGGTTAAAGAACATGCGGCAGCGAATATCCGATGCAGGCGGCAGCATCCTGCTTACCTCCGGTACCTCCGGAACGGAATATAAAATCAGCTTTGCCCGGTAACCCATTTTTACCACAGCCGTGGTATTTTTGGCCGGCTTACCTGTAATACCTTTGCAAGATGCCGATAAAGGTTGCGATAGCAGAAGATATTGATGACATCCGGGATGGCCTGCGCCTGATCATCAATAATACCGACGGGTTTGAATGTGGTTGTGTTTGCAAAAACGGACAGGAAGCGCTGGAAAAAATACAGGACTATCAGCCAGATGTGGTGTTAATGGATATCAATATGCCCGGTATAAACGGGGTAGAGGCTGTGCGGCAGCTAAAACCTAAAATGCCTTCCACCCAGTTCATGATGTGTACCGTGTATGAAGAAGACGAACATGTTTTTGAAAGCCTGAAAGCAGGGGCCACCGGCTATATCCTGAAAAAAACACAACCCGCCCGGCTCATAGAAGCCATACTGGACATTCACAACGGCGGCAGCCCGATGAGCAGCACCATTGCCCGGAAGGTGATGACATCCTTCAATGCGAACAAAGTAACCCAACCCGTTGATGCGCTCAGCCAGCGGGAAAAAGATGTCCTGAACATGCTGGGCCGCGGCATGCAGTATAAGACTATTGCAGCAGCCTTGTCACTCAGTCCCGAAACTGTCCGCACCCATATCCGCAACATATACGAGAAGCTGCAGGTGCACACCCGGGAGGAAGCCCTGCGGGTGGCTTACAAAAGCTGATACTACTCTTTTACCACAGGCGTGGTATTTCCTGTACAACACGGCCCCGCTATGTTTGCCGTATAAACACAGTACAGATGAAATTTCTCGTATCCTTTTTACTGGTGCTTCCGCTTTTCGCCAATGCACAGGATTTCAAACCCTATAATAATTATGACTTTGTTCCCGGTAACCGGATCATTTTTGAAGATGATTTCCGGGATGATACCGACGGCGAGTTTCCTTCACACTGGAAACTGGAAGGCGGGCAGGGCGTGGTGAACACGATCGACAGTGACCGGGTGTTTGTCGTTACCAAATACTACAGCGCTTATTCCCCCAACATCAAAACAAAAGCCTACCTGCCGGCCCAATACACGATCGAGTTTGATACCTGGCTGGATGCCGCCTATGACAGTAATGAAGGGGTGTTCTTAGAGTTCAGGAACGGAAAAGAAACCGTGGCAACCGTATCTACCAACCATCGTTATTTTACCTTTTACCATGGCGACACCAAACTGCAGGGCGATCTTCCGGCGGCCATTGCCAATGAAAATTACCATAACAAATGGCACCATATCGCCATTGCCGTAAAGGACGCCCAGCTAAAAATCTATTGTGATCAGTACCGGGTACTGGTGGTACCGGATGGCGGGTTTAAAGCCGCTAATATCGCCGTACTCGGAAATGCAAGTGAGGGTATGGTGATGATGTTTAGAAACTTCCGGCTGGCAGAAGGCGGTGCGATGAATATGCCGGGAAAAAAATTCACGGATGCAAAGATCATTACCCATGGTATCAATTTCGATTACAATAAAGCGGTGATCAAACCGCAAAGCATGGGAACACTGAACATGATCGTGCAGATCATGAAAGACAACCCCGACCTCCAATTCGAAATCGGCGGCCATACCGACAGCGATGGTGAGGATACCTACAACCTGAAATTATCACAGCAAAGAGCGGATGCCGTAAAAACACAACTGGTGAGTATGGGTATCGATCCATCCCGTTTAACGACGAAAGGTTACGGCGAAACAAAACCGGTAGCCCCCAATACCACCCCGGAGGGGAAGGCCAATAACCGGCGGGTGGAATTTGTAAAACAGATTAAATAAACGCTATGAAAAAGATCGCCTGTTTCACTCTTTGGGTGTCGATGTTGCAGCTCCACGCCCTGTGTACAAATGCACAGAAACCGGGGGCGGGTAAAACACCACCGGCGCCGGCAAAGACCACCGCCAAACCCGCCCCGGTAAGCGCCGCAGGTATGAATTCACTTTCCTGTACCATTGAAGAGCAGGATGGCCGCCAGAGAGGGCTGACGATAACCTCGGCTCCGAAGCCGGTCAGTGAAAAGTCCGATTACTTCAATACCGCAAGGGTAGACCTGGCACACACCGATGCAGACGGCAATAAGCAGCCGGTGTTAAAACTGGATATCAGTGATCAAAAGAACCAAAGCCTGTCGGCCGCTATGATGGTCCCTTTAATAAATGATACGGGTACCGTAGTGGTCACCTATCAGTCGAACTACGACAATATCAACAACTGGGATATTCATCTTGATGGCTATCGCCTGGGCCCGCAGACGATCATCATCCGGATTACCAGGTGGGCGCCTGCCGGTGATTTTATCGAAGGCACTTTCGGCGGTACGGCTTCGCTCATCAAAGAAAATCACCAGTATGACAATGATAATCCGCCGCCAACGGTAACCATCAGCAAAGGCACTTTCAGGATCAGAAGGGTAAAGGACCAAACCGCTTACGGAGGAGAATAATATTCAGCACCCAAAACGTTACCATGAGAAAAATCTTCGGACTCGTATTGCTCTTCAGCACCCTGGTGAGCTGTGCGCAAAAGAACGGCCCCGCCAAACAAGGATCGCCTGTTAAAAAAACGGTACCACCGGCCTCAGCGAATGCCGGCGGCCCGGAAGCCAGCATCATCTCCTTCACCATTCAGCATGGCGGCGACAAGATCGGGATCAACAATAAACAGTTTGAGACCTGGGGTGGAACGACCCTGCCGAATGGCACCGGCCCGGCCCTCATCCTGAACTACGGGGCCAGCAACAGTAAAAAGAACGAAGAATCCTTCAACTGGATGTTTACGATTCCGAAAGCAGAAAAGGGCACTTACACGGTTGGCGACCGGGAGGGAGACGGGCCTGCCACCAGCCTGCAGTTCATGACCTCCGCCTTTCCGAATATCCCGATGTTCCTGTGCAAAAGCGGCACGATCACAATTGAAGCCTGCCCGCTTCCGGGCGGGTTTGTAAAAGGCACATTCAATGTGGTATTAACAGGCGGAGTAACCAGCGATGGCCAGTTAGATGAATCGCTGTACACTGTCAGCGGTTCGTTCAGTATTCTCCGGCAATAAATAATAAACGATGAAAAAGATTTTTTTGATGATCTGCCTGTTATGGGCAGGCAAAAATTACGGGCAGCAGTATAACCATGAGCCTTTCGATCTGCAGCACAAGAAATTTACTGCCGACGGCGGGATGCTTACGTTAACAGCGGAAAAGAACCTGCTTGAATTAAAAGAACAGACCCTGCTGACCGTCCGCATCAACTGGGTGAACGGGGACGAAGAGGCAGACAAGGGTGTAACCGAGCAGTATGATTACCGTTTCCAGGACCCGGCGAAAGCGCCCTGGAAGATCACCAAATGGGAAATACTGGAGGGCGGTGGTGAACTGAAAACGGGCACAGAGAACTACTACGCAGTGTATACCGCCCCTGCAACCCTGCCGTCGCTGAAATTTGCAACGATCGCCGTTACGCTGATGCCGCAGGATCCAGCGAAACCGAAGGTTCAGCTGCTGCAGACCCTGTACCTGGCAGATCATCCTGTTGTATTTTATTTTGACTGTCCTTATCTCGGCATTACGCATGAGAAATATGTAATTGAAAGCAATGGCGGGGTCAGCATGGCATTACCGGACCGGCCCGGCAGCGGTGATTACAAGAACGTAAACGAAGAAACGGATGCCAGGCAAAAGGCTGCGCTGCAAAAAATCAGGACAAAACAGGCGCAGCAGACGATGGCCAACAAAGGCATGAATATGGCGGCCCTTACCAGCAATGTAAAAGCCGTATACGTACCCGGCGAAGATGTGACCAGTATTTACATTAATGACAATAAGATCGCCCTGGTAAACGGCCAGCCCGCCACCGGCAGCAGGATGTACCTGATCGTGATCAGCTTTCCCGGAAAGACCACCGGGAAATTTGCGATCAAATCAAAACACAGCATTACTGCCACGATCACCCTTCCGCAAATGCCACCCGGCTATGCCTGCACCTGCGCAGATGACCCGGAAGAGAAAAAGCGGAGGGAGGAAGCCGGTGAACAGGGACCCACCTGCATGGGAGGCAATATTTACATCACCCGATACGATCCTAAAACCGGTATCATACAGGGAGAAGTATATGCACAACTGGAAAGTGCGGACCCGAATACAGGAAAAGTGTTTTATTCCACACTCAACGGAAAGTTCACCGTACCACTGGCTAATTAAACGATCTTTCCATCCTTCATATGGAGGACCCTGTCGCTCAGCCTTGCCAGTTCCTCATTGTGTGTTACGATCAGGAAGGTCTGGCTGAATTTATCCCGCAGGTCAAAGAAGAGCTGGTGCAGTTCACGGGCATTGGCGGTATCCAGGTTACCGCTCGGTTCATCAGCAAAGACCACATCGGGTTTATTGATCAGGGCCCTTGCCACGGCTACCCGCTGTTGTTCACCGCCGGATAACTGGTTGGGTTTATTATCGAGCCGGTCCGACAATCCCAGCAGGGACAGGAGTTTTTCGGCCCCCGCCTTCACATCGCTTTTTTTTTGGCCGCCGAGCCAGCCGGGGATGCACACATTTTCCAGGGCAGTGAATTCAGGCAGCAAATGATGGAACTGGAAAACAAAGCCGATATGCTTATTACGGAAGGCCGCCAGTTTTTTGGCCGGCATACCCGTTACCGTTGTGTTATTCATCACCACTTCCCCCATATCGGCCTTATCCAGGGTGCCAAGTATATGGAGCAGGGTGCTTTTGCCGGAACCGGAAGGCCCGACGATAGAAACCACTTCGCCGCGGTTTATTTCAATATTTACGCCTTTCAGTACTTCCACATTACCGTATCGTTTGTAAATATTTTTTCCTGTGATCATGCAGCCTGGCGGGTATTTATGAAATCAAATATCTGCAAAAGCAGCCAGTAGTAAAAATCAGCCGTTTACAACGGCGCTTTTTACCGGAAACCGTTCAAATCCCCGTGCACAACTAAGGATTTGGAAAATTCGTTAATACAGCTACTTTTGCGAAAAATTGGGGGGTAGCTTCCCTGGTTTGAAAACCTTGTTCTGAATAAAAACACTGAGAGAATGTTCTGGACCTTAGAATTAGCCTCGTACCTGGAAGATGCACCCTGGCCGGCCACAAAAGATGAGTTGATAGATTATTCTATCCGTAGCGGTGCACCCATTGAAGTGGTGGAAAACCTCCAGGAACTGGAAGACGAAGGCGATGTATACGAAACCATAGAAGACATCTGGCCGGATTATCCCACACAGGATGACTTCCTGTTTAATGAGGATGAATATTAAATAATTAATTAATGCGGAAACAGAAAAGCCTCCAACCGGAGGCTTTTCTGTTTTATGTTATGAGAGTCCGGTCAGGACTCTTTAAAGCCCAGTTTTTCCATCACCAGGTTGCTGACCCCGGTATTGGAGTAGCCACCGTCATGAAAGAGGTTCTGCATGGTCACCATCCGGGTAAGATCGGAGAAAAGTGTTACACAGTAGTTGGCACAATCCTCTGCCGTAGCATTACCCAGCGGGGCGATGGCATTGGCATAATCAAAGAAATCGCCAAAGCCCTTGATACCGGTACCGGCTGAGGTCTTCGTGGGCGACTGCGATACGGTATTGATCCGTACTTTCTTTTCCAGGCCATAGTGGTAGCCAAAACTGCGGGCAATGGATTCGAGCATCGCTTTGATATCAGCCATATCCGTATAGAACGGGAATGTTCGCTGGGCGGCCATATAAGTAAGCGCCACCACACTGCCCCACTCATTGATAGCGTCCAGCTTCCTGGCAACGGACAGCATCTTGTGAAAAGACAGGGCCGACACATCGATGCCTTTCAGGAAATACTCATAGTTCGATTCCGTATACGGCACTTTCTTCCGGATGTTCACACTCATACCGATGGAATGGAGTACAAAATCGATCTTCCCGCCCAGTATTTCCTGGGATTCGGTGAACAGCCTGGTCAGGTCGTCCACGCTGGTGGCATCTGCCGCTATGATCTTCGACTGTGTTTTTTCCGCCAGTTTATTGATCTCGCCCATCCGCATGGCAATGGGGGCATTGGTCAGTACAATGGAAGCGCCTTCCTCAAAAGATCTTTCTGCCACTTTCCAGGCAATGGAATTGGCATCGAGTGCGCCGCTGATGATTCCTCTTTTTCCTTTTAAAAGATTATAAGCCATATCGGTTGATTTTGGTCGGTAAAAATAGGAAGTTTGAACTAAGCGGAAGGAAACACCAGTTTAATAATGAATACCACCAGGAAAGTATAGGCAAATATCATCACCAGCACCAGCAGCAGCCATAACAGGAAACGGGTACCCGATTCCTTTGGCCGCAGCCGTACCGCAAGGTATTTATAGAGCAGGTAGAATGGAAGGAGCGCCGCTGTGATAATGAATACGATCAATATGGCTTTGAGTCGGTGCATGGTCGTTCCGCCGGGCCGGTCCGCAGCACAGCCGTTCCTGTAAAACACAGCTGTGTTGTTTGAGCCGCCTGCAAATTAACGCCAAAACCACTTGTCGGCTTTGCGTTATCTTCGCAGCCAAAAGAAGCAGGCAATACATGACGATTTCTTATAAATGGCTGAGTGAATATCTCCCCGAAACGGTGGACCCCGAAAGGCTGAGCCGGATCCTTACTTCCATCGGGCTGGAAGTGGAAAGTATGCACAGGTACGAAGAAGTAAAAGGCGGCCTTGCAGGCCTCGTGATCGGCGAAGTGATCAGCACGGAAAAGCATCCGGATGCGGATAAACTGACCCTGACAAAGGTTGATACCGGGAATGGCATACCCCTGCAGATCGTATGCGGGGCGCCTAACGTGGCAGCAGGGCAAAAAGTAGTGGTGGCACCGGTCGGCGCTACGATCTATCCCCTGGAGGGGGAACCCCTCACCATGTCGCAGCGCAGGATCCGCGGAGCCGAAAGCCAGGGAATGATCTGTGCGGAAGATGAAATAGGACTGGGTACCTCGCATGACGGTATCATGGTATTGCCGGCCGATGCAAAGACCGGCACACCGGCCGCTGAATATTTTGAACTGTACGAGGATATCATTTATGAAATAGGACTTACCCCCAACCGCATGGACGCCATGAGCCATTGGGGTGTGGCCCGGGATGTTTGTGCCTACCTCAGTCACCACGACAAGAAGGATATCAAACCAAAACTTCCGCTCAGCAACGGGTTCCGGGTTGATAATAATTCACTTCCGGTGGAAGTGAAGGTGGAAAATGAAACAGCCTGCCCACGTTATTCCGGGGTAAGTATCGCCCATGTTACCATCAAAGAATCTCCCCGCTGGCTGCAGCAGAAGTTAAAGGCCATCGGGCTGCGGCCGATCAGTAATATCGTCGACATCACCAACTTCATCCAGCATGAAACAGGGCAGCCCCTGCATGCTTTTGATGCGGATAAGATCGCCGGCAGAAAAGTGATCGTTAAAAACCTGCCGGAAGGCACCCCGTTTATCACCCTTGATGAGAAAGAAAGAAAGCTGAGTGCCGAAGACCTGATGATATGTGATGCGAATGGCGGTATCTGCATCGCCGGTGTATTTGGCGGACTGCACAGCGGTGTTTCCGGCCAAACCAGGAACATCTTCCTGGAAAGCGCCTGCTTCAACCCGGTGATCACCCGTAAGACATCTTTCCGGCACGGACTGAGAACGGATGCGGCTTCCCGTTTTGAAAAAGGAACGGATATTTCCGCAACGGTAACCGTATTGAAGCGGGCAGCTTCCCTGATCAAAGAATTATGCGGCGGAGAGATCGCTTCAGAAATAGTGGATGTGTACCCGTCTGCCCGGCCCAAAACAGAAGTAGCTGTAAAATGGCACTACATCAAAAAACTCAGCGGGAAGAACTATCACCCGGATGCAGTGAAGAATATCCTGACCAGCCTTGGTTTTGAGATCGTGAAAGAAGGTATAGATGAACTGCGGGTGGCAGTGCCCTACCATAAGCCGGATATCAGCCTGCCGGCCGATATCGTGGAAGAGATCGTCCGTATCGACGGGCTGGACAACATTGAAATACCCGGTGCCATTACCATTACTCCGGCCGTGGAGGAAAACTACCTGAAAGAGACCTACCGGGAAAAGACAGCCGCCTGTCTTGCCGGACTTGGCTTCAATGAAATGCTGACCAACTCCATTACCAATGCAGCTTATTTTTCGGAAGAAGAGCAACAGGGAATGGTCCGGATGATCAACAGCCTGAGTGCTGAACTGAACATCCTGCGGAATTCATTATTCGAAACAGCGCTGGAAGTAGTGGCCCGCAACCTGAACCGGAAAAACACATCACTGCGGTTATTTGAATTCGGAAAAGCATACGGTAAAACGGCCCCCGGCAAATACACCGAGTCGGAAAAACTCTGCCTGGTGATCACCGGGAACAAAAACGACGACAACTGGCAGCAGAAACAAACACCGGCAGATTTCTACTACCTGAAAGGAGTGGTGTCAAGGATCTTCCAGCTGAACGGAGTGCCGGAAGGCCGGCCGGAAGAACTGGACGTTCCCAAACTGTCCGGCCATATGGTATACAGGCACAACGGGCAGGTGATCGCCGGCCTGGGGGAAGTAAAGAAGGCCGTACTCGACAGGTTCGGGATCAAACAGCCGGTTTTCTTTGCAGGACTTAACTGGCAGCTGCTGTCTTCGCTTGCAGGAAGTGGTAACGCCAGGATCACCGAATTGCCCAGGTACCCGTTTGTACAGCGGGACCTTTCATTGGTGCTGGCAAAGGAAACGAGCTGGGGACAGGTGGAATCCACTGTGCAAAAGATAAAACTGAATAAACTGAAGGATGTAAAACTCTTTGATATATTCGAAAGTGAAAAGCTCGGAACCGGGAAGAAATCAATGGCGATCAATTTTACCTTCCTGGATGAGGAAAAAACGCTTACCGATAAAGAAATTGATGGCTGGATGGGAAAGATAATGGCCGCATTTGAAAAAGAATTACAGGCAGAGATCAGGAAATGAGCAATACTGAACAACATCTTAAACGGATACAGGACAAGCTGCAACAGCTGCTGAAGGAACATGCCCAGCTGCTGAAGGAAAACAGCCGTATGAAAGATGAACTGGCTTCAGCCAAAGAAAAGATCAGCCTGCAGCAAAAAAATATGGATGAGCTGAAACAGCAGGTAAGCATCCTGAAAGTAAGCTCCGGTGAGGCCGGCCGTATGAATGAGGCCGATAAGAAAGAATTTGAAAAACGCATCAACAGTTACCTCAGGGAAATCGACCGGTGTATCGCCCTGCTGGGAGAATGACCGGGTAGGATCCTGAATAAAAAAGCGGCTGTACGGAC
>JAXLUG010000015.1:0-94372 GCA_046329665.1 Chitinophagaceae bacterium | reverse complement strand
CTGCATCCTGGTCTTGCTGAAGGCGCCGCCCGGTTTGATCTTCTTCACCAGTACACCACCTTCAATACCGTATTTAGCAGCTTTCTTGCTGTCCAGGTTCTCAAGGTCAGCCCCCAGTGTTTCACCAATGGCATTAGCGGCCAGTTCGTCTGCCTTACCCGCTGTTTCCTTCAGGGTGATGGTAGTGCTGTATTCTTTGTTACCGCGGTAGTAGATCACCGGGAGTTTATCACCTGGTTTGAAACTGGCTACCTGTGCACTCATTTCAAGACCGGAAGCGACAAGATTGCCATTGATCTTTGTGATAACATCTCCTTTTTTCAATCCGGATTGTGCAGCAGCGCCATCGGCAGGCACGCCTAATACATATACGCCCTGTCCGTCAGCGATGCCGGACTGTTTTACCAGTTGCTCATTATCATCTTCATTAGAAGGATAGCTGATACCAATAAACCCTCTCTTCACATCACCATACTGGATCAGGTCGTTCACAATTTTCTTTACGATGTTTACCGGGATGGCGAAGGAATAACCGGCATAAGTTCCGGTAGGGGCATAGATGGCCGAGTTGATACCGACGAGCTGTCCGTCCGTATTGATCAGCGCACCACCGCTGTTACCCTGGTTTACTGCTGCATCGGTTTGAATGAAGGATTCGATCGGGGTATTGCTCTGACGGCTGTTGATGCCGATACTGCGGCCTTTGGCGCTTACGATACCGGCTGTAACAGTGGTTTCCAGGGTAAGGGGGTAGCCGATAGCCAGCACCCATTGTCCGAGTTTTACATTGTCGGAATTGCCATAAAGCAGGAAGGGGAGATTGTTTCCATCTATTTTCAGCACTGCAATATCGCTGCTGGGGTCTTTACCGATCACTTTGGCTTTGTAAGTTTTCTTGTTGTGCAGGGTTACGGTTATTTCATCGGCCACACCGTCACCGCCATCAGAAATGACGTGGTTGTTGGTAACGATATAGCCATCCTCGCTGATGATAACCCCGCTTCCGCTGGCCCTTTGTTCGGGCTGGATCCGCTGGTTGTAGAAATCATCTCCGAAAAACCGCTGGAAGAGGTCTTCCATCCCGTCCCCGTTCCTGTTTCGGCCGCCCAGGTTATTACTTATCTTTTTGGCCGAAGTTTTTGTTTTGATATGTACCACGGCTGGTACGGCGGCGCTTGAAGCTTTGGTGAAGTCGATCGGTTCACCCGTTCCGGCACCGTTTTCGGTAAACCCGGCATAATTGACGGGTACCTTGCCCTCGCTGGTAGCCTGTACGAAACCGGCTTGTTTTCCGGGGCTCACTTTACTGTAGATGATCACACTGCCTATTGCAGATACGGCACTAACGGCCACGATGAACAAAAGCTGTTTCCATTTCATAGTAGTATATTCTTTTTTTAGACTTTAGGGTTGAGTAAAATGCTGCTCCTCAAATTCAATGCCCTTTGCTTACAAAATAACAAACAGTCAGTTCAGGTAAATGTTATCCGGTTTTAGTTTAACAAATATTTACTAAGACCTTCGTACTTCTTTCCGGCAGTAAAATTAATAGCATTTTCCCGGAAATACCTACCACTCATACCGGGTATTTGTCAGAGGTCCTGCAGGAAGGCGAGTGTATCGGTGCCGTCGGCATAATCAGCGAGTCCGGGGCACTGGGACCGGCCAAAGGATATATGGCCATTTCCGGTGATACATTGCAGATTTTCATTTGCTTTCAGAGCGGCTTCCAGCTCCTCCCGGCGGGTGTAGAAAGAATAGTTCAGCTGGCTGATCGGGGAGAAGACCTCCGGTTCCTCCACCAGCAGGACAGACCCGTTGGTCATATAATATTTCTTGTTCAGGATATACAGGGCCAGGTTATAATCGTAGTTGTTCTTGTATTTATGATGATCAGCCAGGTAATTATATTTTTTAAAGGCCTCGAGCAGGGGGACAAAATCGTAACCATCGGGAACAAATATCTTGGTGACATTACGGCAGCCCAGCCCGAAATAGGAGTAAACATCGTCTGCCAGTAATTCCAGTTCAGTCCTTGTTTCTTTGCCGGTCAGTATCCCGACAGAGGTTTTGTTCTTCCGGATGATGTGCGGGTATTTGCCAAAATAGTATTCGAAGTACCGGGAAGAATTATTGCTGCCGGTGGCGATATAGGCGTCGCATCCTTTCAGCATGTCGGCAAAAAGGGTGATGGATTCAGCGCCGGGGCCGGCTTCCTCTATCCAGTCATTTACAGTTCCCGCCAGGTGCCTGATCAGTACCTGGTCTTTAGAAGAGGGTTTGACAACGGGCTGATGCCCGCTTATAAAAACCGCCAGCCAGTCGTGAAAGCCGACCAGCGGGATATTACCGGCCATGATAATGCCCGTTTTTTTGAATGGTCCGGTACTAATGCCGGGGTAGGCGGAAACCCATGCCTGCAATTGGTCCCTTTGCAGGAACTGCCGGGAAATATTCGCAGTGGCCGATTCAATAAATTCAGGAATGAACCAGCCATTTTCTGTACTGGCTTTCTCTTTTGCCTGCTGCCAGGCCGTATCGTTTGCTGAAATATATTCTCCCAAACGGACCAATAAATCAATACGCTGTTGTAAATTCATTCCTGATTAATAAATTTGCCGAAGATAAAGGAAGATACCAGATGATATACTTCCGACAGCAAAAGTAAAGTTCAACCAGTAAATCCCATTTTATGGCTATCAAGATCACAGAAGAATGTATCAATTGCGGCGCCTGTGAGCCCGAATGTCCCAACAACGCTATTTATGAAGGCGGAGTGGAGTGGGCTATCGCCGATGGAACCACAGTAAAAGGCTCTTATATATTAATGGACGGTACGGTGGTGGATGCGGAGCAAAAAAATGCCCCGGTCTCCACGGATATTTATTATATAACGCCGAATAAATGCACAGAATGCCAGGGCTTCCATGAAGAGCCCCAGTGTGCTGCCGTTTGCCCGGTGGATTGCTGTGTGCCCGACGAAATGTACAAGGAAACAGTAGAGGAACTGATGGCCAAGAAAGACCGGCTGCATATCTGATTTTTGTCAATGTGCAAAAAATCATCCCGGATTATTTGGAAAGACCTTAACCGGTATTATAACTTAGTAGTATTCTCAATGTAGCAGCGAAAGCTGCCTAAGGAGTGGCGGGTGATATTTCCCGTCGTAAAAAGGTGAAGGAGAAACAGCCTTCA
Source organism: Chitinophagaceae bacterium (assembly GCA_046329665.1). Taxonomy (GTDB): domain Bacteria; phylum Bacteroidota; class Bacteroidia; order Chitinophagales; family Chitinophagaceae; genus JJ008. Next base: position 91,177 of record JAXLUG010000015.1, on the reverse strand, counting down.
CCTTTATTATTTTCTGCCGGTGCAAAAGACAAGGAAACTTTTACTGAAGCGGGTTCTTCCCCAACAAATGGCAGGGATTTCATTAACCGGTTTGTCCGCCCTTGCTGCGATTTTTCATCCGGTATTTTAGTAATTTTTGTTAATGCTCCCGGATATCATCAAAGCCGGTTGGGCGTCTTAAATATTTCAGTAATATTTGCAGGGCAAAACCACTACAAAACCAATAATGAAGAAGAACATTGCGCTGGTAACAGGCGGTTTTTCCGGAGAAGCTGTAATATCCTATAAAAGCGCTGTAACGATCGACAATAATCTTGACCGGAACCGGTTCAATGTATACATCATTGATATCAGCAAGGAAGGCTGGTGGCACAAACTCCCGGATAATACCCGGATCCCTGTTGACAAGAACGATTTTTCCCTGACCATCGGCGGCACCAAACTCCTTTTTGATGCCGTCTTCATCGGTATGCACGGCACACCCGGTGAAGATGGTAAACTGCAGGGATATTTTGATACCCTCGGCATACCCTATACCGGCTGTGATGCCGCTACTTCGGCCATTACCTTCAATAAGCGGTTTGGTACGGCAGTGGCTGCCGCTGCCGGAATAGCCGTGGCAAAATCTGTGGTACTGATCAAAAATAATTTTACCAGTCCCGATGAAGCCGCTGCCGGTCTGAAGTTCCCGGTATTTGTAAAACCCAATAACGGCGGATCAAGTATCGGAATGTCGAAAGTGGATGCCTTTACTGACGAGTTTGGGATCGCTATCGAAAAGGCCTTCAAAGAAGACAGCCAGGTACTGGTGGAGGAAATGGTGACCGGCAGGGAGTTTACCGTCGGCGTATTCAGATCACAGGGAAACATCATCGTGATGCCGCTGACGGAAGTGCGGGCACACAGCGATAAAGCTTTCTTTGATTTCGAAGCAAAATACCAGGGCAAATCCACGGAGACCACTCCGGCTGATGTGGATGAAGCCATTGCCGATAAGGTAAGAGACGCTGCCCGTAATGTTTACGAAGTGTTCAACTGCCGCGGCGTGGTGCGGATCGATTTTATTTACAACGAAGAAAACGGCCGTCCCTATATGCTGGAAGTAAATACCATACCCGGCCAGAGCGAGGCCAGCATTGTGCCGCAACAGGTGAAAGCCATGGGATGGAGCCTGAAGGAATTTTATACTAAACTTGTGGAAGAGGTACTGTAGCGATTTAAATAACCTAAATTCGACCTGTGTTCAAATTCATTACGCACCGCCCCCTTTGGGTGAACATATTAGCCGGCCTGCTGCTGGCTGTCATCGCTTTCTTTCTTTTCCTCTCTTCCCTGAAATGCCTCACCGGCCATGGTAAGGCCGCTACGGTGCCTTCTGTTACCGGCAAGACCTATGAAGAGGCCCGGGCAGCGCTGAAAAAAGCAGGCTTTGATGTGGACATACAGGATTCGGTCTATGTTGATACCGCAAAACCAATGACCGTTATTAAACAGATACCGGATGCTGATGAAGTGGTAAAAACAAACCGTACGATCTACCTGGTCATCAGCCGGGCTGTTCCCCCGATGATGGAAATGCCCAACCTGGTCGGTTACAGCTTCCGCAATGCAGAAATGGTACTGAAAGGGATGGACCTGAAGGTCGGGGATACTACCTTTAAACCCGACTTTGCCAAGAATGCTGTACTTGAACAATGGTACAACGGGGCACAGATCACACCCGGCACTCCCATACGAAAAGGAAGTGTGATATCACTGGTGCTGGGTGACGGGGTCGGCAAAAAGGAGTTTGCCGTTCCGGATATTACCGGCATGACTTTCTGTGAAGCAAGAGACCTGCTGGAAGGCCATGGCATCCTGATCGGCGCCGTGGTGCCGGATGCAGATGTAAAAGATACCTGCAGCGGTTATATTTATAAACAAAACCCTGTACGGTTCGATGAAGAAAAGCGATTGCAGCATATCCGCACCGGCCAAACGATGGACGTATGGCTGTCAAATAACAAACCGGTAAAGGACACCACCCGCCGGGGTGGCCTGGATGAACCCGAAGACAAACCACGGAAACCGGAGGATGATAATGGTTATAATTAAAAAGTAAGCAATGCAAAATATTTCTGTAGAGGAACTGAAAGCCCGGATTGATGCCGGTGAAAAACTGAACCTGGTTGACTGCCGTGAACCGCATGAGCATGCGGAATTCAATATCGGGGGCACCCTGGTACCCCTGGGAAAATTCCAGACCTTTCAGCTGGATGAAATTGAAGACCTGAAAGAGAAAGAAGTGATCGTTTACTGCCGCAGCGGTAACCGCAGCGGACAGGCCTGCATGCTGCTGGATACAATGGGATTTACGAACACGAAGAATGTAACAGGCGGTATGCTGGCCTGGAAAGAGAAATTCCCCGGCTGATGTATTACTGGTAAATGAAATAGTACCGGCAGCCGGGAACGCCTGTGGCCGCACTTTTACCAGGCTGTGCGGGGTAACGGCAAATCTACCACCGCACATTCAGCCCTAACATAAAGTTCACCCCGGCCATCGGAAAGTAATAGTTTTCCGTAGTGGTGGTTCCTCCGTAAATATAGCTGTAGGTATACCCGTTTGGTTCATACTTTACATTGAAGAGGTTGTTCAGCTGCCCGGTTATATTCAGTTCCTTCAGCTTTTTCCTTTTTATGGTATATACCGCCCGGAGATCATTCACGAAGAAAGCATTCAGCTTCCGGCTTTCCTGCTGTGTATTATCCAGGTATTGCCTGCTTACATATTTGCTGAGAAAACTAAGTTCAACCGGCGGCACCGGCAGAAAGTGCAGCGATGCAGCCCCAACCACGGAGGGGGAAAGTGCAATATCGGTGGATGAATACCTGTTCACCTTCTGCCCGCCATTATCATAATCATCTATGTATTCCGTAAAGTCCTTTACCTTATTGCTGCTGATCGCAAGGTTTGCAGATGCATGGAACCACTTGTTCAGCTTAATACTGCCCTGGAGTTCGGTCCCGGCCCGGTAACTTTTGGGAATATTGGTACGGGTATAAGCACCCACATCATTCACCTTGCCGGTAAGAACCAGCTGGTTCCGGTACGACATATAATAAAAGGTGACCGACCAGTTGCTGTTATTTTTCTGCTGACCAATCCCCAGTTCCGTATCATACAACCGTTCCGGCACCGGCTGCTTGTTGGTGGCCGCCTCAAAATCATCACGGTTGGGTTCTTTTCCGGCAACACTGTAAGACAGGTAAGCATTCCAGCTATGTTTTTTAAAACTGATACCTCCTTTTGGGTTAAAGAAATTAAAACGGTTTTTTACGATCAGTCCCGGGTTGTCCCGGAAACCATCAATGTCATGCCTTACATGGCGGAGCTGCAGATCATAATAAATACTCCAGTAAGGACTGATGGCGGATTGCTGCCGGTAATAAATATTGAAATCCGTTTTCAGTGCATCCAGGTCATACCAGCGATGCGGGCTGATGCTGGCGCCGGAAGCCCGGATCACTTCTCCGTAATGGTTCCCGTCGTACCGGCTGTAACCCCCGCCCAAAATGGCCTGGGTCTTATTGGTTTTGTACTGGAGTGAAAAGATGCTGCCGTAAAAATCATTATCGAGCCAGAGTTGCCGGACGAAATCTGAGGTGAAGGTGGTATCTGTTCCGCTTACCGGATAAGGAAGGCCATACGTGGCAAAATCCTCACCGGCCTTGTATTGTTCGTAGTATCCTTTTCCCGGAACCAGGAAGAGGGCCGTGGTAAAATGAAACCGCTTACCGATCTGCTGGTTAAAGAAAAGCTGGAAATGGGTCTGTGTGTAATTGTCGGTTTCATTATCATACGGTTCACCGGGTCTTTCCGTACCGGCATAGTTCACGGTTCTTCTTCCCGCATCCAGGTCTGCCTGGGAAATACCATACCAGGCCTGGTAGGTCTTTTCCTTACCGGTGAAAACATTCAGCCGCACTGAATTTTTTTCGCCGATATAGGCAGCGGTGAAGTACAGGGATTTCAGATCGCTGGTGGCCCGGTCGATATACCCGTTGCTGCTGATCCTCGATAACCTCAGATCGGCCGTGAACTTATTATGCAGGCCCGTGCCCGCCTTTAGTGTATTCTTCCAGGTAGAAAAAGAGCCAAAACTATTGTTCAGCTCTACATAGGCATCCTTGTTCACTTCGTTGGTGCTGAAATTAATACTGGCACCAAATGCCCCGGCTCCGTTGGAGGAGGTGCCAACACCCCGTTGTACCTGTATGCTCCCGGTGGACGAAGCAAAGTCAGGCAGGTCGACAAAGAAAGTGCCCTGGCTCTCCGCATCATTATAGGGAATACCATTTAGGGTAACGTTGATACGGGTGGCATCCGTCCCGCGGATGCGGATGCCGGTATAGCCCACTCCGTTGCCGGCATCGGAGTTCACCACCACAGAAGGCGTTTGGTTGAGCAGGAAAGGAATGTCCTGCCCGGTGTTCATTTTGCCGATCTCTGTCTTACTAATATTGGTTTTGGTAACCGGTGCCGTTTCGCCGGCCCGTACCGCCCTTACTTCCACGGGGGAAAGGGTGTAAAAACTGTCTTTGGTCTCTTGCTGAGCCCCTGCAACGATGGCTGATAAGAATGTACAGCCGGACATAACGATCCTCTTCATTTTTTAAATTTTACGGACCGGCCCGCAAACCGGTACGGTGTACCTGGCTGCTGGTCTGTCAGTGGTTAAAAGAAGAGGGAAATGCTCTAGGAGAAAGGATGCTATTATTCCTTCCCTTCGCAGGCATTACCCTGACCAGGTTTTTACGGGTATAATCTCAGATCCCGACCTTCGTCGGAAACACCCCGGGAAACCAGCCCCCGCATGACGGGAGCATTGAAAATGAAAGCCTTTTGTAATAAGGCAAGAACTGGCGCAAAAATAAGGCAAATATGTTTCCAGCGATTGTAACATTTCTACCACACCCTTCGTATTACCCTCAAACCATCGATTATGAAGAAATTATTCCTGTCTCTTTCCCTGGTACTCATGACAAGCGTTCTGGTTCAGGCCCAGAAAACCGTAAATGATCCGAATGCCGAGAAGAGGACCATCGGCAGTTTTCACGGCATTGATGTGGCAACCGGCATTGAACTGACCCTTACCCAGGGTGATACAGAAGAGGTGGCCGTCAGCGCTTCCACTACGGAATTTCGTGACAGGATCGTTACCAAAGTGGAAAACGGCATCCTTAAGATCCAATACGAAACAAAGACAGGTGCTATCAATAAGAAGAATGAAACAAAATCGCTGAAAGCATATGTTTCCTGCAAAACACTGGACCGGCTTTATGTCACCACCGGTGCACAAGTGGAGATCGTTGGTACCTTAAAAAGCACTTCCATTGAAATGAAAGCCAATACCGGCGGGGAGATCAACGGAAAGGTGGAAGTAGAAGGTACGCTGGAGATGGATCAAAATACCGGCTCCAGGGTTACACTTACCGGCAAGGCCGACAAGCTGGAGGCAGAAGGAAGCACCGGCAGCCGTTTCAACGGGGAAAACCTTATGACCAATACCAGCGAGGTGAAGGTGAATACCGGGGCCCGCATCACGGTCTTTGCGGAAAAAGAATTACAGGTAAAGGCCAATACCGGCGGTATAGTGCGGTACAAGGGCAATGCCGGCATCAAAGAGATCAAAACGGGTACAGGCGGTACCGTATCAAAAATCTGAAACAGGTAAAACAAAACCAATGCGAAAAATTTTCAGCGTATTACTGGCGATCATATTTTTCACCGGCAGCTATGCACAGAAAGTGATCAACGATGCCAATGCAGAAAAAAGAAATGTCTCCGGTTTCCATGCCATTTCGGTCAGCAGCGGGATCGACCTTTATCTCTCACCGGGGGAAGAAGCCGTTGCGGTCAGCGCATCGGAAGTGAAATTCCGTGACCGGATCAAAACAGAAGTGAAAGATGGCGTGTTGAAGATATGGTATGAATACAAAGAGAACAGTAATGTTCATATTGAATGGGGTAACCGGAAGCTGAAAGCCTATGTTTCGTTTAAGAATCTTGATAAGCTGTCCGGCAGCGGCGGTTCTGATATTTATGTGGACGGAAGTATTAAGACCGGTACCTTGTCCCTTCATGTTTCCGGCGGATCTGATTTTCAGGGCCGGGTGGAAACCGGTACCCTGCAGGTAGAAGGCAGTGGCGGAAGCGATGTACATATTTCCGGAACGGCCACGAAGCTGGAGCTCAGCATGAGCGGGGGAAGTGATTTCAAAGGCTATGACCTCGCCAGCGATATCTGCACACTGGATGCCAGCGGCGGCAGCGATGTGTATGTGACCGTGAACAAAGAACTGAATGCAGAGGCCAGCGGCGGAAGTGATGTATATTACAAGGGCAACGGGGTGATCAGGGACCTGAAATCAGGCAGCTCTTCCAGTATTAAAAAAGTATCTAAATAAACAACAACGATTCGCAGCATGAAAAAATCATTATTATTTGCCGCTGCCTTATTCTTCTCCGTTTCGGTCTTTTGCCAGCAGATAAACGATCCGAATGCGGTGGTCCGGGAGGCAAAGGATTTTAACGGCATCAGTGTATCCAATGCATTTGATGTATATCTCTCCCAGGGCGGTACAGAAGCCGTGGCGGTAAGCGCCGCAGAGGAAAAATACCGGGACCGTATTGTGGTGGAAGTAAAAGCGGGCATCCTTTACATCAGTTATGATAATAAAGGACTCAGCTGGGGCAACGGCAACAAGAAACTCAAAGCGTATATTTCTTTCAAACAGATCGATAAACTGAAGATCAGCGGGGCCTGTGATGTATTTGTAACCGGCGTGCTGAAAGCAGATAACCTGGTACTTGACCAATCCGGTGCCAGCGATTTCAAAGGAAAGGTTGATGTCAATAAACTCACCGTTGACCTGAGCGGCGCTTCCGATATCCTGATCAGCGGTACCGCCAACCAGCTGGCTATAGACGCCAGCGGCGCCAGCGATTTCAAGGGCTATGACCTGAATACCGAGACCTGTGATGCCACCGCCAGCGGTGCCAGCGACATCAAAATAACCGTGAATAAAGAATTATCTGCCAATGCCAGCGGGGCCAGTGATATACATTTCAAGGGCAATGGAGTGATCCGTGACCTGAAAAGCTCCGGGTCAAGCAGTGTCAGAAAAGGATAGTCGTAACACAAAGGGTATAAATTAAGAAAGTCCTGCCCCGGCAGGACTTTTCTTTGGCCATTAAACGGCACAGGCGTATCTTTGCCGTCCACATCGCGAAGTAGAGCAGCGGTAGCTCGGCGGGCTCATAACCCGCAGGTCGGAGGTTCGATCCCTCCCTTCGCAACAAAAGCTGTGCGGAACTACCGGTTCCGCACTTTTGTTTACAGGTACACCCAAAGCACAGTAGTATTAGCAGCTCAGCAAAACGTACCTTTGCCAGTCTTTATGAAATCGGGTTTCGTCAATATTTTCGGCAGGCCAAATGCCGGCAAAAGCACCCTTCTCAACGCCCTGGTGGGTGAGAAGCTGGCGATCGTTTCCCCCAAAGTACAGACCACCCGTCACCGGATAAAAGGGATCCTTACGGAAAAGGATTACCAGGTCATCTTTTCCGATACACCCGGCATCATAGAACCCAGATACAAGCTGCATGAGAAAATGATGCAGGCAGTAAAAAGTGCCCTGGAAGATGCAGACCTTGCCCTGCTGCTGGTGGATATACGGGAAGACTGGAAGGAAGCCGACCACATTTTCACTTCACTGAAGCTAAAAGTACCGGCACTTGTAATATTGAACAAAGCAGACACCACGGATAAGGCCACGATCCTGCAGGCGACCGCTTTTTTCAGGGAACGGCCTTATTGCAAAAAAGTGCTGGCCATTTCCGCACAGACAGGATTCAACAAGAAAGAATTCATGAAAGCCGTTCTGGAATACCTCCCCGAAGGGGCGCCTTTCTTCGATGGCGACGATATCAGTGACCTGAACACCCGCTTCTTTGTCAGCGAGATCATACGGGAAAAGATCTATGAACTGGCCGAGGAGGAGATCCCTTATCACACGGCTGTGCTGGTAAGGGAATACCAGGAAAAAACAGGGCTCGTAAAGATTGTGGCGGACATCATCGTTCACCGTGAAACACAAAAGGCCATACTGATCGGCGAAAAAGGATCCATGATCAAAAAGATCGGTACGGCAGCGAGGAAAGATATCGAAGCATTTATCGGGCAAAAAGTATTTTTGGAACTGTTTATAAAAGTAAAACCAAAGTGGAGAGAGAATGAACTGATGCTGCGAGAGTATGGGTATTGAAGCGGGAAGTGAATGGGCCCGTAATATGGACCGTTCAGGATTGACCCTTCACCGGCCGTTCAGGGAGGAAGAAAAATAAAAGACTTTACACACCAACCATGTCATTTACAGTAGCTATCGTAGGCCGTCCGAATGTCGGAAAAAGTACCTTGTTCAACCGGTTACTGGAACAGCGCAAAGCCATCGTGGATGATGTGAGCGGTGTTACCCGGGACCGCCAGTACGGGATGACCGACTGGAATGGAAAAGTGTTCAACGTGATCGATACAGGCGGGTTTGTGGCCGGCAGCGATGATATCTTTGAAAAGGAAATTGCCAAACAGGTGCTGATCGCTATCGATGAGGCAGATGCCATCATCTTCATGGTGGATGCGGCTACCGGGATGACCGACCTGGATGATTCCATGGCAGCCCTGCTCCGCAAAAGTATCAAACCGGTATTCCTTTCCGTAAACAAAGTGGATAATAACGAACGGCTGCTGGAAGCTGCAGAATTTTACAGCCTCGGCTTTGAACACATCTTCTTCATTGCCTCTGCCAGCGGCAGCGGCACCGGCGAACTGCTGGATGCCATCAGTGCACTGATCACGGAGGATGCTTCCGCGGAAACAAAAGAAATGGCCGGGTTACCCAAGTTTGCCATCATCGGCCAGCCCAATACGGGTAAGTCATCCTTGCTGAATGCCCTTACAGGGCAGGAGCGAACCATTGTCAGCGATATAGCCGGCACCACCCGTGATACCATCCATACTCATTACAATCTTTTTCAGAAAGAATTCATCCTGATCGATACGGCCGGAATCCGCAGAAAGAGCAAGGTGCAGGAAGACCTTGAATTCTACTCCGTGATCAGGGCCATCAAGGCCATGGATGAAGCCGACGTATGCCTGCTGATGATCGATGCCACCAAAGGACTGACAGCACAGGACATCAACATCTACAGCCTGGCTGCCCGGAAAGGGAAGGGTATTGTACTGCTGGTAAATAAATGGGACCTGGTGGAAAAGGAAACCAATACCGCTAAAGATTTTGAAAAGGAGCTCCGGCAAAAACTGGCCCCCTTTAATGATGTGCCCATCCTTTTCGTTTCTGCCAAAGAAAAAACCAGGATCTTCAAGGCCGTAGAGACCGCACTCCAGGTCTATGATAACCGCCAGCGCAGGGTGCCTACTTCACAGCTCAACGATACGATCCTGAAAGCGATCGAAAGCTACCACCCGCCGGTCGTCAGAGGCCATCCTGTAAAGATCAAATTCGTAACGCAGCTGCCCACCGCAGTGCCTTCTTTCGCCTTCTTCTGCAACTTCCCGGACGATATCAAGCAGCCGTATAAAAATTACCTGGAGAACCAGCTCCGCCAGCATTTTGAACTTACCGGTGTGCCCGTCCGCCTCTTCTTCCGGAAAAAATAGATTTTTTCCAAAATCCGGTGTGTCACTAAGCGTTAGTATTTACAAAAGTACTAACTTGGCTTGTCCGTATCCCCTGTAAAAATCTTATTCGCAAGATCCGTATCCGCTTAAACTAACATCGAAGCGAATGAACAGGTTTTTACTTGGTGCTGTGTTTATTTTTTCAGGGATGTATGGAAAAGGGCAAATGGCCCGGTGGACCTTTGAAGGTGTAACTACTGCCAATACAGGAGTATCCCCGGTCTTTTCCGTGGGAACGGACCAGGCCGATGCCGGTTCACAAACAGCCGGTTCGTTTTTTACAGCCGTACATACTGATGGAGCCACGGTGTGGTCCAACCCCGTTGGAAATGGGTCATCAAAATCGGTGGCCACGTCACGATGGGGAACCGGGGATTATTACCAGGTCTTCTTGAATGCTTCCGGTTTTCAGGACCTAACTGTGAGCTGGGATGCCACCGGCAGCAGTACGGGTCCGAGGGATTTCAAAGTACAGTACAGCACGGATAATATTACCTATACAGATGCCGCCGGTTTGAACAGCACGTACCAGTTAACCGAAGAGACATGGAGTTCAGCGACCAATGACCCGGTATCTGCCAGGACCCTCGACCTCAGTTACCTGTCTGTGCTGAATAACAGTTCCGCTGTATATCTCCGCTTTGCTGTCACTTCCAATACATCCATTGCCGGAGGCACGGTAGCAACCGGCGGAACCAGCAGAATTGACAATATTACTGTAAGTGGAATTGCCATCCCGGCGAATACGATCACCCTTACCGGAATTTCCGCCACCACGTTCAACCTGGCTGATTGTTTTGCAACCGCTTCCGGCACTGCAGATTTCAGTTCGACAGGAAACTTTGCAGCAGGGAATACCTTCACGGCTCAGTTGTCGGATGCGGCCGGCTCTTTTCTCACCCCGGCGAATGTGGGCAGTTTAGCTGTTTCCGGTACAGATCCTGCCGGTACCATCAGCTTCACTATTCCGAATGGTACAGCAAATGGTGCTGCTTACCGCATCAGGGTGGTGGCCAGCAGCCCGGTGACGTACAGTAACCTGACAGCCGCCATTACCATTAACCAGGCCGGTAACTGTGTTTCATCTCCCGCTGATTATTTCAGATCGAAAGCAACAGGAGCGTGGAGTGCAACCAGTACCTGGGAATCTTCCCCCACAGGTGGGGCGGGTACCTGGATACCCGCTACATTAACCCCGGCAAGTGCTGCCGGCACGATAACGATCCGGAATTTACATACCGTAACGGTAAATACGGCAGTCACTGTTGACCAGCTGGTGATTGCAACCGGCGGAACCTTGGTGAATTCGGCAGGATTGATTACAGTGAGTGATGATGCATCGGGGCACGATATACAAGTGCAAAACGGGGGAACCCTGGTTCTTTCTTTTACTAATAATCCTCCGGTATTCTCTCCGTCAACGGCAACAGCGGAGATCCAAACCGGCGGAAGGCTAAAAGTTACGGCAGGCGGAATGACCGGGGCCGGTACCGGAGTGAACGCAACTAATTTCATTTATCGTGACGCATCCATCCTTGAACTCACCACAGCCTTCTCCACAGCAGGGGTCACTTATTTTCCAAATGTGACCACCGAGATACCCATCTTCCGAACCGTCGGAATTCTTTCCGTGGGCGCAGGTACCAATACTGTGATCAATGGTGTGCTTGAAGTCAACAATAATATCACCTTTCTGAATGCAGGTACAAAGACCTTCCGGAATGGAATACGGGGTAGCGGTGATGTTAACGGAAGTACTTCGGGGACGTTTATCATCAATGGCGCAACGGCTGAACTGGGAGGAACAGGAGCCCTTACCACACCGGCAACCGGCCTTCAGATCGGCTCCGCTTCCGGAACCACGGTTACCCTTTCGTCTCATAAAACCATTACCGGTGATATCTCACTGGCGGGCACGAATACGTTTGTTGACCTGGGAATTTATAACCTGACTGTTACCGGCACCTTGTCCGGCGGGGGCCCCAATGCGTATATCCGAACACATGGTGCCGGCTCGCTGGTACTGAACTCGGTTGGTGCAGGGGGTAAAGTATTTCCGGTGGGGTACACGAGTTATAACCCGGTAACCATAACCAATGGCAGCAACCAGCACTATACCGTGCGGGTGGAAAACGGGATTGTCCCGGGTATTGCCTTCCCGACCAATGGGATCAACCGTACCTGGACTATTTCTGCCGGCAGCACCACACCCGGCGTTACCGTTGCCTTTCAGTACAGGGGTGCAGATGCCAATACCGGCGCTGCACCACAGCCACTCCCGATGGAGATACTGATGTATGCCGGTGTGGCCTGGAACCTTCTTCCCGGCCAGACAAATATTACCCCTGGCGGCGCCGACCCTTATACCGTTACGTCTGCCGCCACCATGACGATCAACAATATTGCTACACCTTATGCGCTGGGCAAATCAGGAGGCTATGTTCTTCCGCTTGATTATTTTATTTCTGCCCGTGCCCAAAAGCAAAATAACAATGGCTTCATCAGCTGGGAAGTGTACTGCACCGGTGAGGTAACCGGTTTTGAAGTACAGCGGTCGGGGGGCGGTCTTGATTTCAGAACCATTGCTGTGATGGCTCCTGTCAGCAATACCCTTACATATTACTACACGGATGTAAACCTGGGAACAGGAACCTTTCTTTACCGGGTAAAAGTGAACCGCCGGACCGGCGGGTCCCGCTATTCAAATGTGGTCGCCCTGGTCAATGGAACAGATGGGCTGCTGATCACCGGTATTGCTCCTGATCCCGTACAACACCAGGCAGCGATTACCATCAGCATGGCTAAAAAAGGAACCGTGAATTTTGAGATATACTCCCTTGCCGGAAGAAAGGTCAGGAACTGGGTATCTGCATTACCCGAAGGTAACAGTGTGATCAGTCTTTCGATGTCCGGACTTCCGGCCGGCCTTTACCATATCGTGGCAAGAAACCCGGATGCCAGCGCCGTGTACCGGTTTATCAAACAATAGATCTATACTCTTTGCAGCCCGGCCAATTGCTAATGCCCCCGGGCAACAGGTGGTTTTCTTTTGAGCAGATATTCGTAAAAATCCCATTACATTTTTTTTTAATCCTGCTTGTATTATAAAAAAGTACAGGCTATCTTGTTAGTCTTTCTCCAACATCCGGTTCAAATCAACCTAAAGTCAGCCATGTAAACAGGATGTTCAGCCCTGTCCTTTTCCTTTAAAGACCATTCCGGTTCTCTCCTTGTAAAACTGAAAACAGCCTTACGTGTTTCCGGCTGTAGTCCTTTTTCTGTGAACAGCCCCGCCACCATTTACAACAATGAGCATATGAGAATACTACTTGCCACCCTTTCTGTGCTTGCCGTTACCACTGCTGCAGCACAGGCTGTAACGGAGGCTCCCCGGCTTCCGCAACCCTTCCACCTGGCGGCCCTGCCGGGTCCCGCAAAAGGCCCCGGTGGAGATGATGATATACAGCTTGCAAAAGCAAAATGGAAACTGACGTCCAATCATCTCTGGACGGGCGGGCTCGTCTTTATGGCCGGTGCCGCCAAAGGATTCAATGAGACATTACAGTTTCACTGGAAAGAATTCAAGCGGCAATTCCCTTCAGCAAACCCGCACTGGTTCAACCCGATGGTGAGCTGGAAGAACAAGTACAAGAACGGGGACCCGGCTGCCGGTCCCAAATCTTTTCTTTCCACTTCGGTCCTGATCATGTTTACCGACCAGTACCACCTCAATAATTTTCTGATCCGCATGTCCTGGGCTTCCGCACTGGTGATCAAGATCGGCGAAAAGAAGAAGCCATTCAGGCAGTACCTGTGGGACTTCCTGTATTACTCAGCCTGTAACTTTGCAGGGTTTGCTTCCACGTACTATCCTTTCAGTAAGTACAGGGGAAAATAGGGATGTATCGTTTTCAGGAAAGCCGGGCTATCAGCGAATGTACTTTTTCCCGGAAGGCCGCTGCCTCTTTTTCCTGCCCGAGAATAAAACTGTTAGCCGCCAGTTTGCCCATCACTTTATCCATTTCTTCCTGTGTGTCATATACCATTTTCCGGAAGGGGTTGCTGTAATCCTTCGCACGGGTATCAAAAATATCTGCTGTCATTTTTTCCCGGGTGAGTACCGCCTGCTGCATCAGCTGCACCAGCAACTTTTTGGTAAACCGCCCGGCCGGGATGGCCAGGATAGAAAGCAGGGAAGCGTAGGCATGGGCAAATTTATCGGAACGGTATTGCCGGCTTTTTTTATGGTAATAGGCATGTACCTGGTCCCAGTCACTGATCCGTCCCGAACGGATATTCCTTAACAAGGTGTCGAGGGATGCGGAGGTAAGCAGGAGGCCCCCGGTATTTTTCCAGTGGGTGCGTTCCGGTTTGGAAGGGAGGGAACGCTGCAAGGCTGCCCAGGTGCTGATCTTTTTATCTTCCATGAATTCTACCAGGGCACAAACCCCGTAGTAGATGATCTGTTCTTTAAAGTGATGGTAGGCTTCCTGCACCTTAAGCAGCTGCACCTTGCGGGAGCTGTTTTCAAAACCGTGGACAAGGATCTCCAGTTCTTCAACAGCCGGGTCCTTTTTTTCCAGTAATGCCTTCCCGGTCCGGGCCAGGTCTTTCGGGGCGATACGTTTTTTATTTTTCAAGGCCCAGGCCCCGGCCGTGCAGTTGCAGAAAAGCAACAGGGCATCGAACATTTCATTTACACTGTCGGGGGCCAGGTAGTCGTATTCGATTTCAATGGAGCGGTCAGTCCTTTTATCCCGGCTGATATACTTGGTCACGTTCCTTTTCAGGGCGTACATATTGTACATGAACCAATAGCCGGGCATTACCAGCAGCCGGTCATTGGCCACATCATTACTTATCAGCGAAAAGGGTACAGGGATATTCAGCTCTGCCGGAAAATCTCCTTTAGCGATCAGCGTGAAGGAGGCAAACCTGGAATTATGTTTAAGACTGACACAGAGCCCCGGCCAGAAACCCCGGCCGGCGATCAGTTCTCCGTCAGCGCCCCTTGAATTATGGTTTGAACCGATGGTGGCGCCGGCTGCCATATTACTTTGGCCAAGCAGGGTGGCAGCACAGAGAAAGGAGTTATTATGGTGCTGCTCATGTGCAGGAAAGATCAGCGAGTTCAGTACTTCGCAGCAGGAAATGGTGGAATTATCACCCAGGTAAGAGTTGATCAGCCTGGCCCCATACTTCAGCTGTGAGTTAGAACCCATCACAAAGCGGACGGCCTTCACGCCGTAAAAGATCCGGCAGCCAAGGCCAATGATGCCATTGACCAGTTCACAGCCTTCACCGATCTGTGATTTTGCCCCCGGCTCAGAATTGATCGTAATGTTCTTGATCTTATTGGCCCCCTTGATATAGGCATCACTGCCGATCCAGGTGTCTTTGATGATCCGGCAATTCTTGATCACCGTCCGGTCACCGATCTTTCCATAGTATCCCCTGCGGGTGTCATACTTTGCATCGGTAAATTCCTTCAGCCGCTGCTGCAGTTTTTCATCAGCCGCATATTTGGACCAGATCCATGCATCGGCGGCCTGTATGCCATTAAAGGGCAGCACGCTGCGGCCTGCATTTTCATTACATATTTCCAGCCAGATGCGGACCGTTTCCGTCTCGCCCTCTTTCAGCACCCCGTTGCCAAACTTGGCATGATCGGTGGTGGCCAGCTCGTTAATGTTCACCAGCATCACATCATCACCGGTGATGTAGTGGCTCATGAAGTTGACGTTATCGATCACACAGTTATTGCCGATATCACAACTGATGATGGTGCTGTTATAAATCCCCACCGGCATCCGCAGGTTATTGAATTCATGAAAGCAGGGTTCCAGGCTGCCGATACGGACCAGCCCGAAGAAAGAACAGTTCTTTACCAGCGACGGATCAAATCCGGCGGCCACCCGTATATTATCCCAGTTGTCCGAACTGTTGGCATTACGCTCCAGCTGTTTGATTTCTGCGGGTTTTAATTTCCGGTAGGTGATGCCGCTGCGGTTCTGAAGGTTTCGCAGGTAATATTCGTCCTTTCCTTTTGGTATGAACTGTTTGTCGATAAAGCCATAGCCGAGACGGGAGACAGGTTGTTTGCTGATGTGGTTCATGTTGATTGTTGCTGTAGTGCGATACCGATGTTATTCAACCGTTACACTTTTGGCGAGGTTCCTGGGTTTGTCCACATCATATCCTTTTGCCACCCCGATATAGTAGGCCAGTAACTGCAGGGGGACGACACTCAGCATCGGTGCCACGATCTCGTCTGCCTCCGGTACGATCATGATATCGGCTGAAAGCTCTTCGGTGGCTTTGTCTCCTTCGGTGATCACGGCGATCACTTTTCCTTTCCGGGCTTTGATCTCCTGCATATTGCTTACCACTTTTTCATGAAAGGTGTCTTTTGTCGCAACAAACACCACCGGCAGGTTTTCATCGACCAGGGCAATCGGGCCGTGTTTCATTTCAGCGGCCGGGTAGCCTTCCGCATGTATGTAGGATATCTCTTTCAGCTTTAAAGCGCCTTCCAGTGCAACCGGGAAATTATATCCCCTTCCGAGGTACAGGAAGTCACGGGCATCTTTATATTTTTCAGCCAGGTCTTTGATGGTATCACTGTGTTTCAGTACCCAGGCCACTTTCTCGGGGATCTGCTGCAGTTCATTCAGCAGGTACATGTACCGCTCCTGTGATACGGAACCTTTGATATAGCCGATCTTCAGTGCAATCATGGTGAGCACGGCCAGCTGGGCAGTGAAGGCCTTGGTGGAAGCCACGCCGATCTCCGGGCCGGCATGGGTGTAAGCGCCGCCGTGACTGGCCCGGGCGATGGAAGATCCCACCACATTCACCACGCCGAGGATAGTGGCCCCCTTTGCCCTGGCATTTTCGATGGCCACCAGGGTATCGGCGGTTTCCCCGCTTTGTGAGATGGCAATGATCACATCCCCTTTGTTGATAACAGGATTACGGTAACGGAACTCCGATGCATACTCCACTTCCACATTAATGCGGCAGAGCTCTTCAAAAATATATTCCGCCACCAGCCCGGCATGCCAGCTGGTACCGCAGGCAACCATCACAATGCGGTTGGCATTTACGATCTGTTCGGCATACTGCTGGATACCGCTCATGGTAATGGTGCCTTCTGTGGCATCCAGTCTTCCGCGAAGACAATCATAAATGGTCTGCGGCTGCTCGAAAATCTCTTTCAGCATGAAGTGATCGTAACCGCCTTTTTCAATGGCCGCCAGTTCTATATCGAGTTTTTGTATATAAGGCGTTATCTTTTCATTGCCGAGGTTTTTCAGGATCAGTTCATCCGGTTTGACGATCGCCAGTTCATAGTCGTTCACATAGACCACTTCCTTGGTGTATTCCAGCATGGGAGATGCATCGGAACCCAGAAAGTGTTCCCCTTTTCCCACGCCGATCACCAGCGGGCTCCCTTTCCGGGCTGCGATGATGGTATCGGGGCTTTCTTCATCCAGCAATAAGATAACATAGGCGCCGGTAACCCTTTTCAGGGCAATGCGTACGGCTTCTTCCAGGTCGCACTGGTTGTTTTTCCGGATCTCTTCTATAAAATTCAGGAGTACTTCGGTATCGGTATCACTGGTAAATGTGTATCCTTTATTGGTTAGTTCTTTTTTCAGCTGGCTGTAGTTTTCAATGATGCCATTATGGATCAGCGCCAGTTTACCGCTGGCCGAGCGATGAGGATGAGCATTTCTGTCGCTGGGTTCTCCGTGTGTGGCCCAGCGGGTGTGGCCGATCCCGATATGTGCATGCAGGTCTTTCCCAACGATGGCTTCCTCGAGTTCTGCCACCTTTCCTTTTTTCTTATACACTTTCAGACCACCGGATTGGTTTTGAAGCGCCACGCCGGTACTGTCGTAGCCACGGTATTCAAGCCGTTTCAGCCCTTTGATGATAATAGGATATGCTTCCCTTGGCCCGGTGTATCCAACTATTCCGCACATAGAAGGTTTGTTTTTTCAGAATACTGATTCAGTTGATTACAAAAGTATTGAATTAGGTATATGCCGGAAGCAATCCTGCATAAAACCGCAAACTTTCCCGGCTGCCCATTCCCGGAACAGTTTATAATAATGATCCCTGCAGGATGGAAAAGGCCACAGTGAAATAAATGACCAGGCCGGTAACATCCACCAGGGTGGCAACAAATGGAGCAGAGCTTACGGCAGGGTCGGCGCCAAGCCGTTTCAATATCAACGGCAGCATACTTCCGGACAAACTTCCCCAGAGTACCACCCCCAGCAGGGCTACAGACACCGTAAGGCCGATCAGCATCCAGTGTTCACCATAGATTCCGGGTGCAAAGGAATGCCAGATCAGGATCCGCAGAAACCCAACGATACCTAAGGCGATGCCCAGCAGAAACCCGGATATGATTTCCCTGCGCATAACCCTCCACCAGTCGGCCAGTGTTATTTCACCAACGGCCATGGCCTGGATGATCAGCGTGGAGGCCTGTGAACCGCTGTTACCACCGCTTGAGATAATGAGCGGGATAAATAAAGTGAGGACAAGTGCCCTGGCAATTTCATCCTGGAAATATTGCATGGCGGAGGCGGTCAGCAATTCGCCGAGGAACAGTACCACCAGCCATCCGACCCTTTTTTTGAACAAGCGCAGGATCGGGATCTCAAGATAGGGTTCATTCAGGGCGGCAGTACCTCCCATCTTCTGCATATCTTCTGTGAACTCTTCTTCCGCTACCCAAAGGATATCATCAATGGTTACGATGCCCAGCAGTTTATTACTCTTGCTCACCACGGGCAGGGCGACCCGGTTGTTCATTTTAAAAACCTGGCTTGCCGTTTCCTGGTCGTCTTCGGGATGAAGGGCCACGAAGCGGGTATCCATGAGTTCCTCCACTTTTTTGTCCGGCGGGTTAAGGATAAAGTCACGGATACGGATATCATCCAGCAGTTCACCGGTTTCGTTAATCACATAAATCACGTTGATCGTTTCACTGTCTTTTCCAAATTTGCGGATGGTACCAAAGACCTCTTCCACCGTATTCCAGGGATATACATACACATAATCCGGCGTCATCAGGCGGCCGATACTGTTTTCCGGGTAGCCAAGCAGTGAAAGGGTCACCTTTCTTTCTTCCGGGTCGAGCAGTTTGATCAGTTCCCTCACCACATTGCTCGGCAGTTCTTCCAGGAAATCGGTCCGGTCATCCGCCGGCAGTTCATTCAGCAAAGTGGCGGTGGTATTGGGCGGCAGTTCACGGATGATGCGTTTCTGCTCAGCCAGGTCGAGGATCTTAAATACGCTGGCAGCCCTGTTGATCGACATGTTGGCGATGATCGTGTCTTCATACTCCCTGAATTCATACACCAGGGTGGCCACGTCACTGATATTCTGATCGTCGAGGAAATCCCTGATCGCCAGTTTGTCTTCGGTCTTAATGATGGCTTCGAACTGTTCTTTCAGGTTCGGTTGCTCAAGTTCTAAGGACATGGGCTGTGTTTATGGTTATTGAAAGAGGGTAAAGTTCTGCATTCTCCCTTAACCGGCAATCTCCGGCTTTGCCTTCCTGCTGTTAACTTTGCTGTTATGATCCTTCCATGCTTATTTATTGCACCGGCCAGCGGTAAAGGCCGGGGTGTGTTTACTTCCGGGAAACTGGAAGCCGGCACCCTGGTGGAAGTGGCGCCCGTGATCGTGATGAGCGGGCTGGAAAGAAAACTGATCGACCAGACCCTGCTGCATGATTACATTTTTGAATGGGGAGAGGAAAGGAATGAGTGCTGTATGGCACTGGGGTATGTACCGATCTACAATCATTCCTATGAAAGCAACTGCGAGTACGAGACCGATTTTGACAATCGGCTGATACGGATCACTACCGTAAGGGCGATAGAGGAAGGGGAGGAACTTTTTATCAACTACAACGGGGAGTGGAATGATCCCAAACCGGTTTGGTTCGAATACAGGGAATAAAAAATCCCGTCCGGCGGGCGAACGGGATCTGCTATGGCAAAAAACTTTTTTACTGGAATTTAACCTGTCCCCTGATCTCACCGTTAGGGTAAGCGGCAGTGGCAATATTGATGTAGTAGTTTCCATTGATCACATCCTGTTCTTTCACCACGAAACCATCTACCTGCATGGTACCGGAAAAGCTGCCGCAGGCGGTAGTGGAGGAAGCCGAACATTTTACAATGTTGGTGGTGGAAATGGTTTGTACAACGGGGGCGGCATAACCGGCCGGGGCCAGTCCCTGCACACGCAGGCCTGTTACAGCACCGGAGAGACCGGACCAGTTGAAACTATAAACAAGGGTTCTTGTATCTTTTGAATAAGAAACATTGAGTGTACCTAAAGCAGTGGAAGCATTGGCGGGTTGTTCCTGTGCACCGCTCATTACGATACTGTTCTTGGAATAATCCAGCGTTCTTTCCTGCTCAGCATCGGATTCACATGAATTGAGCACTATAAGTGAAGCAAATAAAGTAATAGGTAAAACGGTGAGTTTTAGCAGTTTCATGTTTGGTCTATTTCCGGTAAAAATAAGAAGTTTTTTGAATTGGCAATATTTTTAAAACGTTTCCTAAATGGTTGTGAGTAAGGTGTTAGGAGCCGGAGCCGCCAGCCCTCTACTTCAGCTTTTCCTTGATCTCCTGCAGCTTGAGAAGGGCCTCCACCGGAGTCAGGCGGTTAATGTCGGTATCCTCCAGCAGTTTCCTGATCTCATCAAAGGTCTGGCTGTGTGCGTCAAAGATAGAAAGCTGTACCTGCTGGCTGCCGGCGCCCCGGGCCGGCAGCTGTCGTAGTTTTTCCGCTTCGGCCGACAGGCCTACCTCCGTTTGCTGGCTCCTTACCTCCAGTTCCTTCAGTATTTCATTGGCCCGCTCGGTAAGGGAAGGAGGCATACCGGCCATCCGGGCTACATGGATACCAAAGCTGTGGGTACTGCCGCCCCGGGCCAGTTTGCGCAGGAAAATGATCTTATTGCCCGCTTCCCGGTTAGTGATATGATAGTTTTTTACACGGGGCAGTTTTTCTTCGAGCTCATTCAATTCATGATAATGGGTGGCAAATAAGGTCTTGGGCTGGTGCGGCGAGTTATGCAGGTATTCGGCAATGCTCCAGGCAATGGAAATACCATCATACGTGGAGGTGCCGCGGCCGATCTCATCCAGCAGCACCAGGCTTCTGCCGGTAATGTTATTAATGATGGAGGCCGTCTCATTCATTTCCACCATAAAGGTAGACTCGCCGCCACTCAGGTTATCGGAAGCGCCAACCCGGGTGAATATCTTATCGGTCAGGGATATCCGGGCGGAAGCGGCGGGTACAAAGGAACCGGTATGGGCCATCAGGGTAATGAGTGCCGCCTGGCGGAGCAGGGCCGACTTACCGCTCATGTTGGGGCCGGTGAGGATGATCAGTTGCTGATCTGTTTTGTTCAGTTCAAGATCATTGCTGATGTAGCTTTCTCCGGGAGGTAATGTCTTTTCAATGACCGGGTGACGTCCGTCCTTTACGATCCAGTCATCGCCGGTATGCAGTTGTGGTTTCTTATACTGGTGGTGCAGGGCAATATGGGCAAAGCAGCAGAGACAGTCCAGCACGGCCAGCAGGTTACCGTTGGTTTGCACCGGGGCCAGGTAATCGGAAAGTTCGTTGAGCAGCGCTTCGTGAATCTCCAGTTCCAGCCGGAGGATCTTTTTCTTCGGCACCCGTGATCTTTTCTTCATACTCCTTCAGCTCAGGGGTGATATAGCGTTCTGCATTTGCCAGTGTTTGCTTCCGCATCCATTCCGGCGGTACTTTGTTTTTTTGCGAGTTGGTTACTTCCAGGTAATAGCCGAACACATTGTTGAAGCCGATCTTTAAGGAACCGATGCCGGTACGTTCGGCTTCCTGCTGCTGCAGTTGGGCCAGGTATTCTTTTCCGCTGAAAGCGATCTTTCTTAATTCATCAAGTTCTGCCTTCACCTGGTGGCTGATCATTCCTCCTTTGATGGCAAGGGCCGGCGGGTTATCCACGATCTCCTTAAAGATCTTGTCGGCAATATAAGGACAGGGGTTCAGGGCATCGCCCAGCCTTTTCAGGTATTCGTTGGCGGAAAGGAGGCAGTCCTGTTTGATCTGTTCCACCTGTTTTAGTCCCCGGGCCAGTTGCAGTACTTCCCGCGGATTGATCTTCTTCAGCGGTATCTTGGCTACCAGGCGTTCAATATCGCCGCATTGCCGGATGCTATGACTGATCTTGTTCCGCCATTCTGTTTCCCGGATCAGGTATTCCACCGTGTCGAGGCGTTCGTTGATCTTTTGTATATCCTTCAGGGGAAAAACGATCCATCGTTTCAGCAGGCGGGCCCCCATCGGCGAAACGGTATGGTCCATTACACTGAGCAGGGTGTGATTGCCTTCGGCACTGCCACTGATCAGTTCGAGGTTACGGATCGTAAAACGGTCCATCCACAGAAAGTCATCCCGGTTGATCCGCTGCAGGGAGGTAATATGCTGCAGGTTCGGATGTTCGGTATCTTTTAAATAGTGGATGATGGCCCCGGCTGCGATGAGGCCATTCGTGAGTTCGTCCACCCCGAAGCCTTTGAGGGAATGGGTCTGGAATTGTTTCAGTAAAACCTCTTCGGCATAAGCGGTATCAAAGATCCATTCGTCCAGGGTGTACGTGTATATTTTATTGTTGAAGTATTCCCTGAATTTTTTTTGCTGGTGCCGCTGAAAAATAACTTCCGAAGGTTTGAAACCCTGGAGGAGTTTATCGGCATATTCCCGGTCCCCTTCCGCCACCAGGAATTCACCTGTGGATATATCAAGAAATGCGAGCCCGAATTTGTCGTTCTCAGCAAAATGAACGGCTGCCAGGAAATTATTGCTGTGGTGTTCGAGCAGTTTATCGTTTACGGTAGTGCCGGGTGTTACCATATCGGTCACCCCTCTTTTCACCACTCCCTTTGCGGTTTTCGGGTCTTCCAGCTGGTCACAGATGGCCACTCGGTAACCGGCCTTCACCAGCTTGTGCAGGTACGTATCCAGCGCATGGTGCGGGAAGCCCGCCAGTTCTGCAGAAGCGGCCGCCCCGTTATTTCGTTTGGTCAGGGTGATGCCCAGTACCCGGGAGGCGGTGACGGCATCCTCCCCGAAGGTTTCGTAGAAGTCGCCCACACGAAAAAGCAAAATGGCATCCGGGTATTTTTGTTTGATGGCCCGGTGCTGCTGCATCATCGGTGTATCACTGTTCGCTGTTTTAGCCATTCCTGCGGTTGTCCTGTGTTTGTGGAAGTATGGTGAACGGCAAAAATAAGGAAGTGGGGAGGTAAGTGTGGTATTGTCTGCCGATGATTTGTACCTTAGTATCCATTTACTGTACTATGAAAAAAACAGTGTTTTTTTTGTTCCTGCTTTGCCTCCGGGGCTGGGCGTTTTCGCAGCCGCTTACTTCTTCCAACCTGCCGCTGATCATCATCAATACCAACGGGCAGACCATTGTGGATGAGCCGAAGATTACGGCAGATATGGGTATTATCTACAACGGGGCAGGAGTGCGGAACAACCTCACCGATCCGTTCAATCATTATAACGGAAAGATCGGTATCGAACTGAGGGGGCAGTCATCGCAGAGTTTTCCTATGAAGTCCTATGGTATTGAACTCAGGGACAATGCCGGCAATTCGCAGGATAAGTCCCTGTTCGGGCTCCCGAAGGAAAGTGACTGGGTCCTGTATGCCCCTTTCACTGACAAAACCCTGATGCGGAATTTCCTGGCCTATACCTTCAGCCGGGAAATGGGCCACTGGGCAGCCAACTGCCGTTTTGTGGAACTGGTGGTGAACAATGATTACAAGGGTATTTATGTCTTCATGGAAAAGATCAAGCGGGGAAGCGGCCGGGTGCCTGTTCCCAAACTGAACACAACCGATAAAAGCGGTGATGCCGTTACCGGCGGCTATATCTTCAGCATTGACAAGGAGGCGGATGCCTGGTACTCTGCTTACCGGCCCCCTTACGGTACAGCGGCCCAGTTCATACATTTTGCCTACGTATATCCTAAAGTGACAGCGATCGTACAGGAACAAAAGGACTACCTGAAGAGTTATGTCGACAGTTTTGAAACAGCGCTGTACAATGCCGGATACCAGGATAAACAAAACGGCTGGCGGCGTTTTGCAGATGAAGCTTCGTTTCTGGACTATTTCATCGTGAATGAAATCAGCCGCAACGTGGACGGCTACCGCCTGAGCGCTTATTTTTATAAAGACAGGAAAAGCAATGGCGGAAAGATCATCGCCGGCCCGGTTTGGGATTATGACCTGGCCTTCCGAAACGCCAATTATTGCAACGGCAGTGATATTGCCGGCTGGGCCTGGCACTTCAACATGGATTGCACCCAGGATTTCTGGCAGATCCCTTTCTGGTGGTACCACCTCGAAAATGACACCGCTTTTCAGTCGAACCTGCGCTGCCGCTGGAAACAACTCCGGCAAACCAGTCTTAGTGACACCCGTATCAATACCCTTATCGATTCGGTGGTAAACCTGACCGCTGAAGCAAGGCAGCGTCATTTTCAGCGCTGGCCGGTACTGGGACAATACGTGTGGCCAAACCCCCAGCCGATCGCCAATACTTATGAGGAAGAGATCTTCTACCTCAAAGACTGGTTAACAAGAAGGATCAGCTGGATCAGCAATAACCTGAAAAATACCGGGCCCTGCTTTGACTATCCGGCAACACTGAAGGAATCAGTGATCATCAGAATATACCCCAATCCTTTTTCCGGGCAGGTATTCCTGAGTACAAAGTCGAGATACGCTCAGCACCTGCAGGTACAAATGACAGATGCCACCGGAAAGCAAGTTTACAGCGGCAGCTTTAACCTGATGCCCGGTACCAGCGAGCTGCAGGTTCCCACCACAGCGCTGCAGTCCGGTGTCTATCTTATCAGTTATGTGGCAGACACGGGGGAGAAGGGCACTGTCAAAATGCTCAGGCAATAAAGGCTCTCCGCTTACCTTTGCGGCATGCGAAAATTGAGCATGGCCGAACTGGGCCGCAAGACACCCGAGGAGTTCAGGCAGTCGGCTAAGATCCCCATCATTATTGTGCTGGAAAATATCCGCAGCGCCTACAATGTGGGCAGTGTTTTTCGTACCTCAGATGCCTTTTTGATCGAAGCCATTTACATCACGGGGTATTCTGCAAAGCCACCACACAAGGAAATAAAGAAGACAGCGCTGGGCGCCGAAGAAACGGTGAGCTGGAGCTATTTTAAAACGGCTGCCGAAGCAGTTGCCACCCTGAGGGACCTTGGCTATAATATTTATGCAGCCGAACAGGCAGAAGGAAGTTATAAGCTGAATGCGATCGGTTTTGAACCGGATGAGAAGATTGCTGTTGTATTTGGGAATGAAGTGACCGGGGTGGAACAGTCCACGATCGCTTTATGCGATGGCTGCCTGGAAATACCCCAGCTTGGTATGAAACATTCACTGAATATTGCCACGGCAGCCGGCGTGGTGCTGTGGGAACTGGTGAGAGGTAAGATGTAAGATTGTTGTATTGACTATTCACAATTCATTATTGACCATTCATGACGAAAGTAAAAAGCTATTTAAGCCTGATAAAATTCTCTCACACCATCTTCGCCATGCCGTTTGCGCTGATCGGGTTTTTTATTGGTATCTTTTCGTTGCGGGTACACTTTGACAGCCCCCTGTTACCGCATCATTTTTTCTACCAGGTGCTTTCGGATAATAAGACTGAATTGGTAAAGCTCTTTCTTCTCGTCATCGGCTGTATGATCTTCGCCCGTTCCGCCGCCATGGCTTTCAACCGCTATCTCGACCGGCAGTATGATGCCAGGAACCCAAGAACGGCTGTAAGAGAAATTCCTTCCGGGATCATTACCCCCAAAAACGCACTGATCTTTACGATTGTCTCCTGTCTTTTATTTATTGTTTCCTGTTATTTCATAAACCAACTGTGTTTTTACCTTGCACCCGTTGCCCTGGCGGTGGTGTTGGGTTATAGTTATACCAAAAGATTCACCCCCCTCTGTCATTTGATATTAGGCCTGGGTTTATCGCTGGCGCCTATCGGCGCTTACCTGGCCGTTACCGGGGTGTTTGCTTTATTACCGATCCTCTTTTCCATAGCCGTATTATTCTGGGTAAGCGGCTTTGATATTATTTATGCGTTACAGGATGAAGAGTTTGACAAGTCGCAGCAGCTCTATTCCATGCCGGCCTGGCTGGGAAAGGCCAAAGCATTAAGGGTCTCTGAATTCCTGCACCTTCTCAGTGCAGCAGCGATTGTATATGCGGGGGTCTACGGGCATTTTGGCTGGCTGTACTGGTGCGGAACAACTGTTTTCACCGGCATGCTCCTCTACCAGCACAGTATTGTAAAGCCACATGACCTCCGGAGGGTGAACCTGGCTTTTATGACCGCCAATGGCATTGCTTCTGTGGTTTTCGCCATCTTTGTCATCACAGACTTATTTATCAATAGTTAAACCCTAACCCATACTTGGCAAGGATCCTCTGCATAGATTATGGCCTGAAACGGACCGGTATTGCCGTAACGGATCCCCTGCAGATCATTGCCACCGGGCTTACCACCGTCGAGTCGAAAACACTGATTCCCTTTCTCAGGGATTATTTTTCAAAAGAACAGGTGGAGCTGATCCTGATCGGCGAACCTAAAAACTGGGACGATACCGAAACCCATGCCACCCCGCTGGTAGAGCGGTGCATCAGGGACCTGCAAAAGCATTTTCCCCGGCTGCCGGTTAAGAAGGTGGATGAACGCTACACCTCCAAAATGGCCAAAGATGCCATGCTGGAAATGGGGTTAAAAAAGATGCAGCGCAGAAATAAGGCCCTGGTGGATGAGATCGCCGCCACCATCATGCTCCAGGAATACCTGAGGTCGGTAAGCTGAGCTGCTGATAGGTTAATAAGGATACAGGTGTTAACTTTGCACCTTATTCTGTTTCAACCATAAATGTAGCAACCTGAGATGATCCTTCCGATCGTAGCATATGGCCACCCGGTACTCCGCAAAGTAGCCGCTGATATTACTGCCGGGTATGCCGGCCTGGAAAAACTCATCGCTGATATGTGGGAGACCATGTATGCCAGCAACGGGGTGGGGCTGGCCGCACCCCAGGTAAACCGGGACATCCGCCTGTTTGTGGTGGATACAGAGCAAATGTTCCGCGGCATGGACGAGGAGGAGAAAAAAGAATACCCCGGTGATAACGGGTTGAAGGCCGTGTTCATTAATGCACATATCGACCGCCTGGAAGGAGAGGAGTGGGAGTACAATGAAGGCTGCCTGAGTATCCCCAAGATCCGGGAAGATATCTATCGCCAGGAAACGGTTACCCTCCGCTACGTCAATGAACAGTTTGAACCCCTGGTCAGTACATTTACCGGCCTTACCGCCCGGGTCATACTTCATGAATATGATCATATCGAAGGAAGGCTTTTCATTGATCATATCTCCCCGCTGAAAAGAAAGCTGATGAAGGGTAAATTGAATGATATTACCAAGGGAAAAATAAAAGTAGACTATAAAATGCTTTTCCCGGGTTGATTTGTCTTCAATGTTGACTTTACTACCCCAGTTTTTATGGTGCGAAACCCGGTATTAAAAACCGCTTCGTTTTTTTGTGCTTTGTTTTTAAGCAGTATCATTGCACTGGTTTTTCCTTAAGCTTCCTGTTTACTGTTACGCTTAGTACGGTAAGCTTGATTTCAAACCTGGCCGGCCTGGTCAGGCGGACTTAAAAAATCAAGAGGCTTATGCGGAAAAAATTTACACTCTTCTCACTTGCCCTTCTTTTCTTAACAGTTTACGGTAAAGCACAGGTCCCGTCTGTTATTCCCTGGAACGGGGTTGTGCCGGCCATCCTGAACACAGCCGGGGGCACCTATGATAATGCCCTTTCCTACCACCGTTATGAATGGAGCCTGGGTGAACTGGCGCTGATACAAACCTTTGCACCGGCAGACAGTTCCATTATCCTGACACAAGGCGTGCTGCAGCCCTGCACCGATAAGGTCGGCGTATCACCCTACACCGTTTTCTTCGAAGCAGGGGATTATAAATTGTTCCCCAACCCCACTACCGGCCGGTTTGAGATCGATTTTTTTGTCAAGACCACCGGGCAAATGAGTCTTCAGCTCATTAATTCCATTGGCCAGGTGATCGAGAAAAGAAGCTACCACTACGACGGCTGCTGCACGATCGAATTATTCGACATTTCCGACAAACCTGCAGGCATCTATTTCGTGGTCGCCGACCTGGTGCCCGACACACTCCGGGCAGATGGCTTGCTGGTGATCCGGCACAGCGGTCTCAAACTGGTAAAAATGAACCGTTGATCAACCAGCTTGCCCCGGTCATTTCCGCCGGATCTATTAACACCAACAGAATGTATACCCTCTAATTAAATGCTGTAAATATGAAAAAACTTTTATTGCTGATCGTGATCGTTATGTCTGCCCTTGCCATGAACGGGCAGCAACCGGCGCCTGAGATCCTGAATTACCAGGGCGTGGCCCGTAACAGTGTGGGAAATGTATTGCCGAATAAAACCATCACGTTACGCATCACAATTCATGACGGTGCTGCAACCGGCCCCTCCGTTTTCCAGGAAACCCGTTCAGTTACCACAAACCCATTCGGATTGTTCAATATACAGTTGGGCAGTGCCGGTTATATTTCCCGAACCGGTACCATTGCCGGGGTGCCCTGGGGAGTTGGGTTAAAATATATACAGGTGGAAATTGACCCCGCCGGCGGGTCCTCCTTTATTAATATCGGTACGGCCCAGCTGGCAAGTGTACCTTATGCATTGTATGCCACTTATGCGGCTTCTTCAGGCGACCTCCGGTTACCTTTTGACAGAACACAGGCAGATGCCGGTACCTTATTCAAAATAACAAACAGCGGAACCAGTAAAGGAAGCATTGCACTCGAGGGGCTGACCAACAGCACCGCCGACAGTGTTTACGGGATAAAAGGAACCGTTACTCCTTCAGCACCCGGTTTATTTTCCGCAGGAATAAGGGGTGTCAATAACGGAACCGGTGCAAATGGCATCGGTGTGTGGGGTTCGCAAAACGGCGGCGGATGGGGCGTTTACGGAACGGCAGAAAGCGGGGCAGGTATCAGAGGGCATGCTGCCACCGGGGCAGGCGGAAGGTTTACCACTGGTTCCGGTTTGGCCGTTCATACCAGCTGGAATATCCGGTTTGATGGCATCGGGGAAGGACTCAATAAAATATTAAGAAGCGATGCAAGCGGGAATGCCACCTGGGTGGATCCGCTTACCCTGGGCATTATAGGCGGCAGCGGCACACTGAACTTTGTTCCCAAATGGACTCCCAACGGAACCAGGCTGGGCAACAGCCAGCTATTTGATAACGGAACAACCGTGGCTGTCAATACCACCACACCGGACCCTGCCTTTAAATTTGAAGTACAGGGAATACAGCGGATAAACCGTATCAGCGACCAGGAAGGCGGTGAACTTCGCCTGCAGGAAGGAAACCTGAATGGCGGCAACAGCCATTGGGTTATTGATAATTTTCTTTCCTTTTCAGGAGGAAATAAGTTCCGGATATGGAAAGAAGACGGATCAACCGGTATAACAGTAATGCCCAATGGCAAGGTCGCCGTCGGCCCGATGATATGGAGTGAACAACCGCAGAGCATGCTGGACGTAGAAGGCAACCTGACGGTGGGGGCAAACTTTTCAGGCGCTTCGGCCGCCCCGGCCAACGGCGCTCTTATTGAGGGTAATGTGGGGATCGGTACCACTACGGCCAATGCCCCGCTGCAGTTTGCCAATACCGTTGCAAACAGGAAGATCGTTTTGTATCAGAATGCAAATAATGACCACCAGGTATATGGTTTTGGCGTAAACAGTAATGTGCTGAGGTACCAGGTGGACCAGACCGGTTCAGACCATGTATTTTATGCTGCGGCTTCCTCCAGCAGTTCAAATGAATTAATGCGGATCAAGGGAACAGGAAATGTGGGTATCGGTACCTCCGCACCCGCCGCCAGGCTGCATGTGGCCGGTACGGTGCGGATCGCCGATGGTACACAAGGCGCCGGAAAAGTGCTGGCAAGTGATGCAAACGGTACCGCCAGCTGGCAAACACTTACCGGCCTGGGGGTGGTCAGCGGAACCGGGACACAGAATTTCATTGCTAAATGGACACCCAACGGAACAACCCTTGGCAATTCCCAGCTTTTTGATAACGGAACCAATATTGGTATCGGCACCACCACCCCGGGTGCCAAACTGCATATAGCCGGTACCATCCGGATTGCCGACGGAACACAGGGGGCCGGTAAGCTTCTGGTAAGCGATGCGGCAGGAAATGCAAGCTGGCAAAACAACGATGTACACGTGAATGCGACCGGGCTGGCCAACAACTTCACCCTGCTGTATAATAATGCGGCCATCCTGACCAACTGGACCAATATTGACGAAGGCGGCGGATCAAACTGGAATAATGCCACCGGTGAATACACGATCAGTGTTTCAGGCGTCTATTCCCTGTTCGTAAACATAGACTGGAGTGCAAACACTGTCGTTGCGGCCGATCCGACCCAGCGGGCCTATGTATATATTAACAGGAATGGTTCCCGCATCGCCCAGGGCGTTGCACCGGCTCCCGCTATCGGTCAGTCTGTTCCCAATGTGTTTGCCACGGCGGAACTGAGGCTTACTGCCGGTGATAAGATCACTTTTGAAACTTACCATACGGTGGGTACAGCGGGTACCAGTATGCAACTTGGCAACGGGATTCTTCGCACCACATTTACAAAATTCGGTATACATCTTATTAGCCGGTAAGCGGACCGCTATCCGTTCTTTTTAATCAGACAGAGAGCCCGGGCTCTCTGTTTTTTTTTGATGATTCCGGAACGTTGAATGGCAACCGGAGAAAAATTTCCTCAACAAGTTACCCGTTGCTGTTTTTTGCAAGCTGTAACAGCAGCCTTGTAAAAGTACTTTTACCAACTGTACCCGGTTAGTAGTATTTTTTGCGGCCACGATAAAAATCATGATTAATTTATTTTCTATTCTACCGGATGGTTATAAATTCGCAGAACTGATCAGGAGATGATCCTGGTGTTGAGCATCCCTACCCACTGAAGCCCTTAATCCTGAGAATTTAATTTTTAACCATTAACCCTTAAGCTTATGAGAAGAAAACTTACGCTTTCTCTTTTGGCCGTATTTCTGGCCGTTTCCTTCTGTAAAGCCCAGGTTCCCTCAGTAGTTCCATGGAATGGAGTGGTACCGGCCATTTTGAATACGGCCGGAGGCACCTACGACAATGCCTTGTCGTATAACCGTTATGAATGGAGTTTTGGTGAACTGGTGCTGATACAGGCCTTTGCCCCGCCGGACAGTTCTGTGCTGGTAACACAAGGTGTACTGCAGCCCTGTACCGATAAAGTAGGCGTATCGCCCTACACGGTATTCTTTGAAGCCGGCGATTACAAACTGTTTCCCAACCCGACCCCCGGTCCGTTTGAAGTGGACTTCTTTGTGCACACCCCCGGACAGATGAGCCTCCAGCTGATCAACAGTGTGGGGCAGGTGCTGCTGAAGAAGAGCTATCACTACGACGGGTGCTGCCGCATCGAGATGTTCGACCTGACGAACTACCCGGCGGGAGTGTACTTCGTGGTGGCCGACCTGAAACCGGATACGCCAAGGGCCGACGGGCTGCTGGTGATCCGCCACAGCGGACTGAAAGTGGTGAAACTGGATCAGAAATAACCGGTCTCCCTGTAATGGTAAACGACAAAAAATAAGAATAGAATATAACTATCAAATAAACCTGAAGAAATGAAAAAGTTATTTTCCCTGATTGCTATTATGCTGCTGGCTGTGACAGCGATGTTAGGCCAGCAACCGGCGCCTGGTATCCTGAACTACCAGGGCGTTGCCCGCAACAGTGTAGGCAATGTGCTGGTCAATAAAAATATTGCACTGCGGCTCACGATCCACGACGGATCAGCCGCCGGCCCCGTGGTGTACCAGGAGAGCCGTAACGTGACGACCAACCCGTTTGGTCTGTTCAACGTTCAGCTCGGCAGCCCCGGCTTCCTCACCCAGACCGGCACCATCGCCGGTGTGCCCTGGGGCGTAGGACTGAAATTCATCCAGGTGGAGATAGACCCGAATGGCGGTCTCTCCTTCATCAATATCGGTACAGCCCAGCTGGCGAGTGTACCGTATTCTTTATATGCTTCACAGGCCAATGACCTGGTACTCCCGTTCAATAAGACACAGGCCGATGCAGGAACACTGTTCAAAATAACCAACAGTGGCAACGGCAGTGGCAGTACCGCCCTGGAAGGACTGACCAACAGCACTGCGGCTAATGCTTTTGCCATCATCGGTACGGTAACCAATACAGCCCCCGGCGGGTTCTCTGCCGGTGTAAGAGGTATCAACAATGGTACCGGTGGTCTGGGTATCGGTGTCTGGGGTAGTCAGAACGGAAGCGGCTGGGGTGTATACGGACAAACCCCCGGCGGGATAGGTGTGTATGGTAATACCAACACCGGTTTTGGTTTATATGGAAATGCCACCTCCGGTACAGGTTTATTTGCTTCCAGTTCAACTGGTGTTGCCGGTATATTCAGTATCACCAATAATGCCAATACATCAAATGCTTTGCAGGCCAACAGCAACGGCTCCGGTGATGTAATCAATGCCTCTACTACCGGTACCGGCCGTGCAGGTATCTTTACAGTGAACAATGCTGCAAGCGGGGCCGATGCCCTTTTTGCACAGACAAATGGCGGGGCCACCAGCTGGGCATTGCGTGCTACCAGCACAGGAGCACAGGGTGCCGCTATCTTTACCTATAATAATGCAGGCGGATCAGCCAATGCCGTCAGAATATCCAATAACGGAAGCGGCGCCGGCGTATTTGCCAGCACCAGCGGTACCGGAAATGCGGGCCGTTTTGATAATACAAATGCAGCCAATACAGCTTCAACTGTACTTGTAAATAATAACGCCACTACCGGTGTGGGTTTGCAGGTTAACCAGACTGGTACAGGCCAGGTAACCGGAATTTATGGAAATATTACTACCACGATCGGGGCGTCTGCAGCGATCGGTGGCGCCGACTTTTCCAGCGGTGGTGCATCTCCCGTGGAAGCAAGAACCTATGCTGTACTTGGTCAAACCGGGTCCACCGGTATCGGGGTGGGCGGTTATGCTCTCAACGGCGGTACCGCACTCCGCGGTTCAGGCGGTGGTGCTACCGGTTGGGCTTTACGTACAACAGGCCGGGTACAGTTGCAGGGTATTAACGAAGCAGCCGGCCGCCTCCTTACTTCTGATGCAACGGGCAGTGCCACCTGGCAGGATCCTGCCAGTGCAGGCGTAGTAACCGGCAGCGGTACCGTTAACTTCATTCCCAAATGGACCCCCACCGGTACAAATCTTGGCAATTCATTATTGTTCGATAACGGTACATCGGTTGGTTTAGGAACGACCACACCTACTCACCGCTTCACGGTATCTCACAGTGGCAGCACCGGTATCAGTGTGAGCTCCACTTCCGGATTCTCTGTACTTGATATTAATGCTGCCAGCGGTGATGCAGCGATCCGCTTAGGCGATAATGGTGTAAACCAGTGGAACATCCGTAACCGTCCGGGTGATGATTACCTGGAGATATTTGAACTGGGTGGTGGCGGCAGCCGCATGGTGATCCAGGATGGTACCGGTAACGTAGGTATCGGGAACACTACTTCTCCTTCTTACCGGCTGGATGTGCAGCATGGTGGTTCAACCGGTATTCGCAGCCAGTCCACTTCTTCTTTCTCTGTGGTGGATATCGATGCTGCTTCTGGTGATGCGGCCCTCCGTTTCCAGAGTGCCGGCGTGGGACAGTGGAATACACGTAACCGCCCTGCTGACAACTATTATGAAATTTTTGAATTAGGCGGCGGCGGCAGCCGTATGGTGATCCAGGACGGTACCGGTAACGTAGGTATCGGCGCAACGGTTTCCCCGTCTTACCGACTGGATGTTGAACATGGCGGTTCCACCGGTATCCGCAGCCGTTCCACTTCTTCCTTCTCTGTCGTGGATATTGATGCTGCCAGTGGTGATGCGGCCCTGCGTTTTGCCAATGCCGGCGTTAACCAGTGGAACATCCGTAACCGTCCCGCTGATGATTATCTTGAAATCTTCGAATTAGGCGGCGGCGGCAGCCGTATGGTGATCCAGGACGGTACCGGTAACGTCGGTATCGGCGCAACGGTTTCCCCGTCTTACCGGCTGGATGTTGAACATGGCGGTTCTACCGGTATCCGCAGCCGTTCTACTTCTTCCTTCTCTGTCGTGGATATTGATGGTGCCAGCGGGGATGCGGCCCTGCGGTTTGCCAATGCAGGCGTAAACCAGTGGAATACCCGTAATAACCCGGCTACGAATGACTACCAGATATTTGAATTAGGTGGCGGTGGAGAGAGATTGCAGATCCAGGATGGTACCGGTAATATCGGTATCGGCGGTGTTTCCCCCAGCTATCGCCTGGATGTATTACATGGTGGCGCAACCGGTGCCCGTGTACGTTCCAGCTCTACCTTCTCTATCATTGATATCGATGGCGCCAATGGTGATGCCGCCCTCCGTTTTGCAAAGGCCGGCGTAAACCAATGGAATGTCCGTAACCGCCCGGCGGATGATTACTTTGAGATCTTTGAACTGGGTGGTGGCGGAAGCCGCGTTGTGATCCAGGACGGTACCGGTAACGTAGGTATCGGCGCTACTACTTCTCCTTCTTACCGGCTGGATGTTGAGCATAGTGGTGCAACCGGTATCCGGGTACGTTCTACGGCTACCTTCTCCCTGGTGGATAATGATGCTGCCAATGGTGATGCTGCCTTCCGTTTTGCAAAAGCAGGCGTGAACCAGTGGAACATCCGTAACAACCCGGGTAATGATGACCTCCAGTTCTTTGAACTCGGCGGCGGCGGTGAAAGAATGCGTATTGAAAATACAACCGGCCACGTATGGGTGGACGGTGACTTTGACGTGGTGGGTGTGAAAAACTTCGCCATCGACCACCCGCTTGATCCTCAGAACAAGATCCTGCGTCACGTAGCAGCAGAAAGTAATGAGCCGATCAACTTCTACAGCGGTAATGTGGTAACCGATGCAAACGGTAAAGCTACCGTTACACTGCCTGATTATTTTGAAGCGATCAACAAAGACCTGCGTTATCAGCTGACGGTGGTCGGAACATTTGCACAGGCGATCATCAGCAAAGAAGTACATAATAACCAGTTTGAAATTGCTACCAGCGTTCCGAATGTAAAAGTGAGCTGGGAAGTAAAAGGTCTGCGTAATGATGCCCGCCTCCAGAAAACGCCTTATGTTTCTGTACAGGAAAAGAGAAAAGAAGACAAAGGCAAGTATCTTGATCCGGCTGCCTACAATCAGCCTGCCAGCATGGGCATTGGTTATGATGGCGACCCGAATTCTTCTGTGAACGCTCCTGCAGGTGCGATCGTTAAATCTGCCCCCGTTTCTGCTACAGGCGGCAGTATCGATTACGTAGCACCGGAACCTAAGGTTTCAGCAAACAAAGTACAAGGCCCGAGCAGCACCGACGATACACCGAAAACAGAAGCCAAGGCCAAACGCCAGGTTGACGGTCCGAGCAGCACTGATAATATGCCGAAAACAGAAGTGAAACCTGCTGCCAAAGTAACTGGTCCGAGCAGCACAGATGAAATGCCGAAACCGGTTGAGAACAAGAAAACCTCAAAAGATCCCGGCAGCACCAAAGAATAATTTTTTAAGCGATAAGCAGTAAAGAAGGCCCCCGGGCCTTCTTTTTTATTTTAAAACACCGATTTCTGCTGCTAATATTAGCCAGGTGCCTGCACCCGGCTACCCGGTACGGTCAGATTGGAAACAGAAAAGCAGGATTTGCTATTTTTTCTGCCATTCAGCGTTAACCGGAAATGCTGCTATGTTTGAACCGGGTATACCTTATTGAAATATTTGCTGATATGAATAATAGTTTTAACTTAGTTGTCTGCTTTGATTTAGTACCAACCACCACTATCCTTCCGACAACCGCACAACCCGTAAGCCCTTCTTTAGAATTTTATTGTTAAACCTCTTAAACCTTAGCTTATGAGAAGAAAACTTACGCTTTCTCTTTTGGCCGTATTTCTGGCCGTTTCCTTCTGTAAAGCCCAGGTTCCCTCAGTAGTTCCATGGAATGGAGTGGTACCGGCCATTTTGAATACGGCCGGAGGGGCACCTACGACAATGCCTTGTCGTATAACCGTTATGAATGGAGTTTTGGTGAACTGGTGCTGATACAGGCCTTTGCCCCGCCGGACAGTTCTGTGCTGGTAACACAAGGTGTACTGCAGCCCTGTACCGATAAAGTAGGCGTATCGCCCTACACGGTATTCTTTGAAGCCGGCGATTACAAACTGTTTCCCAACCCGACCCCCGGTCCGTTTGAAGTGGACTTCTTTGTGCACACCCCCGGACAGATGAGCCTCCAGCTGATCAACAGTGTGGGGCAGGTGCTGCTGAAGAAGAGCTATCACTACGACGGGTGCTGCCGCATCGAGATGTTCGACCTGACGAACTACCCGGCGGGAGTGTACTTCGTGGTGGCCGATCTGAAACCGGATACGCCAAGGGCCGACGGGCTGCTGGTGATCCGCCACAGCGGACTGAAAGTGGTGAAACTGGATCAGAAATAAAGGATCAATGGTGAATAATCTCACATAATATATCAAGCAAACCAACACTTAATTAATATTAAAGCTGAACAAATGAAAAAAATATTTTCCTTATTGGCGGTTCTGCTGGTTGCCATCACAGCAACTATGGCACAGGCGCCGGGAATACTGAACTACCAGGGTGTGGCCCGCAACAGTGTGGGTAATGTGCTGGCGAATAAAAATATTACACTACGACTGACGATCCATGATGCAACAGCAGCCGGCCCGGTAGTATACCAGGAAGCCCGTAATGTAACAACCAATCCGTTTGGATTATTCAATGTACAACTGGGAAGCCCCGGTTTTCTTGCCCAGACAGGCACCATCGCCGGTGTACCCTGGAGCGTAGGGCTGAAGTTCATCCAGGTGGAAATAGATCCGAATGGAGGATCATCGTTTATCAATATCGGTACGGCTCAACTGGCCAGTGTACCATATTCATTGTACTCAAACCTTGCCGGTGACCTGGTGTTACCTTTCAACAAGACACAGGCAGATGCGGGTACATTGTTCAAGATAACCAACAGCGGCAACGGAAGCGGAAGCACTGCACTGGAAGGACTCACCAACAGCACAGCAGGTAATGCTTATGCCATCATCGGTACAGTAACCAGTACGGCTCCGGTGGATTCTCTTCCGGTGTAAGAGGTATCAACAATGGAACAGCTGGTCTTGGTATCGGTGTATATGGTAGCCAGAACGGAAGTGGCTGGGGTGTGTACGGTACAGCTGTAAGCGGTATCGGTGTGAATGGCGCTTCATCAAGTGGTACAGGTGTATTCGGTAGCAGCAATACTGGAAATGCAGGTCGTTTTGATATCACTAACAGTGCAAATAATACAGATGCCCTTGTTGCTAATACAAATGGTGGTGCAGCAAGCTGGGCCATCAGGGCAACCAGTACAGGTGCACAGGGTGCCGGTATCTTCCAGTACAGTAATGCTGCCGGTGCGCCCAATGCATTGAGGGTACTTACAAATGGTACCGGCTTTGCCGCTAATATCACCAGCAGTAATGCCACCTGCTTGCACTGCGCACACAAGGTGGTTTACAACTGACTGGTATCAATGAGGCACTGAACCGTATTCTTTCTTCCGATGCAGCAGGTAATGCTTTATGGAAAGATCCTTCAGCAGTAGGTATCGTAACCGGAAGTGGTACATTGAACAGGGTTCCGAAATGGACACCCAGCGGTACCAACCTGGGCGATTCCCGGATCGAAGATGCCGGAGGTAATTTACCGGTAGGGGTGAATACTCCCGGCGGATACGTATATGTAGCCGGTCAGCCAGGTATAGAAGCAACTAATAGTGTTGCATTATTACAAACAAGACTTTTACTGCGTGATCAGAGTGATGCACAGGATGTGCAGGGCTTTGTTGATGGCCGGACCTCTCCAACTACAGCCCTGTCTGCTTTACAGATCGGTACCATTACCAACCACCCGATCACTTTCTTCTCTAATGGAACTCATATGGGCCGCTGGAGCACAGCCGGTAACCTGGGTATAGGTACTACTGCAGGCGTGGATCCTACTACAAGGCTACAGATCGATAATGCGACCACTACAACAGGAAGCATATTGGTAAACCAGACAGGTGCTTACCAACTTACAAAGAGCTGCAACATTATTCAATTCAAATTCTACATCAACAGCATACGGAAACGGAACATTGCTGGCACAAAGAGGTACCAACTCATTGGCCAATACTTTTCTCTACACAGGTATAGCCACCAGTATAACGGGTATAGCAGCCAGCACGCAGGGCTTCGGTATCCAGGGTACCAGTGAAACAGGATATGGTACCACAGGTCTTACCACCGATGGTGTGGGTGTGCATGGTATTGCATTGAACTTAGGTAATGCTGCCCGCTTTGAAAATCTCTTAAATGCAACTACAACTGCCCCGGTTGTTGTAGTAAACAGTGTGTCAACTGCTGCTAATGCCTTCGGTGTACAATCTGTTATTGCCCCAACAGCACCCGGTGGATTTTCTGCGGCCCTTCGTGGCCAGAACAATGGTACCGGTGGATTAGGTATCGGCGTATGGGGAAGCCAGGCCGGAAGCGGATGGGGTGTATATGGAACTACTCCATCGGGACTTGGTGTGTATGGTAACACTTCAAGCGGTTTTGGTCTGTATGGAGTGGCTAATAGTGGAACAGGTTTGTATGCTGTAAGTTCAACCGGTGAGGCAGGACATTTTGATAATACGAATGCTGCAAATACAAGTCATACGGTCAATATACTGACAAATGGAGCAGGAAGAGGATTGAATGTGGTTGCTACCGGTACAAGTGGTAATGCGGCACGTGTGCGGCTTGGCGCAGCGCCGGCTACCAGTATTGCAACGGCGGCCTCCATATATGGTGAGTCCAATACAAGCCTTGGTGTGGTAGGCGTGAGCGGCAGCCAAAGCGGTGTGTATGGTCTTTCTACCGGAACACTTGGTGGTACAGTGGGTGTGAACACCGGTACCGGTAATGCCCTCTGGGGTGTAGCGACAGGAAACGGACGTTCAGGTTATTTTGAAACTAATGTGGCTAATACAAATAATGCAGTAGAAATTAATCAAAGCGGTACCGGCCAGGGCCTGGCAGTTTTGTTGCCGAATGCTGCAAGTGGTGCAACGGGTATCAATGTGAATGTTTCAGGTGGTGGTACCGGAATATTGTCCGAAACACAAGGTGGTTTTGCCGGTGTTGAAGGTAGAACCAATACCATCAGTGGTGCAGGTCTCATTGGTCGCAACCTGGCACTGGGTGAAGCGATCGTTGGTTTCACTTCAGGCGGACCTGGCGTAGGTGCAGTAGTAGGTAGAAATGATGGCGGCGGTTATGGTGTACGTGGATTTTTCACCAATACCGGTATCGGTGTATTAGGCCAGGCGGGCATATCAGGAAGTACAGGGGTTGCCGGTCGTTTTGAAAATGTAAATGCTGCTAATGCAGGCAATACAGTAGAAGTAGCTACTAATGGAATAGGAGAGGGCGTTGATGTTTCGCTGTCTAATGCTGCAAACGGATCCCATGGTATTAATATAAATGTTGCCGGTTTTGGTTCAGGCATATTTGCGCAAACGCAAAGTGGTTTTGCCGGTGTGGAAGGAAGAACCAATACCATTTCCGGTGCTGGTATCATCGGACGTAACACCGCATTAGGGGAGGCGATCGTTGGTTTCACTTCAGGTGGTCCTGGTGTTGGTGCCGTGGTAGGTAGAAACGATGGTGGCGGTTATGGTGTACGTGGATTCTTTACTACTACCGGTATTGGCGTATTAGGCCAGGCAGGTATTTCAGGAAGTACCGGTATCGCCGGTCGTTTTGAAAACGTGAATGCTGCAAACTCAGGACATGCTCTTGAAGCCGCATCAAGCGGAACAGGAGCACCGTTGTTTGTAAACAATACAAATGCCGGGGCAACGGATCTTGCCATCTTCCAGAAATCAAGTGCTAACGTAGCCAGGATCGATGGTTCCGGTAAAGGTTTCTTTAATAACGGTACACAGGTAGGCGGTGCCGACGTAGCTGAATACTTTGAAGTAGAAGGCGCCCGCAACGGATATGAGCCCGGTGATGTACTGGTGATCTCTCAGTCATCCGACAGAAAGGTAGAAAAATCATCTGCTCCTTACTCAACATTGGTTTCAGGTGTGTATGCTACCAAACCCGGTGTTTCATTAACCGAAAGGGATGCTGTAGCTGATCAGCGTGATGATGGCGTAAGTCGGAGTGATCGGTGTGATTCCTACCAAAGTATGTATGGAAGGCGGTGCCATCAAGCGTGGCGACCTGCTGGTTACTTCATCCATACCTGGTGTGGCAATGAAAGCAGATCCTGAAAAAGTAAAAGTGGGCCAGGTGATCGGTAAAGCCCTGCAGGATTTTAATGGCAACACAACCGGAAAAATAAACGTCCTTGTAAGCATTAAATAAGCATTATAAAAACTCAAATCGTATAAAATGAAAAATATTCTGAAATCATCCATCGCTGTCTTCGCCCTCAGTTTTGCTGCAGTACAGGCGAATGCACAACTGACCAGTGATGGGTCAGCTCAAAATGCCAAAGCAACAAC
Organism: Chitinophagaceae bacterium; assembly: GCA_046329665.1. GTDB lineage: Bacteria > Bacteroidota > Bacteroidia > Chitinophagales > Chitinophagaceae > JJ008. The sequence goes on along the minus strand of JAXLUG010000015.1, from coordinate 50,523 downwards.
AGCCCCCAAAGCTGTTGCTGCCCCGGTGGTTCAAACAGCTTCTTCCTCTTCAGCCATTAAACCTGTTGAGAACAAAGCAGTGGTCACCGCACCGGCCGCTTCAAAAGAAACAGTTCAAACTGCATCAGCCGCAGGCGTTAGTTTCGGACCAGCTCCTGTACAGGCAAAAACAGCTTCTGCCACCGCTCCTGTGGTATCAGACCAGGGTGGTGTAAAGCCGGTTCTTACCTCTGATGTTTCTGCTAAAGTTGTACCTGTAAAGATCGAAGCAGGTCCTGCTGAAATAGAAAAAGCTAAAGAGGCGCCTAAGGCAGACCCCGGAACCACAGATAGCAAACCGGTTGATGCTAAGAAGAACAACTAAGTTTTCTTAAAGAATAACTGATATGAACAGGGAGCCGTTGCTCCCTGTTTTTTTTGCCATGCAACAAAAATTAAAGAGGCCACCTTACGGCAGCCTCTTCTTTTATGGGGATAGTTGACTTATCAGATGATCAGTAATGCATCGCCATAGCTGAAGAAGCGGTACTTCTCCTTGATGGCCCGCTTATATGCTTCCATCGCCAGCTCATAACCGGCGAAAGCGCAGGTCATGATCAGCAGGCTCGTCTTCGGAAGATGGAAGTTGGTGATCAGCGAATCTGCAATATTGAATTCATACGGCGGATGAATAAAAATATTCGTCCATCCTTCAGAAGGTTTCAGCAGTTTCTGTGCGGTAAATGATGACTCCATGCCCCGCATCGTGGTAGTGCCTACCGAGCAGATGCGATGGCCATATTCTTTCGCCCGGTTCACGATCTTGCAGCAGGTTTCATCAATATGATAATATTCGGCATCCATTTTATGCTTGCTCAGGTCTTCCACTTCAATAGGGCGGAAGGTACCGAGCCCGGTATGTAAGGTCAGTTCTGCAAAGCGGATACCTTTTATCTCAAGTCGTTTGATAAGTTCACGGCTGAAGTGCAAACCTGCAGTGGGTGCTGCTACCGCTCCTTCATGCTTGGCATAAACGGTCTGGTATCTTTCTTTATCTTCTTCGTCGGGCTTTCTTTTGATGTACTTAGGCAGCGGGGTTTCGCCAAGTCTTTCCAGTACTCCCCGGAAGTCTTCTTCACTGCCTTCCCACAAAAAGCGGATGGTACGGCCCCGGCTGGTGGTGTTGTCAATTACTTCAGCCACCAGGTCTTCCTGTTCACCGAAATAGAGTTTGTTACCCACCCGTATCTTCCGGGCGGGATCAACGATCACATCCCACAGGCGGTTGGGTTTGTTCAGTTCCCTCAGCAGGAATACTTCGATCTTGGCCCCGGTCTTTTCCTTACGGCCATACATCCGGGCCGGAAATACCTTGGTGTTATTGACCACGAACACATCCTTGTCATTAAAATAATCAATGATGTCGCGGAAGTGTTTGTGTTCGATCTCGCCGGTATGGCGGTGTACCACCATCATGCGGGCATCTTCTCTTTTCTTGGCCGGATTCTGTGCGATAAGGTTCAGGGGAAGGTCGAATCGGAATTGCGAAAGCTTCATGAGTGTTTGGGGTTTATTCAGACAGATACTCTTATGACCCAAACCGGCTTATAAGCGGATGATTCAAATCCGGCCTTACGGCGCCGGGTTTGGTCAAAACAATGCTGTTTTAAGCGGGCAAAGGTATATTATAAATGCCCAAAATCCCGTTTAATTTTTCACAGGGTACAAACTTTCCGGCCGGAGGGAGGCAACAGGCCATTTTGGATAAAGCAAAGCATTGGTTTTCAAAATAATTTTATGGTTTTTATACTGATATAGCATCTTACATTTGTTACCTTAAACACGCCGGTACTGCCCGGATGACCACCTGTATGAAGCGACTTATCCCTTTTATTGCCCTGCTGCTGCTCGTTCAGCCCTCGCAGGCCCAGCCTGATATCAAAACAAAAAAATATCCCAGCCTGCTTTGGGAGATAACCGGTAACGGGTTGAAAAAACCTTCCTACCTGATCGGTACGATGCATGTAAGCAGTAAAATGGCCTTTAACCTCCCCGATTCTTTTTACTATGCACTCCGGAGTGTACAGGTGGTAGCGCTGGAAACAAACCCGGAAACCTGGCAGGAGGATATGGAAAAATATGACCTGGGTGAAGACTCCTATGCAGATTACAGCAGTTTGTTAGGCAATTATGTTTCGGTTCCTTCGGAATACCTTGGTATCAACACACTGAAATTTTATAAATACGATAAAAAAATTGAACGGGCTTTATACAGCAACCCTTCAGCCATCAACAACCTCCTGTACCGCACATACGGAAACGATGCCAGCGACTTTGAAGAGGATACTTATCTGGATATGTACATTTTTCAGTGCGGAAAGAAATGGGGTAAGAAAGTGACCGGGGTAGAACAGTATGGCGAAAGCATGCGGCTGATGGCAGAGGCTTACAAAGATGCTGCAAAAGACAAGAACCGGAAAGAGCGGAGCTATGGCGACTACGACGAAGATTATTCAACCGATAAATTGCAGGAGGCCTACCGCCGGGGAAACCTGGATCTTCTTGACTCCATTAATAAGTACAACAGCTTTTCGCCGGCCTTTGATGAAAAATTTATTTACCGCCGCAACGAGATACAGGCCGGTTCCATTGACTCTGTAATTAAAAGCGGTTCCACTTTGTTTGTTGGCGTGGGGGCTGCACACCTGCCCGGTGACAGGGGAGTGATCGAATTACTGCGAAAAAAAGGATACAGGCTGCGCCCTGTAAAAATGGGGGAGCGGGCCAGCCGGGAAAAAGACCTGGTTGATAAAATAAGGGTACCGGTCACCTTCAGAAGTGATACAGCCAACGATGGTTTCTTTAAAGTCGATATACCCGGAAAATTCTATAAATATGGTGATGACGCTGCACTGGATCAGAAACAGTGTGCCGATATGTCGAACGGGAGCTATTACCTGGTCACCCGTATCATGACCAATGCCTGGATGTGGAACCAGGAACCGGAAGATGTGCTGAAGGTGGTCGACAGCCTCCTGTATGAAAATGTACCCGGGAAGATCATTTCCAAAACCACGATCACCCGTAACGGGTATAAGGGCTATGACCTTACCAACAGGACCCGCCGGGGCGACCTGCAACGGTATAATATTTTTGTCACCCCCTACGAGATCATCGTCTTTAAAATGAGCGGCAACGGCGATTATGTAAAGAACGGCCCCGAAGCCGAACGCTTCTTCGGCAGTGTGCAGATGAAAGAATACAAGAACGGCAACGGTGCATCCACCCCTGTGAAAAAATATTCCCCTCCCTATGGCGGGTTTGCCGCCGGCTTCCCGCATGATCCCTATATCGGGAACGACGGCAGCTGGATATTCGATGCAGCAGATAAGGCCAACGGAAATTATTTCCGGGTCATCCGCACCGATATTCACAATTATCATTTTGCTGAAGAAGACACATTTGACCTTGGCCTGATGGAAGAAAGCTTTATGGCCTCCGAATTCATCGACTCACAGGTAAGCCGCAGGCAATTTGTGTACAAAGGCTACCCGGCCCTGGAAGGTAAATACCTTGATAAATCCCGCAACCTGTATAAGACCCGGTTCATTATCCAGGGCCCGCACTATTACACCCTTATTACAAGAAGTAAAAAGGAGAACCCCGGAACTGACCAGTTCCTTAATTCATTTGAAATAAAACCCTATGTGTACGGAGAACCAAAATGGCAGCGGGATACGGCACTTTATTATGCAGTTACCACGCCTTACTTCCCGGAGAATAAAAAGATAAAACTGGATATCCCCCGGTACAGCTACTCCTCGGGTGATGAGGAGGATGAAGAATCAGAGGACGATTTGCTTGAAGCGGGAGCTTACCGTAATAAAGTGATCAGCAACGACAGCACCGGTGAAAAGATCTATGTATCCTTCTACCGGTCCTCAAGGTATCATTATATCAAAGACAGCTCTGTCTTTGAGGAAGACACCAGGGGGTCGTTCTATAATGATACAACGGGGATCTATAAATTCAGGAAAAAATATACCCTGCCGGATAAGACCAAAGTGTGGGAAGCACTGGTGACCGATTCCGGCAGCAGCAGGGCACTGTGGACAAAAGTGTATTATAAGGACGGACTGGGCTTTGCACTGGCCACACAACTGGACACCCTGAACCAGCCCAGCCCTTTTGTGAAGCAATTCTTTGAAAAGTTCACACCGGCGGATACCTTAAAGGGAATGAACCCCTTTGAGAAGAAATCAGCCTTGTTCTTTGCAGATTTCAACAGCCCCGATACGGCCTTGCATAAGCGGGCCGTAAAGCACATTGATGAAATCGCCCTTGACTCCTCCGACCTGCCGATGCTTAAGCAGGCGATCAGTACGCTTAACTGGAACGAAAAGAAATACCTGGAAACAAAGAAATCATTTTTAGCCAAACTCAGTGCCATCAAAACCCATGCGTCTTCAGATTACCTGAAGCAGCTTTACTATAACCTTGATGACACCATCGAGTTGCAGTACACGGTGCTGGAGGCCTTACTGCAGCATAAAGACCAGTATGCGTACAATATTTTCAGGGATATCATTACCACTGAAACACCAGTACTCGATTTCTCCGGCATGGGAAGAAGTTATTCCGATTATGTCTCACCCGGTTTACTGGCGAGACGATACCTTTCCGGTGGCAGCGGGTATTATAATGACGGGAAGTTCATGGACAATCTCTATGATTCATTAAAGCTCACCCGGACCATACTGCCGGATATGCTGCCGCTGCTGAACCTGGATGATTACAAGTCATCCATGCTGGAACTGCTGGGACGAATGGTAGACAGCAGCCTGGTACAGCCTAAAGATTATGAAACCTACTTCAGTAAATTCCTGATCGAGGCCCGGCAGGAATTAAAGAAACAAACCATCGCTGAAAAGAAGAAAGCGATTGAAAAAGCAGAAGAGAGCAAAACAGAAAAGAAAAGCAGCTACTCCCTCTACGGCACTGACGAAGATAATGGCAACGATGACCTGAGCCTGTATGCAAAACTGCTGTTGCCGTTCAGTGCAACAAACCCGTCTGTCAGCCCATTCCTGCAGCAGATGCTGAAATCAAACGATAAACGGCTGAAGTATGATATCATGCTGCTCCTGCTGGAAAATAATAAACCCGTTCCCGACAGCCTGCCGGCTTATTTTGCTTCGCTGGATGAATACCGCTACGACCTGTACAAAGACCTGAAGGAAAGAAAAAAACTCAGCCTGTTCCCGGCAAAGTATAATACCCACGAAGACCTGGGACGCAGCGCCCTGATCAATGAGTCTTATTATAAAAAACCGGACACCCTTGTTTTCCTGAAAAGGCTGCCCGCTAAACAGAAGGACAAAAAGGGCTTTGTCTATTTCTTTAAGTACAAAAGCAAGAAGGACGACATTGTCTGGAAGCTGGCTTCCGCAGGGTTAACCCCGGAAAACCCGGCCCTTTTCGAGTTTGAAGACAGCACCGACAGGCTGACGAATATTTCTGTTACCGATTACAGTATCTATGCTGAAGGATTCATGAGGAGAAATGACTGGGACTTCACGGAGCTGTCGGATACCAAACTGAAAGAGGAGGAACCGCTCGATGCACAACTGGCCAGGGCGCTGAAGAAAATGCTGTATTCCCGCCATAAGAGTGCCAGGGATTTTTATAAGAATGAAGACACAAGATCAGAACTGATCGAAGACTGATCGTATTACGGGAGGACACCCTTCGGGATAGAGGCGATCAGTTTTTTGGTATAAGCTGACCGGGGTCTGAAATATACCTCGTCGGCCGCACCCGTTTCTTCTATTTTCCCTTTATTCATGACCATGATCCGGTCGCTGATATAGCGCACCACCGAAAGGTCGTGTGAGATAAATACTACCGTAAAGCCAAATTCCTTCTTCAGGTCATTCAGCAGGTTCAGCACCTGTGCCTGCACGCTTACATCGAGGGCAGAAACAGATTCATCGCAGACGATAAAGGACGGGTTGAGTGCAAGGGCCCTTGCTATGACGATCCGCTGGCGCTGGCCTCCGCTGAATTCATGCGGGTACCTGCTGAAATGCTCCGGGCGAAGGTTTACCTTTTCGAGCAACTCGGCAACCTTATCCTTTCGTTGGGAACTCTTGCTGAACAGCCGGTGTACTTTCATCGGTTCGGCAATGGCATCACCGATCGTGATCCTGGGATTCAGCGACGAATAAGGATCCTGGAACACGATCTGCATTTCTTTCCGCAAGGGCAGGAGTTCCTTCCTGCTTTTAGCGGTAAGATCATTGTTCTCATAAAGTATCCTGCCTGCTGTTGGCTCCACCAGCCTCAGCAGGGTTCTGCCAAGTGTGGTTTTGCCACAACCACTTTCCCCGACCAGCCCCAGGGTCTCGCCTTTGTAGACCTCGAAATCTATATCGTCCACTGCTTTTGTAAAGGCCCTGGGTTTGCCAAACAGTGTTTTTTGTACAGGGAACCAGACAGACAGGGAGGACACTTTTACCAGGACCGTTCCTTGTCCGGTCTTTTCGGCGGAACCGGCATGGTCCTTTACTTCAGCCTTTGCGCTGACCGTCTCATTCTTTGAATCCAGAAAGTCACTCACTACCGGTAATCGTTTCCCCCGTTCATGGTTTACCGGGCGGCAGGCGAGAAGGGCCCTGGTATATGGGTGTTGCGGGTGCGCAAAGATTTCCGTGACCAGGTTTTGTTCCACTATTTCGCCTTTATACATGACGACCGCCCGGTGGGCAATTTCAGCCACCACTCCCAGGTCGTGGGTAATGAAGATGACGCCCATGCCGGTTTGCTGCTGCAGTTCCCTGATGAGCTGCAGCACGGTTTTCTGTACGGTTACATCAAGGGCGGTGGTCGGCTCATCACAGATGAGAAGGGACGGCTCGCAACTCATCACCATAGCGATCATGACCCGCTGTTTTTGTCCGCCGCTCAGCTGGTGCGGGTAACGGCGGAATACTGCTGCAGGATCCGGCAGCTTTACTTTTTCAAACCAGGCAAGTGCCAGTTCCGCTGCCTTTTCTTTTGAAACCTTTTTGTGTAAGAGGATCGCTTCCATGACCTGTTGACCGCAGGTAAGTACCGGGTTCAGGGAGGTCATCGGTTCCTGGAAGATCATACCGATCTTATTGCCGCGGATATCCTGCATTTCATGACGGCTTCTCTGCAGCAGGTCGATGGTGCTGTTCCCTTCTTCACTGAAAAGGATATTGCCGCCGGAAAACCTTGCGGTGGAAGGCGGCAGCAACCGGAGGATGGACAGTGAGGTCACTGATTTTCCCGAACCGGATTCGCCCACCAATGCCACCACCTCATTACGGAAGACCTCAAAGCTGATATTCTTCAGGGCGCTGACGGTACCCTGTTCTGTTACAAAGTCCAGGGAAAGGTTTTTTATCTGCAGCAAAGGCAGCATCTTATTCAACAACTTTTATGGATAAGGCCTTTGAAGGAGTCGGGTAGTAGGCCATACAGACCATACATTCCTGCTGCGGGGAATTGTCGATGATAAAATAAAAAGTGTCACCGGCTTTTATTGTGGCCGGGAAAGCACAGGGATTTCCCAGCCGGAAGGCGTTGGTATATTTTTTTTGCGTGGTTTCGTCAGTCCATTCCGCGGCAACGAGTTTCGGATCAATGTCACCTTCCTGCACCGTGATGGTATAGTTTTTACAGATACCGGCCACTTCAAGCCTTCCTTTATAGCGTTTATCCTGCACTTCCTCTTTGGTGGCCGGTTTTCCGCCGGTATCGTCCGTATTGTTCGTTTTCTTTTTGCAATCCGAATTGGAAAGCATCAGGGTGGAGAACAGCGATAACAGGATAAATAACCTCATGGTCTGCAGTTTAAAATTTAAGATGCCGGACGGTCATGCCATCATTCATCAGCTGATTGAGCGAATCGATACCGATCTTCAGGTGGTTTTCGACATACTGGGAGGTTACAGCTTTATCGCTTTCTTCCGTCTTTACTCCTTCCGGGATCATGGGCTGATCGCTTACCAGCAGCAGGGCACCGGTCGGTATCTTATTGTAGAAACCTACGGTGAAGATGGTGGCGGTCTCCATGTCGATGGCATAGGCCCTTATTTTCTGCAGGTATTCTTTGAAAGGTTCATCGTGTTCCCAAACCCGCCGGTTGGTAGTGTATACTGTACCCGTCCAATAGTCAACGGAATAATCCCGGATGGTGGTGGAAACAGCCTTTTGCAGGGCAAAAGCAGGAAGGGCCGGCACTTCAGCAGGGAAGTAGTCATTGGAGGTACCCTCGCCCCGGATAGCGGCGATCGGTAAGATCAGGTCGCCGATCTTGTTCCGTTTTTTTAACCCGCCGCATTTGCCAAGGAACAAAACGGCTTTGGGCATGGTGGCAGAGAGCAGGTCCATGATCGTGGCGGCGGTAGGGCTGCCCATGCCGAAATTGATGATGGTTATATTATCTTTGGTAGCACACTGCATCGGTCTTTCAGCGCCAATGATCTCCACCTTATTCCAGTCGGCGAACATCTTTACATAGTTACTGAAATTGGTCAGCAGGATGTATTCACCAAATGAATCCAGCGATGCCCCGGTATAGCGGGGCAGCCAGTTCTGTACGATCTCTTCTTTTGTCTTCATGTCTGCGAATTTAATCAATTACTTTTGTCTGCACGACTACTTTATAGCAGCATGATAACGGTAAGCTATCCCCCGCCGGATTTTAAAATAAAAAAGGAACAGGGAAAGGAACTCATTTTCGATCCGCTGCGGAAGAAATGGGTGGTGCTTACACCGGAAGAGTGGGTACGGCAGAATTTTATCGCCTATCTTATCAAGGTGAAGCAATACCCGGCTGCCCTGGTGGCGGTAGAAAAGGAGATGAAACTGGGGGAGCTTCGCAAAAGATTTGATATACTCGTTTACGACCCTCATCACCGGCCGCTGCTGATGGTGGAATGCAAGGCCATGGAAGTACCGCTGAATGAGAAAGTGCTGGAGCAGTTGCTCCGTTATAATATAAGCATACCGGTACAGTACCTGGTGATCACCAATGGCAGCAGTTGTTTTGCCTGGAAGAAAACGGGTAGTGGTGCAGAAGCGCTTGATGCACTGCCGGAGGTGGTATAAAAGAAAAAGGCCCGGTGATGACCAGGCCCTTATTGACAGGATGCGTTGAATTATTTATCGAAGATCTTTTCATCCACCGGCACATTCAGTTCAATATTTGTATAGCTGATGGTTTGAAACACCTGGCCGTTCATCTTTTGTGTCTTGGTCATGTAGAATTTAAGCCCGCCGAATTCTTTAATATCACTGTACCAGGTTTCCACCTCCACCGATTCACCCTGCACATCCCTTGTCGTTACCGTTCTGAGCAGCATATTATCGGCCACGATGATGTTGTAGGTGGTGGGTTTGCCATCGTCTTTGTTAGTAAGAACAATTTTCCAGGTCGGCACTCCTTCCAGGGTTTCCTTGCCCTTCAGTTCTATGGTGTGGCCAAGGCTTTTATAGTCCATCAGGTAACCCGGCAGGCTGGACTGGGCTTTCATGGACAGCAGTTCAGTACCTTCTACATCGGTGGCTGTTTCCATTCCTGCAAAGGGATTGATCGACCATCCTTTTCCGTCTTTATAGGAATTCACGACGGCTTGTCCCATCGCTTCCACATCGGTGCGGAAGGCTCTTCCGTTGATCACCTGTATGGTGGCCGGAAGGTCCATACCCTGTACGGCTACGGTGGCAGTGAATTTGGCGGTTTGCACTTTTTTGAACCCGTCCAGTCCGCCCATGGCGGCAGCATATTTCTGAACGATCTCATCGGCAGTCTGTGCACTGGCTGCTATCGAGGCGAAAAGAAAAAGGGAGAAAAGAATCTTCTTCATGTTGGATAAATTTTAGCGAAGGTATGATTTTACCTGTCCCGGATGAGCGCCGGGTTGTAAAGGGTTGCTTTTGGGGAGGAATGAAAGAAACAGCGGATGAACTTCAGGGTCTGCCCGGTAATGATACGCTGGCCGGAACAGCGAACCGGTATTACCGGTATGGGGTAGGGGGAACGAACCCCGTTTCTGTCCGGGAGGAAAGAAAAAAACCCACTCCTTGCGGAATGGGTTCTGACAAAGCAATTGGTTTATGGTATCAGTATAAGAAAACTATGGGAAGATGCCCAGCTCGGCGTAGCTGGTGCCGACTTTATTAATAGCCACTACGTAAGCGGCGGTACGCATATCCGGTATTTCGGGGTTCTCTTTCCAGGCATTCATGATCTCATGCGTGGCGTTGATCATGGTTTCTTCGAGCCCGCTGTACACCAGGTCCACCTCGTCCGGCCCGTGCATGATCATTTCCCTTTCCGTATCCCGTACTTTCTTGCCACTCAGCTCTTCCATTTGTCCGAGGATGTGGGCATTCAGGTTTTCGGTAAAGCGTTTTTCGAGACGACCGTAGCGGACATGGCTCAGGTTCTTAAGCCATTCAAAATAAGAAACGGTAACCCCGCCGGCATTCAGGTACATATCCGGCACGACCACGATCCCTTTTTTGGCAAACACTTCATCTGCTTCCGGAGTCAGGGGTCCGTTGGCGGCCTCACCGATCAGCTTTGCTTTTACCCTCGGTGCATTATCCCCGTCGATCACATTTTCAAGGGCTGCCGGGATAAGGATATCGCATTCTTTTTCCAGGGCATCTGTATTTTTTTCGAAGTTGGTGGCTCCCGGAAAATTCAGGATCGATCCTGTTTTCTTTCTGTGTTCAAATACAGCATCTACATCCAGCCCTTTATCATCCCAGATGGCACCTTCATATTCTGCAAGGGCTGTGATCCTTGCTCCGGCATCCTGGAAGAACTTGGCGGAATGATAACCCACATTCCCTAATCCCTGTACTACTACCCGCTTGCCTTCCACACCGGTCATCATTCCCAGCCGCTTCATCACATCGGGCATGTTACATACTTCACGAAGGCCAAAGAATACACCAAGACCGGTGGCTTCACGGCGGCCCCGTACACCACCCTGGGTGACCGGCTTACCGGTTACACAACCCGCAGCATCAATTTCGCCGGGGTGCATGGCCGAATAGGTGTCCAATATCCAGGCCATTTCCCTTTCGCCGGTTCCGTAATCGGGAGCCGGTACATCGGTACCGGGGCCGATAAAATTCTTTTTGATCAGCTCGGCTGTATAGCGGCGGGTGATCTTTTCCAGCTCATAAGCTGAATATTTTTTCGGGTTGATCTTGATACCGCCTTTACCGCCGCCAAAGGGCACATTAACGATGGCACATTTGTAGGTCATCAGGGCGGCAAGGGCCATTACTTCATCCTGGTTTACTTCTGCAGCGAAACGGATACCGCCTTTGCAGGGGGTTTTATGATGCGAATGCTGTACCCGGTAGGCTTCGATCACTTCAATTTCCCCGTTGTCCCTTTTTACCGGGAAACGCATCTGGTAAACAGCATTGCATTCTTTGATCTGTTCGAGGATCCCTTTGTCCCATTTCGTATACTTTGCGGCTTTGTCAAAGCTTCTTTCTACGGCACCAAAGAAGCTGTAATGTTTTTCTGACATGTGTTCGGTTTTTGATTTAGCAAGCGTTAGATATAATTATAAGTAAGTGGCAGCAGGCAGTGTTCAGGCCCGGCTGCTACTGTTTACTTTCTTTTTCGAGTTTGCCGATCTTCCGGTCAAGCCTGGCCACATACAGGATCAGCCCGGCCAGGATGGTAACTACAACTGCCACCACCACGTAGATGCGGCCATTGCTCCTCATGGTATCAGCCATGGTGGCTCCCTGGGCAAACAGCAGCGTGGAGTGCAGTGCCAGCAGGAGCAGCAGGAATATTTTTTTCAGTTGTTTCATTTATGAAAGCATTGATTTTTCTTTCAGTAGTTTGACCCTGATCTTGAGGGTGGTGATCCATACACCCAGCAGCGACCAGCCGATCACGGCGGGATAAAAGACGATCCGCATGGAATTGTCAATATCATTCTTCACATCCAGTGCAGGGTTCCCTTCATTGCCGGGATGCAGGCTGGGCAGTATCCGCGGCAGTATCCAGATGGAAGGAAAAAGCATGGCATAGGCAAATATGTTGTAAACGGAACCGATCCTTGCTTTCTTATCCGTGTCCTGTATCGAATCCCGCAGGATCAGGTAGGCAAAATAGACAAGCAGGGCCACGGCGGCGCCGATCAGTTTGGGATCACGGGCAATGGTGCTGAACGAGTCAAGTAACGGTTTGTTCGGATCCGCCCAGGTATAAGAAGCCCAGATGGTGCCGGTGGCATACCCGAGCAGGCCAAAGAAAATACCCACGACTGCAAACTGGCGGGCATAGATGTCGTATTTCAGCTTGAAGCTGCGCAGATACCGGATGGCATTCACTACGGAAACCGTGAACAGGATCATCATGGAAAACCACATACAGACATGGAAGTAGAGGTTGCGGATGGTTTCCTGGAGCTGGGGCAGCCGGGGCACTTTCATAAGAAGGCCACCGATGACCGTATAAAGGAGCAGAAGAACAGCCAGTATCTTCCACCACGATTTGTGCATATAGTTATTGTCTGCTTTCAATGGAGTCCATTGCATGGCCGGCATAGCGGAATCCGGCGGTTCAATCAGGCGGGGCAAAATTAAGGTGATGTACGTAAACGCTGAATATTTTTTAAAAACATTCATGGCTGTGTCCCGGGTACACCTTTTTAATCTTTCCACAAAAAAGGGAAGAGGATCACGGCCAGCAGCACGACAAGGATATCCAGTACAAAAAGCAGCAGTACGGTGGTCAGCGGAACAGTAAGCAGGGGTGCAAAGGCAGCTTCACAAAGGCGCATCAATAACAGGAGTTGCGGAATGATAATAGGAAACCCTAATACTGCCATGATTGCGGCATTTTGCTGGGCCTTTGCCGCAATGGCCGCAAGGAAGGTGAAAACAAGGCTCAGGCTCCAGCCGCCCAGCAATACCAGCCCGATAAATTCTGCCGCCTTATGTAAGGGATTACCCAGAAAAAGTACGAACAGCAGCAGGCTCAGCAGGCTCATCACCAGCATGAGGAGGGAATTGAAAAGCAGTTTTGACAATACAAACCCGGCTGGACTTACGATCGAATAAAAATAGCGCGTCCCCGGCTTTCCTGCAAAAACTTTTGGCCACTGCATTGATGCAGATAAATAACTGGATCACCCAGAACAGCCTGTTCCATATCCTTGCTTTCCGGCTCATCCATAGCGTTGAAAAAGTACAAAAATGGTGGCGCCGATATAAAGCAAAACGCCATAGAAACTGTATTGCTGCCTGATTTCAAACGCTATGATATCCTTTCCGGAAAAGGGTGAGTATGTGTTTGGCGGTGCTGATATTCTTTTGTTTAGGGCGAAAAATACTCATTCTGTACCTTTGATATTCATCTTTAAACCAAATCGTGCAAAATGAAAGGATCCGTTTTTTTGTGGCCTGCCTTTCTTATCTGCTGCCGGTATGGAAGGTTGCCAGTCAGCCAAATCATCCACCGCTACCAAACTCTTGAAGTTTAACCTGAGAATAACAAAGGGTATGACTATGAACTGACCATGAATATGGACCAGAATATCATGGGCCAGGCGCTGAAGATGGACCGTAACCTATTATTCGATGAACGTGGCGGAAATGAGGATAAGAATATCAGCACATCGATCGATCGGTTTAAAATGAAAACTTCCATAGCCGGCTTCAATATCGGATGTGGACACAGATGAACCGGCTCCGAACTGCGACCCGCAAAACCCGCTGGACATGCCGAACAAGGTTTTCGGCGCCATAAAGGCCAGACCTTTTCCATGAAAGTAACTCCCGGAAGGAAATATCACAGAAGTAAAGGGATTTGAAACCCTCGGGAATGAGACTGGCGGACTCTCTCGGCTTCGAAGGGGAGAAGAAGGAAATGATGATGAAACAGCTCAATGGCCGGTTCAATGCGGATGAGATCAGGCAATCACTGGGCAGGTTCTGGCATATCTTTCCAAATAAGGAAGTAAAAGTCCGGTGACACCTGGACAAAAGTTCCGAGCTGGGCGTAATGCCGGCAAAACATCTCCTGAAAAAGTAACCGATATCGAAGGGGATATGGTAACGCTGGAAGAAGCAAAAATTCAAACAAAGGAAGAAGGCAAAGAGTGTATCCGGAAAGGTAACCGGCTCAATGGTGGTTGACAGCCGCTCCGGGCTGGTGCGATGACGGCCGACCGAAACGACCATCAACGCCACTGAAAATGGTAAGACCGTTGAGATAAAAAGTAACCTCCAAACTAAAAGGCAAGGCGAGGTAAAAGAATTGCCGGCCGGCTGACAAGTAACACCGGCCCGGCAACCGTCAGTCGGGCTTTCGCGCATAGCAAGTCCGGCACCGCGGTTCATCCACATCCTTGGCGCCCAGCATAACCTGGTCATCATTCGGTACTTTCCGGTATGAATAATTAGCAATATTGCCGCATCTCATGCAAATGGCATGCAGCTTGGTCACATAATCGGCCTTCGCCATAATAAAAGGCATTTGCCCGAAGGGATTGCCCAGGTAATCCATATCAAGACCGGCCACAATGACCCGGATGCCGCGGAAAGCCAGCTCATCACATACATTGGCGATCTCACTGTCGAAGAATTGGGCTTCATCAATACCCACCACATCCACATCAGATGCCATCAGTAAGATCTTCTGCGAATTGTCAACCGGGGTGGAATGAATGGCGGTGGCATCATGTGATACGATCTTTACCTCATCATACCGCACATCAATGGCCGGTTTGAATATCTCCACTTTCAGGTTGGCGATCTTCACTCGTTTCAGGCGGCGGATCAGTTCTTCCGTCTTGCCGCTGAACATCGATCCGCAGATCACTTCAATACTGCCCCGGCGTTCGCCACTGGTGTTAGGTTCAATAAACATTGTTAAGATTCATTTACGGGCCAATTATAGCAAATTTATTGGCAGGTTGTTTGTAATTTTAGAACGCTTGTTACGTTGACTATCCCTGTCAACCATCTGAAACGCTCAAATCTACCACAATGGAACGACTACAGGCGCTGATCAATAAATTAAAAGAGCAGTCTGAACAAAATGCAGACCCGGCCATCATGCTGGGTACCATTCAGCTCATAGAGTTTGAACTTACCAAAATGAATGTAGCCCGGAAGCAAAGCCTCGGCACTCCAAAAGTGGCAGTGGTGCTTCCCATGATAAATACGGTAGGCCAGGCCGTAGGCGCCGAGTATGAAAAATATGCGCCCAAACCCGCTGAGCCGCCAAAGGAAATACCTGTCAAAGACCCGGAGGTACACAAAGTGAAAGAGACATTGCTGGTGGACGAAGGCTCCGTTTCAGTAGTGCAAAAGAACGGGCAGCTTGATATGGTGTTCGACCCCCTCAACGACATCCCCACACTCTCTCACCAGGGTAAAGAAATCAATGATATGGCCGGGCAGACCGAATCGCTGAACGATAAGTTGAAGATGGGGAAGACCGAACTGGTGGAGCGGCTAAAGGAAACCCCCGTAAAAGACCTGCGAAAAGCCATCGGCATCAATGACCGCTTCCTTTTTATCAACGAACTCTTCCGCGGAGATGAGAACATGTATGAACGCTGTATCAAAACCATCAATAGTTTTAATATTTACGCTGAAGCCGAATACTGGATAAGCAGGGAACTGAAAGTAAAACTGGGATGGAAAGATGACAGCGGCACCGTTCAGCATTTCGATCAGCTGGTCAGAAGGCGTTTCTCCTGAATATAATCCATGATCTTCTTTACGGCACCGGTTCTGCTGCTCACATAACTTCCGGCATTGAAAGCAGCATGACCGTATAACGAAGGGTCGGTAATAAACTGATCCAGCCGGTCCATAAACTTTTCAGCATCCTTTACCGGGAAAGCGCCCCCGTTTTCCACAAGCCCGATCGCTTCAGAATATTTTTTATAATAAGGACCGAAGAATACCGGGCAGCCATACACAGCCGCCTCCAGCACATTATGCACACCCTCCGGCCGCATACCACCGCCTACAAAAGCGCAAAAGGCATATTTGTACAGCCTGGAAAGCAACCCGATATTATCAATGATAAGGCAGGGCTGATCTGCCGGCACAGGGGTACCCTTTACCAGTTCTGAGTACAGGATCGCACCCGGAAATTTTTCCCGTAGAACGGCAATATTCCCGGGGTCCACCTCATGAGGAGCCACCACCAGTTTTATTTCATTCTGCTGAAAGAAGGGCAGCGATCTTGCCAGCAACGCTTCATCTTCCCGCCAGGTACTGCCGGCCACGATCAGTTTATGGTTGCCCGCAAATTGTGCCGCAGCCGGTACCGGTTCAAAACGGTCGGAGATATCTTTTACCCGGTCGAAACGGGTATCGCCGGAAATACTGGTAATGGCCCCGAGACCGATCTCTTCCAGCAACCGGGCCGAAGATTCGTTTTGAACAAATAAGCGGTCGAAGCGGGAGAGTATCTTTCGCTGCAAACCGCCATACCACCGGAAGAAGGACATATCCCTTCTGAACAGGGCTGAAATAAGTACCAGCGGAATATTCCGGTACTTGATCTTCTTCAGGTAATAGTACCAGAACTCATACTTCACGAAGATGACCAGTACCGGGTGCACGATCTCGAGGAAATTCCTGGCATTCGACGGGCTGTCCATCGGCAGATAGAATACCCAGTCCGCACCTTTATAATCTTTCTGCACTTCATAACCGGAGGGAGAAAAAAAGGTGAGCAACAGCTTGCAGGAAGGATACTCCCGCCGGAGTGCTTCCATTACCGGCCGGCCCTGTTCAAATTCACCCAGTGAAGCGCAATGCACCCAGATGACCTTTTCATCCGGGGGAACAGCAGCCCGCAGGGCAGCCAGCAAACCTTTTCTTCCTGCCACCCACTTTTTTGCCTTGGGGTTGAAGAGGGCAGCGACACGTATGCCTGCCCTGAAAAGCCACAGAAAAATATTGTAAAGAAATACAGACAAATTGCAGTATGATTAGCTGCCGCAAAGTAAACGCATTCAGGTAAACTATCAGTATTTCGCTATTTTTGCGCCGCAACGGGAAGTTCAGGTAAGTCGGATGGCTGCCCTGCGGAAATGCTGATCTGTACCCTCCGGGATAACTCCTGCATGTGAGCGATCCGGTGATTGATGGCCCATTCGGCTTATATGACCTGTTTGACCTTTATTAAATAAAACTTTCTTTCACCAAAGTCATTTTAATGCGCCCCATCCAGATGGTCGATACAAAGACCCAGTATCATAAAATAAAACAGGAAGTGGACAAAGCTGTGATCGATGTGATGGAGAGCACCGCTTTTATCAACGGGAAGCCGGTACATGAATTTGCGGCCTCCCTTTCGGCTTTCCTCGGGGTTAAGCACACAATACCCTGTGCAAACGGAACTGATGCCCTCCAGATCGCCATGATGGCTCTCGGGCTCCGGCCCGGTGATGAAGTGATCACACCTTCTTTTACTTATATCGCCACCACCGAAGTGATCGCCCTGCTGCATCTCACACCGGTTTTTGTAGAAGTGAACCCCCGCACATTCTGTATCGACCCGGCTGCTGTTGAAAAAGCCATCACACCCAAAACAAAAGCGATCGTACCGGTACACCTGTACGGCCAGTCTGCCGCTATGGAAGAGATCCTGGCCATTGCCGCCAGGCACCATCTGTATGTCATCGAGGATAATGCCCAGGCCATAGGATGTGAATACACTTTTTCGGACGGCACAAGAAAAAAGACCGGAACGATGGGGCATATCGGCACCACTTCTTTTTATCCTTCCAAAAATCTTGGTGCCTTTGGCGACGGGGGAGCCATTTTCACCCACGACGATGAACTGGCTGTAAAACTGAAGATGATCGCCAACCACGGCCAGGGAAAGCAATATTACCACGATGTCATCGGCTGCAACAGCCGGCTTGATACCATACAGGCAGCGGTCCTTGCCATCAAACTGGCACACCTTGATGAATATGCTGCGGCCCGTGTGGCCGTGGCTGATTATTACGACAAGGCATTTGCCGGAAACCCGAAGATCATCACCCCGTTCAGGGACCCGTCTTCAAAACATGTGTTTCACCAGTACACGTTGGTGCTCGACGGAGCCGATCGGAACGGACTGAAACAATTCCTGGCGGATCATAACATCCCTTCGATGATCTATTATCCGGTGCCGGCGCACAGGCAAAAAATGTTTGAACAGTTCCAAACGGCTTCACAGGTAATGCCGGCCACTGACTGGCTGACCGAAAGAGTGATCTCCTTACCTGTGCACACGGAAATGGATGGGGAACAGCTGGAGTATATAGCAGCCAAAGTGCTCGAGTTTGTAAACAGGTCATGAATACGGGCATAAAGAACCCATAATAACGTATCTTATAAAATAAAAACCATCTTAGGAGAATGTACAAGGAACTAGTAGAGAAAAAAGCCAAACTGGCCGTGATCGGTCTCGGCTATGTCGGATTGCCTATTGCACTGGAATTTGCCCGGAAGATACAGGTGATCGGTTTTGATATCAACCCGAAAAGGGTGGAGATGATGAAGCAGGGCATCGACCCGAGCAATGAACTGGAAAAAGAAGCCTTTGAAGGATGTGATATCACGTTTACCGATTCACTGGATGTGCTGCGGGAGGCCCGCTTTTTTATTGTCGCCGTTCCCACACCGGTGGATGAGCACAATGTACCTGACCTGACCCCTGTAAAAAAAGCTTCTGAAACGGTGGGTAAGGTGATCAAAAAGGGAGATTACGTGGTATTCGAATCAACAGTATATCCCGGTTGTACGGAAGAGGATTGCCTGCCGATCATTGAAAAATTATCAGGACTGAAGAATGTGACTGATTTTAAACTGGGTTATTCTCCGGAAAGGATCAACCCGGGCGATAAACAACATACCCTTGCCAGTATCGTAAAAGTGGTATCCGGCTGCGATGCGGAATCCCTGGAAGAAATAGCCAGGACCTATGAACTGGTGGTGGCGGCCGGTGTGCACAGGGCCTCATCGATCAAAGTGGCGGAAGCGGCCAAGATCATTGAAAACACCCAGCGGGACCTGAACATCGCCCTCATGAATGAACTTTCGGTAATTTTCAATATGATGAACATTAACACCTACGAGGTGCTGGAAGCCGCCGGTACAAAGTGGAACTTCCTGAAGTTTCAGCCGGGCCTGGTGGGCGGGCATTGTATTGGGGTGGATCCCTACTATCTTACCTACAAGGCCAGTGAACTGGGGTATGATGCCGAAGTGATACTGGCCGGCCGGAACATCAACGATAATATGGCCAAGTATGTGGCCAGGAATGTGATCCAGCACATCATTAAGAATTCCGGCGACGTGAAGAAGGCCCGGGTGCTGGTGAAAGGCGCCACCTTTAAAGAGAATGTAAGCGATATCCGGAATTCAAAAGTGGCTGATGTGGTAAAGGCACTCAAATCTTATTATGTAAACGTGGATGTGGTGGACCCGCATGCTGATTCGGATGAATTGCAGCATGAGTATGGTTTTGGTTTGTGCAGCAACCCCTCCGATGATTATGATGCAGTGATCGTAACCGTACCCCACGATGCCTATAAAGAACTTGATGACGCTTATTTTACGGGCATCACCAAACCACAGGGCCTTGTGGCAGACCTGAAAGGCATTTACCGGAATAAAATAAAAAGCAGAAACTACTGGAGTTTATAATATGCCATTTACAGAAACGAATATACCCGGGCTTCTTGTCTTTGAACCTGCCGTGTTTGAAGACAGCAGGGGGTATTTCTTTGAATCCTATAACGAAGCCCGGTTCAGGGAGCAGGGTATTGATATAAGATGGGTGCAGGATAACCAGTCCTCCTCCCTCTTTGGGGTGGTCAGGGGGCTGCATTACCAGTTGCCACCTTATGCACAGACAAAACTTGTTCGTGTATTACGGGGAAAGATCCTGGATGTGGCCGTGGATATCCGGAAAGGCTCGCCTACTTTCGGAAAAAGTTTTTCAGTAGTGCTTTCTGCAAAGAACAAAAAGCAGCTGCTGATCCCGAAAGGGTTTGCCCACGGGTTCTCCGTACTCAGCAAAAAGGCCGAAGTGCTTTATAAGTGTGATACTTTATACAATAAGGCAAGTGAGGCCGGAATCATTTTCAATGACCCGGAACTGAATATCGACTGGAAGCTGCCGGAAGAGAGCCGGATCGTATCCGAGAAAGACAAGCTGCTTCCCTCTTTTGCACAGTGCAATAACACCTTCGAATTTGCCGGCTGATGGTTGTAAGACAGAAGATACTGGTAACAGGGGCCAACGGGCAGCTGGGGAAAGAGCTCCGGGAACTGGCCGCAGATTTTTCTGCCTTTGAATTTATTTTTCCCGGACGGGAGGACCTGCCCATTCATCATTTTGAAATGGTAAGACACTACTTCAGTGTGTACAGGCCCCAGTACCTGATTAACTGTGCAGCGTATACGGCAGTAGACCGGGCCGAGTCTGAAAAAGACCTGGCCTTCCAGGTGAATGGGGAAGCTGTGGGCGTACTGGCTGCGATCTGCAAAGAAAACAATTGCCGCTTTCTGCATATCTCCACCGATTATGTCTTTGATGGAACAGCCTCCGTTCCCTATAAAGAAGAAGATGCCACCCGCCCGCAAAGTGTTTACGGTGCCTCGAAACGGGAAGGAGAGAGGCAGGCCCTTCAGTATAACCCCGATTGTATGATCATCCGCACCTCCTGGGTGTACAGTACGTACGGAAAGAATTTTGTAAAGACCATGCTGAAGCTGATGAAGGAGAGGGAGGAGATCAATGTGGTGAATGACCAGTCAGGGTCACCAACCTATGCGGCCGACCTGGCAGCAGCTATTCTCCGGATCATCCGGGAAGGGAACTGGCAGCCCGGTATCTACCACTACTGCAATACCGGTATCATCACCTGGTTCGATTTTGCCAATGCGATCAAAGAACTTACCGGCAGCGCCTGCCGCATAAATCCGATACCTACATCACAGTATCCCACCCCGGCAAAAAGACCCGCCTGGTCCGCCCTCGATACTTCGAAATTCCGTTCCACCTTTGGCATCCCATTGGCCGACTGGAAACAAAGTCTTGCCACCTGCCTGGCACGTCTCTAGCCCGTTTTCCGGGCATGGGCTGATTATCGCCGCCCACGCATTCGTTCCGGCCAGCCTTTTACCCGGGCTGCTGGCTGATCATTCCCTGAAGTAGTTTTAACCGTAAATCATTACGTATGCGGCAATCCCTGTTTTTTTCAGCCTGCTTTTTCCTGGTATGTTATTGCCGGGCACAAAATGTAGGTATCGGTACAACCACACCTGCAGAAAAACTGGATGTGAACGGCAATGCGAACATCAGCGGGCAGCTTAAACTGAATGGCAGTACCGGAACACCCGGTCAGCTGCTGATGAAGGATGCCTCCAACAATCCCGTGTGGGGTGATATCACTGACTATAAAAACATCGTTCAGTTCGACTGCCAGCAGATCATTGGCGGCGGCGGTGCCGGTAATTGTTCTGCCAGCTGGACCGTACCAGCCGGTGTCACAAAGATCCTGGTGGAATGCTGGGGTGGCGGCGGTGGAGGAGGAACCACTTCCGGCGGGGGCGGTGGCGGTTATATCACGGCAAAATTTACCGTGAACCCGGGTGATGTGGCGAGTTTGCAGACAGGAGCAGGCGGCGCATTTGCCGGTCCCGGAACTGCAGCCGCCGGCGGCACCAGTCTGTTTTCAATAAACGGGTCGGCCATTTTTGCAAATGGTGGTGAAGGAGCAGTCAGTTCACTGAGTGCAAGTTTCTCCATCACACTCCCGGCCGGTGGCAGTTATCTTGCCAGCGGACTTGTTGCCAACTACCGCGGCATGGGCGGCGGCGGCGGTTTGCCCACCCGGGAAACCCCATACGTGGTTGGCAGCACCACGGCTTCGGTAAAGAACTA
Source organism: Chitinophagaceae bacterium (assembly GCA_046329665.1). Lineage (GTDB taxonomy): Bacteria > Bacteroidota > Bacteroidia > Chitinophagales > Chitinophagaceae > JJ008. The sequence continues at coordinate 28,559 of JAXLUG010000015.1, read as the reverse complement.
CGGGGATGGCGGCGATGCGGCAGGGCTGCCGGGATCGGGTGCTAAAGGAGGATATTATTTACCTGCCGGTACCTTCACACAGATCATTTATGCTGCCCAGTCGCAGATCACCGGCGGAGGAGGTGGCGGCGATTCCAATGGCGGTTCGAACGGAAGGGGCGGAGCCATCATTATTCATTACTGAAAGGGAAACAGGAAGGCAATTTAAAACTGCTCAAATTATCAGACTATGAAAAGATACATGATCACCCTGCTGTTAGGATCTGTTGTTTACCTGGCCGGTTATGGTCAGCAACGGATCAGATCAAAGGGGCTGCCACAGCCATCCTCACCAACGGACAGAATAGTGCTGCCTTATTACGGACCAGTAGAGAGCCTGGTGGAGACATTTATCCGAACCGGCCCTTCCGTATTGGTAAAGACAGACACGGCCTCGGAAATGCCGCGGGAAGAAGGGTTTGTTTTCACTTCTTCCAGGAAGGGGCTGATAACCGGGTTAGGGGTTAACCTTCCGTATGCCGGAGGTGTGTACACCGTATCGCTGTGGGAGTATGATACAAAAAAATTACTGAAGCAGCTCCCCGTCACGATAGCGGTGGCCGGTTATGGCTTTGCCTTTGCAGACCTGGAGGCTAAAAGTGAATCCGTGCCGGTGGAGGCAAATAAAAAATATGTGGTCAGTGTCTTTATTAAAGAAAATTCACTCAACCGCTGGCCGTACTATTACCTGCTGAAGTCAGGCGGCAACGGGAATGCCGTTCCTTTTCTTCCGTTCACGATCGGGTCGCTCACCTTATTAAACGGACAGGTACTATCATCAGCTGAACCTGCTTTCCCGGAAAACACCGTTTACCATATGGATATCCTCTCCGGTCTGTGCGATATCCGTTTCAGGGCAACAGAAAAATGAACATAAAAAAAGTACGATGAAAAAGATCCTTTTAATAACACTGGTAATGGTATGCCTCCACACGGTCTCGGTGGCACAATTGGGCAGATCCATCAGGCGGCATATTGAAAACAAAGCAGCTGCAACGGCTGAAAATAAAATTGATGAGGCAATCGATAACACGATCCACGGAAAGAAAACGAACAACAGCCCGCAGGAACCCAATCCTGCTCCTGCTCCAAAAAATACTTCTTCCGGCACAGGACCGGGGATAACAAGGCCAGCATCATCCGGGAGCAGTACGGGAAAAAAAACCGGAACGGCATCCGGCCCCTGTAACAGTATCACTATTCAGACACCTTATCAGCAAACAATACTGCTGGAGTATGATAATAACGACAAACTGGTTGCCCTCTCAGGCGGTGATGAAGACGGACCGCAGCATCTGCTGCTTACTGTCGTAAACGGTTTATCGTTACCGCAGGCCGGGCAAAAAGAAGCCCGGTACACGCCGAACGGGGATGGCAACTACATCATCACTATGGCGGAAGACCCCGGCGATGAGGAAGTAACAAATACCTATAAGATCAGTAAGGAAGGAAAGATCATCAACTGGGAAATGGCAGGGGGTGACCAGATAAAGGTTACGACATATACCTATAACAGCAACGGCGACCTTACCAGGATGGTATGGGACGGTAATCATACGGATACAAAGGTTACCGATCATGGCGAACTGACGGCCACTTATAATACGTCAAAACCGGATGCGGTCATGAAAGGATCACCTATGAAAGCCTTTGCAGAGGCCTGGACTATTTTCCCGATGACGAACAACCACCAGCTTACAGGGTTTACTTATACCCAGACCATTCATACACCGGCAGATAAACGGGAAATAAAACGGGACTACAGCGTGGACAAGATCAACGGAACACCGGTGTATAAAGAAATACCTGCAAAGGATATCAGGACCACCGTATCAAGGAATTTTAGTTACAGCTACGACAGCAAAGGAAGGGTCTCCTCCATTACGGTAACGGGGAGCGGTGCAGGGGTTCTGCCATCAAAACCGCTTGTTTTTAATATCAGTTACGGAGCATGCGCTTCTGCTGAATAATAACAGATTAATATCATGATATGAAAAAGATCTTATCTGTCACCTTTTGTTGTATCCTCTTTCTTCACGCTGCGGTTCCGGTACCGGCACAGGTGCGGCAACTGAAACGGAACAACAGTGAAGCGCCTGCCACCAATGCACCCGGCCCGGCTGTTGGTGCACCGCCCACCGCAGTAAAGGCCATGGCGTTTAATAAAATTGAATTTTTGTCAAACCCGACAAAGCTGCTGGTACTTGGCAAAAGAATGTTTGCAGACGCCATCCAGCCCTTTGTCGATCATAAGAACCAGCAGGGTATTACTACCGGCTTTGTTGATATAGAAAGCCTGAAAAATTTTCCCGGCGAAGATGAGCCCGCCCGGATCAAGCGGGCCATTGCAGATGCTTACCTGATCCGGGGCGTACGATATGTAATGCTCGTGGGGGATGCGTCCCTTTTTCCGGTAAGGCATCGCTTTGTCAGCAACGGATGGGCCAACGGGAGAACCGGTTCGCCCGAATACCAGTGGTTTGAAGGGAGCTATAATCCCACGGACCTTTATTATGCCAACCTGTTTCATCATGATGAGAACGGGCAGGTGTTGCCGCAGCCTTCCTTCAGTTCCTGGGATGAAGACCAGGATGGCTATTACAACTACCAGGTATGGCAATTTCCCGGCGCTGAGCAGATGGGAATTGATGCCATTAAAATCAACCCCGATAATGTGGATGGCTACCCGGATGTGGCACTGGCCCGGCTGCCGGTACATTCTGTCTATGAACTTTCTGCTTACATTGAAAAAGTGATCCGGTATGAAACCGGTAAGATGATCCCGGAGTCACACTCCGGCCTGGCCTTTCTTGCTTCCGGGTCATATCCCTCTTCGCAGCAACTTTGCCAGCAGATCATTAATTATGTGTCGCCGGGAAACATTCCTTCCCAGGATATTCAGAAACTGGCGTTCAACTTCAAACAAACACCTGCCGGCTGGGATGAAGGAAACTTTGCTTCCATCAAAAATGCTGCTGTGTTTAACTGGGGTATGATCTATATGGGACATGCCAGTTCCGCCACCTGGGAAATAGAAGAAAACGGGAAAACATTTAATGATAGTGTGATCAACACATTCAGAAACCCGGCCAGCCTGCCGGTGGTATTCACGATCGGTTGCCAGTCGGGCTCCTTTAAACCCAATATACCCGATTGTGTACCGGCCCCTGCAGGTCCCTACCTGGATATAAATGGAAAGGAACAGTATTATACAAAGTCCGAAGATGGTAAATATTATTACATGGGTGTTTGGCAGGAACTGCCCAAACCATTCCGCTTACCGCAGCCATCGCCCTATGATTTCCCCGGGGCCTACGCCCGGACCTTTGCCAGCCCCTGGCTTTGTCATCCCTATGGCGGGGGCGCTATTGCTTTCTTTGGGGAAACCGCGGTATGCGAAAACTCACATGGCACGGAGTTAATAAAGCGGGTACTGAAAGCCTGTACGGCACAACCTGCTTTGTTAGGAGATGCATGGCTGGAAGGACAGCGTCAGTACTGGAAAGATTTCCGTTCGAATAACGGGGTTTTCAGGAATCCAAGGAGCTATCTTTCCATCATGACATTCTTTGGCGACCCGACACTGGTGGTGCCACCCTTAAACCAATAAACCCCGACAAACCGGTTTGCCTCAGAAGCACAACCGGTTTTTAGTAACTTACAACGAACATATACCTGTCTTTGATTTTCCGACCTGTCATACTGCTGTTGTTCCTGGGTTGTTTTGCGGTGCGCCTGCCTGCACAGGACCGGCCTGCAGGAATTGGTTCCCTGCCGCCTGCCTACCAGGCACTGGACAATGACAAGGACCGTATGATCTTTCTGATGAATGCGATCAGTGATTCCCTCAACGAAGGGCAGCTTAGCCGGGTGCTTGAATGGTCAAGGATAGGTTTACAGCTGGCAAAAAAAAACGATATCGATTCGCTGAAAGGGATATTTCTTTTTGATATCGGCAAGGCCTATACTTACCAGTATAATAAATATGACAGTGCCATTTATTATTACAGGCAGGTCTTGCCTTATTTCCCGGACAAACTCAGGAAATACAATGTCCTCTCCGTAAGGGAAATCATGGACCGCTATGCCGATCTCGGAAAGAAAGATTCTTCTTTTGCTTACATGGATATGCTCAAGGCACTGATCGATACAATGCCCGATACCTCCCCGCGGAAAGCCACCTTATCACAGAACATTGCGGTGGTATACCAGGGCTTTGGGATGTACCGCACCGCCATCCGTTATTTCCAGGTGGCGATCAACGGAAACAAACTGAATAAGAACCTGCGGGGACTCGGGCTTGCACAAGCCAACCTGGGAGAACTGTATAACCAGACCGGTGATATTGAAAAAGCGATCGCTGTTTCCAGGGAAGCCCTTCAGAACCTGGCTGATGTTAACATGCCGTACATGCAGACGGCGTCCAACATCGCCGATTTCTATATCAGTGCCGGCCATCCCGATTCAGCCATGAAATACCTCGAACTCTCTAACAGGGTGGTTGAGAAAATACAGGATAATGAATCGGCCATAGCCAACCGTTCTATCCTGGCAAAGATCTATTTGTCGCAGAAAAAATATACAGCGGCCGCCGCTTTACTGGATAAGGCCCTGTCTTCGCTCAAAGAAACAGATAACAGCTGGGAACTCTGCCGGGCCCTGCTTAGTTATGCCGACCTTGATTCCGCCCGTCATGATCCTGCGGCAGCCAAAACGCACCTGGAAAAAGTGATCGCCCTTTCCCGCCAGAATCAGTTTGCCCCGTTTACCTTACTGGCCCTCGAAAAGATCGCTGCAGTATGTGCTTCCACCGGCGATTACAGGGAAGCCTACAGGTACCAGTCGGCTTACCTGGCCCTGAAAGATTCAACCGCCACGGACAAAGCCCGGGCAGACCTGAATGACCTGGAGATAAGCTATAAGATGCTGCAGAAGGAGCAGGAGATCAGTTTGCTGAAAAAAGACAATGACATCAAAGGCCTACAGGTCAAGAATGCCAACAGGGCAAGGATCGGTTACCTGCTTACGGCCCTGTTCCTCGTTACCCTGGTGATACTGGTGTATTACCAGCGGAACAGGCGGCAACAGGCAGAATCACAACGGATGCGGGCCGAACTGGAAACAAAAGTGCTGCAGGCGCAGATGAACCCCCACTTTATTTTCAACAGCCTGAACAGTATCGAGAACTTCATCATGATGAATGAAAAACGGCTGGCCAGCGATTACCTGAATAAATTCGCCACACTGATCCGCATGATCCTCGACAGCAGCCGCAATGAACTGGTGCCCGTTTCAAAAGATATGGAAGCCTTGCAATTATATATCGACCTGGAACAACTTCGCTTCAATAATAAATTCACCTGCCAGGTGCAGATTGACCCTGTCCTGCTGAATGGTGATTACCGGGTACCCTCTTTACTGATACAACCGTATGTAGAGAATGCCATTGTACACGGGCTGGCCCACAGCCGGGAAAATGATCTCCGGCTTAGCATAACCGCCACACTGGAAAACGACAAGATACGGTACACGATACAGGATAATGGGGTAGGCAGGGAAAAATCGATCATGTATAACCTCCGCAATAAACCACAGCATAAGAGTGTGGGACTGAAGATCACAGAAGACAGAGTAAAAATATTCAATGAGCAGGTGGGCGGCAACGGAGGGATAAAATTTACTGACCTTTACGATGGCAACCGGCAGCCGGCCGGCACCAAAGTGGAAATTACCATAAAAGCAGTGTAAATGGCGTTACTCAAAGCGATACTCATAGATGATGAACTCAGCAGCCTGCAGAACCTGCGGCAGAAGCTCGTTGAATTTTGCCCCGATGTGGAAGTGGTGGCCATGGCACAGACACCGGAGGAAGCCATCCTGCTTATCCGTCAGCATAAACCGGATGTTTCTTTCATTGATATTGAAATGCCGCGGATGAATGGCTTCCGCATGCTGAATGAACTCGGCGATATTGATTTTGATGTGATCTTCACGACCGCTTACAATCACTATGCGGTGGATGCCATCCGGATCAGCGCCTTTGATTACCTGGTGAAGCCGATCGCTATCAAAGATCTGCAGATGGCAGTAGAGCGGCTGGTGAAAGAACGGCAGGGGAAGACCAGGGAAAAACTGGAGGTGCTGAGAGGTTCACTCGCCGGTACCAAAAGCCAGGAAGAAAAGATCGCTATCCCGACAGGTGAAGGACTGGAGTTCATCCCCATTAAAACCATCGTTCACATCGAATCCAGTTCCAACTACTGCAAAGTATTCTTCACCAACGGCAAGTCAATACTGGTTACCCGGCTGCTGAAAGACTTTGAAGATATGCTGACCGCTTACAATTTTTACCGGGTACATAATTCTCACCTCATCAACCTCAACTATATCAAGAAATATATCCGCGGCGAAGGCGGCCAGGTAGTGCTGGAAAACGGCGCCATCGTGGATGTGGCCCGGCGGAAGAAAGAAGAGTTCCTGAAACTCATCTCCGGCTGACACGGGGTTTTCTGACGGTACATCCGGACAATTCACCGGTACAAGCGGGAAAAAACGGACATCAGACCCAAAATAGCCCGGAAGCAGCTAAACCCGGAGCCTCTTTGTCTGTCGTAGAGCGGTCATTTTCAACAGAAATATGCTGGCTGACCGTCCAATAATTTCCTGTTACCATCGTTCAGTTATAGCTTTGCAGGCGGGTAACCCTGGTTACGCATCCGGCCCTTTTAAACAGCCCTGAGTTAACATGATCAGACTTTTCAGATCCATATGCATACTGCTGGCAGGTATTACCTGTTTTGCCACCTTACCCGCCTTCTCACAAAGTCAGTCCTGCCCCGTTAACATCAGCTTCTCCACCGGCGATCTTAGCAACTGGAATGCAAGGACCGGTCTGGTAGGAGGAGGCTCCACCAATTACCCGGCTCCCAACAACGGCGTGGTCAACCTCAGCGAGTACAGCATCAGCACCACCGGTATCCGGGTGATCACTAATTCCACGAATGACCTGTATGGCGGTTTCCCCACGGTGCCCATCATCAACGGTTACGCCTATAACCACTCGGTAAAGCTCGGTTCCGATGCCACTTCCTGGGACCTGCACAGCGGTGTTCCCAACCCCGGCGGTTTTACCCGCCTGGTCAGTTATACGATCAATGTGCCGGCCGGTCCCATCACGGTTCCTTATACCATGACCTATGCCTATGCCATGGTTCTGGAAAATGGTACCCACAATTCAAACCAGCAGCCTTTGTTCAAAGCCACCCTGCAAACGCAGGATAGTGTGGTGACCTGCGCTTCCCCGAAATACTACCTGCCTACACTCGATGATGCAGGTAATAATAATTCAGGCGCCACCCTGGACACGGTGAAAGCACTGGCATATGGCTTTGCACTAAGCCCCGTGCTGTTCCTTTCACATGCCGGTACAAACAACAGCGGCGGCACCCTGCAGCAGGATGTCTGGTATAAAAGCTGGACGGAAGTCACCTTCGATCTTTCTCCTTACCGCGGGCAAACTGTATTTCTGACGTTTGAGGCCGACAACTGCAACCCGGGTGCACACTTTGCCTATGCATATGTAGCGGTGCGGAACACCTGCGCCGGACTGGAGATCAGTGGTAATCCGGCCGCCTGCACCGGTGCCAATCAAACCTATTCTGTACCGGCCCTGGCAAATGCCACTTACACCTGGACCGTTCCTGCCGGGTGGGTGATCAACTCCGGCGCCGGCACCAACATTATTGATGTGACGCCCGGCACCGGCAGCGGAAAGATCACCATCCGGGAAGTGAATGACTGTGCTGACCTCCGGGATACGATCGATGTGACAGCTTCTCCGCCCACCATACCCGGGCAGGTAGCCAGCAACAACACCGTATGTGCCGGTAACAACAGCAGTTTTCTTACGCTGAGCGGGGAAGTGGGAAATATCCTGAACTGGATCTCTTCCACTGATGGCGGGGCGACCTGGACCCCCGTGAGCAATACCACGCATAACTACACGGCACAAAACCTGAATACGACCACCTGGTACAGTGCCGTCATCCAGAACGGGCCGGCCTGTAAAAAAGATACCAGTGTGAAGGCCATCATTACCGTAGATCCGAAAAGTGCGGGCGGGGTGATCAATCCTGCTAATACCAACGTGTGCCTGAATGAGAATACGCTGAATACACTCAGTCTTTCCGGCCAAACCGGTACGGTGCTTAACTGGCAGTATTCTTATGATAATGCCAGCTGGCAGAATTTTGTGCCGGTCAACACCGGTACATCTTACAGTACCAGTTCCGTGAGCCAGACCACCTATTACCGGAGTATTGTAAAAAGCGGTGTCTGCCCGGCGGATACGAGTAAAGTGGCCAGCATCACCTTCTTCAATGTTCCTTACCCGGTGGCATCCATCGATCCGAAAAGCGCATCCATTTGTTATGGTAAAACCACCCCGGTGAATGCCGTGATTAATACCGGCACCAGTTATACCTGGAGCAATGCCGGTACGCTGACCAACCAGGGCAATGGGACCGTGACCGCCTTACCCTTTTCCATCAATGCGATCGCTGCTCCCAAACGCACCACGGATTATGTGCTGTCTGTCCTGAACGCCGGTTGCCCCAATGCTTTAAAAGATACGTTTCATGTGGACGTGGCCGCCAAGATCAATGTCTTTGCCGGCAACGATACATTCGTGGTGGCCGGCCAGCCGGTGCAATTGAATGCTACCGCCAGCGATCCAACGGCAAAGACCTTTTTGTGGACGCCTTCTTTCGGGCTCAGCAATCCCAATATTTATAATCCCGTTGCCACGCTTGGGGCCGAAACAGAACTCATCACCTATATCGTCAGGGCCACCAATCCGCAGGGATGTTACGGGGAGGATAATATCATCCTCACGGTATTCAAGACCGGTCCCGACATTTTTGTTCCCACCGCCTTCACACCAAACGGCGACGGAAGGAATGACCTGCTCAAACCCATCTGTGTGGGCATCAGCCGGCTGAATTATTTCCGCTTGTTCAACCGGTGGGGCCAGCTCGTATTCGCCACGAATGTGATCGGCAAAGGATGGGATGGCATGATCAATGGCCGGGTACAGGACACCAATACATTTGTCTTTATTGCCGAAGGAATTGATTATACCGGTAAAAAAGTTTTCCGGAAAGGGACTACTACGCTGATCCGCTGACCTGATCTTTCCGGCATCGCCTGACATTTCCCGGGATTAGAAAGCTATTAAAATAATCTGCCATACCATCATCCTGCCTGGCATAGAAGTACTTTTGTAACGGAACAAAAGGAATGGAATGACCGCATTGAATATCCTTATTGTGGAAGATGAGGTGAAGATCGCTGACTCACTCCGGCAGGGTTTATCTGAAAATGGTTTTGAAGTGATGGTGGCGTATGATGGACAGGTGGGGTTGCGGCTGTTCCGGCAGGGGAAGTTCAGCCTCGTGATCCTGGACATCAGCCTTCCGGGAATGAACGGGTATGATCTGTGCCGGGCGATCCGGCAGGCCGATCCATCAGTGCCCGTGATGATGCTTACCGCCATGTACACCGTGGAAGATAAGATAGAGGGGTTTGATGCAGGCGCCGATGATTATATCATCAAGCCCTTTGATTTCCGTGAACTGCTGGTCCGTATCCGGGCGCTGCTGAAACGGATCCACAGCCATGTGGCCACCGGTATGCAACTGAGGGCCGATGACCTGGTGATGAACCTGGATACAAAAGAAGTGACCCGCAACGGAAAATCCGTACAGCTTACTGCCAAGGAATTTCAGTTGCTCGAATATCTACTACGTAATAAGAACAGGGTACTGTCCCGGGCAGATATTGCCCTCAAGGTATGGGACATTGATTTCGACAGCGGCACCAATGTGATCGATGTGTATGTAAATTATCTCCGGAAAAAGATCGACAGGGGATTTGACACCCCCCTGATCCATACACTGGTGGGAATGGGCTATGTATTAAAAGATACTGCCTGATGAAGCTCTCCTTTAAAATAAACCTGCTGTTTACAGGCATTGTGTCCTGCATCCTGCTGGGCATGGCCCTGCTGATCTTTAATATCAGCCGCAAGAATGTGCAGCGGGACTTCAGGGAGAGGATCAGGAGCCGGGCGGAAAGGGCTGCCTATCTCTATGGCTTTTTTAAGAACGATACGACCAACCTGCTGAAGAACCTGGATGCCAACTCACCGGGTATCCTTTTCAACCGTAACATCAGCATTTACGACAGTAACTTTCATGAACGCTATGAATTTCACGATGCCGAAGCAGGGGTGCTTTCGCCGCATCCGCAATGGCTCTCGCAGGTATGGAAGGGCGGCGAACATTTTTTTTCAGCCGGGGAAAAGACCGCCGGCCTCTTTCGTTTCAATAACAGCATACTCGTCATGGTGGCAGCCGAAGACATCTCCGGCAAATCTTATATCAATAACCTGCGCCGGATCTTCTATATCTATTTTCCTATCGCGGTGGTCGTTACCCTGCTTGCCGGGTACCTGTTTTCCAGGAACATTGTACGGCCCGTCAGGAAAACAATACATGATGTGAAACTGATCACTTCCCAGAATCTTTCCCACCGGTTGTATTCCGGCAGGAGCAGGGATGAACTGGCTGAACTCAATGAAACCTTCAATTCACTGCTCAACCGGCTCGAAGAATCATTTGCCATGGAGAAACGTTTTATCTCCAATGCCTCGCATGAGCTGTCCACACCGCTTACTTCCATCTCCAGCCAGATAGAAGTTGCGCTGCTGCAGGGCCGCACCCCGGAAGAATACAGGAAGGTGCTTTCTTCGGTACTGAAAGATGCCCGGGGCCTGCACCAGCTTACCCGCAACCTGCTGGAGATCGCCCGGGCCGGCACGCATGGTTCCATCTCCTTAGATAAAGTAAGGATCGATGAGATACTGATCAAGGCACACAGTGATATCCTGCGGCAGGACAGTAATTATAAGGTGGAGCTGGCCTTTAATGAGCTGCCGGAAAATGAAAACGAATGCATGGTATTCGGGAATGCTTCACTTCTCTCCAGTGCCTTCAAGAATATCATTGAGAACGGCTGCAAGTATTCCCCCGATAATAAGACCCGGGTGGAGCTGCACTTCAGGGACAAGGAAACCGAAATACTGTTTACCAACCAAAGCGATATCCTCTCGGCCGAAGAAAAAGAGCGGTTGTTCGAACCCTTTTACCGCGGCAGCAATGCACAGAATAAAAGCGGCGTGGGGCTGGGCCTTACCCTTACCCGCCGTATCATCGGGCTGCACAAAGGCAGCCTTGGTATCCGTTCAGAAGCTGATACCGGTACCACCATCAGCGTGGTGCTGCCCACGCTGAAGAAGTGATTCTAATACTTTTCTAATCCCGGTTTAATCTCCCTCTTATCTGGTGCCGCTATTTTGCAGTCGTGGATGAGAAAGTTATTTACGAAAATACTGGTTCCGGTCGCTCTGAAAAGAAATACTGCATGGTCAGTTGATAAAGCAATTCAGCTGGCGAATAAGTTTAATTGTGATGTTATTCTCTTACATGTGCAGTTGCCCCCTGGCATTCATTTGCACGGGGGCTTTTTTTCTTTTCCCCGCCGGAGAAATACTGCCGCGGATACCACCCGGAAACTCTTTGAGCTGGAACAGCATTGCAGGGCCAGACTGAAGGATGGCTTACTGGCTGCTTCCCTGGTGGTGGCCGGTAACTGGCAGCAGGTATTGAAGGATGTGATCATCGGGGAACATGCCGACCTGGTGGTGATACCCAAAGGAAGAAGAAAGGCCGCCAGTGTGCTGCTGAAAAAGATCAATGTGAGCAGGCTTTCCCAGGAAACCGGATGCCCGGTAATGACCATCACCCGGCAGTTCAATATCAACCAGCTGCAGAATATTGTGGTGCCGGTGCAGACCCTGCTCCCGGTACGCAAACTGGCCATGGCCACCTATGTTTCGATAGAGACCAACGGGAACATCTTTCTGATGGCCGGCAACGGGCACCGGAACAGTGTTGCACAGGCCTACCTGTTCAAGGCCTACCAGCTGCTCAATGAACTGGGCCGGATCAATGTACAATGTGCCCTTCGTGATAACTATGATGATGCCTCCACGGCCCTGGCCTATGCCAATGATGTAAAGGCAGACCTGATCGTGGTGAATACCGGGCATGAATCCTGGTTCAAAGGCTGGTGGAATAAAATCAGGAGAAAACAATTGTGGAAGGAATCAGAGATACCCGTACTCACAGTGGCTTTATAAAACGATTACTGACATGAAAACGGAATGAGATGAAAAAGAAACAAATTGTTTTTTATATAGCGGTGCTCTTATCCCGGTCCGTGCAGCTCAGTGCACAGGATATCGCTGATGCACGGCAACTGATCGAAAATGAACGCTACAGATCAGCGGAAGCCCTGCTGGAAAAGAACCTGGCCAATGGCACGGCCGAGCCGGAACTGAGTTACCTGCTGGTGAAGACCTACCTGGAGCAGGACAAGAAAGAGGAAGCCGCAAATTATGTTTCGGCCTACCTGCAACCGGACAAAGGAGAAAAGACAGACCCGCTGAACCGCATTGCCGGTGCCCGGTACCTGCTCAATACCGGAAAGAAAGACGAGGCGTTCACCATTTTCAATGCCATTCTTGCTGACAGGAAAAATGCAAAGGACGCCGGGTTGCTGCTGGCCATGGCCGAAGCCGTGATCGATGAGGACAGCAGTTCGGTAAACAAGGCCGTGGAGTGGCTGGAGATGGCCAGGAAAAGGGAGAAGCACCAGGCGGCTATTGATAATGCCCTGGGTACTGCGTACCGGATGCTGAATGATGGTAACAAAGCTTACCTCGCTTTCAGTGAGGCGATCAAAGAAGAGCCGGCTAACCCGAGGGCCTATTACCTGATGGGCAAACTGTTCGTGGCGCAGAAGAACCCGCAGGTGTACCTGGACTATTTCAACAAAGCCTACCAGCTCGATTCCGGCTATGCACCGGTGCTGGAAGAACTCTACAACCATTATTATTTCCGGGATGTGCGGATCGCCCGGAAATACCTGGAGAAATTTATCGCCAGCACCGACCATAGCCTGCAGAACGATTACAACCTGGCGGACATCCTTTTTCTGACGGGGGATTATGATAAAGCGATCCGTACGGCCAACGGCATCCTCTCTGCTGAACAGGAGCGGACAAAACCAAGACTGTATAAGCTCATTGCCTATTCTTATGCCCGGGCCGGCGATTCATCACATGCACGGGTGTACATGGAGCAGTATATGAATAAAGAGGAGGACACCCGGAAGATCGGCGCTGATTACAGTTTCCTCGGCGACCTGACAGCAGGGATACCCGGAAGCGAAACAAATGCCATTGCATATTACACCGCAGCAGCGAAGAAGGATACCAGCGAAGCCAGAAAGGCTGCTGCTGCAAAATCGATAGCAGCGCTCTGGGATAAACTGGATAATAAAGAACAGGCGGCCACCTGGCTCGGCAACTACTACCGGTGGAAAGAAAATCCCACCAACGTGGACCTGTTCAACTGGGGCCTGGCCTGGTACAAGGCAGGCAACTATCAGCTCACGGACAGTGTATTCAGCCTGTACACCACGAAATACCCCGAAGATATCTACGGGTACTACTGGCGGGCACAGGCCGGTGCCGCCATCGATACGGCGATGACCGACAGCCTGGCCATACCGCACTACCGTAAAGTGGTGGAGCTGGGGGAAAAGAATAAAGATGCCAATAAAAGGATGCTGCTGAAAGCCTATGGCTATCTCGGCGGGTATGAAGCCAATGTAACAAAAGACTATGCCGCTTCCCTGGCGCTTTTCGAAAAGTACAATGCAATAGAAGAGAATGAAGAAGTGAGCCGGTACATCGAAACGCTGCGCAGGTGGATCGGTGATAAAAATAAGTAGGGGTTTATGGTTTCTTGCCGTGAGTGGTGATTCAGCAAGGGGTGAGGCCGCAGCGATGCGGCCTCTTTTAAACAAGCTTATTTCAGCAAAAGAGGGAACGATAAACTGTATGTTCATGAAAGATAAGCGGATCAGGCAATGGATACCGGCCTCCGGACCCGACTGGATCTGCCTGGTCATCATCGTGGTGTACCTGTGCCTGCTTGTCTTATGGCTTCGCTGATAAGAGAAGCGGACCGGGGAATGCAGGGCCGCAGTCCCTCTTCCTTTCCCGGAACAATATTTTAAACAACCTGCAAACCTGTTGCATGATCAGTGTTATCATACCCGCCCTGAATGAAGAAAAAACAGTTGGCCAGGTGGCCCGCCTGGCCATCCGTTCGCCCAGGGTTACGGAAGTGATCGTGGTGGACGACAAGTCGATGGATAATACCGTAGAGGAAGCACAAAAGGCGGGTGCCACTGTGATCACCAGTACCAAACTCGGAAAAGGTTCTTCCATGAAGGATGGTGTGCTGTATGCCTCGAACAGCATCGTGGCCTTCCTGGATGCCGATATCGTAACCTACCCGGAGAATGTGATACAGCTGCTTACCGAACCGATCATCCGGGGAGAAGCAGAATTCTGTAAATCCTTTTTTTCAAGACAGGCAGGACGGGTCACGGAACTGGTGGCCAAACCCTTGCTGTCGATCCTGCACCCGGGGTTTCCTCCTTTCTGGCAGCCGCTCAGCGGGATGATCGCCGGGAAGAAGCAGTTGTTCGAAATGATCGGGTTTGAAGAAGGCTATGGAGTGGACATCGGGATACTGCTGGATATGCACAGCCTGGGCGCCAAGATCAGCGAAGTGTTCATCGGCCATATTGAAAACAATATGCGGCCGCTGGAAGAACTGGGAAAGATGTCGAAAGAAGTAGCCGCCGTGATACTGAAAAAATCAAAAGGAAGGGAAAAGAACAATTATGAAACCCTGGAACATATACAGCTGATCCGGGAGCAGATGGAATTTGCGATCAGGGAAAGTTCAAAGAACCTCAAGAAGATCGCCCTTTTCGATATGGACAATACACTGCTCCGGGCCAGCTATATCCATACCGCCGCCGAACGGTTCGGCTTCAGGGATGAATTACTGGAGATCATTTCCACGCAGGTGAATGCATTTATCCGCACAAAACAGATCGCACAGCTGCTGAAAGGAAAGAACATCAGCGAACTGCTGAAAGTGGCCGACGACATACCGGTGACCAGGAATGCACAGGAACTCATCGCCACCCTGAAAGACGAAGGGTTTATCGTGGGGCTGATGTCCGACAGCTATGACTGCATCACCAATCATTTCAGGAACAAGTATGCATTTGATTTTTCACTGGGCAATGAGCTGGAGTTTTCCAAAAGTGTGGCCACCGGCGAAGTGAAGATACCTTCCTTCTACCTCCAGCATGCCGGCAGCATCTGCCAGCATGAGTACTGCAAGTCCCACGCCCTGGTGCATATCTGTAAGAAATTCGGCGTGTCTGTATCGGACACACTGGCCATCGGCGACAGCGAAAATGATATTTGCCTGATCAAGAAAGCCGGTATCGGGGTTTCGTTTTGTTCCTCCCATGCCGTACTGAATGCCGTGGCGGATTTTGTGATCCGGGAGCCGGACTTTGCAGCGCTCGAATTTATCATCGACTGAACCTGTCAGGCCGGCCCGGGCACAGGCGGCTGCTCAAGGGCCGCTATATAGGTTTGTTTCAGCTTATCGTATAAGGACCGTTTGTCCACGAGGTAAGCAGCAATACCGGCAACCATCCCGGCCAGCATCAGGTAAAAGATCACATTGTGGCGGTCTGTCATCTCCAGTACAAGGATCGCAGAAGTGAACGGCGTACGGGTTACCCCGGTCAGAAAGCCAACCATCCCGGCCAGGATCAGCATGTTGGAATCGGCATTGTCCAGGTGAAACCAGCCGGAGAACAATGAACCGATACTGGAACCGGCACTTAAGGAAGGGGCGAAGACACCCCCCGAGGCACCGGTGGTAAATGAAAATACAGGGCCGATGAACCGCAACCCCGGTACATACCATGCACAATGTTTGTCGCCGGTAAAAAGTGATTGCTGCATCAGGTCCTTCCCCGATCCCATTACCCGGTGATCCGTGAATACAGCGAGTGCGGCCATGACCAGTGCACAGGCCGTTACATACAATACCATTTTATAGTCAGACCGGAAGGTATTTCTCCAGCGGATGATCCTGAAAATGATCCGGCACATGATGCTTCCCGCAAGGCCCGACAATACCGCCACCACGAGCACGAGCAGGAAGATATTCCCGGAAAGACCGCCCAGATCCGGATAACCTAAATACAGGTAAGGCCCGAGGATGCCCTGTGCCGCCAGGCCTGCAATGATCACGGCGGTGAACAAAGCGGTTTTGAAATGGCTGATATGTGTACGGGTCAGTTCCTCTACGGCAAACACCACTCCGCCCAGCGGTGTGTTGAAGGCGGCGGCCAGCCCGGCAGCGGAACCCGTCATGATCATACTGCCCGCTGTAATCTTTGGCCACCACCGGGGAAGCAGCCGGTTGGTCTGCCGGAAGATGCTCCCGGCGATCTGTATCGTCGGCCCTTCCCGGCCGATCGCCCCGCCGCCCAGCACCATCACGAGGCTTGACATCATTTTTACCAGGATGATCCGCAGGCTGAGCAGCCGGCCCACTTTTTTTTCAGTACCCGGTTTTTCCAGCTGGATCGCAGCCATTACCTGCGGGATACCGCTGCCCGAAGCAAAGGGTGCCATCCGGCGAACGAGATACCAGGCAAGAATGAAACAGGCGGGTGTAACGAGGAAGAGCCACCCGCCCCATTGATGATACACATACCTGGAACCTTCTTCGGCCCAGAAAAAAAGCCGGGCAAATAAAACGGCCGCCAGCCCCACGATCAGGGAGGCGACCCATAAAGGCAATGCCTGCAGAAAATTTCTTTTGAAACGTTCGCTGCCCGACCGGTCAAAAACCTGTTTGAGCCGCCGCCGGATACCGGTGTAGAGATCACGCATAACTTTCCTGTGCCATTGCTGCAAAAGAATATAAAATAGCTGAAAGGCTTTGTTACCGGGTTGTGTTCTAATGATATTCTAATGAGGAACCGGGCGGGAAAGTGCTGCGGGGCGCCGTACTGCAGGGCATTGCGGAGAAGGAACGGCCGGAGGAACGGGAAAAACAGGAGTTCCGCAGTGAGCAGTAAGAACGAGCGGGCAGGCTGGCCGGGGAGGGCTGTTTACCGAAACTTCCTATATTTATATATCTGATCATTTAAAACAACCTGTATGAATGTGTTTGACCGCATGTCCGCCGGGTGGACCATTGCCATGAGCAGCTTTAAAGTGCTGAAAGCAAAAAAAGAGCTGATCATCTTCCCGGTCCTTTCCGGAATTTCCATCTTACTGATCGTGGCTTCCTTTGTGATGGTGGTGTTGTCGAAGAACGGGTGGGACCCGGAGAACAACATCGATCAGTTCAATACGCCGCTTTATTACCTGATGCTCCTGGCTTTTTATGTGGTGAACTATTTCATCGTGGTGTTCTTCAATATGGCGCTGGTACATTGTGCCCGTTTGTATTTCCACGGGGAGGAAGTGAGTGTACGGGCCGGTCTGCAGTTCAGTATCAGCCGGATCGGGGTTATTTTCTCCTGGGCCTTTTTTGCCGGCACCATCGGGCTGCTGCTCCGGGCGATCCAGGAGAATGTGGGTACGGTGGGCAAGATCATTACCGGTATTATCGGTGTGGTGTGGAGCATTGCCACTTTCTTTGTGGTACCGGTCATTGCGTATGAAAAGCTGGGCCCGCTGGAAGCGGTGAAGCGTTCTTCCCAGCTGATGAAGCAAAAATGGGGCGAAAGCCTGGCGGCCAATTTCAGTTTCGGGCTGATCCAGTTCCTCGGCATCCTGGTGGCGGGCATTCCGCTTTACCTGCTCGGTTCGCTGATCCATCCGGTGGCAGGTATCGGTCTTGCCATCATCGGTATTTTTATTGTGATCTCCGTCATCAGCGCAGCACAAACGATCTTTATCAGCGCCATTTACCATAATATCAATGGTGATATTGTCAAGCACTTTGACCAGCAAATGGTGGACGACCTGTTTTCGAAAAAAGACAAATCCTTCTTTAGTTAACGGCACTGGTATAAAAACACCAGGGCCTGCAAATGCGGGCCCTTTTTATTTTGGCTCCCAGCAGTGATCAGTTTCCGGATCAAAAGGCCTGTAACCTGAATCGGGGCCTTTCTGATTCGAATCAAACACCCGCAACCCGAATCAGACACCCGCTAACCCGATTCAGGGAGCCCGTAACCCGAATCAAACACCCGCTAACCCGATTCAGGGAACCCGTAACTCGAATCAGACACCCGCTAACTCGATTCAGGGAACCCGTAACCCGAATCAGACATCCGCTAACTCGATTCAGGGAGCCCGTAACTCGAATCAGACATCCGCTAACTCGATTCAGGGAGCCCGCAACTCGATTCAGGGAGCCTGCAACTCGAATCGGACACCCTTTAACCCGATTCAGGGAACCCGTTGCCCTGTATAAATAGCTTGTTATGTGTCACCCTAAAGAAGCATACTGCACATATACAATCACCCATGACTTGCCGCCCGACCCCACGCTATTTTTAGCACATGGCAAGGCACACAAACCCAGACACAAAGCAAACCTTGCCAAGAGCTAAAAATACCAACGCCCCATGCCCACCCACCACCCGGCAGACGGAATATTTATCAGCTTGGCTTTAAATATCAGCCCATCACAATAATCAACAGCAAGAGCTATTTTTGTATATAAAATATTGATTTCCTAAGAATTAACTACAATTGTAACCTCAAAGCATATAGCGTTAATAGAAGAACAAAATTTACAAGTGAAGTATCAAGGCATCATATCACTATTTCAGGAAGACCTTAATAAAGGGCTGACAGCCTTGTTTGAAGGTTATGGCAGACAGCTATACGGCTTTTCTATTGCCCATTTTCATTTGGACGAAGATGAAAGTTACGATGTGCTTTACAAGACATTGGAAACTGTTGGGAAAGTAATTACCCGTTACGAGTTTACTTCTGACAAGCACTTTGACAACTGGCTATTCAAGATTCACAAGAACAATATTCTTCAATTTATAAGGTCTAAGAAAAGCAAACAAGGAGAATTTCAAATTGCGAGTTTTAATAACTGGGAAGAAGAAGTCGCTGAATTGAGCGATGAAGAGTTGAAACTTGATAGTTTCAAACCAGTCATTGAGAAACTCTCTGCTTTCAATGCTTATGAAGTCAGCCCAACCCATAATCAACTTATGAATGCAATGCAAAAAGCATTGCAACAATTAAGTGATATAGAAAGAGAGTTACTAATGCTTAGAATGAGCAATTACAGTTATGATGAAATTGCCAAAATGCTTGGAGTTGAAAACAACCAATTAAAAGTAAAATTCAACAGGGCAAAAGCCAAAGTAGAAAAGAAAACATTACAAATACTTAAAGATAACTACAATGAAACAAAATAATAAAATGAACCCGTTTGACAATTTGCTGATGGCTTACATCACAAAAGAAAATCAGGACACTTTTGTTTCTTCAAGTTCCGATAAAGAATCTGAGATTGTTTTTACAAAACAATTCAATGCTGAATTGACTGAAGAAAAAGCAAATGCTTTGCTTAAGTCATTAGCTCAATCTTTATCAAAAGACACCTTAGGTACTTTAGTAGAGAAATCTTTAGCTCAAAATTCTAAACCGATTACAGAACTTCAATCTGCCACTGGTTTAAGTCCTTCATTATTGGAAGATATTAAAACTGATATGGTTTTCACTAACAGTATTCCAGTAAAATCATTGGTGAAGTTGCTAAAGTTCTTAAACATTTCTTTGGATAAAGCCCAAGCAGCAATGAATGTAACTTTTGACAAGCTGAGTGCAGAGAGTAAAATGTTTTTATCAATTCCTGTAAATGCACAACCTGCTTTCAGGAAAGGGGTATCTCATAGCGATTCTTCTTTTGATTTTAAAAAAGTAAAATCAGATGAAAGCTATTTGTATCAAAACAAAGAAGCGTTGGAAAAATATACTAAACGCTTTACAGAACTATATAATGAACTTTAAAATGGATATGTAAAATGGAATGGAGTGTATCAAAACTATCAGCTCTCAGACAGTGTCATAGAAAATTTTATTTCTCCTATGAGCTTTCTGATTTCCATTTTACACACCCAATTCGCAGGAAAGCATTTGAACTTGCACAATCAAAAAACTTACGAATGTGGCAAGGCACCTTAATTGATAATGCTTTCAGTAAAAAGATAGTTGCTATTTATAAACAAAAACAGCAACCGGACTATAAAGCCCTGGCAGACGAAATAGTTGAGATAGCGAAACGACAATTCGCATTTTCCGAAAACCGGCTTTACCATGATAAATCAATTACTAAGACAAAAGCCGGGGATGATTTTCAGATTTTAGATGTACATGAGTGTGGAGTACCTTATACAGAGGAAGATTTAATGAAAGTATATTCAACCATTCGTGAAATCATTCTTAAAATCCCAAACTATCCAAGCCCAGAAGAAGGTAAAACTCTGCATGAATATCTTGCTGAATCAAGTTATCTGCAACCCAACATTCAATATTGGAATATGGAATTTGAAGGAGTTAAACTGAATCCGCAGATTGACTTAGTAAGATACAAAAACAAAACTGTTCAGGTGATTGATTGGAAAGTTTCTGACAGCAATACAAGTGATTATTCAAGGCAATTAATTATCGCAGGGATAGTTTCATATCATAATATCAAGAAAGACCGCCAGGAGAAAAAGTGGGATGTGCCAAGGATGGAAGATTATTCTCTCTACGAGTTCAATCTTATGAATGGGAATTTTAAACAACATTCATTTACTAAGGAAAGTACCGCTGCTACTTTGGATTATGTGTTCATGCACAGTGAAGAGCAAGAACAACTTTCAGGAGATAAAAAATGGAATGAACTAAATATTCAGGATTACGAAACGACAGACAAAAAAGAAACTTGTGCGTTCTGCAAATTCAGACCGCTTTGCATTCATTTAATTAAAAACAATTTCATTTACGATGAAAACGAATATAATAAACTGGTTTCGGCTCAACAACTGGCATGATTTCAATTTTCCTTATCGTTTGGTGGAGGTAATTATTGAAGGTGCGTCAAACGAACCCAAAGAATTCAACAAGGCATTTTTCAATGCAAGGAACTTTTTGTCGTATGAAACAAAAGGACCTGTTGCACCTGCTTACTTTGAAGGTAAGAGATACATTGCTGTTAAAGCTGACGCCGAGCTTTCTGAGAAAGTAATTACTGGTAGCCCGTTGACAGCTATTTTAAGACCGTTTGGAGAGCAACAAATTTTAAATGCTCACTCAATGACTGATGAAAACTTAGAACTGGCTTTGCAGTTTCTGGAAAGCACAATCAAATATCAGTTGAACAGAATTCCGGTTCTTTGGGATGGAGGCACAAATACCTTTTTAAAAAAGTTCCCTTTGCCTTTATCGGGTGATATTGAAACAGATATTTATCATGGTTTCAAATACAAAGTTGTGGCAATTGACAAAGACAATGTTTTCTTCTGTGTTGACCTTGCCTACAAGTATGCAGCAAAGCAAAACCTGCATCAGGTGTTGCAGCACTATCATAAAGACAGGCATAATGACTTAGTGAGCAACAGAAACTTTCTTTATCTGAATGGCGATGATTGGTACACAGTTAAGGGAAAATCCGTTGGCAGCTCCATTGATAAGTATGTGATGCCAAATGGTATGACTGTTTATGATTACAACATGACACAAGGGAAATATGCTCATGCAAGATACAAAGAGCCATTGCTTAAAAACTCTGAAACATTCTTTCATACTTACACACACAATAGCCAAAACAGTTTTGCGGGTGCAGCCTGTTTAGCAAAAGCAATTGGTTCAGCCGACAACAATCTTCATAAAAATTCAATCAATGAACCGAACAAGCGGTTTATGAGAATTGAAAAGCATGTAGAAAATTATTTTCAGCGTTTGAAGTTTAATGGCGTTCAACTTCAGGTAAGCACAAGACCTTTGAAGAAGGAATGTAAGGTATTTGCATTGCCTTCTTTAAAATTTGGCAAGAATGCGATTCTTAATCCTTATGAAGGGGAAGTTCCATACGGAAGACCTATTGACCATTTCCCTAAACGCAGAAGGGAGTTTATTTACAATAATGGAATAATAAGCGATACAGAATTTACACCACAATTACTTTTTATTCCAGACGATATGATGTTCAACTTTGGCAAAAGTGTGAAGTATTATTTTGACCGAGTTTTGAAACAGATTGCTCCGCAATTTCCTGGATTTATTGTTCACCAATATCCAATGAAGTCATACCCCTTTGCAAGTAAAGTATTTTCTGACTTGAAAAAGTTCATTATAGAAAAAAACCTAACTGGTAGTAACGCAATATTTGTTCTTCCAGAAGATAGAGGAGATGGCGGAAGGTTTAATAGATTTCTTCGTAATATAATAAAAAAGGAATTTTTTAAGCAGGTCAACTTTAAATGTGTAAGTGCTTCAAAATTGACGCAATACTTATTTCCGGGTAAAGATGCCAACTCAAATAAATATTTTGTCCCAGATGGTTTAATGAAGCACTTTAAATCCTACCTGGCAAACACTCTTTTTGAACATTTAATCATCAACAAAAAGTGGGCTTATGCTTTAGCTAAAAACCTAAATAATGATTTATATATTGGCATTGATGCCCACGAATTTTATGCAGGATTTTGTTTCTTTTTTGGCAATGGCGAAACAATCGTTTTTGATGTTGATAAAACTGCAAAGGGAACCGGGACTTTCAGGAACGAGAAAATAAACTACCGTGTGATTGAGGATAAAATTGTTGAAGTGCTTAAACGGAATTTAGAAATTAAAGAACACAATCCGAAAAGTATTGTAATTCTCAGGGATGGCGTAAGCTATGGCGAAGAAGAAAAGGCACTTTATAATGCTTTGCAACGTCTTGATGAAATGGAATTGCTTAACAAATCAGAAATAAAAACTGGGGTGATGGATGTTGCAAAATCTTCAATCATTCCTGCAAGGGCTGCTTCATTTGTCGGCAATTCAAATTCACTTGAAAATCCAGACAGTGGAACACATTTTTACATGAATAAAAAAGGTGCATTTATATTCAATACAGGAGCACCATTCAAAGTCCCAGGGTCATCAAACCCAATTCATGTAAGTTACAATTGCGGAAACGTTGATTTTGAGGAAACCTTGGAGGATATTTTTGTGCTTACCCAAGTCGCTTTTTCATCGCCTGACAGACCAACATCATTACCATTACCATTGAAATTAATTGACACCTTAATTCGTGACGTTGCTCATGAATATGATTTTGCAACGACAACAGACAAAGAGGCAAATATTTCAACTACAACTTTAAACAAAAAATATGAGCGACTTTAGTTTATTATACAAGCGATATAATTCGGTCTCAAATCTTACAAACGATTTGAACAATTCTGTTATGATGCTCAAACGAAAAGTTCTTACATCAAGAGAGGAAATTGATAAAGAGCATCCCAACCTGAAAGTTTCCGAAGAAGAATTAGCGTATGCTCAAAAAAGCATTGTTGCAATTTTATCTGCATTGGCTAATTTCTATAATCAGCAAGATACAAACAGCGAACTTTATGAACTAATGGATAACCAGCTATTCAAGAACCAAATTTTAAATAACCCTGAATATAAAGACCAAATAATTTCAACACTTGAAAAAATAAAATCAAATACCGAACTTTCAAGGAAAGATTTAGCAGGCATAGATAAATTCGTTTCAATACTTGATAATGAAGCCGCTGTTCTTTACCGAAAATTGCGGATTGACAGAAGATGAAACATTTTATCAAAGCTTTATATGCCGACCTTCTTCATCGGACTGATGTAGTTATTACGGACATCAAGAGTATGAATCCACATGATGATGTGAGGGACAGGTTTGTAGATTCAACAATTGCTCAACTGTCAGCGATAAGAAACTTATTGCAAGATGCTTTAGATACTGGAGTTTTAGAATTTGAATATTTGGCGAATAACAATTTGTATCGGTTTAATAGAGCAAATCGGGAATTTGCCAATATTCATTCATATCGTTACTTACCGTTAAAACATTACGACGACCCCGAAGTATATTTCTACAGAGTTATTTCAAAAGTTTATGACGAACATAGGATTTCAGCAAAACCACCTATAGTTTCAACCATTAGCAACCACGATAGTTACTATTGGGCTGTTCCTTACTACGAAGTAATTGCATTTCCCGCTGGTGAAGAAAGAAGTTTATTGAACTTACCTGATATGTATCACGAAATCGGGCATTTGCTTGACTCAATGTTTAAAGGAAAAAGCTCCGAAACGTCTTCTGCAATCATTGATAAACACTTCGCAAAAGAAATAGTGAGGGTAAAAAACGAGGGGCTTGAACAATATGTTGATTCCCTCACGAGAGCAAAATTTTTATGGCAACGAAAATGGATTGAAGAATTCACTTGCGATTTGGTTGGTACTTACATGACGGGTGCTGCTTATGCATGGACAAACTTAAAACTCCTTTCAACTGGACACGGCTCAGCAATTATTTATTCTGATAGTGATACACATCCTGCTGATGAAGCAAGAATGACAATAATTATTATGATGCTGGAAAAGTTGGGATTGAAAGCAGATAAGAAAAAGGTAGAAGATGATTGGAATGTTTTTCTGAAAGATACGGAGCCATTCAAACCAGGTGATTACAATTTACTTTATCCAAAGAAATTATTACAGCAAATTGTTGACGAGTTTTTTGTTTTCTATCAAAATGCGGACTTAGCATCTTATCCCGAACTTGTAAAAGCAAATCCAAATTCCATTGCCCAGCTTCTTAATGAAGCATGGGAACAAGCGAGAAATAATCCTTTAGGTTATAATTCATACGAAGTTGATGCAGTCAACAATTTAAGGCAGAGTTTTGGTTTGAAAAGGCTATAAGTACTTTTGATACATCACAACCTGCAAACGCACCAAGTCAGGCACATTTGCAAGGCACACAGAGCCGACACACAGAAGCCAACCTTGCAAAAGAGCCTGCCTTGTTCCAACGCTTCCGGGACATACCCTGCCACGGTGGACACATACTTTCAATCCAAGGCACCAAGACGAAGGGCGAACACATAACAGGGAGTTTGCTGCTATGCTGGCAAACGAATATATTCTCAACTTCATATCGCTATCAGCCCATATCCAGCCGACGTAATTCTATCAGCTTTGTTCTTAACTTCATCACAAGTTTTTCAATCAGCAGCGGCTCCGGGCTGGACATTAAAAAATACCAGCACAGCAGCAAGCTCTGGCCGCTATCAGCACGGCAGATGCTATGACCGGTCTGGGCCCGCTTGTATCATATCTTAGTCCGATGGTGAGCCTGATCAGTTGCGGGCTAATTGATTTTCATTTGTTTCAATTCAAAAGCAGGAAAAATTGTGTGGTTATGTCACCGCTAAAAATAGGGGATTGCAAATAACGTAACTGATGGCTGGCAGGCGCTGTCATTCTTTTGATCTTTGATCCGGCGTTGCGAAGCGGGTGAACCTGACCCGGAAAACCTGCCGGTAACGCTTAAAAAATTATCATGACCCTTAAAAAACGATTGATTATGGCCAGACCAAAAAAAACCTACAGAGTGTATGAAAAAGCCCTCCAGCGGATGGCATCTCTAAAAAGTATCGATCCGAACTTCGATTTCGGCGGCAATGTAAATGCTGTCTCTTACCAGCAGACCATCGATGATATGAAAGCCTCGATGGATGATTACAACACTTCCCTTAGCCTGGTGGATGAAAAGTCCAACTCCTTTAAAGACAAGGAGGATATCCTGAACGATATGAACGAACGGGTATTGCTGGGTGCGGCCGCCAGGTTTGGTAAAGACAGTTCTGCCTATGAGCAGGCCGGCGGTACCCGCAAAAGCGAACGTAAAAAGCCGGTACGAAAAGCAAAGAAGGTTTCTTAAAGTTTGAATAATAAAAGGTAACCAGGGCCTGCCGAATCGGGCCCTTTTTTATTTCCTTTTCTGCCGGAAGAGATGGGCCTGTACCCTCACCGGCTTTTTTTGACAAGGCCGCCGGGAAAGAGCAGGGTGAGCAGGACGAAGATGAGCAGGAAATTGAACTCCGCCCCGTTGCGGCCACCCCCCACCACATACCAGCCTTCCCGGTAGTGTACAAGGATGATCCCCATAACGAGGATAACGATGGTGATCAGGGCGGCCGGTTTGATGAAAATATTCAGGAGCAGGCAAACCGCACAGACCACATGGGATAGTTTGATGGCCCAGGCCAGCGGCACCCCCCAGGGCGAGAACCCGTTCTCCTCCAGGTAGTACTTGCCAAATTCGTATATCCCGTTGTTGAACATACCCGGGATGCTGTGCATCAGTAAAATGACGGCGACCGCCAGCCGGAGCAGGAATGTGCTATCGAATATCTTCATTTCTTATAACCCGTTTAGTGGTGAAGACAGAACAGGATCGGAAACCCTGTTGCCGGTCTTAAAGATACAAAGGGGAGGGGGTTCGGGTGAGGCAGGGCCATTCGCCGGAGGGACTTAGCAGCGCCTAAAAAAGAAAAAGGAACCATGAACTTGTTTATTCCTGATTCCCTTTTAATGTATTATTCCTGTTGAGCTACTAGGATTCGAACCTAGACAGACAGAACCAAAATCTGTAGTGCTACCGTTACACCATAGCTCAATCACACTGCCTGGGCAGAACCGGGCGGCCTTTCAACCGAACGGGCGGCAAAAATAAGGCAACAAGCCCTTTTACCCAAACCAATTTTCAATAAAATCAGGCGGGAAACGGTGTCCTAACCCCTTCTTTTTCTTCCCTTTCTTTCAGTTCCCGGATCTTATCCAGGGCCCTGGCCACCACATCACACATGATCGTATACAAAGCACCCTGGCGGGGGTTTTCATAAATATAATCCAGCGCCTGGTCTTCATTCGGGATCGTCATCACCGGGATGGAGGGGTTCACTTTCTCTATCCCTTCTTTCAGCAGCCCGATGATCTCGTCTGCCGTGCGGCCCCGCAGGTTCTTGTCACACCGGATGATGATCTCATCAAAATACTGTGCAGAGATCTCTCCCAGTTCCCGGATATCATCGTCCCGCCGGTCGCCGGTTCCGCTGATCACACCGATGCGGACGGGATAATCGAGCTTGCTCACAAAATCACACAGCAGTTTCAGGCCATGCGGGTTGTGTGCAAAGTCGGCCAGCATGGTGAAGTGTTTGAAGTGGAAGAAATTCAGCCGGCCCGGTGTCAGGCTTTCCGATGGGATGAAGGTCTGCAGCCCGGTGCGGATATCTTCGATACTGATATCGCGGAAGAGGTAGGTCGATAAGATCGCCGGTAAACAGTTATTGATATTGTGCACTGCCTTGCCTTCAAACGTCAGCGGGATCTTCTTTACATCCAGCACCCGTATCTTCCAGTTGCCCTTCATCAGGGTGACATATCCGTTCTCGAACACACAGCTCAGCCCGTTCTCCGCCGCATGGGCTTTGATACGGGGATTGTTTTCATCCATACTGAAGAGAGCGATATGGCATTTCAGGTCGTTCTTCATTTTATACACCAGGTCATCATCGGCATTCAGTACGGCATAGCCATGGGGGAAGACCGTTTCCGGTACCACTGCTTTTACCTTGGCCATTGCTTCCACGGAGTTGATACCTCCGAGCCCGATATGATCGGCCGCTACATTCGTCACCACGGCCACTTCACAATGCTGAAAAGCGAGACCGGATTTTAATATACCGCCCCGGGCACATTCCAGTACGGCAAAGTCCACGGTCGGGTCTTTCAGGACGAACTGGGAGGAAACGGGCCCGGTGCAATCGCCTTTCATCATCAGCTGGTTCTGAATATACACGCCATCGCTGGTGGTGTAGCCCACTTTCTTGCCGGCGCTCTTGGCAATATGGGCCGTGAGCCGGGTGGTGGTGGTTTTACCATTTGTGCCGGTAATGGCTATGATGGGAATGCGACCGGCGCTTCCCTTGGGAAAGAGCATGTCCACCACCGGTTCGGCCACGTTGCGGGGCAGGCCTTCCGCCGGTTCGATGTGCATGCGGAAGCCGGGGGCTGCATTTACTTCGAGGATGGCGCCGCCGTTCTCGGACACTGGCGTGCGCAGGTCATTTGCCATTACATCGATGCCGCAGATATCCAGCCCGATGATACGGGCAATACGTTCGAACATGAAGACATTCGCCGGGTGCACTTCATCCGTTACATCGGTGGAGGTACCGCCGGTGGAGAGATTGGCGGTGGGTTTCAGCAATACCCGTTCCCCTTTCGCCGGAATGTGTTCTAATGTGATGCCGGCATCATCGAGCATCTTTTGGGTGAACTGGTCAATGGTGATCTGGGTGAGTACTTTTTCATGTCCGTATCCTCTTCGCGGATCTTTATTTGTTTCGTCCACCAGCCACTGAATATTGTGTAC
>JAXLUG010000014.1:0-94747 GCA_046329665.1 Chitinophagaceae bacterium | reverse complement strand
CATACCCGGTGGTACCCCGGTCATCAAAGTGAAGTACTGGATGGATCAGCCTGCTGTGATCACTCCTCACCGTGCCTACTTTGACGAGACCTGGACCTATACAGGACCCAGACCTTAAATGCATCTGTTTTCAATATCAGTAACACAGGAACTATAAGAAACCGAATGTAATATGTATCCAGGTGGCTGATCAAATGAGTTGGTGCTGTCAAAAGTGTGATGGCACCCCATGTTTCTCGTGTTAACGCTAATTCAACGGGTAGTTTTTACTACCTGTTTCTTTTTTTTTCAGAACCCGATACTGTTTCCGCCATCCACCGGCAGCACGACACCGGTAACGTATTTAGCTCCATCACTGGCGAGATAGAGTGCAGCATGGCCGATATCTTCCGGCTGACCCATGATACCCATAGGAGTGCGGGAAAAAACTTTTGCCTTTCGTTCCGGATCACTGTCCAGCGCCCGGGCTGTCATATCGGAATAGATAAAACCCGGTGCGATCGCATTCACCCGGATCCCTTTGGGTGAAAGTTCAACCGCCATGGCCCTCGTCATCCCATCAATGGCAGTTTTGCTGGCGCTATAGGCTATTACTTTCGGCAAACCATATTGAGCAGCCATACTGCTGATATTGATAATACAGCCACTGTTTCGTTTCAGCATATCCTTCACTACTTCACGGCTCATTGCAAATACGGCGCACACATTGGTGGTGAGGATGCGCTGAAATTCTTCATCCGTTACCTCCGTAAATTCTTTTTTCTGGTTGATCCCGGCATTGTTGACAAGGATATCCACTTTGCCAAATTCCTTTATTACTTCCTGTACAAAGGAAGGAATCGAAGAAAGGTGGCTGACATCACAGGTCTTTACATGACAAAGCGGGCCCAGCTTCTCTTTTGCCGCATTCAGTTTGTCTGCATCTCTTCCGGCAATGATGGTCGTAATACCGTTTGCGGTGAATTGCTGCGCAATGGCAAAACCCAGCCCGCTGCCGCCACCCGTTACAAGGGCTGTTCTAGTTGTATCCATAATTAATTATTTCCCCCGATACCCGGCGCCAGCGGGAACTTCAGGTTTTGGTAATAGTCCAGTGTATGCCCCGCCGCTTTCACGGCATCCGGCACCGGCATTTTGGAAAAGGTACTGAAGTATAACAGACAGGCATTTCTCCACCATTCAGCTTCCTGCTCCTGTATGTTCAGCAACATAGTGACCTGCTGAAATCTTTCCGGGTCAATAAAAGATGAAACGGATTTCCATTCCTGCTGCAGGCGCAGTACCGTATCCACACCTTCCTGGTATTTTACACAGAGTTCATTCCAGAGCGTACGGCCGCTTTTCATTTTCCAGTCCCAGGGAACATGATGAAACCAGAGCAGGAATTTTTCATTGCATACTGCCGGATCATTCCATTGCAGCTGTACTTCTTTGGCATATTGTGCCAGCGCATTACTGCCGGTGGCTGTTCTGTCGAAGCCGATACCGGCTGCATCAGCACGGTGATAATAAACCGGGTTCCAGTCGGCACGGCCCAGGTTACTGACCCAGGGCCCGGGGCCGTAGTGATGACCGGTGGCCATGATATGATGAAGACCAAGCGGGGTCATATAATTCACTACGGCTTCTCTCGATTTCAGCATCATGTTTTCGATGATCCTGACGGCATTAATATTATTGGTAAAGGTTTGCCGTACCCATTCCTCTGCTATTTGTTCAGCGCTGAGCGTATGATCCCAGGCAAGACGCCCGTATGCATACCAGTTGGCCTGTCCAAAGGGATGATTGGTCCAGTTTCGTTCATTGCCAATGTTTGCAACGGCAGCCATTCCGGAGAGTGAAGAATTATTGGCAGAACCCTCCAGCACTTTTGCTACAGTAGTCCCTTTTCCGTTTGTATAGGTATCTGCATCGAGTGTTTCTTTAAAGAGCGGCGCTTCGTAAACCAGGTGTGTTCCTTGTCCCAGGTATTCCTGTGTCAGTTGAAACTCCATCATCAGCGGAGTTTGTTTCATGGCACCGAAGAGAGGGGAGAAGGGTTCCCTTGGCTGAAAATCGATCGGGCCATTCTTCACCTGTATGATCACATTCTTCCGGAACTGGCCGTCCAGTGGTTTGAATTCAAGAAAAGCCTGTTTAAAACGATCGGCTGAGGCAATACTCTCTGCGCTCTTATCCACTTTCATCGAATCGAAATTCTCAGCGCTTTTCTGTACCCGCACATCGTATACAAATGCCCGCCACATCACAATGCCGCCATGCGGGCCTACAGCATCGGCAAGCATATTGGCGCCATCAGCATGCGTACGGCCGTAGGTTTGCGGGCCAGGCTGCCCTTCGGAATTTGCTTTAACCAGAAAACCGCCAAAGTCCGGCACCAGTTTATAAATTTCATTGGCTTTGTCCTTCCACCATTGTTGTACCTCTTCGTTCAGGGGATCGGCCGTTTTCAGTCCGCCGATTTCAACCGGGGCACTAAAGCGGGCAGTGAGATACACTTTAATTCCATACGGACGAAATATATCCGCCAGCGCTTTTACTTTTTCCAGGTACAGCGGGGTCAGTGTAAGTGCATTGGCATTTACATTGGTGAGTACCGTACCATTGATGCCGACAGAAGCATCCGCTCTTGCATAATCGATATACCGCTGATCGATATAACCGGGAAGCAGGTGCCAGTTCCAGATGGAGATACCGGCATAACCTCTTTCCACCGTACGGTTGAGATTATCCCAGTGATCGAGAATGCGGAGGCTGACACGGGGAACGGAATGCATATCAATATTGGAAATATTTCTTTCCGTTTGCATCATCCGCAGGAGATGAAAGGTGCCGTATAATAGACCTGTTTCCGTATTGGCCGTAATGATGGTTTTATTACTGACCCATTTGTTGTAAGAAATGATGAACCCTTCATTACCGAGGGACCTCAGCATTTGCTTATCTGCCAGGGTATAATCAAGATCCAGGTCCGCTGCCGTGCCGATAAGGAGTGAGGTGGTGGGTTCAACGGAAGAACGGAACGTTACAGTGGTTCCAAGCAGGCCGCTCAGTCCTCTGCGGAGTTCCTCTTTGATGACCTGCATCGTGGGTGAATTCCCTGACACATGGATCTTTGCCGTAACTTTTTTATAGGCTGACAGCAGTACCGGGTTATCTATTTTCTGATACCGCAGCCACAGATCATAGCCATCTTCTGCTTTCACAGCTGTTACCAGCAGTAAAAAGGCGAGAGCGGCTATTATCGTTTTCATGCGCCTGTTTTTTTATTTTTTCTGACAGAAGACTCCCGGACGATCAGCTCTGATTTTACAATGATCCGGTTGGTGGAGTTCATGTTGTCACTTCCTTTCAGGTGACTGATCAGGTTGCGGGCAGTGATCTCGCCCATATCCTTACCCGGGTAGTTGATCGTCGTCAGCTGCGGCTCTACGATCTTGCTCACGGCATCATTATTGAAACCAACTACCGCAATGTCATCCGGGATCCTGATCCCGTTTCTTTTCAGCTCCTGCATACACACAGCCGCTTCAAAATCGTTGGTCACAAACAGGCCGTCGGGGAGCGGTTTCATTTTCAGGATCTCAGCAGCCGCTTCAATGGCGCTTTGTTCGGTCAGGTCTTTTACAAGTATGTAATTCTTGTTATAACTGATGCCGGCATCATACAGTGCATCGGTATAGCCACGGTGACGCTGGGCATATACGTTTCGTTTCAGGTTGGAGGTAAGCAGGGCAATGTGTTTGCATCCCTGGTCGATCAGGTGGCGGGTGGCCATGTACCCGCATTTATAGTTATCGATGATCACATGTGTCTTCTCACTGTCTTCATCCACCCGGTCGAAGAAAATGACCGGGATATTTTTTTCAAAAAATTGCTGAAAGTGGTCCAGGTCTTTGGAGGTAAAGGAAAGGGAGGCGATCACGCCATCCACTCTTTTATGGAAAAGGTTGGTGGCGTTGGCAATTTCTTTTTCATAACTCTCCCCGGAGTGGGCAATGATGATATCATAACCTGCTTCGGTCGTTACTTTTTCGATACCGGCCAGTACGGAAGTGATAAAGTTACTGTTCAGCTCATGAAGCATGACGCCAATGGTATGGGTCTTTTGTTTACGCAGGTTACTGGCGAAATTGTTATGCCGGTAGCCCAGTTCTTTAGCGGTCTCCTGAATCTTCTTTTTGGTGTTCTTGTTGATGCCCGGGTGATCCTGGAGAGCCCGGCTTACCGTAGCGGAGGAGAGGGAGAGTTTCTGGGCAATATCATAAATAGTTATGTCTCTTTTTGGCTTCATCTTGCAATCGGTTGCAGCTATTTTTGATTATACTGTCTTATAAAAATAGAGAAACCCGGTGAATATCGGAATTATTCTTTCAGATCAGTTTTAGCCAATTCTCCTATGGATTTTGTGTAGTAAATACATAGCTGCTGCATATATATATAGCGTGGGTGGTAATAGCAGCGGGGCCAGGGCAAGACTGGAGAGGAAATTTTATAAAAAATTATTGCAATCGGTTGCAATAATTTAAAATTCTCCTATATTCGTTTTCACGGTGGTAAAACACCTCCAAAATCAACGACTGCGCTTTATGAATAATCGGAACGTTCTGCTTTGTAGCCTTGCCCCGTTTTCATTGGGGAAAAGGGTGGACCATCCGGTCATTTATCTCCTTCTCCCTGTTCTTTCCGCAGTTGTTTTTCTGTTGTCAATCCCAAAAACAGCTATATGAAACAAACTGCAAATTCAAAACGACTGCTGCGTTTTTTGCTGCTCTTCCAGTTCCTGCTGGCGACCAGCTTTGCCATGGCGCAGAACATTACTGTAAAAGGACGGGTGCTCAGGGATGATGGGTCACCTGTGCCCGGCGCCTCCGTATTGATTAAAGGCACTACCAACGGAACCACTTCAGGAGAGAACGGTGAATTCACCATCCAGGTACCTCCTAAAGGTAGTTTGGTGGTTTCTGCGGTGGATTATGCAACGAAGGAAGTGCCGGTAAATAACAAGACCTCGATCGACATTTCATTGCAGCATGCTGAAACCGTGCTGGGTGAAGTGATCGTGGTAGGGTACGGAACCCAGCGTTCAAAGGATGTGACCGGCTCTGTGGTAAGGGTAAAAGGAGAAACCCTCCGGGAAGTACCTGCGCCCAATCTTATCGCTCAGCTGAAAGGACGTACCGCCGGTGTGGATATTGTCAGTAATGGCTCTACACCGGGCAGCAGCGGACAGATCCGGATTCGTGGTAACAGGTCTTTGGCAAAATCTTCCTCTGAGTCCGACGGGTTGGATAACCCCCTGATCGTACTGGATGGAATTCCCTTCGGAGGAAGTATCAATGATATCAATACAGAAGATGTTGCGAATATCGAAATACTGAAGGATGCTTCGGCAACCGCCATTTACGGTTCAAGAGGTTCGGGCGGTGTGATACTGATCACCACCAAGCGGGGCAGGACCGGCAAGGCCGTTATTTCTTATGATGGCTATGCAGGTGTGGTGAATGTGATGGGAAAGCTGAAAGTGTTCAACGGCCAGGAGTATGCACAGTTTAAACAGGATGCAGCTACTTATAACCGGAGCTCATGGCCGGCCAGTGCCGGCACCTCATCCTACCTGCTTACACAGGCAGAGAAAGATGCGCTGGCAGCCGGTATCTCCACCGACTGGCAGGACCTTATCTACAGAAAGGGATTTATCACCAGCCACCAGCTCAGCGTTGCCGGCGGCAGTGAAGGAACACAATTCGGATTGAGCGGCGGTTATTACCGTGAGACAGGAATAATCCCTTATCAGAATTTTGACCGCTATACACTGCGGGCCACTATCGATCACCAGATAAGCCGCCGGGTCAAGATCGGACTTAATACATTGAATACACTTTCTTATTCCAATACACCGGGCGGTGGAGGTGTAACCGGCGGTCTTATCCGTTTAACACCGTTAGCGGCTCCGTACAACACAGACGGTTCCGTAAATCTTTTCCCCCAGATCGGTTCACTGGACGCAGCCGCCATCAGCCCGCTTACACTGAAGACAAGACATGATGCGATCCTTGCCAGGAACCGGAGGCTGAGAACCTTTAACAGCCTGTATGCAGAGGTCAAGATCATTGAGGGATTGAAATACCGTTTGAATGTAGGGCTTGATTACCGGCAGGACAACGGCTCAGGATACAATGGCGCTTCTACCTGGACGAACAACAACACTTCACAGGCCAATTCCAATGCCAGTGTTGTCAACTCAGAAGCATGGACCTATACACTGGAAAACCTGCTGATGTATGAAAAGACGATCAGGACAAAACACCGGATCGGGGTAACCGGTTTATTCAGTGCGCAGAAGGATCATGCCCAAAGCAGCGGGTTCCAGGTAACAGGTGTGCCGGCTGATTATATCCTCAACTCCAATTTCGGCCTGGCCAGCGGTACGATCACTACCTTACCTAATAACACCTTCTTCTCAGAAAGAGGACTCATCTCCTACATGGGCAGAGTGAACTATGCGTATGACAACCGCTACCTGCTGACGGCAACGATACGTACTGACGGCGCTTCCACGCTGTCGCCGGGACACCAGTATTATACCTACCCGGCCTTTTCACTTGGCTGGAATGTGTCGAATGAAAAATTCATGACGAAAGCAGATTTTGTTTCAAACCTGAAACTCCGCGGAGGCTGGGGTAAAACATCCAACCAGGGTGTTCCTCCTTATGCCACCCTGGGATTGCTCAGTACCACCACCTATAATTTTGGACAAAGCGCTGCCGGGCAACAAGCCGGTTACCTGGTAACCACCCTTGCCAACAGTGCATTGAAATGGCAATCAACTTCACAATGGAATATCGGTCTGGACTTTGGCATCCTCAAAAACAGGATCACCGGTTCAATCGATGTATACGAGCAAAAAACAAAGGATATCCTGCTTGATTTCAACCTGCCGCAAAGTAACGGTGCCTCAACTACCCGTAAGAACCTGGGAAAAACACAGGGTTCAGGCCTTGAGATCAACCTCAGCAGTGTTAACATCAAAAGTAAAACCGGCTTTACCTGGACAACCGACCTGAACTTCTATTTCAACAGGGAAAAAATTATACAGCTCCAGAATGCCAATATTACCCAGGATATTGCTAACGGATGGTTCGTTGGTCAGCCCCTTACCGTGATCTATGACCTGCGGAAGATCGGTATCTGGCAACTGGAGGATTCTTCCAAAGGGCTTATCGCTGCACAGCTGGCCCCGGTTCAATATCCCGGTCAGATAAGAGTGGAAGATGTGAACGGCGACCATAAGATCGATGCCGCAGACCGCCAGATACTCGGAAACTTTCAGCCTAAATGGGAGGGTGGTATCACAAACAGGGTCGAATTCAAAAACTTCGATTTTTCGTTTGTCATCTTTGCCAGGATGGGTATGAAAGTACTGGTGCCTTATATCACCGCTGATGGCGGCGCCCAGGGATTCCCCTTCTTTATGCAGAGCAGGAACAACCAGTTAAAAGTTAATTACTGGACAAGAACGAACCCCACGAATGAATTCCCCGCACCGGATGCAGGAACAGACCGGTTTATCTATGCTTCCACACTTGGTTACCAGGACGGATCATTTGTGAAATGCAGAAGCATCAACCTCGGCTACCAGGTGCCTTCAAAGATACTCGGCAAGTCAGGGCTGAAATCACTTCGCCTGTATGTGAACGTAACCAACCCCTTCATTATTTACGCCCCGTTCGTCAAGAATGGTTTTGGACCGGATCCGGAAGGAAATGGGTACG
Organism: Chitinophagaceae bacterium; assembly: GCA_046329665.1. Lineage (GTDB taxonomy): Bacteria > Bacteroidota > Bacteroidia > Chitinophagales > Chitinophagaceae > JJ008. Next base: position 86,972 of record JAXLUG010000014.1, on the reverse strand, counting down.
GAGGTGCAGTAGGTACACCTGCTATCAGCGGCAGTGTGGCTGCACAGGGACGCCAGATCAGTGTGAATGCCAACAACCCTGCCACCCGCCAGTTCATACTGGGTCTGAACCTTAAATTCTAAACACATAAAACGCATTATATGAAACTGTCAAAATTTTTAGGCTGCATAGGATTGATTGCTGCATTGTCAGTAACCAACGGTTGCAAAAAAATACTGGAAGAGCACCCGCAATCGGGGATCGTTCCGTCCTTCTTCAACACGCCGGAAGGTGTGCTGGGCGGAATATCCGGTGTGTACAATGATCTCCGCAGTGCCTGGGGCACCGAAGGCTTCAGCCTGCAGGCCTGTGGCGGCGTGGATGAAACCCTGATGGGCGCCAGTAACAGTACCGGCCCGTTTTACACGTACAATAACCTTACAACAGGTGCTTTTAATAACAGCTGGTGGAATACGGCTTACCAGGACATCAACACCCTCAATGGCGTACTTCAATTCGGCCAGACCATTAACCTGACCCCTGCCACCCGGGCACAGTATCTGGCACAGGCCAAGTTCCTCCGGGCATTCTGGTACTATCATCTCGTCATCACTTTCGGCAGTGTACCCCTGCATACCACGTTCATCACGGTACCCTCTTCTGCTGACAGCAGGGCGCCTATTGCGGACGTTTATGCACAAATCATAAAAGACCTGACCGAAGCCGCGGCCGATCTGCCCAATACCCCGACCGCCCCCTTCCTGGGGAAAGCAGCAACAAAACCGGCGGCTTTATTCCTGCTGGGAAAGACCTATCTCACCCGGGGCTGGTCAGATGCATCCCAGCCTAATGACTTCACTCAGGCATACACCACGCTGAAGAGTATTATCGATAATAAAACAACTTACCAGCTGGACCTCTGGCAGGATTATGCCGATGCATTCAAACCCGGCCCGCTGAGTGTTAACACCAACGACTACGGAAAGGAAACTATTTTCGTCAGTGATCACAGTATCGATACCAAATACGGGCAATATACGGTAGGCGGAGGTGCCTCCGGTGGCGCTGCGCAAAACCTTACACCCTGGTTCAACAGGTGGAACTATCCCTCCAACAGCGGGATCAACTCCTTCAAGAACGGGTCAGGTGCACTGGTAAACTCAGGAACATCGACCATGGTACGTGATGTGGCAAATGGCAGACCTTATATCCGGATAAGACCCAACACCAATAAATTAACAAGCGGTCCGAATGCAGGTAAGAACTACTTACTTGACCAGGCCTTTGTTGACAGGGGAAATGATTCCCGGTATGAGAAAACCTTTCAGACCGTCTGGATTTGCAATACTGCGGTTTCCAATACAGCAGGTGCGGCAAATAACTCCAGGGGTATCAGTTATTCCATGACCGTTGGTGTGGATACGGCAGTGTGGATGCCGGATTTTGAAGTAACCGGCGCTCCGCAATTCAACGGTGCCACTCCTTTCAAAGGGATTATCATTCCGCCCAGCCTGTGGACCAACTCCTATTTCCCGGTAGTGAAGAAATTCGATGATCCGTTCCGGGCTGCCGCTAATTTTAACGACCCCTCCACAAGGCCGGTGGTGATCTGGCGTTTCTCCGATGTATATATGCTCGCCGCGGAAGCAGCCTTTAAAGCAGGCGATAATGTAAACGCTGCTGCGATGATCAATGTAGTAAGACAAAGGGCCGCTTACCGGGCTTCCAATTCTCCGGCACAGAATGCAGCCGCGGCCGCAGCAATGACCATTACACCGGCACAGATTACCCTTGATTTTATTCTTGATGAACGCACAAGGGAATTCTATGGCGAATGGTGCCGCTGGTGGGATCTTGTACGTACGAAATCCCTGTTAACAAGAGTGGCCGCCTGGAACCCGGTGGAAGCCGGCGCCAACATTAAACCTTATCATATTCTGAGACCCATACCCCAGGACCAGATCGACCGGGTAACGGAAGGTGCCTGCCAGGGAAATGCCTGCTGGCAAAATCCAGGGTACTACTGATCTAAAATGATACATCCGGGGCTGGGTCTTATGCACTCAGCCCCTTTAATAAAATATGCGGGGCGGAGCAGCCTCCCGCATCATATGGAGGAGATGTCCCCCGGCCTGCCGGACGGCTTGCATACATTCCATCTGTTTGTGAAATTCCGGGAGATAGCTGATGCAGAGCTGCTGTAAGTATAGGAAAACAATGAAATACAGAACAGGCCTAATAAAGCCGGTCAGGCACCCGGATAAAAGATATCCGCTGACGGCTCCGCTGGTAATATTTTTCTTTATGACAGCAGGTTCAGACAATGCCGGTGAAGGACTGCGATCGCCGTCACAGCAAACAGGTTTGCGATTACCTGCCGTCAAACAGTATCAACAATCCGGACGGAGATGATGAACAAACATTAGTATCAGTAAAATGAATCATATCTTTTTCTATAGGCAGTTACATAGCAATCAAGGAGGGGCGAATTCTTTCGTCCTTCCTTTAAAATGTTGTACATTTTAAGCAATTTAGTATGCTCCTGTTAGGGTTAGATATCGGCACCTCATCCGTTAAGGCATCAGTAGTGGATGCAGGGACAGGCGCATGTATTTGTTCTGCTCAGTACCCCGGGACGGAAGCACCCATCATTACACTGCACCCCGGATGGGCCGAACAAAGTCCGGACCAATGGTGGGAGGATACCAAACAGGCGATATTAAAATGTAATGCCTCCGGGATCTATGACCCGAAGGATATCGGGGCAATCGGTATTGCCTACCAGATGCACGGACTGGTGCTCGTGGACAAGGATCTGCACGTTGTAAGGAATGCGATCATCTGGTGCGACAGCCGTGCAGTCGAAACCGGTAACAAAGCATTCGATGTGCTGGGCGCTGATTATTGTTTATCCCGCCTCCTGAATTCCCCCGGCAACTTTACTGCCAGCAAGCTGGCCTGGGTAAAAGAAAATGAACCGGAGTTGTATGGCCGGATTCATAAAGCCATGCTGCCCGGTGATTTTATTGCCCTGAAGATGACCGGTGAAACCGGTACCACGGTATCCGCTTTGTCGGAAGGGATCTTCTGGGATTTTAAAGAAGGAAAGACAGCAGACAGTGTGCTTTCATACTTCGGGTTCGATCCGTCTCTGCTGCCGCCGGTGCAGGCGCTGTTCTCGCCGCATGGCTTTCTCAAGGAATCCGTTGCGGCAAGGTTATCACTCAAAACAGGGATACCGGTCAGTTATAAGGCCGGCGATCAGCCCAACAATGCCCTTTCCCTGAATGTACTGCAACCCGGCGAAGTAGCGGCCACCGCCGGAACATCCGGGGTGATCTATGCCGTGAGCGATGAACTGGTGTATGACAAGGAATCAAGGGTGAACAGCTTTGCCCATGTGAACCACAGCCAGGAAGCCAACCGTATCGGGGTACTGCTTTGCATCAACGGGTGCGGTATCACCAACAAATGGGTGAAGGAAACGGCCGGCCGCCAGCTCAGCTACCGACAGATGAATGAGGCCGCAGCCGGCATCGTGGCAGGAAGTGAAGGATTACAGGTGATACCCTTTGGGAATGGTGCTGAACGGATGTTTTGTAACCAGCTGATCGGCGCCGGGATCTTACATATGGATTACAATGTGCACACACCGGCGCATATTTTCAGGGCGGCACAGGAAGGGATCGCTTTTGCCTTTCGCTACGGAACAGATATACTCCGGGAAAATAATATCTCACCTTCTGTGGTAAGGGCCGCCAGGGCCAATATGTTCCTCAGTGATGTGTTTACAGAAGCATTTGTAAATGCAACGGGGATTCCGGTTGAATTATATGATGGTGACGGAAGCCTCGGTGCAGCGCTCGGGGCAGGTATCGGCGCCGGGATATATGCTTCCGCAAAAGAAGCCTTCTCCGGCAGGGCCCCTTTGAAAACGGTGCTGCCCCACAAACAAAAATTGTACGACCAACTATATGCCGCATGGAAAGAAACATTATTACACACCATTACAAAAACAAATGAGTTATGTCAGTTTTAGCAGAAGAGAAAAAGCAAACGGTGGTAACCGGGACAAAAGAATTTTTTAAAGGAATTGGAAGGATACCGTATGAAGGCCGGGAATCGGACAATCCCCTTGCTTACCGCTGGTACGATGAAAACAAACCGGTGGCCGGTAAACCCATGAAAGAGTGGCTGCGCTTTGCCTGCGCCTACTGGCACAGCTTTACCGGAAGCGGTGCCGATCCCTTTGGCGAACCCACCCACCTTTTTCCCTGGGATGAAAAGAAAGATGCCATTGAAAGGGCAAAGGATAAAGCCGATGCTGCCTTTGAATTTATTACCAAACTCGGGCTGCCTTTTTACTGCTTTCATGATGTGGATGCAGTGGATTTTACCAATGATGTAAAGGAAAATGAATACCGGCTGAATGCGATAACAGATTACCTCCTGCAAAAGCAGCAGGAAACAGGGGTGAGATTATTGTGGGGTACCGCCAACCTGTTTTCTCATAAAAGATATATGAACGGGGCCGCCACCAATCCCGACTTTCATGTGCTCGCCCATGCGGGTACACAGGTAAAGGCCGCCCTGGATGCCACCATTAAACTCGGCGGGGAGAATTATGTGTTCTGGGGCGGAAGGGAAGGCTACATGAGTTTGCTGAACACGAATATGAAAAGGGAAAAGGAACACCTGGCCCGCTTCCTGCACCTGGCAAAGGATTATGCACGGCAGCAGGGCTTTAAAGGCACCTTTTTCATTGAACCCAAGCCCTGCGAACCCAGCAAGCACCAGTACGATTATGACACTGAGACCGTGATGGGCTTTCTCCGCCAGTACAACCTGCTGGATGATTTCAAACTGAATATTGAAGTCAATCATGCCACCCTGGCCGGCCACACCTTCGCCCATGAACTGCAGGTGGCTGCCGATGCCGGCATGCTGGGAAGTATTGATGCCAACCGTGGTGACTACCAGAACGGCTGGGACACGGACCAGTTTCCCAACGACATTTATGAAATGACGGAAGCCATGCTGGTGATCATGGAGGCCGGTGGTTTAAAAGGAGGCGGTATCAACTTCGATGCAAAGATCAGGCGCAACAGTACAGACCCGGCTGATCTGTTCTATGCCCATATCGGGGGTATGGACATTTTCGCCAGGGCGCTGATCACAGCCGATGCGGTTTTACAGCAATCAGCCTATAAAAAGATCAGGGCAGAACGATATGCGAGTTTTGATTCAGGTAAAGGAAAAGAATTTGAAAGTGGTAAACTTACCCTGGACGACCTCCGGAATTATGCAATAGAAAAAGGCGAACCGGTAGTAACGAGCGGAAAACAGGAGTATCTTGAGAACATTATAAACAGGTTTATCTGATCTTTACTTTAAACAAAAACCGATTGCTATGTCTTCAGTACTGACCTGGCTCGACTGGGCCATTATCTTGCTTTACTTCGCTGTGATTGCAGGTGTGTCGTGGTGGGCGGTGAAAAAGAAAAAAAAGGATACGGCGGATGAATATTTCCTGGCCGGGCGCCACCTCGGCTGGTTCATTATCGGCGCTTCGATCTTTGCTTCTAATATCGGCTCCGAACACCTCGTTGGCCTCGCCGGTTCCGGCGCCACAGATGGGGTGGCATTGGCCCATTATGAATTACATGCCTGGTGCCTGCTGGTACTGGGCTGGATCATGGCACCCTTCTTCATGCGGTCAAAGGTCTTTACGATGCCGGAATTCCTTGAGAAAAGATTTTCCCCGCATGCACGGACCATCCTCTCTGTCATTTCCCTGATTGCTTATATCCTTACCAAGATCGCCGTGGGCATCTATGCCGGCGGGGTCGTATTCAGGGCCCTGCTTCCAGAAGTGCATTTCATGGGCATGGATACCTTCTGGATCGGTTCCATCCTGCTGATCGTTATGACAGGTATCTATACGATCGTTGGCGGCCTGCGGGCCGTGGTGTATACAGAAACACTGCAGACGTTTGTAAAGATCATCGGCGCCATCATGGTAACTTATTTCGGGTTGAAAGCCCTTGGCGGCTGGGACAAGCTCCGGGAAATATGCGGCAGCGATATGTTCAATCTCTGGAAACCGGTTACACCGCATGGTACAGAATCTACCTGGGCGCCGGTAAAGGAAGCCGGAAGGGCGGCCTGGTACTTCAACGATAAATACCCCTGGCCCGGTATGCTGCTCTGCGCACCGATCATCGGGTTGTGGTACTGGTGCACCGATCAGTATATCGTACAGCGAATACTGGGTGCCCCCAATGAAAAAGAAGCAAGAAGAGGTTCCATTTTTGCAGGCTTCCTGAAATTAACACCCGTATTCCTCTTCATTATTCCCGGGATGATCTGTTTTGCCCTGGCAAAAAGCGGGATCAACACGGATATCCATAAAGAATTGTTTGATGCCAACGGTCAGCTGATCCGTGAAAAGGCGCAGGCTGCCTTTCCGTTACTGGTAACGCATGTCTTGCCGGTCGGTATACGGGGTATCGTCGTGGCAGGGTTGCTCGCCGCCCTGATGAGTGCGCTGGCCGGTGTGTTCAACGCTTCTTCTTCGTTGTTCACGATGGACTTCTATTCGAAGTTCAAACCTAAAGCCACGCAATCACAACTGGTATGGGTGGGCCGGGTGGCGACCGTGGCAATGGTCATCATCGGTCTCCTGTGGATACCGGTGATACAGGGAGCAAAGGGTTTGTATGATTACCTGCAGGGCATCCAGGCGTATCTGGCGCCACCGATATTCGTTGTCTTTTTCTTCGGGGTATTCATGAAGCGGCTCAACGGTCCCGGTTGTATCGCCACCCTGCTCACCGGTTTTGTCATGGGATTATTCCGCCTGATCGTTGACACACCCGTAAAATTATCCGGTGCCACCTATGCAGAAGGTTCCTTCCTCTGGATCGTGAACAATATATTCTTCCAGTATTACAGCCTGCTGATAACGCTGGTCTGTATCATCGTCTTCCTGGTGGTGAGTTATGCCACCCGCAAGCCCGATTATGCACGGATCGGCGGCCTCACCTATTCAACGCTGACAGAGGAAGACCGGAAGGTTACCCGTGCATCCTGGAACGCAAAGGATGTTATCCTTTCCGTCCTGATGGTCGCACTGATCATTGCCATCTATATTTATTTCAGCGGATAAAAGAAGCAGATCATTAAATATCGAAAATTGAAAAGTTGCAGCCCATACCGTCTCAGCCTGTTTGTCCTGGCAGCCGTTAGCTTAACCGCCTCCTGTAATAACAGCAGGCAGCTGGCACATCCGGGAAGTACCCCCTCCTTAAAAGAGGCGTATAAAAAAGATTTCCTGATCGGGGCGGCACTCAATACCAGGCAGATCGAAGAAAAGGATACGGCCGCCGCAGCGCTGGTGCCACAGCAGTTCAATGCCGTAACACCGGAGAATATCATGAAAGCGGAGATCATTCATCCGAAATGGGAGGTGTACAATTTCACCCTGGCCGACGAGCTGGTTGCGTATGCCGGCCGGCATGATATAAAGGTGAACGGGCATACCCTGATCTGGCACAGCCAGCTTCCCCCGTTTATGCGGTTCATGAAAGATGCAGATTCAGTCAGGCAGTACTTCACCAGTCATATTACCACCCTTGCTTCCCGGTATGATGGAAAGATCGCTTCCTGGGATGTGGTGAATGAAGCCCTGGAAGAGGATGGCAGCCTGCGTAAATCCATCTTTCAGCAGAAACTGGGTGATGATTATGTGGTGGAAGCCTTCCGGCTGGCACAGCAGGCGGCCCCGCATACAGCGCTTTACTACAACGACTATAACATCGAACAGCCAAAGAAAAGGGCCGGGGCCATTGAACTGATCAAAAAGATACAGGCGGCCGGTGTGCGGATCGACGGAGTGGGGATACAGGGACACTGGCGGGCCTATAACGTACCGCTGAAAGAGATCGAAGAAAGCATCAAAGCATTTTCAGCACTGGGAATCAAAGTCATGTTTACAGAACTGGATCTTGGCGTATTGCCCAATCCCTGGGATAGTGATGCTGCCGATGTAAACCAGAAAGCCGAATACAGTGCAAAGATGAATCCGTATGCGGCCGGTCTTCCGGATTCCATGCAGGCGAAACTGACAAAGGGATATGAAGACCTGTTCACCCTGTTCCTGAAGTACAGGGAAAATATCAGCCGGGTTACATTCTGGGGAGTGAGCGACGGACAAAGCTGGCTGAATGACTGGCCCATCCGCGGCAGGACCAACTACCCGTTGTTGTTCGACCGGCAATACCGGCCCAAGCCGGCTTTTTATAAAGTGATTGAACTGAAAACAAAACCGGCCGACGGACGAAAAGGGTTCTGATCAAATACACAAGCCATGAGCATGCATACGGATTCACAAAGACTCTCTGTTCGGGAGAAAGTAGGGTATAGCCTGGGAGACCTGGCGGCTAACCTCGTGTTCCAGACACTGGTTACCTACCTGGCCTATTTCTATACCAATATATATGGTCTGGATCCGAAAGATGCCTCTGCCATTATTCTTGTGGTTGGCCTCGTGGCGGCCTTTGGTTTCAACCCGCTGATCGGGGCGCTTGCAGACAGGACCAGTTCCAGGTGGGGAAAATTCCGCCCCTGGATATTGTGGACAGCCGTACCACTGGGGGTGGCGTCCATCCTTGCGTTTACCACACCATCGGGTTCTTACCAGTGGAAACTGATCTATGCTGTCTTAACTTATACATTACTTCTGTTATTATATGCCGCCAACAATCTTCCTTATGGTGCCTTAAGCGGGGTGATCACCGGTGACATGAAGGAACGGAACAGTATGTCGGCCTACCGGTTTGTCGCCGTTATGTTTGCACAATTCTTTGTTCAGGTGTTCATGCTGTCCATTATAGAATCCGCCGGCCATGGAGATAAAGCAGCAGGCATTAAAAAGCTGATGGTTTGGCTGGCCCTGATCGGAACCGTCATGCTGCTGATCACTTTCTTTTCAACAAAAGAACGGATCGTTCCGAAAAAGGAACAAAAATCAACGCTGAAGCAGGACCTGGGAGACCTGGGCAGGAACAGGCCCTGGCTGATCATGCTGTTGCTGACCACGCTGGTCTTTATCACGCTGGCCATGAAAGGGGGCAGCTATGCCTATTATTTCGAAAACTATGTGGATAAGGATCGCCTCACTGCATTTATTTCCCCGGTGCTGAAATCATTATCTGCTGCCGGTATGAACTTCTTTGGCGAAAACCCCGTCTCGGCCGGGTTTGGGTTATTCAATGCCGGCGGTATCATCTTTATGATCGTGGGGATCACCCTCTCCAAGAAACTGGCTGACAAATACGGCAAGCGGGATGTTTTTGGAACCACGCTGTTTATTTCCACCTTGTTTATCCTGGCATTTTACTTTTACAGACCACAGGCCATCGGGCTGATGTTCCTGTCACAAATACTGCATGGGTTCTTCTATGGGATCACCATACCGCTTTTGTGGGCCATGATCGCCGATGTGGCCGACTACAGTGAATGGAGAAATAACCGGAGGGCCACGGCCATTATTTTCTCTGCCATGATGGTCGGGTTAAAGGGCGGCCTGACGATCGGGGCTTCTTTGCTGACCTGGTTCCTCGGCAACTACCAGTATATAAGACCAACGCCGGATAACCAGCATCCTGTGGAGCCGGCGTCTGCCATCCGGGGGATCAAGATGCTGGTAAGTGTTTTCCCGTCGATCCCTTTTCTGATCGGTGCCGGGCTGCTCTTCTTCTATTCCATCAATAAAAAAATGGAAGTGCAGATCGAAAGCGATCTGAAAGCAAGACGGGTGACGGCCTGATATAAGTAATGCGATCGCTAAACAACATGGTAAAATAAAGTCATGCCTGAAGAGCCAGTTGATCATATCAATTTTGAGGAGCTGAACCGGAAAGCGATCTCGCCGCCGCTGGTCACACATATCTACACGGCCGATCCGTCCGCACATGTGTTCAGCGGAAAGATCTATATCTATCCTTCTCATGATATTGAAAACGATATTCCTTTTGATGACCTGGGCAGTCATTTTGCCATGGAAGATTATCATGTGATCTCGATGGACTCACCGGACGGAGCCGCACAGGATAATGGGGTGGCATTGCATCTCAATGATATTCCCTGGGCCTCGAAGCAACTCTGGGCCCCGGATGCGGCTGAAAAAGACGGAACCTATTTCCTGTACTTCCCGGCCAGGGATCATGCGGGCATCTTCCGGATCGGGGTGGCCCTTAGCCAAAACCCGGCCGGCCCCTTTCTTCCTCAACCGGAGCCCATCAAGGGAAGTTTCTCCATTGATCCCGCAGTGTTCAGGGATGACGATGGTAAATATTATATGTACTTCGGAGGTATCTGGGGCGGGCAATTGCAGCGATGGAGAACAGGGGAGTTCAACCCCGAAGGGGAAGGACCACTGGCCCACCTGCCGGAAGACCCTGAACCGGCACTCTGCGCAAAAGTGGCAAGGCTTACCGACAACCTGCTTGAATTTGCAGAAACACCCGGCGATGTACTGCTGCTCGATGAAAATGGAAAACCATTACTTGCCGGGGATAAGGACAGAAGGTTCTTTGAAGCAAGCTGGATGCATAAATATAAGGGGCACTATTATTTTTCGTATTCAACAGGCGATACCCATTACCTCTGTTATGCCATCGGGCACAGTCCTTACGGACCCTTTACCTATGCCGGCCGCATCCTGGAACCGGTGGTGGGATGGACCTCCCATCATTCCATCTGCGAATGGAAGGGGAAATGGTATTTGTTCTATCACGATGCCAGTTTATCAGAAGGGGTGACCCATTTGCGCTGTATAAAAGTAACGGAACTGGAATATGACAGCAGGGGACGGATCAAAACAATAAAACCTTACAACGAGTAAAGAAGAGTTATGCTGATGCACCAGACGATGAGATGGTATGGCCCGCACGATGTGGTGAAACTTTCGGATATACGACAGGCCGGGTGTGCCGGAGTGGTGACGGCCTTGCACCAGGTACCGGTTGGTGATGTATGGACAGCGGAAGAGATACAAAAAAGGAAAGCGATGATCGAAACCGCCGGGATGACCTGGACCGTCATCGAAAGCCTTCCTGTCAGTGACGATATCAAACGGCAGTCCGGTAACTGGCAGCAGCACATTGAAAATTATAAGACAAGCATCCGCAACCTGGCTGCCTGCGGACTGAAAGTGATCACGTACAATTTCATGCCGGTGCTGGATTGGTTACGTACCGATGTGGAGTATGAATTGCCCGATGGCAGCAAAGCGCTTTACTTTAACCGAAGTGCTTTTGTAGCTTTCGATCTCTTCATGCTGAAAAGACCGGGGGCAGAAAAAGATTATACGGATAAAGAAATTGAAAAGGCAGAAGCGAAAATGGAAAGCATGGATGCTGAGGAAAAAGAAAAGGTATTCCGGAATTGTTTGCTGGGTCTGCCCGGAAGTGATGAAGCGTTCACCCCGGAACAGGTACTCAGCGAATTAAAAAAGTATGAAGGCATCGATGCCGCAAAACTCCAGGAACATCTGATCTGTTTCCTGCGGGAGGTGGTGCCGGTGGCGGAGGAATGTGGAATGGTGATGGCCATCCACCCGGATGATCCGCCTTACCCCGTACTGGGTTTGCCACGGATCATGAGCACGGAAGAAGATGCGGCGGCCATTACAACAGCCGTTGCTTCACCGGCAAACGGTTTTTGTTTTTGTACTGGCAGTTTTGGGGTACGGCCGGATAATGACCTGGTGAAAATGCTGAAGCGTTTTGGCGACCGGGTGCATTTCCTTCACCTGCGGAATACAAAAAGGGACCGGGAAGGAAATTTCTTTGAAGACGATCACCTGGCCGGTGATACGGATATGTACGCAGTAATCAAAGAAGTATTACAGATACAGCGAAGAAGACATATTTCGATCCCGATGCGCCCCGATCATGGACACCAGATGCTGGACGACCTGGGTAAGAAAACCTATCCCGGTTACTCGGCGATAGGAAGGTTGAAGGGGCTGGCGGAATTGCGGGGAGTGGAGTATGCGATTAACAAAAGCATAGAAGAAGAACAGGAACAGGGATGAAGATGACCGGGCGGATTAAAACAGATTTTATCTGAGATAACCAGCCGGATCCGTTTGATCAGCGTTCCCTTAATATTTTAAAATGCAGAACCGCTATAAAAGATATTGCACCTTGGTACTTGCTCTTGCCGGTTCATTGTATTCGAACGGACAATCTTCCCTGCTTTCTTCCGGCCCCACCTCCTTTCCCGTAACATCAGCATGGATCTATGTGGACACCACCGAAAGCCCGCTGGTCATAAAATCAGCCGGGCTGCTGCAGCAGGATATAGAAGCCGTTACCGGGAAAAGAATTCCCATTATTCATTCAGTTGATAAACCATACAAGAACATCATTGCTGTCGGCAGTGAGCGGTCGGCGCTGCTGCAGGAACTGGTTAGTAAAAAGAAATTCGATTTCAGTGCGGTAAAAAATAAATGGGAGGCTTTCCAGGTGAAGAATATCCGGTCGCCTTTCCTGAAGGTGGACAATATACTGGTGCTGACCGGGAGCGACCGGAGGGGAGTGGCCTATGCTGCGACGGAACTGAGCCGGCAGGCAGGGGTTTCGCCCTGGTACTGGTGGGCGGATGTACCGGTTAAAAAGAAAGCAGAGCTCTTTATCCAAACAAGCGCCAATATCACGGATGCACCCAAAGTGAAATACAGGGGGATCTTTATAAATGATGAAGCACCCTGTCTCAGCGGCTGGAGTAAAGAAAAATTCGGCGGCTTCAATCACCTGTTCTATGCAAAAGTCTTTGAACTGATGCTTCGCCTGAGGGCCAACTATCTCTGGCCGGCGATGTGGGGCAATGCTTTTTATTATGATGATTCCCTGAACATCCGGACGGCAGATGAATACGGTATAGTGATCGGCACCAGCCACCACGAACCGCTGATGCGGGCACACGAAGAATGGAAGTATTTCGGAAAAGGAAGAAAATGGAACTACGACAGTACGGAAGCCGGGCTGAAGGAATTCTGGAAAGGCGGCATGCAGCGGGCCTGGAATGAAAAGATCGTAAGCATTGGTATGCGGGGCGATGGCGATGAACCCATGAGCCGGGAAACCGCCACGGCACTGCTCGAACGCATTGTGAAAGATCAGCGGCAGATCATACAGGATGTAACCGGCAAACCGGCCAGTGAAACACCACAGCTCTGGGCCCTGTACAAGGAAGTGCAGGATTACTATGATAAAGGCATGCGGGTGCCGGATGATGTGACCCTGTTGTTATGTGATGATAACTGGGGCAATATCCGGAAGCTGCCCCGGCTGACCGATGCTCCCCGCAAAGGGGGTTACGGCATTTATTATCACTTTGACTATGTCGGCGGCCCCAGGAATTACAAATGGGTAAACACCAACCCGATCCCGAGAGTGTGGGAACAGATGCACCTGGCCTGGGAATATGGCGTAAAGAATATCTGGATCGTGAATGTGGGCGATATCAAACCGATGGAATTTCCCATCAGTTTCTGGTGCGACTATGCCTGGAACCCGGAACGTATCGGTGCAGATGATCTGCAGCAATATACCGAACAGTGGGCGGCTGAACAGTTCGGCCCTGCATATGCAAAAGATATTGCTGATATCATTTCAAAGTACGGGAAGTACAATGGGAGAAGAAAACCGGAGCTGCTGGATGAGAAGACCTATAGCCTGGCCTATTACAACGAATTCAGGTCGGTGGTGAGTGACCATGATGACTTGCTGACAAAGGCGGCAAGGATCGACAGCCTGCTGGACCCGGCCAGCCGGGATGCTTATTTTCAACTGGTATTACATCCTGTTAAAGCCTGCGCCAACCTCAACAGGATGTACCTGAATGTGGCGCTGAATAACCTTTATTACCATACGGTCCGTAATCATCTTGTCAACGTTTTTGCAGAACAGGCCTCAGCCTTGTATAAACAGGATTCCCTGATCACGGTTGCTTACCACAGGCTGAACAACGGGAAATGGAACCACCTGATGGACCAGACGCATATCGGCTACACCTACTGGCAGCAACCGCCGGTTCAGAAGATGCCGCTGATAAGGTACCTGCCCGAAGATTCCGTTCGCAAAGCGGAAGAGGATATCATCACCCCCGTGTATAAAACCTCCCTGGCTTCCATACCAGCCCGGGCGGCGAAGAATGTTTTCTTTGAACAGCAGTTGTCGGGTGTGTCGATGGAAGCCGCTCATTTTACCCGGTCAGTAAATACCCGCGGCATCACCTGGAAGGTATTGCCCGGTCTTGGCCGTACCGGCTCGGCGGTTACTCCTTTCCCGGTGACAGCCGGTGAGCAAAAACCCGGTGGTAATTCCCCGCACCTGGAGTATGAATTCTATACCTACAGCAAAGACAGCCTGAAACTGTTGGCCTTCTTCTCCCCATCGCTTAACTTTCATAACACAGCGGAAGGATTGCAGTATGCAGTGTCGGTGGATGACGAAACGCCGCAGGTCATCAGCCTCAATAAAGAAGATAAGGCCACCGGCAGCGGCATCTGGAATAAATGGGTGAGTGAAAACATTATTATAAAAACAACGAAGCATACAATAGCAAAACCCGGAAAGCATGTATTGAAATACTGGATGGTGAACCCGGGCGTGGTGTTGCAGAAACTGGTGATCGACTTTGGTGAATTAAAGCCCAGCTATCTGGGCCCGCCGGAGACGAGAGCCACGAAACAGGAACGCTGATGATACGGATGCAACGGATATTCGCCGATCTGATCCGTGCTGATCAGCGAACCGAACGATGAAGGGAGTGACACAACGATGCTGATAGTAGTACAAAAGCTGGTAAACATAATATTCACTATGAAGAAGCTTCTTTTTTACTGTGTCTGTTTCTTATCATTCAAAGTGCAGGCACAGGACTACAAATCATTCCCGATGTGGAATACATCCTTACCCGTTGAGCAGCGGGTGAATGATGTGGTAAGCCGGCTGACGCTGGAAGAGAAAGTGGCACAGATGCTGAATGCCACACCGGCCGTACCGCGGCTGGGGATACCGGCCTACGACTGGTGGAATGAAGTGCTGCACGGCGTGGCCAGAACGCCTTATCATGTTACCTCCTACCCGCAGGCGATCGGGATGGCGGCTACCTGGGATACAGGCTCTATCAATAAGATGGGCGACTACTCCGCGATGGAGGGAAGGGCGATACATAACAAAGCGATCGAACTGAATAAGACCGGTGACCGGTATGTCGGGCTGACCTACTGGACACCCAACATCAATATCTTCCGTGATCCGAGATGGGGGCGTGGACAGGAAACCTATGGTGAAGATCCCTTTCTTACTGCTATGATGGCCCATTCATTTGTAAACGGGTTGCAGGGGGATGATCCGAAATATTTAAAAGCTGCTGCCTGCGCCAAACACTTTGCGGTGCATAGCGGACCGGAACCTACCAGACATGCAGATAATTTTAATCCAACCCCATATGATCTGTGGGATACCTACCTGCCGGCATTCCGTGAACTGGTGGTGAATGCAAAAGTGGCCGGTGTGATGTGTGCTTACAATGCGGTCAATACCCAACCCTGCTGTGCAAATGACCTGCTGATGAATGATATCCTGCGCAACCAGTGGAAATTTACCGGTTATGTGACCAGCGATTGCTGGGCGATCGATGATTTCTTCCGTTATCACAAAACGCATCAGGATGCCACTTCATCCGCCATTGATGCACTGATCCATGGTACGGATGTGGAATGCGGTAACTCGGTGTACACAAAACTACTCGACGCCGTGAAGAGCGGCTCGATAAAAGAAGAACAGCTGGATGTATCCGTAAAAAGATTATTCACCATCCGGTTCCGGCTGGGTATGTTCGACCCGCCTTCGATGGTGAAATATGCGCAGGCCTCCCAAACTGAACTGGAATCAGAAGCACATAAAGCCCATGCCCTGAAGATGGCGCAGCAAAGTATCGTACTGCTGAAGAATGACAATGGCACATTACCATTGAAAAAGAACCTGAAGAAGATCGTGGTGTTCGGGCCCAATGCTGATAATAAAATTGCCATCCTGGGCAATTATAATGGTATCCCCTCCAACGTGGTGAGCATACTGGATGGTATAAAAGCGAAAGTGGGTAATAGTACGGAGATCGTTTATGAGAAGGCGATCAATTTTGCCAATGATACCTTGTTCGTACCAAAGGATATCACGGCCTTATATTATTATGAGGGCAAACCCGGCGTGAAAGCTGACTATTTTGACAACGAGAAGATGGAAGGGAAACCGGTATTCACTACCGTTGAAAAAGAGATCAGTCATTTCTGGCCGGAAGGCGCCGTTCCTTATCCGGGATTGAAGTCCGTTCATTATTCCGCCCGGTACACCACCACGATCACTGCGGTGAAAGATGAAGTGCTGAACTTTGAAAGTGAGGCGAACGACGGCTACTATGTAAAAATAAACGACAGTACGATGGTCAATGCCTGGGAACGTAACCGCTGGGGCGGAAAACAATTCAGCATGGCGGTGAAGAAAGGCATGACCTACCGGATCGAAATGGCCTTCCGCCAAAGCGAGGGCGATGCTTCCGTAAAACTCGTGGCCGGTAATTATGTGAAGACCGATTTCAAAGCGCTGACCAGCCGGTACAGCGATGCAGATGCCTTTATTTTCGTGGGCGGGATCTCTCCGCAACTGGAAGGGGAAGAGATGCCGGTGGCGGTGCCGGGGTTTAAAGGCGGTGACAGAACAAGTATCCTGCTGCCGGCCGTACAGACCGAATTCATGAAAGCACTGAAACAAAGCGGCAAGCCCGTGGTGTTTGTCATGCTCACCGGCAGTGCACTCGCCACTCCCTGGGAGAGTGAGAACATACCGGCGATCGTTAACGGCTGGTATGGCGGACAAAGCGCCGGTACCGCTATGGCCGATGTATTATTCGGTGATTATAACCCGGCCGGAAGATTACCGGTTACTTTCTATAAAAGCGACAGTGATCTTCCCGACTTTAGCGACTACAGTATGAGCAACCGCACCTACCGGTATTTCAAAGGCGAGCCCTTGTACCCCTTCGGGTACGGGCTTAGTTATACGAACTTTAAATACAGTACGCTGGCCAGCCTGCCGGTAGTGACCAAAGGAAAGAACCTGGTGGTAACGGCCTTTGTCCGGAATGCCGGTGGCAGGGACGGGGAGGAAGTGGTGCAGCTGTATGTTTCGCATCCCGATGTGAAAATATTGGCACCGCAAAAAGCATTAAAAGGATTTACCAGGATAGCACTGAAAGCCGGTGAATCAAAGGTGGTGAAGTTTACACTGACACCGGAACAGCTGAGCCTGGTGGATGAGAACGGGAAAACATACCAGCCATCCGGTAAACTGGTGATCAGCGTTGGCGGAGGACAGCCGGGTGTGAAAAACAGGACTTCCGGTAATGTGCTGAGCAAGACGGTAATGATATTATAATAAAGAAGGGACGGAAATGAAACAATACAAGGCTTTCCTGTTCGACCTGAACGGAACGATGATCGATGATATGCACTATCACGTAAAGGCCTGGCACAGGATATTCAATGAACTGGGCGCATCAATCAGTATGGAAGAAATGAAGAGCCATTCTTATGGAAAGAACCCGGAAGTGATCGAACGGGTAATGCCCGGCCGGTTCACAGCAGAAGAGAAAAAGGTTATGAGCATTGAAAAGGAGAAGCAATACCAGGAGGAATTCAGGCCGCACCTGGCCCTTATAAAAGGGCTTGATACATTCCTGCAGAAGACTTCGGCAGCCGGGATAAAAATGGCGATCGGTTCAGCAGCCATTACCATGAACATTGATTTTGTACTGGACGGGCTGAACATACGCCACTATTTCGATGCTATTGTAAGTGCGGATGATGTGATAAAAAGCAAACCAGATCCGGAAACCTACCTGAAGTGTGCGGCACAACTGAATGTAGCCCCGGAAGAATGCCTGGTATTTGAGGATGTGCCGAAAGGAACTGAATCAGCGATGCGGGCAGGAATGGATTGTGTGGTGATCACTACGATGCACGAAGAGGATGAATTCGATCCGGCCAATGTGCTGTGGGTTATTAAAGATTACGACAATGATATCTTCGAACGGATAAGAGATAAAAAGCAGACGGCATGAATGACAAATTTGTCATAGGGGTTGATTTTGGTACTGATTCGGTTCGTGCCGTGGTGATCAATGCCATGAACGGCCAGGAACGGGCTTCTTCCGTAAGCTGGTACCCGCGGTGGAAGGCGGGTTTGTATTGTAATGCATCGCTGAATATGTTCAGGCAGCACCCGCTGGATTATCTGGAAAGCCTGGAGAAAGCGGTACGGGATTGTGTAAATACACTGGATGCTTCCATAACAAACAACATTGTCGGTCTTTCAGTTGACACCACAGGTTCTACCCCGGTTGCTGTGGACAAAAATGGTACGCCGCTTTCTATGTTG
Organism: Chitinophagaceae bacterium; assembly: GCA_046329665.1. GTDB lineage: Bacteria > Bacteroidota > Bacteroidia > Chitinophagales > Chitinophagaceae > JJ008. Next base: position 68,481 of record JAXLUG010000014.1, on the reverse strand, counting down.
CCGGGTATGGAAGAGAACCCTGATGCCATGTTCGTTTTGTGGAAAGATCATACGGCCGTGGAAGAAGCGGAAGCGATCAACAGGTATGCAGCAGAAGGGGAAATAAACTACCTGCAGTATGCAGGAGGTATCTACAGCAGTGAGTGGTTCTGGGCTAAACTGCTTCATATACTGAAAGAAGATGAACAGGTAAGGAATCATATTTACAGTTTTGTGGAGCATTGCGACTGGATCCCCTTCGTCCTGACCGGCGGGCAGCATGCAGCGGATATAAAACGAGGTGTGTGCAGTGCGGGGCATAAGGCGTTGTGGAGTGATGAATACGGAGGGCTGCCCCCCGATGCATTTTTCAGTGGTCTTGATCCGTTGCTGGCAGGGTTCACCAAAAGATTATATATCAGAACATATACTGCTGCGGAAGCCGCCGGAACGATCTCACCAGAATGGGCAGCAAAACTTGGCCTTCCCGCTACTGTTGTTATAGGTGTTGGTGCATTTGATTGTCACATGGGGGCAGTGGGCGGACAGATCGAACCCTATTACCTGAGCAGGATCGTTGGTACCTCTACCTGTGATATAATGGTCGTGCCGCCTGATGACATGAAAGGCAAACTGGTAAAGGGCATTTGCGGACAGGTGAATGGTTCCGTCATTCCGGGTATGATCGGCCTGGAAGCCGGGCAAAGCGCCTTTGGTGATGCCTATGCCTGGTTCAAAAAACTGATCAGCTGGCCGGTGTACCAGTTTGTAAAAGACGAACAGCAGCAGGAAGCGATCACGAAAAATATCATTGCACAGTTAAGTACCGAAGCGGCGAAACTTCCTGTATCATCCGGCGATGTACTGGCCAGTGACTGGCTGAACGGAAGAAGAACGCCTGATGCCAACCAATTGCTCAAAGGCGCTTTTCTCAATCTCAGCCTGGGAACAGATGCACCGCAATTGTTTAAAGCCCTGGTGGAAGCTACCTGTTTTGGCAGCAAAGCCATCGTGGAGCGCTTCATCAGTGAAGGCATACCGGTGGAAGGGATCATTGCATTGGGTGGTGTGGCAAAGAAGTCGCCGTACATCATGCAGGTCATGGCCGATGTGCTGGAGCAGCCGATCCGGGTACACCGCAGTGAACAAACCTGTGCGGCCGGTGCCGCCATGTTTGCCGCCACGGCAGCGGGTATATATAATAAGGTAGAAGATGCCATGAAAGCAATGGGCAGCGGATTTGAAAGGACCTATATGCCGGATAAGGAAAAGATGCCTTATTACCGGGGCCGGTATCATCAATACAGGCACCTCGGCGATTTTATCAGTAATAATACCAACAGGAATGGGGTACGACTCAATAAAGCAAGAAGCCTTTGAAGCCAACAGGCAGTTGCCGGCACTCGGGCTGGTGCTCTTCACGTTCGGAAATGTGAGTGCAGCCGACCGAAGCAAAGGTGTGTTTGCCATAAAGCCAAGCGGTGTACCGTACGAAGCCCTTACACCGGGCAGCATGGTCGTGGTGGATTTTGATGGTAAAATAGTGGAAGGGAGCCTGCGGCCTTCTTCTGATACCTTGACGCATGCTGTCTTGTATAAACACTGGGAAGGCATCGGGGGTATTGCCCACACCCACAGCACTTATGCCACTGCCTGGGCACAGGCCTTGCGGGATATACCATTATATGGCACCACGCATGCCGATTATGCCGCTATGGATATTCCCTGTACCGCACCGATGAGCGATGAAATGGTCAAAGGGCAATACGAGTATGAAACCGGTTTGCAGATCATCAGTTGTTTAAAAGAAAGAGGGATCGGGCATACGGAAACCGAAATGATACTGGTGGGAAGCCATGCCCCTTTTACCTGGGGAAAGGATGCCGCCAAAGCGGTACACAACAGTGCCGTACTGGAGTTCATTGCGAAAACAGCCTTGCTGACCGAACAGGTCAGCCCGGAAATCTCCCGCTTAAAAGAAGCGCTGACCCGGAAACATTTTGAAAGAAAACACGGACCGGACAGCTATTACGGTCAGTGATACATCGATAAAACTGTACTGAATGCACATGAAAAAGATATTATTGGCAACAGGGGTCATGCTATTGCTTGCTTCCTGCAAAAACACCAAAACAGATAAGAAAGACAATGCTATGGAAAATACGCAGCAGGCAGCCATCACAGAAAGACCCTTCGGCACCTTTGAAGGGAAACCTGTCACGGAGTACACATTATCCAATGCAGCCGGCATGAAGGTAAGTGTGATCAATTACGGAGGTATCATTACCAGGATCATCACACCTGACCGCACCGGCAATATCGGGGATGTGGTGGCCGGCTTTGAATCATTGGACGGCTATCTGCAAAAAGGCGATCCTTATTTTGGTGCATTGATCGGACGCTATGGCAACCGGATCAATAAAGGAAAATTCACACTGGAGGGAAAAGAGTACCAACTCGCCGGAAACGATCATGGCAACTCACTGCATGGAGGCAATAAAGGATATGACAAAGTGTACTGGAATATTGAAAAGCTTCCGGGCGACAGCAGTTTGAAGTGTACCTATCAGAGTAAGGATGGCGAAGAGGGCTACCCGGGCAATCTGAATGTTGCCGTTGTATATACGTTAACGGCTGACAACGGATTAAAGATTGAATACACCGCTACTACGGATAAGGCCACACCGGTCAACCTCACCAGTCATTCTTATTTCAATTTATCTGCCGGAAGAGACTCCACCATACTTGGGCATGATCTTATGCTGAATGCAAAATCATTTACACCAGTGAATGATCAGTTGATCCCGACCGGGGAAATTAAAGAGGTAGCAGGTACACCGATGGATTTTACGATCAGCAAAAAGATCGGAAGAGATATTGACCAGGTAAAAGGCGGATATGATCATAACTGGGTAATAGCCAAAAAGGAACGGGGACTTGATCTGGCTGCTGTCTTGTACGATTCGGCCAGCGGCAGGCAAATGGAAGTATGGACAACCGAACCGGGTATCCAGTTCTACAGCGGCAATTTCCTGGACGGTACATTAACGAACACCAAGGGAGGAATGAAATATGTACTGCACGGGGCGCTTTGTCTCGAAACACAGCATTTCCCCGATAGCCCCAACCAGCCTTCATTTCCCCCGACCACATTAAGACCGGGGGATACTTACCGCCATACCTGTATTTATAAATTCAGTACAAAGTAGATTGTATGAAAAAGCGGTCATCGTTTTTACTTGCAGGAATACTCGGCACCTTGGTCGCCGTGGCACAACATGATTATGGAGTGAAGGAAGTGGATTTCACGAAAGTGCACCTGCAGGATAAATTCTGGCTGCCGCGGATCGAGATCAACAGAATGGTTACGATCCCGGCATCGTTCCAGCGATGTGAAAGCACCGGGCGGGTCAGTAATTTCATCATGGCAGCACAACGAACCGGTAAGTTCTGCACCCGCTATCCGTTTGATGATACAGATATCTACAAAACGATCGAAGGGGCGTCCTTCACACTGGCGACACACCCGGATCAAAAACTGGATGCGTATGTTGATTCGCTGATTACCATTATAAAGAACGCCCAGGAGCCCGATGGTTATTTATACACCGCCCGTACCATCGATCCGCTGCAGGTGGGCAGCTGGGTGGGAAAGGAACGCTGGGAAAAAGAAAGGGAGCTGAGTCATGAGTTGTACAATGCCGGTCACCTGTACGAAGCAGCGGCAGCACATTACCTCGCTACTAAAAAGAGAAACCTGCTTGATATTGCTTTGAAGAACGCTGATCTCGTTTGCAGCGTGTTCGGCCCCGGAAAAAGATCCGTGGCGCCGGGGCATGAAATAGTGGAGATGGGGCTGGTAAAACTCTACCGCATCACCGGCAAACAGGAATACCTGAACACAGCAAGATTTTTCATTTATGCAAGAGGCCGGTATAAAGGCTATGATCCGAAGAGCAGCGACCCGTGGAAGAACGGCGCCTACTGGCAGGATAACCAACCGGTGGTGGAGCAACGGGAAGCCGTCGGACATGCGGTCAGGGCCGGCTATTTGTATGCGGCGGTGGCGGATGTGGCAGCCCTCACGGGGGATGACAGCCTGCGCACAGCGATCGATTCCATCTGGGAAAACGTAGTAAGCAAGAAGATCTATATAAACGGCGGCGTGGGCGCCATTGGTGATGGTGAACGGTTTGGTGCCAACTACGAGCTTCCCAATAACACAGCGTATAACGAAACCTGTGCGGCCATTGCGGAAGTGTACTGGAACCAGCGGATGTTCCTGCTGCATGGTGATTCCAAATACATCGATGTACTGGAAAAGGTATTGTACAATGGATTGATCTCCGGCGTGGGATTGGACGGCAAATCATTTTTCTACACCAATGCCATGGAGATACGAAACAGCTTCACACATCCTGACCAGGAAAGAGAACGTTCGGGCTGGTTTGAATGCAGTTGCTGTCCCACCAATATCTGCCGGTTTATTCCTTCTATACCCGGGTACATGTATGCACAACAGGCAGATAAAGTTTATGTGAACCTGTTTGCGACCAGCACTGCCGATTTAGTAGTCAATGGCAGACCAGTCAGCATACTGCAGGAAAATAATTATCCATGGGAAGGCGATCTGAATTTTACAATCGGGACTGCGAAGCCTAACCAATTCAGTTTATTAATCAGAATACCCGGATGGGCAAAGAATGAAGCCATACCCTCAGACCTTTATAAATATTCCAGCCAAAGAATAGATTTACCACTAATAGAAGTGAATGGAATTGAAATAACCTATGAGATGGTAAATGGATATGCCGTGATTAACCGCAACTGGAAAAAAGGAGATAAAGTTAATTTGACGCTCCCTGTGGAAATTAGATCGGTTGAGTGTAATGAAAAGGTCAGTAATAATATAGGCAAGATCGCATTTCAGCGGGGGCCATTGATTTATTGTGCAGAAGGAATTGACAATAATAATAAAACGTCGAATATAGTTTTTAATTCTATAATTGATTTCTATCACCAGGTACGGCCTGACTTGTTAAACGGAATTGTTACCGAACAAGCTATTGCAACTGTCGTGACAATAAATAATGAAGAGACAATTACCACGGAGAGGAGACGGGTTATTCTGGTGCCCTATTACAGCTGGGCGAACCGGGGTAAAGGAGAAATGATGGTGTGGTTCCCCGAGAAGATCAAAGATGTGGAAATATTGAGCAAATAAGAACTTATAAAATGGGTTTGAAACACGAAGACACCAGGACACGAAGGCACTAAGTTAAGAGATGGCGATCAGCAGTATTTTGCTTTCGTGTCTTTGTGTCTCCATGTCTTAGTGTTTCAATATAAATAAAACGTAAGTATGATTGAAAACAGTAAGAATAAGGAACTCTGGTTCATAACCGGCAGCCAGCATTTATATGGGGAAGAAACGCTGAAACAGGTAGCAAAGCATTCTACGCTGATCGCAAGATCACTGAACAGCAATGAGTCTGTTCCGGCGAAAGTTGTATTTAAACCGGTAGTAAAATCACCGGAAGAAGTATATAATCTCTTTGTGGATGCTAATACAACAAAGAACTGCGTGGGAATCATTGCCTGGATGCATACGTTCTCGCCGGCAAAGATGTGGATCAACGGACTGAAGATATTGAACAAGCCGCTGCTTCATTTGCATACACAATTCAACCGTGATATTCCATGGGATACGATCGACATGGATTTCATGAACCTGAATCAAAGTGCCCATGGCGACAGGGAGTTCGGCTTTATCATGAGCCGGATGCGGCTGAACCGTAAAGTGGTCACGGGCCATTGGGAAAACAGATCAACCGTACAGCAAATAGCAGGATGGACAAGAGCGGCATTGGGCTGGAATGACTGGCAGGGGGCAAGATTTGTCCGCTTTGGTGATAATATGCGTTTTGTGGCCGTAACAGAAGGAGATAAAGTAGAAGCGGAGATCAGGTTTGGGTACAGCGTGAACACACATGGTGTCGGCGACCTGGCGGGATATATTAATAATGTAAAAGAAACAGCTATTACCAGACTCTGCGACGAGTATGCAGGGGCTTACACACTGATGCCTTCGCTGAAGAAAGGAAATCCACAGCATCAGTCATTAAGAGAAGCAGCAAAGATCGAGATAGGTCTCCGCAGGTTTTTAGAAGAAGGAAACTTCAAAGGCTTCAGCGATACATTTGAAGACCTGCATGGACTGGTACAATTGCCCGGCATCGCAGCGCAGCGGTTAATGGCAGACGGGTATGGGTTTGCAGCCGAAGGTGACTGGAAAACGGCTGCATTGGTCAGAGCGATGAAAGTAATGGGCGCTGGTTTGCCCGGCGGCAATTCGTTTATGGAAGATTATACCTATCATTTTGAACCCGGAAAAGAAATGGTACTCGGCAGTCACATGCTGGAAATATGCAGCAGCATTGCTGATGGCAAACCTTCCTGCGAGATACATCCGCTGGGTATTGGCGGCAAAGCTGACCCGGTAAGACTGGTGTTCAATGTAAAAGGCGGCAGCGCATTGAATGCCTCGATCATTGATATGGGCAACCGCTTCCGGATGCTGATCAATGAAGTGGAGGCCTTGACACCGAAGAACAAACTGCCAAAGCTCCCGGTGGCAAGGGTGTTGTGGAAACCATTACCGGATATGCCTACGGGATGTACGGCCTGGATACTGGCCGGTGGCGCCCATCATACCTGTTACAGCCAGAATATCCCGGCAGAAACACTGCAGGATTTTGCTGAGATGGCGGGTATGGAATGTATACTGATCAACCGGCAAACCACGATCCGCCAGCTGAAAAATGAACTGCGTTGGAACGAGGTTGCGTATAAATAACGATATGTGTAAACTCTGTATGCTATCCATTGCGCTGGCGGCTGTTATCACGGTTGCCGGTCAATATCCGCAGGTGATCATTCCCGGATCACGGGTGGAGAAGATCACTTCCGCTGAAGTGGCCGGCCAGGAATATGAACTGCATATTTTATTACCGGGTGGTTACAGCAGCCGCCAACGATACCCCGTGGTATACGTGATGGATTCGCAGTGGGATTTCCCGCTGGTGAAATCCGTTTACGGGCAGCAGTATTATGACGGGTTCATACCGGAACTCATTATCGTCGGGGTGACCTGGGGAGGTACTGCTCCCAACCCGGATAGTTTACGGGTCAGGGACTATACACCAACCCATGACGGGAGGCCGCAAAGCGGGGGCGCTGATAAATTTCTTGCTTTCATGCGGAACGAATTGTTTCCCTTCATGGAAAAGAAATACAATGCTGACCCGCAGAACAGGTCGATCGCCGGTTGCTCGCTGGGTGGTTTGATCACCTTGTATGCCTTGTTTACTCAGCCGGGGATGTTCAGCGGGTATGCTGCCGCCAGCCCTGCGATCGGCTGGGATAAGGAGGTGATCTACCAGTACGAAAAAAAATATTTTCAAAACCCTGCTAACCCGCCGGCACGTTTGTACATGACCATCGGCGAGGTGGAAAGAAATGTTCCCGGTTTTGAAAAGTTCGCTGCTTTTATGAAAAGCCGTGATTATCCTTCCCTTCAGTTCCGTTCAAAGATCCTGGAAAACACCGGTCACTCAGGAACAAAGAGCGAAACATTTTCCAGGGGGCTTCAGTATATTTTTGAAAGGCCAAGACTGGTTTTCGGCAAGGACAAACTATGGAACTATACCGGCGATTTTATTTCAGCAAGCGGTGAGATCGCCAGGGTGGTTATGCAGGACACCATCGCCTATGTAAAGATCTGGGATGTGTTGTACCGGCTATACATTGCCGGCGACAACGACTTCTATGCCACCTCCGAATTCTTCAAAATGCATTTCAGTACAGCGAACAATAAGATCACCGGTTTCCGGCTGGACCGGTATGGCCGCTCGGACGAATTCACTAAAATGAAATAACCCATGAAAGGCTTCCTGCCATACCTGCTATTGCTTTTTATCCTGCCGGCCCATCCTGTTTCTGCACAGGTCAGGTTGCCGCAGATCGTAAGGGACAGCATGGTCCTGCAAAGAGAGACCACGGTAAAGGTATGGGGCTGGGCCTCTCCCGGCGAAAAGGTTGCGGTCCGGTTCATGAGCCGGCAGTATAAAGTTAAGGCAGACACGAAGGGCAACTGGATGATTAAACTTCCGCCGATGAAACCCGGCGGCCCCTATACCATGGAGATCACCGGTAAGAACAGGATCACCCTGAAAGATATACTGATCGGCGATGTATGGTTCTGCAGCGGACAATCGAACATGGTGCACCAGCTGAATATTCATGATGTCCGGTATGCAAAGGAGATCGCAGCCGCAAATGATCCGCAGATAAGACAATTCTGGATCCCCACCCTTACCAGCCTACAGGGACCGCAGCAGGATCTGCCCGCCGGGTACTGGAAAGCTGCCGTGGGGGATGATGTTCGTCCTTTCTCCGCTGTCGCTTACTTCTTTGCCAAAAAAATTTATGATACTTACCATGTACCCATCGGCATCATCAATGCCAGTGTGGGGGGCACCCCTGCCGAAGCCTGGACAAGTGAAGAAGGATTAAGCAGCTTTCCTTCTCTGATCAGTATGATCCGGAAAAACAAAGATACTGTTGCCCCAGGCAACACGACCGCCACCAGGATGAAACCATCTCCGGTATATGATGAAGGACTGACCGGCCCGGTGAAATGGTATGACCCATCCTATACACCCCGGGGCTGGAGGACGATCAATATTCCCGGTTACTGGGAAGACCAGGGCGTGAAAGACCTGAACGGTGTGGTGTGGTACCGGAGGGAAATAGAAGTACCCGCTTCGATGACAGGTAAGACCGGCCGGATTTTTCTGGGCCGCATTGTGGATGCAGATGAACTCTATATAAATGGCAGGAAGACCGGGAATACCACTTATATGTATCCGCAACGCCGGTATGCACTTCCCGCTGACCTGCTGAAACCGGGAAAGAACCTGCTGGTGATCAGGGTGACGAACAATGCAGGCAAAGGGGGCTTTGTACCGGATAAGCCGTATTGTTTATTTGCCGGCACAGACACGATCGACCTGAAAGGAACCTGGGAATATAAAGTGGGCGAAGTGTATATGCCCCGCACGGGCAGCTTCGGCGGCGGAGGGATCAACCCGCAGAACCAGCCCGCCGCATTATACAATGCCATGGTGGCCCCGGAGACCAATTACACGATCAAAGGGTTTTGCTGGTACCAGGGAGAGGCCAATACCGGCAAACCGGCAGAGTACGCACAATTGTTACCCGCCTTGATAAATGACTGGCGGAACAAATGGCAGCAGGGAGAGTTGCCTTTCCTGTATGTACAGCTTCCCGGTTTCATGGATTATAATTATATACCATCAGAAAGTAACTGGGCCCTGCTGCGTGAATCGCAATTGAAAACTTTATCGGTTCCTAATACCGCCATGGCTGTGGCGATCGACCTGGGTGAATGGAATGATATCCATCCCGACAATAAAAAAGAAGTAGGCGAAAGACTGGCGCTGGCCGCCCTGAATAAAGCGTATGGTGAAAACAGGGTTTACAGCGGCCCGCTTTTCCAGTCCTGGGTGGGAGAAGGAAATAAATTCATCATCAGTTTCACCCATACAGGCAGCGGGCTGGTGACGAATGACGGGGAAGATCCCGGTGAATTTGCCATTGCCGGTGCGGATAAAAAATTTGTATGGGCAAACGCATCGATCGTGGGAAACAGGGTTGTGGTCTGGAATGACAGTGTCCGGGAACCCATGTATGTGCGCTATGCCTGGGCGGATAACCCTGTACATGCAAACCTGTATAATAAAGAAGGGCTGCCGGCATCGCCCTTCAGAACAGATCAGTAAACAAACACAGTATGAGTAACACAAAGGCATATGCTGCCTACAGTGCCGCCGAACCTTTGAGGTCTTTTGAATTTGACAGAAGGGAGCTTCGTCCCGGTGATGTGCAGATAGAAATATTGTATTGTGGCGTTTGCCACAGCGACCTGCACCAGGCAAGGGATGAATGGGGCGGGTCCGTTTACCCGATGGTGCCGGGACATGAGATCGTCGGGAAAGTAACAGCTGCAGGAAGTTCAGCGGCAAAGTTTAAGAAAGGAGACTTTGTTGGTGTGGGAGTGTTTGTGGACAGTTGCCGTACCTGTAAGAACTGTAAGGCCGGGTGGGAAAACTATTGCGAAGAGGGCATGACAGGAACATACAATGGTTACGAAAGAGATAAAGTAACTATTGCACAGGGCGGCTATTCTACCAGGATCGTAGTGGATGAGCATTATGTTTTGAACATAAGTGATAAACTGAACCTGGCCGCCGCCGCACCATTATTATGTGCGGGGATCACTACGTATTCTCCGCTGCGCTATGCAAAGACGGGACCTGGTATGAAGGTCGGAGTGGTAGGGCTGGGCGGACTGGGCCACCTGGGAGTGAAGTTTGCCGTATCGTTCGGGGCAGCGGTTACCGTGATCAGTCACTCGCCGGAAAAAGAAAAGGATGCGGCCCGGATGGGTGCCGGCTTTCTGTTGAGTACGGATGAAGCTGCGATGCAGCGGCAGGAAAAAAGCTTCAATGTGATCCTTGATACGGTTTCTGCCAACCATGATTATGAGAAATACCTCGAGCTGCTTGACCTGGAAGGAAAACTGCTGGTGGTGGGACTTCCTTCGGAGCAACCCCGGCTGAACCCGTTTGCACTGATCACCAACCGGCGCAGTGTAACCGGGAGTATGATCGGCGGGATGAAGGAGACACAGGAAATGCTGGACTATTGTGCCGAAAAAAATATTGTGGCAGAGGTGGAAGTGATACCGATGCAGCAGATCAATGAGGCCTATGAAAGGATGCTGAGAAATGATGTGCATTACCGGTTTGTTATCGATCTTAATTCCTTAAAATAAACTTCTATGCGAAAATTACTGCTGGCACTCGCCCTGGCAACCGGTGTGACCGGGTTTGCACAAAACAACATTGTACTGAACCTTTCCGGTGCAAGGGATTCGATCAACCGCAATATCTATGGCCATTTTTCGGAAGACCTCGGCCATTGTATCTACGGCGGTATCTACGTTGGTGACGGCAATAAGAATATTCCCAATAAAAATGGTGTACGTCTCGATGTGGTGGAAGCCCTGAAGAAACTGAAAGTGCCGGTGCTTCGCTGGCCGGGAGGTTGTTTTGCAGATACCTATCACTGGATGGATGCGATCGGCCCGAAAGACAAACGCAAACCGATCTCCAACACCGCATGGGGGAATGTGCGGGAGGATAACAGTTTTGGTACGCATGAATTCCTGGACTTTTGTGAACTGATCGGCGCAGAACCTTACCTGGCGATCAACATGGGCGGCGGCACAGTGCAGGAAGCCGTGGACTGGGTGCAGTATGTGAACCATGCGAATGGCTCCGGTTATCTTACCGATATGCGCATGCAGAACGGAAGGGCCACCCCGTGGAAAGTAAAGTTCTGGGGAGTGGGGAATGAATCCTGGGATTGCGGGGGAGCTATGACCGCGGATTACTATGTGAACGAGTATAAGAAGTATGCTACGATGATCACCAATTACAGTAACTCGGTAGGTCTCTTTCGCATTGCTGTCGGCCCCGGTTCAGAAGATTATGACTGGACCGAAACCGTGATGAAAAATATCCCGATCCGCCGCTTTGAAGGACTTTCCATTCATCATTACTCCGTGATCGACTGGTCGAAAAAGGGATCGGCCACCAATTTTTCAGAAGATGAATACATCCGGTCAATGGAACAGGCCTGGCGCATGGAAAGGATGGTGAAGAAGAACAAGGAGATCATGGATAAATATGATCCGCAGAAAAAGATAGCCCTGGTGGTGGACGAGTGGGGCGGATGGTATGATGTGGAGCCGGGCACCAATGGGGCCTTCTTATACCAGCAAAGTTCAATGCGGGATGCCATGATCGCCGGGCTGACGCTGAATATCTTCAACAATAACTGTGACCGGGTGCGGATGGCCAACCTGGCACAGATGGTGAATGTGCTGCAATCCGTTATTCTTACCAAAGATGATAAGATGGTGCTCACACCTACTTACCATGTAATGGAAATGTACAATGTGCACCAGGATGCATTAATGATACCGCTGGTGATGACCAGTAACAATTATGAATACGGTGGAAGAAAGATACAGGCGGTATCGGCGTCTGCTTCTAAAGATAAAAGCGGGGCGGTGCATATTTCGCTGGTAAATATGGATGCCGGTAAAGAACAGGAAGTGAATATCAACCTGGGCGGTGTAACAGGTAAATCGGTAACGGGGCGCATCCTCCGTTCCGGCAAGCTGCAGGATTATAACAGCTTTGAAATGCCGGATAAAATAAAACCGGCTGCATTTACCGGTGCAGCAGTAAACGGTACTAACCTGAACGTAAAGCTGCCGCCTTTTTCAGTGGTGGTCCTCGAGCTCAAATAAATACTGAATCAATACTATCAGTCAATGAAAAAGACATTCATCAGTTTGCTGGGTATCGCACTAACCGGTTCGGTGGCCCTGGCACAGGACGGATTGAAACGACCGCCACAGGGATTTGATTCGTTACAGGTATCCATACCTCATGGCAGTATCGATACGATCCTGTATCCATCTGCTACCGTCGGTGTAACCCGCCGGGCCACTGTTTACCGGCCACCGGGCTTTAGCCGGAACATAAGCTACCCGGTATTGTACCTGCTCCATGGTATCGGCGGAGATGAGTTTGAGTGGCTCAACCATGGTGATCCGCAGATCATCCTCGATAATCTTTATGCAGAGAAAGCCATTGAACCGATGATAGTGGTCATGCCCAACGGCCGTGCCATGAAAGATGACAGGAAAGGCGGAAATGTTTTTGACACGGCCAAGGTCCGGGCTTTTAGCACCTTCGAAAAAGACCTGCTGAATGACCTGATACCTTTCGTGGAAAAAACATACCCGGTAAAGACCGGCCGGGAATACCGGGCCATTGCCGGACTTTCCATGGGAGGAGGACAGTCGCTCAACTTTGGATTAGGCCACCTTGAAAAATTTGCCTGGGTCGGTGGCTTCTCCTCCGCACCCAATACAAAAAAACCGGAAGAGCTGGTGCCCGATCCCGAACTGGCACGAATGCAACTGAAGCTGCTCTGGATATCCTGCGGAGACAGCGATAACCTGCTTGTATTCAGCCGCAGGACACATACATACCTGGCCGAAAAGAAAGTGCCGCACATTTATTTTATTGAACCCGGTGTGCATGATTTTAAAGTATGGAAAGACGGGTTATACATGTTTTCAAAACTTCTGTTTAAACCAGCAGACGCAGCATTGCTTTCAAACTAACTATGTATGAAAAAGATCCTGGCAGTCATTGCACTTTTCATTTTCCCGGGGGCCCGTGCGCAGTTCAATCAACCCTGGCAGGGTAAAAAATGTGCCGTGGTGATCACCTATGATGATGCGATCGATGAGCATCTCGATAATGCCGTGCCGGTGCTGGACTCATTGGGGCTGAAAGCAACTTTTTACATCACGGCTTTCTCGGCTTCCGTTCAAAAACGGATGAACGAATGGAAAGCATTGTCCGAAAGGGGATACGAACTCGGTAACCATACCCTTTTTCATCCCTGTATCGGCGGTACGGGAAGGGAATGGGTAAAGCCCGAATACGATATGCGGAACTATACCGTGCAGCGCATGGTGGATGAAACAAGAATGACCAGTCTTTTCCTGCAGGCGCTGGATGGAAAAACAAAACGAACCCTTGCCTTTACCTGCGGGGATATGAAGATCGGCGACTCTTCTTTCATCAATGCTATGAAGGGTGATTTCATTGCGGCAAGGGCTGTGCGGAATGAAATGCATAAGATCAAGGAAGTCGATCTTTATAATGTGGATTGTTATATGGTGAACCACACCTCAGCGGCAGAAATGATCGGCTGGGTAAAAAAGGCGATGGAGACCAGCTCACTCCTTGTGGTACTCTTTCACGGAGTAGGCGGCGGCAACGGACTGGACGTAGCATTATCCGATCACCGGGAGTTCCTGCAGTTCCTGAAGCAGAACGAGAACGACATTATGATCGCCCCGATGGTGGACGTGGCCGAACATATAAAGACATGGCAGGAACGGGATAAAGCGGCACGCATACAGCAACAGGCTACACAGGCAGACTATAATAATATGCTGGCGCAACTGAAGATCAAATCAACCCGGCCGGGACCATCGGGAAATCCTTCTGCACCAAATGCAGCGAATGTGGATGAATCAAAAGCTACGCAATACACTTCCTTACCTGATCCGCTCACATTGAAGAACGGAAAGAAAGTAACAGAGGCCAAAGTATGGTGGACGAAACGCCGTGCAGAGATCGAAGAAGATTTTGACAGGGAAATATATGGCCGTGTACCGAAGAACACTCCGAGGGTGAACTGGGAAGTGGTAAGCACCGTTGATACGGTGATCGGCGGGCAAAGAGGTATAACGAAGAACTTATTGGGGCATGTAGATAATTCATCTTACCCGCAGATAAAAGTGGATATACAATTATCGCTTACTACACCGAAAGATATCGGTCACCCGGTACCGGTGATCATGGAATATGGTTTCATTTTTCCACCGGGATTCCGGCTGCCACCGCCACCGGCAGGCACCACTCCGCAAAAGAGCTGGCAGGAACAGGTGTTGGAAAAGGGCTGGGGTTTTGCCATCATCGTACCCACCAGTTACCAGGCGGATAACGGTGCGGGACTCACACAAGGCATCATTGGCCTGTGCAACAAGGGACAATACCGGAAGCCCGATGACTGGGGAACATTAAGAGCCTGGGCCTGGGGGGCCAGCCGGGCCATTGATTATTTTGAAACAGACAAAGATGTAAATGCAAAACGGATCGGGATAGAAGGCTTGTCCAGATATGGTAAAGCAGCGATCGTAACCATGGCGTTTGAACCCCGGATCGCAATTGGTTTCATCGGGTCTTCGGGCGCAGGCGGTACAAAGATCTTACGCCGTGTGCTGGGCGAACAGGTGGAAAACCTGGCTTCTTCCGGAGAATATCATTGGTTTGCCGGTAACTTTATTAAATATGCAGGGCCGCTTACCCCGAACGATCTTCCGGTAGATGCACATGAACTGGTGGCGCTCTGTGCCCCCAGGCCTGTCTTTATCAGTTCGGGCTCACCGAAAGCGGAGGGACAATGGGTGGATGCAAAAGGAATGTTCCTCGGCGGCGCCTATGCAGCACCTGTCTATGAGTTGCTGGGGAAGAAAGGATATGGCACCATGGAGTTCCCGCCGGTTGAAACAACACTGGCCGACGGGGATATTGCCTGGCGGCAGCACAGCGGCGGGCATACCACCGGTCCCAACTGGCCGTATTTTCTTGCCTTCGCATCCAAATATTTTAAGTAACAAGCTATGAAGCGCAGGGCTTATACAAGAAGAAGATTTCTCTATGAAGCCGGGATGACCGGTGCAGGTATTCCCCTGCTTGCCTCTTCCTTTTCCTGTAACGATAACGACCCAAAACAAAAAAGTATGACACCGCAAAAAGACGGGAAACTCGGGATCGCTTTTGTGGGCCTGGGAAATTATGCCACGAATTACCTGGCGCCGGCTGTTTTGCAAACACAGCATTGCTATGTGGCGGGAATTGTTACCGGCACACCTTCCAAAATACCGGCCTGGCAGGATAAATACGGGATACCGGATAAGAATATTTATAACTATGACAATTACGACTCCATAAAAGATAACCCTGCCATCGATGTCATCTATGTAGTGCTGCCGAACAATATGCATGCGGAATACACCATCCGTGGTTTTGAAGCCGGTAAGCATGTGATCTGTGAGAAACCCATGGCCATACAGGTGGAGGAATGCGACCGGATGATCGCTGCCGCCCGGAAGGCCGGTAAACATTTGTCGATAGGCTATCGCCTCCACTTTGAACCCTATAACCTTGAAATGGTACGCTGCGGCACACAAAAAGTATTTGGGGAGATCAAAAAACTGAAGGGCGGGTTTGGCTTCCGGGCAGGACCTTCGCAATGGCGGTTGACGCAGAAATATGCCGGTGGCGGCCCCCTGATGGATGTGGGCATTTATGTGATACAGGGCATGTGTTATACCACCGGCCTGGAACCGGTTGCCGTAACGGCACAGGAAGGAGTGAAGACCGATCCGGAACGATTCAAAGAAGTGGAGCAGTCCCTGACCTGGCAAATGGAATTTCCCGGAGGGTTGATCGCCGAAGGCGTAACCAGTTACCAGGACGGAATGAATTATTTAAGCGCCGAAGCGGCACATGGGGTTTTCGAACTAACAGCCGCCTTCAACTATACCGGGCAGCGGGGTTCAACACCGGAGGGGCCGATGAAATTCCCGCTGATCAACCAGCAGGCGGCCCAGCTGGATGGAATCGGAAAGGCAATAAAAGAAAATAAAGAAAGCATAGTGCCCGGTGAAATGGGACGACGGGATGTAAGATACCTGCAGGCCGTGTATGAAGCGATGCGGACAGGAAAGAGAGTAGTGATCAATTGAAAGGGAATGGGAACGCAGCAGACGCTGATGAAACAGATCAAAGCGGATTTTTTCAGCGAATAACCGTTTCGTCCGTTCAACCTGTGTTCCCGTTTGCCGAATAGCGAACCGAACGTACAAGAGTGCGACGCAAGGGACGGTGATCAGGGAACGGCAGCCGGGAAAATAATCCTCTTTTGCAAAAACTACAGAAGACGAAGAAATAACTATGAAAAAGAAATTAAGAAGCCACGACTGGTTTGGCCGGAAAGACAAGGACGGCATCATCTACCGCAGCTGGATGAAGAACCAGGGTATGCCATCGGATCTGTTTGATGGCCGCCCGGTGATCGGTATTTGCAATACCTACAGCGAACTGACGCCGTGTAATGCACATTTCAGGGATCATGCGGAATCCGTAAAGAAAGGAGTGCTGGAAGCAGGCGGGTTCCCGGTTGAATTTCCCATTATGAGTTTGGGTGAAACACTCCTGAAGCCAACTGCGATGCTCTTTCGTAACCTGGCCAGTATGGATGCCGAAGAATCCATCCGTGGTAATCCGATTGACGGCGTAGTGCTGCTTACCGGTTGTGATAAAACAACACCATCAACCGTGATGGGAGCGGCCAGTGTGGGATTGCCCACCATTGTGGTACCGGGTGGCCCGATGCTGAACGGCAGGTATAAAGGACAGACGATCGGGTCGGGTACACATGTGTGGAAGTTTGATGAGGATATGAAGACGGGCAGGATGACACAGGAGGAATGTGAGTTTGCAGAAAGCTGTATGAGCCGCAGCATCGGACATTGTATGACGATGGGCACGGCCAGTACAATGGCTTGTATGGTGGAAGCACTGGGCTTAACCTTGAGCGGCGCAGCTGCTATACCTGCTGCTGATTCCAGAAAGAAAGTAATGGCGCAACTGAGCGGCAGACGGGTGGTGGAAATGGTGAAGGAAGACCTGACGATCGATAAAATACTGACGAGGGAAGCATTTGAAAATGCTATCCTGGTGAATTCGGCGGTGGGTGGTTCCTCCAACTTTGTGATACACCTGCTGGCGATAGCCGGAAGGATCGGGGTGAAGCTGGAGCTGGATGATTTTGACAGGCTGGGCAGCCAGATACCCTTGCTGCTGAACCTGATGCCATCGGGTAAATACCTGATGGAAGATTTTTATTATGCGGGTGGTCTGCCGGTGATACTGGAGGAACTGAAAGATAAGCTGCATAAGAATGTGGTTACCGTTACCGGCCGCAACCACCATGATAATATTAAGAACAACACGGACTGCTATAACCGGGATGTGATCGCTGAGTATGATGCCCCCTTTAAACCGGAAGCCGGTATTGTGGTGGTAAAAGGTAACCTGGCGCTGCAGGGCGCTGTACTGAAACCCTCGGCCGCCACACCTGCCCTGATGAAACATACCGGCAGGGCTGTGGTATTTGAAAGCATTGAAGACTATCATGCCCGTGTGGATGACCCGGCACTTGATATTGATGAGCACTGCGTGATGGTGCTGAAATATGTGGGGCCGGTGGGATATCCCGGTATGCCGGAAGTGGGGAACATGGCCTTGCCCAAAAAGATCCTGGAGAAAGGGATCCGGGATATGGTCCGCATCAGTGATGGCCGTATGAGCGGAACTGCCTACGGTACAGCGGTACTGCATGTATCACCGGAGTCTGCCATTGGCGGGAACCTGGCCCTGGTGCAGGACGGTGACCTGATCGAACTGGACGTGGAGAACAGGAAACTGCACCTGCATGTGCCGGAGGAAGAACTGGAAAGAAGAAGGAAGGAATGGGTGGCACCGAAACCGGCTGCTGAAAGAGGATATGTGAGCTTGTATATAAAGCATGTACTGGGAGCGGATAAAGGCGCTGATCTGGATTTTCTGCAGGGCAGTTCGGGTTCAGTAGTGACGAGGGATTCGCATTGAGAGAATTCTTTTCGGGTAAAACTGTGAAGTATTATTTTGTAGCAGAGATTTGTGAAAAATAACCTTAGGATTACGAAAAGCTATTTGAATGACCTTAGTTACAGGGTTGTTGGTTGTGCTATTGAGGTGCATAAACATTTGGGGCCGGGACTGCTTGAAAGTGTTTATCAAGATTGCCTGAAACAGGAATTAGCATTGCGCACCATTAAGTTTAAAAGCCAATTGCAGGTACCTGTAAATTACAAGGGGCTTTCTTTAAGTACTGATTATCGGCTCGACTTTTTAGTAGAAAATGAAATGGTGGTAGAATTGAAGGCAATGGAAGGAATATTACCGGTTCATGAAGCACAGTTGCTGACATACATGAAATTGCTGCAGAAACCTAAGGGAATACTGATCAATTTTAATTGTACCAATATCGTGAAGGAGGGTGTAAAGCAGATGGTCAATGAATTTTTCTCGGTCTTACCTGAAAAATAATTAACCATACAAGGCATACAAGAAATACAAGGTCTTTCTTTGCTGCGGTCTGGAAAATCGGTACTTGTTTGATGTCTTCCTGGAATTAATCATACAAGGCATACAAGAAATACAAGGTCTTTCTTTGCTGCGGTCTGGTAAGTCGGTACTTGTTTGATGTCTTCCTGGAATTAATCATCCAAGGCATACAAGAAATAGGAGGTCTTTCTTTGCTGCGGTCTGGTAAATCGGTACTTGTTTGATGTCTTCCTGGAATTAATCATACAAGGCATACAAGAAATAGGAGGTCTTTCTTTGATGCGGCCTGGTAAATGGGTACTTGTATAATATTTTCCTGGTATTAACCATACAAGGCATACAAGAAATACAAGGTCTTTCTTTGCTGCGGTCTGGTAAATGGGTACTTGTATAATATTTTCCTGGTATTAACCATACAAGGCATACAAGAAATACAAGGTCTTTCTAACATACGGTTTTTAAATGTAAATACATATTGTGGTTTTGGAAAATAGCCTACAAGACCTATAAGATATAGAAGATCATTCTAAGGTGTATTCTTGTATGCCTTGTATTCCTTGTATGGTTCAAAAAGTAACTAATGAATAAAAGCGTTGTCATTTTAATTTTAGCCGGAGTATTAGCATCAAGCTGTAATACAAAAAAGAAAAATAGCGGGGAAAGTAAAGCATACAACACCACCGGCACTATCGAACGGATAGATCCGGCATTGGATAGCATTATCGCACCTGGTGCTAAAGCAGAGATCATTGCCGATAGTTTCGACTGGTGCGAAGGACCCTTGTGGATCGAAAGCCGGCATATGCTGCTCTTCAGTGATGTGCCGAAGAATACGATCTATAAATGGACGGAAGAGAACGGTACGGGGATCTATCTCAAGCCCAGCGGGTACACCGGTTTCGAACCTTCTGTATGTAAAGAGCCCGGCAGCAACGGCCTGTTATTTGATACCTCCGGCCAGCTTGTGTTATGCCAGCATGGCGACAGAAGAATGGCCCGAATGGAGGCAGCACTTGATCAACCGGAAGCGAAGTTCATTACCCTGGCAGATAAGTATGAAGGCAAACGGTTCAGCAGTCCGAATGATGCCGTCTTCAACCGTTTGGGCGAACTGTTTTTTACGGACCCGCCCTATGGTCTCCATACACAGGATGATACCGACCCGAAAAAGGAGATCCCCTTCAACGGGGTATACCGGCTCAGCACGGAGGGAAAAGTTTCCCTGGTTACCGGCAGTATCAGCCGGCCGAATGGTATTGCCTTCTTTCCCGGGGAAGAAAGACTGATCGTGGCTTCCAGTGACCCCGCCAAACCGGTATGGTGGGAAATCGCCACCGGCCCGGATGATACAATCTATGCTCCCAAAATATTCTATAGTGCCGAAGGAAGTGATACGGCCCTGAAAGGATTACCCGATGGATTAAAGATTGACAAAAACGGGATCGTATTCGCCACCGGCCCGGGCGGTATCTGGATATTTAATAAAGAAGCCAAACTGCTCGGGAAGATAAGACTGGATAATGCCGCCAGTAACTGTGCCTTATCGGCCGATCAGAAAACATTGTATATAACGAATGATATGTATGTGCTGCGGGTGAAGATGAGGGACTAAGATTTATAGGATTTGATGGATTTTCATGGAGATGATCAGCGTTCCAATTAAAATTAATATGAAAGCGTACAATACCACCAACGGAATAATCCTCGAAGAGAACGGTCAATACAGATTGCTGAAAGAAGAATGGCAGGTCTTCATCAACGATGATAATGTGCTGCAAAAAGCAAAGACCATTTTCGATAAAGCAATACAAACAGATGCTTCAGCGATCACAGATGTGTTACCAACAATCGGCAATAACCAGGAGCTTTGGGCCTGCGGTGTTACTTACCTGCGCAGCAAAGTAGGAAGACAGGAAGAAAGCAAGGCCTCCGGCGGCGCCGACTTCTATGCCAAAGTGTATGAAGCAGACAGGCCGGAAGTATTCTTCAAATCCACACCGCACCGCATTGTGGGTAATAATTCGTTTGTAAGAATAAGGAAGGACTCCACCTGGGATGTGCCCGAACCGGAACTGACGCTGGTCGTAACTTCCTCCGGTAAGATCATTGGCTATACCATCGGCAATGATATGAGCAGCCGCAGCATAGAAGGGGAGAACCCGCTCTATCTGCCGCAGGCAAAGACCTACGATGAGTGTGCCGCAGTAGGACCCTGTGTGTACCTTACAGAACAGCCGCTAGAAGAAGGGACACATATAAAACTGTCGATCGAAAGAGAAAGTGTGACGGTATTTGAAGGGAGTGTGGCATTGAACCAGATGAAGCGGACCCCGGAGGAACTGGTATCATTTGTATACCGGGAGTGCAGTTTTCCGAACGGCTGCCTGGTCATGACGGGCACCGGCATTGTTCCCGGCAGCGATTTCACCTTACAAAACGGGGACCGTATCTTTATCACTATCGATCCCATCGGCACCTTAATAAACACTGTCCGGTAGCTTGACCATACTCATCATTATACTCGCTATTGCACTCCAGGTATTTCTTACCGTAAAGAAAGTAAGCCCGTTTCTTTCCCTGCTTATCGTGGCCATACTGGCCGGCTTGTTCCTGGGTATGAAACCGGATGCCCTGCTCAAATCAATAGAGGCCGGGGCCGGAAGCACACTCGGCGGGCTGGCCCTCATTATTTGCCTCGGCGCCGTACTGGGAAAGATACTGGAAGAAAGCGGGGCGGCTGAAAAAATTGCCAGCTCCCTTATCAGCGGGTTTGGTGAAAAGAATATCCAGTGGGCCGTACTGCTCACGGGTTTCCTGATCGGGATACCATTATATTATAATGCAGGGTTCATCATCCTCGTGCCGCTGGTATTCATGCTGGCGAGAAAAACGGGGTTACCGCTTTTGTATATCGCCATCCCGATGGCGGCTTCCCTCAGCACCACCCATTGTTTTCTGCCACCCCATCCCGGGCCGGTGGTATTGGTAAATGCCTTTCATGCAGATATGGGCAAGACCTTGTTATACGGATTATGTATTGCCATACCGGCTGTGATCATTGCGGGCCCTTTACTCGGCCGGCAACTGAAAAGGATCGCCGGATCACCGGCCGGTTATGCAGAGGAGACCCCTGCTGCGAAGGTGCTTCCATCAGCCCTGCCCAGTTTTCTGATCGCCTTATTACCCGTTATCCTGATCACGGTTTCCGTGATCGCGGAAAATTTTATGCAGAACGGATGGCTGAAGACGGTACTGCTGTTCACCGGCAATTCCACGATCGCCCTGTTGCTCTCCGTTCTATGCGCCTTTTTTTATTTTGGCGTATTGCGCAAGGTGCGTATCGAAATACAGATGAAATGGCTGAACACGGCCATCAGCAATATCGCCGTCATCCTGCTGATCATTACGGCAGGCGGTGTTTTCAAACAGGTGCTGACAGACAGCGGCACCGGAAGCTATATTGCTTCTTTCAGTGAACAATGGAATATGCCGCCGCTGGTCTTCGCCTGGGTGGTTACCGCCCTGCTGCGGGTGATGATCGGTTCAGCAACGGTGGCCGGCATCACGGCTGCCGGGGTAGTGGCGCCGCTGCTGGCGGATCAGACGGTATCACCGGAGCTGATGGTCCTCGCCGTGGGTTCAGGCTCCGTATTCGGATCCCATATCAACGATTCCGGGTTCTGGATGTATAAAGAGTTTTTCAAACTTTCATTAAAGCAAACCTTTCTCTCCTGGACCGTTATGGAAACCCTTATTTCATTGATCGGGCTGGCAGGTGTGTTGCTGCTGAATATGTTCATCTTATAACGGGATCAGAAACTGAGCAGGAAAGCGGTCCCTTCTCCTTCTTTTGACTGTACCTGTATGTTTCCTTTGTGAAGCATCATGATCTGTTTGCACAGGCTGAGACCGATACCACTGCCGCTTTTGCGGGTGCTGAAAAAAGGAATGAAGATCTTCTCCATCACTTCCGGCGACATACCGTTACCATTGTCCGCCACTTTTATCACAGGTTTGTTGGTGCTGGACAGATAGGCGGAGAGAACGATCCGGGGAGCTGCTTTTTCCTTCACGGCATCAATTGCATTTACCACCAGGTTGATCAGTACCTGTTCCAGCAGGCTGATATCTGCATGCAGGGCCAGTTCAGGTTCTTTGAGGATCGTTTCTATTTCAATGTTCTTTTGTTCAAGGGTGGGGTTCATCAGCTGGAGGATATTGCCGAAGAGCTCCCGTACATATACTTTTTTCAGGTTAAGGGTGGTGATCTTATTCAGGTTACGGTAGGTCTCCGCAAATTTGAGCAGCCCTTCACTTCTGCGTTTTATGGTTTCGATACCGAGCTCCAGATCGTCAACAGAACCCGATTCATTATTTAAGCTGCTTACTGATGCCTGCAGCCGGTGTTTCAGCGTATCGGCCAGTGAGGAAATAGGCGCCACCGAATTCATGATCTCGTGGGTAAGCACACTGAGCAGTTTCTGCCAGGCCTTTGACTCTGTTTCATCCAGGGCTTCGTTCACATTCTGGAATGCCACCAGTTTGTAAACTTTATCATCGGTCTGAAAGGCGGTAACAGAAAGTAATACTTTAAATACATTGGCTTCCAGCCGGGCCGTGGCGATCTTTCCGTTGCCGGGTTTCAGGGAAATGATCTGGTTATAAAAATCCTCGTCCCGCCTGGCCAGGGAATGAATGGTTTTGAGGTAAGGTATCTGCAGCATGCGCTTCAGCGATTCATTCATCCATACCACCTCACCGGTCTGTTCTTCATACGAAAGGATACCGGTGTCCACCAGTTCCAGGATCTTCTGC
This sequence comes from Chitinophagaceae bacterium, assembly GCA_046329665.1. Taxonomy (GTDB): domain Bacteria; phylum Bacteroidota; class Bacteroidia; order Chitinophagales; family Chitinophagaceae; genus JJ008. The sequence goes on along the minus strand of JAXLUG010000014.1, from coordinate 44,710 downwards.
AGGTAATGATACTGGGTTTCCTTTTCCCGGCTGATCACTTTAAACGTGGTGTTGATCTCATTGAAGCCTTCCCGCAGCGACTGTATTTCCGACGGGGCATGCTTTACATCAAAATACCGGGAGAAGTCGCGGTAATGAACGGACTCCACAAACTGGTTCAGTTCATCATAGGTCTTTTTCTGGAAACGGTATAATTCATATACCTGGTAGGCAATGACAGGAAGCAGCAAGATCAGGTAGACATACCATCCGCCCACGAGAAGGAATGCAGCGCCGCCGGTGGTAAGGAAAAGCAGCAGAACCCGGATCAGTATTTTCCATTGAAACCGCGGAGACTTCATCGCTGGTTTGTTTTTGTGTGAAGGATTCACTTCTTTATTCAATATCATATTTGCTCAGCCGCCTGTATAAAGCGGTTCGGGTGAGCCCCAGTTCCCGGGCGGCCTTGCTGATGTTACCGTTATTTTTTTCAATTACTTTCAGGATCGTGTTCTTTTCAATGGTACTCAGCTTCAGGTCTTCCGGGTCTCCGGTATTGCCGGTAACTGCTTCAATAGGCGAGAAAATGATGTCAGCAGCCGTCAGTGTATCATGTTCTGCCATGATCACGGCCCGCTCGATACTGTACTGCAGTTCCCGTACATTACCCGGGTAGTGGTATCCCAGCAGCTTTTCAGCAGCGGTCTTATCAAACTCCAGCGTTGGCCGGATATACTTTGCACAATATTGTTTGCAGAAATGTTTTGCAAGCAACAGGATATCCTGCCCTCTCTTCCGCAGCGGGGGCACGGTGATCTCCACGGTATTGATCCGGTACACCAGGTCTTTGCGGAACCGGTTTTCATTGGCCAGTTCTGACAGGGGCAGGTTGGTGGCACAGATCAGGCGTATATCAACCGGCACCGGTTCATTGGATCCCAGCCGTATGACCTGCCGGTTCTGTAACACGCTGAGCAGTTTTGATTGCAGGTGAAGGGGAATATTTCCGATCTCGTCCAGGAACAAGGTGCCTGTGCTGGCGGCTTCAAACCGGCCCGGCCGGTCTTCCCTTGCATCTGTGAAAGCACCTTTCCGGTGGCCGAACAGTTCACTTTCAAATAAAGTTTCTGTAAGCGCCCCGACGTCTACTTTAATAAAAGGTTTTCCGGCCCGGAGCGACAACTGGTGAATGGCATTGGCAATAAGATCCTTTCCGGTACCATTCTCGCCAAGGATCAGGATATTGGCTTCGGTGGGGGCGATCTTTTCCAGTTTCAGCAGGATCCGGCTCATCTCTTCTGATTCCCCGATCATTTCATGTGTGCCGGATGATATGGTTGCAGCCCCCGCTTTGTTCTCTTTTTTTCGCAGCGCTTCGGTAATGGTCTCTACCAGTTTTTCATTATGCCAGGGTTTGACCACAAAATCGGCAGCGCCTTCTTTGAGTGACCTTACGGCCAGGTCAATATCCCCGTAGGCGGTGATCATGATCACGGAAATATCTTTCCGGATCTTTTTTATTTCAGTCAGCCAGAACAGGCCTTCGTTGCCCGTATGGATAGAGGCGGTGAAATTCATATCCAGCAGTACAAGGTCAAAATTGTTCTTTGAAAGCAGCCAGCGAAGATTTTCCGGGTTTCGTTCAGTGACGACCTCTTTGGCTTCCGTTTTCAAAAGCAACCGTACTGCCGTGAGCACATCGGGATCATCATCGACAATTAGGATGGAGGAGTTTTTCAATTGCATAGCCTTGCCTTGCTGCAATGATACCATAAATGTAAGGGCATGACAATTAATTTTTTGAAGTGCCGCACAAAGTAAAACTGTATCAAAACCGGACACATGGTGTAACACAAGCGGACACCTGAATGCCCGGCCGGAACTTAACCTTCTAAAAATCAGCTTCAATGATTCTGGCATGTTCTTTCATTCATGTTTGCGGGTATAAAAAAGGCGGTTGTAACAAACCATGCAGTCTTTCGTATCAGCTAGTAGTCAGGACGGATGATCAGATATTAAGGCACTAAAACAAAACAAACGTGGACCGGGTAATCGAAAAAAAGAAATGGAGCAGGAAAAGGATCTTAACCGTTGCCGGTATTGCCGGGATCATACTCCTGGTGGCTGGCAGTATTTATCTCACTTCCGGTAAAAGCAGGCTGAATGTAGACAAGGAACGGATCATCATCAGTGAAGTGAAGAATGGTCCTTTCCAGGAGTTCATCCCGGTGAATGGTGTGGTGCTTCCGCAGACCACCATCTACCTTGATGCACTGGAAGGCGGGCGGGTGGAGGAAAAATATGCAGAAGATGGCGCCATCATGAAAAAAGACCAGCCGATACTCCGGTTATCGAACACCGACCTGGAACTGAGCCTGGTTAACCAGCAAACCGCCGTGTACAACCTGCTTACACAGATGCAGATCTCGCAGAATGCCGCTAAACAGAATACCGTGAACCGGCTGAACCAGCTTACTGATGTAAACAGCCAGCTCAAAGAAGCAGAACGGGTATACAATCTCAACAAAAAACTTTATGCCGAAAAAGCGATCGGCAGCCAGGAGTTCAAAAAATCTGAGAATGATTACAACTACCTGATCGAAAAGAAAAAACTTTCTGTACTGTTACTCAACCAGGATTCCGCTTCCAATCTTCAGCAACTGAACCAGGCCCGGCAGTCGTACCAGGGTTCGCAGAATGCACTGGATGTAATGCGGAAAAAAGTGGGTGACCTGGTGGTACGGGCACCGGTGGACGGACAACTGACCTCGCTGGATGCGGAGATCGGGCAATCAAAAAACAAAGGCGAACGGCTGGGCCAGATCGATGTGATCGGCGGGTACAAAGTACGGCTGGATATTGATGAGCATTATATATCCCGCATCTACACCGGGTTGGTAGGCGATTTCACCTTTGCCGGTAAAGTATATAAACTGAAGATCAAAAAAGTGTACACACAGGTTACCAACAGCCGTTTCCAGGTGGATATGGAATTTGACGGGGAGATACCGCAGGGAATTCGCCGCGGGCAGACACTGCAGATCCGGCTGGCCCTTAGCGATGAGACCACCGCCCTGCTGGTACAAAAAGGCGGTTTCTTCCAGCAGACCGGCGGCAACTGGATCTTTAAACTGAATGATGCCGGTACGGTAGCCTACCGGGCCGACATACAGCTTGGACGGCAGAACCCCGATTATTACGAAGTGCTTGGCGGACTGAAACCGGGTGACAAAGTGATCGTGTCAAGCTATGAGAACTACGGAAATATGCAGGAGCTTATCCTTAAAAAATAAGCCCTGCTTACAATATTATTGTTACATCATATAAAGTATAGCCATGAAAAAAATACCTGCTTTATTTATTGTGACCCTGCTGGTGCTCTTCTTTTTTTCCGCACCGGCAAGAACCGGTTATGCACCGGCTTGTCTGTCCGGTCTCTGCACCTGCAAACCCGGCCCTGTTCCGGCCACCCAAATCGCTGCGGATGAGATCGATCTCGTCCCTGTATTACTGAACTGATAAACTCCTCTGTAAAATGGCAATGATCAAGATCACCAACCTGGAAAAAATCTACCGCACGGAAGAAGTCGAAACAATTGCGCTCAACAAACTGAATGTGGAAGTGAAAGAAGGAGAGTTTGTGGCCGTGATGGGCCCCTCCGGCTGCGGCAAGTCAACCTTATTGAATATACTCGGACTGCTCGATGACCCTGACGGGGGCAGTTTCCTGTTCAACGGGATCGAAGTGGCCGGTTTCAACGAACGCAAAAGGGCCGACCTGCGTAAACACAATATCGGGTTCGTTTTTCAGAGTTTTAACCTGATCGACGAACTCACGGTATTTGAAAACGTGGAGCTGCCTCTAATATATACCGGTGTAAAAGCAGCGGACCGGAAGAAAAGGGTGGAAGAAGTGCTGGACAAAATGCAGATCATGCACCGCCGCAATCATTACCCCCAGCAATTATCCGGCGGACAACAGCAACGGGTGGCAGTGGCCCGGGCCGTGGTGAACCGGCCCAAACTGATCCTGGCCGATGAGCCTACCGGGAACCTCGACTCCTCCAATGGTAATGAAGTGATGCAGCTGCTCACCGAACTTAATGAACAGGGTACGACCATCGTCATGGTTACCCACAGCGAACATGATGCCCGCTACAGTCACCGCATCGTACGGATGCTCGACGGGCAAACCGTAACAGAGAATATCCTGATATAACTGATCTCAACAGCCATGATTAAAAACTATATCAAAACCGCTTTGCGCAGTATGTGGAAGCAGAAATCATTCAGCTTCCTCAATATTGCCGGGCTGGCTACCGGCATCGCCAGTGCTGCCCTGATCTTTTTATGGGTGGAAGATGAACTGAGCTATAACCATTATTTCAAGAACCGGGACAACCTTTACCAGGTGATGCAGAACCAGGCCTACGAAGGGAAGATCTATACGTTTTCTGCACAGCCGGGCTTGCTTGCCCCTTCCATGCAGGCAGAGATACCGGGTATCCGGCAGGTGGCAAGGACCACCTGGGGCAACCGCTCGCTGCTGACCAAAGGGGAAAAATCCGTGTATGGATTCGGGATGAATGTGGACAGCTCCTTTCTTTCCATGTTCAGCTTTGAATTTATCCGCGGCAATGCCGTGAATGCCTTCAGCCAGCTGCACTCACTGGTCATTTCAGCATCGCTGGCCAAAAAACTATTCAACAGTACCGATGTGGTGGGGCAGACGGTCAAAATGGAGAATGCAGAGGAATATGTGATCGGGGGAGTAATCAATAACCTGCCGGACAACTGCCGCTTTAAAGAAGTGGAATGGTTCGCCCCCTTTGAAACGTTCTTCCGGAATAATCAATGGCTGACACAATGGGGCAATAACGGCATACAAACTTTTGCAACACTCCAGCCGGAAGCCGACCTGGCCGCAGTGAATAAAAAACTCAACGGGTTCATCCAGTCAAAGATGAGTGATGCGATCTCAAGGCCATTCCTGCTTTCTGCCAATGACTGGCGTCTGCGGAGTAATTTCTCCGAAGGAAAACAATCCGGTGGCCGTATCACAAGAGTGCGGCTGTTCAGCTCGATCGCCTGGATCATATTGATATTGGCCTGTATCAACTTTATGAACCTGGCCACGGCCCGGTCTGAAAAAAGACAACGGGAAGTAGGGGTGCGCAAGGTAATGGGTTCCGGCAAAGGAAAACTGATCACACAATTCATTGCGGAAGCATTGGTGATGTCTTTTATTTCAGTCCTGCTGGCCATCCTGCTGGTCACACTGATACTTCCTTCCTTCAATCATTTTGTGCAAAAGAATATGGTGCTGGGCTTGTCGAACCCGGTCCATATTACAGCGATCCTGCTTATCGGGCTTATCTGCGGACTTATTGCCGGCAGTTACCCGGCCTTTTATCTTTCCTCTTTCAACCCGGTGCAGGTATTGAAGGGGCTCAAATTAAAAACAAGCGGGGCTGCCTTTGTCCGCAAGGGACTGGTAACAACCCAGTTTGTCATTTCCGTCGGCCTTATCATCTGTACCGTGATCATTTACGGGCAGGTAATGCATACAAAGGACAGGGAACTGGGCATTAACAAGAGCAACCTCATTTACATGAGCCAGCAGCTCATCAGCATCAACCAGGGCGGGCAGCTGAAAACACAGTTCGGGGCCGTAAAGAATGAACTGCTGAGTACCGGCGTGGTGGAAAACGCTGCATTAAGCAACAGCGCAGTCTTTACCATCGGAAGTAATTCAGGCGATTTCAAATGGGAAGGAAAAGATCCTTCCAAAACCTTCCTGATAGGAATGGAATGGGCTTCCCCGGAATATATTTCCACCATGGGGATGAAACTGGTGGCCGGCCGTGACTTTTACCAGGATGGTGTGGCCGACAGTAATAATGTGGTGATCAACGAAACCTTTGCCAGGCTGATGGCCAAAAAGCCGGAAGAAACAATCGGCAAAGTCATCATCCGGGATGATGCCCGGCTGACCGTTACCGGTGTGATAAAGGATTTTGTATATAATAATGTATATGGTACCGTGGAGCCGATGATGATATTCTGCGATCCCAACGCCTCCAACACACAGCGGCTGACCGTCCGGCTGAAAACCGGTACAGACTATAAGGCCGCCCTGCCAAGAGTGGAAGCCGTGATCAAAAAATTCAATCCGGCCTATCCCTTTGAATACAGTTTTGTGGACAAGGATTTTGAACGGCTGTTTGAGGGGGAGAACATCATTGGCACACTGGCTGCACTTTTTGCCGGCCTGGCCATTTTCATTTCAAGCCTTGGTCTTTTCGGGCTTGCCGCTTACACCGCAGAAAGAAGAATCAAGGAAATAGGGATCCGGAAAGTATTAGGCGCTTCCATAGCGGGTGTAACCGCATTGCTGTCCCGTGATTTTCTGAAGCTGGTCGTCATTTCCTGTGTGATCGCTGTACCGGTTGCCTGGTACTTTATGCACCGGTGGCTCCAGCAGTATGAGTACAGGGTCAGTATCAGCTGGTGGATGTTTGTGCTGCCTGCCGTGATAGCGATCGTGATCGCAGTCATCACGGTCAGTTTCCAGGCCGTGCGGGCGGCCCTGGCCAACCCGGTGAGAAGTTTGCGGAGTGAATGATTTCTTTTTCTAATCATACAATCAACCTGTATGCTGAAAAATTATCTCAAGATCGCCTGGAGAAACCTGTTAAAGAACAGGACCTTTTCCTTTATCAATATTGCCGGGCTCGCTTCCGGGCTGGCCTGTTTCATCATGATCGCCTTGTATGTTACCGATGAACTCAGTTATGACCGCTTTCACGAAAAGGCCGGCCGCATTTACCGGATCAATTCCTACATCCGGTTTGGCGGCACTGAACTGAATATGGCTTTGAGCAGCGACCCGATGGGGGCCACGCTTAAAAAGGATTACCCGGAAGTGGAGCAATACACCCGTCTCTATGCTTCGGATGGAAGTAAGTTCCTGAAAAAAGGTAATGATTATATCAATGAAGAAAGTGTGGTGAATGCCGATTCCACTTTCTTCGATGTATTTTCTTTTCCTTCCCTGGCCGGCGACACCAAAACAGCGCTGAATGAACCCAATACCGTGGTGATCACTGAATCGATGGCCCGGAAATATTTCAACGGGGTAAATGAAGCGCTGGGAAAAACGATCGAGTCCAGGGAAAACGGCAGTACGCTGTATAAAGTAACAGCAGTGATAAAAGATATTCCCCGCAACTCGCATTTTCATTTTGATTTCTTCTTTTCCATGGACAATGTGAATTACGGGTTCGGGAATTACCTCAGCCAGAATTTTTATACCTATATCGTGTTAAAGGCGGGCACGGATTACAAGGCCTTCAACAGGAATTTCGACCAGGTCATTGAACGATACGTGGTGCCGCAGGCCGGCCAGTTCATGCAGGTAAAGAGCCTGGAAGAATTCAGGAAGGCAGGCAACCGGATGGAATATTCTTTAATGCCATTGACAGCGATTCATCTTCACTCCGCCCTGCAATGGGAACTGGCTGTGAGCGGAAGTATACAGTACATCTATATCTTTTCTGCCGTGGCCTTGTTTATCCTGCTGATCGCCTGTATCAATTTTATGAATCTCTCGACCGCCCGTTCCGCAGCCCGGGCAAAGGAGGTAGGCATCCGCAAAGTACTGGGTACGGAAAAGCAGTCGCTCATCCGGCAGTTCCTTACCGAATCAACCCTTACAGCATTTATTTCCCTCCTGCTCGCCATCGGTATAGTATGGCTGGCCCTGCCCTGGTTCAACCAGCTGGCGGGTAAGCAGATGCAGGTATCCTCACTGTTCAGGCCGGGTTATCTGCTTTTTCTTGCCGCCCTTCCTTTAGTGGTGGGGCTGGTGGCCGGCAGCTACCCCGCTTTTTTTCTGTCTTCTTTCAAACCCATTACCGTACTGAAGGGAAAACCGAAGACCGGTACGGCAAAAAGCAGCCTGCGCAGTTCACTGGTGGTCTTCCAGTTCTTTGCTTCCATCGTGCTGATCACCGGTACGATCGTTATCTACAGGCAGCTCAATTATATACAGACCACCAGGCTGGGATTTAAAAAGGAACAGGTACTGGTGATCAATAATGCCGGCGTACCGCAACAAAACTGGGAATCGTTCCGGGATGAAGTGGCGAAGATCAGCGGTGTGAAATCGGCCTCCTTTGCCGGCTACCTGCCGGTCAGCAATTCTTCCCGCACAGATAACACCTGGTCAACCGATGCGGTCATGAATGAGAAGAACGGGTTCAACATGCAAAACTGGTCGATCGATTATAACTATATCCCGACGCTGGGAATGGAGATCATCCGGGGCCGCAACTTTTCCCGTGATTTCGGGGATGATTCTTCCGCCGTGATCCTGAATGAAACCGCCGCTGCCGTTACCGGGTTTGATGACCCGATCGGCAAAAAAATATATTCAAAACAGCAGGATGGCAGCCAGATCATCAAAACGATCATCGGCGTGGTGAAGAATTTCCATTATGAATCGCTGCGGAAAAATATCGGACCGCTGGCTTTTGTACTGGGTGACAACAGCTGGGTAACCGCATTCAGGGTGGAGACAGGTGATATGAAGAACCTGGTGGCAAAGATCGGGACCAAGTACAGGGAAATGGCGCCCGGCATGCCGTTCAGTTATGAATTCCTGGACGAATCATTTAACAGGATGTACCGGGAAGAACAACGGGTGGGCGAAGTGGCGCTTACTTTTTCCCTGCTGGCCATCCTCATTGCCTGCCTGGGATTATTTGGACTGGCCACCTACATGGCCGAGCAAAGGACCAAGGAGATCGGTGTCAGGAAAGTGCTCGGGGCCAGTGTATCCAATATCATCACCCTGCTGTCCGGCGATTTTCTGAAACTGGTACTGATCTCTTTTGTAATTGCCGTGCCCGTGGCCTGGTGGGTGATGAACAAATGGCTGCAGGAGTTTGCCTTCCGGATCACACCGGGCTGGTGGGTGTTTGCGGAGGCCGGATTGATCGCCCTGTTGATTGCACTGGCCACGGTAAGTTTCCAGGCGCTGAAAGCAGCCCTCACCAACCCGGTAAAAAGTTTACGCACCGAATAAAATACAGCTATGTTCAGGAACTATCTTAAAACAGCGATCAGAAATATTTTCAGGCAGAAGACACTGTCCTTTATAAATATTATCGGGCTTTCGGCCGGGATCGCCTGTTTCAGTATGTTCCTGCTGTACACGGTAAATGAATTCAGCTTTGATAAGTTTCATAAGAACGCTGCCGGCATCTATCGGGGTTATATTAAGGTACAGGATAAAGAAGGGGCAGGCTATAGTTATGGAACCTATCACCCGCTTCCGCTGGGGCCGGCCATGAAGCAGGACATCCCTGATGTAAAAGCTTTTTTCCGGTTTCGTGAACCCTGGGGCGAAAGTTTCCTGCGGCTTGAAAATAATGAAGTGCGGAGGGAAAAAGTCTCGTTTGCCGATCCCGATTTCTTTACCATGCTGAGTTTCCGGTTCATTTACGGCAACCCGCAGACGGCACTCAGCAGCCCGCAGAGCCTGGTGCTGACAACGGACAAAGCAAAACAGCTGTTCGGAACCACCAATGCCATTGGCCGTACCGTGGAATTGAAATTTGATGACCGCTTTCAGCCCTTCGTGGTGAGTGGTGTGACCGAGAATATCCCTTCCAATTCTTCCCTGGGGTATGACCTGATCGGGAGTTTTAAATTCCTGGAGACTACATCGTATGGAATGGAGGGTCAAAATAACTGGCGGCTCTCTTCCCTGCAGACCTTTGTACAGCTCATGCCGGGGAGTGGTACACCCGGCAACACCAGACTCTTTACCGGTTTCAGAAAAAAATATTATCCCGATGAGGCGAAGGAACTGGATAAATGGGGAGTGAAATGGGACAAGAGCAGGGACTATGCCACTTACGGACTGCAGCCGCTGGCAGGCATCCATGTGGATACAAAATTTGGCGGCGCCACCGTCGAGAATATTGATCCTAAGAATATCTGGATACTCCTGGGGATTGCGGCCATTGTGCTCCTGATCGCCTGCATCAACTTTACCACACTGGCCGTGGGAAGACTGGCCGGAAGGGCAAAGGAAGTAGGCGTACGAAAAGTGATCGGAGGGGAAAGAAAACAACTGATCCTTCAGTTTTTGTGTGAAGCGGTTTTACTGGCCTTCATTTCTGCTGCATTAGGACTCCTCATTGCAGTGGTATTGCTGCCTTATTTTAATAGCCTGTCGGGAAGAGAACTGCATTTTTCTTTTTCAGCATACCCGCAGGTGGCCTGGATGCTGGCCGGTGTAACACTGCTGGCCGGTTTGCTTGCCGGGAGCTACCCCGCCCTGGTATTATCCGGGTTTAAACCGGTGGAAGTACTGAAAAGTAAATTCCGCATCAACGGGTCCAACCTTTTTACAAAAACACTGGTGACCGTACAGTTTGCTTTATCCATCGCCCTGATCATCTCCACGCTGGTGATATTGAAGCAGGTTAAATACATGGGCAGGAGAAATCCCGGGTTCAATAAAGAAAATGTGGTGATGATCGATGCCACCGATGTAGATACAAAGAAAATATACCCCCTGTTCCGGCAGACACTGCAGGGCGATGTGAATATTGACGGGCTTGCCGGTGCAGAACTCGGCCTGGGGGAAGGGGAAGGGTGGAGCCAGGCGGGATTTGAATACAATGGCAAACACAGGCAGGTATATGAATTCTATATCGACAGCGGCTATGTGGAGGTGCTCGGAATGAGATTGATAGCCGGGCGGAACCTGGATCCGGGTATCGCTTCGGATTCTGTCAATTCTGTCATCATCAATGAAACCATGATGAATGAGTTTGGCTGGACCCGCAACGATGTGATCGGGCAGCGGCTGACCGGTTATTACGATGACTCCGCCTACAGCTACAAAACACCGGTAGTGGTGGGGGTGATCAGGGATTTTAATTTCCGGCCCATGAAGGAAAAGGTAGCGCCACAGTTGTTTCATTCTTTCAACGGCTACACCGTCACCAAAATCTTTGCCCGGACAAAACCCGGCAGAACCGCCGAAGCAATGGCGGTGCTCGAAAAGACCTGGAAACGACTGGTCCCGGATTACCCGTTTAAATATGCTTTCGTTGATGAAAGCCTGGACCGGTTCTATAAAGCTGAAAAACGCTGGCAGGGTATTGCCGGATGGGCCGGCGGCATTTCAGTATTCCTTGCTTGTCTGGGATTATTTGGCCTGGCCATGCTGGCGGCTGTGAACAGAACAAAGGAGATCGGCATCAGGAAAGTGCTGGGGGCATCTCCCGCCGGTATTGTGGGGCTTCTCTCCCGGGATTTTGTGAAACTGGTTCTTATCGCCCTGGTCATCGCTTCCCCGGTTGCCTGGTACCTGATGAACAAGTGGCTGCAGGCCTATGCCTACCGGATCAATATCGGGTTCACCATCTTCCTCTTTGCAGGGGGATTTGCACTGGCCATTGCTTTTCTGACCGTGGGTTTTCATGCCCTGAAAGCGGCGATCGCTAACCCTGTTAAATCACTGCGCACCGAATAAAAACAGCTGTATGTTCAGAAATTATATCAAGACAGCATTCAGGAATCTTTTTAAGCATAAACTGTATGCTGCCATCAATATTGCAGGACTCACCGCCGGCTTAACAGCCTGCCTGCTGATCAGTATGTTCATCAGCCATGAACTGAGTTATGACCGGTTTAATAAGAACAAGGACCGGATCGTAAGACTCGAGATGGAATACCGGAAGGCGGGCCACCTGACGCAAACCGCTTCTACCGGTACCAAGGCCGGCCCGGCATTCAAACGAACCTTTCCGGGTGTGGAAGAATACGTCAGGACCTTTATCAGCCGGGGGATCATTACTTACGGGGAAAGATCGTTTGAAGAAAACAGGATCCTGTTTGCCGACGACCCCTTTTTCAAGGTCTTTTCTTTCCGCCTGCTGAAAGGCGACCCGGCCACTGCCCTTGATGCACCGGATAAAATAGTGCTTACCGAAACCATGGCCCGGAAATATTTCGGGAACAGCGATGACGGATATGACCAGGTGCTCAACAAGACCATCACGGCATTTGGAAAAGAAATGAAAGTAACCGGCATCTGCCAGGATGCCCCGCAGCACTCGCAGATCAAATTTGATTTCGTCACGCAATTCCTTAATCTCGGTACGGTGAACAAAGAGACCTGGTGGAATGCCAACTGGATCACCTACCTGCTGGTAAGGAACCAGCAGGATATCGGGCAACTGGAACAACAGGTGGCCGGGTATATGAATACGCCGGATATCAGAAAAGATGCGGGGCTGGAAGGAACGGACTACCTGACCTATCACCTGTTGCCGCTCACCCGTGTGCACCTCCATTCTTCGCTGGCCGGTTTTGAACCCAACGGGAGCATGCGCTATATCTGGATGTTCTCGCTTATTGCCCTGCTTATCCTCGTCATTGCCGCTGCGAATTATACCAACCTCGCCACGGCACAGTCAGCCGGCCGGAGCGGGGAGATCGGTATACGTAAGGTAATGGGAGCTTCTAAAAAGCAGGTCTTCTTTCAGTTTATCGGCGAGTCCGTGTGTATCAGTTTTATTTCAGCACTGCTGGCGTTAGGACTGGCCGCAGCGCTGCTTCCTTATTTCAACCAAATAGCCGGCCGGCAATTTACCGTCAGCAACCTGCTGCAGCCTTCGGCGATCCTGTTTCTTGTTCTCTTTACCCTGGTGATAAGCCTGCTTGCCGGTTTTTACCCGGCCTTTGTATTATCCGGTATGCGGACGATCGGGGTCCTTAAAAAAGGATTCCGGGTAACGGGTGGTAATGTGGCCTTACGCCGCACCCTGATCGTGGCGCAGTTCAGCATCTCTGTTTTCCTGGTGATCTACACCGTGATCATCCTGCAGCAGATGCATTTCATGAAGACCAAAAACCTGGGGTACGATAAAGATCACATCGTGGTGTTGCCGATAGGCGGCAAGATGCTGCAGCAATTCCCGCAGATCAGGGAAAGCATTGCACAGGTTACGGGAGTGGAAGGCGTGACGGCTTCCTACGAAACACCGGAGGATGTTGGCTGGAGTGACGGAGTTTCAGCGGTGGACGAAAAAGGGAAACAGGAAGTGTCGGTGAAGGCCATGCCGGTCGATCTTGATTTTATAAAGACCATGAAAATGCAGCTGCTGACCGGCCGTGATTTCCTTCCTGCTGATTTTTCCATGATGGATACAACGAATAACTATGAAAATTTCAAACAGCCCTTCCTCATCAATGAATCAATGGTGAAGCAATTAGGATGGACCAATGAAACGGCGATCGGAAGGACACTGGAAAAAGGAAGCCCCGGTCCGGTAGTAGGCGTAGTAAAGGATTTCAACTTCAGCAGCCTCCGGGAACCCATCGGGCCGCTGGTCATCTTTCTCGGCCGTGACTTTTCACTGAACTATTTGGTCCGCATCAGCGGTAAGGAGATGGCCGGTACGATCGCCCGGCTGGAAATGATGTGGAAGCAGCGCATCCCGGAAAGGCCGTTCAGTTATCATTTCCTCGATGAGGAGTATAATAAATTATACCTGGCAGAAGAGCGGTCGTCGTCACTTTTTACAGTAGCGGCTTTACTGGCGATCCTGCTGGCCTGCCTCGGTTTGTTCGGGCTGGCGGCCTTTGCCACCGTACAACGTACAAAGGAGATCGGCATCAGGCGGGTGCTGGGAGCCGATATAGCCGGTATTACCCTGCTGATCGCAAAGAATTTTTTACTGCTGGTAGGATTGGCGATCATGATGGCGGTACCCGCCGCCTGGTATGCAGGAAATAAGTGGCTGCAGGATTTTGCCTACCGGATACCGGTGAAAGGCTGGGTATTCGTGGCCGCCGGACTGGCTACGGTGCTCATCACTTTACTCACCGTCAGTTTTCATTCGGTGAAGACGGCCCTGGCCAACCCGGTAAAATCATTACGCACAGAATAACCATCCACTAAAACGAAGACATGTTCAGCAAAAAACAATCAGGCAGGCATTGGGCGATACGGCTTTTATTCGTGCTGGGCCTTTACACGATGCCGGTAAACGGGCAGGTACAATTGCCCAACACCCTTTCGGCCGCAGACAAAGTATTTGGCCTTTCAACCTTCTGGCAGGAGGTGAACTATAATTTTGTTTACCTGAATAAAGTGAACCGCCGGGAGTGGGACAGTACCTATAAAGTACTCATCACCCGGGTGCAGCAAACGACCAATGATTATGAGTACTACCGGCTGCTGCAGAAATTCTGCGCCCTGCTGAAGGACGGGCACACGAATGTGTATTTTCCGGGGGAGATCAATTCGAAACTGCTCACCAGGATGTTTGGTCCGTACTGGTTCGGTTTGTCGCTGATCGATGGCAAACCGGTCGTAACACAAACATTACAGACAAAGATCAAAGAGATCCCCATCGGGTCAGAGATCATTTCGGTCAATGATATCCCGGCGGCGCAGTACCTGCGGGACAGTGTGGAGCCTTATATTTCCAGTTCCACCGAGTATGTGCGCAGGTCGCAGGCCGTGACCAATATGCTGCAGGGACTTACCGGCACCTCTTATAAAGTGACGATGAAAAGACCGGACGGCAGCCTGGCCACTTTTCAGCTGCAGCATGAACGTACCACGGATACTTCTTTTTATCCTCCGCTGAAACAGCGGGACCTCTTCGAACTGAAATGGTATAAAAACGATATTGCCTGTATCGCCCTCAACTCATTCGGCGATCAGAAGATCGACTCCCTGTTCAAGGCCGCCTTGCCGGAACTCTACAAGGCAAAGGCGCTGATCGTTGACCTCCGGTATAACGGAGGGGGCAGCACCAATATCGGCACCGAGATCCTGCAATACCTGATGAAGGATTCCCTGATGCAGCATTCCCGTTATTATACCCGGAATCATCTTGCGGCATTCAAGGCCTGGGGGAAATTCATAAAACCTGCCGACACCTTGTACAGCGACTGGAATAAAAAGGCCTGGCATGTTTACCACGATGATTATTATTATGCATTTGACTACGAGCCCGACACTATTCAGCTGAGTGCAAAACGGATCGTCGTGCCAACGGCCGTCCTCATCAGCAATAACACCGCCTCCGCGGCGGAAGATTTCCTGATCAGCGCCGATAACCAGCCGCATTTCAAAAAGATCGGTGAACCCAGTTTTGGCAGTACGGGCCAGCCGTTCCTCTTTGATCTTCCGGGCGGGGGCAGTGCCAGGGTCTGTACCAAAAAAGATACTTATCCGGACGGAAGGGAGTTTGTGGGCTATGGTGTGCAGCCGGATATAAAAGTGGCGCCCGGCCTGCAGGATTTTCTCAGGGATAATGATGTGGTGCTGAACACAGCGCTGAAATACCTGGAAGAGGAACTCCGGAAAAAGGCCGGCGGCCAGTAGCGGCAGGCAGTTTCTGACCGGCAGCAAACCGTTACGCATACATAAAACCAAACACCATGAAACGAGTACTGATCCGCCTGGTGGTCTTTGCAGCGGCCCCGGCCACCCGGGCACAGGATACACTTATTTCCAGGAACGGAAAACGGGCCGGCGGAAAATTCATCTTCTTGGAAAATGAAAACGGAATGCTATGCTGAAGAATTATTTCACCATCGCCCTGCGTAACCTCTGGAACAGGAAAATATACAGCGGGATCAACCTGCTGGGTCTTTCTGTAACCGCTGCTTTTTGCCTGCTGGTATTTATGTATATGCAGCAGGAGGGCTCCTTTGATAAATTTCATCGGAATGCCGGCCGGCTTTACCGGCTGGAAGCGACCAGTCTTTTTCAACCCGGTGAAAACGAAAGATCCGGAAAGGGGTTCTTTTCTTTTTTAAAGGACAAGGATGATGATACGAGGAACATGCTGACACAGTCCTATGTAATGGCCGATGATATCAGGAGCAATTTCCCGGAAGTGGAGGACGTAGCCCGTTTTCAGAGTGCCGGCGACCTGACCCTGTGGTATAACAATGAACCGTATAAGATCGGCACAGACCAGACCACCTACGCCGAAAAGAATTTCTTCCGGCTTTTTGATTTCCCGCTGGAAGAAGGTACCGCAACGGGGGTGCTCGAAGATAAAAGCAGTGTGGTGATCAGTCAGAAATTGGCCCGGCTGGTTTTTGGCAAAACCGATCCTGTGGGCAGAACGATCGCTTTTTCAAAGAATGACAGTGTGCTGCATACCATCACCGGGGTGATGAAAGATTTTCCCGTTAATTCAAGCTTCCAGTTTGACCTCGTGATGCCGCTGGAGGCACACCCTTCGCACCAGGAAGACAAAGCCGACCACAGCAACAATCATTTCAGTTATATCACCCTGCTGCTGCTGAAACAAAAGACCGATGCACAGGCATTCAATAAAAAACTCCGGGCCTTTTCCCGTACCTATTTTGCGGATGCCATCAAAGAATGGCAGCAGGGGGAAGAAGATAAACGGCTGGCTGACTTTCATCTCTCCATACGTCCCTTTACCCGGGCGCATTATAATTCCTCTTACCCCTGGGGCCATTATACCAACCAGGAGAATATGTATGAACTGGGCCTGCTGGCCCTGGTGATACTGCTCATTGCCTGCGTGAATTATGTGCTGCTTTCGCTTACCAACACGGTCTCCCGCTCACAGGAAGTGGGTATCCGCAAGACCATGGGCGCCGGCCGCAGGAATATTGTCCTGCAGTTCCTGCTGGAGACCCAGCTGCTGGTTCTTTTCTCTGTGCTGGCAGGTATCGTTATCTGCGTCAGCACCCTTCCGTTCTTCAACAGCATTACCGATGCGGGCATCCGGCTGCGTGATTTTCCGTTGACGGCTTTCCTGGGAGGTGCTGCTGCTTTATTCCTGCTGCTGGGTTTGGCGGCAGGTCTTTACCCTGCCCTGGTCATGAGTGGTATGCGGCCGCTGAACATGCTCCGCAAATTCAGCAGTGTCAGGATCAACCCGGTGCTGTCAAAAGGCCTGGTGGTGATGCAATATGCCGCCTGTGTTATGCTGATCATTTCTTCGCTGGTCATCACCCGGCAAATGCGGTATATGAACCGGATGGACCTTGGTTTTGACAAGGAGCAGGTACTGCTGGTGGAAAACCCGTACGACTGGGATTCACCGGACAGAACGGCCCTTGACGGCAGGCTGGCCCAATATGCTGCCTCCGAACCGGCGATCTCCGGGTATGCAGCAGCGGCCTCCAAATTCGGATATGGGTTCAACCTCAACGGACACCTGGTGAACGGAAAACGGGAAATGATCTTTCATGTACCGGTCGACTTCAACTATTTCGGCCTCATGAAGATCAGGCTGCTGAAGGGAAGGTATTTTTCAAAAGAGATGCTGACCGACACGGCGAGGATCGACATACCGGCGGATAAAAAAGTGGAAGGAAGTTCCGCTGTCAGAAGGGCGGTGGTCGTGAACAAGAGTTTGTACAACCTGCTGGGTCAGCCGCCGCTGGATGAGATCAATCCGTCCCTGGGCGCCATCATCATCGGTGTATGTGATGATTACCAGTTTTTCAATACAACGCAGAAAGTGGGCCCCGCCTACCATACGGCCGGCAGCCGGACAGGTTTTAATTTCTTCTACTTCAAAATAAAACCGGGGCAGGACCTGCCGGCGGTGCTGGCAAGGATCCGTTCCGGCTGGAATTCGATCACCGCCAAACAGCCTTTTGTTTTTTCCTTTCTGGATGAGGAAGTGAAAAAAGGATACCTGTCCTACACCCGGTGGCTGAAGACCATCAACGCTGCCATGGTACTGGCCGTGCTGATTGCCTGCCTCGGCCTGTTTGGATTGTCTGCCCTGTATGCGGTGAACCGGACCAAGGAAGTGGGCATCCGCAAAGTAATGGGGGCCTCGGTAACAGGACTTTTCTTTATGCTGAACAAAGGGGTGCTGCGCCTTGCCATTATCTCCTTTATGATGGCCATACCGCTTGCCGTTTATTTTATGAAGAAGTGGCTCCAGAATTTTGCCAGCCGGATCGAGCTGAGCTGGGTGTACTTTGCAGCCGCCGGGATCATTGCCATTTTACTGGCCATCCTGTCGGTAAACTATCATGCCGTAAAGGCGGCGTCCGCCAACCCGGTGGACAGCCTGCGGTCGGAATAAAAATTTTTTTTACAGGAAGAGAAAATAAAAAGAATATGATCGAACTGAAAGGGATCTTTAAATGGGTGAACACCGGAAACAACCGCACTTTTCTCTTAAAGGATGTAGACCTGTCGGTAAAGGAAGGGGAGTTTGTTTCCATCATGGGCCCGTCGGGTTCCGGCAAATCAACCCTGCTGAATGTGATCGGCATGCTCGACGGGTTCAACGAAGGCCAGTATAAATTCCTCCACGAGGAAGTGCATAAGATGAAAGAGAAACAGCGGTCACAGTTATATAAACGCTATATCGGGTTTGTCTTCCAGGCCTATCACCTCATCGATGAGCTGACCGTGTACGAGAATATTGAAACACCGCTGCTTTACCAGGATGTAAAATCAGCAGAGCGGAAGGCCATGGTGGCGGATATGCTCGACCGGTTCAATATCGTGGGCAAGAAGGACCTCTTTCCGGCCCAGTTGTCGGGCGGGCAACAGCAGCTCGTGGGTATTGCAAGGGCGCTGATCGCCAAACCGAAACTGCTGCTGGCCGATGAGCCCACCGGCAACCTGAATTCCAAACAGGGAGAAGAGATCATGCAATTATTCAAACAACTGAACGATGAAGGGGTCACCATCATACAGGTCACCCATTCTGACAAGAATGCGGCCTATGGCTCCCGGATCATCAACCTGCTCGACGGGATGGTTCAGCAATAAAGTACGAATTATGAGAACAAGAAGTCTTTTATCTTTTATGGTCCTGTTCCTCTCCGGTGCTGCTTCCGGGCAGACAGGGACAGCCTTTACGCTCCGGCAATGTGTGGAAACAGCGCTTAAGAACAACCTGCAGGTACAACAGGCCGGGATGCAGGTGCAGCGGGAGGAGATAAACTGGAAGCAATCCCAACTGGACCGCCTGCCCGATCTGAATGCTACTGTGAATCACGGGATCAACCGGGGACGCAGCATCGATCCTTTTACCAATACATATATCGATCAGCAACTCACCACAGGGGCTTATGGGGCCAGCAGCGGCGTGGTCCTCTTCAACGGGTTTTCCCTGCAAAATGCCGTGAAGCAAAACAAACTGGCCTTCGATGCCTCGGGGATGGACTGGCAGCAGCAAAAGGATAATATCACGATCAATGTGATACTGGCCTACCTGCAGGTGCTGAGCAGTGAAGATGCCCTGGCACAGGTACGCAGCCAGGCGGCGCTGACCAAACAGCAGGTCGACCGGCTGGAGATCCTGAACCGGGAAGGCGCTATTGCTCCTTCTTTACTGGCTGACCTGAAAGGACAATATGCTTCGGATCAGCTGGGGATCATCAGTGCAGAGAATGCCCTGGAGACAGCGAAGATCAGTCTCTGCCAGTGGATGAACATTCCGTATGACAGGACCATGAAAACGGAACGGATGGAAGAGAGTTCCCTGGCCGTGAAGTATGAAGACACCCCGGAGAAAATTTACCAAACCTCCCTGCAGCAGTTTGCGCTGATCAAAGCGGCCGACCTGCGGGTGGCGAGTGCGGAAAAAGGGGTGAAGGTGGCGAGGGGACAATTGTTCCCCACTTTATCCTTCGGCGTAAGCGCTAATTCCAATTACTCGAGTGCGGCCACCCGGGAAGTGCTGACAGGCACCACCCTGGTCACCTCCTCCGATTATGTTACGGTGAACGGTACATCTTATAATGTGATCAGTCCCTCCGGGACCTACACTTCTTCGAAGATCGGGTATGGATCGCAGCTGAAGAATACACTGTTCACTTCCTACGGGCTCAGTCTCCGCCTTCCCGTCTTCAATGCATTCCGCCAGCGGAACAAGATCAAGCTGGCTGTGCTCAGCCTGCAGAACACCCGGGCGGTGGCGGCCACGGCCCGTACACAGTTGCAGCAACAGGTGGAGCAGGCCTACAGCAATATGACCAGCGCTGCGGAGCGGTACAAAACACTGCTGCAGCAGGCGGAGGCCTACCAGGAATCATTCCGGGCGGCGGAAGTACGCTTCAATAATGGTGTGGGTACGAGCACGGATTACCTGATCGCCAAGAATAATCTCGACCGCACACATATCAATATCATCAATGCCCGGTATGACTTTATGCTGCGCACCAGGGTGCTGGATTATTACCAGGGAAAACCGTTGTGGTAAGTCCTGTTCGGGAAAGACGACTTCCTCTTCGTTTGTTACGGCTGTATGCGGCGGCGGCTCATCGCCTTCGTCCTGCGGCAGGCCGGGAACTCGTGGCGGATCACTTCGTTCTTTTAAGATAACCTGTGCAGGACCGGCACAGGAGTTTTTCCGGTTAAGGTCCTGAAGTGGCCGGCCCTCAGATGGCCTTGCTGGCATACATCAGGGCATAAGCGGAGGCGAGCATGATGGACAGCATCATGATACCGGCCGCTACACACCACCCAAATGTTCTCCATTTCTTTTTTGCAGGGGCTATGAAACGGTAGCAGGCGTATACGGCATAGCTGATCATCAGGAGCAGGTCCACGGTTTCCATGCTGCGGATGAACCGGCCGTTGTGTACCCAGCCGGTGAGCAGGTACAATACACTTTGCACCAGCACGCCCTGTGCGATGATGAACATGAAGATGATAAGGTGTTCTGCATAATTATGCCGGATGCCGAAGGCCCGGAAGAAGAAATAGCTGAAGAGGGCGCCCAGCGGTATGGCCACCAGCATGTAGAGGTAGGTATGTTCGAGGAACCACCACTGGGAGGCATCATAGGCCTTGATGAACTGCACTTCACTGGCGGACATGGTCAGCAGTTCTTTGGGATCATAATAGTGCAGGTTTGTGACCTTAACGGCAAAGAGGTTGAACACCAGCAGGAGGGCCAGGTAGGTGATCGGGTGATAGAAGGGTTTCCGTCTCCCGGCCAGGTAATCCCGGATGGCGGCGCCGGGCCGGCTGAACAGGACGATCACGTTGAAAAAGAAACCATGGTCCAGGTGAAAGACGGTATGCGGGATATCATGCAAAACGGAACGCAGGTGAATGCGGTGTTCATTACTTTTCTGCCCGCAGTGGGTACAGAAATTCTTTTCGATATACTCCCCGCAGTTGCGGCAGGTTGACACGGTGGTGGTATGGTTAAGCAATTGATCGGCCATGGCAGGTTCACTGGTTTGGGGGCTAAGCTAAGCCTGCGGTTCCGGTGGTTCATACCGGACAGGTATGAATTGAGGGTTTAACAGCATGAATTGAGGAAGGAGGCCGGAGGAACACGGTGTCCGTACAACCGCACCGGTCAGATCCCCAGCCGCATCCTGAGCAGTTCGGGTTTGAAGCCGGCCTTCTGGTAAGCAGTGCGGGCGCCGGTATTTTCATTATAAACATCGAGGCGGAGTTCGGTGAGGTTCCGGCTTTTGGCCCAGGCGGTGAGTTGTTCCAGGATCTGTTTATTGATACCCTGGCCCCGGAAGGCGGGTTGGGTGTACATGAACCCGAGGTAGCCGAAGTGTTCAAAGGCCTGCCAGGGTTCACCGCGGAGGATCTTGACAAAACCGGAGGCGACCACCTGTCCACCGGCTTCGGCCACCAGTACTTCGGCTTCGGTTGACTGGATCAGTTGCAGCAGGTCGTAATAATGGATCTCGCCGCTTTTCAGCGTGGGATCAAAGGGCCGCTCGGTGGCGATGATCCCTTTTTCGAATTCGAGAAGCACAGGGAGGTCGGCAGGAGTGGCAGGCCTGATCACTGTTTTCATGAAAAGAAATTTGTTTAAGGAGGGCAAAGATAGGGGCTGCCGAAAACCGGGTACCGGAAAAGCGGTGGGGGGCTAGTGAACAGAGATATTTTTAAGCTGCTGCAGGGGCAGGGAAGCGAGGGTTTTTCTCCAGTCGGTGACGCTGATCTGTTCTTTCAGCTTATGGAGGGGATGGTCGGGGCTGATCCGGTCTTCTTCGGAAGGGATCCAGAGCAGGAGGTCGTGAGGTTCGCAGAGAAGGACGAGGCAGAGCTTTTCGATATGGTCGAGCCGGAAGGAGCGGCCCTTACTATATAATAATGTATGGGCAGCATGGCGGGAGAAGCCTGATTTTACGAGGAAACTGCCGGGGTTATCAATGTTGCGGGCCTTGATGACGGGCATAATGTTGAGTATTAACATAGGACGGTTGTATCATTTAATTGATAAGACATAAAAATACGGTGGCGGGTGGGAGATTTGAGAAAGTTTTCGCCGGAATGCCCGTGCAGATCGCTGAAAAATGAAAATGATAAGCTGAATAGTGAAAGCAGAAAGTAAAATGTGAAAGGGGGAGTGTAAAAAGTGAAACGGGGAATGCAAAAACTAAAACCGCCGGTGTAAGAATGCAAATGGCGGTTGCCGGATATGGAATAAACATGATGAAATAATAAACGGCGGGTGCAGCCTGACAAATAAAGAATGCGGATAGTAAAACAGGAAGTGTAAACTTTTGAACGGAGGGAGTGAACAGAGGGGTGATCATACCGGAATGGTGGTTGGAAAGGCGGGGTTTATGAATCAGGAAAGCAAATACTCCGGCCCGGAATGCGAATAGTCCCAGGCAGGAAGCGAATATGGGGAAAACAATACCGGAAAGGGGGGTTCTGATGCCGGATTTACAGCCGGAGGAAGCCGGTTAACGGATGGGGAAAGCTTGAAAATTGCGGAAGTGCGGGCAAGGTGCTTTTACGAACAGCAGTAACAACGGCTGGAAGCAGGGGATATTGACGACATTGTATGCCAGGACCCCGGGGAAGACAGCAGGCAGCCCATAAAGCCAGTGGCTTGCTGGGGGGTATACCCCACGCAGCGCCTGCACGCAACACCCGACAAGGGCCGTTCACGGGTTCGGGAGGACTAACGGGCAAAAGGGCTTTTTAATTATCGTCCTGCAATCGCAGGGAGTCGTATGATGATGCAGAATGGCCGGGTATTACCGATGGTGGTGAATTTTATATTCGTCGAGCCCCGAACCACAGCACAGCAGAATTTCCTCTGTTGATTGCTTCAATGTCAAGCCCCACTATTGGCAATACCAATGTTGTATGCCGTTTTATTTCGGCAAATGAAAAGATATGACTGCTAAATCAAGTTCTCTATTTCTGTCACCGGTAAGATGAAATCTGTAGTTAAACCAAGTTTCATCGCTTTGTCTTAATTCTTTCAAATAGTTAGGGTGTGTCGTGATAGATAATTTTACCTTTTCTAAAACGTCAGTAAATTCAGCATTCTGAACAAAATTAATAACAGCAACTTTTGAATTTCTCCAAGTGAGATAACCTAAGAGTTGGTCAATGGTTTTAAGAAATACTTTTTCACCTTTCCAATATTTACACTCTGCTACAAAAACAACGCTGCTATCATAACGTAAAGAAATATCTGTCTTACCAATTTTATTGAAGGTTTCACCGCCAGCACTCCCCAATTCAAAATTTGGGTCTAAGATTAACAAAATGTGGTCACGAATATCTTCTTCGCTTTTTCCCTTGTACGTTGAAGGTAATCTCTCAAAATTCTTTCCAACATCATTTATTATTTTTAATATTTTTTGATAGTTATTGTCATCAAGTGCAGGCTCTGGTTTGAAGTCTTTTTCGTAAACAATTGGCTTCACTATTATTTTCTCTTTCAGTTTTGGATTAGGTACAGAAAATGTTTCTGCAATTCCGTCTTTCTTTTTAATAGGAACTCCAAGCGATGACAGCAAGTTATTTTTACGAAGTATTTGCTCTTTTCTAAAGTCAATTGAATGCTTTATTGTTGCCTCAAGTCCATTGTTGAAAGTCTCGCAATTACTTCTTATATTTCTGTAATTGCTTGTCAAATAGTTTGTCTCTTGGTTGTATTGACTTTTTATTCTTTCAGGGTCGTTGTAAAAGTTTATAATTTCAATGAGGATGCACTTTTGTCTTGTGTCAAAATTGGCTTCATAGCTCATTAAAGTCATGGGATTAGGACGCAATTGAAGTAAGTTTATGTCTCCAGTGTAAGGGATATGGTACATAATGACTTCCTTACGAAACATTTTGCTTGTGTCGCTTATCATAAACTCATATTGCGGAAATCTTGAACCTGGAATATCTCGTTCTACTGTGTCCACATAAACCTTGTCAAAGTGAAACTCGGGAATGTCAAGAGTATATTTTTGAACAAGATGAGCTGTATAATCATCAACGTTTACATTTAAAATGTAAGCGTCTGTTTGAGAATTAATCTCACCTGAAATTCTATTTCGGTATTCTTCAGAAAAACTGTCAAAGTAATTTCCAGTGTAAAGTTTCATTGATTAGTAGTGTCTGTCTAAAAATGGCATACAACGTTCGAGGCTTATCGCAGGGCTGGTATTTTATAACTGTCCGCCCGGCAATTGAAGCCGATTGTAAAACTGATGCTGAAGTTAACAACTAAAAGCCAAATAGAAATCGGTGAAGCCCGATATTAGCTGATAGTACTATCCCGCAGATGCGGGATTATTCCGTCTGCCAGCCTTGCGGCAAACCTTTTGTTATTTGCTGTTGCTCTCTGTCCACATATGAGGCGTTTTAAATTCCAGAAAAGTTATCTTACTGCCTACCCTGAATAGTAAACCAGTATTTTGATAAGTCACCTCTTTATTATTCGAATCAAGCATTCCCCAATAGTCACTATAAGATGTAACTGAAATATTGTTTATTAAATGAGTTTTAGCCTGTTGGAAGGAAATTCTCCTTTTTAGAAGAGTGTCAACTGGAAGTAGTTTAAAGTTGACGTGTTTTGCTAGTATTGTAGCAGAGTCAGTACAGTAGATTGAATATAAAGTATCGTCATAAGGAAATACTGTGAGAGTTCTTGTTGTAAACTTGTCGGAATAATATTTTACTCCTGGTGGTGTTATTGTGTCGAAAAGCTTCTTGTCCTTAATACTGTCAGCCTCCATATACCAATTGCAAAATGTTTTCTGCTTTTCGTCTTTAAGTTCGTAAAGTTTTGTCGGGTCATTGATGGAAAGATAGTCTGATAAGCCACTCATATGTGCTAAGAAACTGCTTACAATATAATCGCCTTTAAATTTCAAAACTTGCTGAACATCCGTTGCAGGATATGAAAATGTCTTGTTTGTTTTCTTATTCCAAAAGAACACAGCACCGCCCCATTCTCCGGCAGAGCAGGCATGAACGTAGTATGAAGAATCATTGTAATAGGGCAGTCCGTATTTAAAAGGCTGATTGTTGTATTTCTTTAAATGAAAATCTGTGTCAAGATAAAATATGTCTTTGTCCGTTAAAAGCAGAATGGTGTCGTTGTAAGAATGCAGGTACTGAATCTTCAGCTTTGAAAACTTTGTAGTCAAACTGTCAACGAAGTTGAATGACGTGTCAAGAACAAATAGTTTATTGTCTTCTTGCAAACAAAGAATGTGTCCGGCATGGTAAACCGCCGAACTAATAATTGTGTCACCTTTTATAGACTTAACGAAAACAGAAAAGCCTTTCACTTTTTTGTCCGGCTTTTTGGTTGTGCATGCAAGGAAAGCTGTCAAAAAAAGGAATATGGTTAAATTACGTAGAGTGTTCATTGAAATAGCAGCTAACGGTTTTGGGCTTGGCGTTCGTGCGGGATTGCAGGGCACAAAACTGTCAACCCAACACAAAAGTTGATTTGAAAAACTCCACTTGAATTTAAGCACTTCACCCCGCATGACGCCAAACCCATGTTATATGCAGGCCATTTTACTTTCATATCGTGTTCAATTGCACTTTGTACCAGTAAGACAAATTATTTCTTACTGTTCTTAGTTGATTTATTAATTCTTGTTTATTGTCAATATTTTGGAACTCAAAGTTATTGTTTAAGAAGATTGCTGTTTCTCTTGGGATGCTCAACTCAATCAACTTTCGTGTTATTGGTTTGTAGGCTCCCAACTCAATGAATCGTGTAAACATTCCTTCGGGTTCTTTGATGTCATACAACGGTTTTAAGAGCAAGGGTAAACCGTAAGAAATTTTGTTTTGAATAAAACTTATTGTGTCGTCAATTTTCTCGGAAGTATCATAATATCTTTCTGAAAAAATATCAGCAAGTAATTTTTCTTTCAACCAGTTCTCAGCCAAAATACACTTCTGCAATAAAATTTCTTTGCCTACAACATCTTGCACACGAAAATACTTATCGTAATAAATAGGGAAAACACTTCTGAGTAATCTTAAAATATCTTGGAGTTGATAGGAGATACCGAAATCAGAAGCGCTTGTTGGCAATGTAAATCGGCTTCTCATTTTGTAAAGTGTATTCAAATCTATCGGGTCCCAATATCTGTTCTTAGCACAAATCGCTTTCCCAATTTCTAATTTTGAAAGTGATGCAAATATTGAATTCATTTCTTCATCACTTAAAACAATTCCTACTCTACCAAGATATACTTGTGAGAAAAGCCCATACCTCAAAACTGTTTGCCGCAAGTAAGTTGTAAGAAACGAATAATCCTGATTGGCTGTAGTGCTACCAATGTTATCAGCAAGGTCTTTCTTTATTTTATCCTTGTGAGCATGATACTTTTTACCGTAACCTACTTGCAATTCTTTTGCGGTGTCTTTGAAAAGTTCCAACTGACTTGCTTCTTTTTCTTTGAAGCTAAGTTCATCTAGTATGTAAGTTCTGCCTATGAAATCTTTAAGTAATCTTCCTGCTCTACCGCGAAGATTTGCAATTTCATAGTTAGAGAGTTTAGCACTATTCTCAGTTCTTGCGATAAATAAATTTGGGTTTCTGATTATGATATTTTGCACTGGCAAATTAACTCCCTGCAAAAGCGTTGTGGTGCAAATAACCGTTTTGATATACTTCTTACGAATTCCATCTTCAATTAAAACCCTCACATGAAACGGAAGTTTGCCATGATGATAGGCAACTCCTTTTTGAATGGTTTCAACCATTGTAAATTTTGGATGCACAGTAGTTGAAATGAAATCTGCTAAGTCAGTCAAGTAATCATTTTGCTTGTCCTCAATATTCTTAGCAATATGAGAAGCCATTTTGTTACAAGTGTTTGAAGTTGGAGAAAAAATTAAAGTACTTTCTTCATTACCAAATCCTTGTAAAAAGCTACTCAAATAATCAAGGTAGTTGTCGTTGTATTGAACTTTGCCATAACCCTGAATGGAATCATTGTTTGTAATTTTTATTTGCTCATCGCTCTCCAACAAATCAGAATACACATTGAAGTAGTAATCATTTTTCTTTTTTGAAATGGAATAGGTGAGATTTAAAACTGGTGAAGCATCTGTTTCTTTTTTCTCGGAATTGATTCCGAAAACATTTGTTCCTAATTCATCAATCTTTACAATTCTCGGTCCCGAAAGAATAATGTGGTCTATGGTTGAACTGTTCCGAAGTTCAATCATCAAGTCATACAAAACTTTAGAACGCTGGTCGTCTGAATCTGCAGCCTTTTCTACATTCTGAATTTCATCTATCACCAACAAACGCACATTCTCAAATGGCTTTTCTGATTGTGAGAATGCAGCAATTGCCTTTTCCTGTGTGAGAACGTAAATAGATTTTTCTGTTGCTGTTTTGGTATTGAAAGTTGTTTCAAGTGAGTAATCATTCAGTTGAAAGTCGTCAAGCAATTTTCTGAAGTCGCTTGTTACTTGTGAAACCAAACTGAGTGTTGGCACAACATAAATAATTACACCACTTTTCTTTTTAATCAAGTCAATAGCCTTCAGCAAAATGAGAAAAGATTTTCCTGCAGATGTTGGTGCTGAAATTCCAATCAAAGAATTTTTCTCAATTGATTCCCAAATGTCTTTTTGAAAATCACTTAAAAGGAAAATTGAATCACCAACTTTGATTTCGTTTTTTACTTGTGCAATTGTAACAGCAAACTGATTTAACAAACTTTCACTAAATGAAAAATGCTTTTCAGCAACAGAATATTTCGAATCAATCATGATGGATGAAGGTCCAAAACCTGCTCTTGACAGAAACAGAATTAAATAGTTTTTCAATCCATCCCATTTTTCATTCTTGTAAGTCCAAAGCAAGGCACAAATGGCAATGAGTTGTTTCTTTGAAAGTTCATCGGTCTTTACTGATAACTCATTCAAAACAGAAATTGCATCGGTTAAAAATTCATCGTCAACTTCTTGTCTTGAATTTTCACTAATGAATTTTAATCGGCTTGCATTTGCAACCAATTCTAAATGAAGTAGCTTTTTTAAAATTTCCTTTGCTTCCATCATTTGCCAATGAGTTTTTTGAATTGTTCAAGCAACTCATCTAATTCCCAAACTGGAAGAATGATATAATTAAATCGTGGATGCAATCCTTTGTCAATCTTCTTAAATATTTTTCTGTCAAGAGCTTTGCCTCGTTCTTCAATTATTTTTATGATGTCGGTTTTTATTTGTGCTTCGCTTTTCTTTTCAACTTTTTTGTTTTCGCAGTAGGTAATTACGGAAACCAAATTTACTTCCACATTTTTCAGTGTTCCGTTTTTGTAGTCGGTTGCAACTTGTATAAGTGAATCGTCTATAAATGAATCGTAAACATATCTGCCTAATTCTTTACGATGCTCTGCATAGGTTTTCAAAATGCTGTCAATTGCATCTTCAAAAGCATCAGGGAATTTGTATTTGCTTATGTAAGTTTTGGCTTCGCCCAAGTAAAACAAATTCTTATCACCATCCAATTTGAAATGCACTGCATCAGCACCAAATCTTTCCATCTCAACCGATGTTGTGATTGGCATTTTGCGAAGCAGGGGAACACAATGAAAAAAACTTTGTAGAAAGTTGAACAATAGCAATTCTCCGAATTGTCCTTGCACTAATAATTTATCGGTGGTGTGGTTTCTGAATTTATGAAATGCTTCTGTGGTTAAAGTGTTCTGCGCATTTTGAGAACTTCTTCCTTCCGCTATCATTTTGTCAATGACTTCTGCTGCTTTTTTCTGACTGTAGACCCACTCTGAAATTGTATTAACTAACTCATTGCAAAATTCATCACGATATTCTTGCAAGTCCACATAATTTATACAAGTGCCATAGTGTTTTTTATCAGGAAGAAGATTAAATGTTTGCTGCACAAAATGAACATGATTCATGAACATTTTTGTGCAACTTAAAAGTCTCTCAATTTCTTCTTTTGTTATTGGCATTGATTCTGTCTATCTATGTGTCCTGCTTTTTGGCTTGCATATAACGTTGGCGGCTTTGCGCCAGGTGTGGAATTAGTATTCCGTCCGCCCGGAACAAATGCCGATAATTTTGTTTACTTGAAGATAAGAACTAATGCCCAAATTAGTTTGTCCAGCCCGGAACCAAAGCCAGGCCATGCAGAAATGCTGAAGTTTTGATTGTCCAGCCACACTTGCCGCAAAACCGTGTGTTGTGCGTAGTTAAAGTTCTTCGTTGATGTGGTCGCAAAGATTTTGTAAGTCAGGAAAGATTGTATAACGATTAATACCACAACTGTTCAAGCTGAACTTAATTCTACGCTTATATTGCTTTCTAATAATTAATTTAGTCAAATTAAATTCACCTAAAAGTTTCTTTCCTTTCTTATATAATTTGAAGTCAGCATCTTTTTTGTTTTTAACATGAGGCATTAACACAAAATATCCTTGCTGATTAGTAATTCTCTGAGTAATATGAGTTGGAGATATGAATTCAGGCTTGTCAGAATTTATTAGTGAATTGTTATCTAGTGAACCTACAATTTCTTCGTTTCCGTATTCGTATAACATATGATAAACAGCCCCGTCAACCGTTTCGTCGTCACATGCAAAGTACAGCGCAATTAAAGGATTTCTAGTCCAGTCAATTAACCTTGTTCGTAAGCCATAATGCTGTGCAAGAATCATCCATTCGATATCATTTTTAGGATAGTAACCTCTAACAATGTTGGTAGCATATTCTTTAAAATATTTTAGCTTGTTTTTCTCTGGGCTAAATGTGTCAAAAAACTTGATACCAATTTGCGAATAAACACTACGATGGTATTGAGAAATAATTCCCCAATTTGAATTTGCTTGTCCTCTAAAGACATGAGTCATGTAAATGTGTCCATATCCACATACCTCGTCTGTAAATTTTATAAAATCGTGTATCGATTTAATAATGATATTATCGTACTTATCCATGTCGAATTAATTACGCACAACTCATAAATATACGAAACCAGGTATCCTTTAAAACTTTCGCTTTTTTATGTAATCAACGCTAAAGCAATACTTTCGGATAATTGTTAGGGGGCCGAAGCATTTCGTCAATATCCGATCGCCAACGTTTATAGTCGTTTCTAAACGTTTGTACAGAGGTAAGATAAGCTGTTAATCAGTCCAGGGAAATACCCTTTTTGGGGTATATCGCCTTTGGCGGGCGGGGCAGGGCGGCGCCGTAATTTTTATGTGCCAGTTGCGCTTCGGGATGCCAGACACCGGGGAGATGCAACTTATTTAATCAGCATCTATTCCAGGATTCGCATTTCGCCAATTGCGAACCGGATGAAACAAGCATCGCCAAATCAAAAAGACTTTGCGCAATCCTTCCCCGACGAATGCTTCCGATAGGTTCCCTTATTTCTGAGTGGCTTATGGGGGAGACTCGTCGGGGGAGGGATGCAGGGAAGCCGCAGACAAAAAGACCGGCGCTGCAGAAATGAGTAGGAATTCATTTATATATTGTATTTTAACACTCAGTATTTTGTTCCAACAACCTGCTGTATATGTCAAATCGTTTTACATCCATCCCGGGGTTACTTATTCTTGCAGCGTCCTTTGCTGCCTGTAACAATGACGATATACAGAACAACCTTTCATCAGCAAAGCCCAAAGAGATCATTGTGATCAGTCAGGATCCAACCGGGAGCGGAAGCTTAATTCAGTCATTACATATACTCGAACCGGGTGGTGCGCTGCGATGGCGTAAGGAATCCTGGGGTATCTTTACCGGCGGCTTTGCAGCCGATGATGTGAACCTTTATGTGGCGGGCGTGGCGGCGGATAACAGTAAGAAGACGATCGCCTATAACATCAATACCGGCACCCAGGTTTGGGCCAACAGCAGCGCTACTGAATCCAACTCAGGACTTACCGTCAGGAATGATACATTGTATTGTATCCTGACTATTCCAAACGGGAGTGGTTCCGACGGGTATGTGGCGGCCTATAATACCAAGACCGGCGCACAGTACTGGAAGACCAGGATCACCAATCCTAACCCGCCCTTTGTATTTTTCCTGGAGGGCAGCACGGTCTATTATATCTTCTTTGAACCGGCTACTGTGACTACCCGGATGGGGGCGTTTGATATCAATACCAAAACAGTGAAATGGTCAGCGTCGCTGGGAGCGTTGTTTGCTACGGTGCCCACTGTGCCGGCCTGGTCGGGTGACAGGATATTTGTTGCGGACAACGTGAACCGGATGCGGGCTTATAGTAAAACGGACGGAACCCTGTTGTGGATGAACCCGGACAGAAAATTCGATCAGCCGGTTTACAGCGATGGCAAACTGTATGCCTCGGGCACTCTTAACAGCAACCTGCCTGATAACGGGGTTTATTGTTTTGATGCCGGTACCGGCACAGTAAAATGGTTTCAGCGGTCAGATTATCTTTTTTCGGTAACAGCATTTGCCAATCCGGTCAACTCGAATATCGTCATGGCGGGGTTGGATTCCGTCTATTTTCTTAAATCCTTCCACCCGCAGACGGGCGCACAGGTGTGGCGTACTGTAGTGCAGAAGGACCCGGCCTGGTTTGACGCCGTACAGTACCCGATGAGTGTGGGGGAAGATGTCTATGCTCTGCAGGTACGAACGTCTCTTTCCGGTTTTCAGCGTATCAAGTCCAGGATATTCAAGTATAATATCCGGTCCGGAGCCATCCTTGATTCCATTGATATCAACCGGGATATTAGCGGCTTCCGGATACTCCGGACAGAGTAGCCACTGGTTTCATTCCTTCTCCGATGAGCCCCGCCGATAGTTTCCCTTAGTTTGGAGTGGCTTTTGGGGGAGACTTGGCGGGGAAGGAATTCTTGGTGAATCGGCTAATCGTTTGAGATTTTTAATATTTCTACAAAGTTGTCAAGGTTGCCAATTTTTACGATGTCGCCAACAGTATGCCCAAGTAAAGAGCTTGCTAAAGGGGATTTGTAATAAACTTTTTGAATGCCACCAAAATTATCATTTTTGTTGTTTTCTGTGGAGACAAGGTGAACATTCATGTCTTTGCCATTGTTCATGTATTTAACTTGTACTTTACTGTTAAGCCTTACTTCCTCCGTAAATATTTTTGTCTGAACTGGAGATGTTTTTTCGATTGCCTGAATTGTTTCATTGTCTCTTTCAGTATCAATGAAAGATGTCTGTGAAATATAATCCTCAATGATTGCAATGTCATCTGTAAAGGCAGATGCTGTATCTGAATGGTCTTTAAAGTTCGGATTCCTTGTTGACTCAACCTGTTTAATAAAATCAACAACTTTTATTGTTTCTCTGCTTGAATTACGCCACCAGTTTGTACTCCAAATTCTATGAAAAACAAAGCCATGATTCTCTAACATTTTTTGCCTATGCCTGTCATATAAATAAGCTTCACGACTTGAATGGTACTTTGCTCCATCACATTCAATAGCAACTTTAGGAACGCCAATTATTTTAGGGTCGTAAACAATATCAATTCTAAATCCTGCAAACTGTAATTGAGGAATTAATTTTTCAGTTCCTAAATGATCTGCTAAACATTGATAAACTTCTTCTTCAAATGGGGATTCTAATTCACCAAATGTTTTTGGGTCAATCCCTGCACTTCTTGTTGTGTTCTCGGCAAGTGTTGTAAGAACTGACAACCGTAACTCGTTGTTAGATTCGCTTACAGCCTTGCAGTAAGCTAAATATGCAAAAAAAACAGCCGACTTATTATTTGAACCTTCTGTTATTAAGCATTCTTTATAATTCATAAATACTTGTTCCGGAATAGAAGAACAGCAATAGACTTTAAATTTAGCTCTTGTAATAATTACGTTTAGTAACTTATAACCTTTTGAATGATTTATTGGACCGAATCTTCTTGCAAATTTTCTATCTTTTCCTACTCCATAAGTAGTCGAAAGAATAATTACATCTCTCTCATCACCTTGAATATTTTCAAGATTTTTTATAAACATTCCGTTTTCTTCTAACTCTTGGATTTTTGCATTAAACTCCGCAAACTTCGAAAACTTTTGCCGTTCTAAGATTTTGCTTTTTATTAAGTTTCGTTGAGTAATATTGAAAGTTGCAATTCCTACAGTTGGATATTCACCATTTGGCAATCTATTGATGTTTTTTTCAATAATTGATAAAACCATTTCGGCTTCTGCTTCATTTGTATGTTCTGAAAACGTGCCATTGACTTGAATAAATTTTATTGGCACATAGTCAAAATTATTTGGCAAAGGCTTTAATCTTTGATTGTAAAAGGCATAGTTGGAAAAATCGATTAGAAAAGGATGTCTTGAACGATAATGAAAGTCTAAGTGTTTTCTTTGGAAGTTTAACTCTGAACCAAAGTCAAGCAAGGATTCGCAAGACAAAAGAATATTATCTTTATCAACAACAACTTCGTTTTCTTCTTCTAAATCATCTTCATCTTCTGCTGAGCCATCAAATACTTTACTGAAATAATTGGATGGTGGCATCTGATGCTCATCTCCTGCAATAACGATTTGCTTTCCCTTTAATATTGCTGGTAGATTATCTTCCAACCGAAGCTGGCTTGCTTCGTCAAACATGACAATGTCAAAATACCCATTCATTCCTTTGAATAGATTACTTGCAACATCAGGAGAAGTAAGAATTATAGGAAAAAAAGTCGTAAACAGGTTTGGGTCATATTGAACAATTTGCCGTAATGAAAGTCTTTTGTAACGGTGGCTGCTTCTTTTATTATACAAATTCTCAACAGAAAGATTTACATTCTTTTGCTCAAACTCTCTTGTAGTGTCAATCTGTTTTGAAAACCAAAACTCTTTTATGAATTTTAGTTGTTCTTTTTCTACTCCGTTTAGTGTTTTATCCAGTTCCCTATGTTCTTCGTCATTTGTTGGCAAATCCAAATTAGCTGAACTTACAAGTATTGAATTTAGATAGAAAACTAAAAGCGATTTTCTCCAATTACTCTTAGGTTTTAACTCATTAATAATTGCTTTGTTTGTCTCTGATAGACTGTTGTAAAACTGAAACCATTTAAATTCTATAGTAAATAAATCTTTCTCCGCCTTAAAGTATTCGGTTTTATTTCGGATAAGCCTTTCAACGTCAGTTATGAATTTGTAGAATTCCGTGAATTCTATTTTTTCTTTTGTCCAATTGTCGTTTTGTATTTTTTCAGCTAAAGCATTTACTTTTTCTTGAAGTATTGGAAGACTTTTTACTTCAATTTCATTTGGATTTGCTCTTAACAAACTTACCTGCTGAAATTCAGTTTGAATTTTAGAATCAAATTCAGTTTGAATTAACTCAATCTTCTTTTTCAGCTCAATCAAGAGGGTTTTATTTTCAAGGTGAGCGGAATTAAAATCGTAGTGCAGATTAACATCCTTACTTTCTGCTAATGTTTTTCCAAGTATTTGGAATGCTGCATTTAGTTCAGATAAATATTTTTTGAACCTAGATTTAATTGATTGCAGAAAAATTTTAAAGTCTTCAGAATTTATT
Organism: Chitinophagaceae bacterium; assembly: GCA_046329665.1. Taxonomy (GTDB): domain Bacteria; phylum Bacteroidota; class Bacteroidia; order Chitinophagales; family Chitinophagaceae; genus JJ008. The sequence continues at coordinate 9,953 of JAXLUG010000014.1, read as the reverse complement.
GAATCATCAATTACTGACTGAATTGATACAAAACATTTGTTGCTGTCGTTTGTATTTAAGACGGAAAACAGTTTAAATGTATCAAACTCATTCTGAACTTTTTCATTGAAGCTATTCTTGATTTTTGAAACTTCGCTTTTAAGTATATTCAGTGAGTTTTTCTTTGCTTCTAAAGACTTCCCAAAGTCTATTGCTGTAACATCTTTTGTGCCTTTCAAGGAATCTTCAAGATTTGAGAAAAGATTATGTAAGTTTAGATTATCGGCAATTGTCTGTTTCTTTGTTTTGGAAAAGACGGATAGAAATTTAAAACTGAAACTGCTAATCTTAGATTGATTTGTTAAATCGGGATTGTTTTTGTTAGTGTCAAAAATCAAATCAATTTTAGAAACATGCTGTGATATAATTTCAACTTGTTGGGCTAATTCTCTATTTCTAAAATTAGTGAACTCATTTTTAGATATTGAAACCAGTTCAGTTAATTCAAGCTCTTTAGCTGTTATACTATTTATATTACTTTCAATTGAGGTAATTTGATTTTTAAGTTCTGTTTTTCTCCATTCAAGGTATTCACTTCGGTTTGCTTCGAGAATTAATTTTATTAATTCTAATTGTTGTGAATAAATGTCAAAATCATCGTTTATGTTTTGCTCAATTAAATAAGGATTGTCACCCACCAATTTTAGTGAGTTAATAAAAGATGTTGATTCTATTGGTAAGTACTCTGTGTAAAGAGTTTGACCTTTTTGAGCAATATCAAGTAATGAGGTTAATTCTTGTGTGGAGTAGGTAAATACATTTCTTTCAATATTCAAATTGCTATCTTCAGAAATTCCCTTTATTTCAGCTAACAAATCACCGACTACATCAGACCATGATTTATTCCCTAAAAGTTTCTCATCAAGTTTTTGATGTTTCTTGTTAATACTACTAATTAGGTTTTTGGCTCGTGAAATTAAATTGTCCAAAGATTCCTTTGAATAATTATATCTGTATCGTTTGTATTCAGAAGTGTCAACCCTGTCTCTCACAGATGAAACAACGTTTTTTCTGTCATTGACAATATCTTTAATGATGACGCAGTGATAATTTAAACCTCTTTCAATTAGTGCATCATATAACACTTTTAGTGCCGTAAATTTTTCGCATACAACAATGGTTTTTTTGTTATTTTCAAGTGCATTTATTAGAATAGCAGTTAGTGTTTGGCTTTTTCCTGTTCCTGGAGGACCTTGAATTAAAATATTTCTAGTTGCTTCTAAGGAATGAAGAATACTTTGTTGTGACGGGTCGGTTTCAACGGATGAAATTGGTTGGAATGTATGACCTTCTAAATCTTCAAGGTCAATTGTAAGCCCCTCAAGCTCCATAAGGTTGCCGTAGTCATTAATTATATTTTGTTTTTGTACTTCATAAATTGAAAATAAACCGCCGAATTCAATAAATGAGTTTGTTGAATTAAGTGGCAATTTCTCGTAATGATTCTTATCGCCAATTGAAACAATTTTCTCAAGTTTTGCACTAAAAGTTTGATCTAAATCTTCCGGAGAGGTAGTATTTACAGTTCTGATTAATTTAGAGCAAATCTCAATAAGTTCATTCTTGCTAATGAGACCGTCATCGAGCATTTCACTTGGTAATTGTTCTATTTCAACATTCGAATCACTTTGAAGATGATTTATCAGGACTTCATTAATATAAATTGGGTCATCTTCATTTCTTAGAATTTCCCATGTATTAAATTCTTTTGTTCGCTTAATCCTTAAAGACCAAATTAGTATTGGAGCAACGGTGAGTTTGTTATCTGCTTTATCCCTTCTAGCTAAAATAGGAAACCCAAAGCCAAATGTATTTATCCCTTTTTCGGATTCAATTGCTTCAGTTTGGTTGATAAGATTTTCAAATGCCTTGGTTATTTTAACCAACTGTGCTTGGTCTTCTTCAAAAAGAGAGTTCAGGTCGGGTACATTACCTTTCCAACTTATTCTAAATTTAAGTGGTAATTCAGACAGCAAGGCTTTTATAAAATTGTCGGGCAGGTTTTTGTCAATGTAGGAGAGTCTGTTTAAGTCGAACTTGTATCTTGAATTTGCTGGAATAGCATTTAGATGAACGCCTCTGCGATTCCCAATTTTAAGTCGTCTTTGAAGTTCTGTTAAAAGTTTCTCGGTTAATTCCATTTTTCAAAAGTGCGAAGGTAAATTTAGCTTTTTTAGTCTTGCGAAATGTGGCTTTTGAGGGTGGAGGGTAGGCATAGTCGCAGAATAATGGATTATTACTGATGTGTTGTTCTAATGTTGATAGATATTCGTCAACCTAGGTGGTTGGGCTGTGTGTTAGGATTTTAGCTCTTTGTAAGGCTTGCTCATTTGTGTCGGCTTTGCATGCCTTGCAATTTGCTAAAAATTGCTTGGGGTAGCTTGGTATAGTCATGCTAAGTTGAATTTTAGTACAATGCTGTTTAGGGTGACATACAACACTTGTATTTACACTATTACCCAAAACCACAAATTCTACAACCAGCTAACTACCACCTATATTCTGTTCGTCTTTTTGAATTGCTGTGTGTAAACGTTTGCTGACGGGTAAGATAAGTACTAATACAAACCGAGGAAATACCCTTTTTGGGTTACTTAGTGGTTGCGGGTAGTAATATGTTTCGGACGCTTTTCGAGACGTCTGACACCACCAGGGGGAATAAAAAAGCCTCCCGCTGGTTAGCGGGAGGATCTGTAGCCCGTACGAGATTCGAACTCGTATCACCACCGTGAAAGGGTGGTGTCCTAGCCCTTAGACGAACGGGCCGTTTTTAAGGGACGGCAAAGATAGCCCGGCAGACCTTTTTGGCCAAATGTTTTTGGCTGCGTTTTCCCCCATCTGTACCAGCTCAATCTCTTTAATCTGATCCATTTCATACCCTGCGGTTTTATTAACTTTGCGGCCTCGTCCGCCGAAGCCCTGGCCGGGGCGGTCGTCCTCATCTAAAAAAACAATCATGAGTACAGTAAAAGTTGCCATCAATGGCTTTGGCCGTATCGGTCGCCTTGTATATCGCCAGATCTACAAAATGCAGGGGATCGATGTCGTTGCCATCAATGACCTGACCAGCCCCAAAGTACTGGCCCACCTGCTGAAATATGACAGCTCCCAGGGCCGCTTTGATGCGGAAGTAAAGGCCACCGAAGATTCGATCCTGGTAAACGGCGATGCCGTCCGGGTCTATGCCCATAAAAACCCCGCCGAGATACCCTGGAAATCCCACGACGTGGATGTGGTACTGGAGTGCACCGGTTTCTTTACCGATAAGGATAAAGCCGCTGCCCACCTTACCGCCGGCGCCAAAAGAGTCGTGATCTCGGCCCCGGCCACCGGCGACCTGAAGACCGTTGTCTTCAATGTAAACCATAATATACTCGACGGCAGCGAAACGATCATCTCCTGCGCTTCCTGCACCACGAACTGCCTGGCCCCGATGGCCAAAGTATTGAATGACCAATTCGGCATCGTGACAGGTCTGATGACCACCATCCACGCCTATACCAACGACCAGAACACCCTGGATGCCCCGCATGCCAAGGGTGACCTGCGCCGGGCCAGGGCCGCGGCGGCGAATATCGTTCCCAACAGCACCGGCGCTGCCAAAGCGATCGGACTGGTACTGCCGGAACTGAAAGGTAAACTGGATGGCGGCGCCCAGCGGGTACCCACCATTACCGGCTCGCTGACCGAACTGAACACCATCCTGGGTAAAAAAGTTACCGCCGAAGAGATCAATGCGGCCATGAAAGCAGCCAGCAACGAAAGTTTTGGCTATACCGAAGATGAGATCGTCAGCACGGACATCATCGGCATCCACTACGGTTCCCTGTTTGATGCCACACAGACCAAAGTCATCACCGCCGGTGAGGTACAACTGGTGAAAACCGTGAGCTGGTATGATAACGAGATGAGCTATGTAAGCCAGCTGGTACGTACGGTGAACTATTTTGCCAAACTGATCAGCTGATCAGTGTACGGGCAGCGGGTAAATAAATAGATTAAGTCCTGCTGCAGCAACCGGCAAGGGTTGCTGCAGCAGTTTGTTTGTTTCAGCTTATGAAGATCAGGAATATAGCAGGCCTTTCTGCCGCCGGCCTGGAACAGGAAGCCGCCAACGGGGCCAGATTTGTACACTACACCTACACCGTTTCTTTTTTGTTCGGCACGATCAAAAAAGATTCCCCGGTCTATATGATCCGGCCCGGTGAAAGGAACCAGGGCAAACGTACCTGGTACATTTTCCTCTCTGCGGTTTTTGGCTGGTGGGGCCTTCCTTCCGGTCCGAAGAAGACCATCGACTGTATCCGCACCAATATCAAGGGCGGGAAGGATGTTACGGATGAAGTGATGTCTACCGTGGCGGGACATATTTTATTCCAGCAGGCACAAAAGGAGCGAAAAGCCCGTGCAGTTTAATATCTTCAGCCCTAAATAAGGGCTATGTCAGCGTTTACAACACACAACTTTAAAGGCGAGAAAGCATTGATCCGGGTGGATTTCAATGTTCCCCTCAATGCACAATACGAGATCACGGATGATACCCGTATGCGGGCAGCCGTTCCCACGATCAAAAAGATCCTGCAGGATGGCGGCATGGTGATCCTGATGAGCCACCTGGGCCGCCCGAAAGAGGGCCCTGCTGAAAAGTATTCCCTGAAACATCTGGCGGGTCACCTCAGCCGGTTGCTGGGGGGCACCACCGTCCTTTTTGCCAACGACTGCATTGGCGAACAGGCCCTGCTTACGGCCGGTATGCTGCGCCCCGGGGAAGTACTGCTGCTGGAAAACCTGCGCTTCTATAAGGAAGAAGAAAAAGGCGATGAAGCCTTTGCCGGAAAACTGGCGCAGCTGGGTGATGTGTGGGTGAATGATGCCTTTGGTACGGCGCACCGGGCCCATGCTTCCACCGCGGTGATCGCTAAATTCTTTCCGCCGGAGAAAAGAATGTTTGGGTATGTGATGGAAGGGGAGGTAAAGGCGGCCGAAAAAGTATTGCATCAGGCAGAAAGACCTTTTACCGCTATCATCGGCGGGGCCAAGGTGAGTGATAAGATCCTCATCATCGAGAACCTGCTGGAGAAGGCTACCGATATCATCATTGGTGGCGGAATGGCCTATACTTTTATGAAAGCAGAAGGCGGCCTGATCGGGAACTCCCTTTTTGAAGAAGACCGGGTACAGACGGCGCTGGAGATCCTGAAGAAAGCGGAGGCAAAAGGGGTGTCAGTTCACCTGCCTTCTGATTCCGTGATCGCCGATAAGTTTGCCGCTGAAGCTGAGACCTCCACTTCGCCCAGCAATCATATCCCGGAGGGCTGGATGGGGCTCGATATCGGCGCCATGGCCTGCGAACAGTTTGCCAACGTGATCAGGAAATCCAAAACCATACTCTGGAACGGACCGATGGGGGTGTTTGAGATGCCGAAATTTCAGCATGGAACAAAGGCCATTGCCGTGGCGGTTGCTGCGGCCACGGAAGGTGGCGCCTTTTCCCTGGTAGGCGGCGGCGATTCGGTAGCCGCTGTGAACCAGTTTGGATTTACGGATAAGGTAAGCTATGTGTCCACCGGCGGCGGGGCCATGCTGGAGTATTTTGAAGGGAAGGTGCTTCCGGGTATCGCAGCGGTGACGGAGGGCCAATCGTGATCACCGGTTATTGACTTTTCCTGATCTCAATGATCTTATCATTACTTCCATTGCTGGTGCAGAGGTACACTTTGCCTTCCGGCGAAATACAGATATCCCGCAAACGTCCGTATTTATTTACAAAAAATTCATTCGTGGCGGTGACGGCTGTGCCGGCCGTATTTAGCTTCAACTGGTACAGCCTGGCATCTTTGAGGGCCACGAGCAACAGGGAATTTTTCCATTGCGGAATGAGGGCGGCGTTGTAATAATCAAGTCCGCTGGGGGCCGTGGTCGGTGTCCAGGTCCTGATGGGTTCTTTTACTGAATTGGCCAGGCAGAAAGGCTGTTCGCTGGTGCCGTCGCAATAACCGGCCACATCCGGCCATCCGTAGTTACGCCCTTTCTCAATGATGTTCACTTCATCGTCTGTGCTGGGTCCGTGTTCGCTGCTGTAGAGTATTCCGTTGGCAAATACCAGTCCCTGCGGGTTGCGGTGGCCGAAGGTCCAGTAAGGATTACCCGGTACCGGGTTATCCGCCGGGATGGTGCCATCGAGGTTCAGGCGCAGGATCTTTCCGTTGAGCATCGCCGTATTTTGCGGCAGGGAGGTATTGGAAGCATCGCCGGTGGAGATGAACAGCTTATTGCCGGTAATAACAAGCCGGCAGCCGTTATGAATGGAAGAAGCGCTGATATTATCAATGATCGTTACGGGATTGGTAAGCGCCGAACCGGTGTAGGTGAAACGCACCACTTTTTCTTTGTAGGTGCCGGTGCCGTAATCATAGGCCACATATACATAAGGGGTCACTGCAAAATCGGGATGGAGCACCATGCCGAGCAGGCCGCCTTCATTATTGGCCACTACTTCGGTAATGGTATGCAGGAGCGATACGGCGCCGGTAGCAGGGTTCACCCGGCTGATCTTTCCGCCCCGTTCTGTCATCCAGATATAGCCATCCGGTCCCCAAAGGATCTCCCAGGGGAAGCTGAGGTTTTGAACGATCACGGAGTCTTTGATCGCTGCACTGTCCTGTAATACGGGGCCTGTTTCGGAGGATTCCTGCTTTTTGCAACGGGAAACAGCGGTCAGCAGCAGTATCATCACGGGAAGAAGGAGCGGGATCCGTTTCATGAGCAGCTTATTTTCCCTGTGGCGGGCTAAAATCATGCCCAAGGGCCGGCGGGGTGCAGCTTGCCGGAACTAATATCAGGTATACCGAAAAATTACTATGAGAAATGGCAAAATCGGTAATTTTATTTTTCAAATAAAAACTACTACCATGAAAGGAACACGTAACATCGTCCTTCTGTCCATTGCCGCCCTCGTACTGATCTTGTTTGTATGGGGCTGTAATGTCAGAAATGGTCTGGCTAAGGCCGAGACTGATATCAAAGGCAAATGGGGCCTTGTACAAACACAATATAATCGGAAAGCTAAATTATATGAAAACGTAGTAAACACTATTAAAGGTGCTGCCCGTAACGAAGACACAACCCTGATCAAGATCGTGCAAATGCGTTCCAGGATACCAAACATTACAGATGCCTCTACACCACAGGAAGTTGCGGATGCCGATCGTCAACTTAATGCTATAGGAAGATCTGCATTAAATATTAATATTGAAGCTTATCCAACCTTACAAGCAACTGGTTTGTATCGTGATCTTCAAGCCCAGGTAGAAGGAACTGAAAATCGTGTCACTGTAGCATTAGACGATTGGAATAATGCTATAACAGGCTTTAACCAACGGATTGTAAAATTCCCCAATAGTATGATTGCAGGCATGTTTGGCTTCAAACAAAAGCAGAATTATGAAGCCCCGAAAGGATCGGAGGATACAAAAGTCAACTTTAATTAATCTTCCAGTATTGTGAAGTGGTTTCCCTTTATTAAACGTAAACCTCTGATCGACGACGAGGGTACACATCTAATTGTAAAAGCGATCCGGCAGGCGGAGAAATCCACCAGCGGGGAGGTAAGGGTGTTTGTCGAAAGCCGCTGCTCCTGGATGGATGCGATCGACCGGGCGGCCGAGATCTTCTTTTCTCTGCAAATGGAGAAAACCGAACAGCGCAATGCCACCCTGGTATACGTGGCCATGAAAGATAAGCAGCTGGCTGTTTTCGGCGACAAGGGCATCCATGAGAAAGTGGGGGATGCATACTGGAACCGGGTAGTGCATGATATGCTGGCCGATTTCAACAAAAACGATTATGCGAAAGGCATTGCCGAATGTGTGATACAGATCGGCAATGCCCTTCATACCCATTTCCCTTTTGACAGGGACACTGATAAAAATGAATTGCCGGACGAAATTGTGTTTGGCAGATAACGAATGAGAAAACTGCTCCTGATATTTTCCCTGTTCATTTCCTTCTTCGCGGCTGCGCAGATCGACAAAGTGGTTCCCTCCCGGCCCAGCCCGCCGAAACTGGTCAATGATTTTACCGGAACTCTTACACCAGACCAGATCAATGCGTTGGAAACAAAACTGGTGGCGTACGATGATAGTACTTCCAGTCAAATTGCAGTTGTTATTGTTAACTCTACAGGTGATTATGGTATTGAACAGGTTGCGTTGCAGATTTTGCGAAGATGGGGAGTAGGTAATAAAGACAAGAATAATGGGATTGTATTGTTAGTGGCAAAGGATGACCATAAGGTGAGGATAGAAGTCGGTTACGGTCTGGAGGGTGCTGTACCTGATGTAATAGCAAAAAGGATAATCGAGAATGAAATTGTACCAAATTTCAAAGAAAATAACTATTACCGTGGTCTTGATAATGGCACCGATGCGATCATCAAAGCGGCTGCCGGGGAATACAAGGCGCCGGAGGGATACGGAAGCAGGAAGAAGAAAGGGGTGAACTGGGTAACGGTCGTCATCATCATCATATTTATTTTAGTAGCGATCGGCGGTGGTGCATCTGGCGGCGGAGGTACTTATGTTTCCCGTGGCGGTTTCCGGGGCTGGACAGGAGGCGGATGGTCGGGCGGTGGTGGTGGCGGCTGGTCCGGTGGCGGCGGCGGATTCGGCGGCTTTGGCGGAGGCAGCGGCGGCGGCGGCGGATCGAGCGGCAGCTGGTAGCAAAGAGCGAAATTCAAGAGCAGGTGAACAGAGCAGACCGGTCTCCGAAGCGGGAACTCCCTGGCTCTGCATCGAAAAAATCTTACTCAAACAGGCAGCATCAATCAATGCTTTGAAGGGATGAACAAGGGATGCTGACTTCCGCAGCCGGTAACCCGGGTACTTCTTACTTCAACATTCCTTGTTCATCGGTTTATCTTTTCTCAGAATCCTTTCTTGTCTTCTTCCGGCAGTTTTGATTTGATATACTCCACCAGTTGCTGCAAAGCGGCATCGCCGGCATTCTCCTTTGCCTTCTTTTGTTTATCTGCGAGAAGTCCTTTCAGGATCATCCCGTTGATGTAGGGATCGGTTTGTCCCTTGAAGGCTTCCGGAACGCCATCCCTGAATTTTACTATCTCATCCACACCCCATTTTATCTTATCCGTGTTTTTGATCGCTGCCAGGTAAGTGCTCAGGCCATTCAGCGTTTCAAATTTTGCCTGGCTCATGGGCATTTTGGCAAAATCCCCGATGATCTTTTCGGCCATGCTTTCGTCACCGGCCTTCAGTACTTCATTCATCACCACTTCCCTCAGTACACCCTTGGCCGGTTTGCCGGCCAGTTGTTTTACGATAGCAGCTGCGGCAGCAGGGTCAGTTTTGCTGAGGGCAGACAAGGCATTTCCGGCCACGGTATAGGACGAGTCATTCACGGCAGCTTTGAAGATGGCTGCATAGGCAGGGTTCTTCAGGTCGCCGAGTTTCTGAATGGCGGAAGCCCTTGCCACACTGTAGGGGTCGTTTTTGGCAAGGGAAGCCAGGGTTTCTTCGGTGGCCGCTTTTACGGCATCCTTCTTCATATCCAGTTTGAAGATCGCATAATTGCGCAGTCCTTTGTACCGGTCGCTGAGCGCTGTCTTGAGCAATTCGATCGCTTTCGGATCGGTTTGCCTGGCGGCCGCATAATCGATGGCCTCCCGGCGGTCTACATAGTTGCCGGCATACTTATACTGGTGGATATAGTTGTCGAGGGTTTTGTTTTCTTTCTTGGTCCAGAGCATCACCTTATCGGCATCCACATTCACCAGGTCCGGTCTTTTTGCATAGGAAAATGTGAAGGAATCAACCGGGTTGCTGATCCATACATTGTACCTTTTTTTAGCCGGGCCTTCATATACATCGATGGCCAGCGGCATTTTGAAATACTTGCCG
>JAXLUG010000013.1:0-116139 GCA_046329665.1 Chitinophagaceae bacterium | reverse complement strand
TTTCGGCAAAAGAAAGCCTGTCCGCCAGTTGAAAAAGGCAGGGGGTGTGCTGGTATTCCTTCAACAGATCACTTGCACTCATGGGAGGGCGCAAAGATAATCATTAGGCCCGAGTTTGCAGCAATGCTTAGCGAGGTAAAGAATACCTTTGAAAAATTACCGGTCATATTAACAGGTCTGCTTACGATGGCCTGAAAAAAGGCGGGAATTTTGTTACAGGTACATTCAATACTATTATAAATACATAAGGTGAAAATCATTTTATTCCTGGCAGGTTTATTTATCACCGGCTTTTCATCTGCCCAGCCTTCCGTAAAGCTGTATGGCTATTCACAGGCTTTTATACCGGGAATGGTCAGGCAAAACGACAACCCCGATGAAAATGGCGGGCAGCCCGCCGCTCCCCCCGGGATTCAAACTACCTATTATATATATACCGCGGTGAGCCCCGGCGTCACCATCCTCCCCACGGCTGTCTGGCTAGCCGGGAAATGGGACACCATTGTCAGCCGGCAGCTGCAGAAAACTCCTGTGATGACCGAACACCCGGAAAAGAAACAACTGGTTGGGGCCACAAAACTTACCGTACACCTGCTTAACCCCGGTGATACCCTGCTGAAGCCGCCTTTGCTCACCGGCAGCCTGAAGAAGCTGATGAAAGAAAATGAACTGGTGTTAGCGTATGTATGGAAGGGCAAAAAGTATTATGCCGCACTAAAAAAACTCACGGAGCTGGAACCTGTACAGGGGCTCTGATAAAATTCCCCTTTACATAAACAGGCTTCTTTGCGGCAGGTGTAAATTGCGCACCAAAACCAGCATAATGGCCCTGCAACCCTGGCGAAAAGGCAACGTAATACGCATCGAAGATTATACGCACAATACAAAACGCTTCTGGATCGAAGTGCAGGATACCAGCCGGCTGGATTATATCCCGGGCCAGTTTGTAACCCTCGATCTCCCTATTCACGAGAAGCCGCACAAGCGGCTCCGCAGTTATTCGGTCGCCTCCTGGCCCGACGGTTCAAATGTCTTTGAACTCCTTATTGTACTGGCCAAAGAAGGACTGGGCACCCAATATCTTTTTACCGAAGTCAGCACCGGCACCGAACTGACCTTCCGCGGACCAATGGGTGTTTTTACACTCCCGCAGGACCTTACAAAAGAGATCTTCCTCATCTGCACCGGTACCGGGATCGCCCCGTTCAGGAGCATGATCAATTATATAGCACTGCATAAAATTCCATTCAGGGCCCTCCACCTCATTTTTGGCTGCCGGGTAAAAGACGACCTGCTATACTATGATGAATTAAAAACGCTGGAACAACAACTGCCCGGTTTTCATTACTACCCCACCCTCTCCCGGCAGGAATGGGAAGGCCATCATGGATATGTACATCCCATTTATGAAGCGTTGTGTGCGGATAAACCCGATGCACTTTTTTTCCTCTGCGGGTGGAAGAATATGGTGGACGAAGCAAAGAAAAGAATCACCGGTTTGGGCTATGACAAGAAAGCAATTCACCAGGAATTATATGGTTGATAATTATCATGCAGGCACCTGATGAATTATTGACGGATAAATATTGATTAGTAACTTTCCTGCTGTATTTTCGTCAAAACCGAAACAGATGGGAGCATCATCCCTCATTGTACTGATCATAGCGGCGATCGCCTTTTCCGGCATCGCTATTCTCATCTCCAAACTTGTACTGAAAGCCTCTGCCAATAAACAAAAAGGCCAGCCTTACGAATGCGGTATCCCGACCAAAGGAAAGACCTGGGTACAACTGAATGTAGGTTATTACCTGTTTGCCCTTATCTTCCTGATCTTTGATGTGGAGCTGGTTTTCCTTTATCCCTGGGCAGTGGTGGCAAAAAGTATGGGATGGGTGGCATTCATTGAGATAGTGATCTTCTTCTTTATCCTGTTTGCCGGCTTTCTGTATGCCCATAAAAAAGGTGCATTGAAATGGATGTAACCCGCTTTCCTGCCAGCGAGAAGGACAGGAAAAGAAGCGTACCCTTGAAGAAAAAATAAGATTTGAAACCGCTGAATGACTGAAGAAACAAATATACCTGGCCAAAAAATGAATGTGCCGCAGATGCCGGAAAAACTGGATGATACGTTTCCGGGTGAAGTGCATTCCATGGCGGGAGGGGAAGTGGTGCTGAGCAAGCTGGATGACCTGATCAACTGGGCCAGGGCCAATTCCCTCTGGCCGCTGACCTTTGCCACCAGCTGCTGCGGTATAGAAATGATGGCGACGGCTTCCGCAAAATATGATTTCTCCCGGTTTGGTTTTGAAGTGGCAAGGGCTACGCCCCGCCAGGCTGATGTGATCATCATTGCCGGCACGATCGTTAATAAAATGGCGCCGGTCTTAAAGCGGTTGTACGACCAGATGGCCGATCCGAAATATGTGATCGCCATGGGCGCCTGTGCCATCAGCGGCGGCCCGTTTTTCTATAATACTTATTCAGTAGTAAAAGGCGCCGACCATGTAATACCGGTGGATGTGTACGTGGCAGGCTGTCCGCCCCGGCCGGAAGCATTACTGCATGCGCTGATCACCTTGCAGGAAAAGATAAAAGCCGGACTGACCAGGGAACAAATTAAGCAGGGAGCTTAAAAATGACGAACGAAGAACTTAAAATAAAACTGACTGAACTTAACCCGGCCGCCACGTTTGAGGAGGGAGGCGAATGGGTGAATGTAAATGTTGATGCTAAAGACCTGCTGCCTTTCATGCAGCAGCTTCGTAATGACACCCCCTTATACTTTGATTATCTTTTTTGCCTGACCTGTATCGACTTCAGGACCCATCTTACCATGGTGTATCATTTGTCGTCCACCCGCCACCGGCATAATATGGTAGTGAGGGTGAAACTGGACAGGAATAAACCGGAAGCAGAAACTGTTTCGCTTATATGGAGAACGGCCGAATTTCATGAAAGAGAGGTATACGAAATGTTCGGGGTGCACTTTTTAAACCATCCTGACCTGCGGCTGCTCATCCTGCCGGACGGATGGGAAGGAAAGAACCCGTTGCGAAAAGATTTTGAAGACCCGGTGAATATGATAAAGCTCTGAGGAGCGAAGAACAAATGAACAAAGAGTAATGTACCGAGAAACGGAAATAATACAGGACAGCACGTCCGGCACCGAGGGCGACATGATCATCAATGTCGGCCCCCAGCACCCGGCTACCCATGGCGTGCTGCACCTGGTCATCACGCTGAAAGGAGAGACCATAAAAAAGGTCGAGCCGCATCTTGGTTACATTCACCGTTCGATAGAAAAAATGTGTGAGAGCCTTTCCTACCGGCAGTTTATTTATGTTACCAGCCGGATGGATTATCTCTCTGCCCACATAAATAATCATGCCTGCGCTTTATGTGTGGAGAAAGGGCTGCAGGTGGAAATACCACCCCGGGCCCAGGTGATACGGGTGCTGATGGATGAACTGACCCGGATCGCCTCCCACGAATTGTGGTGGGGCGCTATGGCGATGGACCTGGGTGCTTTCACCCCTTTCTTCCATGCCTTCCGGGAAAGGGAAACGATCAACGACATCATGGAAGAAACCTGCGGGGCCCGGCTGACCATGAACTACATGGTGCCCGGTGGCGTGATGCAGGATATTCACCCCAATTTCCAGAGAAGGGTAAAGGATTTTTTGCAGCTCTATAAAAAGAAGATACACGAATATGATGAACTGGTTACCGGGAATGTGATCTTCCGGAACAGGATGAAAGGTGTGGGCATGCTGAGCGCAGAAGATGTCATCTCCTACGGATGTACCGGGCCGGTGGCAAGAGGCAGCGGTGTAAGTTCAGACATCCGTAAGCTTTATCCATACGAGATCTATGATAAACTGGAGTTCGATGAAGTACTGGAAACGGGCTGTGATTCCTTTGCCCGTTACCTGATCCGTATCCGGGAAATGAATGAGTCGATTAAGATCGTTGAACAATTGATCGACAATATTCCGGAAGGTGATTTCCAGGCCAAGACAAAAGCGGTGCTGAAATTGCCCAAAGGGGAATTTTATACCCGAGTGGAAACGGCCAGGGGCGAACTGGGTGTGTACATAGTGAGTGAGGGCGGAACAACCCCCTATCGTATCAAATTCCGCTCGCCGGGTTTTTCCAACCTCTGTGTACTGGATAAGATAGCCCGGGGCGGAAAGATCGGTGACCTGATTGCGATGATGGGAACGCTGGACCTGGTGATACCGGATATTGACCGTTGAATATGTTAAATGCTGAATGCTATATGCAGTCGCATTCAATTCAACATTCAACATAATTATTTTATGTGGAGTTTTAGCAACATAGCAAACAACATTCATGAGTGGCTGAGCGATACGTTCAACCCGACCTGGACCCTGATCTTTGAAATGGTCCTGGCGGGAGTGGCGGTGATCGGTCTGTTTGCCGTGCTGGGGCTGGTACTGGTGATCATGGAAAGGAAAGTATCCGCCTGGATGCAGATCCGGCTTGGCCCCAACCGGGTCGGACCGAAAGGATTGCTCCAATCACTGGCCGATACGGTAAAACTGATCGTGAAAGAAGGGATGACGCCTGACGGGGCCGATAAATTATTATTCAATGTGGCGCCGTTCATCGCCATGATCGTGGCCATGCTGCTGCTGGCACCGATCGCTTTTGCGGGCGGCCTCCAGTTGTGGGATATTAATATAGGTGTGCTGTATGTATCAGCGATCTCTTCCCTGTCTGTCATCAGTGTATTAATGGCCGGATGGGCGAGCAATAACAAATACTCCCTGCTGGGCGCCATGCGGAGCGGTGCCCAGATCGTAAGTTATGAACTGAGTGCCGGTCTTTCTGTACTGGCTGTGGTAGTGCTGACCGGTGACCTGAAAATCTCTTCCATTGTGGCCTCACAGGCAGATGGCTGGTGGATATTCAAAGGACATCTCCCGGTGATCATTGCCTTCATCACCTTTATTATTGCCGTGACCGCAGAAACCAACCGGGCACCTTTTGACCTGGCAGAAGCAGAGAGTGAACTGACAGCCGGCTTTCATACGGAATACTCCGGGATGAAATTCGCTTTGTTCTTCCTGGCCGAATACGTTAATGTGTTCATCGTTTGTGCCATAGGCGCCACCCTGTTCCTGGGAGGGCCGATGCCTTTGCATATCGGCCACTGGAACGGTTTCAACCATGCCATGGACTATGTGCCGTCGAGCATCTGGTTCTTTGGCAAGACATTTTTCCTGATATTCCTGATCATGTGGTTCAGGTGGACCTTCCCCCGCCTGCGGATCGACCAGCTGCTGAACCTGGAGTGGAAATACCTTTTACCGATCAGCATGATCAACCTGTTGCTGGTAACAGCGATGGCAATTTTAAAATGGCATTTTTAATGGGAGCAGGTAAATATATAAAAGAGGTGTGGGGCGGTGTGAAATCACTGCTGACCGGTATGAAACGTACGGGGTATTATTTCTTTCACCATAAAGAAATAATCACACAGCAATACCCCGACAACCGGCAAACCCTGAACCTGCCGGAGCGGTTCAAAGGAGAAGTGGTGATGCCGCATACTGAAAACAATGAGCACCGTTGCACCGGCTGCCAGGCCTGTGAACTGGCCTGCCCCAACGGTACGATCAAGGTGATCTTTAAAAATGAAGTGACCCCCGAAGGAAAGAAGAAAAAAGCGATCGACAAACTGGTCTACCACCTTGAGCTCTGCACAATGTGTAACCTGTGTATTGAGGCCTGTCCTTCCGATGCCATCAAAATGGCACAGACCTTTGAGCACAGTGTGTTTGACAGGAATAAACTGATCAAGGTGCTGAATAAACCGGGATCGAAGATCATGGAAGGGGTGGAATAAGGGCTTCTCTAAATCCCCCGAAGAAGGGGCTTTAGAACCTGGTAGTAACATATCAGAATGAAATAATGAACGGTTCGGAAATCATATTCTATTTACTGGCAGCCATGACGCTGGTGTTTGGTGTATTGTCGGTTACCACCCGGCAGATATTCCGGGCAGCTGTTTACCTGTTATTTTCCCTGCTCGGTGTGGCCGGTATCTATTTCTGGCTGCAATATGAATTTATCGCTGCAGTTCAGATCGTGGTGTATGCGGGGGGTATTGCCGTTCTGATCATCTTCTCCATTTTCCTGACACAACAGGCAGGAGAAAAACTGCCTGCCCAGAAAACGGGAAGAAAATTGTTTGCCGCCCTCGCCGCCTTTTGTGGTTTTGCCCTGGCGATGGTGCAGGTGTACCAGCACCAGTTTCCGCAAAAGATTTCAGATGCCCCCACACCGCAACTGCGGGATATCGGAAGAAAAATGCTGGGAACAGATGAAGAGGGATATGCCCTTCCCTTTGAGGTCATTTCCATCCTGCTGCTGGCGGCAATGGTGGGTTGTATTGTTATTGCATTAAGACAAAAAGAAGAAATAAAAGATTTACCGCAAAGACACGAAGACAGTAAAACATCTTAATGTCTTTACGCCTTTGTAGCAAAAAAAATGAAACCGGGATTAGAACATATTTTATTCATCAGCGCTGCGCTTTTCTTTACCGGCGTGTACGGGTTCTTTACCCGCCGGAACCTGATCACGATGCTGATGAGCATTGAACTGATCCTGAACAGCGTGAACCTGAACTTTATTGCTTTCAATAAATACCTGTGGCACGGGAAGATGGACGGTTTGTTCTTTACTGTATTTATCATCGCCATTGCGGCAGCGGAGGCAGCTGTTGCCATTGCGATCATCATTAACCTGTACAGGAGCCATCGGTCCATCGACGTGAATGACGCAGAAGAATTAAAGTATTAACCCGATATGGAGATACACGGATACATACAATATTTATTCCTCATACCATTGCTGCCCTTCGCCGGCTTTGTGCTGCTGGGGTTATTCGGAAAAAAATATGCGGGTAAATATGCCGGTATCATCGGCACCGGTCTCCTGCTGTTTGCCGCTTTCTTTGCTGTCTATACCGCTTATTCCTATTTTACCACTTACAGCGGCGGGCCCTATCCCCGTATCAACGCTTTACAGCATACCTGGCTCCGCTTCTCCGATCACCTGTCCATTGATATGGGCTTTATGATCGACCCCATCTCCATGATGATGATCGTGGTGGTGACCTTTGTTTCCCTGATGGTGCATATATACAGCCTCGGGTACATGAAAGGCGAAGAACGTTTCAGCACTTACTATGCTTATCTCGGGCTGTTCACCTTTTCCATGCTGGGGCTGGTGCTTTCCTCCAATATCTTCCAGATCTACATCTTCTGGGAACTGGTAGGGGTTTCCTCCTTCCTGCTCATCGGGTATTATTATGATAAACCCAGTGCTGTGGCGGCCTGTAAAAAAGCTTTTATTGTAACCCGGTTTGCCGATCTGGGTTTCCTGGTCGGTATACTGGTGCTGTCCTATGTTTCCGGTACGCTTGATTTCAACACGATGATCACAACGCTCACAACACCGGAATCAAGCCAGTTCAAAACGGCGGTCAGCTCCACCTTCCTGGGCGTATCGGCCCTTACCTGGGGCGGTCTGCTTGTATTCATGGGTGGTGCCGGTAAGAGTGCGATGTTCCCGCTCCATATCTGGCTGCCGGATGCCATGGAGGGCCCCACTCCTGTTTCTGCCCTGATTCATGCTGCTACCATGGTAGTGGCGGGTGTTTATCTTGTGGCAAGGCTGTTTCCCGTTTTTGCCCTCACCACACCGGTGGTGCTGGAAGTCGTAGGCTGGGTGGGGGCCGTCTCTGCCGTGATCGCCGCGATCATTGCCTGCACACAAACTGATATTAAAAGAGTACTGGCCTATTCCACTATGTCGCAAATCGGGTTCATGATGTTTGCGCTGGGCGTTTCGAAATATGGTGGTGAGGCCGGGTTAGGTTACACCGCTTCCATGTTCCACCTGTTTACGCATGCCATGTTCAAAGCCCTGTTGTTCCTCGGTGCCGGTGCGGTCATTCATTATGTGCACAGTAATGAAATGAAGGACATGGGCGGCTTGCGCAAGTACATGCCGGTCACACATTTCATGTTCCTGCTTGCCTGCCTCGCCATTGCCGGTGTGCCGCCCTTCTCCGGTTTCTTCAGCAAGGAAGAGATTTTACTGGCCGCCTACCAGCATAATCCCGCTATCTACTGGTTGGCACTGCTTACGTCAGGACTTACCGCCTTCTATATGTTCCGTTTATACTTTTCAATATTCTGGAACAAACCCCGCCCGGATCATGGCGGGCCTGCTGCCCTGGCGGACAGGCATAGTGAAGCCCCGGCCGTTATGAAACTTCCGCTGATCCTGCTGGGTATAGGTGCCGCAACCGCCGGTTTTATTCCGTTTGGAAAATTCGTAAGTACGGATGGCAAACCGCTGGAATCGCATTTTCATTTACAGTTCTCCCTGCTGCCGGTAGCACTGGGCCTTGCAGGCATCCTGCTGGCATGGGTACTGTACAAAAAAGAGAATGAACGGCCCGGGAAGATCGCCGCTTCGCTCGGCAGTCTTTACCGGTCTGCTTATCATAAATTTTATATTGACGAGATCTACCTGTTCATGACAAAGAAAGTACTGTTCAACCTGGTGGGCCGCCCGGCTGCCTGGTTCGACAGGAATGTGGTGGATGGTTTAGTGAACCTGACCGGGAATACAACCCAACTGGTATCTGAAAAAATAAAAAAATGGCAATCAGGAAAAGTACAGCAGTATGCACTCTTTTTCCTGGCTGCTGTGATCGTACTGGCTGTGGTGTTTATTTATATGTACAAATAACAAGGGTTTCACCGGGTGTGAACCTGTAAAATACGGAATGAACCTTTTAATGCTCATAGCAACCCCGCTGCTCACGGCCCTGGCCGTACTGCTTTGCCGCAACAAAGAACAGGTAAAGTGGACATCGCTGGCCGGGTCAGTGGCCCAGCTGGGAATTTCATTTGCCTTACTATTTGCCTACAACCACGAAAGGGCTGCCGGCAATACCGTGCAGATGCTGTTTGAGTCGAACTACAAACTCTTCAGTTCGCCCGCCATCAATTTTCATTTTGGGGTGGATGGTATTTCCGTTGCCATGATCCTGCTTACTTCTTTTGTGCTGGTGGCCGGAGTGCTGGTCTCGTGGAATGTGGAGAAGATGACCAAAGAATTCTATTTCCTGCTCATTCTGCTGGCGCTGGGGGCTTACGGTTTCTTTATTTCGCTTGACCTCTTCATCCTGTTCTTCTTCCTCGAAATTTCCGTCATCCCGAAATATCTTCTGATCGGTATCTGGGGAAGCGGCCGGAAAGAATACAGCGCTAATAAACTTGCCCTGATGCTGATGGGCGGATCGGCACTGATCCTGGTGGGTATGCTGGGGCTTTACTTCTCCACCAGTCACACATTTGATATCATCACCTTATCGAAGATCACCCTGCCGCATGACACACAGCGCTTACTTTTCCCGCTGCTCTTTGCCGGCTTTGGGGTATTCACGGCCTTGTTTCCGCTGCACACCTGGGTGCCCGATGGTCACTCCTCAGCACCCACCGCCGGTTCTATGTTCCTGGCCGGCATCTCCATGAAGCTGGGGGGATATGGCTGCCTGCGGGTGGCCACTTACCTCCTGCCCGATGGCGCCAGGGAATATGCCAACATCATCATCATTCTTTCGGCTATTGCTATTTTATACGGCGCCTTCGCCACGATGATGCAGAAGGACCTGAAATATATCAATGCCTATTCATCAGTAAGCCATGTCGGGTTCAGCCTGCTGGGTATCGGCATGCTTACCCAAACCGCCATTACCGGCGCCCTGATGCAGATGGTGTCGCATGGGGTGATGACGGCCCTCTTCTTTGCCGTGATCGGAATGATCTATGACCGTACGCATACAAGACAGGTAAATGAAATGGGCGGGCTGATGAAAGTAATGCCATTTGTTATGACGATCTTCTTCCTGGTGGGGCTTTGTTCATTAGGATTGCCGGGCCTGAGTGGTTTTGTGGCAGAGATGACCGTCTTTGTAGGCTCCTGGGAAAATGCTGATGCGTTTCATCGTATTGCCACCATCGCCGCCTGTATGTCGATCGTGGTAACGGCTGTATATATTTTACGGGCTGTCGGCAAAGTGGCCATGGGCCCCCTCATCAACCCGGAACACCTGCAGCTGACAGATGCCCGCTGGAATGAGAAACTGGCTGCTGTCCTTTTATCAGGCGGCATCCTTGCCATCGGCCTCATGCCGGAATGGCTGAATAATTTATTAAGACCCGCTGCTGATATCATCATGAACAGGATCGGGGCAAAATAAAAGAGAATGACTGACTTTTTCATATTGATGAAAAATGAAATGGTGGTGACCTTCATCATCTTCTTCCTGCTGTTTATTAAGATCGGCAAAGGAATGAAGAATGAAACCCTGCTGCCCGTCATACAGGTATTGCTGCTGCTGAATTTTATTTTCAGTTTTTTCTTTAATAAAACCGGGTCCCTGTTCGGCCAAACTTTTCTCACTTTACCTGTTCATGCTTTTGAAAAAAGCCTTTTGGCATTAGGCGTATACCTGATCTCCATGCTTTTCAGCGGATGGTTAAAACAGACAAAACACCTGCCCGAGTTCTTTATCCTGCTGCTGTCGGCCCTGCTCGGTATGTACCTGATGATCTCTTCGGTGAACCTGCTGATCTTCTACCTGTCTCTTGAACTGGCTTCCATCCCCGTGGCCGCCATGGTAAATTTTGACCTGGAGAAAAAACGGTCTTCCGAAGGGGCGATGAAGATGATCCTTACTTCGGCCTTCTCCTCCGGTATCTTTTTGTTTGGAGCCTCCCTTATCTATGGCAGCACCGGCACGATCAGTTTTGTAGAGATGGGATCGCTGGTGACCGGGAAGCCGTTGGAAATACTGGCCTTCCTCTTTATGTTTGCGGCCTTTGGTTTCAAATTTTCTATTGTCCCCTTCCACCTGTGGACAGCTGATGTGTATGAAGGAGGTCCGGTACCCACTACAGCATTTTTATCAGTGATTTCAAAAGGCGCCATTGCTTTTGTATTCATTAACTTCCTGTATTATGTTTTCACACCATTAATGCAAACATGGTATCCGTTACTCATGATACTGGCAGTGGTCTCCATGCTCGTGGGTAACCTGTTTGCGCTGCGCCAGCAAAACATAAAACGCTTCCTTGCTTTTTCTTCCATTGCACAGGTCGGCTTTATACTGGTAGGTATCATCCTTGACCCGGAAGCATTAAAAACACCCGAAGGCGTTGCAAGGATCACCAATGCCGTTTCATCCGTGATCTTCTTCATCCTCGTTTATATTTTTTCCAACCTGGCTGCCTTTGGTGTTGCTTCAGCGATAGCAGACAAGACAGGAAAAGAGAATATTGACGATTACAAAGGGTTATATAAAACCAATCCCTTCCTTACCTGGATCATGGCACTGGCCCTGTTTTCACTGGCAGGCATTCCGCCTACGGCAGGTTTTTTCGGCAAACTCTTTTTACTGACAGCAGGAGGGGCCAATGCACAATACTGGTTTATCATCATAGCCGCCCTGAACATGATCATTTCACTTTATTATTACCTGCGGGTGGTAAGAGCCATGTTTATGGATAAGAATGATCACCCGGTGGAGAAGATCAACCCCGGTCCCGCTGCAAAACTGGCGCTGATACTTTGTGCGGCTGGTATTGTGCTGACCGGTTTGCTGAGCTGGATCTACGATCATATTCAATCAATCATAACCATGCACTGATATGGCATTGAATAAGAACCATGAATTTGAAGAGCTCGATGGCATAAAATGCGGCATCGTGGAAAAGAATGCCTCTGCGGAAAGAGTTGCTTTCCTGAAAGACCTGCTGGAATACAACGGTTATACTGTAAAAACCGTTCCCTCCCCTGCCCCCAAGGCTGCTGCCGCCAAACCGGCAGAGGCTGCAGCGGAAGGTTCAGCGCCCCCGCCACCGGATCCCGCTCCCGCCACCTTCACCATTGGCGTAACGGATTATACATTCAACTGGGTGAATGCTGTTTTCGGGAGATTGCTTAAAACCCGGAACGGGCATATCGTTACCCTGGCCTACTGGCAGCAAAAAGAATCGGTAAGCCATGATGACGTGCCCTATTACGAGGCAAACTGATCCCCTGCTATAAATACTGTCGATTTAGCCTAACCCCGCCCGCCCCGGTCATTGATTATTATCAGCAATGCTGCTGACCCCCGTTTATATTATTGAGGCAGGCTTGCCATAATTATGTACCATTCAAATTTTACTATTATGGCAACAACAACCAAAGCCCGTAAATATGTCTATTTCTTCGGCGGTGGCAAGGCCGATGGCAATGAATCGATGAAAAACCTGCTGGGCGGCAAAGGCGCCAACCTGGCTGAAATGGCCGGTCACCCCCGGCTCCGGCTCCCGGTGCCCCCGGGATTCACCGTTACGACAGAAGTGTGCACCTATTACTATGAGAATAAGCGAACCTATCCAAAAGCTTTACAGGCCCAGGTCGCAGAATCCCTGAAGAAAATGGAGAAGCTCACGGGTAAAAAATTCGGTGATGCAAACGACCCGCTGCTCGTATCCGTCCGCTCCGGTGCCCGGCGTTCCATGCCGGGTATGATGGAAACTGTGCTCAACATAGGTCTCAACGAAAACACAATTAAGGGCATCATTGCCCAAAGCGGTGATGAACGTTTTGCCTATGACGCCTACCGGCGCCTGATCATGATGTATGCGGATGTGGTGATGGAAAAGGCCGCCGGTATCGAGCCCAAAGGAAAAGGCATTCGCAAAGTGCTGGATGAAATGCTGGAGCAGGTGAAGCACCGCCAGGGATACACAAGCGATACGGAACTGACCGTGGGCGAGCTCAAACAACTGGTGGCCGACTACAAGAAAACAGTGAAGAAGATACTGGGCTCTTCTTTTCCCGACGACCCGATGGAGCAACTCTGGGGCGGTATCAGCGCAGTATTTGCCAGCTGGAATGGAAAGCGGGCTGTCGAATACCGCCGCATTGAAAAAATACCGGATGAATGGGGAACAGCCGTGAATGTACAAGCCATGGTGTTTGGCAACATGGGCAATGACAGTTGCACCGGAGTAGCCTTTACCCGCAATCCCGGCAATGGTGAAAATAAATTCTATGGGGAATACCTGGTAAATGCACAGGGGGAAGACGTGGTAGCCGGTATCAGAACACCTGCTCCCGTAAATGAGTATTCAAAGAATGCACAAAGTGAACACTTCACCACGCTGGAAAAACTGATGCCCGGCCTGTATAAAGAATTATTCGGGTACCAGCAAAAACTGGAGAAACACTATCATGATATGCAGGACATTGAGTTTACCATCGAAAAAGGCAAACTCTACATGCTGCAGTGCCGGGTGGGCAAACGGAACGGGGTGGCCGCTGTACGGATGGCCACTGAAATGTTCAGGGAAAAACTAATTGATACCAAAACAGCCGTGATGAGAGTGGCCCCGAACCAACTGGTGGAATTGCTGTTGCCTATGATCGATCCGAAAGCCGAAGTAACGGCCCAGGTCATTGCAAAAGGATTACCGGCAGGCCCCGGTGGTGCCAGAGGAAGGGTCGTATTCTCCTCCGAAGATGCTGTAGCCTGGGCACAGCGGGGAGAAAAAGTGATCCTGGTGCGGGAAGAAACCTCACCGGAGGATGTGGACGGTATGCATAAATCACAGGCGATACTGACCACCAAAGGCGGTATGACATCCCATGCGGCACTGGTGGCAAGGGGATGGGGCAAATGCTGTATCGTGGGCTGCGGGGATATCGAGATACATGCCGACAGCAAGACCTTTCATGCCAAACATAATGTGGTGATCAGGGAAGGCGACTGGATAAGCCTTAACGGTACCAAGGGCCTCGTATACGAAGGAAGCATGCCACTGGTGGATATCGATATTGACAAGAACCAGGCATATAAAGACCTGATGAAACTGGTGGACAAGGTCAAACAGATGGGGGTTCGGGCCAATGCAGAAACGCCTGAAGATGCCACGCATGCCGTAAAGTTTGGCGCTGAAGGTATCGGCCTCTTCCGTACTGAACATATGTTCTACGGGGAAGGCAGTGAGCAGCCTTTGTTCCAGCTGCGCAAAATGATCGTCAGTAAAACGGAGAAAGAGAGAAGGCAGGCGCTGGACGGCCTCTTCAAATATGTAAAGAAAGATGTGAAAGATACCATGCGGGTGATGAATGGACACCCGGTGACCATCCGGTTGCTGGATCCGCCCCTGCACGAATTTGTACCGCATGATAAAGAGAAGCTCCGCCAGCTCAGCAAAGAGCTGGGCATCAGTATGAGCATGCTCAACAGGCGGGTACTGGCCCTGCATGAAAATAACCCGATGCTGGGTCACCGCGGAGTGCGGCTGGGTATCAGCTATCCTGAAATTACCGAGATGCAGGTACGGGCCATCTTCGAAGCCACTGCTGAACTGATCAGGGCCGGCAGGAAAGCCTTACCCGAGATCATGGTACCGGTAACCTGTACCGTTAATGAATTATCCAACCAGAAAGTGATCGTTGACCGGGTGTACAAAGAGGTATGCCAGAAAATGAAGATGAAAAGCATACCGTATCTCTATGGCACCATGATCGAAACCCCAAGGGCCGCCATCCGGGCCGGGCTGATGGCCAATGTTGCAGACTTCTTCAGCTATGGCACCAATGACCTGACACAAATGAGTTTCGGGTTCAGCCGGGATGATATCGGCGGATTCCTGCCCAAATACCTCGATCTGAAAATACTTCCGTATGACCCGTTCCAGACCATTGACCAGGATGGAGTGGGTGAACTGGTGCTGGATGGTGTGCAAAGGGGCAGAAAGATCAAGCCCAAACTGAAAGTAGGTATCTGTGGTGAACACGGTGGTGATCCGGACAGTGTGAAATTCTTTCACCGCCTTGGATTGAATTATGTAAGCTGCTCACCTTTCCGGGTACCCGTAGCCAGGCTGGCAGCTGCGCAGGCCGCTATTGAGTCTCCTCGTAAATAAACCATTCCTGAAGGGAAACCATTGCCCCGGTCATCCGGCACCGGGGCATTTTTTTTGAAATATTTCCGATCTTCCGGCTCAAATCAGCTCATCTATGGAAATAAAGAATTTGTTCGACCCGGACGTAAAGCAAGAGATCATCAGCCGTATTGATCAGCTCACCCCGCAATCAAAACCGCTGTGGGGCAAAATGAATGTGGCGCAGATGCTGGCCCACGTGCAGCTTCCCATCGGTATTGCCTTTGGCACACACCAGCCAAAAGGAAGTTTCCTGCTCCGGCTTATCGGGCCCTTGTTCAAAAGCAATCTCTGGAATGGCACCCCCTGGAAACACGGTCTGCCCACAGACCCGACCTTTGTGGTTACCGGCCAGGAAAAGGAGTTTGAAAAAGAAAAAGCCGCTTTGATCGCCCTGATCGGCCGGTTCTCTGAAACAGCCCTTACCGGTGAAAAACACCCGGTCTTCGGAAAGATGACAAAGGAAAACTGGAGCAGGGCCACCTGGAAACACCTTGATCATCACTTAAAACAGTTCGGGGTCTGACCTTAGTCATTCCCGTTCACCATACCTGCCGCTACTTTTGAACCTGTCCTGCCTTGCACGACAGGTTTTTCTTTACATGAAAATCTGGAAGAATATTATTCGCAAACCCACCTGACCCGGAGCCTCACCGGACCTTCTCCATTTTTTTATTATCAGCCCAGGCTGAAAAATCATCAGGTATGAAAACAATCATTGAGCCTTTCCGCATCAAATCGGTGGAGCCGATATTCTTTACCACGAAAGAAGAAAGAAAACAGATCCTCCAAAAGGCGCAGTACAATCCTTTCCGCATCAGGGCCAGGGACGTTCTCATCGATCTGCTCACCGACAGCGGCACCAGTGCCATGAGCAGTCATCAATGGGCCGGCATCATGCAGGGAGACGAATCTTATGCCGGCAGTGACAGTTTCTTCCATTTCGAAGAGGCGGTACGAAGCATCACTGCCATGCCTTATATCATTCCCACTCACCAGGGACGGGCTGCAGAGAAGATCATCTTTACGATCCTCGGCGGCAAAGGGAAATATTTCATCAGCAACACCCTCTTTGATACGACAAGGGCAAATATCGAGTTCTCCGGTGCAGAGGGCATTGATTGCCTTTGCGAGGAAGGAAAACACCCGGCAGTTCCTGCACCCTTCAAAGGAAACATGGACACAGCGCTGCTGAGAAAAGTGATCCTGGAAAAAGGCGCCCCGAATATCCCGATGGTCATCCTCACCATCACCAATAATTCCGGCGGCGGACAGCCGGTGAGTATGCAAAACATCCGGGAGGTGCGGGCCCTCTGCGATGAATACAAGATCCCGCTTTACATTGATGCCTGCCGGTTTGCGGAGAACGCTTATTTCATCAAACTGCGGGAAGCGGGTTATGCCGGTAAAACAGTGCCGGAGATAGCCCGTGAAATATTTTCCTATGCAGATGGCTGTACGATGAGTGCGAAGAAAGATGCATTTGCCAATATCGGCGGTTTCCTCGCCATGCATGATTTCGACCTTGCCGTACGTTGCCGTAACCTGCTCATCATCACCGAAGGGTTTACCACCTATGGCGGTCTTGCCGGAAGGGACCTGGAAGCCATTGCCATCGGTCTGGGAGAAGTAATGGATGAACATTACCTGCAATACAGGATTCGCAGCATTGAGTACCTCACCGGCAAATTAGCAGCGGCCGGCGTTCCGGTTATGCAGCCGGCGGGCGGGCATGCCGTGTACCTGGATGCACAAACATTCCTGCCCCATATTCCCGTTACACAATACCCCGGGCAGTCGCTGGTATGTGCGTTGTACGAAGAAGGCGGCATCCGGTCCGTGGAGATCGGTTCACTGATGTTTGGCAAGTATGATGATGCCCGTCATCTTATACCGGCACAGATGGAGCTGGTAAGGCTGGCCATACCCAGGCGTGTCTATACCCAAAGTCATATTGACTATGTGGCCGAAGTGATCATTGATGTATTTGGCAGACGCCATGAACTGAATGGCCTGGTGATAACTGAAGAAACTCCCCTGCTGAGACACTTTACAGCCCGGCTTCAGCCGGTGCAACAACCCGTATCCTGATTTTTTTTCACTCTCTTTAAAACAACATGCATGAAACATAATATTTATAAAAGCTGGGCCGAACCGTATAAAATAAAAATGGTGGAGTTGCTTAAGATGACAACCCCCGTCCAGCGGCGCAAGGCGATGAAAGATGCCGGGTACAATACCTTCTTACTCCGGTCTGAAGATGTGTACATCGACCTGCTTACCGACAGCGGGACCTCGGCCATGAGTGATCAGCAATGGGCCGGCCTGATGACGGGAGATGAAGCCTATGCCGGCAGCAGGAATTTCTATCACCTGGAAGAAACAGTAAAGGAATACTATGGCTACCAGTACCTGGTACCCACTCACCAGGGCCGCGGTGCTGAACATATCCTTTCCAAAATACTCATCAAAAAAGGAGATATCATTCCCGGCAATATGTATTTCACCACTACCCGGCTCCACCAGGAACTGGCCGGCGGAAAATTTGAAGATATCATCATTGACGAAGCACATGACCCGGAGCATGAATTTCCATTCAAAGGAAACGTTGACCTGGACAAACTGGAGAAGCTGATCCGCAAACACGGGGCGTCGAAGATCCCTTATATCAGTATTGCCACCAGTGTGAATATGGCAGGTGGTCAGCCGATCAGCCTGCAAAACCTGAAAGCACTAAGAGCACTGACCCGCAAACATGGTATCCGCATCATTCATGATATGACAAGAGTGGCCGAGAATGCCCATTTCATCCAGAAAAGGGAGAAGGGCTATGAACAAAAATCCATCCGGCAGATCGTAAAAGAGATCTGCTCCCTGACCGACGGGGCTACGATGAGTGCGAAAAAAGATGCGCTGGTCAATATCGGCGGGTTTTTGGCCATCAATGAATGGGATGTTTTTGAAGAAGCCCGGAATATGGTAGTGGTGTATGAGGGATTGCATACCTATGGCGGCTTGGCCGGCCGTGATATGGAAGCCATGGCCATCGGTATCAGGGAGAGTGTGAATGATGACCATATCCATGCCCGGGTGGGACAAGTGGTGTACCTCGGCGAAAAGATGATCAGCTATGGGGTACCGATCGTAAAACCGACAGGCGGGCACGGGATCTTTGTGGACGCAAAGAAGTTCCTGCCCCACATTCCGCAGGACCAGTTCCCTGCACAGACCCTGGCAGCGGAAGTGTACCTGGATTCGGGTGTAAGAACCATGGAAAGAGGAGTGGTTTCAGCCGGAAGAAAGGCCGATGGGGAGAATTATTATCCAAAGCTGGAGCTGGTCCGCTTTACTATTCCCCGGCGGGTGTATACACAGGCACATATGGATGTGATCGCCGAATCTACAGCCAGGGTCTATGAACACCGTAAAAAGATCAGAGGGCTGAAGATGGTATATGAACCAAAATACCTGCGGTTCTTCCAGGCAAGGTTTGAAAAACTATAACCTCCTTTTACGGGGCCAGAGTAAGAGGCCGGCACAAATGATGATGATGTTCTTCATGATATACTGGCCTACCAGGGTAAACCCGTAAGGTGCATATTTAAAAGATACATCGGGAAAGAACAGCATCGGGGTAAAAGTGCAGGCCATGTGCACGAACATAAAGATAAGGGCGGCTCGCATCCACACTCCGGCCACGAGTAACAGGCCTAACGCCACTTCCCATACTGCCAGTAATATGATGTTCACGGGCTGGGGGATCCACCCGAACGTAAGCTTATTGATGGTGCTGATCGCCAGGTCTTCGGCCGGACTGTAGCCATGAAAAAACTTAAGGGCACCAAACCAGATATAAATAATGCCGATACTGATACGCAGGAAAGCGAGGTAATTACGGGGAACCGAAACAGTTGCAGTCATAGCGGGTTATTTTTTAAAGCGGGTAAGCTATCAGCAGTCTGGCTTCCGGCAAATGACCCTGGTCATGCCAAACAAAAAAGGAACCCGTAAAACGGATTCCTTTTGAACCATGAAGCCAGAGATTACAAATTCTTCAGTGCTTCGATCGTTTCCCAGCGCCGGTGCACGCCTTCATTGGCAAGGGCAAGGAACTCATCGGCCTTATCAGGGTAATTGTTTTTAATGGTGGCAAACCGGTTTTCATGATAAAGGAATTCGTTCAGTGCAACAGAAGGTGCCTTGCTGTCGAGGCTGAACCGCTGTCCTTTATCTTTATGCGGGTTGTAGCGGAACAAGGGCCAGTACCCGGTCTTTACGGCCAGGTCCTGCTGATCAAGCCCATGGCACATATCGTAACCATGTGCAATGCAATGGCTGTAGGCGATAATGATCGATGGGCCGGGATATGCTTCAGCCTCCAGTATTGTTTTGAGTGCATGTACATCATTTGCGCCCATGGCGATCTGGGCTACGTAGGCACTGCCGTGTGCAATGGCCTGCATCGCCAGGTCTTTTTTACCGGTGGTTTTTCCTTTTACGGCAAACTTGGCGCTGGCACCGATGGGAGATGCTTTGGATTTCTGACCGCCGGTATTACTGTACACTTCTGTATCCATCACCAGGATGTTTACATTTTCGCCGGTGCTCAATACATGGTCCAGCCCGCTGAAACCGATATCATAGGCCCAGCCGTCGCCGCCAACGATCCATACGGATTTCTTTTCAAGGAATTCCGCCACCTGGTACAGGCGCCATGCATCTTCCCTTCTCAGGTCACGCAGGCGTTTCTTTAATTCATTCACCATTTTGCGTTGCTGCACCAGTTCCCCTTCAGTATTTTCTGCATTGGCAAGAATGCCATCAGCCAGTTCGCTGCCCACTTCTTCACGAAGTTCTTTCAGCAGGCGCAGGGCCATTTCTCTTTTCTTATCGGTAGCCAGCTTCAGTCCCAGTCCAAACTCCGCATTGTCTTCAAACAGTGAGTTGGCCCAGGCCGGTCCCCTGCCTTCTTCGTTGCTTGTCCAGGGCGTGGTAGGCAGGTTACCTCCGAAGATAGAAGAACAGCCTGTTGCATTTGCCACGATCATGCGGTCGCCGAACAACTGGGTGAGCAGTTTCAGGTAAGGTGTTTCGCCGCAACCGCTGCAGGCGCCGGAGAACTCAAACAGGGGCTCCAGCAATTGTGAACCTTTTACGGTTGATTTGTTCACCCTTGTTCTGTCTATATCCGGCAGGGAGAGGAAGAAATCCCAGTTTGTTTTTTCTGTTTCCTTCAGCGGCAGCACATCCATCATATCAATGGCTTTGTGGCCGGGCTGTGTCTTACTTTCGATCGGGCAAACCTCCGTACATAATTTGCAGCCGGTACAATCTTCCACGGCCACCTGCAGGGTATAGGCTTCTTTGTCTTTAATGAATTCTTTTCCGATCGGGTCCACATGTTTGAAGAAAGACGGCGCTTTATCGAGGTATTCCCGCTCGTACACCTTCACACGGATGGCAGCATGCGGGCAAACAAAATAACATTTACCGCACTGGGAACAGAGCTGCGGATCCCATACGGGCACCTGGTCGGCAATATTTCTTTTTTCCCATTTGGTGGTACCGCTGGGATAGGTTCCGTCAACCGGGAAGGCGCTTACCGGCAGTTCATCACCTTCTCCGGCAATGATCTTTGCGAGTACATTCTGCACGAACTCAGGAGCGTCGCCGCTGATCGGCGGTTCAATCTTTCTGTCGCCTGTTTTAAATTCATTATAGTTGATGCGGAACAGGTTTTCCAGGGTCATGTCGACGGCTTTGAAATTCTTCTGCACCACTTCCTCTCCCTTCCGTCCGTAAGTCTTGCGGATGGCGTTTTTGATATATTCGATCGCCTCTTCTTTCGGCATCACATAAGAGATGGCAAAGAAGCAGGTCTGCAGGATCGCATTGATCCGTGAACCCATACCGGTTTCTTTGGCTACTTTGGAAGCATTGATCACATAGAATTTCAGGTCCTTTTCAATGATCTCTTCCTGGATCTTCATTGGCAGCTGCTCCCACACTTCATCCTTTGAAAAAGGTGTATTGAGCAGGAACACGGCTCCTTCTTCCGCATCTTTCAGCACATCATATTTTTTCAGGTAATTGAAATGATGACAGGCAATGAAGTTGGCCGAGTTGATCAGGTAAGTGGAACGGATCGGGTGATCGCTGAAGCGAAGGTGAGAAACGGTCAGTGAGCCTGATTTTTTGGAATCGTATACAAAATATCCCTGCACAAAGTTATCGGTCACTTCGCCAATGATCTTGATGGTATTCTTATTGGCGCTGACGGTACCGTCGGCCCCCAGTCCGAAGAAGAGACCACGGAACAGGTGTTGTTTTTCCAGCGAAAATTCTTTGTCCCAGGCCAGACTGGTATGCGTCACATCATCTTCAATACCGATGGTGAAACTGTTTTTCGGTTCCGGTTTATTCAGTTCATCGAATACGGCTTTGGCCATGCCGGCATTGAATTCTTTGGAAGCAAGGCCATAACGGCCGCCAACGATCTGTGGCATTTGCTTTTTCCAGCTGGTATGAAATGCGCTGATCACATCCATGTACAGCGGTTCGCCGATAGCGCCGGGTTCTTTACAACGGTCGAGCACGGCGATCTTTTTGACGGAGGAAGGGATCGCTTCGATAAGGTGTTTAACAGAGAACGGGCGGAACAGGTGTACATTAATATAACCCACTTTTTCACCGAGGTTGTTCAGGTAGTCTGTTACTTCATGCACAGGTCCGTAACCCGAACCCATGATGATAATGATGCGCTCCGCTTCGGGATGGCCGTAGTATTCAAACAGTTTGTAAGAGCGGCCGGTCAGTTGTTCAAAATTCAGCATCATGGCTTCCACGATTTCCGGCACATGCTGGTAATAGCGGTTGCAGGCTTCCCGGCTCTGGAAGAACACATCGGGGTTTTGTGCGGTACCCCGGACAAAAGGATGATCCGGGTTCAATGCCCGGTGGCGGTGTTCGTTCACCGCCTGCTCATCGATCATCTTGCGGATGATATCGTCAGAAAGAACGGCTACCTGGTTCAGTTCATGTGAAGTGCGGAAGCCATCGAAAATGTTCAGAAAGGGAACTTTTGCCCGCAGCGTGGCGGCATGGGCGATCATCGCCATATCCATGGCCTGTTGCGGGTTGCTGCCGAAAAGCTGCGCAAAACCTGTGGCCCTGGTGGCCATCACATCGCTGTGATCGCCAAAGATTGACAGTGCATGAGTGGCCACTGCCCTGGCTGCGATATGAAAAACAGCAGGGGTCAGTTCCCCGGCGATCTTGTACATATTGGGGATCATGAGCAGCAAACCCTGTGAACAGGTAAAGGTAGATGCGAGAGCACCGCCCTGCAATGCGCCGTGAATGGCCCCGGCAGCGCCGGCTTCGCTCTGCATTTCGATGATCTTCGGCGTTTCACCGTATATGTTTTTTATATCATTACTGCTCCATTCATCGGCCCATTCGCCCATGGGTGATGAAGGAGTGATGGGATAAATGGCACAGACCTCGCTGGTCTTGTAAGCAATGTAAGAGGCCGCTTCGTTTCCATCCATGATGGAGAAGGAATCTTTATTTTTCAGGGCTGATTTCCTGGCGGCAGCCGGAGCAATTGTGGTTTCCATTTCAGTGTTTTTGAGTAAAAAATGATACCCAAAGTACCCTGAATGGCCTTTTTGAAGGCTGATGTTCGTCAGCCGGCCGGCTGATTGATATGCATATCAGCTAATGGCGGCCAAAACGATGTCTTTTACCTGGCTGACCGGTATCCGCTCCTGCTGCATCGAGTCCCGGTGACGGATGGTTACGGTGTCATCGGTCAGTGTCTGGTGATCGACCGTAACACAGAAGGGGGTGCCTAAGGCATCCATGCGGCGGTAGCGTTTGCCGATAGAGTCTTTTTCTTCATAGAAACAGCGGAAATGCGGGCGGCAGTCCGACATGATCCGTTCAGCTACTTCCGGCAGGCCGTCCTTTTTCGTCAGAGGCAATACGGCCAGCTTGATCGGGGCCAGTTTAGCCGGCAACTTCAGTACCGCCCGGCTGTCTTTCTTATCCCCCTCGCTCAGGTCCTGTTCTTCATAAGCCTGGCTGATCACGGCCAGGAACATCCGGTCAAGACCGATAGAAGTTTCTATTACATAAGGGATGTAATTACCGTAAGGTTTGCCGGTGGACGGATCAACATCGTTATCGAAGTATTGTTGTTTCTTTTTGCTGTATTCCTGGTGGTTCTTCAGGTCAAAATCTGTACGGCTGTGAATACCTTCCAGTTCTTTAAAGCCCATCGGGAATTCAAATTCAATATCACAGGCGGCATCAGCATAGTGTGCCAGTTTAATGTGATCATGAAAGCGGTATTTCTCCGAAGGTATACCCAAGCTCAGATGCCACTGCAATCTTGTTTGCTTCCACTGCTCATACCATTCCTTCTGTGTGCCGGGGCGGATGAAGAACTGCATTTCCATCTGTTCAAACTCCCGCATGCGGAAGATGAATTGTCTTGCCACGATCTCGTTCCGGAAGGCCTTGCCGATCTGTGCAATACCAAAAGGGATTTTCATCCGGCCGGTCTTCTGTACATTCAGGAAGTTAACGAAGATGCCCTGCGCCGTTTCAGGTCTTAAGTACACCTTGTTATCCTCTGCATCACTGGAAACAGTGGAACCAAATTCGGTGGAGAACATCAGGTTGAACTGGCGGATATCGGTCCAGTTGCAGGTTTCACTGATGGCACATTTGATCTTATTATCCTCGATCAGTTTTTTCAGGCCGGCAAAATCATCCTTTGCCAGCAGCGAATCCATGGTTGCAAGCAGGGCTTCCGCTTCTTTTTCACCATCCGTTCCTTTGGCTTTCAGTTCTTCGGCATGCCCTTCGATCAAATGATCCACCCGGTATCTTTTCTTGCTGTCTTTGTTATCGATCATCGGGTCGTTGAAGTTATCAACGTGACCGGATGCCTTCCAGGTAGTCGGGTGCATGAATATAGCCGCATCAATACCGACAATATTATCCTGCAGCTGGGTCATGCTTTTCCACCAGTAGTCTTTGATGTTCTTTTTCAATTCGGCACCCATCTGGCCGTAATCATATACTGCCTGCAGGCCGTCATATATTTCGCTGCTGGGAAAAATAAAGCCATACTCCTTACAATGGGAGATTATTGCCTGGAACCTGTTCGAATCATTTGCCATAAGGCGGCAAAAATAAGCCAGAAGCCGGACTTATAGGAGGGTAAAAAAGGGTTGCTCATTTCAGCTTATCATTACCCTTATGCCTGCCGGCATCCCGGATATTCTTCTTTTCAAAATTCTTTTGCAGAGCATCGGTGAGGTTTACACCCGTCTGGTTAGCCAGGCAGATCAGCACCCATAAAACATCAGCCATCTCATCAGCAAGCAGCCCCTTGCCCGCATCCGCAGAAGGAGGAACAGAACTCTCTTTGTACGATTGTTCACCAAACTGCCGGGCCATATGCCTTGCCAGCTCTCCCACTTCTTCGGTAAGTATCGCCATGTTGGTGAGCTCACTGAAATAGCGGACACCGACGGTCCTGATCCAGCCATCTACCTGCTGTTGCGCTTCCTGGATGGTCATTTTTGAAAATTTTAGTGGGGTTTGCCGCAATATAGCACGATTATTGCCGTTTCCCACCTCCCGCCCCCTGCGAAAGCCCAAACCAATTCCTTTAAAAGATTAAATGTATTCTATGACAAAGTCTGTTTCCAGGCTTATGGCCGTTTTCGCTTTATCCGTATCCATGCTCGCAGGGCACACCCAGCCGCTTAAAACTGAAACAAAACCGTACAAAGTGCTTACTTCCGGTAAGCAACTGACCATAAAAAGCAGCAGGAATATTAAACATGTAATGCTCTGGACCACCGGTGGCGACAGGGTGGTGGAACAGCGGGATGTAAATAACAATTCACTGACCATTGATATCCCGATCAGCCGTAAAACATTTTTCCTGATGGTGGGACTGGAGAACGGAAAGATCTATACAGAAAAAATCGGAGTACAGTAATAGCCGTTAATGTTAATCGGTAGTCAGGGATAATGACTATTGACTCCCGGCTACGTATTCACTCCCTCGCCTTTGTATCCATTACGATCGTCACGGGCCCGTCATTCACTAATTCCACTTTCATATCTGCGGCAAAAATGCCGGTACCGATTGGTTTTCCAAGTTCAGCTGTTAACTGCTGAATCATTCTCTCATAGAGTGGTACTGCCGTCCCGTGTTTGGCAGCCCTGCTGTAAGAAGGCCGGTTGCCCTTCCGGGTGGAGGCATGCAGGGTAAACTGGCTGACCAGGATGATCTCTCCCTGTTTGTCTTTGACAGAAAGGTTCATCACCCCGCTCTCATCATCAAATATCCGCATGTTCACGATCTTGCTGCTGAGCCAATCTGCCTCCTCAGGGGTATCTGCCTCTTCAATGCCCAGTAATACCAGCAGGCCGTTGCCGATTGATGCATTGATTTTTCCTTCGATGATTACACTGGCTTTTGCCACCCGCTGAATAACTGCCCGCATTGTTCCTATTTTTGTTTTACAAATGTACTGGCCTGTATGATTGACATCAGTAAAGAAATACAATTTCAGACCACCCGCAGCGGAGGCAAAGGTGGCCAAAATGTAAACAAAGTGGAAACTGCGGTGATCGCCTCATTTCATATCGGGTCTTCCCGGCTGCTGAGTGCAGAACAGCAACTGCTGCTGCAGGAAAAACTTCGTCACCGGATCAGCGGTGAAGGGTACCTGCAGGTAAAAGCACAGACCCACCGCACCCAGCTGGCCAACAAGGAAGAAGCCATCAAAAAGATCAATGAACTGGTGTCCAAAGCCCTGGAAAAGAAAAAGCCCCGTATTGCCACGAAAGCAAGTAAGGCCTCGAAAGAAAAAAGACTGGAATGGAAGAAACGGAATGCTGAGCTGAAATCGGGGAGGCAGAAATTCAGACCGGGGGCCTGCTGATGCCGGTAGCCGGTGGTAATGATTTGCGGGTCCGGCAGCTTCTGTTCCTGTTAAACAAGTAAACTATTGTAAATTAGTTGTTCAATTTACCCTGTGCGAAATAGCCTGTTCGTCATATCATTTCTTATCATTTTTGTTGCAGCGGGTGCCTATACACTCAGTTCATGCCGGAAAGAACAAAAGACAAACGGCCTGCACCGTTTGCAACAGGAATTACCGGATGGCTTTCCTCCTCCTGCATATACCTTCAGCGATAACCCGCTTACGGAGGAGGGGTTTGAGCTGGGCCGCAAATTATTTTATGATGGCCGGCTTTCGATCGACAGTCTTCACCCCTGTTCTTCCTGTCACCAGCAGATCGCCGGGTTCGGCACCTTTGAACATGACCGCAGCCACGGTGTATACAATTCACATACCCTGCGCAATGCGCCGGTCCTGTTCAATCTTGCCTGGAATAAAAGTTTTCACTGGGATGGGGCGTATCAGAAAATGGAGGACGCTATTGCCCAGCCGATAAACGGTCATATTGAAATGGGTGAGTCCTTCCAGGGGGTGATCGGCCGGCTTGAGCAGGATGACGACTACCGGAAAGAATTCAAAAAAGTGTTTGGCTCCCCTTTTATCCGGCCTGATCATTTACTCAAAGCCCTGAGCCAGTTTACCGGCTACCTTGTTTCTGCCAATGCCAAATATGATAAAGTAAAAAGAGGGGAGGCTGCTTTTACAGCGCAGGAGCAGAATGGCTATACGCTTTTCCAGTCGAAGTGTGCCACCTGCCACCCGGAGCCCCTGTTCACCGATCAGAGTTACCGTAATATTGGTTTACCGGTTGATCCCTTTCTGAATGATTTTGGAAGGATGAGGGTTACAGGTAATAAAGCAGATTCACTGAAGTTCAAAGTGCCGACACTCCGTAACGCCAATATCTCCTCCAATTATATGCATGATGGCCGGTTCAACACCCTTTATCAATGCATTGAACATTACCGTACCGGTGTGCAGCAAAGTGCCACGCTTGACCCGCTGCTTGCTAATGCCATCACACTGACCGCGACGCAGGAAAGTGACCTTGTATCGTTCCTGAAAACCCTGACGGATTCAGCTTTTCTGCGGGACCCCCGTTTCAGGCAGCCGCAGTGATATCAGTTGGAGGTTTTGCGCTTGCCTACCAGCACACCCAGGTCATGCTTCTGGTTCTCGATGTCCTTTTGGGTGGTTTCCTGGTCGGTCTTATTTTGCTGGAGTTTCTTTTCGAGGCTGGCCTGGTCGCTTTTGAGATCGCTGAGTTTCTTTTCGGATTTAGCAACGAGTTCTTCCTGTGCTTTTATCTGGAGTTCCAGGTCGGCAGCTTCCACGTCCGGCAACAGGCTGCCAAGAAAGTATTTGGCATTATTCGCAAGGTCAGTGCCCATCGAAGTAAGGGCGTTCTGGTCGCCCTTCATGATGATCATATAGAGCACAGAGGCATCACTTTCCTTGCGGCTTTTCTGGTCCACCTTGATCATATAATCCAGTCTCTCCTCACTGATCCCGTTAACGTATATGTTCTTGTAGACAAGGAAGCCCCGGTCACGGTTCAGAATGCCTTTTTCCTCCCTGGCCTTGAAACCCATGTCGGATAATTTTTTTACGATGGCATTCTGCACGGCCTTATCGGAATAGGAAAAATCGATGGCCAAACCGGTCTGTTTCTTTTTATCATACTGTATGTTTGCTTCATACGCCTGGGAAAAAGCAGTCGTGCTGATCAGTGCTAAAACAATAAGGGATAAAATTCCTTTCATCATATATCGGTTTTGGGCATAAAGATACAGGAAGCGTTAAAAGCGTTGCAAATGTTCCGCCCGGTTATGATTAATACCCCCATTACTCGTTTTTTGCCGGTTCAGTACCTACTTTTGCTGTGCCGCCGGAAGCGGCAGTAAATTTCCAATCCTTTGAGTGGTATAAAAAAACTGGCCGGTCAAACGCTATGGTATGGTGTACCCACTATTGCCAGCCGTTTTCTCGGCTACCTGATGAACCTTACACTGCCACTCATTTTTGCCATGCCGGAGAAGACCGCTGACCTGACCCAGGTCTATGCGATGATCCCCTTTCTGAACGTACTCTTCACCTACGGCCTTGAAACAGCCTATTTCCGTTTTTCGCAGAATACCGACCAGAAGAGTTTGTACAATACCCTTTCCGTTTCCCTGTTATTTACCACCATCGGTTTCACGGCTCTTCTTTTCCTGTTTAAGGGGAGGATCGCCGGCCTCGCCAGCCTTGATGAACATCCCGAATACCTGAACTGGATGGCAGGGATCATGTTCTTCGATACGATCAGCACCCTGGCATTTGCCCGGCTGCGGCAGGAGAACAGGCCCAAAAAGTATGCCTTTGCCCGGCTGGCCAGTGTGGTAATGAATATCGTGGTGGTGGTCTTATTTCTCGGGGTAATACCGCATTACCTGAAAGGGCACCCGGACAGTTTTCTGAAGCATGTTTACACCAATAAGGATTCCGGTATTATTTATTACCTGATCGGCAATTTCTGCGGCAGTGTGCTTACGTTCATCATCCTTCGTAAAGAATTTTCACAGGTACAGTTCCGGTTTGATGCAGCACTCTGGAGAAAAGTGATGAAGTATTCTTACCCGCTCATCATCGTAGGGCTCGGCGGGATCGTAAATGATATGATGAGCCGTCTCATCTACCAGCATGTGGTGGACCTGCCCGCGGCAGATGCCAAAAGGCAGCTGGGTGTTTTTGCCAATATCATCCGGCTGGCCATCCTGATCACGATCACCATCCAGGCCTTCCGGATGGCCGCAGAACCTTTCTTCTTCAACAGGAGCAAGGAAGAGAATGCCCAGAAGACCTATGCCCGGGTGATGAAGTTCTTTGTGATCGTCTGCTGCTTCCTGTTCCTGTTCATCAGTCTTTATATAGATGTGGTAAAATGGTTCTTCCTCGCTATTCACCGCAGCAAATGGACGGAAGGGCTTTACGTGGTGCCCCTCTTTGCCATGGCCAATATCTTCCTCGGTATTTATTATAACCTGAGTATATGGTATAAACTCACCCACCGGAATATGACCGGTGCGGTGATCACCCTGTCCGGCGCTGCCATTACGATCATCCTGCTCATCGTACTGGTGCCAAGGATGCAGTACTTCGGTGCGGCGCTGGCCACTTTCTGCTGTTACCTGTTTATGATGGTGACCAGCTATATCCTCGGCCAGAAATACTACCCGGTGCCCTATGCCACTAAAAAGCTCATGGCCTACCTGGTTCTGGTATCGCTGATCTACGGGGTGCACCGCGGGCTGGTTTACCTCTGGGGCAACCACTGGTTCAACCTCGGTACAGCCACCGCCCTGCTGCTGTTCTTTACCTGGTTTGTGGTGCAGATCGAGAGGAAGGAACTGATGAAGCTGCCCTGGGTGGGGAAGTTTATTAAGCCTAAGGTTGCTGAGGTTCTTTAATAAAAAGATGAAACATTCCCTGCAGTACAAAGAGAAGTATCATCAAAAACACTCCTCCGAAAAAACAAAAGGCCTGGTACCTGGAATATCTTTTAAATAGTTTCCACTCATCATCCGGCACCTTACTCCTGATTTGAAAGGGGCGGAACATCGCTTCTCTCCAGGTAATATACCTGAACAATATTTTCTGTCCCTTCTGCCAGTAATAGAAAGAAGACGCCATCGTAATTACAAAAATGACTGTCAGCAGTATACCAGGTAAGTTCATATTAATACATCTTCACAAACGGGTTATTCATTTTCTCAAACCCGATCGTCGTTACCGGTCCATGTCCGGAAAATACCTTCGTTTCATCCGGCAGGGTAAAGAATTGCGTCTGGATACTGCTGACCAGGGTTTCGTAGTCACCCCCCGGCAGATCCGTTCGGCCGATACTCATATTGAACAGCACATCCCCGCCGATGATAAACCCGCCGGCCTCGTGGTAAAAGGCCACACTGCCCGGCGAATGGCCGGGGGCAAACCGGATCTCCAGTTCCTCCTCCCCGACCCGGATGGTTTCTCCCTCTTTTAAATAAACCAGGGGCCCCTCGTACGGGTCGAAGGGCAGTTGCCACATCTGACCGGCCTGGGGGGCAAAGTCGAGTACCGGTTTCTCCCGTTGGTGCAGGTGCAGGGGCAACCCCCAGGTATCCTGGACGAACTGGTTGCCAAATACGTGGTCCATGTGGCAGTGGGTATTAAGCAGCAAAACCGGAGTAAGGCCTGTCTTTTCGATGCTTGTTTTCAACAGTTCCCTTTCTTCCGGGAAATAACAGCCCGGGTCAATAATGCAGCATTGCTTCTGATCGTTATATAAAAGATAGGTATTCTCCTGGACGGGGCTAAAAGTGAAAGACTTAACGGCTAACATGGAGGGTTTTCCTTAATTTAGAACTACGATTATACGCATTAAAAGGGATTTTGCAGCAGCCGGGCAGCCCCTGCCGGAAAAGGGGGTAATAATACCCGGTTCCGGCTGCCGTGGCTCTGTTTTGTGCGATTCACTGTAGATGACTCAATAAAGACACTATGAAGAGACTATTTGTTCTGCTTGC
Source organism: Chitinophagaceae bacterium (assembly GCA_046329665.1). GTDB lineage: Bacteria > Bacteroidota > Bacteroidia > Chitinophagales > Chitinophagaceae > JJ008. Next base: position 85,545 of record JAXLUG010000013.1, on the reverse strand, counting down.
CATTGGTTTTGTTGCTCATTCATCTGCCTTAATGGCCCAGGTTAATACTGTCGAATTCGGAAAGAACCGGGTACAATACCAGAAATTCAAGTGGAAATATTACCAGACAGAAAATTTCAACACTTACTTCAGCCAGGATGGGCTTGGCCTTGGCAAATATGTGGCCCAGATCGCCGAACTGGAACTTCCCACTATTGAGGAGTTTGTGGAGTATGGTGCCCAGCGCCGGATCAACATCGTAGTGTACAACAACTACGATGAAATGCAGCAGTCCAATATCGGCCTGGGTATCGACTGGCAAAATACCGGCGGGGTGACAAAACTGGTGAACAATAAGATGATCGTTTATTTCGACGGTAACCATGAGCATCTCCGCCAGCAGATCCGGCAGGGCATTGCCCATGTGCTGGTAGATAACCTTCTCTTTGGTGATGACCTGGGTGAGTTTGCCGCCAACCAGGCCCTGCTCGACCTCCCGAAGTGGCTTACCGACGGGTACATTGAATATGCTGCCGAAAACTGGAGCACAGCCCTGGATGATGACCTCCGCGGCGTCATGCTCAACGGTGAATACAAGACCTTTTACCATTTTGCCTTTGCCAAACCACTGCTCGCCGGCCACGCTTTCTGGAAATACATTGCTGATAAATACGGAAAAAACAAGACTACCTATTTTCTTTACCTGGCCCGCATCTACCGCAACCTCAACAATGCCTCGAATAAGATAGCCAAGATGAAATTCAAAAAACTGCTCCAGCAATTCATGGATGATATGCAGCAGCTGTATTTCAAGGATATCCGCGGAAGAAGGAACACACCCCGTGGCCAGTTATCCGTCAGTGAAGACATCGGCAAAAAAGATTTTATCCGGTTTAATGCCAACCCGCTTCCCCGCAGTTTCACCTATGCCGTGGTGGAGTACAAACAGGGGCGCTACCAGGTGGTGCTGATGGAAAACTTTGTCAGCAAAAAAATATTGCTGAAACTCGGTGTCCGCACAAGGGAAAAGGACCTGCACCCGAATTATCCCCTGCTGGCATGGGATGGCAAGGGCACCCGCCTGGCTGTATTGTATGAAGATGAAGGCAAGACAAAATTCTTTGTCTATGATGTGGTCAACCACAATAAGCTCTGGAAACAGGAGATTGACAAATTTGACCAGATACAGGACATGAAATACATGCTGGACAACAATACCCTTTTGTTCAGCGCCGTCCGCAGCGGTCAGACAGATATCTATGTATACAAGATCGACAAGCAAACCTTTGAGCAGGTGACCAATGATGTATACGATGATCTGGATCCTTCTTTTGTCGCCTTCCCGAACAAGACAGGTATCCTGTATGCAAGCAACAGGCCCACTGCCACGGCTGGTACGGCAGATGATTCCCTGCCGGGCCGGCATTTCAACATCTTTATGGTTGACAACTGGAATAAATCTGAATTCAAACAGATATCCAAGCTTACCGATCTTAAACGGGGCAATGCCCGCTTCCCCTCCCAGTACAACCAGTCGCATTTTACTTTTATCAGCGACGAGAACGGAGTAAACAACCGCTACGCCGGCTTCTTTACCACGGAAAGGGCAGGACTGGATACACTGGTCTTCATCGGTGATGAGGTGCTGCGGAATCCGCCGAAAAAAGATGTGGACAGCCTGCTGAAAGAATGGAAGAAAACCGATATCGATTCCGTGGGCTTTGTATCAATTACCAATGATTCTTCCTATGTCTTCCCGCTTACCAATTACCAGAGCAGCATGCTCGAAACAAGGACAGCCGGAGATAACCAGCTGGTGAGTGAAGTGGTGAAACTGGGCGATGTAAAACTGCTGTACCGCCTGCGGGTGGATGAGAATACCCTTCGCCGCCGCAATGTGACCGCCCGGCCCACCGAGTACATGAGAAAGGTGATCGAGGAGGAAAAGAAAACCGCCCGGAAGGAATCTGTTTACACCCCTAAAACGGACAGCCTTACACAAAAACAGAAGGATTTCTTCAACAGCGGTTTTGAAGACGATAAATCAGATAGCACCAGAAGCAAACTGGGCACGGTGGTGCCTGCGGAAGTGGTGCCGAAAGAATCCGTTTTGAAAAAGGCAAAGATTTGGGAGTACCGTCCGCCGAAATTCTTTAATGATTACCTGGTCAGCGGTTTTAATAACAACGTACTGGTTACCCGGTACCAGGCCTACCAGGGCGGTAATGGGCCGATACAACTCAGTAACGGCAACCCGTTCAACGGCATCCTGCGGGTAGGAACCTCCGACCTGTTTGAAGACTGGAAATTTGCCGGCGGGTTCCGTATCAGCCCGAGCCTTACCGATAACGAATATGTGCTTACCACGCAGTACCTCAAAAAGCGGATCGATTATAATGTTACCTATTACAGGAATGCCCAGAAGAATCCACCGCTGTTTGATACGGCCAGTACTTATAATGCCAAACAATACTCCAACCTGTACCAGGTAGGTGCCACGTACCCTTTCAACCGGATACAAAGCATCCGGTTAAACCTGGCCTACAGAAGCGACAAATATGTAAAACTGGCCAATAAAGATTTCCCGATACCTTCCCTCTTCGGAAAAGATATCCGGCACACCTATGCACTGGCCCATATTGAGTATGTACACGATGATGCCATAAGCCCTGCCATGAATATCTGGAACGGGTTACGCTGGAAAGTGTATTTCGATATCAATGCCCGGATAAAAACAACGGAGCCCACCACCCTGGCGAAGAAATATCCCACCACGTTCAATTTTGGTTTTGATGGCCGTCACTACCTGCCCATCTACCGTAACATCATCTGGGCGGTAAGGGCAGCCGGTGATTTCTCCTGGGGTAACCAGAAGATCATCTACTACCTCGGCGGCGTGGACAACTGGCTGATGTTTGGCACCAACGTAAAAAGCGACGGGACCGACAGGTATTTCAGCACTGCCAACAAACCGAGCCCGGATAATGATTATGCCTACCAGTCCCTGGCCGTAAATATGAGGGGCTTCAAACAGAATGTGGCAAATGGCAACAATGCCGTGGTCATCAACAGTGAAATAAGGGTTCCTGTTTTCACTTCATTCTTTAACAAACCGATCAACAATGCCTTCCTCCGGAATTTCCAGATCGTGCAGTTTGTTGATCTCGGCACAGCATGGAATGGCGCCTACAATAAGATTGAAAGGCCCAACGTACGGTATTCTTTCACCCCAATCACCGTAAAAGTAAAAGCGGGTGGCATCGGTCCGTTTGCCGGTGGTTATGGATTCGGGGCAAGAAGCACATTACTGGGCTACTTCCTGCGCTTTGATGCAGCCTGGCAGATGAATGGGGTGTTCAAAGGAAAGCCGCAATTGTATGTGGCGATGGGACTGGATTTCTGATCTGCCTGCACTCTTTTCATCTCTTTCAAAGCCCCGGATCTCCCGGGGTTTTGCTTTTGGTTCAGTCCCTTACCGGGAAAGACTCCCCGATCTTCCGTATCGTAAGGTAAAATACAGTCATGAACAATCCGTAGATAACTGTCATACCCCAGGCATACCCATGCTTCAGCGGGTGAATGACCATATCGGAAATATCAGCCGCCAGGGAAAAGGGATTCGTCAGGATATCCCAGCTGTTGAAACGAAGAAACCTCCCGATGTAAATACCCAAGGCACAGAGCCACATTACCCCGGCCACAAATAATACCGATACTTTTCTTCCGGTATGAAGGGATACCAGGAATTCCACTTTCCGCAGGGAAAGGATGCCAAACAATAACCCGTTCCAGGCAAAGGAGAAGACCATCAGGAGATCGTACCATTTGGGAGCCGAATCAATATGAGTAAGATGAAACAGGTCGGTGATGATGTAAAAAGAGTTCGGAATGAACAGCAGCCACAAACCGAGCAGACCATAGAAACTGAACCGGTTCTCCAGTAAGGCTACCTTTTTTGTCATCCGGTGCGTAATAAAATACGGAATGAAGCCGAGTAAAAGATTCCAGGGCAGAAAGAGGTATGTAATCAGACCGGTGACAATGATCCTCGAAAGAAGCAAGAGGCCACTGAAACAGACCGACAGCAACAGCCATTCCTCAATTGAAATAATGCCGGGCCTGGATAGCTTACGAACGGAACGGATGAGCATCATACTAAGCGGATTTTAGGAATGAATATGAGCAGCCCTGCCACCAGGGCCGTTAATGCCGAAACAAGCACAGCGGCAGCAGCAACATCTTTAATAAAACCAATGGAAGGATCCTTTTCTTTTGAAACCAGGTCCATCGCCTTTTCAAGGGCCGTGTTGAATAATTCGGCCATCCAGACGCCGCCCGTCACCATTACCAGCACCAGCGCTTCGGTGGCGGTGACGGTAAACAAAAAGGAGAGCAGGACCACCAGGACGGTACTCAGCAGGTGAACTACGGCATTGGGCTCGCTCTGAAAGAATGAGCGGATGCCGTTCATGGCAAACCGGATACTCTGCCAGCGGGATACAGGGGAAATACTCTTTTTCATTTTCAGGGTTTGGATTGATTGAATATCCTGTTTCGGAGTTCGATCGTTGGTATAGCCACCATTTCATTCCACTTCCAGTGATGAAAAGAGGTGCTGGCCCTGCCCTTCCTGAAGGCCCTGCGCATCCGGCCCCAGTATTCCGGCATGGTTACCAGCCCGTACACCACCGTGGCCAGTACCGGGAACGATATCCTTCCATTGCCGAGCATAAAACTCTGCAGGCACACTTCGCCTTCATCCGTGGTATCGTACCCAAGTAAAACATGTTTGATATCGTGCCGGGCATAGTGAGGCATCAGCGACAGGTTTCTTTTCTCCAGGAAATAGTAGAGATCGTTTCCTAAACTGCCTTCGGGCATCTGGTAAAGCTCCAGTTCGGAATAACGGAACCCGCCCGGTCTTCTTACCGTTTGTAACATGGGCAAAGCGATCCGGTGGGTAAGAAAAACCAGGACAGCCGATCTCAGCGTGATTAAGAATTTTCGCATACTGTTTTTTTTATGACCATTGAAGTTTTCTGGAGAAATACATGATGACGGCAAGGGCAATGAACAGACCGATGCTGCCCATCAGCAATGAATAATCCTGCAGCTGGATGATGCTGAATATATAAGCATACACCACCGACAGAACGAAACTGATGAAGGCCGCCAGCTTTGCTGATTTCATGATACTGCCCACATACCAAACCACCAGCCCATTAGTAGCTATACCGGCCAGCCCGTATGCCAGGTTGAAGGAAGTATATTCCGACAGGGATAAAAGCAGTGTATAGAACAGTACCAGTGCCAGGCCGGCCAGGCCGTACTGCACCAGGTGAAGCGGTTTCTTATAAATCGCTTCAATAAGAAAGAAGGCAGCAAAAGTGAGTACGATACAAAGCAGGGCATACTTCACCGAGCGCAGGGTCTTGTCATAGCCATCAACCGAAATGACCAGGTCGGCTCCGAAAGACGAATCATCAAGATTATATACCGTATTGTTCCATACCAGCGGTACCGACCTGTTCAGGAATCTCCACCTGGCCGTAAACCCTGAGTCGCTGATCTCCCGGCTGTCCGGAAGTTTCATACCTGTAAAACTCGGATCAGCCCACGCAGATTTCATTTCCACTTTGTTCTCCCTGGCTGCCGGTGCAAATAATAATTGCTGGGAACCATTCAGTGAAAAGTCCATGCTGAAGGTATGTGCAGCAGCAGCATCCGGTTCAGTTAAAGGCACCGGGGCAACAAATGCCTCATGATAGGGAGTGAGACCGGAAGGCTGGGGCGCCATGGTAATGGAACTATCACCCCATTTTATCGCAACCTCTTCATTGATACCTTTCAGGTTATCTGTAACCCGGAAGATGAGCGAGGCTTCACCCCATAAGAGGTCAGCCGCCGGAACCTTGAGTTGCTGCCAGGCCAATGGCCCGAACTTCCCGGAAATATGTATATCACTACGATACACCACCACCTGGTAAATACCCCGGTAGCGCTTTTCAGGTATCACTGTACAACGGACCTGTACCTGGTCCGCCAGAAAGTAGGCATTCCTTTTTATGATTACGGTGTTCCCTTTTCCGTCCTTGTTCGCTTCTTGATACGGGATCATCAACAAAGGCGGAGTGACGGTCTGCTGCCCGGCCCACTTGCTGCTGATATCACTAATGGCTTCGTGTTGCCGTTCCTCTCTTTCTTTTACGAGGCCCATAATGAAATAAGTAGGCACCCAAAGCGCCAGCGCCATCAGGAAGATGATAATAGCTTTCAGAAATAATTTTCCTTTATCCCAGAGCGATGAAGGTTCCGTAACTGTAACAGGTGTTTCCATTGTTTATATTTTAATTTCCAAGGTTTAGCAGGCATTCTGATCGTCCATTGTTTTCTGATGAAGTGATTCCGTGCGCCGGATCTTGCCAAGACAGATAAAAAGCGGCAGCAACCCGATGATGCCGAAGGAAGCATCAATAAAGCGCCACCACAAGGGAATACCCCGGAAGTGTCCGGCAAGGAGGGCAAACGGGATGATCAGTATACAGGCAAGGAGGCCAAACTCGATCACCCATTTATTCCGTACAGGATCTTTTAAAGGGCCGATGAAAAGGATCGCCATTACAAAATGAGCAAAGGCCAGCCAGTCATACCCATATGCCATAAAAGGATAGCGCTGGTTGGTATCGTACACGCCCTGGTAAACACGGTCGATCCAGGCACCTATCTTACTATCAAGCGGAAACAATCGGCTGACCATATCCAACTCTGTTTCCAGCGGGATGGCGGTCAGCCCGCTGATGGCCAGCGAAATAATAAAGAACCATAACCAGCCTCTTGTTTTTTGCTGAATCGTTTTCATATTTTTCAAAGCACTTTGTGTTACAAAGTATATAGATAAAAAAAATTATTTCACCCCTCTGATCATGTTCTCAAGCGCTGCAATGTGTTCAGTGAAAGCCTTCTGCCCGGCCTTTGTGACTGCATATGTCGTATTGGTTTTTTTCCCGATAAACCCCTTGTACACTTTGATGTACCCGTTCTCCTCGAGGCTGAGCAGGTGGGTGGCCAGGTTTCCATCCGTTACTTCCAGCATTTGCTTCAGTTCATTAAAATTCACCTCCTCATTCACCATCAGTATACTCATTACACCGAGGCGGATGCGGCTTTCAAATATTTTATTAAGTCCTGTGATTGGATTCTTCATAGTTACCCGTTCTCCCGGCCGTTTCGTTCATATTTGTTCCACATGATGATGCCATAGACGATATGCAGCACACCAAAACCGGCGGCCCAAAAATATAACCCCGAGCCGATGTAAAACATATTGAGCAGGCCAAGAATGATCTCGCAATAGCCCAGGTAGCGGATGTCCGTGAGTGTGTACTTGCTCGCATTGATGAGGGCCAGCCCGTAAAAAATAAGGGAGGCAGATGAAACATACCGCCAGTCGTCATACCGTAACATGGCGAGTATAAAACCGGCACCGGCCAGTAATGGTAGCGACATATTCCAGAAAAGACGTTTGGAAACCGGCCCCCAAAGGGAAGCCCGCTGCCGCCGTGCCCTTCTCCACGTAAAATAAAAAGAGCTGGCAAAGGCGAACACAAAGACGATCGCTGCCAGCCCGACCAGTTTCAGCTTCAGCCGGCTGAAATCATCCCCGGTGAAGAAACCCCGGCTGTTATAGCTGCCATAATAATTATCAATGATCCGGTAAGCCAGCCAGGTTCCGAGTAAGGCAAAACTCCCGGCGGCCACACCACTTAAACCACTTAATGAAATGAACCGGCTGCTTCTCTCCATCATCTGCCGGATATCTTTCAGGGCCTGGGCCGGTTCCTGCCCGCCTGGTAAAGGTTGGTTTTGATCACTCATAAAAAGCACTTTGTACTACAAAGTAATACGAGCCGGACCACACTTCCAAACTATTTTACCGGTAAAAATGAGGGTAACATCGATTTAACACCTGAAAAATCAGGAACAGGCAGTATTTTTAAAGCAGGATGCCCCTTTTAAAACTCCGCTCACTGTTGCTAACAGGAGTCCTGGTACTGCTGTTTTCCGGACATATTTCGGGGCAGACCCGTACAGGCAGACCGCTCATCATCAGCGGAATAACGCAGGACGCCAGCAGTGAAGAACGGATTCCTTTTGCTTCAGTAAGCTTTAAGAATACCACTATCGGGAAGCTGACCGACTCCTCCGGTACCTTTTCCTTCTACCTCAGCCACCACCCCTCCGATACACTGGAAATTACCTGTGTGGGTTACCAGCCCTTTATTTTCCTGATCCCCAAAAACAAAGATTCCCTCTTTGTCACTGTTAATATGGAAAGGGGTACTTTTTCTGACGGGGTCGCCGTAAAAACAAAAGTGAACAAGGGATTGTTTGTCTGGCGCAAGATCGTGCAGCACAAACCTGCGAACGACCGCTTCCGGTTCGATAATTTTTCCTACGAGATCTATAATAAACTTGAGCTGGACCTGAAGAATATCAATTTCCAGAAGTTTGGAAAGTTCAAGCCGCTGAAACCGGTTACCGATCTCATCAACCAGAATATCGATACCTCTGAGGGGCTGCCTTACCTCCCCACCTACCTGGTAGAGGCGCTGTCCGATTATTATTACCAGAAAGACCCGAGAAGAAGAAGGGAGATCATCAAAGCCGCCAATCCTAACGGGGTAAAAAATGAAAGTATCCTGAAATTCCTGGGTGGTATGGACCAGGTGGTGAACGTGTACAATAATTTCATCCCCGTTTTCGACAAACAATTCGTCAGCCCCATCAGCGATAACGGCGATTACTATTACAACTACCGGGTGATCGATACACAGATGGTCGCCAACCAGCGCTATTACCACCTCGTTTTTTCTCCGCGCCGGAAAGGAGGCGACACCTTTGAAGGGGATTGCTGGGTGCATGTGGGTGATTTCGCCATTCAGAAAATGAGCCTGCGGCTCGGGAAAGAGGCCAACGTGAACTTTGTCGAGAACCTGACCATTATCCAGGAATACAAACTCATTAACGATTCCAACTGGTTCTTATCAAGAGACAAGTATGTGCTGGATGTATCGCCTGTTGGTAATGACAAACCTGGTTTTATCGGCAGGAAAACAACTACCTACCAGCATATCGTGGTAAACGACAGCTCTGTAATAAAAGAAGTTTCCAAAAACAAACAGGTGGAGGAAGTCATCACCCTGCCCCAGGCCGCTGAGAAAGGCAAAGAATTCTGGACCGGAGCAAGACATGAGCCCCTTACCAAAAGTGAATCAGGCATTATTAAAATGATCGATACGCTGACGAATGCTCCTGTATTCAGGAAATTCACCAATACCATGGCCTTTATCGGCACCGGTTATAAAGATATCGGCAATTACCAGATCGGCCCCTGGTACAACTGGGTATCGGCAAACGGGTGGGAAGGCCTTCGGGTACGGTTTGATCTTGCCACCAATAAACATTTCAACAAAAAAATAAAACTGCATACCTATCTCGCCTATGGATTCGGAGACAAGAAACTGAAAGGGATGGCGGAAGCCTTCTACCTTCCTAAAAAAGACCCGCGGACCTATCTCTACGCTTCCTACACCAATGACCTTGACTGGGGCCAGAGCTATTATGGCGAAGTATCACAGGATAATATTTTCTCATTGGCCATCCGGAAAAAGGGGATACCGGTAAAAAATATCAAAGTGGATGAAAAAAGGCTGGAACTGTTCAAAGAAGTGCTGCCCTGGATGTCCAACCGGCTTACCATCGTTCACAAATCCGTTTTGCCGCTGCGCAACCTGATACCCCTGGACTCTTTCCGTGCCACTGCCAGCGGCAACCCGCTTACCACGTTTGAAATTTCACTGAAACTCCGGTTTGCCTGGCTGGAACGGTTTGTGGAGAGTCATTTCTTCCGTACCAGCCTTGGCAGCGCTTACCCGATCGGTGAGATCAATATCAGCCGGGGCTTTGCCGGTGTATTCAAAAGCAGCTATACCTACACCAAGGTATCAGCGAGCATCTCTGATAATTTCAAGATCCCGCCGCTGGGAAATATTTCCTGGTACATCTATGGCGGGAAAACTTTTGGCACTTTGCCTTACACACTGCTTGATGTGGCCCCGGGTAACGAACTGTACTATTACAACAAGTATGCCTTCAACATGATGAACCGCTGGGAGTTCATTCATGATAAATATGCGGGTGTGAATATTGAACACAATATTGGAAATGGGATCTTCCGCTGGTTTCCTAAACTGCGTTTACGCCAGTTCTGGACCGCCAAGGCCCTGTGGGGAAGCCTGTCCCCTTCCAACAAGGCACTCAACTTTAAACAGGGATACACTTTCCAGACCCTGAATGGCGATACCTACCTGGAATTAGGTACCGGTGTCGATAACATCTTTAAAGTATTCCGTATTGATTTTATCTGGCGGGTGCTTCCTTCTTCCCTGCCGAAGGAAGGGGATAAGAACTTCGGGATCTTTGGCAGTTTCAGGGTCGCTTTCTGACAGTGCGTTTCAGTTCCCGCAGCCTTGCATATTTCATAAACGTATACCGGGCTCCCATCCGTGCACATATATACCCGTTTGCCCCGTCCAGGAAACCCAGCTTGAAGAAATAGTTTTGAAGAAAGGCTATTACCGGGGAAACGATCATATTAATAAGATATACCCTTCTGCCTTCCCGGTAATACCGGGCTGCAGCCAGCAGTGCATCCCTGATGACCTTTTTAGCCAGGCCATTTCTATCCCTGAAACTGCTGTGCAGGATATGCCCCTTTAATTTCCTGATCCTGATACCCTGCCCGGAGAAAATTGATTCATTGACCCGGCCACCCGGAACCGCTACCATGCCGCGGTTTGCCAGCCGGACCGGGGAATAAGAACCCCATGCCCCGTGGCGTAACCATTTGTTGGCAAAAAAATTAATGAACCCGATCCGGTAGGCTATCCGGATGTTACTGTAATCCAGCTGCTGCAGGGAGTGCCGGAGTTTTTCATCGAGCTCTTCACCCGTATGCAGCATTAATATCCAGTCATGCTTCGCCTGCATGGCAGCTTTGAAGCGTACCTGTTCATACCCTTCCCAGGCCCCCTTGCATAAACGTATGTTGTACTTTGCTGCCTGTTGGGCTGAAATATCTTCGTTGCTGGTATCGTACAGGAAAATATCAGCATCAAGCCCGAAAAGGCTTTGCACTGTTTTTTCCGTACCCGCAGCATCCCTTTTGCAGACGATGATGGCAATGGAAAGTTCCATGAATAAGGTTCGTGATACAATTTAATACTTTGCTCCTTCATTTACAAAAATGTCATCCCCTGTTATCGGTATTTTCCAGTAATTTTCTCACTGACAAAACAACTTGCCATGTCGCATTTCATTCTTGCCCTGGACCAGGGTACCACCAGCAGCCGCAGCCTGGTCTTTGATAAAAAAGGGAACATTATAAGCGCTGCGCAAAAAGAATTCAGGCAGTTATACCCCCGGCCCGGATGGGTGGAGCATGATGCCAATGAAATATGGAGCACCCAGTTTGGCACAATGGCAGAAGCAGTAGCAAAAGCACATATCAACATGAAGCAGATCGCCGGGATCGGGATCACCAACCAGCGGGAGACCACCGTGGTCTGGGACAGGAGCACCGGGCAGCCGGTTTATCATGCCATCGTATGGCAGGACAGAAGGACGGCCGCCTATTGTGATGAAATAAAGACAGGGCAATCCCTTTCGCCGGCAGGAAATGCAGAAGCCATCCGCCAAAAGACCGGGCTGATCATTGATGCCTATTTTTCGGCCACCAAGCTGAAATGGATACTCGACAATGTGGAAGGCGCCCGGGAAAAAGCAGAAAAAGGCGGACTGGCCTTTGGTACGATCGATACCTGGCTTACCTGGAAACTTACCAACGGCGAGGTGCATGTAACAGATGTTTCCAATGCTTCACGGACCATGCTCTTCAATATTCATACGCTGCAATGGGATGAGGACTTACTCCGTTTCTTCAACATTCCGTCTTCCCTGTTACCCGAAGTAAAGCCAAGCAGTAAGATATATGGCGTAACGGGCCATATCATCCCGGACAGTAAGATACCGATAGGGGGAATTGCCGGCGACCAGCAATCGGCTCTTTTTGGACAGATGTGCACAGAACCCGGTATGGTAAAAAATACATACGGTACCGGCTGTTTTATGCTGATGAATACTGGCGAAAAAGCCATCGCTTCCGGCAACAACCTGCTTACCACTATCGCCTGGCAGATCGATGGTAAAACAAACTATGCACTGGAAGGAAGCGTTTTCATCGCCGGCGCAGTGGTGCAATGGCTGCGGGACGAGCTGAAGATCATCCGTACGTCCGCAGAAGTGGAAACGCTTGCGGCAACCGTACCGGATCATGCAGGCGTATACGTGGTGCCCGCCTTTGCGGGTTTGGGTGCCCCCCATTGGAACCAGCATGCCCGCGGGAGTATCTTCGGACTTACAAGAGGAAGCAGCAATGCGCATATTGCCAGGGCCTGTCTCGACAGCATTGCTTACCAAACCTGGGATGTGCTGAAAGCTATGGAAGCCGATGCAGGGATCAGCATTGCCGAGTTACGGGTGGATGGCGGCGCTACCATCAATAACGGGCTGATGCAGTTCCAGAGTGATATCCTGAACTGCAAGGTGGTACGGCCCACGATCACTGAAACCACCGCACTGGGAGCAGCCTGCCTGGCCGGCCTTGCCGTGGGCTACTGGAAAAATATTGACGAGATCCGCCAGCAGTGGCAGGCAGATAAAACTTTTACTCCGGCGATGGACCCGGAAAAGAGAACCGCCCTGGTACAGGGCTGGCAAAGAGCCGTGAAGGCAGCGATCAGCTGGGCGGCCGAATAATAAATGATCATTACTTAACATCCATGAACCGCCAACCAATGATAATGAAGCTGGATGCTGGAGAAGCATTCGATATCTGCATCATTGGCGGCGGTGCCACGGGATTAGGTACGGCACTGGATGCTGCTTCCAGGGGATTGAAAGTGGCCCTGTTTGAACAACATGATTTTGCCAAAGGCACTTCTTCCCGCAGCACCAAACTGGTTCACGGAGGTGTAAGGTACCTGCAGCAGGGCAATATCAAACTGGTGATGGAAGCGCTGAAGGAAAGAGGATTGCTGCTGAAAAATGCACCACAGCTGGTACACAACCAGCAGTTCGTGGTTCCCAATTATAAATGGTGGGAAAAGACCTTTTATGGAATTGGCCTGAAGATCTACGATAAAATGGCCGGCAAACTTGGCCTCGGGCCTTCGGTATTTCTGTCAAAAGAAGAAACGCTCCGCCTGGCCCCCACCCTTGACCCCGAAGACCTGCGTGGCGGGGTACTTTATCATGACGGGCAATTTGATGATGCGAGGCTTGCCATCAGCCTGGCCCGTACCGCCGCCGGCTACGGAGCCGTGGTGCTGAATTATTTTCCGGTAAATGCTTTACTAAAGAAAAATAACAAGGTCTGCGGCGTGTGGGTAAAAGATCATTTCACCGGAAAGGAATATGAAGTGCAAAGCAAAGCGGTGATCAATGCCACTGGTGTGTTTACAGACCGGTTGATGGGAATGGATGATCCGAAGCATGAGCCTGTCATCCGGCCCAGCCAGGGCATTCATCTGGTGGTGGACAGATCATTTCTTCCCGGCGAAACAGCCATCATGATACCCCGGACAGATGATGGCCGGGTCTTATTTGCCGTACCCTGGCATGGAAAGATCGTTCTTGGCACTACGGATACAGCCGTTGAAACAATAAGTACCGAACCCGTTCCATTACAGGAAGAGATCGAATTTATCCTGAAACACATCGGCCGGTATCTTACCAAAGACCCTGCACGGCAGGATGTAAAAAGTATGTTCGCTGGCTTGCGGCCACTGGTAAGAGGCAAGACCAAAAAAACAGCCTCACTGTCAAGGGATCACTTCATCCAGGTGGCTGCCTCCGGCCTGATCACCATTACAGGGGGCAAATGGACCACCTACCGGAAAATGGCAGAAGATGTGGTAAACATCACAATGGAAAAAACGGGACTGCCCGGTGGCAGCTGCATGACAAGAGCCCTCGTACTGAAAGGGCAGGAGGAGCCTTTGTTCCCGGCGTCGGCCGAAACCTTGAGCGAAGCAGCGCTGCAGAACTGGGTTCAGCATTCCGTACAGGAAGAAATGTGCATGACCGTTGAAGATTTCCTTTCAAGAAGGACCCGGCAGTTACTGCTGGATGCAGAAAAAGCGATCCGCCTTGCACCGCTCGTTGCCACCCTGTTGTCCCGGGAGCTGAAGAAAGACGGGGATTGGATAAATGAACAAATCAATATCTTTAAAGAAACGGCCAAACACTACAAACCTTAAACAATAAACTAACAGCTTATGAGACCCTTCCTGGGCGAATTTACCGGAACGATGCTGCTTATCATCATGGGCGATGGGGTGGTGGCAAACGTTGTATTGAATAAAACAAAAGGCCAGAACAGCGGCTGGATCGTGATCACCTTTGGCTGGGCGATGGCGGTATTCCTTGGCGTTTATACCTCATTAAGTATCGGGGGAAGCGGACACCTGAACCCGGCCGTAACCATTGCGTTGACGGCCTTCAGAGGATTTGATTCATCATTGCTGTCTATTTATATCATTGCCCAGTTTACCGGCGCCCTTGCTGGGGCCATGCTGGTTTGGCTGGCCTACCGGCAGCATTTTGAAGTAACGGAGGATAAGGATCTTAAACTCGCTGTATTTTGTAATGCGCCTGCTATCCGCAGTGCGGGTAACAACCTTGTTACCGAAATCATCGGAACATTTGTGCTGGTATTTGGCGCCTTAGCTATGTCGCCGGCAGCTGCTTCTTTGGGAACGCTTGATGCCTTGCCCGTGGGGCTGCTTGTTTTAGGTATTGGACTATCATTGGGCGGGCCTACCGGTTATGCTATCAATCCTGCGAGAGACCTGGGTCCCCGTATTGCGCATTTTCTATTACCCATTCCCGGAAAAAGGGACAGTGACTGGGGCTACAGCTGGATACCGGTAGCAGGGCCCGTCATTGGGGCATTGCTTGCCGCCTACTTATTCAACAGACTTTAACCGGGTGAGGCCCCTTCCATTCCCTCCCGGGGAACGATCACAGAGTTGCTCTTCTGTTCTCCTGAAGCCGGCTGAATACCCGTGTCATTCTTCCGGTTCTTCCAGTGATTTCAGGTAGGCCTGGAATTGCTCATTGAACTTTTTGCTGTCATATACCTCCTCCCAATACACACCGGTCACATCATGGCTGCTTTTATAGTTATGCAGATCGGTAGCATATGGTCCCGCCACACCCAGGTAATAAGTTGTTTCTGCATCATAATAGAAGCTGACCCTGTACAGGTAGAACTTCTGCTGTTTTCCTTTATACAGGAGGGTCTTCTCACCTATTGCCTCTATCATACCCGGGGGGTCCTCATCAGTGGCATATTCATACAGTTTACTTTGACCGAGCAGTTTTTGTGACAGGTACCCGGGTGGAAACAGTTTGAGTTTATTCAGTCTTTTTAATTCATCATACAGGTCATGCCGGTACTCGTCCGTGGTGGCCATGGTGTAGATCACCTTGCTGTCCGGTACCATATTGCATTCGAGCATGGCGATAAGTGTCCTGAACCTGATCTTCCGGCTGTTGAATCTGGCAAACTGGGTAAGCAGCCGGGTGGCCTCCTGGTTACCGATCACCCCCAGCAGCCTGATAAGATTGGTATAGAGGTAACTGCTTTCTTCTATTTTATCCTTCTCTTCAGCCAGCACCCTTTTTGCCGTGTTAATGAAATGGATTCCGTTTGCTTTAATAATATTCCTGTCCAGCAGGTTACTGTCCATCGCCATCACGGTAAGGCGGCAGACCAGGTCCCAAAGGGCAGGTTTGCCGGCCTCCGGCAGGATCTCGGGGAACAGGGTTGCTGTCAGTTCCAGGGAGTCTGAGAATGAATCATAGAAATAAGGCAGGTTCTTTGCAATCCGGATCGGGTGGTTCCTCATACAATCCTTCACCGCTGCAAATGCTTCTTTTGTCTGCGCACCCGTGAGATAGGAAAGTAGAAGCGGTTTCACATATTCATCCGCCTGCCCGATCGAACCATACTGTTCCCGGAAATAAGCCACAGAGGTATGATTGCTGTCGATGAACCGGAGCTGGTCGTATACCATCTTGTTCAGGTTGTCGTAATACACCGTGTCAAAATCAGGATAAATTCTCAGCATCATGGTCCGCAGGGCCGGAATATCTTTTTCTGTAAAATCGAGTTCCCGCCACAGCGATTTAACCAGTGTCACGTCATTACGTCCTGCCTTGTTCAAAGCTTCTGCGAGGGCCGCCGCACCGGAGCGGCTTTTATCGGGGGCGGGCTTAATGGCTGACAGTTTAAAGTCATTGAAAAACCGGCTATACGTGGCCTCCACTTCCTGCAATGAATAATGCCCGTACACTTCGTAGAGTTCATTGCCGTTCAGCAGCAGTTTTACTTTCTTCACCAGGTTATCCCCTTTCTTCAGGGCCGTAAGGCTGATCGATTTTACAGGCCCGGTTGTTTCCATTTTATACTCAAGCAGGGAATCGGTTGGCAGGTAATATCCTTCCGCCCTCGTGCGCAGGAAAGCGGTATCGCTGCTGTACCAGAGCCAGTCCGGAAGGGTCGTTCTGTCCACATAACTGTTTACCCGGGCCAGGGTATCAAAAACGGTAAACCGTTCGGCCGTGGGGTGGCTATCCTCCTCTGCCTCCTCATTGCTCTCCTTTTGGATAGTGAAGGGAGACGAGGTACTGAATGAATGATCTGGCGCCGTCACGGTTTTCCATCCGTCGTATTGATAAGGCAGCAGCTTCAAGGATTGCAGGAACCTTTCAGCAGAAGCCACTCCGGAAGCCCTGGGATCATACACGGTGAAAATATAATAGTTCAGACCGCCCCTGGGCACCGTGATCACTTTTGTGATGACCAATTGCCCGGCGGAAATGCCGCTAATGGAAACCCTGTAACCGGGGTACCCATCCACGACAATATTTGCCGAATCCAGTACTTTGGCATTTTCCAGCCTGGTCAGCAGGTCTTCTTTCACGGCGTTGAAATAAAAAGTATCCACCCCGGAGTCATACATCCCTTCTTTCATAGCAGATACGTTCATGCCATAGAACACCTGTTCTTTCATATCCATACCCTGCCAGTTATAAAGAATTTTACCTTCTACCGATACCACATCCTTTGTTTCCTTTGGCTTTACCGGCATCTCCACCGAAAACGACAGGGCGGGATATTCCAGCACCGACCAGGTCTTATCTGTTTTCGGCGGGGGTGACAAGGGCCTGTTGCTGTATGTAAATGATTGAAAGAACTTCTCGGAGTCATTATCACCAAGCCCTTTTTCGTTGAAGGCAAAAACGGCGTTGAGCACCACTCGTTCCAGTCCCGGCAGGAATATCTGCAACCGGAGTTCGCCGTCCTCCGTACTCATGAGGTACTCTTTCCCATCGGTATTATTAACCTTAATATTCTTTTCCTTCCGTACGATCCCCTGTTTGGCGTACTGGGCGCTGATGGCCTTATATAAACTATCGGCCCCTATCGACCTTCTTTCTACCGGCATCTCGATGCTGGCCGTCATATACAGCCGCATAAAGGAAAGGTCAAAGTACATTTTCATGTCCAGCCCCATCGTTTCAAACATATCGAAGCTTTCTGCAAGACCGGGCATCCGCAGCTGGTAGGCACTGTCCCTTACCGGTACGGTGTACCACGGGGCCGCCACACCTTTTGCCACATACTTATCTGCACTGACTGTTTTGGAAGAAAATACCGGTGTCACGGTAAACCCGCGGCTCCGGAGCAGTGCAATGACACCGGAGTCGCCGGGCAGGTGGCCGGCTCCTACAGCGAACAAGGTACTGCGTTCAAAAGCCAGGCTGTCGATACGGCGGGACATCTTCAGGTTTCTCTTGATCATGATGTAATCCTTCTTTCCGGTCTCTTCCCGGTACATAAAAGCATCAATACTGTCGAGCTGCTGGGCGATATAGATCCTCATCAGGCGATCGAGGCTCTGCCGGTAGTAGCTGTCATCAAAAATGGCCAGCTGTATTTTTTCTTCAAGGCTTTCTTCATGTTCCAGCTGATCTTCCAGGTCTTCTATCCCGCCTGTCCATTTGCCGAGTTTCCTGGCCTGTCCCGAAAGCCAGGCATCCAGGAAGGTTGGCATATCCCCTTTCCTGAAAACGTCCGAATTCAGTCTTGTTTCCACATCATCGAGGTCCTGTACCGTGATCTTGTCTGCTTTCTTTCCGAGTTTCTTTTCGAGCTGGTCCTTGTAAAGCTGCCAGGTCTCCGGATCGAGCACATCCTTCAGCCTGGCCGGTTCAATGGCTTTCTTCTGTTCTTTTTCCCTGATGAAGTAGTTGATCATGGCCGTACCCACACTGTTCATGTCAAGCTCGCCGGCAAAGCCCTCTGTTTTCTCCAGCGCTTTGTACAGGGAATCCCCCAGCTGGAATATCCTTTTATCCGTAAGGTGCATGGTGCCGTAGAGATAAGACGGACTGGTGAGCCCTTTACCCGTGATGCGCCAGAGCAAGGTATTGGCCTGCCGGGTGTCCTGGCCATAGGAAAAGGACATACTCCCTGCCATGATAAGCAGTAATGCAAACAGGTACCGTGGGGGCGATTGATTATTTTTCATCAAGTGCAGTTAAGATTAGTTGAACCGCTTTGCGGATCCGCTCTTCACTGATCACCAGCGGCGGGGATACCCGTAAACAATTGGGGGCAAACAAAAACCAGTCGGTCAGTACGCCGTTGGCGATACACTGATCAATTATTTTTTTATTCGTTTCAAAGGAATCAAATTCCACCGCCATCCATAAACCAAAGGAGCGGACCTCTTTTATTTTGGGATGCACCAGCAATGACCTGAATAAATCTTCCTTTTGTTTTACAGTTTGAAGCATCTCCTCCTCAAGTAACACGTTCATTGCAGCCATACCTGCTGCACAACAGACCGGGTGCCCGCCAAAGGTGGTGATATGACCCAGCACGGGGTTTTCAGTAAAGGCCTCCATCAGTTGCTTACCGGCGATGAATGCGCCCAGCGGCATCCCGCCGCCCAATGCCTTCCCCAGGAGCAGCACATCCGGCTCCACCTCGAAATGTAAAAAGCCCCAGAGCTTACCGGTGCGGCCAAAGCCCGCCTGGATTTCGTCCAGTACCAGCAGTGCTCCGGTCTTGGTACAACGGTCCCGCAGGGCCTGTATCCATTCTATTTCCGGGGCGATGATGCCCGCCTCAGCCTGTACCGTTTCAGCCAGTACACAGGCTGTCTGTGTTGTTATTTGATCCAGGGATTCAAAATCGTTGTACTCCAGGTGCAGTACATCCGGCAACAAGGGCCGGTAGGCATTTCGCCAGTATTCATCGCCGATGATACTTAAGGCACCCTGGGTGCTGCCGTGATAGGACTTATTAAAGGCAATGATCTGTGTACGGTTCGTTACCCGCTTGGCCAGCTTCATGGCGCCTTCAACAGCCTCGGCACCGGAGTTGGTAAAGTAAACGGTGCTGAGGGATGCAGGGAGGTGATCTGTCAATAACCTGGCATACTGCACCTGCGGGCTTTCGATAAATTCGCCATACACCATTACATGCAGGTAGGCCTCCAGTTGCTTTTGTATGGCTTCCACCACTTTCGGATGCCGGTGACCTGTGTTGGCCACACTGATGCCGCCGATAAGATCAATATATTCTTTGCCGGCTGCATCGAACAAAGTGCAGCCTTCGGCTTTCACTATTTCGAGTGCAAGCGGTGCTGGTGAGGTTTGGGCAACATGACGAAGAAAAAGCTCCCGCTGGGTCATTGCACCACAAAGAACGCAAAGGCTTTCCAAAGGGGCAAGAGAAAATTTAGGGGCTGACCCGATACCTCTTTTCATTTCCCGGCGAAGTACAATAAGTACGTCTTCTATGCTGAGAAAACCGGGCGGGTGAGCTGATCCGCCATCTGAATGCTGAAATGAGGGATAGCGCCTCAGGCGAAACAGGCAGGGAAAATTAATACCTTAGCACGCCAGCTATCTGCTGTAAACCTGAAACGATATACTATATATGCCTGTGATCCTTCCAGTTGAAGATAAACACCCGCAATTCGGCAGCAATACCTTCATTGCCCCTAACGCCACTATTGTGGGAGATGTAATAACCGGCGATGATTGCAGCTTCTGGTTCAATACGGTGGTGAGAGGCGATGTGAATTTTATCCGGATCGGCAACAAAGTAAATGTGCAGGATGGCGCCTGTATCCACTGCACCTACCAGAAATACGGCACCACGATCGGTAATAATGTCTCCATCGGTCACCATGCTATTGTACATGGCTGCACTTTGCATGATAATGTGCTGATCGGGATGGGGGCTATCGTGATGGACAATGCCGTGGTGCACAGCAATACCATCATTGCCGCCGGGGCGGTGGTGCTGGAAAACACGGTCTGCGAGGCCGGCAGCATCTATGCCGGGGTGCCGGCCAAAAAGGTAAAGGATATTTCGCAGGAACTGATACACGGAGAAATTGACCGGATCGCCAATAATTATGTGCGGTATGCGGATTGGTTCAGAGAGAGCAGTCAGGTGTCGTGAGTCGTTAGTCAGTTTACTATGAATCAAAGGTTTTTAAACTATGCAAAGACCCCTGGCAAGGAAGGGCTAAAGACTAATGACTTCAGACTAACGACTCGCCTTTCCACGTATCTTTACTATACCCAAAGCAATTAAATCTCCTTACATTCGTTATACAAACACAAGCCGAATCACATGAAAAACCTCCGGTTCATAACAGTTGCGCTGAGCCTCATGGTGTTAGTCTCATCCTGTGGCAAACTGAGCAACCTGTTTAAGAAAAAGACCGGATGCCCCAGCAACGGAAAAAATGTAGGCGCCGAAAAGATCCTCAGCGGCGACCCGGAAGGAACTAAAGCAGCGAAGAAAGCCAAGAAATTCAAGAGTTAAGTTTATGTAATGTGCAACGCTTGCGCCATCATCCATGTCAAACCGGATGTATGCTACTGTGTATTGTCCGTAGTATGAAATAACTAAACACCTTGACTATGAGCCTCACCCTGCGAACCACCCTTGGCTGTACCGAAGCTGTCATTACCGATGACGGCGGTCTCAAGCAATTTTACCATGTGGCTGATGTAATGAGTCATGAACTCAATATCCGCTTCTCCAACAAAGAGGATGATTTTGATGCCATCGACTGGGAATTCCGTTTCAAAGGCCACAACCTCACCCTGCATTACAGCATTTATAACGGGATATCCATCTTCCCCACCAAGACCCGTGATGCCCTGAATAAGGACAACAAAGCGGTGATCGAACTGGCCAATATGCTGGAAGGAAGGCTCTTCAGCGAAGGAAGAAGGAATATTGCCTGATACATTTTATGGAGCAGGCCGCATTAACACGGATGATCGCCTGTTGTGTCACTCACTTCATCGTTCTGTTCGTTATTCAGCAAAATGACGCTCCGCCGGAACAGGGCCATTGCATTTCAGATGATCCGTACTAATCAGTTTGAACCCTGTCATCTGTGTACCTGTTATTTTCTGCGGGTATATTGTTACGAAGAAGCCGGTTGGCTTAATAAGAAGGTGTATCCGCTATCGATTCCATGATGCCCAGGTAGCTGATATACCGGTCTTCATGTATCTCTTTGTTGTTAACAGCTTCCTTGATGGCACAACCGGGTTCATTAAAGTGGAGGCAATTATTGAACTGGCAATGGCTCAACCGCTCCCGCATCTCCGGGAAATAATGGGATACTTCCTGTTTTTCGATATCCACCAAACCAAACTCCCGCATACCGGGTGTATCGATGATCCGGCCACCGCCCGGCAGGTCATACATCTCAGCAAACGTAGTGGTATGCTGCCCCTTGCCGCTCCAGCCGCTGATCTCCCCCGTCTTCAGGCTCATTTCCGGGATGATCACATTCATCAGCGATGATTTTCCCACGCCGCTGTGGCCGCTCAGCAGGGTTATCTTATCCTTCAGCAGCGCTTTTAATTCCTCAATGCCTTCTTTCTTTTCGGCACTTACGAGTAATACTTTGTACCCGACGGCCTCATACATCTCTTTCCATTGTTCATACTTGTCCGTTTCCTTATCCCTGTACAGGTCGCTCTTATTAAAAACAATAACGGCCGGCACATGGTACATTTCAGATGCTACCAGGAAGCGGTCGATAAACCCCTGCGAGGTCCTCGGTTCTTTCAGCGTGGTGATCAGCATCGACTGATCGAGGTTGGCGGCCACAATATGATGCTGGTGTTTATGCCGCGGGCTTTGCCGGTTGATGTAATTGTGCCGGTCGAGTATGGCGGAAATTACAGCCGTGCTGTCATGCTCGTTCTCCGGTGCTGCCTCCACCCAGTCGCCCACTGCAACCGGGTTGGTGCTGGTAATATCATCCAGCTTCAGCACACCTTTGGTGCGGCCATTCCAGGTGCGGCCGGCTTCATCCTTCAGCGTGTACCAGCTGCCGGTGGATTTATAAACAAGTGCTTTCATTACTGATGCAAGTTAATGATTGGAACACGGATAAGCAGATGAAACGGAGAAGCATGGCTGCTTAATGTCTTCCCCGGGTTATGGAAATTTTCTGAACAGGGTGAACCGCAGGAGCAACTCAAGAAATACAAATGCGATGGCTGCCAGTATAAAGGGCAGGAACCTTTCTTCGACCTTCTGAAAACTGGTGACCTCCACTTTTGATTTTTCCAGCTGGTCGATCTGCTTGTAGATATTTTTCAAGGCATCCCGGTCCCGGGCCCGGAAATACTGGCCACCCGTTTCGGCAGCGATCTTTTGCAGCAGGGCCTCATCAAGGAAGTCAACCGCAGGGTTCTTTTTCCCTTTGGCCTTGCCTGTATTTTCCTCTACGGTGGCAGGCCCGGCACCCATCCCGATCGTGTACACCTTCACCCCTTTTGATTTGGTGATCTCGAGGGCTGTCAGCGGATCGATCAGTCTTGTTTCCGGCGGGTCCTCTTTCCCGTCAGTGATCAGGATGATGACTTTACTTTTACCCGGGCTTTTGGTCAGGCGGTCAGCGGCAGTCGCCAGGCCCTCCCCGATCACGGTACCATCCGCCAGGTGCTTGCGGCTTTCCAGGCTTTCTATCTGTTCGATCAGTGTGTTTCTGTCGGTGGTGATGGGGCATTGGGTAAAGCTTTCCCCGGAAAATATCACCAGCCCGATCCGGTCCACCGGTCGGCTTCTTACAAATTCCTCCGCCACCTCTTTGGCCGCTTCCATTCGGGAAGGCGGTATATCCCGGGAGCCCATGCTGCCGCTTACATCCATGCATAATACGATGTCAATCCCCTCCCCTTCTGTACGCTGTTCTTCATTTCGTTTCTGCGGCCTGGCCAGTGCCAGTACCAGGGCCGCCAGGGCCAGCAACCGGAAAATAAAAGGGAGGTGCCGGAACCGATTCTTCCAGGTGGAAACAGTAAAAGCCTGCACTGCGGAAACCGTGACCGTGGCGGAATGACGGCTCTCTTTCTTTATGTACCACCCTGCCAGTACCGGCAAAAGGATAAATAACCCGAGGGCAGGTTTAAAGGCAAAATCGATATGTCTGATATAGTCGTACAGCATGATCGCTTCAGGCCCCGTTTGAAAGGTTTGAAGAACTTTGTTGTTCGATTTGTTTAATACTGTTCAGGATATCGGAATATACGGTGTGGTTGTCTTCTTCCGTCGGTTCATATTTTGCAAATTTCACATAGTCGCTCAGCCGCAGGGATTGTGAGAGTTTCTCAAAATCGTCTTTCGGCAGGCTGCTGCTCCTCAGTTGCAGCACCAGGTCGTCCGTTGTCTTTTGCAACGACAGTATTCCTTTCTTCCGGAACAGGTACTGCCTGAAAATAGCTGTCAGCCTGGAATGATATTGCTTGTGTTCCGTTTTTGTGCGCCGCAGTTCTTCCAGTTGCCGCATGGCTTCTTCATACGGGTCTGCCTGCTGAACGGGTATCGGTTTTTTTAACGCAGGCTTTTTTCTGCGCAGGAGGTACATCAGCAGTAAAAGCACCAGCAGCCCGCCGCCGGCAGCATACCACCACCAGGGTCTTTTCTTTTCCGCTTTTACCTCAATGATGTCTTTGATGTCGTGATAAGGCTGTTCCGGGTCAAATGCTGAAAAGACGACATCGATCCCGATGGTATCCGTTTTGAGTCCTTTTGAAATAACAAAAGCGGGTATTACCCAATGACCGGAGTCGAAACTGGTGAGGTGGTATACGGCATGGATCATTTTTGTTCCGCCGTTCAGGGATGAGTCCACCTGCGGGGGTGCGGAAGGTTCAAAATGCGGCAGGCTGTCGATGACGGGCGCCTTTCCTTCTGCACCGGCCGGAAGTTGTATTTCCATTTTCAGGTCGAAGGATTCGCCCAGCAGTATCTTATTCTTCCCGGCCGTAACTTTTGCCGACGGTCTTACCTGGGCCGGCAATGCAGCAGGGAGCAGCATCAGTAGAAAAAAGATTATTCCGCTTATGGGCTTCATTCGTTATCGGTTCCGGCTTAAGAAAAATCGTTGGAGCACTTTCACATAATCATCTCCTGTCTTTACATGGAGCAGGTCGCAGCCTGCTTTTTTAAACTGGATGGTGGCGTATTCTGTTACCCGGAAAAATTCCTGTTCATATTGATAGCGTACAAAGGAGTTGCTGCTGTCCACCCACCGGGTGATGCCGCTTTCTGCGTCCTGCACCTGCAGGAGGCCGGCATCCGGTAACTGCTGGTCCATCTTATCGTACAGCCTGATGCCGATGATATCATGTTTTCTTGCGGCAATGCGCAGGGCATCTTCATACCCGGCATCCAGGAAGTCGCTCAGCACAAAGGCAATGCTTTTTTGTTTGGTCGAGTTATTGAAATAACGGAGGGCCTTGCTTACGCCGGTCCCTTTTCCTTTGGGTTCCATCGTCAGGAGTTCCCGCACAATAAATAATGCATGCTGCTTACCTTTTTTGGGAGGTATGTATCTTTCGATCACATCACTATAAAAGATGACGCCGATCTTATCTGCATTGTTCACGGCAGAAAAACTGAGTACGGCGCCGATCTCGGTGATGATATCCCGCTTGCGGGCATGCACGGTTCCGAACAAAGCACTTTTACTGATATCCACGAGCAGCATTACCGTCAGCTCCCGTTCTTCTTCAAAAAGCTTGCTGAACGGGTGGCCGAACCGGGCAGAGACATTCCAGTCAATAAACCGGATATCATCTCCTGCGGCGTACTCCCTCACTTCCTTAAAGGACATTCCCTTTCCCCTGAAAGCGCTGTGGTACTCGCCGGTGAAAAGATCACTGGTGAGCTTCTTGCTTTTGATCTCCAGTTCCCGGACCTTCTTGATTATTTCTGCAGTTGTAAGCAACTTTAAATTTTAAATGATAAACTTATCAGGGCACATTGATCTGCCGCAGTATATCCTCAATCACATCTTCCGGTTTTACATTTTCTGCTTCGGCCTCATACGTCAGCCCGATCCGGTGGCGCAATACATCCTTGCAGATATTCCTGACATCTTCCGGTATCACAAACCCCCGCTTGTTCAGAAAGGCCTGCGCCTTTGAGGCAATACCCAGGTTGATGCTTCCCCGCGGGGAGGCGCCATAAGAGATCAGCGGTTTCAGCTTATCAAGTTTGTAATCTTCCGGGCGCCGGGTGGCGAATACGATGTCGAGGATGTACTGTTCTATCTTTTCATCCATATAGATCTGCCGGGTAAGGTCTCTTGCATTCAGCACTTCCTGTACGGAAACCACCTGCTTGACGGCGGGGAATTCGCCCTTGATATTCTGGCGGAGTATCAGCTGTTCTTCCTGCATCTTCGGGTAATCCACGATCACTTTCATGATAAAGCGGTCCACCTGCGCTTCGGGTAAGGGATAGGTACCTTCCTGTTCCAGCGGGTTCTGGGTGGCCAGCACGAGGAAGGGTTCTTCCAGTTGGTAGGTGGAATCGCCGATCGTCACCTGCCGTTCCTGCATCGCTTCAAGCAAAGCGCTCTGCACTTTGGCCGGTGCCCTGTTTATTTCATCTGCCAGGATGAAGTTGGCGAAGATGGGTCCTTTTCTCACCACAAATTCATTGCGCTGCTGGTTATAGATCAGGGTACCGATCACATCGGCCGGCAGGAGGTCGGGGGTGAACTGAATGCGGCTGAACCGGGCATGAATAGCTGTTGCCAGCGATTTAATGGTTAAGGTCTTTGCCAGTCCCGGCACTCCTTCGAGCAAGACATGGCCATTGCTCAGTAAACCGATCAGCAGGCGGTCCAGCATTTGGTTCTGCCCGATGATGACGTGGTGGGTTTCCTCTTTCAGTTTGTCTGCAAATTGCCCGGCGTGACTGATCTTTTCGTTGAGTATCCGGATATCTTCTGCTGTTTTAAGCATAAAGGGCTGTGTTTAAGATAAAAAAAGGCTGTCTGCAAAATACGAACTTGCCCTTAGCAAAATGCCTGCCGTTGTGTTGAACGGAAGGATCAGATCGCATTATTTCGGGGTATTTTCGTTGAAATTCAGGAAAAAGAGTACGAACTTTAGCCATTAAACCCGATATATGAAAAAACAAAACCAGCTTGTCCTCCCGGTTATTCTTGTTGCGTCCCTTTTTATTTTCTCCTGCAGTAATAAAGAAGACACTCCTGCTCCCGCCCCGAAGACAAAAACTCAGCTGATCATGCAGGGATCCTGGAGTTTTGATAAAGCCCTTTCCGGCAGTTTTGATGTGAGCAGCCAGGTGCCGGCCTGTTATAAAGACAACGTGGTGACTTTTACCAGTTCCTCCGCCGGCACCGTTTCCAGTACCGTTACCTGTACCCCCACAGATGTAACGCCGCCCACGTTTACCTGGAGCTGGCAGAGCAGTGAAACCATCCTTGCTTTAAATGCACCCCTCTTTCCCGGGGGCACCGGCAATTTTACCCTTGTATCACTTACGGAAACTGCGCTGGTCGTATCGCAGGATGTAAACTTCGGTACCGGTACAGCCAACATTACTTTTTACTACAAACACTAATATCAGCTAAGGTATTTACCTACTATCGGCACCCTTCTGCCCACACCAAAGGCTTTGGGGGATACCCGTATGATCGGGCAGAACTGGTTACGCTTATACTCATTGATGTTCACCAGGCGCAGTACCCTGTCCACCAGTGCCGGTTCAAATCCCAGTGCCTTTATTTCTTTTGGCCCCTGTCTTTTTTCAATGTACTGGTAGAGGATCCTGTCGAGGATCGCATACTCCGGCAATGAATCGGCATCTTTCTGTCCCGGCCGTAATTCTGCTGAGGGGGGCTTTGTGATGATGTTTTGCGGTATGATCTCTTTTTCCCGGTTGATATATTTTGCAAGGGCATAGACCTGCATTTTATAACAGTCTCCCAGCACACCCAGCCCGCCGGCCATATCACCATATAAAGTGCCATACCCGGTGGCCAGTTCGCTCTTATTAGAGGTATTCAGCAGGATATAGCCGAATTTATTGGCGATGGCCATGAGCAGGTTGCCCCTCGTTCGGGCCTGTATGTTTTCTTCTGCAATACCAAAAGGCAGGTCCCTGAACAGCGGGTTCAGTTCCGTGAGAAAGCTGTCGTAAATTTTTTTGATCGGCAAAATATCATATGGGTTACCCAGGGTTTTACTGAGTTGTTCCGCATCACTGACCGAATGCCCGGTCGAAAACTGGGAAGGCATCAGTACGGCCCGTACATTTTCCTTACCGAGTGCCTCGCAGGCCAGTGCCAGCGTAACGGCACTGTCGATGCCACCG
Organism: Chitinophagaceae bacterium; assembly: GCA_046329665.1. GTDB lineage: Bacteria > Bacteroidota > Bacteroidia > Chitinophagales > Chitinophagaceae > JJ008. The sequence goes on along the minus strand of JAXLUG010000013.1, from coordinate 57,689 downwards.
CTGCTCCCCAGGATGGCTTTTGAAAAACCCATCTTCCGGAAGTAATCCCTGATGGCCATGACTATCGCATCGTGAATCTCGGCCGTGCAAAGATCATGATCCAGCTCAGCCGGGCTGAGTTCTGCATCGGGTAAGGAAGCAGCCTTTGTGGTAACAGGTTGTGCAAATGTGCCGTCCTCCCGCAGGTCAAATACTTCCATGGCTTCTTCAAACAAGGGGAGTTGCCGGATCATGTTGGAATCCTTATCGAACACCAGTGAGCCGCCATCAAATACGATCTCCGTCTGGCTGCCGACGCAATTACAATAAAGCATCGGGATCTTGTATTTGGTGGTGTTGAGCTTTACGATGGCTTTCCTGTCTTCCACATGGGTGTAATCAAACGGGGAGGCGGAGATGTTCAGCATCAGGTCAGGCTGTTGCTTCATGAGTTCATCCATCGGGCAGTTGCGGTACAGCGGGTTATCTCCCAGGTTCCAGATATCCTCGCAGATCGTAATGGCCAGGCGGCGTCCTTTAAATTCAATCACATTCCAGTTGTAAGCCGGTTCGAAATAGCGGTATTCATCAAATACATCGTAGTTCGGCAGACAGGTTTTATGCACCACGGCCTTTATCTTTTTTTCGTACAGGAAAAAGGCCGCATTGAAGAGGTCTTTGCCTTCCCGTACCGGGTTGCGGTCGGGTGCACCCACGATCACGGCCATATCATCTGCAAATTCTTTTATGGTATTGACCGCATCATAGCTTTTACTGATGAAATCGTCAAATTCAAGAAAATCCCGGGGAGGGTATCCGCAGATGCAAAGCTCAGAGAACATCACAATATCCGCCTTCTGTTTCCTGGCCCATTCTATTCCTTCAATGATCTTGCGGGTATTGCTTTCAAAATTCCCGATGTGGTAGTTTTGCTGCGCTAAAGCGATCTTCATACTGCAAATTTATACTAATCTTTGCTGGTGTACCTTTGGCGGTACAACAATCTCTAAACTGTTGCGTTTACAGCATCTATGAAAAAAGCCCTCCTCCTTCTTACCGTTGTTCTGGCCCTGTTATCCTGCAAGTCCGGTAAAAAAGTTCCTGATGTTTCCGGGATCAAAACGAATATCCGGTTTCTGCGTTTCGACAGGGATTTCTTCTCGATCGATAGTAACAATGTGCTGCAGGGCCTTAACCAGCTGGACCGGAATTACCCGGAACTGACCCCGATCTTCCTCCAGAATATCCTCGGCCTTGACAGCGCATCCACCCTGGGTGGTGTACGGAGTTTTCTCAGCCTGAATGCCTCCATTGATAGTGCCGTTACTGTTCGTTTCAAAGACATGGATGGTGTGAGAAGGGAATTTGAAAAGGCCTTTCAGTTCGTCAGTTATTATTTCCCCCAATACAAACTGCCCGCATCTGTTATTACGGTAACGGGGCCGGTGGATGCACTGGCGCAATCATCCGGCGGGTATACACCTGATTTCTTAGGAAATAACTTTCTTGGGATCAGCCTCCAGTTTTACCTGGGTGCTGATTACCCGGTATATCATGATCCGTTCTTTGTGGAAAAGGTCGCTCCTGAATACCGCAGCCGCCGTTTCAGTAAAGAATATATTATCAGCGATGCCATGATGCTGATCGTGGATGACCTGTTTCCCGATCAAAGTGCGGGCAAACCGCTGGTGGAACAAATGATAGAAAAGGGAAAACAATGGTACCTGCTGGATAAATTCCTTCCCAATGCGCCGGACTCAGTTAAGACAGGATATACCCGCCAGCAACTGGACTGGTGTGAGCAAAATGAAGGACTGATCTGGGCAGAGATCGTACGGAATGAAGACCTTAATTCCATCAGCCCCACCGTTATTCAGACCTATATCGGTGAGGGCCCCTTCACGCAAGGATTCTCCCAGGAAAATTCCCCGGGTAACCTGGGACCCTGGATCGGCTGGCAGATCGTGAAAAAATTTGCGGGCAAACACCCGGATATGAAACCGGAGGAGGTCATGAAAACACCGGCAAGAAAGATCCTGGAAGAAGCGAAGTACAAGCCGAAGTGACCGGTTGAAATACTGCTCAGTAACCTGTCGTTCTGAATAGTCTTTTAATTTCCTTTAAAAGGAGCTACCATTTCAAAGGAAGGGATGCTGACCATGAACATTCTTTTGTTGTGAAGGTTCTCCATTTCGTAGGTACCGTACATCCGGCCCATTTCCGTGCGCAGGTTGCATCCGCTGACATATTGATAGTTCTCTCCCGGCTGCAGAACGGGCTGCACACCCACCACTCCTTCACCTTCCACTTCACGATGGCTTCCGTTGCTGTCAAAAATATGCCAGTGGCGGCGGTGCAGTTTTACGGGAAACGAGTTGTGGTTTTCCAGGGTGATCCGGTATGCAAACATATATTCCGATTGCAGGGGGTTGCTGTAATCGGGCTGGTAAAATGTTTCCACACTTACCTTCATGCCTTCTGAGATCAGGCTTGTCATTGGGTAAAAATAAAGAAAATAGACCATAAATAAAATGGGAGGCCTAACTTAACCCGCAGTTCAGTTGCACATCGTAATTTTGCCATTCCATAAAAAATAATAAAGAAAAGCGAATGAAAATAGCTGTAGCCAAAGGAGATGGTATCGGGCCGGAGATCATGGAAGCCGTGCTGAATATATTCCGGAGCAATAAGGTTCCCCTTGATTACGAGTTCGTTGAAATGGGGAAATGGGTCTTCGATAAGGGATTTAATAACGGGATGACCCCGGAGGCCAAACAGACAATTGAATCACTGGGTTTGCTTTTTAAAGGCCCCATGGAAACCCCTAAAGGAAAGGGAGTAAAAAGTATTAATGTCACAGCCCGCAAAACCTGGAACACCTTTGCCAACAAACGGGTTTTCCAAAGCCTGCATGGGGTGGATACGGTCTTCAGCAGGGCCGGTATACCGATCGACATTACCGTGGTAAGAGAAAACATTGAAGATACCTATGGCGGGATCGAACATATGCTGACCCATGATGTGGCGCTCAGCCGCCGCTTCATCACCCGGCCGGGCAGCCTGCAGGTGATCCGCTATGCCTTTGAAATGGCCCGGCAAAAAAAAGCGAGACGTATTACCTGCGGCCACAAGGCCAATATCATGAAACTGACAGACGGACTTTTCCTGGAATGCTTCTATGAGGTAGCAAAAGAATATCCCGATCTCAAAGCGGATGATGTGATCGTGGATGATCTCTGCATGAAACTGGTGACCAGACCCGACACCTTCGATGTGGTAGTGCTGACCAACCTGCAGGGGGATATTGTATCCGACCTGTGTGCGGGGCTGGTCGGAGGACTTGGATTTGCTCCTTCCGCCAATATTGGCGACCATATTTCAATTTTCGAAGCTGTACATGGTACAGCACCTGATATTGCCGGAAAAAATATTGCCAACCCTACCGCACTCTTATTAAGTGGTTTGGCCATGTTGCGCCATGTTGGCCTGACGGAAAATGCCGCCGTCATAGAAAATGCGCTGCTTTACACCCTTGAAAACGGAGTGCATACCGGTGATTTTGGTGATAAATCCAAACCGGCAGTTAACACAACCCAGTTTGCTGAAGCGATCATCAGCAATTTTGGTAAAACACCGGCACAGGGAGCAAAGGAAATCATACCAAACAAACCCGGTACACCCGCCCCGCTCAAACTGGAAACCAATCCGATGATGGTGTCAAAAGAAAACGAAAATGAAACCATCGTTGGGGTTGATCTTTTTATTGAAAGCGATGAACAGCCCAACGCTATTGCAGAAAAATGCAAGCGGCATGCCGGTGTAAAATTCAATCTCATCAGCATCAGCAACCGCGGCACACAGGTATGGCCCACCGGGTCTGTGTATACCAACCTGGTGAACCAGTACAATGTACGGTTTGAAAGTATTGACAACTACCCGCTCAACCAGCAGGATGTGATCGGGCTTTATGTAAGCATGAGCGGTAATTTCAAGATCTGTTCATTTGAACTGCTGAATATGTGGGGCAATAAAAAGGCCTACAGCCTGGCACAGGGCCAGTAAACCTGCGGGTATAGTATCCTGCTGTACAAAAAGCCTGGCGCCAGCACTGAAAGGGGAAAGTATTCCTGAATAAAATACCGGTCATTACAATGGGCAAGGACACTCATAAATATTCAAACGAAGATGTAACGGTGGTATGGAAGCCTTCGGTCTGCATTCACTCCACCCTTTGCTGGAAAGGGTTGATCGGTGTTTTTAATCCAAAGGAAAAACCCTGGATTAAAATGGAAGGCGCCCCCACAGAAAAGATCATCGAGCAGGTAAGAAAATGCCCCAGCGGGGCCCTGAGCTATTACCTCAACAACGAAGTACCGCCTGAACCGGCAAAAGTAGTGGCTGAAAAGGCAGGCATTTTGAAAATAGAAGTGTCGCCCAACGGACCCTACCTGGTGAAAACAGAATGCCTGATCGTACACAGCGATGGCCGTGAAGAAACAAAAACAGGAACCGTGGCCTTATGCCGTTGCGGCGCATCAGCCCACAAACCCTATTGCGACGGCACCCATAAAAAAACAGGATTTGAAGGATGATTATACATTTTCATCCAGCATTAAATAAAGAGAGAACCGCCACAAAAAATAAGTGGCCGCCATGCCTGCAAGGCTTACTACCATAGAGATGATCGCCCCGTTTATTTTCCGGCGGCTGCTTTCTGCCCGGCCGGTGATATAACTTCTGATACCGAGAATAAAATAAAAAACACAGGCCCCGGATAGAACGAGGAATGGCAGGGAGATAATGATAAGCCATACCAGGTAAAAGAGGCCCATTACATTTTCTTTGCTGATGTGTAACCGTTCTTAAGCAGCCACTGAAGCACCTTTTCCCGGTGGTCTCCCTGCACGATAATTTCTCCTTCTTTTGCCGAGCCTCCTGTACCGCAAAATGATTTCAGTTTCCTGCCCAGTTCCTGCAGGTCTTCTTCCAGGCCAATAAAACCGGTGATAAGTGTTACCACCTTACCCGCCCTGTGCCGGGAATCCAGCCATATTTTTAAAGGCTGTTTGGCCGGCGGTATTGTACCGGCAGCATTCTTTTCCTGCTGAAAGGAGAACCCGGGGTCGGTACTGTACACAAAACCACGGCTGTCTGGCTTATTCTTTTTACTCATTTACGTTCTGATTTTAAGGAACTGGCTTTCAAACTCAGGTCAAGGCTTTTGGCCTGGTGGATCAATGCTCCCACACTTACATAATCCACCCCGGTCTTTGCAAAGTCCTCAATATTTTCCAGGTTAATACCGCCGCTGGCTTCCGTTTCAAACCGGCCATCTATCAGTGTCAGCGCCTCCTTTATCGCTTCCGGTCTGAAATTATCCAGCATGATACGAAACACTTTCCCTTTGCCGGATGCAATCACCTTTTTTACATCCTCGATCGATCTTGTTTCCACTTCAATTTTCAGACCCGGTTTCTTTGTCTGAACATAATTCCAGCTCTTCTCAATCGCCTGTTCTATCCCTCCGCAATAATCAATATGGTTATCCTTCAGCATGATCATATCAAACAGGCCAAACCGGTGATTGATCCCGCCTCCGATTCGCACCGCTTCCTTCTCCAGTAACCGGAAATTAGGGGTTGTTTTACGTGTATCCAGCAATTTTGTCCTGTAGCCCTTCAGTTTATCGGCATATTGCCGGGTCAGGGTGGCAATACCACTCATACGCTGCATACAGTTGAGCACCAGCCGCTCACAGGCAAGAATGGTATGTACCCGTGCTTCCACTTCAAATGCTATTTCCCCGGACCTCATCGGTTCCCCGTCCTTTTTGAAAGGAGTGAAAACAGCATTTTCCTGTTTATACAAAAAAATTGTTTTGGCCACCTGCATACCGGCCAGTATCCCGTCCTGTTTGATCTTTAAAACGGCTTTCCCGTTTTCGGAAGGATCGATACTCGAGAGGGTTGAGTGATCTCCGTCGCCGATATCCTCTTCCAGGGCCTCGCTGACCAGGTGCAGGAGTTGTTTTTCAAAATCCATACTGCAAAAGTATTGTTTTGATACGGGTGAGGGCAATAAAAAGCCCCGGTAAACCGGGGCGTTACTAATGTTGATTGCCTGTTTATTCAATGGCCTGGAACCTTATTTCTTTCAAGAATTCCTTCCCGTTTTTCACTTTCATAAATACATTGGTACGAAAGTTACCGGCATTGGTTTGCAGCGTACCGATGCAGAAATGGCCGCCGGGAGAGTCCCCTTTGTGCTTCAGCTCAAACCCCTTCACACCATTATTGCCAAAAAAATCTTTTACAATAAGCTGGGCCTGGGCCTTGCTATAGCTGTCGCTTTTATCCGGTAAGGTGATTTCTACATTATCATCGAAGAATTTAGAAAGCTCGGAAGAGTTGCCGGCCCGCAGGGCACCGATCACTTCATCCATGCTGTCCTGCGTTGTAAACGAAAAAAAGAGCATTGAAAAACCAAGCAGTGTTATGGACCAAATCTTTTTCATATTAAAAGGTTTTCATGAGGGTATTAATCTAAAAATATGCCACAGTAGCGTGTATTTTTCATACGGTACTAAAATACTAAAAACCAGTTTGTTTTCACAGCCGGATAATGGCAAATCGGCATTTTGGGTGTAGTTTTACAGGGGACGGACAGGCTTTTTTGCCTGAAAATGAGTGTACTTATACTATTAAAAAAGTGGAAAAATAAAATGAGCCAAAGGAAAATCATTTTGATAATCATGGACGGCTGGGGATTAGGCAAAGTTGCTTCGGCAGATGCAATTCAGCACGCCAATGTTCCTTTCACAAAATCCCTCTACAGCAAATACCCCAACAGCACCCTTGTTACCTGTGGGGAAGCCGTAGGTCTGCCCGACGGTCAAATGGGCAATTCAGAAGTTGGACACCTGAATCTGGGCGCCGGACGAATAGTTTACCAGGAATTACAACGCATCAATGTGGCAGTACGTGATGGATCCTTCGCCAAAAATGGTGTACTAATGAATGCGATCCGCTACGCAAAAGAAAATAAGAAACCGCTGCACCTGCTGGGGCTGGTCAGCAACGGTGGCGTTCACTCTCATATCAACCACCTGAAAGCAATCATTGATGTATGCAAAGCCCGGCAGCTCGAAGACGTATTCATTCATGCCTTTACTGATGGCCGGGATTGCGACCCCAAAAGCGGGCTGGGTTTTATCAAAGAGCTGCAGGAACACCTGAATACTACCACGGGCAAGATCGCCACCGTAAGCGGCCGCTACTATGCAATGGACAGGGATAAACGCTGGGAACGGGTAAAGCTGGCCTATGATGCATTAGTGAACGGTAAGGGAGAAAAAGCAACGGATGCCATTGCTGCTGTGGAACAATCCTATGCAGCCAATATTACCGATGAATTTATCAAACCCACTGTTATTACCGATGAGGGGCAGCAACCGCTCACCCGCATACAGGATGGTGATGCGGTGATCTGCTTCAATTTCCGGACTGACCGCTGCCGGGAAATAACCCAGGTACTGACACAAGCCGATTTCCCGGAACAGCAAATGCACCGGCTAAACCTGGATTATACCACTATGACCGAGTATGACCACACATTCAAAAATGTGCATGTCATCTTTGAAAATGATAACCTGAACAATACACTCGGTGAAGTGATAGAACAGCAGGGACTGAAACAGCTAAGAGCCGCAGAAACAGAGAAATACCCCCATGTCACATTTTTCTTCAGTGGCGGCAGGGAAACTGTTTTTAACGGGGAGAAAAGAGTCCTCGTGGCTTCTCCTAAAGTGGCGACCTATGACCTCAAACCGGAAATGAGCGCATTCGAATTGACAGAAGCCGTGCTTCCCGAGATCAATTCTGAATCATTTGATTTTGGCTGTATCAATTTTGCCAATGCCGACATGGTGGGCCACACCGGTGTATGGTCGGCAGCCATCCGGGCCGTAGAAACGGTGGATCAGTGCGTGGAGAAACTCGTTACGGCTGCCCTGGCGCATGGATATACCATATTTCTTACAGCCGACCATGGCAATGCCGATTATATGATAAACGAGGATGGAACCCCTAATACGGCTCATACACTGAACCTCGTGCCTTTTTTCATTATCGATAAAGACTGGAGAGGTACCATTAAACCCGGAAAGCTCGGCGACCTGGCGCCAACCATCCTGACCATGATGCACCTGCCGGTTCCGGCAGAAATGACAGGTGATATTCTTATTCATAATGATTAATTTCAAATAAAACACCCCGCCATGTTCAGAAAAATAATGCTCTTCCTGCTTATTGCCTTTATTGCGATCCAGTTCTTTCATCCGAAAAAGAACAAAGCAGATGGTCCTCAGCCCAATTATATCGGCAGCAATTACAGCATCCCCGACGATGTAAAGTCAATTCTCGGCAAGGCCTGCAACGACTGCCACAGCAATAACACCAGGTATCCCTGGTATGCCAAACTGCAGCCGGTGCATTGGTGGATGAACAAACACATTGTAGAAGGTAAAAAGCACCTCAACCTTGATGAGTATACAAACAAACCGCTGCGTTATCAATACCATAAAATGGAAGAGGTGATTGAGCAGGTGAAAGAAGGAGAAATGCCATTGAATTCCTACACGTGGACACATAAAGATGCGAAACTCACTGACACCGAAAAAAGTAAGATCACCGGTTGGGCACAGTCCGTTATGGATTCTATGAAGGCGAGATACCCGCTTGACAGCCTTGTACGGCCCAAAAAGTAATATATTTGTGGCACCTGAACAGAGGTGACTGCACCAATGAGAAAAACAGCTGTTTCCATTCTTTTACTGGTAACCATTACCCCAATGGTTTATCTTTTTATACTTCCCCTCAAACAGCAATGGATCCGGCACCGGATGGAAAGAGAACTGGAAGAAAAAGCAGACCACACCATCATATTAGCAGAGAACGAACTGCACTGGATAAGACCGGGCAGGGAACTACTGGTGGAAGGAAGGATGTTCGATGTAAAGGAGATCAGCTACCTTGATAACAGCAAAGTAAAAATCAATGGGATTTTTGACGAAGAAGAAACGGTTTTCACAAGACAACTGGAAAAGGACCACGAAGAGAATAATACAGGAGGGAAAAAAGCCTTCTGTGATTTCTTCTCTTTCCAGTTAGCACTCCCTGAATATAACGCTTGTAACAGACCCTCATCCATTGACCTGAAACCGTGTCGCAATTCTTCTGATGATAATATCCTTCCGAATACGGCCCGGGATATACTTACGCCGCCCCCGCGGGCCTGAGCTATCCGCACTGACAGAAAATTATTTTTACTCCTGACAAATCTTTAGCATGAAAAAAATTGCACTCTTCTGTGCAATGATGTCATTTGTATATACATCATTCGCACAAAAAACCATAAAAGGAAAAATCACCGATAAAGCAGCCGGTACACCGCTTTCCGGCGCCACGATCTCATTTGGCAATAAAGGCGGAACCACGTCAGACAAAGACGGCGTATTCACGATTGAATGCGGCAAGACCAGCCGGATAACAGTTTCTTTCGTTGGCTATGAATCACAGAGCATCAGCATCAGAAATTGCGATGACGAGTTGAACATCGCCCTCACATCGATGGGGCAGTCACTGGATAACGTGGAGATTTCTGCCACCTCCAGTTCAAATAAATCACTGCTGGCACAGCCCCAATCCATCACCAAACTCAGCAGCGTGGAATTGAAAAGAGGCCAGGGCATCTTTCTGGATGATGCCATTCAGACCAGTGTGCCGGGTGTGATCATGAACAGGAGGACCGTTTCAGGCGGTCAGCAGTTCAATATCCGCGGCTATGGCAACGGGTCCCGCGGCACCAGGGGTATCAGCAGTAATTTTGACGGGCAGGGCTATAAAGTATACCTGAACGGGATACCGGTTACCGACGCAGAAGGTATCACCACCCTGGATGATATTGATTATGGTTCGATCGGTAACGTGGAGATCGTGAAAGGACCGGCAGGTACCCTTTACGGGCAGGCCATCTCCGGTGCCATTAATTTCAGTGTTAATGGCGGACAGAAAGGAAGGACTTCACTGGAACAGCAAACCATGTTTGGCAACTACGGGTTGCAGCGCTATACCACCATCCTGCAGGCAAGCGGTGAACGTAACAGTATCCTGTTGTCTTATGGTAAACAGAAATCGGACGGGTTCTCGATTCATAACAGCTCTCACAAGGACTTCGTAAATTTTGTGGGTGATTTCAACCTGAACACCAAACAGACAATGACCACTTTTGTCGGGTATACCGACAGCTACGACCAGCGCCTCGGGGAGCTGACTCTCCAGCAATGGGCGGCCAAAGACTATTCGGGAAATCCTGAATACATAAAAAGAGACGGGCACAGCCATGTAAGCACCTTCCGGGCAGGTATCTCTCATACGTACCAGTTCAACGGAAACATTTCAAACACCACTTCCTTGTTTGGAATGGGCTTCCGCAGCGATGTAAGTTCTGCGGGTGGCTGGACAGATAAGACTTCGGTAAACTATGGTTTCCGCACTTCATTCAATACCAGGTTTGCTGTGGGAAGCGGTGCTTCGCTGAGTGGAATCACCGGCATGGAAGTGCAAAAACAGGACGCACAGACCGTTGGGTATAGTATGAAGGCGAACCCGGCAGACCCTAGTCCCGGCGGACCCTGGGTGTATGGCACCAGTCCTTACTGGATCGTGAATGCTGTTACGTCCAACAATGCATTTGTTACCACCCCTACCGCCTACTTTACAGAATGGACACTGGCACTGCCGCATGACCTTTCTTTTACAGCCGGTATCGGGTTAAGCACACAGCGGATCGTACTTGATGACCGGTTCAATTCACCCAATGCAACCGTGGCGAGGCCTGCTCATTTCGACACAAGCTATAAGAAAATGGCCTCCCCGCACCTGGCCATCAATAAGGTCTTCAAAAAAGGGATTTCCGTTTACGCTTCATACAGCACCGGGTTCAAAGCACCGGTCAGCTCCTACTTCTTTATTACCACCCCTACAGTGGGATCTACCCCGGCCACAGCCAGGGTAAATGAAGTACTGAAGCCTGAAAAAGGGACGCAGTTCGAGATCGGTACCAAAGGGAATATGTTCAAGGAAAGGCTGGTGTACCAGCTGGCATTATTCCACCTCAAGTTCAAAAATAAAATGACATCGGTATCGGTGCCGGTGCCGGCCACTCCGCCCACCGCCACTGCTTACAGCTATATGATCAATGGAGGAGACCAGGATCATAAGGGCATTGAGGCGTTTGTAAAATATGCCGTGGTGAAGAATTCAGGGGCTTTTGCCAACATCACTCCCTTTATCAACTTCACATATTCCGATTTCAAGTATGGCGATAATTTCGTTTACAAGACCGGCTCTACCACTGCTAACGGTGGTATTGACACCCTTAACTACAGCGGGCTGAATGTGTTCGGCGTTCCGAAAATAATGGTATCCTGGGGCGTGGATATGAGTATGAAATGCGGTGCTTATTTCACCTTCTCACACCTTTATAAGGATCCGCAAAACATCAGCCTTGAGAAGACCCAGACCTTTCCGCTTCCTGAGGTATTTACCCTGCGGAAAGCCACCAGTTATAACCTGCTGAACACAAAGCTGGGTTACAGAAGGAGCCTCTCCGCACACTTTGACCTGGATGTGTACTTCGGCATCAACAATATCACCGGGGTGCAATACCCGATCATGATATTCATTAACCAGCTGCCGGATGCCTATATCCCTGCCCCGCCCAAGGCAGTGGTGTACGGCGGACTGAACCTCAGGTATAATTTTGGAAAATGATTTCCTTCCCTCTCAGCATGGCCGCCGTATCAGCGGCCATGCTGTTTAATCCTTCAAGCATGAAAAAGATAATTTTTACCGGCCTTCTCTTCATCCTGGTATCCGGCTGCGGCCGTTTTGGCAAGAAAGAAACAGACGGCAAAAAAGACATGCGGATCGTTTGTCTTTCCAAACACCTCACAGAAATGGTATTTGCCCTTGGCAAGGGACATGAACTGGTCGGGGTTGACCTGAGCAGCACTTACCCTGACAGTGCCAAACTGGTGAAAACGGTCGGTTATCACAGGGCCCTTGCTGCAGAAGGCATTATTTCGCTTAACCCCGACCTGGTCATTCACAGCAAAGACATCGGGCCGGAGAATCTGGAACCTCAGCTGCTCAAAGCAGGGCTGAAAGAAAAAATATTCGGCGGCGCCAATACGATCGACAGTGCCAAACTGCTGCTGACCGAACTCGGAAAATTCTTCGGAGTGGAAAACAAAGCCGACTCCATCATCAAAAAAATGGATGCCGATATCGCCAGGGCAAACGACATGGTAAAGAATATGCATATCACGGATACACCCTCTGTGATGATTATTCATTTCGGCCGGGCTAACAATGTTTACTTCGTCATGAGTGGCCGTAACGGAGTGGGCGATAAAATGATCACCCTTGCCGGTGGTAAAACAGCCCGTTACGATGCAAAAGGTGCCCGCCAGATCAGTGCAGAAGCAGTAGCGGCCGCCAACCCGGATATCATCATTGCCACGGATTTCGGGTACGACCAGATGGGCAGCATGGATAAATTCATTACCGGTGTGCCCGGTGTATCACTGACGAATGCAGCCAGGAACAAACGGATCTACCGGTTCGAAGAACATGACCTGGTCTATTTCGGCCCCAGGACAGGGGAGAATATCATTAAATTGCTGAACCTCATCCACCCTCCCGGGAATGCAACGCACCAATAAATATTTCTTTCCGGTTTCCATGGCAGCATTAATCATAGTGTTGCTTTGTGCCATTGCCTTTGGTGCCGTTTCGATCCGGCCCTCCGAAATGTTTTCTTCGCTGAAACATTTTTTCCAGGGTAAACCACCGGCCAATATTTATGAAGGGGTTTTTATCCAGCTTCGCCTGCCAAGGGTTTTGCTTTGTGCCATTGGCGGGTCCATTCTCGCAGTCAGCGGCGTACTGATGCAGGGATTATTCCGCAACCCGATCGTGGAGCCCGGGCTTACCGGCACCAGCGCCGGTGCGGCATTCGGCGCTGCTTTTATTTTTGTAATGGGTCCCAAACTGAGCCCGGTTTTAAAGAGCATCACCGGTCCTTTTCTTGTTCCCATTTTTGCTTTTGCCGGGGGCCTGCTTGCCACGTATATCGTGTATTCGCTGGCAAAAACGGCCAGCCGGGTTTCTGTAATGACCTTGCTGCTGACCGGTATCGCCATCAATGCCGTGTGCCTCAGCGGTACTGGTTTTATGACCTACATAGCAAGAGACCCGCAGGCAAGAAGCATTACCTTCTGGAATCTCGGCACCTTCTCCGGTGCTTCCTGGCTGCAGGTTTGGGTAACCGGCATCATCGCCATCATCATCTTCCTGGTCGTTTGGCGGTATTCCAAACAACTGAATGCCCTGCTGCTGGGGGAAGAAGAGGCTGTTTACCTGGGCGTGGACACCGCAAAGCTGAAGCGGATGATCATGATCCTGAATACCGCCATGGTTTCTGTATTGACGGCTTTTGCCGGGGTTGTAGGTTTTGTAGGTCTTATCGTGCCGCATATCATCCGGCTGATGATCGGAAGCGATAATAAAAAACTGCTTCCGGCTGCAGTAATCATCGGGGCCCTTATCCTTACCCTGGCGGATATGGGGGCCCGGCTGTTTTTAGCACCGGCTGAAATGCCGATTGGCATTATTACTTCATTAGTGGGCGCACCGGTCTTTATTGTATTGCTCAAACAATTCAATATCCTTAATCAAAAAGGAGGGTACAATGCTTAGTGTATCCTCCGTCAGCTATTCGATCGGGCACAAAAGGATATTGCATAACATCAGTGCCACCTTCAGGCAGGGGGAGTTCAACATGATCCTGGGACAGAACGGATCAGGAAAGTCCTCTTTCCTCCGCCTCTTCAGCGGCGAGATCGGTCATTATTCCGGAACAGTTCTTTACGGCAACAAAAATATCCGTGAACTGCGGACCGAACACCTGGCCCGGGTAAGGGCAGTGATGAGCCAGCAACCGGTGCTCAGCTTCCCGCTAACGGTTGAAGAAGTGGTGATGATGGGCAGGTATCCGCATTTCAATTTCAGCCCGCAAAAAACGGACATCGCTGTTTGCGATGAAGTGATCAGCAAAATGAACCTTGGCGCTTTCCGGCAAAGAAACTACCTCACCCTGAGCGGGGGGGAAAAGCAGCGGGTGCATTTTGCAAGGGTGCTGGCCCAGGTTTGGCCGGATGAGACCGGCAGGCAGGAGGACAGAACCCGGTACCTCTTCCTGGATGAACCGCTCGCCAGCCTGGATATTGCTTACCAGCAGGAATTCCTGCAAATAGCCCGCTCATTCAGGTCGGCCGGTAATACGGTGCTTATTGCCGTGATCCATGATCTTAACCTGGCGTCCCAGTATGGCGACCGGCTTTTCTTTCTGAAAGAAGGCGAACTGGCCGCCTCCGGAAAACCGGCCGATATTCTCTCCGAAGAATTGATAGAGAAGGTCTTCGGTGTTCGTACTGCTGTCATTACCAATCCGGTTGACGGTTCCCGGCTGGTGGTTTACCGCCCGGAGAATAGGTGAATACTGTCTTTTTCCCTCCAAAAATTACAATTGGTGCAGCATCCCGCAGGAAAATTTGTCTAATTTACGGGCAACCAAAAGGTGACTATGACCGAGGAAGCCATTTTAAAAGGGTGTTTAAAGAACGATGCCACCGCCCAACGGGAGTTGTACAACCGGTACAGCCCCAAGATGCTGGCGGTGTGTTATCGTTTTGCCCAGAACCGGGAGGATGCCGAGGACATGTTGCAGGAGGGTTTCATCAAGGTCTTTACACAGATTCACACGTTTGAGAACCGGGGTGCTTTTGAGGGCTGGGTCCGAAGGATAGTGGTACATACCTGTATCAATATCCTGAAGAAGAACAAGAAGTTCAATGAAAGCGTGGACATCATTCACGCCACGGGAGTTCAGGTAAGGAGGACAGTGCCTTTCGATTATCCAGGCCAAGCAGATCGAGTGTATTCGCCTGCTGCCGATCGGCTACCGTACAGTTCTTAACTTATATGCAGTGGAGGGGTACAGTCACCGGGAGATTGCCAATATGCTTGATGTGGAAGAAAGCACCAGCCGCAGCCGTTACACGAGGGCTAAGGCGATGCTGAAGACATCCTGTAAGAAAAAGGATTTACAAACAAAGACCTGATACCGACTGGCTGGCCGCTGCAGCCCCCAAGGTAAAATTAATCGCCTTAAACGGATCGACTGGTTATGAACAGTGATTAAAACAATGATTTTGAACGGTTCCTTCAGCAAAATGCTGATCAGTACTGCACATGTTCCCATCCGAAAAGGTATGGGAAGGGTTCGCCAAGCTTTGCATAAACGCAGACGCCGCTATGGTTTTGACTACTCTTATTATTCCTTACCGCTGTCATCATTACCGGCATCCTGCTCACCAACGGAGACAGGAGCCGCAAGAAAAACAGAGTACCCGCAACGCTGCGACCGAACCGTCAGCTCTTCAACCCCGGGAATACCGCCCCTGCTGGGAACCCGCCAGAACATCACAGCTCACCCTGTGACGGAATCCGGTAATTTTATTTCTTCCTCTTACGATAAAGTGCAGGATATCATTGCTATGATAACAGCGTCAGTTCCTCTACCAATAATGATAACGTCCTTACCGCAAATACGGATGATCTGACCCGCAGTAATGCAAAACAACTACCGCTGTGTTCAGCTGATCCCGTAACAGGATCCTGTTCTGAATAATGCCGGGACAAGTCTGTTGGTTCCGGTAACCGATAATACCGTTACGGGAGTGAGCACCGCCGCTAACCTGCTGCCGGCATATCAGCCCACTGCATTGACGGATGCATTGCTTCCTCACAATGCCGGAACGCCTGATGCAAAAAGGATCGCATTATCCGATATGGCGAAGGCCGACGAAAGCGAGCTGAAAACAACAGCGGAAAAAGATATCGTTGCTAATAAATCCGCCAGGAGAAAACTGAGCTGGGCCTTATACCTTACCCCCACCCTCAGTTACCGCCATCTTACAGAAAACCTGGAGTACCTGAGTGCGGCCCGGTATAATAATATTGTAAACGGTGGCGCCGCCGTAGCCTACCCTTCTGATATCAACAGTATGGTCAATCACCGCCCTGATATGGGATTCCAGCTGGGGCTCCGCGGTACCTATCCTGTTTCCCGCTGGTTCAGTATCACTGGCGGCCTTCAGCTGGGGGTAAGCAAATATGATATCAGGGCTACTGAACACCCGGCCGAGGCAGCTACGATAGCCCTCCGCGACAGGAATGTATCCACTGTAAGCACCTACAGGAATGCAGGAAGCTATAAGCAGAGCTGGCTCCAGAGTTACAGCTTCACCGCTGCTGTACCGGTTGGCCTGGAACTGAAGCTATCTGACGGGGAAAAGAACTATTTTGGAATTGCGGGCACCGTTCAGCCCAGTTATGTAATAGACAACAGGTCATATGTACTTTCCGCCGACCTGAAGAATTATGCGGAAGTACCTTCTTTGACCCGCAAATGGAATATGAATACCAGTTTTGAAATATTCACTGCCCATACTACCGGGAAACTTAAGTGGCGGATCGGGCCCGAAGTGCAGTACCAGGCCCTGTCAAGCTTTAAAAAGAATTATCCCATCAAGGAGCATATTGTCAATTTCGGCCTGAAACTGGGTATCCAGCTTAAATAGAACCTTCTGACGGACGGAACCTGTCCCGCCCTGAAGGCGGGATTTTTTTCAGCCCGCTTTAAGCTAATTTTGGGGATGCGAAAACTTTTTCCCTTCATCCTTTTAGTGGCAGGTGTTTCCTTATTGGCCTGCAAACAGAAAAAAGAACCCAAAGGCAATTTCATTTCTGTTGTGGCCCTGATACGGGCGGAAGTGGCCCATGTTGACACTTCCTTATACCCGATTGTAAAAACCGTTACCTACGACAGCTCCCATACCGATACCTTCTACATACACCGGGAAGATTTTGCCAAAGAGGCCAAAGATTTCCTGGAAATACCCGACCTGGCTGACGGCAAGGTGGCCAAACGGTACAAGGAGATACAGGAACAATACGACCAGTCCATGGGCCGTGTGATCTTCAAATATGTGCCGCTGAAACCGGATGAAGAAGAAGTAAAAAGCCAGGAGTTCCAGGCTACACCGGTCCTGGGTGCCGATGCAAAGATCAACAATGTGATCATTGTCCGGGAGATCAATAACCGGGACAGCTTCCTGCAAAAGAAAATGCTGTGGCAGATGAACAAGAGTTTCCAGATCGTTACCACTTCGCAAAAACCAGGCAAACCGGAAGTGACCACTGTGACCAAAGTGGCCTGGAATGAGGACCCTTATCAATGACCGCAAAAGAGTTTCAGCAGCTGGCCGGCTCCATTCCGGCACAGCCCGGCATTTATAAATATTTTGATGACCGGAATGAACTGATCTATGTGGGCAAGGCGAAGCATCTGCGCAAAAGGGTCAGTTCCTATTTTACCAAAAACCTCACCAGTTACAAAACCCATGAACTGGTACAGCGGATCTCCCGGATTGAATTCACGATCGTTAATTCTGAACAGGATGCCTTCTTACTGGAGAACACACTGATCAAACAGTTTCAGCCGAAGTATAATATCAACCTGAAAGACGATAAAAGTTACCCCTTCATTGTAATCCGGAATGAACCTTTCCCAAGGGTATTTCTTACCAGGAGAAGAATTGAGGACGGTTCTGAATACCTCGGTCCTTATACCTCTGTAAAGAAAGTAAGGGAGCTGCTGCAGTTCATCCGGCAAACCATTCCATTGCGTACCTGTTCTCTTAACCTGGCTGCCGCCAATATTAAAAGGGGAAAGTATAAGGTATGCCTTGAATACCACCTGGGTAATTGTAAAGGGCCCTGCGAAAGTTTACAAACCGAAGATGATTATAGGGAAAGTCTCTCTCAGCTCAAGAACCTGCTCAAAGGAAACCTCGCCCCGGTGATCCGGCATTTCAAGGAAGAAATGAAGGGGCATGCACAGGCCCTTTCTTTTGAAAAGGCGGAGGTTGTAAAAAAGAAGGTGGAGTTTCTAGAAAGTTATCAGTCCAGGTCTGTTGTGGCCAACACAAGAACAGGGAACCTGGATGTGTTCTCTATCCAGAAAGAGAAGGATATCGCTTATATCAATTACCTGATGGTAAGGAACGGGACCATCATACAAACACACACAAACAAAGCCGAAACGCATCTTGATGAAACAGAAGAAGAGATATTGCTCTTTACCATTCCTCAGTTGCGCCAGACCTTTAACAGCGATGCTGCGGAAATCGTGGTACCGATACCTGTTGAATACCCGGAAAACAATATCCTGGTCACTGTTCCAAAAGGCGGGGATAAAAAGAAACTGCTGGAGCTTTCACAAAAGAATGTGGCTTACTTTATAGAAGAGCTGAGGAATAAGAGCCGCCTGCAGCTTGGCAAAGCAGCCACCGATAAGATAAAACTGCTGGAACAGTTGCAGGATGATCTGCAGTTACAGGAACTTCCTGTCCATATTGAATGTTTCGATAATTCTAACTTCCAGGGCAGCTACCCGGTATCAGCGATGGTGTGTTTCAGGAATGGTGTGCCCAGCAAGGCCGATTACCGGCATTTTAATGTAAAGACAGTTCAGGGCATCAACGATTTTGCCACCATGAAAGAGGCTGTTCACAGGCGTTACAGGCGGCTGAAGGAAGAGGAACAGCCTTTTCCGCAGCTCGTGATCATAGATGGCGGAAAAGGCCAGTTAAGCGCTGCCCTGGAAGCGATCACTGAGCTGGGTTTACAGGGGCATACCACGCTGATCGGCCTGGCGAAGAATGAAGAGGAGATCTTTTATTCCGGCGACACCCGCTCGCTGAAACTTCCTTATAACAGTGAGAGCCTGAAGCTGATCCGCCGGATAAGGGATGAAGTGCACCGGTTCGGCATTACTTTCCACCGGCAAAAGAGAAGTAAAGGCACGTTCAGGAATGAACTGGAGGATATAAAGGGGATTGGCCGGGCTACTATTGAGTTGTTGCTGAAGGAGTTTAAGTCCGTAAAGAGAATCAGGGAAGCTTCTGAGGAAGAGATAGTTAAAGTGGCAGGGAGCGCCAAGGCGAAGTTATTAAAGGACTATTTTAGTAATAAGGCCGGGCAGGAAGGCGGCGTCTGAAAACTGCTTTGCACGGGGGAGCTTATAAAAAAAATGGGGCCCGGATAGAAATCCAGCCCCGTTTTTAAAATCCAATATCCTATGAAAAACCGAGGCTAAAATACAACAATTCCCCAACTTTCCTATAGGAGTTTTACGATTTTTGAAAGTTTTTTTTGAGTTGTCCGGCAAATAATTAGGATAACTAAAAAAGCCCCTTTGGAAGGGGCTTTGATATAATGTTTAAACGATGAAACCTTTGTTAGTATGACCAGAGATCCTGTTCGAAATTGAAGATCTTTTCTTTGATATTATCCCCTTCAAGCAGGGCCAGGATCGGGTCTTTGATATAAGCTCTTATGTTTTTATTTCCAGGATTATCCATTGTTGATTTAATGACGTAGCTGCTGAACATACGGCTTTCAAACAATTCCTCCCATGTCATCCGGCTTTGTCCCATATTCTTGGGATTGTATACTTCATACCGGGTAAAAACCGGCCTGATGTCAGGATAATATATCCAGAACATTGGTGATACACCTATTTCTTTACCGTTCGGAGCATAGGCAGTCTTCAAAGGGCATATTCCAAGTATACGACAGAACATTTTGCTGGACTCTCTGTCAAAAACCCACTCTTCTTTAAGGCGAATCTTCATTACACTCTTTGGGTCAAAACTTGTCCTTGTAACAACATATTGTTTAATAAGCGTAGGGTCAGTAACATCGGTCTGTGCTACCGTATCCAGCTGGCCGGCTGTTTTTTGCTGGATTTCCGCCACCGTAAGCGGTGTTGTGAATCTTTCATCATCAAAAGCCGTTACTTCACCTGTGTATACTGCTTTGAGCAATATATTCATGAAGATCTGGCTGCCATTATCATCCTGCGCATCGTACTGAAAAATCTTATTCATTTTCTCCCGGAGATCAAGCTCCCTCCAAACTTTTTCAGCAAAAAGCGCATCATCCCATCTTAAATGCTCATAAGGAAGCGGCGTACGTTGCGTAAGGCTTGACTTATCAAAAGCATTTTCGTTGCGCAATGATTTTTTTACTTCAGTTTCTGATGATGCGGTATCAAATATAATAGGGATATTGGCAGTCGGGTTATAATTAACCGGAGGCAGATTATTGTTCTGCTGAACGTTGGGCCGGGTAGTATCGGAAGGGTTTGTGGTTGGATTTCCCCCATTATTTCTCCTTTTACCGGTACGTTGAGCATCTGCACTGCTCATTATCAGAACAGTAAATGATACCAACAGTGAAGCTTTTACAACAATATGTTTCATTTTCAACAATTTGCTTATTTGATGTAGTACACAAGGCCAGGTATTTTCCTGCTCTTACCATCCGGACCAGTGGCCCTGATGTTATCTACGGTTACCATACGGCCGGGAGCGGCACTTCTTATAATAGCTAACGCTGCAGGGCTCCATGTATTGCCCTGGCAGGAAGCTTCCCTGATATCACCATTTTCATCATCCATTGTTAGCTGGAAGCTGGTGACCGTATACTTAATGTCAAGCGGGAAATCCTTTATCGCTGCAGAAACACCCTGCTGGGCTCTGATCTGACCGGCTGCCATGTTTTCATTACTTGGCACACCTCCGATAGAGGCAACTGGGTCAGGTATGGTTCTTACCCGGAAGGGAAAGCTGGATGTTTTACCATCCACTGTCACATTGATCTTACAATCATTGGTAGGGCTTGTCACGTTTGCGATATAAGAACCGGGGCCAGTTTTCTGGAGGCTTCCGCCACCGCCTGAAATGGATACCTGAACCTTCTCATCACCGGTACCGGCAGCCACCCTTACTTTATTGGGCCAGCCGATATAAAGTACGTTCATTTCTTCCAGGGAAACAGATGCTCCGCTGGGCGAACCTACTGTGTACTTAACGGTTACCTCTTTGCTTTCCTGCTGACCAGTTACCTGGTTAAAGTAGGATATCCTTACCGGCACAGAGTGATCCCCTACGCCGTTTACAGTGGTTTTATAAGAAGCAAAGCCATCCGGTCCAAGGGATACACTTGACCCGTTTATTGAAATATTGGGCTGGGCTGTTTTACTGTACGCACCCACACCGGCTGTAACTTCCAGTTCCTGGCCAGGCATCAGGTAGTTTGAACTCTGACCTACGATCGCAGAATATGCGTCGAAAACGATCTTAACCTCACCAACTTTTTTGTGACACTCGGCAATAACTTTATTTTCTGCTGTTTTGATATCGTTCTGGAACTTGCTCAGGATGGTAAGACCGGCTACGGTCGGCACCATGTGGAAATAAGCAACATCCCACTCCTTGGTTTTGCCATCTCTGCCCGGAGGGTTTGATACATCGACAAAGGTTTCATTTCTGAAAGCACTGTCAAGTTCCGGGTCGATCGCCTTGATATCCTTGGCATATTGTTCCAGCATTCCTTTCAGTTTCTTACCCTCGCCTTCTTTCACCATCAGTTTTGTAACAATATCCAGGTTATCTTCTTTGAATGAATTATCTGTTCCGGGCTTTCCGCCGGCCAGCGTAATGATCTTTCCTTTCAGGCCTTCGATATAATCATACAGCCTTTTTGAGATATCAGAAGCTTGCTGAGCCTTGGGAAACCATTTTTCAGCTCTTTCTTTTGTCTGGGGCTCATTACGCTTCTCATCGAGAGATTTCAGTATCTGGGCTGTGGAAGCTGATACGGTGGCGTTCGTGTTCTCTAAGCTCCGTCTTACAGTTTTGAAGGCATTGAGGATCTCAGATGATACGTTGAGTGCTAACAGGGCTGTAAGCACCAGGTACATAATATTGATCATCTTCTGCCGGGGCTCTTTAGGTAAAGCCATGACTATTTACGTTTATTGGATTTAGAAATGATGACTTTTTCTTACGTCTTATGTTAGTTTAATCAGCTGCGACCCTGCATAGCTGTCAGCATATTGCCATAGATACTGTTCAGACGGCCCAGGTTGGTAGCCAGGTCACCGATCTGAGATTGTACTTTCTTGGCATCTTCAGCGCTGTTCAGCATCTGGGCAGAAGTTTCAGACAGTTTTCCATAGAACGAATTCAGGGCTTTCAGGTGATTATTGCTCTCCTGCAGCTCCAGTTCATAAATAGTGTTCAGAGAAGACAGGTTTTTCGTCAGCACCTGTACCTGCTCGTGGAAGGCTTTGGCCCCTTCAGTGGCGGTATTGAATGCACCTACAGAAGAAGCGGCTGTGGAATAAGCATCTTTTACTTTATCCAGCTGACCGGTTACTTCCCTTGTTTTGGCAGTAAAGTCAGAAGTGGCAGCGATCGTATCACCGAGGTTGTTCATGCCGCCCACTGTGGTGTTCAGTTGTTTGAACCCATCGCCCAGGCGCTTCATGGTGTCCGGTGTGATATCTGCATCCATCAGCATTTTATCCATGGCAGCAAAACCAGCTCTTGACTTGGCGCCTGCAATGGCAAACTGCTCCTCATCATGGCTTCCGCCATCTTTGATGGGAGGATAGATTGTATATAATATACCGTAAAGGGCGAAGATGATCGCTTCTGTTGTAAGACCTATCCAGAGCCATGTATCGGCATCTGCTGCGTGTGTGATTTTTCTCAGGGCCCCCCAGATTACTAATGCTGCACCGAATGATACGCCTACGTCTACCCATTTACTTACCTTAGATGGAATTGCTGCTGCCATAATTGGATTTTTTTAGAGGTTTTGTTTTTAAGATTGATGAAGTGAGAAAGAAGAGAGGACAGATTTTATAACTGCCCTCTCAATTTTTTATTTTACAAACTGATCAAATTATTTTTTGCGGCCTTTTTGCGGAGCTGCCGGCAGGTCGATCACACAGCGGAAGCCGATGTAAGATTTGGCTGAATCCTGGTACTCGTAAGTGCTGGTACCGGTCTGCAGATAGTATCCTACGTCTTTCCAGCTACCACCACGAATGATCTTCCTTTTCATCAGCGGGGGATCATCATCCTTGGCATTCCAGCGAACATCCGGGTTCATATCATGCTGGAAGTTATTGCGGCCTTCGTAGTAGATTGAAGAAGTCCATTCGGCTACGTTACCACTCATGCAATAAAGACCAAAGTCATTAGGCCAGTAGGCATCAGCCCTTACCGTGTAAAAGCCACCATCCTCCGGGTAGTTACCACGGCCAGGTTTGAAATTGGCCATCAGGCATCCTTTTTTATTGCGGAGGTAATAGTTACCCCAGGGGAACATTGATTGTGAGCGGCCGCCACGGGCTGCATACTCCCACTGCGCTTCGGTTGGCAGGCGGAAGTCTGATTCCTGTGAACGCTTCTTGCTTTCGAGGAACGCATTCAGGTAATGTGTTCTCCACTCGCAGAAGGCGGTCGCCTGTTTCCAGCTAACTCCCACTACCGGGTAGTTGCCAAAAGCCGGGTGAGAGAAATATCTTTTGGTCATCGGCTCATTGTATGAGTAAGAGAAGTCCCTGATCCAGCAAAGTGTGTCCGGATAAGCAGGAACATCTTTCTTAACTATGAACTTGGAACGGGGCTGACCGGCATTTTCCCTTTTTGCAGCTTCTTTCAGGTCAAACACTTCAGAGTGAAAAACTATTTTAGAGGGATCGATCTCTTTTTTACCGAAGATCCTTTCATCCGGGGGAAGGATGATATCTGTACCGGCTAACTGCTCGATTACTTTCGGATCACTCCATTTCATGGACTGCACTTTCTTCCAGTCAACATACTCGTTACCGTCTGCACCAGCTTTTACATACCCCATTTTACGGGCGACAACTGAGTCACGGACCCACTGGACAAACTGACGGTATTCGTTGTTGGTGATTTCAGTGGCATCCATCCAGAAACCACTGATAGAAACCGAACGGTTTCTTGCGCTGAAAGCGTACGCAGGATCCTCATCGCTGGGTCCCATATGGAAGGTACCTTGTGGCACATACACCATGCCAGGAGGCCTGGGCAATGTGTACTTACCACCGGGGGCAACGCCGTGCACCTGGCCATCATTAGGAAGGCCTTTGCCGCCTTTGCCTTTAGATTTTCCACTGGAGCCGCAACTGATGAGCACCATCATTGTAGCAACTACATACAGCGTGTAGTAAAGGTTTTTCATTTTCATACACTTAACACTTAGGGGTATTGGGCAAATATAATGTTTTGAGTTATTCTCTGACACAAGGTTATCATTTATTTTTTAAGTTCATAACGACTTTTACGGGGTAAATTTTCTAACGGAGACCGGGTCGGTTTTATTGTATTAACTAAAATTTATTTACCGGTTTTCAGCCCTGTTTATCAGTGAAATAAGCTCCTTTGCAGAAAATACGGGACGCTGGCAGGTGTAATTACGGCAGAGGAATATAGAAGCATTACGATACCCTTCTTTTCCTGTAAGCAAGGGGAACCCGGGTTCAATCTCACCAATTGCCATGAGAACCCGGTGAGGGATATATGTCTTCAGCACACTTTCCAATAAGGGTTCAAACCCGTGCCCGACAATTGCGATTTCATTGGTCCCTTCGATCATTTCCATCAGCAGGCAGGCCCATTTTCCAAACGAAACAGGATACCGGGTAATTGCATTTCCGAGTGAGGCGACCATTTCATTTGCCTGTTGTTTCCAGGCCGGTATGTCAAACAAGATCCCCAGCCTGTACAGGTTATAAGCCATTACCGCATTGCCCGAAGGCACCGCTCCGTCATACACTTCTTTTTTTCGAACGATCACATCCTGCTGCCCGGCCGGTGTATAAAAGAAAAAGCCTGTCTCTTCTTCGCAGAACTGCTCCAGCACATACCCGGTAAGCTCCCTGGCCTTCCGTAACCATTGCCGGTCGGCCGTAACCTCCTGGAGGCTGATCAGTGCATCAATCAGGAAGGCATAATCGTCAAGAAAGGCGGGGTATTTTGCCACCCCCGATTTCCAGGTGTGATGAAATCCCCCTGCGTCTTTTCCCCTGAACCGTTCTAATAAAAAATGCATGTTGTCTACCGCCAATTGCCGGTACGATTCGTTGCCGGTTACGGCGAAGGCCCGGCTTACAGCACTGTTCATCATGGCATTCCAGCCCAGCAGCATTTTATCATCCAGCAACGGGCGGATTCGCCTGCTTCTTTGCTGAAACAGGATATCCTTTCCTTTCTCCAGTAATTGTTGCAGGACGACGGGGTCCTGCTCCCTTTCCCGGGCAAATTCCGGCAGCGGCTTTTTAACCCGCAAAATATTATAGCCCTCCCCGGAAGCTCCCCCTTCTGACCAGTTTCCTTTCGGGGTGATATCATAATACCCGCAAAAAAGAGGAGCCATATCGCCCAGTAGTGAAGTCACCTCCGCATAGGTCCATACATAGTACCTGCCCTCCACCCCTTCACTGTCAGCATCCAGCGCTGAATAAAAACCGTTCTCACCAGCTTCTTTTCCCGGCATCAGTTCTCGCTGCACAAAGCCAATGGTTTCACCGATCACCCTTTTATACGATTCCTTACCTGTAAGCTGGAAGGCCTCGCATAGGACAGACACAAGCAGGGCATTATCGTATAGCATTTTTTCAAAATGTGGTGCCAGCCATTCTGTATCTGTTGAATACCGGGCAAAGCCCCCTCCTACCTGGTCATAAATCCCTCCTTCAAGCATCTTATCGAGGGAGAGAGTGGCTTGTTTCAGCGCCTCCTCATTTCCTGTCAGGTAGTGGTACCTTAACAGGAAACAGATCGGAAAGACCTGGGGAAATTTTGGCGCTCTTCCGAACCCTCCCCATTCCTTATCCGCCTGCTTCATGATGTTTTCGAATACCTCCCCTGCCTTGTCGCCTGCGAATATTTCCGCTCCGGGAATCTTTTGCATGCCAAATGAATTGGCAGTAAGCAGGTGTTCCGTAAGGTTACCGGCCTGGGCCTCTA
Organism: Chitinophagaceae bacterium; assembly: GCA_046329665.1. Taxonomy (GTDB): domain Bacteria; phylum Bacteroidota; class Bacteroidia; order Chitinophagales; family Chitinophagaceae; genus JJ008. The sequence goes on along the minus strand of JAXLUG010000013.1, from coordinate 31,609 downwards.
TCTCATGCCTCCTTTCTTTAAAGGCATTGGCCACGCCCAGGAGTGTTTCCTGCCACGAGGGCCGGTTGTAGGCCCTTACAGGGGGAAAGTAAGTGCCCCCGTAAAAGGGCTTTGTATCCGGAGTAAGAAAAACATTCAGGGGCCATCCGCCGCTGCCTGTCATGGCCTGTACGGCATCCATGTAGATATGGTCCAGATCGGGTCTTTCTTCTCTGTCGATCTTGATATTGATAAAATGTTCATTCATGATGGCCGCCGTTGCTTCATCCTCAAAACTTTCCCTCTCCATCACATGGCACCAGTGACAGGCGGCATAACCAATGCTAACAAGAACGGGCTTATTCTCTTCTTTTGCTTTTCGGAGGGCTTCATCGCCCCAGGGATACCACTGTACCGGGTTGTAGGCATGCTGCAGCAGGTAAGGGCTCGTCTCGCTGATCAGCCGGTTAGGTTTTTTCGTCATACTCCCCCGAAGTTCGCAGATAATACCCGGAAAAAACAAAAGAGGCTGCTTCTGTAAAACAACCTCTTTTTATCAAATGAAAAGTGTATGCTATTTTTTCTTCAGTACGGAGGCCAGGAACTGATCAAGTGCTGCCACCATGCTGGGTGCCTGTGGCTGTGGTGCTTTGATTTCGAGCCGAAGGCCGGCCTCTTCGATGGCTTTGGATGTATTGCTGCCAAATGCACCGAATACGGTTCCGTTTTGTTTGAATTTTGGTACGTTATCAAAAAGGCTCTTTACACCGCTGGGAGTAAAAAAGCAGATAACATCGTATTCCGTCCTCGTAAGTAACTCTTTTACATCAGCACTCTGGGTGCGGTACATAAAGGCCAGTACAAACTCACAGTTATTTCCTTTGAGCCAGTTAACAATCTCATTATCCTGCTGGTTTTCGGAGCATACATAAAGAAATTTCTCATTCCCTTTATGTTTGTTGATGGCATCAAACATGCTTTTGTTGGTGCCGTCTGCCCCATAAAACACTTTCCGCTTCCGGTAGAGAATGAACTTCTGCAGGTACAGCGCCACCGCTTCGGTGATGCAGAAATACTTGGTATCCTGGGATACATTCACTTTCATTTCCTCGCACATCCGGAAGAAATGATCAATGGCATTCCGGCTGGTAAAAATCACCGCGGTGTAATTCTGTATTTCAATCTTTTGTTTGCGAAATTCCCGGGCAGGTATGCCTTCCAGCCGGATAAAAGGGTGAAAATCCAGCATCACATTATAACGCCTGGCAAGTTCAAAGTACGGAGACTTTTCGCTTTCAGGTCTGGGTTGGGTAATCAGAATCTTTTCAATCGCTTTGGCCTGCCCACCGGCCTTGGTAACCCCTGGTTTAGTCATATTCGGTTCGGCTAAAGTTGGCCGCAAAGTTAGGCAGTTATCCTGAAAAATAATACCAAGCCCTTGTAAATCAGCAAAAGTGGCGCTATCTCAAAAGCACAGAGGTACAAAATGAAATGAAAGGGATTGACTTTGACCTGATTACGAACGGCCGCATAGGTAAGTATAAACCTGTATAAAAGAAGGCCCCCCACCAGGCACCACGACAGAACCAGTCCGGTGGTGTATACCTCCCCTGAAGTAAAGGCGATGGTGATCAGAAAAGGAAGCAAAAGGATACCCAGCATTTTATTCACCACGAAAACAATAAAGATGTATGAATCCGCCGCTTCTTCTATCCCGAAAAGCCAGCCGGCAATTTTAAGCCCGGCAAATTTTATAAAATAGACCAGCGACAGTCCGGCACAGCAATACAGGAGCAGCAGCCAGAAATTACCGATTGTATTAAGGTGAAAGTGCTCCAGCAGAAAGCTGATATAAAGCCCTGCACTGAGTACAAAGAACGCATTAAGCAACAGGGAAGGAAGGGGTGTCTGCATCAGCTGTTCCTTGATCTGTCTTTGTTTGATCGTGGTGCGGAAGAACAGCCGGAACAGGTCACTAAAGTATTTCTGGAAAATCCTTTTCAGGAACCCAAAGACGATCAGCAGGAAAATCATCAGGTAAAAAAGCAGCTCTTTACCGCTAACGGTCCTTTTTGCTGCCTCCGGCGATACGGGTACCGGCGAAGAGCTGAAACCAAAATACGGATGATGGTTCATAATGGCCGACTGAAGGCCGTGCAGGTCAGCCGGCATGCTGCCGGTAAAGGTCCAGCCGGTGTCCATTGTCACCGGTTTCCTGGAAACAGAATCGGTCAGCGGGGTGATCGTTACCGTATCCCTTTGCGGAAGGCTATCCGTATGAACCAGTGTATCACCTGCAAGGCGGCCGGTGGAATCCGGCGATTGTGACATTGCAACACCTGCCAGCACAAACTTTATTACACAGAGGAACAGGAAACGCTTCAATGAAAGGAATTATGGGGCAAAAATATAGAACTGTTCCCCGCTGCCCGAAGCTTTTTAGAAATAGTTTACAAAGCCAAAATGGATCTTGGACTGGCGCAGGTTGAAATCTGTATCATTTCGTTTCCCTACTGCCCAGGCCAGATTGAAGATACCGGCCTTTGTTTCAAAAGCAAGACCAAGCCCTGTTCCCAGGTAGGTATAGTTCTTTTTGACAGCCGGCAGGTTATTTCTTCCCCAACCGCCATCCAGCAATGCATAGAAATATGAATTTAGTCCCGCCAGGTAGCGGAACTCCACAGTCCCGATGGCGAAATGGGAGAGATACTGGCTTTCTTCGTCAAAACCCCGAAGCAGTTTATAGCCGCCGATCTGGAACAGTTCATTACGGAAAATGTTCCCGCTTTGAAACATGCCCCCGTTCAAGGCGGCTTTGATGGTGCTCCGCTTCCCGGCAACCGGAAAATATTTTGCGGCAGTGATTCGTGCCCTGAATTGCGAAGTACTGAGTTTTACGGTATCGTAAAGCCTCTCAAAATCAAAAGAGGGATCGTTAGGGTCTTTCAGATCGGTGATCTCTGCATTCTTCTTCAGTTTCTTGCTGCCGATGGAAGCCGTCAGCCGGAGTTCATTCCCTTTCCGGGGGTTCAGCCGGTAGTCGGTTGTATTCAGTTCATACTCCACCCCGGCATTAACAGAACTGACATCCCCGATATCAGGAAGCCGTCTCGATTGAATGATGAGCGGGCCATTGATCCCGCCGGAACTGATGATCGTTTGAAACCGCTGGATGAAAAGCTTGCCCGACTGATTGGTGCTGAGGGTGTATTGTCCGCCCAGCTGCATGTTGATATTTACAAAGCTGCTGTCCTTTCTGAGGATATCAAGACCAAAATCAAGACCAAAAGGGGAACGGAACAGGTAGGGATAGTTGAACACGATGTTCAGCCTCGGCGACCGGACCTGTATCTGCTGCCAGTTCAGGCCGATCAGTTCCCCTGACCCCAGTGCATTTTTAAGAAGGATGTTCGCCTCTCCGGTAAGCAACAGTTTTTTAGTGGAAAGCTGATCATTATTCGGAAGGAACCCGACGATCACATTTACCTGGCTGCTCTTTTTTTGTTTCAGATAAAGATTCAAAACAGAGCCGGTTGCCAGCATACTCAGGTCAAAAGGCTTTTCTTCCTCCACATAGGTAAGTTCTTTCAGCTTTTGCCCGGCCTTGATCAGTTTTTCCTTGCTGTAAATGGTTCCTTTCGGCATATCCAGGTAATGCTGCAGGTAGTAATTAGAGATCCGGGCATTGCCATAAAGCCGGATGCTGTCGATGGTGTACAATGGTCCCTTTTCAATTTTCAGCAAAGCCGATACATTATCATTATCCAGCACAATGCTGTCGAGATAGACCCTGGCAAAAGGGTAGCCGGTATTTTCCAGCCTGTTCAGCATCCGTTCCTGCCAGGACTGCACCTGTTTAAAATCCATCGGCTTTCCGGCAAATATTTTCTCTTTCCAGCCCACTGCTTCCAGCAGGGACGGCTCAATGTGTTTTGCATCGAGGTTCGCCCACTTGTACGGCGATCCGGCAAAAATGACGGCCTGTGCTGCTGCTGAATCGAAGTGCACACTGTCAAGCGAGGCGGTTACATATCCCCTGCCCTGCAACAAACCCGGCAGCTGGCTCACATAGGCCATACAATCTGTCCGGGCAGAAAATAGGGTTTGTATCCCCAGCTTTGAAGAAAGCCCGGCCGTGTCCTTATCAGCAAACCGCAGGGAAAGAATGTATTTGTTTTGTGCAACAGCAGAAATGCATTGCCACAAAAAAACAAGGATTGATATTTGCAGTCTGAATCGTAGCACGCATTGCCGCCCGGCTCCATGGCCCATACCTGGGGGAGAAGGGAGAATGCAGCTAAATTATTCATTAAATCACAAATAAGCTGGCAGGTATTTATATACATATCCCCTTTTGCAGGCAGGCCTGCCATTATTGTAACTTTCATTTTACTACTTCTTTACGCCACAAGGGTGAACTGGTAACAGCTATCACAAAGGAGGTATCACTCCAACAGGAATACCTTTCGGACGAGCCTGTTGAAACCATCTATTTCGGAGGGGGCACTCCTTCGTTGCTGACCGTCGGGGAACTGGCCTTGATCCTTGAAACAATCCGGACAACATTCAAAACCATTTCCTCCGCCGAGGTCACCCTTGAAACCAACCCGGATGATATCGACCTGCAAAAACTGAAACAGTGGAAACAGGCCGGGATCAACCGGCTCAGTATCGGTGTTCAAAGCTTTTTTGATAAAGACCTGGCATGGATGAACCGGGCCCATACCGCCGGCCAGGCGATCAGCAGCCTTCGCATGGCCACCGGGGAATTTGAAAACATAACTGCAGATCTCATCTATGGCATTCCGGGGCTTTCGGATGAACAGTGGAATGAAAACGTACATACACTAACCGGTATGGGGATACCGCATTTGTCGTGCTATGCCCTGACGGTGGAACCCAAAACACCGCTTGATAAACTGATACGCCTGCATAAAAAGGAGGCCGTTGACCCGGATAAACAATCATCGCAGTTCCTGTTGCTGATGGACTGGATGACGAAGATGGGCTACGAGCATTATGAGATCTCGAATTTCGCAAAACCCGGCTTCCGGAGCCGGCATAATTCTTCTTACTGGCAGGGAAAGGCCTACCTGGGGCTTGGCCCTTCCGCACATTCCTATAACGGGAGCAGGCGTCAATGGAACACTGCTAACAACAGTATCTATATGAATAAGATCAGCGAGGGTATCCTTCCTTTTGAAAAAGAAGAGCTGACCGGCATTCAGCAGCTGAATGAGTATATTATGACCTCACTGCGTACGATCGAAGGGCTTGACCTTTCCCGTTTTCCCATGCAGCGGGAGGAGATCATGGTAAAAGCCGGGAAGTATATCGATAAAGGGCTTATGAGTAAAAACGGGGATTCACTGACGCTTGCTGCGGAAGGGAAACTGCTCGCCGATGGAATCGCAGCTGCTCTTTTCTTCTAGCCCTTCCGGATCCAGGCCACGATCACATTCAGCACGCAGCCCAGGGCCACGATCGACGTTAAAACAAAATAAAACCATTTGATGGGATGAGGTTTTGTGCTGCCTTCTTTTTTCCCTTCCTTCCACTTATTGTAATCAAGCACATTGAGAACGATGAGTACAACTGAGGCTATGAGAAACAGTACCTGGAAAAACTGGATCATGGGTTTTGTTTAACACTGTGAAGTTAACGGTTTGAACCCAAGTCTGAAAGAGCCGGAATGATTTTCATTTGGTGTAATGATGCTTCCAGTACAGGTAGCCTTGCCGGAGGGCCAGGGTGATCACCATGATCAGGATAGCTACAGGGGTAAATCCGTGGTACGATAGCGGCATAGGGTAGTTTTAAAAATTGAAGGACTGCTCACCAATCCCGGACATCAACGGTCAGACCATCACCTGTTCAATACGTTTAAATCCTTCCTGCGGATTAACATCCTCCCATAATATTTTATAGACAGTTTCTGCGATCGGTATCGTTGCCTCCGTTTTTTTATTGATCTCGCAGATACATTTGGAGGCATTGTACCCCTCTGCCACCATATTCATCTCCAGTTGGGCAGCTTTCACCGAATATCCTTTCCCGATCATGTTGCCAAAGGTCCGGTTACGGCTGTACAGTGAGTAGCAGGTTACCAGCAGGTCGCCGAGGTAAACGGAGGCTGCATAATTTGGTGATTTGCGGTGGGTGACCGGGTCTTCCCCTTCATGTTCGCCGACAGTAATATGTTTTACCCCGTATTTTTTCAGGAAGCCGGCCATTTCATCAGCTGCATTGGCAATATAGACACTCAGGAAATTATCGCCGTATTCCAGGCCGTGTGCAATACCTGCCCCCAGCGCATAGATGTTCTTCAATACCGCGGCATACTGAACACCAAGAATATCATGATTGACAATGGTATTGATGTAGCCCGTTGAAAAATGAGAAGCGATCTCCGAGGCGGCCCGGATATCCGTCCCGGAAAAAGTAAGGTATGATAATTTTTCAGCCGCCACTTCTTCTGCATGGCAGGGACCAAGGACAGCGAAATAATTCTCCAGCGGCACTTCAAATTCCTGCTTCAGGTAATCATTGAGCAGGATGTTCCGGCCGGGCAAAAGTCCCTTGATCGCCGATATCACCTTCTTTCCCTTCCAGTCTAACGGGGTAAGACCTGCCAGGCTCGATTCAGCAAATGCTGAGGGAACGGCCACAATGATGGTATCTGCATGCTGAACGACCGTCTTTACATCAGTCGACATTTGCAGCAATGCTGTATCAAATTTTGTGGAATGTAAATATTTAGGATTATGATGCCGCCCCGCAATATGCTCCAGTGTGGCCTTATCCCTTATCCACCAGTGTATCGTATGGTTCCTGTCCGTCAGGATCTTTGCCAGGGCGGTGGCCCAACTACCACTTCCGATGATACCAAACATAGGCCGGTGTTTATACGGTTTTCGGCGGGAGGCCCAGCCGGGTGAAAGATAATCTGTACAATGTAATAAAAACAGCGGGGAGGAAGAAAAGGGCTACTGCATCCCGGAACCCGGCAGAGATCACTCCCTCTATTTTTCGAATAGTTTTTCTTTAGGCACCACTTTTACTTTCATGCCGGACTTAAGTTTTTTGCTGATCGCATTATAAGGCCCGGTTACCACTTCATCCCCCGGGTTCAGTCCGCTGACGATCTCGATATAGTTGATGTCCTGGATACCGGATTTCACCACCGCCTTTTTAACGGTGCCGTCCTTCTGCAGCACAAACACCACTTCCTCCAGTTCATTGCTGTAATCGGTGTTCTGGATATCGGAGGCATCCTCATCCTTGTTTGCCTTTTGTTCCTTTTTCTTATCCTCCATGCTTTTGTCACTGCCTTTCACCCTTGCATTCACAGCCGTGATGGGAACGGACAGTACATTATCCACCCTCCGGGTCTTGATATCAGCGCTGGCATTCATCCCCGGGCGGAAAGGAAATGTTTTATTGGCCAGATCATCGTAAGAAGATTTAATAAGCCTGATCCGCACTTCATAATTAGTTACATCATTCGAGGTGGTCAGACCGGTGGTGCTCTTTACACTGCTGGCGATCTTTGTAACAATGCCTTTGAACTTCCTGTTATTATAGGCATCCACTTCCACATCAGCCGAGTCGCCGGTTTGTATCTTCACAATATCATTTTCACCCACATCCACCCGCACTTCAATCACACTCATATCCGCTACCGTCATCATTTCTGTACCGATGTTAAAACTGTTCCCCGCCACCCGTTCACCTTTCTTTACCTGCAGGGAGGAGATCACACCATCCATGGGGGCCACCAGCGTGGTCCTGTTCAGGTCTTTATTGGCCTTACTGAGCCCCACCTGGGAGGTCTGAACATTTGCCTGAAGGCTCCTGATGTTTTGCTGTGCGGCATTATAATTGGCCTTTGCAGAACGCAGGGTTGTTTCATACTGCTCCAGTTCCGACTTGGAGATCACCTTGTCATCAAACAGTTTCTTGTTACGGTCATAATTCTGCTGTGCCTGTTCCAGGCTCGCTTTCAGTGATTCCAGGGCAGCACTGCTGTTGTCCACGGTAGCTACAGACTGTGTGACCCTTGATGCCGCTTCATCCCGCTGCAAGGCATATATATCGGCATAGATGCGGGCCAGCACCTGGCCTTTCTTCACGCTATCCCCTTCTTCCACGTTCAGCTCTGTGACCTCACCGGAAATATCCGGGCTGATCTTCACTTCAACTTCGGGGTAGACCTTACCGCTGGCGTTGACAGATTCAACAATAGTACGTTTGACCGCTTTTTCGGTGGATACTTTTTCGGCTTTATCCTTTTTCCCCACCACCATGGTCACAATAACCAGCAACAGTAAAATACCAAGAACTGTAAAGATCCACCGCCTGTTTTTTTTCTTCATGGTATCCCTATTTATAATTTGAGGCCCTGTCCTTTATAAAATTCCAGCAGCTTCATTTTGAAAACATAATCGTATTGCGAATACACTGACTGTATCCTGGCCCGCAGCACATTATTCTGGCTATTGATCAGGTCATAGGTCGAAAGCAGGTTCAGGTCATATCTTTTCTTCGCATAGTCAAATGCTTTTTCTGCCGTCAGCACCGCTTTCCTGTCCGCATTGTACTTCTGAATAGCGGCCGTAGCATCATTATACGCTTTATAAATATCCTGCTTCAGCTGCTTATCCCCCTGTTCCTTCTGCAGTTCATATTGCTGTACGGTGAGCTTGCTCCTCTCCCAGGCCGTACGGGCAGACCTGCCATTGAAAACAGGAACACTTATGCCGATCCCGATATTTTGCGCAAAGTTGTTATTGAACTGCCGGCCGATGGAAACTGTTTTCTCGCCCACCTTCACATAGGAAGGGGATAGTACATTATAATCTGTTCCGCTTACCTGTACGATCGCCCCGGTAGGCTGAAACGGGCCAACCGTATACTGAGGTACTTTTACATTCACATAACTGGTGTTCAGTCCGCCAAAACCTGAAATGGTCGGGTACATCGCACCTTTTGCAGCCGCCACTGATTTCTGTGCTGACTGTATCCTCAGTAAATTGACCTTTTGCTGTGGCAATGCTGCAATGGCCATGGCATATACAGCCTCCGGCTGCATCTCTGCCAGCGGTTCTACCGGTATCCTGTCCACCGGTGGTGTTTCAATTTCGAACGGGGCGCCTGCATCCATGTTCAGCAAGGCCTTCATCTGCAGGTAAAACTGCTGCACAGATGCTTCGGCGGATACCAGCGACGAACTGTCCCTGGCCAGTTGTGATTCCAGCTCTGCTGCATTTAATTCGGGGAGCACTCCTGCGTCTACTTTTTTGCGGGTCGTGTTCAGTTGTTCTATTGTCTGGCTGACCTGTACCCTGGCAATATTAGCCTGTTCCTTTGCCAGTAATATCTGGAGGTAGGCCACGGCCACATTCAGGGCAATATCATCCCTGGACTTTTGTATCTGTTGTTTATCTGCTTCCCAGCTGAGGCGTTCCGATTCAATGGTATTCTTTTTGGAAAACCAGTTGAATATAGTAACGCCTGCCTGCAACTGCATTCCGATATTGAAGAAGTTCTGGTCCTGCAAAACCCCTGTTGTCGGGTTTTCTGATCGGCCCAGCCGGTAACCGGTGCTGAGACTGTAATTTAAAGTGGGAAGCTGACCGGCCTTGCCTTGTTTGTAAGCCAGTTCGGAAAACCGGGATTGCAGGTCGGCCTGGCGCACCGAGATATTATTCTTCAAGGCATAATCCACACAGCGAACAATGTCCCATTTATCCCCGGTTTGTGCCCCGGCGGTAAGCCCGTTCAAAAAAATGAAAACTAAGAAAGCAGACAGTGTCCGTATGCCCTTCATCATAGAGTGCAAAAATAGCTGAAATGGGTTAGTGTTTTACTGAATTTGCACCCGGGCTCACCTGTTTTTGTCCCTCTGATCCGGTGGTGATCATGCGATGCAAAGGCCCCTTGTATTAATTAAAAAGCTGGCGAAGCCTGCTGAAAAAGCGGTCGGAAAGGCGGCGGTTATCCGTAATGACCTGACCCGATGCGGCAAGGCTGTTCTGAAAACCGATCTGCCTGTTATAATTGGTCTTTAACCCCCGGGGCAGTTCTGCTTTGATCAGGAAGCTGTCCCTTCCATCGGGAAGGCCCGAAATATAAGAAACACGGCCCTCCACATGCCCGAATTCAGCTTCGGGATATCCTTCCAGTTTGATAATGACCTTCTGCCCGGTCTTTATCTTTCCAAAGCCAGCCTGGCCGGCTTTCATTTCAGCATAGTAACCGGCCTGCTGCTGCACAAAGAAGAGGGCCTGTCCTGCTTCCACCAGCTGGTTCTCCTGCAGAAAGGCAGTGTATTCCAGCCGCCCAGGTTCCGGTGCCACGATCACATACTGCTGTATCCATTCCTCCGTTTTTTCTTTCAGGATATGAAGGGCAGCCGTAAACCGGTGCTGCTGGTCTGCCATTGCTTTGCGCAGTTCAAGGATCTCCTTTGTTTTGGAAAGGCCGGAGAGCTCCGTGTTGGTGATCTGTGCATGTACCTGCTTCAGCGCCTGGTCTTTTGCCAGTAACCGGCTTTTGTACTGGTTGAGTTCCATGGGTGCGATCACTTTTTCCGCAGCCAGTTTTTCGTATGCTTCGAGTTCCTTCTTCTGTAACTCCTGGTCTTTTACCACAAGTTCCTGCTGCCCTGCGGCATCTGTTTTAAGGGAAGAAAGGTAATTGAGATCTTTCTGCAGTGCGCTGATCTTTTTCTGGTAGTAACCGCCGGCCAGCGTTTCTTTTGTTTCCTTCATTTCCAGCAGAAAGTCCTGGTAGGTTTGCTGTATGCTGCCAAGCGAAGTAAACACCGGCAGCGGGGGCATCCGGTAAAGGTCACTGTCACCAGCGTTATTCTGAGCCGTGGTGATCCATTTATACAAGTTCATCACTTCCTGGTAGTCTGCTGTGTTTTCGATCAGGGCAAGATGCTGGCCCGCCTTCACCTGTTCGCCATTTTTTATAAACAGTTTTTCCAGCTTCCCGGCTGCTTTCGGAACAAGCATTTTGGGCGCATTCACTGCCGTCAGCCGCACGGAGGTGGTGATCGTGTCAGGATATTTAATAAACCATGAAACGGAGAGCAGGGCCAGCAGGATGCAAAAGAACAATACATTGCCCCTGCGGATAAACCAATGGGGCTGGTAACGGATGATCTCCTGCATCTCTTCGCTGAGCAACTGGTGCTCCCGCTCCTGTTCGGGTAAGTTATTTGTATACGGCATAGTATTACGTTTATCAGTCACCGAGTTCAAGCTGGTTCTTTACCAGTGTATAGTAATCGCCTTTCAGGGCGATCAGTTCCGGGTGGGTTCCCCGTTCGGTAATCACCCCTTTGCTGAGTACAATGATCTGGTCGGCATTTTTAACCGTGCTGAGCCGGTGGGCCACCACGATCACAGTTTTGTTTTTGAAAAAGCTGTCCAGGTTTTTAAGGATGGTGCTTTCATTATTAGCGTCGAGGCTGTTCGTGGCTTCATCAAAGAATATGAAATCCGGGTCACGGTACACGGCCCTGGCAATAAGTATCCGTTGCTTCTGTCCCATGCTTATGCCATTTCCCTCTGCCCCGATCTTGGTGTTGAACCCAAGCGGCAGGCTTTCGATAAAGTCCCGCACATTGGCCACTCCGGCCGCATGCAGGAGCCTGTTCATATCTATCTTCTCAGTCCCCACTGCAATATTTTTAGCGATCGTATCGGAAAAAATGAAACTGTCCTGCATCACCACCCCGCAATGGCTGCGCCAGTGCCGGTGACTGATGTTCTGCAGCGAAGTGGCCCCCATCCTGATCTCACCTTTTTGCGGTTCATAAAATTTCAGGAGTAACTTGAGCAGGGTGGTCTTTCCGCTTCCGCTTGTGCCTACGATCGCCGTTGTCTTCCCTTTAGGTATGGTAAGGTTGATACCTGTCAGCACCGGTTCATTTCCGGCACCGGCATACGTAAAACTTACCTCCCGGAAAGAAATGGCAGGCGGTGTGCTGCTTTCCCGTTGTTGTATCCCGGCCCGGTCATCGCCCGGGTAGCTATTTTCCGCCACAGGAAAGAATTCCTCCCTATCAAATCGTTTGCCGCCGGATAACTGGCGGGCAAATGCCGGAGGCAATTCATGCAGTAGTTGCTTTTCTGCAGGCTCTTCATCCTCCATGCCATGTACCTCATTCAGCCGGTCCATGCTTATTTTGGCATTCTGCAGGCTTTGGAGAAAACTGATCATCTGCTCCACCGGGCTGTTCAGTTGCCCGATGATATACTGTACGGCCAGCATGGTGCCCAGCGTCATCTGGCCATCGATTACGGCTTTTGCTGCCAGGAAGGTGATAAAAATATTCTTGCCTTCATTTATAAAAAAGGCGCCGGCCTGCTGCCATTGATTAAGCGTCAGGCTTTGCATATTCAGGCGGAACAGTTTGGCCTGCACATTCTCCCAGGACCACCGCATCGGTTTTTCCGCTCCGTTGAGTTTTATTTCCTGCATCCCCTGCACCAGCTGGATGGTGATGCTTTGTTCCTTTGCTGCCACATTGAACCGCTTGTAATCAAGCTGCTTCCGTTTTCTGAGAAAAAAGATGACCCAGGCCGAATACAGAAAAGCCGACAAAACAAAGACAACAAAGATCAGGTTGTTGAACATGGCGAGTACGATTGAAAAGACCACGAGGTTGATCATCGAAAAGAGGACATTCAGGGAGGTTCCAGTCAGAAAGCTTTCGATACGCTGATGATCATTCATCCTTTGCAGGATGTCGCCGGTCTTCTTGCTGTCAAAGAAGTGCATGGGCAGCCGCATGAGTTTTACGAGAAAGTCAGTCAGGATCGAAAGATTGATCCGGGTACTGATGTGCAGCAGGATCCAGCTCCGGACAAACTCCACGGCGAGGCGGCCGGCAAATAAAGCCAGTTGTGCTATCAGTACAATGTAAACGAACTGAAGATTGCCGGTGTTGATGCCGGTATCCACCACGCTTTGGGTAAGAAAAGGAAGAACCAGCTGCAGCAGGGAAGCTATCCCGATGCCCAGTAATAACTGAACCAGTAATTTTTTATGGGGTACGAGGTAGCGGAAAATATTTTTGAAAGCAGGTTTTCCGGTATGCTGATCAGGATGATCCTCGTCGGCAGCATGATTGTAAAATGCCGGGGAGGGTTCCAGCAAGAGGGCTATCCCTTCACTTCCGGCAGCGCTGATCCAGCCGGCCCTGAGTTCTGCGGTTGTATAGGTTACCAGCCCTTTTGCCGGGTCGGCAATATGGTATTTTCCTTTCCTGATCTTATGCAGGACCACAAAGTGGTTTTGATTCCAGTGAAGGATGGCCGGTAATACCGCCTCTTCCCGGAGCTGCTGAAGCGAAAGCTGTGCGGCCACTGTCCGGAAGCCGACTGATTCAGCCGCTTCGCTGATGCCCAGCAGGTTTACCCCTTCTTTTCCGATCTGGGTTCTGGCCCGCAATAACTGCAGGGGAAGGTTTTTCCCGTAATGTTTTGCGATCATCCGGAGACAGGCAGGCCCGCAGTCCATCGAATCGGGTTGCTGGTAGAAAGGAAACGACATAATCATTCCAGGTTTTGAAAAACTGCTGGCAGTACATTAAATGCATTGCCAGCAGTCAGGTGATGTGTGAAAGTGAATACAACCACTTAATCTGCCACTATGCAGGTTTCAGGCGGCAGTATCTCTTTACAAATCACATACTGTCCGGGCTGGCCGCAGGGCTGATTCCAGTAAATGTGCCAGCACTGGCCTGCCTGTGAAGGGAACAGACACCAGCAATTGTCCTTCAGTCCGCCATTAACATTCTTCTGTTCACTTTTTGTCAATGACTTTCCCAAAGATGAAATGTTCTTTTTCATACTTGTGTTTTTGATTTGATCAATCGGCCCGGGTTCAGGTACCGGGCTCTGTTACCATAAAGTTTACGGACCCGCAACACTGCTGTTGCCGTCTGTCATGCGCCGGTAAGATCAATCAGCATAACAGGGTTCCTGCCTGCAAACAATGAATTGCCCCGGGCTGCCGCAGGGTTTTGTGTAATCAACGGTCATACACAGGTCCAGGCCAATGGGTGTCAGACACCAGCAGAATGCTTTCAAACCTCCGCTGATATTTTTCTGTGCCGCTTTGGAGATCTTCTGAAACAGGATCTTCTTTTCGTTTTTCATGATTTTTGTTTTTGATGATTAAAAAATTAACGGGTGTAACGCACCGCAGCGTGTGGGAAGCGGAACGATCAAATGGCCTCACAAAGAGGAATGTCAAGGTCGCAACGGGCATCTGTTTTGCACATGTTGCTGTCGTTTCCCTGGAGGTTGTCAACACAATAAGGGTTCCAGCCTCCGGCAATTTGTTTTTGCTCATCCTTGCTCAGTTTTTTTACCGAGGTTTTGATTTTTTCCATACAAAAGAATTTATTGGTTATACAATGGGCCCGGGTTCAGGTACCGGGCACTTTACCTGTTTTCACAGCGAACGGTTTTGATCATGGCCAATAGCGTAACCATCAGCACTGTGCCCAGCAGCACCGGCCAGGTCCGCCGCCCACGCTGCAATTACCTGCCGGCGGTTCTGAACAGCCCAGGGGGCCACGGGGCTCACAATGAATACCTCCTGCGATCTTTTTCATGTCGGCTTTGGATAGTTTTTTACCAAGCCCTTTTACTTTTTTGATCATATTGTTTTGTTTTTGATTACGAATCCGGGCGGATACTTTCTGCCCTTTCGACTTACTGTATCAGGCAAATTCTTCTTCTTTTGACCGTTCATCCTGCTGTTGCAGCATGCCCTGCACTGCAGGTAAAAGGCCGGGGATATCATTTACCGAATACTGGAACGGCAGTTCATACCCGTTCAGGAATATGGTGGGAGTGTATTGTATCCCGGCATCTTTTGCCCATTGCTCCTGCTGCCGGAGTACATTTATTACAGCGGTATCTTCTCTTGCGGGGTACTTCGCAGAAAATTTTTCAAAGTCGGCCAACAAGAACCAGTCGTGAAGCACCTGCCTGGTGTACAGGGCCCGTGGTCCGTCTTTCATATCACGGGTATGTTGCCAGATATGCGTGAAAATATGTGCTACCGCCCTGCTGACCTTATTGTCCGGCTCATCGGCTCTGACAACAAATCTTACAGTGAGGCCGATCTTTTCCTCATTATTCTCCAGCATCTCATGAAGCATCTTGTGTTTCGCCGCACAGGGTCCGCAATAAGGGTTACAGGCTACCATGATCTGTACCGGTGCAAGGCGGTTGCCGAGCTGAAGGTCATTTTCAAAGGGCGTGATGATAAGATGTCTTCTTGTTTCCAGCAGAGCTTTCACCACCGTCTCGTTGTGCTTAAAACGGGTTCCCTGGTATGCCTCTTCCGCCAGTTTTTCCCTCTCCCGGTACAGGGATTTGAAAGAGAACCATGCCAGGCCGGTACCGAGTAAAATCGTGGCAAACAGTAGCCCGCTCCTGATACCGGGAAATTGCAGTCCTGATTCCATTACTCCCGGTAACACCACTATTAGCTGCAGCATCAGCAGGCCTGCTGTAAGAAGACAAAGGCGGCACCATTTCCCGGCTACCTGCCACTGGTAAAAGATGGAATAGAAAATTACCGGTACCGAAAGAAGGGTGAATACCGACACGAGACCGATCATCGGGACAACACTTCCGGCAAAGGCTGCGGTGCAAAGAGAGAGGAACAGGCTGGTAAACCAAAGTAAACTCACATCGCTCAGGCCTACGCCGAACAGAAGCTTTGCCCCTTTGGATTGTAATACCTCTTTACATTCATGCTCCTTGCCGCAAACCTGGTCGGCTGCCTTATTTTCAATGCCAAGATCCTTTGACACGATCATCCAGGAAACAAAAATGCCTGCCAGGGCAAGCATCAATAAAGAAGTAAGCATCCAACCTGAACCCATCCATGCGGCTGCAACAGCAACAGCTGCCACAGCGCCTGTACAAAGCAGCCGGATAAGATTGCCCTGCTCTTCCTTCTTCAGCGCTTTACTGTTCAGCCTGTGTTCCCACCCCTCGTTTTTTTCAGCTATCACGATCACCCCGCTCCACTGCCCGAAGAAGGCCGGATATTTTTTTTCGGGCGACTCGCCATTATTACAGATAACAAAACCGTCTTCCTTGCCCCGCAGGTGTGCCAGAAAAGGTGTATCAATTTCCGGCAGTACTTCCTTCTCCACCTGTACCGCCGTGTTAGTGATACCAAAATGATCCAGGGTATCAGTTATACTTAATAAAGAAGGGTAATCAGGATGAGATTTGATCTGTTGAGTAAGCAATGCTGCAGAGATCCGGATATCTAACCGGGATAACCAGGCTTTAAGGATTTTCTCAGGCATATGGTAATTATATACCGGAAACTACCTTTATAGACCGGAGTGTATATGCATCACTTAATAACTGGCCGGTAATAATAACAAGTGGCGGACAGCAGACAACGAGAACAGCAGCCGTAAGACAAAACCCCTATTCCATATCTGCAGGAAATTCAATTTCCACCCGGGTACCTGACGGATTTCCGCCAGGATCTTTCAGGTCATTGATATTAACTGAAATGGCAACACCGTATATTTTATTAATTGTATCGATCCTGTTCATGGTGATATCCATACCCCTGGCTTCATAAACCGGCTCAGGGGAAGCCCGTTTGATTTCCCCGGCCTTCTCCCGCCCGACCCCATTATCTTCTATAGAACAGATCAGCTTCCCGTTCTTTGATATCCGGACATTTATTTTTCCGTCCTGCTTTTCCTTCGTGGCCACACCATGGCGGATGCTGTTCTCCACAAACGGCTGCAGGATCATCCCGGGGATGAAAGTCTCCGACCTGTCTATCGCTGCATCGACATCAATGTTGTAAGAGAACCTGTCGTTGCTTTTCATTCTTTCCAGCGCCAGGTAGGTATCCAGGTACCTGATCTCTTCTTCAAGAGATATCACCGGTTTTCCTGAATTGTTCAATGTTTGCCGGATCAGGTGAGCAAAGGCCCCCAGGTATTTATTGACGCCTTCCACGTCCCTGTTCATAACAAAATGCTGAACAGAGTTAAGCGAGTTAAAAATAAAATGAGGGTTCATCTGTGCCCGAAGGGCCATTTGCTCCAGCTCTGCCATCCGGCTGCGCAGCCTCCCGGATTCGATCTCCCTTTCTTTGCGCAGCAACTCCTCCCGCTGGCTAAATACCCTTTGCTGCAGTCTTTTTGAACGGTATACCGATAAAAGCATATAAAAAGCCACAAGGACAGCGGCCACGGAAAGAATGATGAAAATATTCTGTGTTCTTTTTTCTTTGGCAAGCCGGGCAATCTGTTGTTCCTTTTTTTCTGTTTCGTACGAAATTTTAAGGCTCTCAACTGCTTTTCGGCTTTCGGCATTCAGTATACTGTCGCTGATCGTTTTAAAGAGGATCTCTTCGCTGTATGCATTTTCAAAAGCTTTCATCCCGGCAAATACCTTAGCCCTTTGCCTGTACACATCCATATACAGGTACGCTATGCTGTCTTCCCGCAAGGCGGACAATACCGAGTCGGTACAGGCGATGGCGTTCTTATACTGTCCGAGTAAATAATAATTCTCACTAAGGCCCATAAAAATATCCGTTTTACTTTCCATCCCCAGTTCATCGCCGTTCTTTTGCAGGTCGTTTGTATAGATGGCTATTGCTTCTTCATATTTACCTTCAGCAGAACGGAGATTGGCTTTCAGGTAATTCATCTTTGACTGCTGGTATTGAAGTTCCGTCACATCTTTCTGGCTGAGGTTATCCTTTGCGCTTAACCTGTTCAGTACAGTATTGGTCAGCTGAAAGTAATCGCTTGCTTTTTTTATATCCTTCTTCTTCAGGTAGCCCCAGAAAATATTACCATAAAGGGAAACAAGTGTAGCGGAATCCCGGGCCTTCTCAGAATAGCCAACGGCCTTAAAAAGATAATCAAGCGCAATGTCCTGTTGCTGCTGATCAGAGAATACAGCCGAAATATTCCCGAGGGTCCGGGCTGCCTTTCTGTATAGTTTATTCTTTTCGTATAATTTAAGCGCCTTCAGGAGGTAACTGGTAGCTTGTTCATTATCGCTTATCTGCCGGTAAATAATTCCCAGCAGGTTGTAGGTGTCAGCGATGTATTCTTCCCGTCCGGTTTCCGGGGCAATAGCCAGCGCCTTGCCGGCATAATACAGCGCACTGTCTGTTTTTTCCTCGTAGAGGTACAACAGGGAAAGCTGGTTAAATATCTTAACCCTTACTGTATCCGCTTTCGCCCCAGATAAATCCCTGATCAGTTCACCCTTTGATTTTCCGGCCTGTGCAGCACCGGTGAAAGTGAGCCCTATAAGAGCCGCAGAGGCCAGTAATAATTTCCGCATACCATTTTTATTTAGTGAGCCATTCCATTACCTCCGTCTTTTTTCTCCTGCTTACCGGTACGGTCCTGTTCTTGTCCAGCATCAGTTCACCACCCTCGCCCTTGATATACTGCTTCACATGTTCCTTATTCACCAGGTACGAATGATGCACCCGGAAGAAATCATACCCTTTCAGCAATTCTTCATATTCGCCCAGGTTTTCAGATGAACAGATGGTTTCACTGTTCAGGCAGTGAATATTTGTATATTCCTTACTTGCTTCACAAAAGAGAATATCTTTTACAGAAACCATCCTGTACCCGGTAAGTACCGGAATGGCAATCCGGTTGGCCTTCTCATGCGGATGTGCCAGGTTATAGATCATGTTTTTTAACTCCGCATCCACTGAAACTTTTTCAGCCTGCTTTGCCCGTTCCACGGCCTTCACCAGTTCCGTGATCTCAACCGGCTTTAGTACATAGTCCAGTGCATTGAATTTAATCGCCTGAACGGCATACCTGTCGTGGGCAGTAATAAAAATGACACGGAAAGAAAAACCGGAAAAGCGGCGCAGGAGATCGAACCCGTTTGCAGACCCGAGTTCCACATCCAGGAAAACAATATCCGGCCTTGCTTCCAGTATCAGCCTGTATGATTCGTCGACCGAGGCGGCTTTACCGGCAACGGTCACATCATTGGCGCAGTATTTAAACAGTAATTGAGACAGGATATCCTGATCCCGCGGATCATCATCAACAAGTATAGCTTTAAGCATGGGGTTGGTCTGTGGTCAGATAAAAATATCACATGTAAGCAAAAACCATGCAATTATATTACATAAAAAAACTATAAGATGAGCAGCCTCACTACATGTTTCCCCCTGTTTTATGGCATGCGTTTACCCTTTTCAAAGCCGATCACGAGAAAATAAAGAGCAATGAATCCTGCCAGCACCCCCAGCCCGATAAAGCAAAGGTTGGTTTTGGTGACCAGCAGGCTGATGGCGACAAACGTGTAGGCTGCAATAAAAATGAGCGGTAGCAGCGGGTACCATTTCATGCTGTAAATACCCGTGCCATCCAGGTGAGTTGTGCGTTTCCTGATGATAAAAATACTTCCTGCAGAAAGGATCATGCCCAGTGAATCCAGAAAGATAGTAAAGCTGAGCAGCGTATCGAATTCTTTTGCCCAGAAAACAGTAAGCGCTGCCACGGCTGCAAAGACAGTGAGCGCCAATGGCAGGGCCCCTTTATTATTCCGCTTCTGAAAAGCTGCAGGCAGGATCTTGTCTTCACTCATCGCCACCATTACACGGGGGTTACTCAGCAATAATGCATTGATATAGGCCAGCACACTCAGGAAGAGCAATACTGATAATATCCGTTCCGCATTTACCCCGAATATCTTTGAAGCCATTATGGCGGCGATATTCTTACTTGTCTTCAGTTCCCCGAACCCGATAACATGTACATAGGCGTAATTAATCACGAGGTAAAGAGAAATGATAATGAATATTCCCATGAAAATGCCCCGCGGAATGTTCCGGTTGGGTTTATCCACTTCAGACCCGAAATTGATCGTTTGCTGGTAACCTCCGTATGTAAAACTAACAGCCACCAGTCCCACACCAAATGCTTTGAGATATTCCATAAACCCAGGGTCGATGGAAACAGAGTCTGCCTGTGCCGTTGCCTTTCCTGCAAAGAAGAGCGGTGTAACAAGTAAAAGTATCAGGGCGATCTTGACGATGGTAAGTACCGTCTGTGTTTTTGCGCTGAGGTGCAGCCCCAGCATGTTCACCCCATAAAAAATGATGATCGCTGCAAGGGCAATGACAATATGAACTGTCTGAATGAACCCGGCATCTTTTGCAGCCGGAAAGATCACTCCGGTAATATACTCTCCTCCCACCAATGCAACCGCTGCACCGGAGGCCGCATTGCTTACCAGGATGATACAGTTGATCCCGAAAGCAACTGAAGGGTGGTAGGCGTAGGAAAACACTTTGTAGTAACCGCCCATTACCGGCAATCGTGACCCGATCTCGGCATACGTCAAGGCCCCGCAAAGGGCTACTACCCCTCCGGCCAGCCAGGCTATAAAAAAAATAAGCGGCGTGGGTGACGCCGCTGCCACGTTTGCAGGAGTGCGGAAGATCCCCATTCCGATCACCAGGCTTACCACGATCATGGTGAAATCAAACAGGCCCAATTTGGTCTTACCGGTCATGGCTTGAAGATAACAAATAAAGGCTTTACCTTTGACACCACTGACCCAACCCAATTTTTATGAAAAAATCAATCCTGGCTGCTATTGCCGGACTATGCCTTTATTATGCATGCCCTGCACAAAAAGAAAATCCGGACAGCTCACTCACCTTGCAGGAAGTCTCCATCAAAGCTTTTGAACAAAACAAGCATCTGAAAGAAGCAACTGCTGCCGTAAACTATATCAGCCAGCAGCAACTGGAGCGGTTCAATAATACCTCCATATTACCTGCGCTCAACAGCACGCCGGGTGTAAGGATGGAAGAACGTTCGCCCGGCAGCTACCGGATGAATATCAGGGGCAGCACCCTCCGGTCTCCATTTGGCGTAAGGAATG
This sequence comes from Chitinophagaceae bacterium, assembly GCA_046329665.1. Taxonomy (GTDB): domain Bacteria; phylum Bacteroidota; class Bacteroidia; order Chitinophagales; family Chitinophagaceae; genus JJ008. Next base: position 10,667 of record JAXLUG010000013.1, on the reverse strand, counting down.
TGAAGATCTACTGGAATGACCTCCCGCTCACCGACCCGGGCGGCAACACCTATCTCAATCAGCTTAGCTATTATAATTTTAATTCGATTGAGATCATCAAAGGCCCCGGCAGCAGTTTATATGGATCAGGCTCCGGCGGTGTCATGCTCATCAATAGTCTTTCAAAAAGATGGGACCCCGGTATCGATCTTTCATATATCACCGGAAGTTTTGGTCTGCAAAATTTCGATGTGCAGGCACAATTCGGCACAGAGGATAAGAGAAATATTCTGAACTACTCCCACCAGGAAAGTGATGGATACCGCAGCCATACCAATATGCGGCGGGATGTTGCCAACTGGCAAACCCTTATCCGCAAAGATGAAAAACAGGAACTGAAGGTATCTGTACTGTACGGGGATCTTTATTACCAGACACCCGGCGGGCTGACACTGGCTGAATATAACATGAACGCAAGAATGGCCAGGCCAAAGGCCGGCACCCTACCCAGTGCTGACAGTGCTAAAGCAGCGATCTATCAGAAAACCTTTTTAGCCGGTGCCAGCAATGTTTTCCGCATCGGTGAGAACTGGGAGAATACTACCGTGTTTTACGGCGCCTTCACCAGTTTCCGAAACCCCACCTTCCGGGCCTATGAAAAAAGAACGGAGCCCCATTTCGGGGGCCGCACCAGTTTTAAATGGAATAAGAATATTCCGGCAGGAAAGATACAGGTGCTGTTCGGTGCGGAAGCACAACGGGGATTCTTTAATACAAAGACCTTTGCCAATGTGAATGGTAACCCGGGTGCGGTACAGACCGATGATGACCTGAACAACAGCACCTGGTTTGTTTTTGCACAGGGCGATCTTCAGCTCAAAAAGGACTGGAATATCACCGCCGGTGCAAGCATCAACAAATCATCTGTTACCATCACCCGTTTGTCCATACCCTCCTTTGTGCCGATCAAAACAACCTTCAACAGTGAATGGGCGCCCCGCCTGGCCGTTTCAAAAAGAGTGATCAGGCAAACCTGGATATATGCCAGCATTTCAAAAGGATTCTCGCCGCCGACTACGGCCGAATTACTTCCGGGAACAGCTACCATCAACACTACGCTTCAACCGGAAGAGGGAACCAATTATGAAGCCGGCATCAAAAGCAGCTGGCTCAAAAACAGGTTATATACTGAGCTGAATGTATTCTCCTTTAAACTCAGCAATGCCATCGTGGTAAGAAAGGATGCGAGCAATGCCAACTATTATGTAAATGCAGGGGGCGCAAAAGAGCGGGGTGTTGAGTGGCTGGTTACTTACCAGCTTTATCAGTCCGCAGCAAAATTCATCCGGTCTGCCAAAGCACAGCTCGCTTTCACACATAATAATTTCGCTTACGCTGATTTCAAACAGGGTACCGCTGATTTCTCCGGCAAAAAGCTGCCCAGTGTGGCCCCGAACACAGTGGCCGCTGTACTGGATGCCCAGAGCAAACAGGGTGTGTATATCAACATCACCTACTACTACAGTGATAAACTGCCGCTGAATGATGCCAACACCTTCTTTGCCACTTCCTACAACCTGCTTGGATCCAGGATCGGATGGAAACATACTGCCGGCAAGAAAGTAATGCTGAATATTTTTGCAGGGGCCGATAATCTCTTTGATAAAAAATACAGCCTGGGCAATGATATCAATGCTGCAGGTGACCGTTATTTTAATGTAGCATCCGGCAGAAACTATTATGCCGGTGTGGCACTGAAGTGGATCACACAACCGGGGAACTGACCGGAAGATCGATCAGCATCATGATAGCCCCGTTGCTCAGGGCTTCCATTTCTATTAAATCCAGGTCGTAGAGGGCAAGCCCATCACGGGCATGCATCAGCCGGCCGGCCACTTCGAAGGCTCCTTCCAGCACAAACACAAAACTTCCGGCGGCCGGGTTCCGGGGATAGTAGGACGTTTCACCCCTTCCGCTGAATTTTCCCAGTGAAAAACTATAGGGGAGCAATTCCTCCCGCATGCGCTGCGGGGAGATCTTCATCAGGCAGTTCTGGAATTTGTTCACATCAAAAGTGGAAACCACAGGCATGGCTTCTATTTCGGGCCGCGGGGCCCTTATCCAAAGCTGGATATAATTTACCAGTTCATCTTTAAAGGGATTCTTTATCTGTAAAGTGCAGGCCGTCTCCATCGCCAGGAAGGCGGCCTGGCCTGCTGCAAGCAGCCCTTCGTTATCATCCGGACCGGTGAATGAAATGGCACCGATGACCGGGAGCAATATGACATAAGAAGGTTCTTCTGCCCGCATCGTCAGGGACCGTCCGCCATCAAGTATGTCATCATTGAGGATATAGAGATCACCAACCGGTTGTTTGTACCCCTCCTGGTATTTTCCAAAACTGAATGTGTGCTGGCTGCGGAACCAGCCCGTCTCATCCAGCCCTCTTTCATCTGCCAGGAATATTTTTGCTTTTGCCTGCACCATATCAGATCTCTTTTAATGAATAAACGCTAAGAAATGGCTGCAATTGTATTAAATGTGTTAATCTGCCGTCTTCAGTCTGGGCAGCACCGACTGCCGAAACAAGTATGAACTCTCCGACAGAATCATGCCAGAGCAGGGGTTCACTGAAAAAATTTATGGCCACCTGGTGCTTTGTTTTATTTTCTGTATCTGAATTGACAATCTCAAACCGGTATTGTTTAAAATCAAGACAATGTTTTCCAAGATTATTCAGTATTCCCGGTATGCGGCCGTCCAGTTGCTTCAGGTACCCTGTCACGGCAGTGCTGACAAGATAATGGAGCCTTTCCGCTGCATGGTTTTGGGCCAGTATTTCTGCAAACGACCTGTATTTGCCTCCGGGGTTATACAGCTGCGACTGTATCCTGAATTCATTCCAGGTACTTTCAAATACCAGTTTCTCCCAGGCCCCTTGTGAGGAGACATCAATGATCTTTCGGTAACATAAACGGATTGTCCTCATAGTAAGAAAAGGGGGAAGGCCGTCCTCACAGACAACCTCCCCTGGTTGGTGAGGCCCTGCCGGGTTAGTAAATCAGGCGGGCACACTAATGGAATGGGTAAGCACATACCCGGCCCCCACACTTCCTGCCACGGAAGCGATCTCCACTCCAGTTGTATCGTCGCTGAAAACATTATCGCTGGCGTTGTAGGTATAACCTGACATCCCCTTGGTATAACCATTGGCGGTACTGGCATTTACGAGCATCACTGCACTGTTTGTGCCTTCGGGGAATGCGATCTGGGTGATCTTGAGTGATGTACCCGATGCAGTATAAATGTGCACATGGATATGGGTGGCCCTGCCGCTGTACCAGCCGGGGAAGATGGTTGTAAAACTGACGAGCCCGTTTGCATCTGTTGTTTGCCGGCCCCGCAGGAAATGCACCCCGGTATAATCAATAGTCTGCATACCTGTTCCGCCATATTCGGAGTAATAACCATCCTTATCACAATGCCATACATCCACGATCACATTGGAAAGGGCAGTGCAATTGCTATTTGCATTCTTTACGGTAATGTTCAGAGTAAGCGGTACGCCGGTCCTGTCATCCCGTATATCTGAGCGGATCAGCGATGACGGGGTGTGGGTAGGAAAAGGGCCCTCGGTCTCTGCAGGAGCCACGGTGCAGGAACCGCTACCGGTACCGGAGCTGCCGCCGGAGCCGGCATTGCCGGACGTTGCATCCTTCTTACAAGCCTCAAGAATAAGCGGTACCGATGTGGCACCAATAAGAAAATTTCGCAGGAATTTTTTTCTTGTCTGTTCCATAGTTGTTGATTTTTGCCTGATAAAATTTCAGTTCTTTCCGCAGCTTATCAATTCTTTTAGATCGTTCTGCTGATTGTACCGGTAAATTTTGAAAAATGGGTCCTGTGGAAACAGGACCCTGCTTAACCTCTAACTGCCCGACAAATCATTTTCATCATCCGCACCGGTTCTTGGGTTGCAGATCATGAGCCATGTCGCATGAGGTTGACATCTTTAAATGGCCGAGGTTAAAAAAGTGCCGTTAAACGGGCGGGTTGTCCCGGTGGTCCGCTAGTATTTGATGACAGGGCATTTCAGTGTATTCTTACCCCGGGAACCTGTTCGGTAAATAACACCGATCGTATAAGAAAAATACTTGTCCTTCTTGTCCGGGTTCGCCGCCTGGCTGAACCCATCTGTATAATCGGAACGGGTGAACCGGTATGAGGTTTCTGCATTCACCCCCCAGTTAGGATGGAAAAAATATTTAATGCCTGCCCCGACCGGGATTACAGGAATGATGCGGGGAAGATCATGGGCAGAGTCAGCAGTAAGCCCTGCCCTTATCTCCGGTGCATCATGAAAATACTGATCGTTAAACCGGCTCCAGTCCCGTTTTATATGGAGGAAAGCGATCCCGGCCCCGGCAAAGAGGTAAGGGGCAAATCCTTTTTCATTGTAGTTGCTCCCGGCCAGGTTCCAGACCACCTGCCCTGTCAGTTCGGTAACGGGTGAAGTGAAAGCAAAATTCCGCTGCTGCCGGAATGCGGGGTTGCTGTAGACGGCATCATCACCCTTCAGTTTTCCGAATACAAGACTTCCCTTCACTAATAATACAGGATTAATGATCTTGCTGGCATGGAACCCGACCGTAAATTTTTGTGTTTCGAAAGCGCCCAGTTGTCTTGGGGTGAGGTCACCGGCATACACCATCATTCCGAGGTTTACCCCGAATTCATACTTTGGCAAAACTTCCTGGCCGTACAATGCGGTTGCCGCACTGCTCAGCATGATCACTACTGCCGCTTTTCTTAATAAGCAATTCATCGGACAATTTTTAGCGTTTAAAAATCCCGGGCAGAAGCGGCATGGTGTGCTTGTCCTGCCTGAGCAGGACTACTGAAGAATATCAGTAAGAGGTTACCTGCGAAACGACAGACAGTATCTTTTCATTTTCTTTCAATTGTTAAAATAAAGCTTCAATAAAAAATACATACAGGTGACCCCCGGTTCGTTAAACTATCCGTTTAAAAAGATGTCGGAGCAAATTTTTTGCCACGATAGTGAGCAGGGAGAAGAATCGTCAGCCTTTTTTCCATTCCCCGATAAAATCCAGGAAGCTGTCGCTGATTGGCAGCTCGGTGGAAGATACCAGCCTGGCCTTACGGTTAAGTATGGATTTTACTTTGCCGGTGGCCACGATATAGCTGCGGTGAATACGCCTGAACCGGTTTTCGGGGAGTTTTTCCAGTACTTTTTTCATGGTCATCAGGGTCATGATGGGTTTACCGGAGGTAAGATGGATACGGATATAGTCTTCCAGGCTTTCAATATACTCAATATCATCCAGCTGGATCCTGATCATCCGGTATTCGGCATATACAAACAAGGCCTCCGGCTCTGCGGGTGCGGATCTAGACCGGTATTCAGCATATTCAAGTGCCTTGTTCACTGCTTTTGAAAACCGCTCAAAGCTGACCGGCTTGAGCAGGTAATCGATGGCATCCAGTTCAAATCCATCGATCGCAAATTTTTTATGGGCTGTTGTAAAGATGACCAGGGGAGGTTGTGACAGGGAACGGACCAGTTCCAGTCCCGATATATCCGGCATGTTTATATCAATGAACAAAAGGTCGATGGCGGAATTGCGGAGAAATTCTGCGCCGGCCACCGGGTCTTCAAAAGTCCGGAGAAGCTGAAGGGATGGCAGACGTGAACTATATTCCCTGAGAAGGATCAGGGCCAGCGGCTCATCATCAATTGCAATGCATTTCAGCGTCATACCGCTAAGTTAAGCCGGTATGTCCAATTGAACAGTGAATGACCCGTTAACAGCAGCGATATCCAGGAGGTGATCGCCCGGGTAAAGATGTTTCAGCCGCAGGCGGGCATTATCGATACCAATACCGGTTCGCTCTGTCTCACCGGCTGATGCAAAGATCCTGTTCTGAGAAAAGAAATGCAGCCGGTCTCCTTGAACAGCAAGTTTTATCATGACAGGGGATGGCTCATGACTGCTGATGCCATATTTGAATACATTCTCCACAAATGTCATCAGCAGCAGGGGTGCGATCTTCTTATCAGTAATATCCCCTTTTAGCTGCAGATCGACGTTCATTTTCGGGCCGAAACGCATCCGCTGCAGGTCGATATAATCTTTCATGCAGGCGATCTCGCTTTCCAGCGGAACAAAATTCTGTCCGGCCTCATCGGTGATATAACGCAGAATATTGGAAAGCTTCATCACACTCGGGGCTGTGTTATCGTCCTTGATCACAGCCATCGAGTATATATTGTTCAGTGTGTTAAAAAGAAAATGCGGGTTGATCTGTGCTTTTAAAAATGAGAGTTCCGCATCCGCCCTCTCCTTCTCTGCCTGTAATGCCCGCTGTTCTGTAAGCCGGTATCTCCTGATCACCGGCACTGCCGTGCTGAGGGACCAGATGGTGACAAATAATATGATGCTGTTGATATCCCTTCCTCCCGGGCCACCCCGGGTCCACGGTATAACCGGGCCCTGCACAGGCAGGGGGTTGTTTGGCGGCGGCGGTATTTCATTTCCGGGAAAGCCCCTGTTCAGCGGTTGCGGGTTCATCGATATCAGTCGATCAAAAGGTTTGATGAAATAAACGGCGGCAAACAGGAGACAGATGATCCCGAAATAAAATATATACTTCTTTTTTATAAAGAGCCCGGGGACAAGAATGATATAATTCAGGTAAAACAGGAACAGGTAAATGAAAGCAAACAACAGGAACGGCCAGGTGAACAGGTGTGAAAAGAAGCCCGTTCGCCCCTGTGGTGGCCCTGCAAGAAATGCAAGTATCAGGCTGAAGAATAATATCCAGCCCGTAAGGTGAATAAAAAAATATATCAGCCTTGTCCGCATACCTGTACAAATGAAGGCAAATTAAGATTACCGGGCCCTCACAATCGTTCGCCCGGTAAAATGTATAGACAAGATACTGTTGATAACTCTTTTTTACCGGCTTTTCATTCCACTTACATTTGTACCGGTTTGGTTACCCGGTTCGCAAGACCGGTATTAAAAGGGAAGCCGGTGAGAATCCGGCGCTATCCCCGTAGCTGTAAACCCCTGGTTCCGGAGAGGAATCAAAAAGCCTGGTTATTCATGCCACTGTTTTACAACGGGAAGGCAACCAGGCCGGGACAAGCCAGAAGACCTGCCAGGCCGCAACAATCATTTTTTGCTTTCGGGTGAAAAGCAGGAGTGTATCTGCCGGGCGGCATTTATATCTCTATCTCTTTCCTGGAAGCAGTCACACAAAATTTTATGTGAACATGAAAAAAAGATTTTTTGTGCTGGCTGCTGTTTTGATCAGCAAACAGCTAACAGCACAGGTAGTCACCACTGCCTCGCAGCAGGACACCACATTGCTTGGAGAAGCCGTGATCACAGCAAACAAGTACCCCAACAAAACCTCCCTGACCGGCAAAGTGGTAACCGTTATTACCAAGGAGCAACTGGAAAGAAGCGGGGGAAAAGACCTGTCGCAGGTACTGGCTGAGCAGGCAGGGCTGATGATCTCAGGGGCTAACAGTAATGCAGGTAAAGACAAGAGCCTGTATTTGCGGGGAGCAAGGGCAGATCATACACTGATCACTATCGACGGCGTGCCCGTATATGATCCTTCAGGCATTGGCGCCAACTTCGATATCCGGAACCTGTCCGTGAACAACATCGAGCGGATCGAGATCCTGAAAGGAAGCCAGTCTACCTTGTACGGGAGTGATGCGATAGCTGGTGTGATCAATATCATCACAAGAAAAAACCCTTCCAGGCCTGTTGCGGGAAGTATTTCCGCTGCCTGTGGAAGTAACAAAACCGTGAGGGGCAATGCGGGTATCAACGGGAGGACCGGCATCATCGATTATGATCTTTCCTATGCCTATCATCATACAAAGGGCATCAATGAAACAGTCAGCAGAAACACCGGTGCCGTAACTGACCGGGATGGATTTGACCAGCAAAGCTTCCAGGCTGCATTTGGTTTCCGGCCCTCAGGCAACGTACACCTGCAGCCCTGGTTCCGTTTCAACCGGAACAAAGGGGATATTGACCAGGGTGCTTTCACAGATGAGCTGGATTATACCTGGTCGCAAACCAGCTGGCAGGCGGGGGTGCGGAATGAATTCACTTTCGGCAAAACAAAGCTGACTGCCCTTTATTCATACAACAGCATTGACCGGCTCTATACAGATGATTCCACAGTAAGCCGGAATGGTTTCGACACCTGGTCCCGGGGACGCTATAAAGGCAATGAACACTTTTCGGATATATATGTGGTCATCCCGGTTTCAAAAGAAATCACGCTGACAAACGGGATCGATTTCAGAAGCTCCCGTTCGGACCAGGTGTATGCATCCGTCGGTTTCTTTGGCCCGTATAAAACCGAAAACACACGGGACAGCCTCCGGCAGCACCAGTACGCCTTCTATGCTGCCCTGAACTGGAACCATCCTTCCGGCTTCAATGCAGAGATCGGCGGAAGGGTGAATGTTCACTCCGAATACGGCAGCCGGTTTGTTTTTAATGCCAACCCCTCTTATCTGATCAGTAAAAAAATAAAAGTATTTGCCAACCTGTCTTCCGCATACCGTACGCCTTCATTATACCAGCTTTTTTCCGAATACGGTAACAAAAAGCTGAAGCCGGAATCCGCCATCAGCACAGAAGCCGGTGTACAATACCTGCCGGCGGATAATAAATTCACGGCCAGGGGAACCCTTTTCATAAGAAATGTAAGGGATGTGATTTTCTTTTATTACAACCCGGCAACATTCAGTTCACAGTACATCAACCAGGATAAACAAAAAGATCATGGAGCCGAACTGGAGGCCGCTTATCACTTTTCCGGGAAGGTCGTGCTGAAAACCTGCTATTCCTATGTCACAGGTAGGATCACTACCAGGACCGGTGGAAAGGACACCAGCTATAATAACCTGTTGCGGAGGCCGGCTTCCTCCGGCTGCGTCAGCCTCAGCGCCGCCATAAAAAAACACCTGCTGCTGAGCACCAGCCTGCTGCTGACAGGTAAAAGAACGGACAGTTACTACGATAATTCGTCTTTCTCAACGGTAAACACCGTTCTTCCTGCATATGCTTTATGGGATGTTTATGCTGAATACGCTTTTTTTAAAGACCGGCTGAAAATATTCGCCGACCTGCGGAACATAACCGGAACAAAATATACCGAGATCAGCGGCTTCAGCACCCTCCGCTTTAACGGGTACGGGGGAATCAGGTATCGTTTTTAAAATTCAGGGCTATGAATAAACACGAAGTAAGAGTGTGCCCCCGCTGCAAATCGTCTTTTGAATGCAAACAGGGTACGATCACACAATGTCAGTGCTACACAGTGAACCTGACTGCAGAACAACGGGCCTTTATTGAGCAGCGATACCAGGATTGCCTTTGCCGGGATTGTCTCGGGCATTTGTCAGAGGAGCTGCACTTCTTTAAAGAGCGGTATATTTACAGATAAGTACTTTTGCAAAAACCAACAGCATGAATTTCGAACTGCAGGAATTCCTTACACTTACCTTTACCCTCTTTGCTGTGATCGATGTAGTGGGTTCTGTACCCATGCTCATTTCGATCAAGCAAAAGATGGGGGGCATCAATGCCTGGAAGGTGACGCTGATATCCGGTGGGCTGATGGTCTTGTTTTTCTTTATCGGGAAGCCCTTTCTCAGCCTGCTGGGGGTGGATATCAAATCGTTTGCAGTCGCCGGTTCGATCGTCATCTTTATCCTCGGTCTTGAAATGATCCTGGGGATCGAGTTTTTCAAATCAGAAAAAGGCGCTCCTTCGGGTACGGTCGTGCCGATCGCTTTTCCGCTTATTGCGGGCAGCGGTACCCTGACCACCATCATGTCATTAAAGGCCACTTTTGAAAGGACCGATAAGAATGAGTATATGATACTGCTGGCCATTCTTGTAAACCTGACCGTTATTTATATTGTGCTCCGGTCACTGAATCTGATAGAAAGAGTACTGGGAAAAGCAGGTTTATTAGCGGTCAGAAAGTTTTTTGGCGTAATTTTGCTGGCTATCGCCGTAAAGGTCTTTGCGACCAATGCGAGCGGACTGATCAAATAGCCGGAAGTCGGACACAAGACTCCCGACTTGTTTTGGCCTCGTAGTACAATGGATAGTATAAGAGTTTCCGAAGCTCCAGATACAGGTTCGATTCCTGTCGAGGCTACCAAAGAGGACAAATTGCTGTTACCAGCAGTTTGTCCTTTTTTATTTTTAGTCAAAGCCTTGCTGGTATTGAGTATGAGCGAAAGGGCTTCGTGATAAACAAGAGTTCGATAGGCTTTTTCTTCAAAAACCAGTTTTTCGGCCAGTATCGAACTCAGGATTTGCGATTTGAGTTGTGTATTGCCTGAAACATACACCCTGTCTATATTCTGGAGCAGATTAAAACCAAAGTCAAGGTATTGCTTGTAATCAGTGGGCTTAATAGCTTGGGGCTTTATTTCCGCTTCCAGTTCCTTTATTACGGCTTCAAATTTCTGTTTGATGGAGCGGTATTCGGTGATGTCCAACTGACCGTCCAGCATCAGCTTTTGCGCATGGTCAATGCGCTCTATATTCCTGTTTATTTCAGCAAGTATTTTTTGCTTATCACCCGCATTTTCTTTCGAAGATATTTTGAGTTCC
>JAXLUG010000012.1:0-117350 GCA_046329665.1 Chitinophagaceae bacterium | reverse complement strand
TCCGCTCGAAGATGCGGCTCATTGCAAAGGAACGCAGCGGCTTTGAAGTAAAGAGCATGACGGCAGATGTAAAGATGACACCGCAGGGAATGGCCTTCAGCAACCTGGAGATCCTCACCAACCGGAGCACCATCCGGAATTTTTACTCCATGTCGTATAATGATTTCAGCGACTTTGGGGATTATATCAGCCGCATACAGATGGCAGCCGTGTTTGATGATTCCTATATCGACAGTGATGATATCGCTTTCTTTGCCCCCAAGCTGGCCTCCTGGAAAAAGAAGATCAGCCTGAAAGGCAAGGTAAGAGGAACCGTGGATGACCTTGTCGGCAGGGATATGCTGGTATCGGCCGGCAACAGCACCCTGCTGAACGGGGATATCTCCATGACCGGCCTTCCGGATATCAACCGGACCTTTATCGATTTCAAAGCAAATGATTTCAGGACCACCTACAGCGATGCGGTAACGATCGTACCGGCCATACAAAAGGTAACTTCTCCTGACCTGCGAAAGCTGCAGTATGTGAATTTCAAAGGGAATTTCACCGGCTTTCTCCGCGACTTCGTGACCTTCGGTACTATCCAGACCAATCTCGGCACCCTTGTTTCCGACCTGAACATGAAACTGCCCCCCGGGCAGGAACCGGTTTACTCCGGTAATATCTCCACCGATAATTTCAGGCTGGGCTATTTCCTCGACGACAAGACACTTGGCGATGTGGCCCTCAAAGCAGTGATCAAAGGAAGAGGCTTTAGTGATAAGGCCCGGATGGTAAATTTTGACGGCACCATCAGCTATGCCGATATCAATGGCTACCGGTATCATAACATTGTCGTGGACGGACTGCTGGATAAGAAAATGTTTGAAGGAACTGCTTCCATCAAGGATGATAATGCCGACCTGCGCCTGAATGGTATCATTGACTTCAATAAAAAAACGCCCCGCTTCAACCTGCAGGCAGATGTGGCAAAAGCCTTGTTGTATAAACTCGGTCTCACCAGCGACAGTCTTTCCTTCAGCGGAAAAGCACATCTCGATTTTACCAGTGATAATATCGACAACTTTCTTGGCACGGCCCGTGTAACGGAGGCCGAACTTAAAAAAGGGGAGCAGCGTTTGTCCTTTGATTCGCTGGTGGTCACGGCAGGGTATGAAGGCGGGGTAAAAAAACTGAGTGTGGGTTCCAACGAACTCAACGGTACGATCACCGGCAACTTCAACCTGAACGAACTTCCTTCCGTTGCCACCTACTTCCTCCATAAATACTATCCTGCTTACGTAAAGGCGCCCAAACGGTTGCCGAAAGACCAGGCCTTTACCTTTAATATTGATGCCTATTATGTGGACGAATACCTGCAACTGGTGAACCCCCATTTATCCGGCTTCAACGGTACAAAGCTTAAAGGCAGCCTGGATATGCTGCAGCATAAACTGGAAGTGGTGGCCGATGTGCCGCAGTTCAGGTACCGGGGGCATAATTTCGATAAGGTGCTGGTCAGGGCAACCGGTAATGAAGACAGCCTGCTGCTGAACGGGGAGGCCAGCAATATCCGGATCAATGACAGCTTAAGCATTCCGCATGCGGCCTTCCGCATCCGGTCACATAATGACTCTTCCAATGTATCGGTGCTTACCGGCGCCAGCCAGGCCGTGGAGAAGGCCGACCTGCATGCACTGGTACTGACCTATAATGACGGGGTGAAGATCGAATTTGAACCCTCCGTGTTTACGATCAACAGCAAGACCTGGACGATCGGCGATAACGGCGAACTGGTGTTGCGGAGCAGTACACCGGCCAGCGCCCTGCTGGTATTATCAGAAGGGCAGGAGCAGATCCTGGTGCAGACACAACCATCAAAGTCGGGAAAGGGAAATGACATTACCGTCAAACTTACCGATGTGAACCTGGGCGACTTCTCGCCATACTTCATGCCCAAGAACCGGCTGGAAGGCCTGCTTTCAGGTAATATCCTGGTAGAAGACCCGACCGGGAAGATGAAAATAACTTCCGATGATATCCAGACAAAATTCCTGCGCCTGGATAATGACTCGCTGGGAGAAGTACGGGCAAGCGTGGCATACGACGGGGAATTGAAACAACTGAAAGTAAAAGGGAATACACTTAACCAGGAAAACTATCTTGGGTTTGATGCAAATATTTTCTTTGACAAGGACAAGGCCCGGAACAACCTGATCGCCCTGAAAGCAAAGAATTTTCAGATCAGTGTGCTGGAACGGTTCCTGGGTAATCTCTTCTCCGATATGCAGGGCTACCTCACCGGCGATGTGAACATCAGCGGCGAATTTGATGAACTGAGTGTAACCGGTAAAGGACGATTGCGGAATGCCGGACTGAAAGTAAACTTTACCCAGTGTTTTTATAAAATACTGGACACCGATATCAACCTCACGCCGTACGAAATAAATCTGGATGGCCTCATACTGATCGATACCGTGACCAAAAACCCGATCTACCTGGTAGGCGGCATCGAACACCAGTCGTTCAAAAATATGTTCTACAACCTGGATATCACCACCCGAAAACCAGGCACAAAGGATGAAGACAATAACCGGCCGGTACAGTTGCTGAACACCACGTACAAAGACAACAAACAATTCTACGGAAATGTAAAGGGAACCGGTTCGATGACGCTGGCAGGTCCGCAGTCGGACATGTATATGAAGATTGATGCGGTGGCTTCGGAGAAAGACAGCAGTTATGTAACGATACCGCCTTCTTCCAGCCGGGAATCGGGTATTGCCGATTTCCTGGTGGAACGCAAATACGGAAGGGAAATGGAAGCCTCGGATGTAAAATCCAATACAAACATTATTTATGATGTTGACCTCACGATCAATAAGACACCGGTCCCCATGGTGTCGGTCAGGGTGATACTGGATGAACTGACGGGCGATGAGATAAAGGGCAAAGGGAACGGGTCACTGAATATCAAATCAGGGACAACCGAACCGCTCTCTTTACGGGGCCGGTTTGATATTGAAGAAGGCAGTTACCTCTTCACCTTCCAGTCCTTCTTCAAAAAGCCGTTTGAGCTGAAGAAAGATGCGCAGAACTATATCGAATGGAATGGTGATCCGTATGATGCCAATATTAAGTTTGATGCCATCTACCGGGCCGAAAGGGTAAGCTTTGCGCCGCTGGCTGATCTGCTGCAGACCAAATCGGCAAGAGGCGATGTATATGTGGTGGCGTCGCTTTCAGACAAACTCTTTAAACCGGCTATTGCTTTCTCCCTCGATTTTCCCACTACCAGTGTGGCCGTTACTGACCCGGAACTGGCGCTTATCATCCAGCAGTTGCTGAAGAACCCGAATGAAGTGAACCGCCAGGTTACCTACCTGATCGTCTTCAACAGTTTTGCCCCAAGCGATCTTACCGGCACCAGTACGAACTATTCGGTAACCGAACTGGGGCTGACCACCATTTCAGGGATCTTGCTGAATGTGATCAGTGACCAGATCAATAAGATACTGGGCAACCTGCTGAAAAGTGATAAATACAATATCAGCCTCAATACATCTATTTATAACCGGAATGTGATCAGCAACGGATCCAAACTTGAACTGGGCAGCAATATCAATTTCACCATCGGACGGTCCTTCTTTAATAACCGGTTCATTATTTCAACCGGTCTTGGTTTTGATGCGCCGTTACAGACATCCTCCACCCAGCAGGCCTTTTCACAACAGTTGCTGCCGGATGTGGTGCTGGAATGGCTGATCAATCCAAGCGGAAGTATACGGGCCTCCTTCTTTTACCGGGAAAACACCGACTACCTGACCACGGCCACTTCCGGCGGTCCCGGCAAGGCCAGGAGGATAGGGGCCAGCCTTTCTTACCGCAAAGACTTTGATCGCCTCGGTGATATATTTAAAGGAAAGAAGAAAAAACAAAAACCCCTGAAGCCAGCCCAGCCGGCCGCCGATGATAAAAAGACCGTGGAGGTAAAGAAGGAAGGGAATGAGTAGCCTTATTCGTTGCCCGGGAGTTCATGCCCCAGCTTATCTCTTTTTACCGCCAGGTATTTCTCATTATATGGATTAGGTTCAACCCGGACAGGGATATTTTCCACTATTTCCAGTCCGTAACCGATCAGGCCCACCCGTTTCCGGGGGTTGTTGGTCATCAGCCGCAGCCGGGTAATATTAAGATGGCGCAGCATCTGGGCGCCGAGGCCATAATCCCTTTCGTCCATTTTAAAACCGAGATGCAGGTTGGCCTCCACCGTATCCATGCCCTGCTCCTGGAGGCGATAAGCTTTCAGTTTATTCAGCAACCCGATCCCCCGTCCTTCCTGGTTCATATAGAGAATGGCGCCCCGGCCTTCGGCCTCCACCATCTGCATGGCTTTATGCAGCTGATCGCCGCAATCGCAGCGTAAGGAGCCCAGTATATCCCCGGTAAAACAGGAGGAGTGGACCCTTACCAGTACGGGTTCGTCCTTTTGCCATTCCCCTTTGATCAGGGCCAGGTGCTCGGTGGCGGATAGTTTTTCTTTGAACGCCACCAGGGTAAAATCGCCATATTGTGTGGGCATGGCCACCCTGACCACTTCTTCGATCAGGGAATCCCTTTTGATCCGGTATTCGATCAGGTCTTTGATGGAAATGATGTGGAAATCAAATTTCCTGGCCACTTCCAGTAATTGCGGCAGGCGGGCCATGCTGCCATCTTCATTCATGATCTCGACCAGTACACCGGCCGGCTCGAAACCCGCCAGCCGGGCCAGGTCCACGGTCGCTTCGGTATGACCGGCCCTGCGGAGCACCCCGCCTTTTTTGGCCCGGAGGGGGAAAATATGTCCCGGTCTTCCCAGGTCGGCCGGTGAAGTTTGCGGGTCGATCAGGGCCTGGATGGTCTTGGACCGGTCCTGGGCCGAAATACCCGTGGTGCAGCCATGGCCCAGCAGGTCGACCGATACGGTAAAGGCCGTTTCATGCAGGGCCGTATTGTTATTTACCATCAGTTCCAGGCCCAGTTCGTCGCAGCGTTCCTCGGGGAGGGCGGCACAGATCAGTCCCCGGCCATGTTTGCTCATGAAATTGATCAGTTCGGGGGTAGCGTTGCGGGCGGCCGTTACGAAATCCCCCTCATTTTCACGATCCTCATCGTCCACCACCACTACCAGTTTCCCTTCCCGGATACCCTGTAAAGCACTCTCAATGGAATCAAACATGATCGGTTTTTTTGTAAAAATAGAACAAAGCAACGGGCCTTTCAGTTCGCCCGATTGGAGGCAACAGAGGGGCGGGTTTTGTTGTCAACCTAAAGCATTATTTTTCAGCGATAATTTGTTAATATTTGTCTATTTTTATTTAGGGAATATTCCCTTTCTTTGCAACCGAAAACCAATCTATATGCTTAAGAGAATACTCATTTTCTTCACGTTGGCCGTGATGGTCAGTCAGTTCGCCTCTGCACAGATCACCACTTCTTCCATTACTGGTACGGTTAAAAGCACAACAGATGAAGCCCTTGTAGGAGCTTCTGTGGTGGCCACCCACGTACCCACTGGCACCAAATACACTGCCGTCACACGGGCAGGTGGTATCATCCGGATTGAGAACATGCGTTCCGGTGGTCCCTACACGATCGAAGTTTCATTTGTAGGTTATGATAAAGAAACCTACAGTGATATCTATCTTCAGCTGGCCGAGTCGTTCATTTTTAACCCTCAGCTTAAGAAAACAGATAAGGTGCTGGAGAATGTTGTACTGACAACTTCCGGCAGAAGCCAGATAATGAACAGGAACAGGACAGGCGCTGTAACCAATATTGGTCTTCGCCAGATCACCCAGCTTCCTACCATCAACAGGAGCCTGAATGATTTCACCAGGGCTACCCCCCAGTCAAATGGTCCTTCGATCGGTGGTGGTAACTACCGGCAGAATAACTTCACCATTGACGGAGCTGACTTCAACAACAGTTTTGGTATCGGTACCAACCTGCCCGCCGGCGGCACACCGATCTCACTGGATGCCGTAGCAGAGATATCTGTAAACCTGGCTCCTTATGATGTACGCCAGTCCGGTTTTATCGGAAGCGCTATCAATGCCGTAACCCGTTCCGGTACAAATGAATTCTCAGGATCGGTTTATAAATATTTCAGGAATGAAAAATACCGCGGCGACCAGGTAGAGAAAACAAAATTCATCCGCCCGACAGAAGACTTCAACCAGTGGGGTTTCCGGGTGGGCGGCCCGATCATCAAGAACAAACTGTTCTTCTTCATCAACTACGAAACAGAAGATCAGCCTAAGGCGATCCAGACCCGGTTTGCGGCCACCGCCGCTGCTCCTTTCGGAAGTTCTCCGAACGTTGCCCGCCCGACTGCTGACTCACTGAACTATATCAGCAATTTCCTCAGAACAAACTATGGTTACGAAACCGGTCCTTACGATAATTACACTCCGAACATTCAGCGTAAGAAATACATGGCACGTCTTGACTGGAATATCAGCAACCGCCACCAGTTAGTATTGCGTTACAGCCAGGTGGAAGGCGGCGAGCCCAACGGGGTGAGTAACTCCGTTACCGGTACCGGTCTGAGCAACGTATCCGGTGCTTCCAGGACAGATATCAACTCACTCTGGTATAAGAACTCAAACTATTTCCAGGGCGCCAATTTCTATTCCTTCGCTGCCGAGCTCAACTCAAGGTGGGGAAGGGTATCGAATGTGTTCCGCGGCACGTACACTTACCAGAACGACTCCCGTACCACGGAGAGCCAGTTGTTCCCCTTTGTGGACATCATGAGCACCACCGGCTACTCACAGTCCGTTCCGTATGCTTCCTTCGGTTACGAGCCTTTCAGCTTCGGCAACCTGCGTAAGGTAAAAGTGTACTCTATCGTGGATAACTTAAGCTGGACAAAAAACAAGCATAGCTGGACAGTGGGTGGTTCTTTCTCGCAAAGCCAGACGATCAACGGCTTCCAGCGTTTTGCCACCAGCTACTACCGCTTTGCCACCTGGAATGATTTTGCAACCGGTGCCCTCCCGACCGACTTTGCGATCACCTATTCCTTATCTAAGAACTTTGCGCCAGCTTTCTCTGCCTTTAAATTCAGGCAGTACTCTTTGTATGGCCAGGATGAGATCGCCATCACAAAAGATTTCAGGCTTACGGTTGGCTTAAGGGTCGACCTGGCCACTTACCCGGGCGTTCCCCAGATCGTTACGCACCCGCTCGTGGCTGCTCAGACCTTTGCTAACGGAGAGACCGTCAATACCGGTCTGCTTCCTGATCCGAAACTGATGTGGTCTCCGAGACTGGGCTTCAACTGGGATGTATACGGCAACCGTTCCTTACAGCTTCGTGGTGGTACAGGTATCTTTACCGGTACCGTACCTTATGTATGGATCGTAAGCCAGTCTGGTAATAATGGTATGCTGCAGGTAACCAGAAACTTCAACACCCCGGCTGATGTGGCGGCCAATGCCGGGCCTTTCAACCCTAATCCATATGCTTACCTGCCTGCTTCTGTTCCCGTTGCCGGTACTGTGGTGCCTGCCGAAGTTGAACAGCTCGGGTCTGACTTCAAGAACCCGCAGACCTGGAAGTCTAGCATTGCGATGGATACTAAATTACCCTGGGGTGTGATCGCTACCGTAGAAGCTATTTTTAATAAAGACCTGAAAACAGTATTCTTCAGGAACCCTAACTATCAGACACCGCAAAACCTGAATGTGAACGGGTATCCTGATAACAGGCCTATTTACGGTTCTACTGTTCAGACAAGGTTCATCAACACACTTAACTCTGCCGGTGTGTTTGTAGCAGGCGGTTCTTCTGCCTTCAACACGATCATTATTGACAATGCACCCAAGTCACAAGGTTATTATGGTTCATTGACCATAAAGCTTGAAAAGCCTTTCAGCAAAGGGTTCAATGCTTCCGTTGCTTATACAAAATCAATCTCGGCTAACCTGAATGACGGAAACGGCGATCAGCCGGCAAACGGGTTCCAGGTAGCACAGTCAATGGGTCCCAATACCCCGGCACTCTCTCATTCATCTTATGTACTGCCCGACAGGTTCATTGCTTCCCTGTCTTACAGGAAAGAATACCTGAAACACCTGGCTACTACCATCGCCTTCATTTACCAGGGTTCTGTTGACTACCGCTTCTCTTATGTGTACGGCGGCGACTTCAACCGTGATGGTATCACCGGTAATGACCTTATCTGGATCCCGACCGTAGCACAGGTACAGGCCATGCAATTCAACAGCCAGACCGTGGGCGGTGTGGTGTACAACCAGCAGACACAGCGTGACCTGTTCGAATCCTACATCATGCAGGACAAATATCTCCGCACTCACCGTGGTCAGTATGCCGAAAGAAACGGTGCCCTGGCTCCGTGGAGAAACCAGTTTGATGTGAAGTTTCTCCAGGACCTGTTTGTAAAGGCCGGCAAGTACCGCAATACCTTACAGTTCTCTGTTGATATCTTCAACGCCGGTAACCTGATCAATAACAGCTGGGGTAAAACAAAAGCAACCAATGCAACTTCTATCCTGACTATCGCCAATGCCAACTCACTGGTACCGGGTGGCAGTGTGCTGCCGGTCTTCACACTGGCACAGGACAGGGGACAGATGATCACCCGTACCTTCAGGGATGTGGTGAGCACCGCTTCTACTTACTCTATCCAGCTTGGCCTGAGATATATCTTCGGCAACTAAGCTGCTTATAACTTCTGAAACAGAAAACCCTCCGGAACACGGAGGGTTTTTTTTATCTGGTGCTTTGAAGCCGGGCCGGTACACTATCCGCCCCATCCCCATTCCAGGAAATAAGGCATTGCCCGGCCCCAGGTCGGGACATCATGCCGGCCATCGGACAACTCCAGGTAATAAATATCTTCCGGTTGCGAATAGCCTTTTCCCTCCAGCTCTTTTACCAGGTCAAGCGTATCATCAATGGAATCGATGATGCCGTTCTTATTCCGGTCCTTGGTCTCATCCATATTACCGCACTGGAAAAAGAATTTCAGACCGGGGTGATAACGGCCTTTTCGCACCTGCTGGTGAATGATCCGGTGTTGGTCATCATCGTATTCCTTATCCACCTGGTCGACGCTCCTCCACCAGAGGGAACCCGAAAAGACACCGGCCCTGGTAAACTCACCGGGGTGCGACCAGACAATGTCGAAGGCACTGAGCCCGCCCAGGGAAAAACCGGCAAATGATTTATCGGTCATGGATACAAAAGGGAAACGCTTATATATATATGGAAGCAGTTCGTGCAATACAAACCGGGTATGCTGCCCGGCTTTGGCCCCCCGTCCCAGGTAGTCAGGCACACCGGCCACTCCATATTCCTGTTTCCGGTTGGCACTGCAGTGGATGGCCGCACAAAACAGCGGCCGGGCCTGTTCATACTGCTGGTAAAACGCTCCCAGGATGGAACTGAAATGCATTTTTGGCATATCCTGCCCGTCATTGATCAGTAAAAGAGAAAGGCTTTCGCTGCCCGCCGCCTGCGGGTAATAGAAATCGACGATGACCGGCCGGTCGAGAAAAACAGAATCCAGGACCACACTTTCAAACAGGATACCGGGCTCATTTGTTATCTGCATGGCCTCAAAAATACATATTTGAGTAATTGAACCAGCAGTAAGGGCGACACAACCACGAAAGACAGTGAAATACCGAAAAGCAATCGCCGAATTTTGTCAATATAGACCTTAAAAGATATATTTGGAAAGCAGAGAAACCGCAATCAAAAACAGGCGGGATATTAATCATCAAAATAAACGTTATGAAGAAAATCGGAATCCTCCATGGTAAGGAACGCTCTTTCCCCGAAGCATTTGTGGCAAGGGTGAACAGTAAGAATATTCCCGGCATAGTGGCTGAACCTGTCCGAATAGAAAAAGCGA
Organism: Chitinophagaceae bacterium; assembly: GCA_046329665.1. Taxonomy (GTDB): domain Bacteria; phylum Bacteroidota; class Bacteroidia; order Chitinophagales; family Chitinophagaceae; genus JJ008. Next base: position 107,443 of record JAXLUG010000012.1, on the reverse strand, counting down.
TCCAGGGTGATCCGACCGGCTACAGTGTCATCATTGACCGTATATCCCAGGACGTTCCCTTTTACCGTACCTGGCTGAAGAATGCCGCGGTAACGGGTACGGCCGTTATCAATAACCCTTTCTGGTGGAGTGCCGATGATAAATATTTCAACAACTGCCTGATGACAAAAGTGGGCGTGCCGGTACCCAAAACGGCGATCATCCCTTCCAGGGCATTACCCGATGATACCTCGGACGAATCCTTCAGCAACCTGGCCTTCCCGCTGGACTGGGATTCCATTTTCAGGTATGTAGGCTTTCCGGCTTATATGAAACCCTTCGCCGGCGGAGGATGGAAACATGTGTATAAGCTGAGCAGCGCCGAAGAATTCTTCAGCAAACATGCGGAAACCGGCCAGCTGGTGATGCTCCTGCAGGAGGAGATCGTATTTACGGAGTACTACCGCTGTTACTGCATCGGGGGAAAATATGTACGGATCATGCCGTATGAACCCCGCAACCCGCATCACCTGCGGTATGTATCGGATTTCAAACCATCGCCTGAACGCCTGCAGCAGATGACAGATATTGTCCTTCGTATCAATAAATACCTGGGCTATGATTTTAATACGGTGGAACTTGCCGTTAGGGACGGTGTTCCTTACGCCATTGATTTCTGCAACCCGGCCCCGGATGCGGATATAAACAGTGTGGGCCAGGAAAACTTTGAATGGGTGGTGGAAACAGCCGCCAATTACGCTATCGAAAAAGCCATGGAATGCCGGGAAGGAGAGGACAACCTTACCTGGGGCGAGTATGTGAGGAGAGGCAGTAACAAAATGCCATTACAGTAATTGTTCCTGGTTTATGGTTTGTTGGGTATAGTTCTCCTGTTACAGCAGGTGGTTCTTTTGCTGTACAGGAACTGCGAACCCGGATTACAAGCCATCAATAATAAACTACAACTATCAACTAACTTATGAACCTGAACTATAAAACCTTTACGCTGGGTGTGGAAGAAGAGTACATGGTGCTCGACCCGAAGACCTTTGAACTGAAAAGTCATGAGCAAAAGATCGTACAGGAAGGGCAGAAGGCGATCAAGGATAAGGTAAAGGCCGAGATGCACCAGGCCGTAGTGGAGGTAGGCACTGATATCTGCGCCGATGCGGATGAAGCCTGGCAGGATGTATCCACCCTTCGGAAAACGATCGCCGGTATTGCCGACGGTCTTGGGTTTGCCATGGGGGCTTCCGGTACCCACCCCTTCAGCCACTGGGAAAGCCAGCTCATCACCGATCATATACGGTATAATGAAATAGTGAACGAACTGCAGGAAGCTGCCCGCAGCAACCTCATCTTTGGTCTTCATGTGCATGTGGGTATGGAAAGCCGGGAGATGGCCAACCATATTGCCAATAGTACCCGGTATTTCCTGCCGCATATTTTTGCCCTCAGCACCAACTCCCCGTTCTGGGAGGGAAGGATGACAGGATACAAATCATTCCGGACAAAAGTATTTGACAAATTTCCCCGCACCGGTATCCCCGATGCGTTTGAGAGTATTGAGGCCTACGATAACTATGTAAAACTGCTGATCAAAACCAACTGTATCGATAATGCCAAGAAGATATGGTGGGACCTCCGGGTGCATCCTTTCTTCAATACCGTTGAGTTCAGGATATGCGATATTCCGCTGACCGTGGATGAGACCATCACGCTGGCCGCCCTCTTCCAGGCCATCTGTGCAAGGATCTATATGCTCCGTTCCAAGAACCTGAATTTTATCCAGTACTCAAGGGCGCTGCTGAATGAAAATAAATGGAGGGCCAGCCGCTACGGGGTGGACGGTTACCTGATCGATTTTGGAAAAGAGGAAGAAGTGAACACCAGGGGGCTGATCTATGAACTGCTCGATTTTCTTGACCCGGTTCTCGATCACCTGGGCAGCCGGCACCGGATCGCCTACGTACACAAAATACTTGAGACCGGTACCGGTGCAGACAGGCAACTGGCCGCTTTTGAGAAATCCAAAAACCTGTCAGATGTGGCTAAATACATACACAGCCAGTACCTGGCCGGTATCTGAAATTAGTTACGCCGGAAATATTTTCCGAAGGTAATACCCGCCGTGCGGTGATAGATGCTGGCACCGCCTTCTTCATTCACGATGCTGCCAAAGCCCAATGTGTACTGGCCGGAGATAACAAAGCCGCTGCTGGTCTCATAACCAAACTGCAGCAGGAGGTTTGCCCCGAAACGGCCATAGTCACTGTCAAAACTGAATTTCATGTTCCGGTCTACAGCAGTACTGTTGGATTTATTGAAACGTTCTTTACCGAACAGTTGCAGGTCAATAGAAGGCCCTGCTTTGATAAATAAGTGAGCAGGAGCATCACTGAAATTAAATTGAAAAAGCGGGGCGAACTCGATCGTATGGATGGTGGTATTATTATCTGTGGCCAATGAGTCTGGCGGCAAAGAAGGACGGGTGAGTGTAACCTTATAACCTTTCAGGCTGTAAAAAACCATCGGTGCAAAAAAGAACCTGCCTTCAAATTGTACCCGCATCATGCCGCCGGCCTGGAACCCGTACTTCATCTCTGTTTTCTGTTTGGTCTTGCCGAGGTTTATTTCAGGGGTGAAATAAGAAGCGTAGGTGATCTGCGGACCGGCAAAAGCGCCAAATTCAGCCTGGCTGAAGACAGTAATGGCTGCAAAAAGCCCGATAAGCGTAAGGTTTAATTTTTTCATCTTCCGGATTGATATGATTAAGGGGACAAAAGTAACCTTTGTACCCGGTTAAAACAACCTTGCCCGGCAGAAGTTTTGGCCGGAAGTGCACCCCAAAACGGGTGAGAACCAGCACACTAATATTTCTTAGCCGGATCTTTTACCTCTTTCGAATTGTTATAGGTTTGCGATTGGCCTTTCGGAATGGAAAGGTTCTTCCAGTTTTTGTTCCGGATGATCTTGGCGATGTAAATGATCTGCCCGATATGATAAGGGTAGTGGGCCAGTTGCCTGTTGATGGCATCCACCACGGTAAGTTCTTCCTGCCGGATGGTTATTTTTTTCTTCAGGTCCTTCTTCTTTAACGATGTCAGCGCCTGCAGGAAACAGTCCCAGCCTTTTTCCCACCGTTCCAGTAATGCCGCTTTTGTTTCTTCTGCCGTTTCAAATTCTGTATCCCGGTTGCGCCATTCTTTTTCACCGTCTTCCGTCAGGAAGTTGGTCCACCGGCTCAGCATGTTGCCGGCCATATGACGAATGATAATGGCCACACTGTTCGATTCTTCATTGGGCTGGTAATGAAAATCCCAGTCGTTCAGCTGCTCAAAGGTTTTATCACCGAGGTCTTTGTAATACTTAAGCCTTTTAATGGCTGTTTGCAAATAATCTTTACCAAGTGAACTCATCTGTATAGAAGATTTAAGGTTGACGATGGGCTTCTTCTGTTACTGCCTCCTCCGGCTACCGTAACAAGGCTGATGGCTGTCAGCTGAACAATAACGACATCTCTCAATATCCCGCTGCGGCATCATCACCCCGGTTATCTGCTACTGCTTCAAATCTCCCGTTGGGCAATACCCTGATGATCTCCGTTCTGCCGATAGCGCCCCGGTACAAAACCACATAACCCATTTTTTGCAGGGCAGCCTTTGTTGATTCCGAAAAACCTTTCTCCATGTACAGGGTATCCGGTAACCATTGATGATGGAATTTCGGTTTGTACAAAGCATCTTCTGTACTCAGGTTGAAATCAAGGATATTGACAAGGGTCTGAAAAACGGAGGTCGGTATCGTGGTACCGCCCGGCGTACCCACCACCAGAAACGGTTTGTTGTCTTTTAAAACGATCGTCGGCGTCATGGAACTCAGCATTCTTTTCCCGGCCTTTATAGCATTGGCCTCGCCGCCCACGGCACCATACATATTCGGCACACCCGGTTTGATGCTGAAATCATCCATTTCATCATTCAGGAAAAAACCGGCGCCGCCCACCACGGTACGGCTTCCATAAGAATTATTCAGCGTGGTGGTAACCGCCACGGCATTCCCGTCTTTATCGATCACACTGAGGTGTGTGGTCTCCTCACTTTCTGCCCGCAGCAATACACCGGGGCCGATCTCCCGGCTGGGGGTGGCATGCTGCGGATCATAATTCTTCATCCGCTCCTGCAGGTACACATCATTTGATAACATGGTGACCGGTACTTTATAGAAATCTGCGTCGCCCATGTATTCGGCCCTGTCTGCATAGGCCCTCCGTTCCACCTCCGTCATCAGCTGTACGGCCTGTACGGATTGAAATCCCATACTGCTGATGTTGCGCCCTTCGATCATCTTCAGCATCTGGTGAAGGAGTAATCCTCCGCTGCTCGGCATGGGCATACCGATAATGCTGTACCCTTTGTAGCCGAACACATGCGGGGTTCTGAATTTTGCCTGGTAGTGCTGCAGGTCAGCGGCCGTGATGATACCGCCGCCACGTTTCATTTCCTCCACGATCAGCCTGGCCGTTTCCCCTTCATAAAAGCCGGCTTGTCCTTTTTCTTTGATCCTTCTGAGTGTACCCGCCAGGTCTTTCTGTACCAGGGTGTCACCGGCCTTCCACCCGGTTTCCTTATAGAAAACCGGCATCACGGTATTGAGTTTTTTCAGTTCCCCCTGGATACCGTTCAGTGACCGGGCTTCCCGTTCGCTGATCACAAAACCATTTTCTGCAAGGTCTATGGCCGGCTGCAGCAGTTTATCAAAAGAAAGCTTTCCGTATTTATGTGAAGCAAATAACCCGGCCACCGTGCCCGGTACCCCGGATGAAAGATGTCCGTCCTGGCTTTTATCCGTACGGGCTGTTCCGTTTGCATCGATGTACATATCCCGGGTGGCAGCACCCGGCGCCATCTCCCGGTAATCCAGTGCCAGTTGCTCACCATTACTCAATCTTGCCACCAGGAACCCGCCTCCGCCCAGGTTGCCCGCATTCGGATATACCACCGCCAGGGCCAGTTGTGTGGCAATAGCTGCATCAATGGCATTACCGCCTTCCTTAAGTATTTCCACCCCTGCCTTACTGGCAAGCGGGTGGGCTGAAACAACCGCCCCGTTTTCCACCACCGCTTTCTTATTGATGGTATAGTGATAAGGGTCAACAGAAACAGCACTGGTAGCCTTACCCGGTCCTTTGCACTGAAGGGCAAGCAGGCAGGTGACAACAAGGACAAGTATCGTACGGTGGTGCATTCGCATATTACCCGGTCAGTTTAGAATGTTTAAAACTACTGAAATCCCTTCACTTGCTACAAAGGCAGACAGGAGGGATACCCCTTGCCGGCTGACAGCCCGGTTCTTTCAACCGGACGTATTCCTTCCAATGATTCTGCCATGTCATAACCGTTGTTATCCATTTCCTGCACGTCCGCCGCCTCTCAAAAAACCCTTCCCGGTAAGTTTCCCTTTGGTATCTTTCGGAATAAATTCCTTTGTATGTCCCGAAAGCTGGTCCTGTTAAGTTTCTTTCTCTTCAATACTGTTGTTGTCTTTTCGCAACTGCGTTCACCGGATGAATTCCTGGGGTACAAAACCGGTACCCGCTTCACACCGCACTGGAAGATCGTCAGCTATTTTCAGTCAGTGGCAGCCAATGCCTCCGCCAACGTAAAGCTGGAGGAATACGGGCAAACCAACGAGGGAAGGTCACTTGTGGCGGCCTTTGTTTCTTCTGCAGATAATATCAGCCGGCTGGAACAGATCCGGATGAATAATCTCCGGCTGGCAAATATGGCCAGGGACAAGGCTGCACCCCTTGAAGCAAATGCACCGGCCATTGTCTGGCTCAGTTATAATGTACACGGTAATGAAGCCTCCTCTTCAGAAGCGGCCATGATGACCTTATGGGCTTTGGTTGATCCCTCCAATTCTGCAACAAAAGAATGGCTGAAGAATACGGTGGTGGTCATTGATCCCTGTATCAACCCCGATGGCAGGGACCGGTACATCAACTGGTTCAATACCGTAGTGGGTAAAACGCCTAATCCTGCCTGGGCTGCAAGAGAGCACAGGGAACCCTGGCCGGGCGGAAGAACCAATCATTATAATTTCGACCTGAACCGTGACTGGGCCTGGCAAACACAGATCGAAAGCCAGCAGCGGGTGAAGCTGTACAGCCAGTGGATGCCCCAGGTACATGTGGACTATCACGAGCAGGAGTATAATAATCCCTATTACTTTGCCCCGGCGGCACAGCCTTATCATGAAGTGATCACACCCTGGCAGCGGGATTTCCAGGGGATGATCGGGAAGAACCATGCGAAGTACTTTGATGCAAATGGCTGGCTGTATTTTACCAAAGAAGTTTTTGACCTGTTATACCCTTCCTACGGGGATACTTATCCTACCTATAACGGTGCGATCGGGATGACCTACGAGCAGGCGGGTCATGGTTTTGGCGGCCTGGCCGTGATCACCGATGAAGGGGATACGCTGACATTGCTGGACAGGGCCACCCATCATTTCACCACGGCGCTCAGTACGATTGAGGTAGCATCTCAGCATGCAGGTAAACTGATCAGTGAATTCAGAAAATATTTCAATGAAGCAGTGGCTACCGGCATCGGCGAATTCAAGTCCTATGTGGTGAAGTACAGCGAGGCCGACAGGGAAAGAGTGAATGCGCTGACCGGGCTGCTCGATAAAAACGGTATCCGGTACGAGGTACAAAGCGGATCCACAAGAGGCACAATGACGGGCTACAATTATTTTTCCGGGAAGGATGAACTGTTCACCGTCGACAATTATGACCTGCTCGTGCAGGCACAGCAGCCAAAGAGTGCCCTGGTAAAAGTTTTATTTGAACCCAAAACAAAACTGGTGGATTCTGCCACCTATGATATTACCGCCTGGTCGCTGCCCTATGTATACGGGCTGAAAACTTACGGATCAAGATCAAAACTGTCGTTGGGTGGCGGGAATAATTTACCGGTTGCCGGTAACAGTATCACCGACAGTTACGGTTATGTGATCCGCTGGCAGGGCGTACAGAGTGCAAGAACGCTGGGACAGCTATTTCAGAAAGGCGTGAGGGTACGCATGGCGGAAGAACCGTTTGATGTCAGCGGCCAGCATTTCGAAAGAGGCTCCCTTATCATTACCCGGAAAGGGAATGAGCGGTTTTGGCAGTAGCCTGGCGGCCTTGCTCAAGCCAGGCCTGCAACGATAATAACGTAAAGCTCAGTGCGATCAGCACCGGGCTTATGGACAAAGGGTTTGACCTGGGCAGTGAGAAAGTGCACCCGTTGAATGCCCCGAAGATCGCCTTGCTGACAGGGGAAGGTGTAAGCGGTAATTCGGCCGGTGAGATCTGGCATTTCTTTGACCAGGTATTAGAATATCCTGTCACACTGATAAATGCCACACAACTGGGTGATACCCGGATGGCTGATTATAATGTGATCATAATGACCTCGGGCAATTATAAATTTTTAAATGATAAGGCGGCCCTGGAGAAACTGAAGGACTGGATCAGCAATGGCGGCCGGCTGGTGGCAATGGAAGGGGGAGTGGGGCAACTGGCAAAACTTGACTGGGCGATCAAAGCAAAGAAAACAGATGACTCTGCCGATAAGAAAGACAGCTATGACCTGCTGAATAAATACGAGGAGAGGGAGAGAGATATGCTCAAAGGTTCCATGCCGGGCTCGATCTACAGGATCGAACTGGATAACAGTCACCCGCTGGCGTATGGATACCCTGACTTCTATTATACATTGAAACAGGATGACAACATGTATGAGTTCTTCAAAGAAGGCGGCTGGAATGTCGGCGTGATGAAGAAAGAGCAGCAGGTGGCCGGCTATGTCGGAAGCGGTCTCCGGAACAAACTGAAGGATGGTGTGGTATTCGGGGTACAGGATATGGGCGATGGAAAAATTGTTTACCTGGCAGATGATGTGCTCTTCAGGAGTTTTTGGGAAAACGGAAAGCTGATGTTTTGCAATGCAGTGTTTATAGTAGGACAGTAGCCGGGTTTTCACCGGTAGTCCGGTGTCTTTTTTTTAGCGGTGGTGTTCCATTTTGGCGGTGGCAATGGCATTCTTCATAATCAGGTGAATCATACCTCCGTGCAGGGATTTGCAACATGTGCATAAAAATAAAGTCATTCAAACTGATCGCCGTGTCATGGCTTTGTATATAATTTTACATCCTCAATGAACACCACCATGAAACCTGACGAATGCGATAGTGATTCCATCACGCTGTTTAGGTTCACACTTCTGAATACTTCACCCCCCCTTACAAGGTAACAGAATACCGGCCGGGCCCGGTTCCGGCAGCGCCACAGGCGTTGTTGAAAAGTTGTGCGCATCATTTGGTGCACAGCCTGTCTTTCTGTATCCAAAAAAAATAATTTAATAACCAATAATCAATACATCACCATGGAAAAAAGTGAAATCATCAAATGGGGCATAATAATAGGGATCCCCTTATTCATCCTTATCTTTTATAAATTCATCCTGCGTGTCTTTTTCGGGCTGGTGATCGTACCGGAAGACAGGATCGGCCTTGTAACAAAAAAGTTTGTCCTGTTCGGTAAGCAGGAATTGCCGGAAGGACGCATCATCGCCACCAATGGCGAAGCAGGTTTCCAGGCGCAGACCCTGGCACCCGGCGTATATTTCTGGAAATGGATCTGGCAATATTCCATCACCTTCCAGCCCTTTATCGTAATACCTACCGGTAAGATCGGGCTGGTACTGGCAAAAGACGGGATGGAACTGGAGACCGGCCGTATACTGGGCCGTAAAGTGGAATGTGATTCCTTTCAGGATGCAGCTGCCTTCCTGAAGAACGGAGGCCGCAAAGGCCGCCAGACAGCGATCATTGCCCCCGGTTCGTATCGTATCAACACATTATTGTTTGATGTTGAATTCACCGAAATGACATTTATCCCGGATAATGCCGTGGGAGTGGTTACCACCCTGGAAGGTAAACCGCTTGATGAAGGACAGATCGCCGGAAAGATCATCGAAGGACATAATAAATTCCAGGATGTGGACCTTTTCCTGCAGAAAGAAGGCTATAAAGGGTTGCAGGAGCAGGTGATACTGGCCGGTTCTTATTTCCTTAACCCCTGGTTTGCCAAACTGGAAATGGTAAAAATGACAGAGATACCGATCGGTCATGTAGGCGTGGTGATCTCCTATGTGGGGGCAGAGGGCGTTGACCTGAGCGGTGCGGAATTCAAACACGGTAATATCGTTTCCAAAGGACAGAAAGGTGTATGGGCTGAACCGCTGGGACCCGGTAAATACCCGATCAACCCGTATATCATGAAAGTGGAACTGGTACCTACCACCAACCTGGTGCTGAACTGGGCCAGCGCCAGAAGTGAATCACACCAGCTCGATAAGAACCTTTCCACGATCACTGTGCGGAGTAAAGACGGTTTCCCGTTCAACCTCGACGTTTCGCAGATCATTCACATCCCGACCACGGAGGCGCCGAAAGTCATTGCACGTTTCGGTAACATGAATAACCTGGTAAGCCAGGTGCTGGAACCCACGATCGGTAACTACTTCCGTAACAGTGCGCAGGACAGCGATGTGATCGCCTTCCTGGGTACCCGTAAGGAAAGACAACAATCCGCAAGGGACCATATCGGTAAAGTACTGGAGCAATACAACGTGTACGGGGTGGACACCCTGATCGGTGACATCGTTCCGCCGGAAAGCCTGATGAAAACACTGACCGACCGTAAACTGGCCGAAGAACAGAAGATCACCTATGATACGGAGAAGAAAGCGCAGGAAACAAGACAGACACTGGAAAAGGAAACCGCTATTGCGGATATGCAGAAAGAGATCGTAAAGGCCGACCAGGGTGTACTGATCGCTGAACGGATAGCAGATGCTTCTGTAAAGAAAGCCACCGGTGATGCCAACAGCGTACGCCTGCAGGCCAATGCAGAAGCAGACCGGCTGAAATTACTGGCAAGCGGTGAGGCGGAAAAAACAAGACTGCTCGCCAAAGCGGATTCAGAGAAGATCGAACTGCTGGCAAAGGCAGAAGCCGAAAAGATATCACTGACCGGTAATGCGGAAGCAGAAAAGATCCTGGCCATCGGTAAATCAAATGCGGAATCCTACAAACTCTCCGTGGAAGCCATGGGCGGCGACAACTTCACCCAGCTGAAAGTGATCGAATCCATTGCTGCGGAAAAAGTGAAGATCATGCCGGATGTGCTGATCGGCGGGAACGGCGACAGTGCCAATGGTGGTATCAGCGGGCTGCTTGGGTTACAGTTGCTCGAGAAACTCGGAAAGAAAGTGAGTGCAGACGATACGCAGAAAAAGAATTAACAGGTTTTTTCTGAAAGAGAAGGCCGGGGGTAAAAGCCCGGCCTTTTTCTTTATCAGTGGCAAAATCTCCTTGCCAATAACACTTATATTCGCTATTCAATTACCAACAAGCATGCGAAGGTTTACCTGTTCCCTCCTCTGCGCAATTTTCATTTCCGGTCATTTGCCGGCACAAGCCCCGCAAAGCTGGACCTCGGCAGAAATGTACCAGGCCATTAAAAAGCTGAATGTACTTGGCTCCGTACTATATATTGCCGCACACCCGGATGATGAAAATACACAGCTGATCGCCTACCTCTCCAAAGACCGGCTTTTCCGTACCGGCTACCTTTCCATGACGAGGGGTGACGGGGGACAAAACCTGATCGGGGATGAACAGGGCATCGACCTGGGACTGATCCGGACACAGGAACTGCTGGCCGCAAGACGGATTGATGGCGGTGAACAATTCTTTACCCGGGCCTTTGACTTCGGCTTCTCGAAAAACCCGGAAGAGACCTTTACCAAATGGGACAAGGAAAAAATATTAAGCGATGTGGTATGGGTGATCCGGAAATTTCAGCCGGATATAATCATCACCCGTTTCCCCACCACCGGCGAAGGCGGTCATGGTCATCATACCGCATCGGCGATACTGGCCAATGAAGCCTTTACTGCTGCGGCTGATCCTAACCGGTTTCCGGAACAAATGAAATATGGTGTGCAGCCCTGGCAGGTAAAAAGAGTATTATGGAACACCTTCAACTTTGGCGGTACAAACACCACAAGAGAGGACCAGTATAAACTGGATGTGGGGGGATACAATCCTTTACTCGGAAAAAGCTACGGTGAGATAGCAGCCGAAAGCAGGAGCCAGCACAAGAGCCAGGGATTTGGTGTGCCGGCATACCGGGGAGAACGGCTGGAATATTTTAAAGCCACCAAAGGTGATCAGCCGGCCAATGACCTGATGGACGGACTGAACATCAGCTGGAACAGGATAGCCGGAGGAGATATTATTGGTAAAACAGTTGACAGCATTGCCGCTTCATTTGATTTTATTCACCCGGAGAAATCAGTGAAGGGGCTGGTGCATTTATATAAACAAATGCAGGATTTGAGACTTAGCATTGGCCTCTCTTCCTCGCTTAATCTGTCTGCAGAAACCTGGCTGGATAAGAAAATGGAGGAAGTGAAAAAACTGATCGAACAATGCAGCGGTTTGTTCATGGATGTCACCACCACTGAACAATTTGCCGTGCAGACGGATTCAATAAAAATGAACTTTGTGTTCAATAACCGGCTTGGCGCTGACGCCACACTGGTAAAAATAATGACGGACGGGCTGGATTCTAATTTCACGCTGGTGCTTGGAAAGAACAGGAGCACCGGTTTTGCAAAAACTTTTTTTGTTCCTTATACAAAGAACATAACCCAACCATACTGGCTTGCTGCCAAAAAAGAAGAAGGGTATTTTACAGTAAAAGATCAGCAGAAGATCGGCCAGCCGGATGCCGATCCGTCTTACCTGGTGAATGTGCAGCTGAAGATTGCCGGTGAGCTGTTCAATTTTACCCGTGCAGTGAAATATAAATTTACTGACCCGGTGCGGGGTGAATTATACGAGCCGCTGGTAGTGGTGCCGCCGGTACTGATAGCACCTGATGAAAAGATCAAGATATCGGTGAACAGTAATAATTTCCAGGGAGAGCTTCAGCTGACAGGGAAGAAAAAAGGGTTCCAGGCTGCTTTCAAAGAGGTGGGGAAGGCCTACCCGGATGATGCCAGGGTGCAATACACACCCGCCGCCGTAGTATTTGAAGAAAAGAATAAGACCTTACCTGTCGGCTATACCATTAACGCCGGCCGTGATAATGAGTATGCATTTGCCACCGGTGCGAACAACGGAAGCAACGATATGCTTACTGTTGGCATGCGGGAGATCAAGTACGACCATATTCCGTATATCAATTACTTCACCCCGGCAACCGTTACCAACAAAAAGATTGACCTGAAGATTTACAATAAGAAGATCGGTTACATTGTGGGTGCCGGTGATAAAGTACCCGAAGCCCTGGAGCAGATGGGGTATGAAGTGACCTTGCTTACCGATAAGGAATTATCCCGTAACCACCTGGACCAGTATGATTGCATCATCACCGGGGTGCGTACCTACAATACCAACGAGTGGATGAACAAGCATTACGATAAGCTGATGAAATATGTAAATGACGGCGGCAACCTGATCGTGCAATACAACACCAGCAACAATATCGGCCCGGTAAGGGCCAAGATCGGCCCCTACGATTTTGATATTACCCGCAACCGGGTGACGGATGAGAATGCGAAAGTGACAATACTGAAGCCCGATCATCCTGCCTTCACCTTCCCGAATAAGATCACGGAGGATGACTTTAACGGATGGGTTCAGGAGCGGAGTATCTATCACGGCAGCGACCCGTCCGGTAAATTTGAAAAACTCATCGGTATGGCCGATCCGGGTGAAACATCGGATAACGGCAGCCTGCTCGTTGCCAAATACGGTAAAGGGTGGTTTACCTACACAGGCCTGGTATTCTTCCGGGAGTTGCCGGCAGGTGTGCCCGGCGCCTACCGGTTACTGGCCAACCTGATCGCCTTAAATAAAAAGAAAGCATTCTGATGGCAGCTGAAAAAAAAACGGGCCTGCGAAAGGATGAGGTGGCTTACCTGTTTGCCATCATCCTCGGACTGGCGATCGGTATCCTGGTACGCCGGGTGAGGGTAGGACTGATGATCGGTGTGGTATTATGTGCCCTCATCGGTTTCTCCACGATCATTCGTTTTATGCGGGGAAATAAATGAATACACCGGATAACGATAAAGCACCCTTTTTCAGCAGCTGGAGCGGCTGGTACATTTTTGTGATCGTCTTTCTTTGTGTGCTAATCGGCCTGTTCTATTTATTTACCAAACGATTTGCATGAGCCAGCTTGATTGGATAGTACTGGTGGTAACCCTGCTGGCCATTATTGCGTATGGCCTGTACAAGAGCCGTACCTCCCACAACCTTGATGGTTATTTCCTGTCGAACCGGAGTTTGCCATGGGGGCTTGTCCTGCTCAGCATCATGGGCACACAGGCGAGTGCCATCACTTTCCTGTCCGCACCGGGGCAGGCATATACAGACGGGATGCGGTTCGTACAGTATTATTTCGGTATCCCCCTTGCCATGGTGGTGATCTGTATATTCTTTGTTCCCATCTTCCGTAAACTGAAAGTGTATACGGCATACGAATACCTGGAAACAAGGTTTGATAATAAAACCAGGACGCTTACCTCTTTCCTCTTCCTCATGCAGCGGGGCTTATCCACCGGGATCAGCGTATTTGCCCCTTCGATCATTCTTTCCTCCCTTTTTGGCTGGAACATCTATTCCACCAACCTGCTGATGGGGGGATTGCTAATTATCTATACTATGAGCGGCGGTGCCAAAGCAGTGGCCTATACACAGCAACTGCAGCTCATCATTGTATTCACGGGTATGTTCCTTGCCGGGTACATGGTGGTGCATTTGCTTCCCAAAGGGATCGGGTTTACCGATGCACTGGAAGTAAGCGGCAAACTCGGAAAACTGAACGTGATCACCACCGGTGTTGAAAAAGGAAAATTCAACTGGAGCGATCAGTATAATCTGTGGAGCGGACTGATAGGAGGCTTCTTCCTGGCGCTTTCTTATTTCGGCACTGACCAGAGCCAGGTGGGCCGGTACCTTACGGCAAAATCACTGAAGGAAAGCCGTATCGGGTTACTGATGAACGGGCTGGTGAAAGTGCCGATGCAGTTTGCCATCCTGCTGATCGGAGCCCTGGTATTTACTTTTTACCAGTTCAATAAGGCACCGGTATTTTTTAACCAGGTACAATTGAACAAGCTGGAAAGATCCGTCTACAAGGATTCATTCACCCGGCTAAACCAGGACTATGAAACGATCGCAAAAGAAAAAGAAGGGGCCGTGATCGCCTATTCAGCAGCAAAACATGCCGGTAATGATACGAGTGCGGCCGCCAGCCTCAGCAGCCTGCGGATACTGCAGCATCAGGCCGACAGTTTAAGGAGCCGGGTGAAGACATGGCTTAATTCGAAGGAAGTGGGGGGCGACGGGAATGATACCAATTATATCTTTCTCCGCTTTGTGGTGGATAACCTGCCGGTCGGGCTGGTGGGACTGCTGATCGCCATTATCTTTCTCGCCTCCTGGGGAAGTATTGCGGCAGCGATCAATTCCCTTGCTTCCTGTTCGATGGTGGATTTTCATAAGCGGTTCACGAAGAAGAAAGAATCGGGTGAAGATGAATACACTCTTTCCAAATGGTATACCCTGGGCTGGGGTATCTTCTGTATCATCGTGGCCATGTTTACATATAATATCGGCAACAGCCTGATCGAGGCGGTGAATGTGCTGGGCTCTTTATTTTACGGGGTGATACTGGGTGTATTCCTGGTGGCGTTCTTCATCCCCCGGATACGGAGCGGTCATGTTGTTTTCTGGGCAGCCGTGCTGGCAGAGTTGCTCGTACTTACGGTCTTTATTCTTACCAAGCAGGGCGTATTCAAAATGGGCTTTCTCTGGCTGAATCCGGTAGGGGCCTTTGGGGTACTGTTCTTCAGCCTGCTGCTGCAGCCCCTCCTGGGCAGAAAGGAAAGAGGTTAACCAAAAAAATCAGCCCTTCAAAAAGAAACAGAAAACGCAAAGGGCACAGAGACTTGGTCATTCCTTCTTTGCGCCCTTTGCGTTTACACAACGTTCTTTGCTGTGAATGGTCTTATTTCAGTGTCTTCAGGATATCCTCATTCTGTTTTACAAAATCAGGGTTCTTTGTTTCAGTGGCTACCCGAATGGCGTTGTTAGCAGCAGCAATGGCTTCTGTCTTTTTTCCAAGCTTGGCGAGTATCCTTGTTTTCAGGGTATGTACCCAGGGCATGGTATTGGGAGCAGCCTCAACGGCTTTGTTCACCCAGGTAAGGGCCTGGTTCAGGTCTTTGCCGTTATCATAGTAATACTGGGCGGCATTGTAATACGGTTTGTTGTCCTTGTTCATGATATTGTCAATGGCGCTCATCACTTTGCTGTCCACATCGGCGGTGATGGGGAAAGCGAGATAGGTTTTATCCCACATAAGGCTCAGGTTGCAGCTGCTGCTTTTCATGTCATCAAAACTGATGGTGAAGGTTTCGATGGGGAAGGGGAGCATCATCGGGGCCACATTCAGCCGCACCACATCCTGGTCCTGCTTATAGGCATCCGGGCTGGTTACGTCAGTTTGTTTGGTGATGATAACGGTCCATTCTTTTTCGCCGGGAATGGTCAGCAGGCCGTATTTACCGGCCGGTACTTTTGTGCCGCCGATCATCACGTCATCGGCAAAACTAAGTGTGGTGGCGCCATTGGCTCCGGTACGCCAGACTTTGCCGTAAGGCACAAGGTCGCCAAAGACCTTCCTTCCCTTGATGCCGGGCCGGGAATAAGAAAGTTCGATGTAGGACAAACCGAAGTTTTGTTTTACGGTTTGGGTGGGACTGGGCTGCGGCGTAGTAAGCTGCTGGGCATTTGTTTCTGTAAAAAGTGCAATAGCAAGCATTGCAAGAAATAGTTTTCTCATATCAAACAGGTTTTTGAATGGCAAAGGTAGGGAGGAAGGGCTTTGCAGTGATTGGTTTATAGCTTGTGCGGGATATCCTGCGGCGGGTCAGGGGGGCAGGTTAACTTATCAACGTGGAAACAGGGGTTACGAAGTAATTCATTACTCCGTCAGAGTTGCGCTAAAAATTGATCGTAACCGTGGTCCTGCCGTTCTTTTTGGCATTGCGTTTCCATTTCGGACCTTCTTTGATGAGGCGGATGGCTTCCTTATCACAGGCAGCGCAGAGCGATTTTTCCACCCGGATGTTGACGGGTTCACCGTTCTTGTCCACTTCAAAGGAAACCTGTACGGAATTGTTTCCTTCGTTCTTCACATCGCTGAAGCTTTCTGGAATATTGAGGTTATTGGCAAGGTAGCTGTCGTATTTCACCCAGCCATCCACCGGGGCCGGCTCTGTCAGTTTTTTACTTGAATCTGTAAGGCTGCGGCGGAGCGCTGCATTAGGCTTCCGGTTGTCTAACACGAACTGGGAAAGGCGCTGGTCTTCCTGCATCACCACCTTGTTGCTGGCAATATTTTTCCGCAGCTGTGTATTGTTGTCATCATATCCTACTGACCGTACCTGCACGCTGAGCACACTGTCTGTGGAGGTAAGGGTGAAGTTACCATTGGCATCTGTATAGGTGCCCACGTTATCCCTGGTATTGGTTACGTTGGCAAAAGGTAATCCTGTGTTCGTTTCATCTGTAACCCGGCCGCGGAATGTATTCATGGCCTGCTTACGGTTGTAGGCTTTTTCATCCGTCACACCCTGGGCATTGGAGGCAACATCCCTTCTTCCTTTGCTCTCCTCATCGAAATCAAGCCCGCGGGTGGTTTCGGCGGCCTCCTGTTTTTTAGGGGCCGGGGCCTTTACTTTTGCCAGTTCCCTCGTTACGGTCTTATCGGCATCCTCTTTCTGTGACTTTATTTCTCCTTCCTTAGCGGTGGAAGTGGCTGCCACAGGTGCACCGCCGGCAGGAGCAGTTTTTACTTCGGCCAGGTTACCGGCAGGTTCAGTGATCTTTTCTTCTTCCCTGTCAGCAACCGGGCTGGAAGGCTTGAGGGCTTCTTCATCTTTATTCAGAGGGTGGCTTTTACCGGCTGTGTTGTCCGGGTTCACGGCGGCGGTGTTGTTGACGATATCTGCGGGCGGTGTAGTATTTTTTGTTTCGGCACCTGTGGAGACATTTCCGCTGTCTGCCTTTCCGGTGGCAGTGGTTCCGGTAAGCGGCGGCTGATTTTCAGTCTTGTTCTGTGCTACTTCAGCGGACCTGTCCTTCTTGTTAAAAGCGAACTGGTAAACAAGCAGGCCGGCACCAGCCAATATGATGATCATGGCGGCGGCACGCAGGAAGGGGGAGAACATCCTTCTGTCCTTGCTGAAGGGGATCACTTTTGTATCAGCGGTTCTTTCAGCAAGCCGCTTTTTGAGCTCAACCAGGTCGGCGGCCATATTAACGCCGGGGGTGGCATAGCCTTCGAGGGCATCCGCCAGGAAGGGATCGTCCAGCGCTGCTTTTTCCAGCGCATGTTTCTCCTGCGGAGACAGTAACCCCTTGTGATATTTTTCAATATCAGCAGCGGTAAAGCTTTTTATATTGTTTTCTGCAGCCATGAATAAAATCTGAACAATTCTTCCGAAATCATTTCAAACCAATGTTTAATAACTTTCGTATTAAACCCCGGTTTCGATCTTTTTACTTTCCATACATATCTTCAGGTTCCTTCTTCCGTTCTGGATAAGGCTCCTGACCTGGTTCCAGTCCTGCCCGGTGAGATCAGCTATTTCATTGTAACATTTCCCCTCCAGGTAAAACAGCCGGATCGCTTCTTTCTGTTTATCAGCCAGTGTCCCGAGGCAGTATTCCAGTTTCTTAAAGTTCTCTTCTTTCTCAAAGACGCCATTCAGATGCACCTGGTCTTCCGATTGCACAAGCTCTGTTTTCATCTCCACGGTCTTCAGGTTCCGCGGTGTCCTTAACTGCATCAGGCAATGGTTCTTGGCCACCTGGTGCAGCCAGCCTTTGAAATTATCCACCTCATGTTTCTTCAGCTTGGTGACCAGCTCTTCGAAGATCTGCATCACACTGTCCTTGGCCCGCTCGGGTTCTTTATAATATTTAAGGCATACACCATAGACGAGTTCCATGTACCGCTGGTAGAGCTCACCCAGTACGGCCATATCACCCGATTCTTTGTAGAGCGCCACCAGCTCTTTATCGGTTAGTGAGGAATGGGATATGTTTCTGATAAAAGCCAACGGCTAAAATTAGCAAATTAAAATGGAAGCGGGCTTTATGCAATCGCAGTACCGCCGGCATCAGGTTGGGCAGTACCATTTGAAATTCCCTAAAAACTTATTTTATGAAACGTATTCTTTTGATGCTGATGCCGGTCATGATACTGTTCCTGGCATTCCGTCCCGTTACCACCCATACCGTTTCGGGTATGATCACAGATGAAAAAGGCAGCCCTGTATCTTTTGCCACCGTAAAAGTGAAGGGGACCTCTACCGGTGCCAGTGCAGATTCCAAAGGGATCTACCGCATCACCGCACCAGGCGACAACGCTGTCCTGGTCTTTTCAGCAGCCGGTTATGAAACCACCGAGGTAAGTATCGGTGGCCGGTCCACTGTAAATGTAACGATGAAGACCACCGTCAATACACAGACAGAAGTGGTGGTGACAGGGACCCTGAACCGGAAACTGGCAGTGGGCCGGGGTTATTATAGTCCATCGAAGACCCTTTCTGTTTCCAACAGCCCTTCCATTGATGAACGTTATTATTCCTGGGATAAAGAAGAAGGTGAAAAAGATGACTATAACCGGGAAGGGTACGATAAGATCACCGAGAACCGTTTTTTAAAAGCTACCGATAATCCTCTTTCCACCTTTTCTATTGATGTGGATGCAGCTTCTTACAGTAATATCCGCCGCTTTATCACGAACAATCAGTTGCCCCCGGCCGGTGCTGTCCGTATCGAAGAAATGGTCAATTATTTCAGGTATGAATACCCGCAGCCGTCAAACGGCGATCCGTTCTCTGTTACCACAGAAATATCCGATGCCCCCTGGAACAACCAGCACAAGCTGGTACTGATCGGTCTGCAGGGAAAGAAGATCCCGACGGAAAATCTTCCTCCTTCCAACCTTGTATTCCTGATCGATGTGTCCGGCTCTATGGAAAGTCCCGAAAAACTGCCCCTTGTAAAGGCTTCTATGAAAATGCTGGTGGATCAGTTGCGCCAGGAAGATTTTATCTCCATGGTTGTGTATGCCGGTGCAGCAGGCCTGGTGCTTCCTCCAACCAGCGGTGCGGAAAAAATTAAGATCAAAGAAGCGATCGACCGGCTCGAAGCCGGTGGCTCCACTGCCGGTGGCGATGGTATCAAACTGGCATATAAGGTGGCCAATGAGAACTTCAGCAAGAAAGGCAATAACCGGGTGATCTTATGTACCGATGGCGACTTCAACGTGGGCGAAAGCAGCGATGATGCCATGGAAAGACTGATCGAAAAAGAAAGACAGAGCGGTGTATTCCTTACCGTACTCGGGTATGGTATGGGCAACTACCAGGATGCCAAGATGCAGAAACTGGCCGATAAAGGAAACGGTAACCATGCCTATATCGATGGCATCAGTGAAGCAAAGAAAGTACTGGTGAATGAATTCGGCGGTACGCTGTTTACGATTGCCAAAGATGTGAAACTGCAGGTGGAATTCAATCCTGCCAAAGTACAGGGCTACCGGCTGATCGGGTATGAGAACCGCCTGCTGGCCAAAGAAGATTTCAATGATGATAAAAAGGATGCCGGTGAAATGGGAAGCGGCCATACCGTAACCGCCTTGTATGAGATCATCCCGGTGGGGGTAAAGAGCGACTTCCTGCAAAAGGTGGACACACTGAAATACCAGTCCGGCCTGAAACCCCTGAGCAAAACAAATTACAGTGATGAGATCATGACCGTGAAATTCCGCTACAAAGCCCCGGATGGCGATGTCAGCAAACTGATCGAGCATCCGGTAAAAGATAATGAAACAGGCATTGCAAAGACCTCTGATAATTTCCGCTTTGCAGCATCGGTGGCCGAGTTTGGTATGCTGCTCCGGAATTCTGAATACATGTCGGCCTCTTCCTTTGACAATGTACTGACCCTTGCCCGCCGGGCAAAAGGAACAGATGAAGAAGGCTACCGGGCCGAGTTCATCAAAATGGCGGAGAATGCCCAGATGCTGGCGAAAGCCAGGCCGGAACCCAAAAAGAAACCGGTGATGGGTGAGGAAGATGAAGGTAAAACTGTTTCGAAGAATAACAAATGAATTGCTATATGTAGCCTATGTTTCTATTGTCCTGTGTGTTTCAAACACTGAATCACACAGGACACAGGCACATAAATGAAAACATAGATTTATCATCACAACCGGCACATCTCTTTTTTTAACCTTAAAAGTAAAAGCCATGAAGTTGATTTTTCAAAAGAGAAGTGCACTGCTCTCCGTGTCAGCGCTGGCCGTAGCGGGGCTGCTGGCCACCACCACGATCAAACATGACAGGACCGGTGACAAAAAAGTGCAATGCTGTAACAATCCCGACCTGAGCCACGTTTGTGTGATGAAGACCATCCTGGGGCTCGACACCTCGGAAGCCGGCAAACTGATCAGTACTTTCAAAACGCCTGAGATCGTTGAAGCATCCCTGAAAAAAGGTTTGCTGTGGATCGATAAGGCACAGGGCAATGATGGCGGATGGGGTGCCGGCAGCCATTACAACCAGGGCGTGATGGACCCGCATGCGGTACCCAGCGACCCGGCCACCACTTCGCTGGTGTCCATGTCGCTGCTGAGAACCGATAACACCCTCAGTAAGGGGGAGTATGCCGCCAACCTGAAAAAGGGAACAGAATTTTTACTGAAGGCAGTGGAGAACTGCCCCGATAACCAGCCTTACCTCACCACACTCGAAAACACACAACCCCAGGTAAAACTGGGAAGGAACATTGATGTGATCCTGACGGCCCAGTATTTTACCAACCTGCTCCGCTATGAAATCGCTGATGCGGAACTGAAAAAGCGGGTGGAGAAAGCACTCGACAAATGTATTGCCCGTATCCAGAAAGGGCAGGCAGCCGACGGAAGCTGGAGGGATGGCGGATGGGCGCCGGTACTGCAATCGGCACTGGCGAATAACGCCCTGGAAAGCGCCGATGATGTGGGCCGTAAAGTGGATGCAGATGTAATGAAGAAAAGCCGGGAATACCAGAACAGCAATTTTGATACGAAGACCAATGCAGCTGTAACGGACAGAGCGGCCGGGGTGATGCTTTACGGATTATCCAGTACCACCCGTGCCAGTGCCAAGGAATCAAAGAAAGCAAAGGACCTTATCCGGAAGGCTAAACAGGAAGGAAAGATCAGCAATGAAGAGGTGACGGAAGATAACCTGCGTAAGGCCGGAGTGGATGTACCGGAGGCCAAACAACTGGCCACCGCATATTCGATCAACCAGGCCTCACAGTCACAATCCCTGCGGGAAGATGTGATGACCGGCTTTGGCAATAACGGCGGGGAAGAGTTCATGAGCTTCCTGATGACAGGGGAGAGCATCATGATGCAGGGAGGAGATAACTGGAAGAAATGGTATGATATGATGAGCGGGAAGCTGGTGAATATCCAGAACACGGACGGCAGCTGGAACGGGCACCATTGTATCACCAGCCCGGTGTTTTGCACTGCCACCTGTCTTTTAATACTTTCTATCCATAAGGATATGCAATTCCAGATGCAGCAGCATCAGAAAGGCAATAACTGATCATTTAACAGCCGGTTAGTGATAGCGGGGCTGGTTTCTACCAGCCCTTTTTTTTAAACATTGCTTATGAAAATAATTTCCACACTGATACTTGCGACGCTTTCCCTTTATTCAGCCGGACAGAAATTATTGCCGGAAGTGGTGGTGGTAAGTTATGTTTATCCGCCTGATCATGCAAGCCTGAAATGGAAGATCGATGAAATAAGGAGATCGTCTTCAAGTAACCTGGAATTCCCGGTAAAAAAAAAGAATGGTTTTGATTTAAGGGGACGGTTACAAGGCAGGCTTTGTTGTTATTGTTCAGATCCACCTCCAAAAGAAGTGAGTACAAAATCACTTAAAGTAAGTAAGACGCCGGTACTGGTTGTAAAAAGTCAATGAACATGCTGATAAGCTGGTAAGATATCAGTATGCCTGATTTGTGCAAACGGACGGATGCTGGCATCAAAGCCGTTAACCCTTCAAAAATCATTTGTATGTCTAAAAAGATCCAGCTGACCATTCCCAAGCCCTGCCATGAGGACTGGGATAAAATGACCCCCGTTGAGAAAGGAAAATTCTGCGGCTCCTGCCAGAAGCAGGTGGTCGATTTCAGTGTGATGAGTGACCGGCAGGTCGCTGCGTTCTTCAGAAAGCCTTCCACCGGCTCGGTGTGCGGCCGGTTCATGACAGACCAGCTCGACAGGGAAATCGAGGTCCCGAAAAAAAGAATCCCCTGGCTAAAATATTTTTTCCAGATCGCTTTGCCTGCCTTCTTTGTTTCAAAACTGTCTGCCCAGACACATAAGACCGGGAAGGTGGCCCATACCGGCGGAGCGCCTGTTACCGTGACGGCCACAACCGGAAAACCTGTCGTAAAGAATATAGCGGAGAATACCCCGGTATGTGTGCAGCGGGCGGAAGATACGCTGCCCCCGCTGCTGCCGATGATGGGTGCCGTTGCTTACGTGGAAGAAAGAGGGCAGAAGGGAATGGTGGTGGATGCTGAAACGGGCCTCCCGGTTTCCGGTGTTTACATGGAAATGAACACTTCCAGCGGTAATGAAATGGTGGCGGTGAATCCGGACGGTTCCTTTTTACTGAGTATCTACAGGAAGATAAAAGTGAATTATATTGAAGTGTCCGGTCCGGGGTATAAAACACAGCAGATCCGGTACAAGGACCTGAAGAAAGCAGCGGATGGAACGGTTCTTGTGAAGCTGAAGAGAGAAACAAACCTGATGCTGAAGGGAGAAATTGCCGTGAATGATTGCCGCAGGCCGCTGATGGGGGATACCATGGTGACAGATCTGCCAGCAGCGGTTGCCATAGATAAAATAAAAGGCGTGGTGGTAAATGAGAATAAGGAGTCAATTCCTTACGCCAGCATCCAGGCAGGAAGGGGGATGAATTTCTTTGTGGCCGATGAAAACGGAGCCTTTGAAATAAAGACCAGCCAGCTTACGGGGGAGAAAGTGCTGCTGGTGTCAGCGGCAGGGTATGAAAATACTTCCGTAAAAGTGGAGGAACGTTTCCTGCGGGGCGAGGAACTGCCCGTGGTGCTGAGGGCTAAGAACACACTTCCTGAGATCGTGATCCCTTCCGCCCTGGTTAAAGGGCAGATCAAAACGGTATACACCACCGGCTTTGTTTCTTCTGTACCCGGCACTACTCTTTCCGTAAATGAACCTCTGATCAATAAAGAAACACCACTGCCAGCTATCGGCAAAAGGGAACTGACGGTCTACCCGAATCCCCTTCCTGCCGGCACCACCCTGAACCTGAACCTTAGCCTTAAGAAAGGAGAGGAGGGGTACTACCAATTGCAGCTTATCAATCAATCCGGCCAGGCCGTCTTTGAACGACAGGTCTGGATCGACGGGGAAGCAAGGGTATTCAGTATAGAGCCCCCGTTCATACCTGCCGGAACTTATATCGTTCTCCTCATCAGCAGGGAAACAGGAAAGAAGCTAACCGACAGGATCGTGGTGCAATGATCACTTAAAACCGGGGTGAAACTGTTCCAGTGTTTTTCGCAGGAATTCCCTGTCGAGGTGTGTATAGATCTCCGTGGTGGTGATACTGGCATGCCCCAGCATTTCCTGTACGGCCCGCAGGTCGGCTCCGCCTTCTACAAGGTGTGTGGCAAATGAATGCCGGAAGGTGTGCGGGGATATGTTTTTTTTGATTCCGGCCTTCTTTGCCAGGTCCCTGATGATGTAAAAGATCATTACCCGGGAAAGCTGCCCCCCGTTCTTATTCAGAAAGAGGATATCTTCTTTTCCCTTCTGCGGCGATACATGCACCCGGATCTGGTTCTTATACAGGTTGATGTACTTTACGGCACTGCTGCCTACCGGTACCAGCCTTTCCTTATCGCCTTTCCCGATCACCCGGATAAAACCCACATCCAGGTAGAGGTGTGATATTTTCAGGTTCACCACTTCACTCACCCGCAGGCCGCAGCTGTACATGGTTTCCAGGATGGCTTTATTCCTTCCGCCTTCCGGTTTGCTCAGGTCGATGGCGCCAATGATCTTTTCGATCTCTTCAAAGCTCAGCGTGTCCGGTAAGGTTCTCCGGAGTTTGGGGGCCTCCAGCAAGGTGGAGGGATCTGCTTTTACAATTTCTTCCAGCAGGCAGTATTTGTAGAAGGCCCGTATACCGGAAATGATCCGGGCCTGGGAAGCGGGCGACATACCGATCTCAGCGATCTGTTTGATGAATTGCTGCAGGTCTTTCAGGGTAATCTCCCCCGGGTTTTTCTGTTTACCTTTTTCTTCTAAAAAAGAAGTGAGGTGCCCGATATCCCGCAGGTAGGATTCCACGGAATTGGGCGAAAGTGATTTCTCCAGTTCCAGGTATGCTTTGAATCCTTTTTTGAAGGGGTCCCACATCAGGTAAGATTAGAATATCAAATTCCAGGTCCCGGTTGCCGGTCATTCGAGTGTGATCTTCTTCTCCAGTTCTGTCCACTTATCGTCCACTTTTACTTTTACCCATATTCGGTCACTGGTCACATGTACGGAATCGATGAATTCATGTACGGCATCATAATCGATGTCGAGCATCTTGCCAAAGGTCATCATGGCCTTCTTCCCGGTGCCTGCCTGCTCCACGTAGATGTTTCCCCGGTCGGTATAGGCGATCATATCTGCGGCCACGGAAAATTTGGGATCGATGCTGTTGATACCGCTGGCCCGCTTGCTGATGGTGCCGGTCTTATTGAACGGCAGTTTGACCTGGTAGCCCCGGCCGGTCAGGCAATCGTTGAAGAGGATATAAGCACTGCTGGTATCGCTGAAGAGGCAGCGGATATAATCCTTGTTCACCCGTACCTGTCCAAAGGGAAAATCAATGGTCAGGCTGGCGCCCAGTCCTTTGTACCCCCGTATGATCTTATCGGGGCGGCAATCCCTGGCAGAGATACTGATGTAGGGCTGGAACTCTCCCGGGCCGGTAAACTTTTGTGTATCCCGGAAACAAACCGTATCGCAAAAGGTCCTGGGCCCTTTGGAGGAAGAAGAGGAACAGCCGGCGGCGGCAAAGAGTACTGCAGCAGCAAGGAAGGTAACAAGCGTTCGCATGATGTTGGGTTTATACAACAAATGTAATCATTAGGCGGCAGCCATTCATCAGGAGCGGGCCAGGGAAGAACTTTAAACTTGTTATCCTATCTTCGGCGCATGACACAAAAAGAACCCGTAAACCTGAAAGCCTATAAGAAGAAGATGCTGCTGGACAGGAACAGCTTCCGCCGGTACCTTTCAAAGATCGAAAAACATCCGCCCCGCGGACTGGAAGCGAATACACCGGCCCTGGAGAAGGAAGTCTGGAAAGAAACAGATTGCCTGCTTTGCGCCAATTGCTGCAAGACGATGACGCCCACCTTTACCCCGGCCGATGTGAAAAGGATCGCTGCTCACTTTGGACAAACAGAAGAAGAGTTCCGGAAAAAATGGCTGTACAAGGAAAGAGGCAGCGGCGACTGGATGAATAAAAAACAACCCTGCCAGTTCCTCGACCTGAAAACGAATCTTTGCGCTATCTACGAGATCAGACCGGCCGACTGTGCAGGATTCCCCCACCTGCAGAAGAAGCTGAAGGATTATGTGCATGTGCACAAGCAAAACGTGGAGTATTGCCCTGCCACCTACAAGATGGTGGAGAAGATGAAGCTATGGGAGAGTGGTGAACTGGTACTGAAGCCGGTGAAGAAACCCTGACGGGCCCTTCCGTTTACAGGTATACATCTTCGAGCAGAAAGTAGTCCGCCTCCCCGTTCTTATGCAGGGTGATGGAGAGGATATCGTACTGGATCCACGGATGACCGGGATGGCGGAACAGGTATTCATCTGCCGCCTGCTTCAGGTGCCTGAATTTTTTCTTTGTCACACTGTCTTCCGGCTGCCCGAAAGGAGAATAGTGTCTTGCTTTTACTTCTATGAAATGAAGGAAACGGGGTTTGCCCGGCAGTGTTCGTTCGGCAATGATATCGATCTCGTGATAGGAATGCCGCCAGTTGCGGTGCAGGATGGTATAACCTTTCCTGCATAGCCAGGCGGCGGCCATCTCTTCTCCTTCCTTCCCCAGTTCAATGTGTGCGGCCATTATTTTCTTTGCAGAAAGATAAGTGATTAGCGGGGTGGCCGTACATTTCCCTCAGGATAAAAGAAATACACATCATGGGAATAAACGGCTGGCCTGATTCCTTCAATTCTTCTATTTTTGCTGTTCAATCATTTTTCATATGAAGATCAACGGACGTACAATCCTGTTCATGCTGTTGCTGGTGGTGCTGGCCACGGCCTGCAAGTATTTCTTCGGGCCCGATATTGCCTGGTCAGGTTTTTCACCCGTGATACCGGTCGCTTTATTCGCCGGCTTCATCCTCCGGAAAAAAGATTCTTCCTTTATTCTGCCGCTGCTGGCCTTGTTCATCAGCGATGCAGTGATCCACCTGCTGTATCAAACAGGCCACTTTGACTATGCCGGTTTTTATGGCGGGCAATGGAAGAACTACCTGCTGATCTTATCCGCCACCCTTATCGGCTGGCTGCTGAATGGGAAGCAATACACCGGCCTGGTGGCAGGTGGTGTGCTGGCGCCGACCTTCTTTTTCCTTGTTTCCAACTACCTCGTATGGCAGGGCACAACGGAAGTGGTCTATACCCGTAATTTCAACGGGCTGGTGCATTGTTATGAAGCCGGGCTTCCTTTCTATAAGAATTCTCTGGCAGCGATGCTTGTCTTTCTCCCGGTGATCCTGTTTTCCTATAACTATATCATCCGCAACAAAGCTGTACTGAAACTGGCCTGATGGCCCCCAGATAAAAGATGGATAAGACCCGCTGTTGGTAACAGCGGGTTTCTTATTGCCGTGTACGGATCAAAACAACGCAGCTCCTCCGTTGGTATACCCCTCATCTTCCAGGAGGGTGTGATGCGCTCCATCCGCCGCTTCGGTAGCCAGTTCATCACAGCGGTTATTAAACGGGTTATCGGCATGTCCCTTTACCCATACAAACTTCACTTTGTGCTTTTGTGCCAGTTCATAATAGGCTTTCCAGAGGTCAGGGTTTTTTTTGCCGCCTTTGAAGTTGGTCCTGATCCAGGTATTCAGCCAGCCTTCCTCCACGGCCTTTACCACGTACTGGCTGTCGGAGTAAATGGTAACCGGCAGTCCGTCCTTCTTCAGTGCCTTCAGCCCGGCGATCACGGCCATCAGTTCCATCCGGTTATTGGTGGTATGTTTATAGCCCTGTGAAAGTTCTTTCCGGTGGTTACCGCTCAGGAGGATAACGCCATAGCCACCGGGGCCGGGATTGCCCCTTGAGGAACCATCTGTATAGATCGTGATCTTTGTGCTCATGGGTGGTGATGCGGTAAAAGAGGTTTTATTGGTAAAGGGCCCAGCAGCGGGGCCTGTCGTATACGGTATGTGTTCACACCTGGAACACTCCCGTCCTCAGTTCTTCGATATGCGGGTTGTGATCGGCAGCGCTGATCCCTTCGCTGATCACCCTTCTTGTTTCCAGCGGGTCGATGATCGCATCCACCCAAAGTCTGGCAGCGGCATAATAAGGCGAGGTCTGTTCATCATACCGTTTTTTGATCTTGTCAAATAATTGCTTTTCTTCCTCTGCATTCAGTTCCTGCCCCTTTGCTTTTTTGGAAGCCACTTCGATCTGCAATAAAGTTTTAGCGGCGGATTCCCCGCTCATGACGGCGATCTTCGCCGAAGGCCAGGCATAGATAAAGCGGGGATCGTAGGCTTTGCCGCACATGGCATAGTTACCGGCACCATAGCTGTTGCCGGTGATGATGGTGATCTTGGGCACCACGCTGTTTGCCACTGCATTCACCAGCTTGGCTCCGTCTTTGATGATGCCCGCCTGTTCGCTGCGGCTGCCCACCATAAAGCCGGTGACATCCTGCAGGAAGACCAGGGGTATCTTTTTCTGGTTACAGTTCAAGATAAACCTGGCGGCTTTATCAGCGCTGTCGTTATAGATCACGCCGCCCATCTGCATCTCGGTTTCCGGTTTGCCGGTGCGGCCTCCTTTTTTGGCCTTTACCACCATCCGCTGGTTGGCCACGATGCCCACTGCCCAGCCATCGATACGGCCGTAGCCGCATACGATCGTTTTGCCATAGTCTTCCTTGAACTGTTCAAAGGCGGAATCATCCACCAGCCGTTCGATGATCTCCACCACATCATAAGGTTTGCCGTCGGACGGGAAGAGACCGTAAAGGTCTTCGGGTTTCCGGGCCGGCGGTTTCGGTGCTATCCGGTCAAAGCCTGCTTTCTTTTTTTCGCCCAGCATGCTCATCATCCGTTTGATATGGTCGAGGCACTCCTGTTCTGTTTTGAATTTATAATCCGCAATACCGCTGATCTCTGTATGGGTAGCGGCGCCGCCCAGGGTTTCGGTGTCTACTTCTTCGCCGATGGCTGCCTTTACGAGGTAAGGACCGGCGAGAAAGATCGATCCGTTTCCTTCCACCATCAGGGTTTCATCACTCATGATGGGAAGGTAGGCGCCCCCGGCCACGCAGGGGCCCATGACGGCGGCGATCTGTGTGATGCCCATTCCGCTCATGCGGGCATTGTTGCGGAAGATGCGGCCGAAATGTTCTTTGTCCGGGAAGATCTCATCCTGCATGGGCAGGAAGACCCCGGCGCTGTCGACCAGGTAGATGACCGGTAAATGATTTTCCATGGCGATCTCCTGGAGCCGCAGGTTCTTCTTTCCGGTGATGGGGAACCAGGCCCCGGCCTTCACGGTCTGGTCATTGGCAAGGATGATGCATTGCCGCCCGCTGACATAGCCCAGCCCGGCCACGGTGCCGCCGGCGGGGCAACCGCCCTGTTCCTCGTACATACCGTATCCAGCAAAGGCGCCGATCTCGATAAAGGGTTTATCGCTGTCGGTGAGGTAGGCGATCCGTTCCCGCGGGGTTAGTTTTTGTTGGTCATGCTGTTTCCCGATGGCCTTTTTGCCGCCGCCCTCGTATATCTTTTCCAGCCGCTGGCGCATGTCGCTGAGGCGCTGTTTCATAACATCTTCATGGCGGTTGAATTCCAGGTTCATAGGCCTTTCGTTAAGCTGCAAAGATAGGGAGGGGAGGGAGAGCGGGAAACGGGAGGCCGGAACAGGAACAGATATGTGGCAGCCTGCAGCAGGG
Organism: Chitinophagaceae bacterium; assembly: GCA_046329665.1. Classification (GTDB taxonomy): domain Bacteria; phylum Bacteroidota; class Bacteroidia; order Chitinophagales; family Chitinophagaceae; genus JJ008. The sequence continues at coordinate 77,981 of JAXLUG010000012.1, read as the reverse complement.
CCCCGGTACCCGGTACTTTTGACACGGATGAGGGAACAAACGCTTCCCCGCTTTTGGCGAAGCCTTTCCGGCGGCTGATGAAAGCACCTTTTTTATTTGACGAAGGCGGTGCACCCCGGTGAGGGGTCGCCCTGCAGGGATACGGTCCCCCAAAACAGGTATACGGAGCCGCATCACAACCTGACTTCGCCTTTGCGCAACTTTACTTTGACTTAGCGCAACTTCACTTCGCCTTTGCGCAACTTTACTTTGACTTAGCGCAACTTCACTTCGCCCTTGCGCAACTTTACTTCGCCCTTGCGCCACCTTACTTCGCCCTTGCACAAACTAACTCCGCCCTTGCGCCACCTTACTTCGCCCTTGCGCAAACTAACTCCGCCCTTGCGCAACTTTACTTCGCCCTTGCGCCACCTTACTTCCCATATGTCCACTCGGGACACAAAGAAAAAAGTTGATTTAAGTCAATGGTTTTTAGCTTTGTAGAAAGTATTGAAAAGGGGTGGATGGTTTGAATTTTCACCTTTGTCATATATTCGAGGGCTAACAATATTTTTAAGCCTGACAAATACTTTTATGCAACTAAATGCCGTTATATTTGTCTTAACTTATAGGTTAAGGTGAGAGTCGAAATCACTCCTATAACGAAATTGCAATATGAAAAGGTTCATTTTCATTCTGTGAGGGTGTGTATAGATGATAATCCTAAGAGAGACTCTGAGTTTAAAGATTTTTACAATAGAATGAAATTAAACGCAAAAAACAGCAGTGATTTTCAGGAACTCATGGTTTTCGCAGAACAAATAGGAACTATTTATGGTGCAATAGATCGAAAATTTAAAAAAGAGGATAAAGCCGAAAGACTAAACCAGCCTTTGAAAATAATTGAAGTTGAGAATGAAAAAGGCAACGGAGACTATGGATTAAGGCTTTATTGTATAAGAATAGATGAGCATAATGTTATATTATTTAATGGCGACAGGAAAACAGTATCGGGGGACATTATGGGATGCGAAAATTGCAAACCATATTTTTTGAGAGCTAATACTTTGGCAACAGCCATATTAAATGCTTTTGCATCAGGTGATTTTCGGATTGAAGACAAGTTTAAAATAATAGTAAGAGAAGGTTTTACTTTAAATGTAGATAACTATGGACAACGACAACATTGAAGATTTTTCAGAAATGGATGACCTTATTAAGGCGACTCCAAAAGAAACAACATTATTTGTTTCTCATTCCATGTCCATACCCGAATATGTATTAATAAAATTAGGAGACCGTCCTCAAAATTTTATTGCACAAAAACTTGGAGTAACTGAAGCACAAGTTAGCAAATGGCTTTCAGGCGCGAGTAATATGACTTTGCGAACTATGTCTAAGATAGAGTCTGCTTTAGACATTAAAATTATTAATCCAGAAATAATAAAGGTAGTAAAAGCACATTTTGGAGTATCTGAAACAATAACTGGAGAAATGTTATTACCTCGCAATCCTCCCGGTAAGGTATTTCACCTTTTTAAAAAGTATGAGGAAGTGATGACGAATTAAAATATCTCACAATGCAAGAAGAAATACCCATAGATATAATAAGAATTGGAGAAACCCGATTTGAGGTTAGAGATGAATTATTTCGTCCAGATTCAGATAAAATAAGGTACTTTATTGAGCACCAAATGGGGTTTAATACGGATGTAAATTGGGTAAGGTTTAAAGTAAGGATATTTTATGTATATCCTGAAAACTTGAAAGATATTGTAATGGATATTATTGTCGAAACTATTTTTCATATCCCTGATTTAAAGCAATACGTAACAACGGATACGGGGCCAGTTACTTCTGCCGATATGAATATCCCGAGTAAAATATTAGTAAGGTTTGCCGATATGGGCATTTCTCATGCTCGTGCTATATTAGCTAAATGCAAGGCAAAGAGTGCATTTGAAGATATTAATTTACCTTATATCGACGCCGCAAGAAGTGCAAAAGCATTTTTTGGTAGTAAAATTGAAATAGAGGAAGAAAAAACTATTGTTTCAGATGGCAAAGAAGAAAATCAAAACGCCAATGGATAAACTTACATCTGGTTATGAGAAGTTTATTAAAGGTAAAGAAGTTAACCAGGGAGGGAAAAAGGCTTTCAATTCTACATTAAAGAAAGCCGCTAAATCCACTAAACGACTTGGCTCAAAATAGTTTCAAACATTGTGTCCTGTTTGTCCTTGTTCATTAGCCTAAAGGCAATCTCATTTACATATAATTGTAAGTAAACCGGCGAAACATGAACATGAGTTCCGTAGATTGTTCTACGAACAAGCGACCATGCCGATTCAACATTATTTACATGGTAGATACCACGTTTATATTCTCCCTTGGCATGATTTACCACTTCATGCTGTTTGTAATGTAAATCTAAGCCCTCATATCCTAAGTGACCGTCTGTTACTACTATTGCGTCTTTCGATACGTTATTTTTTACTCTTTCCTTAAAAGTCTTATTGTCGGTCATTACTTCGAATTTTATTTCGTTATTGTCCGAAATAAAGCCCATTACGCCCGTCTTGTTGTCGAACTTGGTTAAGTCCTCTTCTTTTATTTTCGCCCGTTTTTTATAGCTCATATTGACTAATGATTGACCAATATAAACTTCATCAATCTGTACTAATCCAGTTAGTTTGTTTGATTTTCCATTGCCCATTAGTTTTTTAATTTGGTGGTTCATTCTTAATGCCGTGGTATAGCAAATATTTAGTTGTCTTTCAAGTTCCTTTGCTGCTACCCCGTTCCGGGTTGTTGTTTGCAGAAATATGGCATAAAACCAGTGTGTTAATGGTATGCGGGTTTTTTCAAATGGAGTTCCGGCAGTAGGATAGATTTGGAAACCACAGTTAGGGCATTGGTAGGACTTTCTGTTTTTTACTCTTGTAAATTCCCTGTCGTCCTCACATTTTGGACAAACTAAGTTTGTAAATCTTAGGGTAAAAAGTTTGTGCAAACAAATGTCGTCGTCGGGGTAGTCTTTTCTAAATTCGGTGATTGTGTACCTTTTCTTCATAATTTATAATTTATAGTTTATAACTTTCAACTATTAAGATAAAAAATATAAGCTGTTTATTTACGTCTATTTAATACAGGAATAGTTTTATAAACAGATGTATCTACAAACCTTACGTCATCTATCAAGACTAACTCCATCTTGCCTTCTTTCACAAGCTTATAGATGTAAGCAGGTGTAACCCCTTCGCCGATAGCGAAATTTTTAACTGTTTTCAGCCATTTAAGATTTATTGGCATGGTGCAAATATAGGGGTTTTATTATTAGTTGCAAACTTTCAACTAAATTTATTTAAATTCAATCATGTCGTCAGTGAACAGGAGTTCAAAGCCGTGAAATTTGTGCTTTTCTTTCAGGTTGCCTTTGTCGTCAAGCCATTCAGTTTTTACCCAATACAACCCCCTAATATTGCCTTTAGGTTGTAAGATTTTCAGGATTTCGTGTCTGTTTAGGTTGCGCAAGGTTTCTCGAAAGTTTACATTCAAGCCTGTTATTTCGTGGTATTTTCCCCTAATCTCTCCAAGTTTACTTGCTACTCCAAGTATATCCATGATTTTAATTGCTTGTACTTTGAGTTCTGCTTTTACAGGAAATGCTTGCAGGTCTTGCGTTTCATTAGCTTCGCTTAATGCGGCTTCATCAATTATTGGTTTATTCAAACCTAAGTTCAGGCCGCCATACTTAATTCTCTTAATCACCTTATCAATCTCAGCCACTTTAAGTAATAAATCATTTCGCTCTTTATTCAGGCTGCTTACTATTAATTCAATGTCCTGTGTGTGCTTCATACTTGCATAATTTAATTACAAGTACAAAACTATCAACTAATTAAATCACCAATAAATAATACTCGAAAATCTCGGGGGGTTGAAGGTTTGTTTGTGCCCTGAGTGCATAAATCATCCTTACTTCGCCCTTGCGCAAACTAACTCCGCCCTTGCGCCACCTTACTTCGCCCTTGCACAAACTAACTCCACCCTTGCGCAACCTTACTTCGCCTTTGCGCCACCTTACTTCGCCCTTGCGCCACCCGACTTCGCCCTGGCACAACCTGACGGCGTCTCTGCCTCCGCCTGCCCGTACCGGCAACGGGCCGGACTAAGTACCCCCAAAAAGGGTATTGCCCGCCTGCCTGGCCTGGTTTATCTTTTGAGGGTTGAAAGAAAGAAGCAGGGAATGAAAACGGGAGGGTTTGTCCACCGGTATCCGGGTACTATTTGTAAAACCCGATCGTACCCCCCTTTTTTAGCCCTCTGCTGCGATGGGTTCCGGGCCAAAGCAAAAGTTGGGAGAGAGGACGGGGAGGTAATGGGATCAGTAACCTGCGGCCCGGGCCGGGTGCCCACCCAACAGCACTGCTGGCGGCATTTCAAATAGTTCAAAGAAGAGAACACCGGGAACGACCGGGGCCACCGGCGTATTCAGCCTGCTTTGCAGTACCTGCCTGCCGGGAACAGTGGCCGGGTGCCGGCCATGGGTCTGCCGCCTGCGCTGAAGCTGGATGAGTGAGCCGTTCCGGATGTGACGGAGGTGGCGAAGCTGTGCGAGCCGGGCAAAAATGTACGGATGTATTGACGAAAGTATTTCTGCGCACGACAATATTTTTAAGACTTTGAACAAGAGGGAAATGGTGAAAAAAGCGAAAGTACGGAGGGGGTGAAACCTTCGTATATTTATGAGTTGGCTGTAATTTTCGTCCTGAGCAAGAAATTGAATGTGATAGTAATATCAGACCCCGGTGGACTGAACTCATTTACATAATCTAAGTACCTTAATTTGAGATATACAGAAGTAAAAATCCTATTTAAAATCTCATAAAGACACACTGTTTTTGACCACCAAAATAATTTTTATGGATTTGACTGAACAACTCCAAAAAAAAATTAGTAGTAAAATGGATATTGCTAAATTTTTTGCAGGATTTATTTCACTTTCAATAAGCCTGTCGGCAAGTAAACTGTCTGACTGGATTAACAACCCTGAGCCACTTTGTTATGTAACAACAATGGCAGGTATTTTTTTAATACTTATTTCACTTGCTTTATCTGTGGCAACAATGTTTGCCTATGATAGGCTCTTGATGCCCCCCGAATTTTGGAAAACGCCACCTTCTAGAGAAAATATCAATGAAACGCTATTCTGCGAAATGATAAAAGCCTGGACTTACTTCTTTAGGTATGCTGTTTATACTTTTTTTGGAGGGCTAATTTGCTTTTTTATTCAAATTATTCAAGGTGCCGAAAATTTAACTCAAACAACCCGCTTTATATTTATTGGAGGATTGCTGCTCGTACCAATCATTATCATTGTTTTGTATCACCGATACTCTAAAATCGGAAACTATATACACCGTGATTGCATTGAAGGAAAAATCAAAAAAATAAATCTTAAAGAATGATTTAAAAAATACATCGGAGTTCTAGCAAACTGTCAATAGATAAACTTTATAAGAATAAAAAAATAAGATATGGAAAACGAAACTAGGTTTTCTTCATTAAGCCTAATTCCATTAGGAGAGCCGCTGGAGTATAATAGAGCACCGCTTACCGAAATTGCTTTGGGCAGGGGATTTGACCCAATTAATTTGAGCGATATTAAAAGACCGTGTATAAAATTTAAACCCACCCCTCTGGACGGGGGAGGCTCAACACTAGCAACTTTTGAATATTATTATGTTGCAAATTACGAATCACTTCAAGAGGAATTAAAAATTGACACAAAGGTCGCAGCTTCATACTTGAAAGACAAACTCGATTTGACATTCAAGAGTAGCTTTGAAAATTCTTTTTCTTCAAATTCAATTAACGTAATACTAAAAGCATATGCTGAATATGGTAGATGGAGTTTAGACCCCGAGGCAGATTTAATAGAGGAGGCGAAGAAAATTAGAGACCAAAATCCAAAAAAATTTATTGAAACTTTTGGCTCTCGATATATCGCAACTGAAAATAGGATGAATGCCATTTATGTGTTAATAACTGTTTACTCTGTCAGTACCATAATTAAAAGAAAAATGGAATCATCCTTGTCTGCTGGAATAGGTATTGGCAAATTAACTGCTTCTGCAAAAGAAGCATTCATTTCAGAATTAAAAAATACTGTTGAAAGTGATAGAATATCAACCAACGCATATACTATCGGCGGAACAGGGATTACAGGTTTTAAAGACTTAATTATTGAAAACATAAAACGAGAAAAAGATCCTTTAAGATCTATTGGTGAAGCACTTTCAAAAACTGTAGGTCAACTTGATGTTTCAAATTCAATTCCTTATTCTTTTATTGTGACAAGTATGAGTAAGTTTGGGATAGAAGAAAAGCCGAACATTGAATGGTCGTTTGAAAGGTCAAAAACACTTTCAATTTTGACGGAGATTTATAGGAATGTTTATTATAAGTTGAGTATACTAAAAGGGCTTGAAGCCAAAAACCATCCTTTGTACTTTTTAATTGATGACGAAGCATTGATTAAGAATCTAATAAAAGACATTAATGTTATCGATGAGTTTCTTTTGGACATAAAGGCCAGACATAAAAATTGTCAAGAGAGTACAGATCCCACAACATTTGCAATTCCAACTCAAATCCCAACCGTACTAAGTAATCATTATCTAGATTTCTTAAAAAGCCCAACTATTCAATTTTTAGGCTTTAATATTAATACTGGTGAAACAGCTCCAACAAAAATCAGAACAGAAGTATTAGAAAACATATTAAACTCTTCACCTGAAACCAGGAATACTCTTATAAAAAGTTTTTTCCCAAATTCATCAGGCATCGGCGTGACAATAAATGCTTCGGGTTTGGGACTTTCAATAATGTCGTTGTTTGTTTCTTATACTGCAAATAGGCTTGCGAGCGGAGAAACTTGGTCAGGCGAAATCACTTTATTTAATGGGATCCCCGGTGGGTTTGATTTGCTACGTTTAGAGACAAAAATTATAGCTGAAGTGTTAAAGAACAGACCGATAATAACAGAAGGTGAGACAATAAGATTTCAATGTAAATTATATTGCCGTCTTACAAACAAAGCTCAATTGAAATATACTTTCCTTTTGCTTAATTGCAATATAGAAGCTTCTTATCTACGAAATGAAACTAAAACCTTAACTTCTCTAGAATATTATTTAATGGACGCATTTGATAAATAATTTTACAAAGGACTCCAGTATTTAAAATTACTTTATTTATGATTCAAAATGCATTAAGAGCACAAATCTGGGACACTTACACAATTGGCCCTGTTCCAACTCAGGTTATTAGACACGGTCCGATTCGCGGAATTACACAAAAAGATCAATGCAACTGCGATTTAAAGTTTTTAGTTGATAACGCCGAAGAGGTTGTGATAGGTACTGACAAAATAATTGAGAGAAAAGACTCTCCAGATTTTTTTAATGAACTATACTATCCAACAGATACCATTTTTGAAGTTAATCCTAATCCTATTTGTTAATTACATGATACTGAAAAACTACAGCCAACAAAAGGCTTGCCGCAAGGCTGGCGGACGGAACAACAATCGGCAGTTGTACTGCTATCAGCTAATATCGGGCTTGACCGAATACTATTTGGCTTTTAGTTGTTAACTTCAACTTCTGTTATTAAATCGGCTTCAGTTGCCGGGCGGACACAGCAACAATCTCAGCCCTGCGGCAAGCCTCGAACGTTGCCTGCAATTTTTACAACAATCATCACAATATGCAAATAGGAGACATTAACGTAGCTAACACACTTTTAAACCTTCAAAGTAAGGTTATGGTTTTAGAGCAAGTTTTGGGTTATATTATGGAGAAAAATCCAAATATTGACAGACCCAATCATAAAACAATGGAGCTAATTGAAAATAATGCTCTAAAACAACTTCAGGAACTCTACCCAAATATGGGGATTAAAAAAAATAGCCAATGAGTTTCCTGTCAAGACTTTTTAAGTCGGCAGAGCTACCAAAACTAATAAACAACCCAACATATAATTTTTTAGTTGTTGCAGCTCTTCAAGAGGAATTAAGTGCCTTTACCGACCAGACTTCAAAACTTCAAAGAATTCAAAAGCTAAGAACGGGTACAGTAGAATTTAATTATAAGAAAACGCCAAAGCAGAGTGTCAAAATATTGACCTACACTTCAAATAAGATGGGTATGTCATATAATGCTGCTGCCATTATGCGTATTATTATGACACACCAACCTCTATTTACATTCTTCATTGGGACTTGTGCTGGACTAAATGGCGATGACCAAAACCTTGGCGACGTTTTAGTTCCTCATTTTGTTTATAATTATGAAAGTGGTAAGCATAAAGAAGACGGTAGCTTCCATCCAGACCATGTTTGCTTTGAAACTGATGAAGACATTAGAAAGTATGCTGAAATAATTAAGAAAAAGGTTGACAAAGATTTCAATGTTTTTACGGATGAGAATTTCTGTACCGGCAGTGCTGTTGTTGATAATCCTGAAAAAAGAAAACAAATAGTAGCACAAATACCAAGAAAAGTTACCGGTCTTGATATGGAAGCTTTTTCATTGGCTTGTATAAACAGCATTTTAAAAGAGGAACAAAAAAGAGTTTCTGTTATAAAGGGAATTATGGACTTTGGACAAGATAAAAGTGCAAGTGAAAAGTCAAAAAACAAAGAGAAAGCAAAAGTAAATTCAGCAAAATTCGCATTGACACTAATTGACTATATCGAAGACAACATAATTAATACTGGAAATATAATTATCAAATAAAACTGCAGGCAACAAAAGGTTTGCCGCAAGGCTGGCGGACGGAATAACAATCGGCAGTTGTACTACTATCAGCTAATATCGGGCTTGACCGAATTCTATTTGGTTTTTAATTGTTAACTTCAAGTTCAGTTTTTCAATCGGCTTCAGTTGCCGGGCGGACAGTTATAAAATACTAGCCCTGCGGCATGCCTCGAACGTTAGCTGTTATTTTATGAAGACCGTCACAGAACAAAATTTCGACATTATAATTAAGGATTGTTTTCAGACAATTTTAAAGCCATTAGGATTTAAAATGAAAGGGAATAATTTTTATCGAAAGCTTCAAGATCTTGGACAAATTATAAATGTTCAAAAAAGTTCATTTTACTCAAAAGAGCACATCAAGTTTACAATTAACACAGGGCTATTTATACCAGAATATTGGCTGACTTTTTATACTTATCATAACGGCGAAATTCCTGATTACCCGACAGAGCCAATTTGTGCTATCAGACAAAGAATAGGAAAACTGAAGTACAACACAGACAAATGGTTTGACATAGAAATGAGCACAAACATTGCCGAGTTAAAGAGTGAAACAATTGACAATATTCTGAACCATATTGTTCCTTATTTTGAAAAAGCAAAAACTAAGGCTGACGTTATACAATTATTGGAGGATGGAAACATTCCACTCGACAAGTTTGCCAGACTAATAATTTTGGGTGAGTATAACCAGATTGAGAAAGCTCAACTAGAATATGACAAACTTAAACAAGACAAGTATATTTTTAACAATATGAAATCGACACTGTTTGAGTATAGAGATAAATACAAATTGACGGATTAAAAACAACAGCTAACAAAAGTATTTGCAAAAGCAGGGCTCGACAATGTAACATCACCTATGTGCAAGCATCAGCAGCGGTTCGGGCTCGAAGTTCTTTGTTCAGCATTAGTTCATAACTTAAACAACATATTTTCAAATGTGCATTTGTACCAGGCTGGACAATCAATGAATCCCCAGCCTTCGCAAATACCCTGCCCGTTGTCTGTAATACAGTCAGTTTTCGAATGTAGTCAATTTTAAAACCCTTTAAGATGATAAACCCGGACAGATTGAATTTTCACATTGAGAATGTGACTCCAATCCTTAAAGTGAGCGACATGAGTAAAAGTCTGTCATTTTATGTCGACATACTCGGCTTTAAAAAGGCTGATTGGGGTGATGACAGTTTCACCAGCATTAACAAGGACAATTGCGGACTGTATTTGTGTAAAGGCGGACAAGGTGTTAGCGGGACCTGGATTTGGGTTGGTTTCGACGGAGACATATTTGCACTATATCAAAAGCTAAAGTCTCAAGGTGTGACCATTAAACTGCCTCCGACAAATTTTTCCTGGGCTTATGAAATGCAAATTGAAGACCCGGACGGACATATACTGCGATTCGGTACTGATCCTGATGATAAGGAGCCTTTTATTGACAGACCGTAGTGAACAAAAAACTTTGATTCTTAGTTCTTAATTTCAACATCAGATTTCGATCAGCTGCGTTTGTGGGCGGACGAATATCAGTTCCCAAACTACAGAAAACCCTGCCCGTCAGGACCCATACTTCCATGACCACAGGATTAAAAATTCTTTCAGTAATTGTCCTGTACCTGACAGCTTCATGTACGGGCCATCGCAGCAGTGGGCCTGATTATGACAAAGCTGTACTGAAAGAGATATTCCCGTCACTTCTTGACTCAATCTACGTTGAAATTACTTTTTCAATGACACCCCCGCGAATTGCAGAGGTCGTTGACAGCTTAACTGGTAAAATAGAAATAAAACCAGTTGCGAAAGGGGCAACGGACAAAGATTTGATCAGGAATAGTCTCAATTCGTATGTGCGGGATTCAAACTACATTATTATTGTTTTAAGAGACTCGGTACATGCTCTGTCCAATGACGATTTAGATATCTTCAGATCAAAATACCCGGTCATAAATGACACTACCAAAACGTCGTATCTCCGGGGGAGTTACTTGGTTCCTTTGAACGACCTTACTGTGAGGAATTGTTTCAGGTTAAAATTATCTTCTGAATACCGGCCAGCCACCCGAGATTCCATGATATTTGTGCGACAACTCAAAGAAATTAGTTTTTCGAGAATTATCTTTGATTCAGATAAGATTCACGGAATGTTGACCTGCGAATATGTTTGCGGAGGACTCTGCGGTGAGGGATACCGGGTGTATATAAAAAATCAGGAAGGAAAGTGGACCATCCGGTTTATTGAACATGCATGGGTATCATAGTAAAGCTGCTGCTTTGCATTGGAAACTGCCGGTTGGATGGCCCGCTTTTGTGGCTTACATCCGCTTTATTTCGGGGCAGAACATTCCTTCAATCCCCTCCCGAACACCGAGCTGATCCGTTGCACGAAAATTTAACTTCAACTGATATGCTAATAAATTATTTGAAACGCCTCTTTATATTGACAGTTCTTTTTGTAGTTATTTGCTATAATAGTTTTGCTCAGCAGGGCGCTGACGAAATGTTCGTGCCGCCTGCTGAATGGACAGTACCGGCGCACAAAGACAATTTGAAATTGACCTTAATCATTGACAGTATACAGCTTGGTACCAGGGTGCAGAAAATCAATTTCCAGCGGACAATAAATATAAATTTTGAAAGCGACTACTTGCAGGTTAAAGACGATATTTATATAAAAATATTTATTTCCCGGAACCAGGAATATGGAAAGAAGTTTTACTCATGGAAGTGGGATTATCTGAAGAAAAAAGGTAACAAATACAGCAAGCTAAACATTGGATATTATTCGCCATTGGACTTCAATCAGCCTTTACCTGAAAATGGAAACGAAGGGCAGGGTAACGGCAATGAAGGTCAGCCTGATTATCTTATGTTTTATTATCGGTATAAGCTTGAATGATGGCGTATAACTTCGGTTTTTTGCGAGCGGGCATAACCGCCGGCAAACTTCAGCCCATTGATAATCCAGGCAGTGGTTACGGGCAGATGAATGACCATTCCCGGTTTGATGAAGTATGGCCTGTTGGCAGGCCCTATAAAATCTGCCATCCTAAAACCTGCTAAAACAGCACCTGCTTTACCCTGACACAAATCCGCCCCAATTTTGTCGTATTACCCACCTGAAAAAGTAAACCTGAGAATTAGCTTTGAAAAAATCAAAGACAAAGCAGACAATGAAACAAATATTTATCAATTTACCTGTAAAAGATGTTGAGGCTTCTATGCTTTTCTATACAAAATTAGGTTTTGAGCTTAACACGCTATTTACGTTTGATGACCAAAAATGTATGGCCTGGGGCGACCAAATTTATTTGATGTTACAGAGTCTCGAAATGTTCAGAAAAGGCAATAAAAAAGATCTTCCGGATCCTAAGAAAAATGCAATCGCCACTTTTACCCTTCCCGTTGAAAGCATTGACAGAGTTGATCAAATTATTGAAATTGGCCTGCAGGCGGGCGGTACTGAACCGGCACCGATGATCGATGAAGGGTTTATGCAAATAAGAAACCTGGAAGACCCGGATGGCCACCATTGGGGTATCATATATTTGGACCTGGAGAAGTTCAGGCAAAAAACGGGGAAATGGTAACCCCTGACAGCTGAGAAAAACAGCGAGCTGCCAACGAGGTTTTCGCACTGCCGGGGCGGCCGGATAAGGTCCCTCAACTTTCTCAGCCCCGGGCGCAGCGGTTCGGCCGGACAAGTACACTTTCACTCCGGATTAAATCACTAACTTGAAGTGCTTAATCTGCTTTTGTCAGCCAGGGCAGGCACACAACAACCTCCCGGCAGAGGAAAAGCTCCGGAACGGTGTGTGCCGTTGTAAACAACTGTCATGAAACTAAGATCTATTTCAATCGGGGTAATATTTGTTTGCGTTGGGCTTTTGAACCTGTTTTTTGACAGTCTTATAGCGACAATCACCCCGCATTCTTTATCCATATAACAATCAGTTTTGCAATACTTATTACTTTACTTGTTTTTTAACCTGCCAGTCAACGAAAGCTGAGATATGAAAAGCCGGAAAAGCATCTTCAGTAAAGTCACAAGATTCTGGAAGCATATTGGGCCGGGTCTCGTTACAGGAGCCAGCGATGATGACCCATCCGGAATTGCAACCTATTCACAGGCCGGTGCAGGATATGGCCTTTCTACACTTTGGACTTCCATTGTTGCGTTTCCTCTTATGGCCGGCATTCAGCAAATGTGTGCAAGAATTGGACTGGTAACTTCACAAGGGCTGACGGGAACACTTAAGAAGCATTATCCAAAGCCAGTACTATATATCATGCTGCTGTTTAGTTTTCCGGCTATAATCATGAACATTGGCGCAGATATAGCAGGAATGGGGGCAGTAGGGAACTTATTGTTTCCCTCTGTTGAGGCAAGCTTCTTCAGCGTATTTTTTACTGTTTTATTACTGGGTCTTATTATCTATCTGCCTTACCAGAAAATAGCCTCGGGGCTGAAATATGTTTGTGTCGTTATGCTTTTTTATTTTATTGTTCCTTTTTTATACAAACAAAATTTATTCTCAATAGTAAAGGCCACGTTTATCCCCACTATAAAATTTGACCGGGATTTTCTTGCGATTATTGTTGGTATATTAGGTACTACCATTTCTCCCTATCTTTTTTTCTGGCAGGCCTCAGTGGAGGTCGAGGAAATGAAGATGAAAAGAAGGCAACTCGTGGTTGACAAGAGAATTATTCATGCCATGAATAAGGATGTGGATTTTGGTATGACACTTTCCGGTTTTGTTATGTATTTCATTATCCTTACCACGGGTACAGTACTGTTCCAGGGCGGAGTGCACCAAATAGACACCGTTGAACAAGCGGCGATGGCACTAAAGCCATTGGCGGGGAACCTGGCTTATCTTCTCTTTGCCATTGGAGTTATTGGTACGGGGCTAATCGCAATACCGGTATTAAGCGGCTCTCTGTCTTATATTTTTACCGAAACTTTTGGGTGGGAGCAGGGGCTTGACAAAAAATTTCATGAAGCAAAGGGCTTTTATGTAATAATCGCCATTTCATTATTGCTTGGCCTGGCCATGAATTATATTGGCATTTCGCCTATCCAGGCCCTCATTTACACCGCCATACTCTATGGAGTAACAGCACCTGTTTTAATTGCGATCATTCTCCATATTTCAAACAATAAAATGATTATGGGAGAGTTTACAAATAGTAGGCTAATAAACATTTTTGGTTTTGCAGCCCTTGCTATAATGACCATTGCCGCCGGCTTACTTATTTATTTGCAACTAAAATAGCAATTCCGGAATTGCACATAATATTGCTTCGCAATATGTGTGGCGATGAATATTCTTCCGGCTTTGGTTACGGTTAGTCCGGTTTTCGCAGCCGAAATAATCCGGACAAAGGAAGTCATAATGAGCTTTTGTATCTTTAATCGCAGCGGCAACGGGCTGACATGATACAACATACCGCCAGACCGGCAACATTTTAACGGGGTATACAATTTCCTGTCAGGGTATTTACTTACTTTTTTTGTTTCGGTCCCGCAAAATCTTAAACGACAGAGGATGTACAAACAACTTGTAACTAAAATAAGGCAATACATACAGGTAACGAAAGGTGACAAACAGGTAATTGAAGCTTTATTCAGTCAAAGAAATTTGGCAAAGGGAGATTTCTTTCTGCGGGAAGGGAAAATTTGCAGGGAGTTGGGGTTTATTAATAAGGGAATAGTATGTTACTATGTCTCACCTGACGGAAATGAAGTCGTGCATAATTTTGCGAAAGAGAATGAATTCATTTGCAATTACGACAGCCTGATCAGGTGTACCGCCTCACAAAAGAATATTGTGGCTTTGGAACCTCTTGAACTGCTTGTCATATCGTTTGACAACCTGCAAAAATTATTCAAAACAATTTCCGGCGGGGAAAGGTTTGGCCGGTTATTAATGGAGGATGTTTATACCAGTGCCATTAACCAGATCCTATCGTTTTATACTGAATCCTCGCAACAACGATATAGTAACCTGGTAAAAACAAACCATGACCTGCTGCAACGAATACCACAGTATTATGTAGCATCTTATGTGGGCGTCAGACCACCCTCTTTGAGCCGTATAAGGAAGAGAATTATGAAATCCTGATTTATTAACCCGGGTGAACAGATCTTTATTTTCGTTTGATGAAGTTTGCCGTTCAGTAGCCTTTTATAAAAACCCTTTAAAATGAACGCAAACATTCTTAACGAAAACAAACAATTGATTGAATCTTATTTTTACCGGGTCTGGAATTCCGGCGAACTTGATCTCCTGGATGAAATAATAGACGAAGCGTATATCAACCATTCGCCGGGCGGCACCCAGGTACCGCCACCCGGTGCGGCAGGCCTCAGGCCTATTATAAGGGCCATGCGGCAAGGTTTCCCGGATCTGCATTATTCGATCAAAGACCTCGTGATCACTGAGGATCGAATTGTTGCAAGAGTAGTAATGACCGGAACCCTGCTCGGAGAGTTATGGGGAATGCAACCAAACGGAAATAAGATCGAGGTAGACCAGATAAATATTGAATACATCAAAAATGGCAGAATCTGTGAACACTGGCGGCTGACTGATGAATTTGCAATGATGAGACAACTGAAGCAGTTATGACCCGAAGCTTAAATTGTGACAAACTAATAAGAAAAGAAAGGATTACCCCACCATTCGGCAGCAAGTCGTACAACACCAGGGTAGGCCAATTGTGGCATAACCTGTGAACATCAGCCAAGTGCAATTCCAGGCTTTCTTTCTACCTTCAGCATCATTTTTCATTCAACCATCCGGCCTGATAACCTCTGCCCGAAAGCAGTAACCCTTTAGCCCATGTGTAAACAAGTAGAAACAGAAAACAGGAAAGCAGAATGACTTTACTTATAAAGATCCTGCCCTCCATAATGCTATCCGGCTTCCTGACAGTTATTACTTCCTGCAACGGACAGAATAACATATCAACGGAAAACAAAACGCCGGGCACAGGGCCTATCGGAGATACCGTTTCAGCGCCAGGGAGAAACATTCGTGGCATTTTCCAGGATGATCAGAATATTCTTTGGTTTGCTTCAGATGGGGATGGATTATTCAGCTATGATGGTAAGACAACCCGTCAGTTCACTGAAAAAAACGGTCTGTGTGGTAATTTCGTCCGATTAATCCGGCCAGACAAAGACGGCTCTGTCATTATTTCAACAGGGAATGGAGTTTGCATTTTTACTGGTACACAATTCATCGCAGTACCATCCTCTGCAATTAAATCGAATGCCACTGACCTCACCGGCATGGTGCTGTTGTCCGGAAGTTATTACAGGAACAATGCACTATACCCGTTTCAACTACCGCAAACATCAAAACTCACCAAAGCCTACTCTCAAAGCCCTTATTCGGTTTATTGTTCCCTGAAGGACAGCAAAGGAAATATTTGGTTCGGAACAGAAAGCAGGGGCGTTTGTAAATATGACGGAAAAACATTCACCTGGCTTGACAACGAAGAACTGGGGTTAGCTGTTCGCTCCCTGTTTGAAGACAGGAGCGGGAATATCTGGATCGGGAATAACGGCAATGGTTTATTTCGTTATGACGGTAAAGATCTAATCAATTTCACAAAGGAACACAAACTTGAAAACCCTGACTTCCCCACCACACTGCGGGGTAAAGAAGGAACGCTTGCCAGGGTTTGGACAATAACTGATGACAAGAAAGGTGTTATATGGATTGGAACAATTGATGCCGGCTTATGGAAATATGATGGCAAAACCCTGACCAACTATACAACAAAAGACGGCCTGGTCAGCAATTCAATTTTGACGGTATTTTGCGACAAGGCAGGTGACTTATGGATCGGTACCGACAATGGAATATCCAGATACGATGGGAAAACATTCTCAGCATTTAACGGGCAGAAACAGAACAACCCCTAAGATCGTAACAGAAATGGCGGGCCTGACCTTTCTAAGCGCAACAGCTGTAATTCTATCGGCTATTTGTAAAATGCCCCACCGGTCAAATATTGTTGTCCTTCCATTCTTAATTTAAGCTTCAGTTTTTCACCGGCAGCAGTTCCTTGAAGACAGCATCTTTGGAACATGCACGCTGCTTCGGCGCCCGGTACCGGTTGATTACTGCCGGTAAATTTTTCCCCCTCCATTGCCCGGCTTACCGTATTTTGTAAATCCATACACAGCACTATGACCGTTTCAGCCCCTGACAACCACACTGCCTTTACCGACTCAAAAAAACATTTCGAGATCCTGGATGGCCTGCGGGGGGTGGCCGCCATCATGGTAGTGGCCTTTCATGTCTTTGAGATCTTCTCAGGAGGCGATCATACTAAACAGCTCATCAATCACGGTTACCTGGCAGTCGATTTCTTCTTTGCCCTTTCCGGCTTTGTGGTGGGGTATGCCTATAATGACCGCTGGAATAAAATGTCTCTGGCTGGTTTCTTCAAAAGACGATTGATCCGCCTGCACCCGATGATCATTGCCGGTATGCTGACCGGCGCCCTTTGTTTTTATTACGGTGCTTCCCCGGTACTGTTTCCCAAAATTTCAGACATACCGATTTGGAAAATGATAGTGGTGATGCTGATCGGGTTCACCCTGGTACCGGTACCGGCTGCGCTGGATATCCGTGGCTGGGATGAGATGCACCCGCTGAATGGCCCGGCCTGGTCGCTGTTCTTTGAATACGTGGCCAATATTTTGTATGCCCTGGTGCTGCGCCGTCTTTCCCGTACCGGGCTGGCGGTGCTGGTGGCCTTGGCCGGTGCGGCGTTGATACACCTGGCCGTTACTTCACCCAATGGTGATGTGATCGGTGGCTGGTCTTTACAACCGGCGCAGTTTCGGATCGGGCTGACGAGGTTGTTATATCCCTTCCTGGCCGGTTTGCTCCTGTCCAGGATCATCAAACCGGGAAAGATCAGCAATGGCTTCCTCTGGTGTTCAGCCCTGCTGATTGTTTTCTTTTCGGTGCCCAGGATCGGTGCCGGCGGCCCGGTATGGGTAAACGGGTTGTATGATTCACTGACGATCCTGCTCATCTTTCCGCTCATCGTTTACCTGGGCGCCAGCAGCAGCGGGCAAAGCAACACGGGGCGTTTGGTCTGTCGTTTCCTGGGCGATATTTCTTACCCGCTTTATATCATTCATTATCCTTTTATCTATATCTTTTCGGCCTGGGTGGTGGATAAGAAGGTTTCACTCGCTGCGGGATGGCCTGTTGGTGCGGGGTTGCTGCTGGGGGCCGTAGTGCTGGCCTGGCTCATCTTCCGGTTCTATGATCTGCCGGTAAGGAAATGGCTGTCGAAAAAAATGATGTAGCCACATCCTGTTCTCTTTCCCTGGTGGAAGTTTTCATTGATCACTCAGAAGACCTGGCAGGAGGGGTGTGTTCCCTGGAAGGAGGTGATCTGCGCACCCGGGATACTGTTCCCCTGTGTGATATAAAAACTGTGGAGGTTAGGGTTACTGGTGATCAGGGGTGTGATGCTGGTCAGGTTATTATTATAAAGGTAAAGTTGCTGCAATAAGTTCAACCCGCTCAGCGGCGCCACATTGCTGATGGCATTATTATCCAGCGCCAGTGCCAGCAAGACGGTATTGTTTTGCAGCGGGCTGATATCCGTGATCAGGTTATTCCGCAGGTTCAGGGAGCGTATGCCCGGATGACCTTGCAACGGCGCTACAGAACTTATCTGGTTATCGGAAAGATCGATGGTACCGAGCAGGGTACAATTATTTAATGAAACAAGGTTGGTGATCTGGTTGTCTGAAAGATCAAGATACCTCAGTTGGGTCAGGTTTTGTAATGGGGCAATATTACTGATCCGGTTACTGTCGAGGTACAATGTGCTGACCGAGGCAAAGTTTTGTATAGGGCTTATATCGGTTACCTGGCAACCTCTGATATTAAAGATCAGCATGCCTGTCATATTCTGAACGGGGGAAATAGTAGTTATCTGGGGATTAAAACCGACGTTCAGGTACTGCAAACCGGTCAATCCCTGCAGGGGAGAAATATCTGAAAGCTGGCAGGTGTTCACACCCAGGTCTGTTAATTGCGTCAGTCCCTGCAATGCATTTACCTGGTGAATCGGATTTACGGATACCCACAGGGTCTTCAGGTTATGCAAAGGCTGTATCGGGCTGATATCCGTAATATGATTCTCGCTGAGGTAAAGATCGGTCAGGGTGGTAATATGCTGCAAAGGCGAGATATCGGTCAGACTTCCCCTGGAAAGATCAAGGTAACGTATCGGAAGATTTGCCAGCGGGTTCAGATCAGTGAATGAATGTGTGATACCATTAATGGAAGTGATTTCCAGCGTATCAAGACTGGTAAAGTATTGCAGACCCATTATCGTTTGGATAAGGGGGACTGAATACGTCCTCATCGTTTTTATATTCTTTACATCCGCATAATAGATATTGCCGGTTTGTTTGTTAATGACATCCCTTACTTTCTGACGGAGCGAGGGATCAGGGATATTCACGATATCGCTGTCATTGAAACCGCCGTTACCAGTACTGTCGCATAGGGTGGCATTGTAGTTATTGGGGCCAGGCTGCACTTGTGTGGTACTGCTGTAATAAAACCGGTTGCTGATATAAGAAACTGTTTGTGCATTCAGGGCGTTGCCCACACAGTTAGGCAGGGCGGTGCCGGTATTAATATGTCCTTGTGCATCGGTGATCCCGTTCAGTACCACGAAACCGGTGGGACTGGTCAGGTATAACTGGAACGGCTGATTGAGCAGGGGTTGGTTATTGCAGGTGAACAGGCTTCCGGTAAACTGGTAGCTCTGCACGGCCGGGCTGTTGATGATCACCACATCGGTCCTCGATTGAGTAACGGGTGCAATGGCGTAGACGATCGTATCACAGGGATAGGCCACCTTCATTGTCAGCGTTTCATTGGAAGAGCAGTTGATCAGGGAAGCTTCGCCGGCATTATCGGTATAAAATCCTTTTACAAAAGATTGATTGGCCCGGTATACATCCACCCGCAGGTTGGATACAGGTACCTGGCCCACATTCAGGAACCGCATAGTGAGTACAAAACTGTTGAATTCAATGTCAAGGTTCCATATCGAGAAGTGATTGGCCTCTGCCACATACACATTATTCACTTTATTGGCAGTTCCCTGTTGTATCCATATCCCGAATTTTTCATTGAAATGCCAGAGCGGGATTGTAGCGGGCGAGCCGGCCGGTGCAGGTAATTCCATCTGTACGGTTTTACCGGAGGCTATTTCCAGTTTGGCGCCTGTTGCATCCTGCAGTTCCACGTTGGCCATACCGAGACTTTGCAATGATTTTATTTCGCCGGCACTGTTGAGCCCGCTGAGTATTCCCGGAACTAAATAAGGAAAAGCAGCATCGGCGGGGTTGATATACCGGGCCACCACCCGTATGTCGCCGGTGTAAGCGATCCCGCCGGGTTTTACCACCGCATTGGCAGGGAATGTCAATTTGATATTATCAATGGTAACAGTGCCGCCGGTAGAAGCTACGATCTTAGGAGTGCCTGCAGCCTGTAACACGATCTTTTCGGTGAGGTAAGTAAGCTTTTGATTATTGGGTGTAAAGGTGCGAAAGCCATTGAGAAAACCTGTTTTGCTGACCTTTATGAGTGCATAGTCTTTATTTACGGTCAGCTTTTCTTTAAAATAGAAAAAGCCTTTGCTGTCGGTGATGGTGGTTTTTCCGCCACAGTCAACCTGTGCGCCGGAAACCGGTTGTTTCTGTTCGTTGAATACATACCCGTTCAGCCAGCAGGTGGTTGTTTGTTTGGTGATCTTTGCTTCGAGCCGGGTATTTTCCTGGCTGATCACATCATTGGTACTGCTGCTGATTATTTCTCTTGCTTCCTTCTGACAGGAGAAGAAAAGACAGCAGATCATGGCAAGGCCGAGTAAGGGGATTCTCATTGTATAAAAATACCTTTTTTTACTAAATCATCCAATGAGGTATAAATATGTCTGCCCGTGTTTGAAAATCAATGATAAACCTGCCAATATTTTATTTTTGTCTGCTAAGGTCATACAAGATGAATCATGGCCCGCCTTTAATTATATGTCAGATACGGGTATAACATTCCACCGGCTGGCGCTGCAAACGGAAAGCAACAGCAGACTTCTTTCAGAGAATCTCCGGAAGAAGATGAAAGATTTCAGAATGGAATTGATCGTCTATGGTGTTATGTGGTTACTATCTCCGTACATACCCGGCAAGTCGGGTCAGAGACCAATGATAGAAAGTATGAGCTATTCAAAAGCCCTGTTACTTTTTGGCGTAGGATTCTTCATTGCACTCCTGATCACTTACCTCGCAAAAGTACATAGGGCAGTATTAGCCTGCCAGACAACTATAAAAAGAGTAGTGGTTGCCCGGGTGACCAGTATGACAGACACTAAGGCCGTTGTGCTCAGGTTATCCGACACCTACTTAAAAAAGATCCGCATCCCGTTGCATGTAGCTGAAAGATTTGAGACGGGTGATACCGTTCGGGTAGAAGTAAGTGAAAGAGGCCGGCAGCTTATTAAAATTTCAAAAGCAAGTGAAACGCTGATCAACCGGCTGCAACATAAGCCGGAAACTCCCGAAGCGACCAGGCGGCCCTACTGGTCTGTTGTATTCAGCAAGGATAAAAATGAAGATCATGGCGGGATCAGTTTCTTTTCCTTCCTTATACCCGGCAAAAACAATTTCATCTCAGCAGCGATACTTGACATTAATATCCTTGTTTTTATCCTGATGCTTATCAGCGGGGTGAGTATATACGATCCTAAACCAACAGACATTGTACACTGGGGCGGTAACGTAAGGATGCTTACGATAGGGCAGGGAGAGTATTGGCGGTTGCTGACGAACTTCTTTGTTCATATTGGCATTATACATCTGCTGATGAATGCTATCGGTTTCATTTTTGTATCCATCTTCCTGGAGCAGAAACTGGGCAGAGCCTGGTTCTTACTTCTGTATATCCTTTCCGGTATCTGTGCCGGGCTAACAAGTATATGGTGGCATAACAATGTGGTCAGCGCTGGTGCTTCAGGGGCAATATTCGGACTATATGGTTACCTGCTGGCCTCCCTGTTGTTTGTAAGCAGGCAGGAGAGGGAAGCGAACTCCGGTATCATTGGTTCCGTTCTTCTGTTTGTGGGGTATAACCTGGTGATGGGTCTTAAAGGTAATATTGATAATGCCGCACATATCGTCGGATTACTCACCGGGTTCTTTACCGGTATTATCCTGACATTATCAGGAGTAGGACGGGTTAAAATGCGAAACACAAAGGCCAGGGAAGCAGAAAATATTATTGAAGCAGATACCGGAGAAGAAGATGATCTGTAACGGTCCATGTATTAGCTCCTGCCGGAAGCATGGCATTGTCAAACGAGATCACTATTTGGCAATGGTGAAAGCAAGCAGAATCACCGATCCTTATTCAATCACAATGGATTCAAATATCCTTTCGACGGTCGTGATAAACTTTTCATAAACGGCGGCTTCTGCCGTATAGGTAAACACAAACAGGTTTCCCTTGCTGATGGTGATCCACTGGCTCATGTGCAGGTTATAGTCCTTGCCCTCGCTTGACTGGGTGCAGGTGTATTCGATATTGTAAGTTTCGAGATTATTCCATTTCAGATAGACCGACCGGATGACCTTGAAGTTCTTCAGGTTGGCGCTGAGGGTGCTCTTGATATTGGCTTCGGCCGTTTTTACGGATGTTTCTCCGGCGCCGGCCTTCTTCACCAGCAGGTTTACATTTTCCCGGAACATATCATTGTCTGATTCAACCGGGCTGGTTACAAAGAAACGGGTATTGGTGCCGGGCAGTTTCAGTGTCCAGTCGTCCGGGTAAAAGAAGCTGAAATTATACACCTCATCCTGCTGCAGGTGCCAGCAAGGGGAACTGCTGTTATTCTGTCCGGATACGGAAACGGCAACCAGGAGGGCGATGAAGAGGCAGGTCTTTTTCATACAGGTATCTTACCGGCTCAAGGTAAGAAATAAACCTGTTTTCCCGTCCGGGAGGGCGGCCTGCGTTTCAGGGCGTTCAACAGATGGTAACTTATCTTATCTTCCCGCTAAATTTTTACTATGCGCCTTCAACGACTGACCCTTTCAGCCCTTGCCTGCCTGCTGTTCACGCAACTGCCGGCCCAGAAAGATCCCAAAACAACAGAGATCTGGTCGCCCGAACCCAAAGTGGTTACACCGGGTGCGTCCTGCAACGGCGCCCCTTCTGATGCGATCGTGTTATTCGACGGAACATCAGGTTCCAAATGGCAGCACAAGGATGGTACAGATGCCAAATGGACCGTGGCCGATAATGCTTTTACGGTGAAACCCGGTACCGGCGATATCCAGAGCAAGCAGAAATTCGGCGATTGCCAGTTGCATATTGAATGGCGGGTGGCGGCCGATGTAACCGGCGACGGACAGAACCGGGGCAACAGCGGTGTGTTCTTAATGGGAAGGTATGAAGTGCAGGTACTGGATAATTACAATAACATCAATAAGACCTATGTGAACGGACAGGCCGGCAGCATCTACAAACAATACCCGCCGCTGGTGAATGCCTGCAAAGCGCCGGGGGAGTGGCAGACCTATGATATCATCTTTACCGCCCCGCGGTTCAGCGAAAATGGCTCGGTGATCAACCCGGCCCGCCTGACGGTGCTGCAAAACGGGGTGCTGGTGCAAAACAAGTCCACCCTCTGGGGCAATACGGTTTATATCGGTTCACCGGCCTATGAAAAGCATGAGGCAAAAGAACCGATCACCCTGCAGGACCATGGTAATATGACCAGCTTCCGGAATATCTGGATCAGGGAACTTTAATTATCGGTCTCTTTCTTTCACTAAAATCATTTTATCCGGATGAAAGTTGCTTTTATTCCTGCACTTCTCTTCATTGCTTTCCTTTCCCGGGCACAATCCCCGGAAACTGACCCGGCAACTAAAATAGCGGCTTACGACGGAGTAAAGGAAATATTTCCGGCCTCCTGGCTGGGCGGTAAAATAAAAGCAAAAGCCACCCTGCCGGATATGACCCGCTTTGCAGCCGATACTACTGCCGTGATCAATGCAATGTATAAATACCCGGTTTCGGTATGGGGCAGTGAACTGAACGTTGTGTATATCGTGGGCAAACTCCGGTTCAACCGGGAATATTTTACCGGTACCAATTCAGAGAATATTGTCTACATCGGTACCGACGGGAATAACGAGATCGAAAAGACCTTTCATCATGAATTCTCCAGTATTCTGCTCCGCAATCATCCCGACATGCTGTTTGAGTACAAATGGAAGGAGCTAAGCCCGGAACTCTTAGCCGGGAACAGTGCTGCTGCGGTGAAAGCCGGGTTGTATTCAGTGGACTATGATCCCAAACTGCTGGAGAAAGGCTATCTCAGCCCTTACTCGCTTTCCAACTGGGAGAATGATTTTAATATGTATGCCGAAAACATTTTTGCCGGCGGGGCCCGTTTCTGGAAAATAGCAGATGCTTATCCCCGGGTCATGGCGAAGGTGAAGCTGATCGTACAATTCTACACTGAGCATGTCTGGAGCGGCTTTACAGAAAATTTCTTTCGTGCTGCAGCAGAATGAGGGCTCCTGTTTCTTTCAGCGGGTATGCCATTTCATTCCTGCTGAAAGAATATCTTTATTCACCAAATAGTACATCATGCTGAAAAAATATGTCATCGGGGGCGTGGTTACGCTGGGTCTGCTGATCTTCGGTTTCGTGGCGCTGATCCGTTCCTGCCTCTCCCAATTTGATGAGCGCTGTGTGATCTCTGTTCCGCTGGTGGCCGAAGCGAACGGAAAGGCGGTGGTCTTTTCCCTGGTGAAATATGACCGCACCACCAGCTACAGCCGCAACGGCGGGTTTGTGAGGAAGTCGGTCTCCACTTCTTATTACGTTCAGGCAAATGATGCGGTAACCGGTGAAAAGCTTTCTTCCCAAAAGATCAGCCGCCATCAAAAGATCAGGTCGTACCCGGTGGAAGTATTAGGACTTTCCGGTAACCGGGCCTGGGTCTTTGCCGGCGAACTGATGGCCTTTGATCCCTTTACCCTGGAAAAAAAGGCAGACGCTGCTGCGATCGAAACCCGGAACCCTTCTTTAAAAGGAAAGCTGACCACCGAACGGCGGTATTACGAATTTGATCAACAGTATGGCATTATCCTGACTGCCAGTGACGGAAACAAATATGCCCTGAACACCTCCACCCTGGTGGCGGAACCGTATGAAGAAACAGAAGAAACCGATCCGGTAAAAGCAAGGGAGAAGGAACTGGAGAATGAATTGAAAAAACTGCGGGTGCTGTATGACACTAACTATGCCCGCTACCGCAGGGCCCTGAACCTGTATGATGCCCGGCAGATCAGCCAGGCCGCCTTCCAGGACAGCTCCCGCCGCTATATGTATGAACGGGACCTGAACGCAAGACAGGAAGACAGCGTACGAAAACTGCAGCAGAATGTTCAGGAAGAAAGCTATGCCCTGCGTGACCAGCAACAGGCCGCAGAATCGCTGAAGAACAACCGCTCATTTTCTGAAATGAAAACCAATACCGACAGCCTGAACGGGAAATGGTACGGACTGATGACGGCAGATGAACTGGACAATTTACCCGCCCAGTTTGGTTACCGGAAAACCTATGGGGATGCGGCGAGGAATATGCTGTACACAGCCAGCCTGGCACCGGAAGACCCGGCTAAAGCATACAGCCGTTGGAAGACAGGAGAGAACAAGGAAAAGGTGTCCGGGCAGGCTTACCTGCAGGGCGGCTTCCTGCTTTCTGTCGCCACCGGCAAACCGGTACACCTGGCCAACAGTTTCCTGGTGGTGAGCAAAGACCAGATCGGGAACGAGGGAAAGATCCTGCTGGCAAGGGTGGGGGTGACCGGTAAACAAACCTGGTCGGTGAATACGGGGCTGAAGGATTTCAGCTACTGGGTGATCCTGCCACACCGTATTTATGTATTCGGTACCGATAATAAAGAACTGAGCAGCGGCGAGATCAATGTCATGGAGATCATTGACCTGGAGACCGGCACCCGGATCATTCATGATTTTTTCAAGGACAGGAACCGGAAAGACCAGCCTGCCTTCTGACCCTGCCCGTACACCGGGAAACGGGTAATTGCGTACCTTGAGCCTGCATTACCAAAACCACCAATATGAAGAAGAGAACCTTCCTGCTGTTTTTTACTTTTTTCCTGTTCGCCTGTTCCGGTCTGTTTGCCCAGCAAACCGGTGAAAAGAAAGGCTGGGTATCAGACGACCGTTGGATCTTCATCAAAGCCTGTATCGACAATGCCAGGGAAGGCATGAGTGCGGACTCGGCCCGCTTCTACTGCTTTTGCATGCAGGAGCTGGTGGAAGCCAAATACCCGGACAGCAAAGATGCAGGCAAGATCACGCCGGAAGAACTGCAGCTCCCGGAATGGCAGAAGAATATCGTGGCCTGCCTGGGAGGTTTCTGGAAATCAGCAGAGCGGGAAGAATTTGTTTCCAATTGCATCAGCTCTGCAAAGGAGGGCGGGATAGATTCTGTAAAGGCGGGCAACTATTGCGAATGCATGTTGTATAAGATCGAAAAGCTTTACCCGGACCCGAATAAGGCAGTGGAAGCTTTATCCGGTGATGCGCTTTCCACTCCTTTCTGGCAAAAGCTGATCAAGGGCTGCCTGGAATTCTGAGTGCCGCAGCGGCTGCCTGCTTTATTCCACTTCGATCTCATCGACAAACAACCAGGCATTATTGCCGGCGCCGGGATAACCGGGGGGAATGGTCCCCTGGCTGGTGGCTATGACCTTTACATAACGGGCAAATGTTTTGCGGAAAGGCAGCATTAAAAATACCTTGCCGGGGTTATCATTTTTTTCCGTCAGCTGATCGGTGTATTTCAGCGGGAACCATTTCTGGCCGTCATCAGAACCCATCACTTCGGCCTTGGTGGCCGGCCATATCCAGCTGCTTTCGCGGCGAAGACAATTCACCACCACAAAACTGATCTCCCTGGGTGTTCCCAGGTCGATCACGGCTTCGCAATTGGTACCGAGGAAACCCAGGAACTCTTTGCTGCGGGCCATTCCTTTTTCATTGATGATCCCGTTTACCAGCGTAAAGGCGCCATCACCGGGGTAGTTGGAAGAAGGAGGTGTTGCCAGCGTGATGGGTTTGCCGGTGGCTATGTTGAAATGGAATGCCTGGCTGACAGCTCCGGCCACTTTATTATTAAAATAACTCCGGGCCGTATACAAGGCAGAACTGGTGATGCGCACCGGGGATGTGTAGGCCGTATCCACAGAGGACGAGCCGGCTGAAAACCGGATCCCGGCATCGGGTAACCGGCTTTCCAGCTTCCACAACACAGCAGTATGATCGTCCGACGGTATGACGGCCGCTTTCAGGTCGAAATATGCTTTACTGTAATTAGCCTTCCAGGCATCATACCTTTTGAACTGAACCATCAATCTTTTTTCAAAATCGCTCCAGTCTTTTTGTTTCGGGTCGGACCATAGTACTTCACTCAGCGCCGCTATCCGGGGAAAGAGCATGTATTCCACTTTCTTCGGGTTGTCCATGTATTCGGTCCACATATTGGCCTGTGCGCCGAGCACATGTTTACCCTGTTCTTCCGTCAGCGCTGCGGGCACGGGTTCATACGCATATACTTTTTCAAGCGGGTTGTAGCCGCCGATGGTAAGGCTGTCTTCATTCTCGCTTTGCGAGTGATCAAAATACACCGGGTTGCCCGGGGTCATGATGACATCATGGTTTTGTTTGGCCGCATCTATACCTCCCTGTTCACCTCTCCAGCTCATCACCACCGCATTGGGCGCCAGCCCCCCTTCAAGGATCTCGTCCCA
Source organism: Chitinophagaceae bacterium (assembly GCA_046329665.1). Classification (GTDB taxonomy): domain Bacteria; phylum Bacteroidota; class Bacteroidia; order Chitinophagales; family Chitinophagaceae; genus JJ008. The sequence continues at coordinate 50,255 of JAXLUG010000012.1, read as the reverse complement.
GCCGATCAGTGTCCGGCCTTTTCCGTTAAGGTATTTTTCCACCCGCTGAATAAAATAGCTCTGCAGTTCATGTTCATCTTTGAGGTGATTGCTTTTGATCCGTAACTGGCATTGTTCACAACGCACCCAGTTCTCTTTCGGGCATTCGTCTCCGCCTACATGGATATACCGGGAAGGGAAGAGCGTCAGCACTTCATTCAGTACGTTTTCAATAAAGGTGAAGGTGGATTCACGGCCGGCGCAGAACACATCATCAAACACCCCCCAGGTTTGCTGCACTTTCTTGCCGGTGCTGTCACCGCTCCATTTACATGCTTTAGGATAAAAGCTGATCGTGGGTTCTTCCGGGAAGCAGCTGAGTTCGGGGTAGGCGGCAATGGCGGCAGAGGAGTGGCCGGGCATTTCAATTTCAGGAATGATGGTAATGAAACGGTCGGCTGCGTATTTCACCACCTCCCGGATCTGTTGCTGGGTATAATAGCCGCCGTATTTTTTTCCGTCATTGCCGGTGCCGGGATAGTTGCCGGTAATGGTGCCGGTCCTCCAGGCGCCTGCTTGTGTCAGCTTCGGGTATTTTTTTATTTCGATCCGCCAGCCCTGGTCTTCTGTGAGGTGCCAGTGAAAGGTATTGAATTTATGCAGGGCGAGGTAGTCGATATATTTCTTGACAAAATCAACAGACCAGAAATGACGGCCGCAATCGAGGTGCATACCCCGGTAGCCGAAGCGGGGATAATCCCGGACAGTGACCTGCGGGATGGAGAGGCTTTTTGTTTTTACCTCCACGGGCAGCAACTGGATGAGGGTTTGCATACCGGCAAAGGTTCCGGAAGCTGTTTGCCCCTGTATCTGTACCTGTTTGCCGGTGGCTTCTAAAACATAGGCTCCTTCCACACCCGCCCGGATCGGTTGGATGGTGTTGAAACGAATACAATTGGTGGTGGCTGTTTTTACTTTCTTCAGCTGGAAACCGGCGAGTGCTTTCAGGTAGCTGTTGAAAAGGCGGCGGTATGATCATCCACTCCGTTCGTAACAACGATGACCGTGGAAGGGCTGAGGGTAAAGAAGCCATCGCCTTTCTTCACTTCCACGGGTTTGGGAATGATGCTGATGTCCTGTGCCGTGGTGGCGAAGCAGAAAGCAAAAAATGTGATGGCAAGTATGCCGGGCTGTTTTCTCATACAGGTTATTTATCGCAAAATAGGTATTATGACTGAGGAAGCATTATCTGCGTCGTGGTAGATGCGGATCGTGGCTTTTTTATAATCGGCTTCTTTTGCCTCATAGATATTCATGAACTGCTGCGGGTTCCGGTCCGCCAGCGGGAACCAGCTGCTCTGGACCTGTATCATCAGCCGGTGCCCTTTTCTGAATGTATGTGCAATATCCGGAAGATCGAATTTCACGGTTTCGATCTTCCCCGGTTTAAAGGGTTCCGGGTTTTCAAAACTGTTCCTGAATTTTCCCCGCATGATCTCACCACGGACCAGCATCTGGTAACCGGCCATCAGGTATGAACCGCCTGCCGTACGTCCCTGCTGGGAAACATCACCGGGGTTTTTATAATCTTCTGGAAATACATCGATCAGTTTCACCACAAAGTCGGCATCGGTACCGGAGATGCTGACCTTCAGGTTAGCGGTGAGGGCGCCGGCAAGCGTCAGGTCTTCTTCCAGCGGAAAGGTCTCAAAGGTCAGTACATCCGGCCGGCGGGAAGCGAAACGCTGGTCATCGGTCATGTATTCCCTGGTACGGTTCTGGTGCACATCTTCCGTATAGGGGACAGGATGTGCGGGGTCGCTGGTGTATTCAGAAAAATTATTTCGTTTGGCCGGCCGGATCCAGGTAAGGGCACCATCCTGGTCGAAGTATATTTCCCGGGGACGGGTTTCTTCGGGCGGCCACTGGCTGAATTTTCTCCACTGATTCTCGCCGGTCACAAAGATGTTTGCTTCTGCCAGCGCCGGGTCAGCGCCCTTGCCTTTGAGGTAGTAGTTGAAGAAGGGGATTTCAATATTATTCTGGTACCAGAAAGCGGTGTTGCTTCCGAACCGGACGTTTCCGAGGTAGCTGCCATCCCGGCTGCTCCACTGGCCATGATACCAGGGGCCCATCACCAGGTTGTTATGAATACCGGGATTTTGTTTTTCGATGGCCTTATAAAGGTTCCAGGCACCGAAACAATCCTCTGCATCAAAGAGGCCGCCAACCACCAGCAGGGCCGGTTTGATATTGTACATGGCATTCCGGGTATTGCGGGCCTGCCACCAGCTGTCGTAATTGGGGTGTGCATACATATCTTTCCAGAAGGCCACACTGTCATGCATGTATTCCATCAGCTTGTAAGGCGGGCTTTGCAGGTAGAAACTGTAGTTGTCTTTTACCGGGAAGTCAAAACCTGCTGCGCCCACGGTAGTGGGCCGGGGTCTTGGCTTACCAAAACCCGAATAAAAACCAAACCCATCCATCTGGAAAAAAGCGCCATTGTGGTGAAAGTCATCACCCATGAACCAGTCCGTCACCGGTGCCTGCGGGCTCACTGCTTTCAGTGCAGGATGACCGCTGGCCGCACACATAGTGGCATAGAAACCCGGGTAGGAAATACCAAAGGCGCCCACATTGCCATTATTGCCCGGTATATGCTGCAGCAGCCATTCGATGGCATCATAGGTATCGCTTGCTTCATCGGTTACCGTCCCTGTTTTGTTTTTATTGAAAGGCCGTACATCCATAAAATCACCTTCACTCATCCAGCGGCCTCTTACATCCTGGATAACGATGATATAATTTTCCCGGCAGTAATATTTCCAGTGGGAAGCCCATAAGCGGGGCGTGAAGTCTTTTCCATATGGTGCGCAGGAGTAGGGTGTCCTGTTCATCAGGATGGGGTGTTTCTCGCTTTTATCGTTCGGGATATACAGGGTGGTGAAAAGTTTGACCCCGTCCCGCATCGGGATATTCACTTCCGTCTTGGTGTAGTTTTCCCTTATCCACAACGAGTCCTGGTCGGTCTGTGCCGTCACGGCCCGGCAAAGGATAAGCAACAGGGGGAGAAGTGATATTTTTTTCATGTGTGTGATTTGAAGAACTAAATTTACAGCTTCCGCCATCAAATCAGCTGCGTTATGCCAACAAATGCAGATGTCATTACAACCTTCTATACCGCCTTTCAGCAGCTGGATCCAGCAGCCATGAACAGTTGTTACAGTGAGGATATCGTTTTCAGTGATCCGGCTTTCGGTCTTTTGCAGGGAGAAGAGGTGCGCTGTATGTGGGAAATGCTCTGTACGAATGCAAAGGATTTTTCCCTCAGCTTTTCTAATATCCGGTTGCTGGATGAGGAGTATGCCACCTGCAACTGGACGGCCACTTATACTTTTTCGAAGACCGGCCGGAAAGTGGTGAATCATATCAAAGCATTCATGCGGCTGAAAGACGGGAAGATCACTGAGCACAGCGATGCCTTCAAACTCAGCAAATGGGCTTCCCAGGCCCTGGGCTGGAAAGGCGCTGTATTTGGCTGGATGGGATGGATGCAACGAAAGGTGCAGAAGAATGCCAGAAAGAACCTGGCGGCCTTCATGCAGAAAAAAGGCGGGGCGGGTGCCTGACGGCGATCTGCTTACTCTTCCAGTACGCCGAATTTTCCGGCATTCGCATCCTGGATGGCCTGTTCCACTTCTTTCCAGTCATTCATCACAAAAGGACCATAGGCGGCAACCGGTTCATTGATCGGTTCACCGGACAGGACGAGTATCACGGTATCTTCTGTCGCTTCGATAGCGGTTTCCTCCCCATCCTGCTTAAAGAGAACAAAGTGGTCGGTGCCGGCCGGCGCTTCATTGAACAGCGCAGCTCCTTTTACAACCAGCATACCGGTATTGTAGCCGGAAGGAAATGACAGGGTTGTTTTTGCACCCTTGTTCAGTTTTACATTATAGACCTGCATCGGGCTGAAGGTGCGGGCCGGTCCCTTTACGCCGTTGTATTCACCGGCAATGATCTCGACCACGCCATTGTCGCCCGGTAACCGGTACCTGCCCATCCTGTCCTGTGTGATCTCCTGGTAGCCGGGTTTTGTTTTTTTGTATTTCGCAGGAAGGTTTACCCACAGCTGCACCATCTGGAAAGGGCCGCCGGTCTTACTGAATCCTTCTTCGTGGTATTCTTTATGAAGAAGACCGGAACCGGCTGTCATCCATTGCACATCGCCTTCGCCGATCACCCCCTGGTGGCCGGCACTGTCGTGGTGTGCAATTTTTCCATGATAGGCGATGGTGACTGTTTCAAACCCCGCATGCGGATGCACTCCCACACCGCGGGGAGAAGCAGACGGGGAGAATTCGATCAGCGCACCGTAATCCAGTAAAAAGAATGGGCTCATTCTTTTCTTGTCAATAAAACGGCTCCCCGGAAAAAAACTGTGTACCCGGAAACCGTCTCCCACCATATGCGGTGGCGGAGGGGCTATTACATATTCAACCGATCTTTTTGAAGCCATACGAAACTCCTTTGTGTTGTTGATATTCAGGACATGGGTACTTCCATGAGCAATAACTCGGCAGGGCTGTCTGCCACGATGTCCAGTTTGTCCGTTTCAGATATTCCCAGCCCGTCACGCCGGCTGAGCGGCTGACCGTTGATGGTTACATCACCTTCAATGACGAATGCATAAACGCCGTTCGTTTTTTTCTTCAGTTCATACGAAGTGGAAAAGGCTTTGTCCAGTTTGCCCAGGCTGAACCAGGCATCCTGGTGCAGTTGCACGCCGCCGTCGCCGGTGCCAAGCGGTGATACGATCGTCAGCAGTTTATTATGCCGTTCGGTATCCGGGAAGTTTTGCTGATCGTACCGGGGTGTTACATTTTTCTTGTTGGGGAACACCCATATCTGGAAGAACCGGACTTCTTTGTCCCGGTGTTTGTTCTTTTCCGAATGCTGAACGCCGGTACCGGCACTCATTACCTGTACATCCCCCTGGCGAATGACCTGTGTGTTGCCCATACTGTCCTGATGTTCCAGGTCGCCGCTCGTCGGGATGGAAATGATCTCCATGTTATCATGCGGATGAGTGCCAAAGCCCATGCCGCCGGCAACCGTATCATCGTTTAACACCCGGAGGGCGCCGAAATGAATTCTTTCCGGGTCATAATATCCACCGAAGCTGAAGGTGTGCCAGGAATCAAGCCATCCGTGACGGGCATGGCCTCTTGAACCGGCTTTGTGAAGAACGGTTTTCATGATCTGTCTCCTTTTATGCCACCGGGGGTGGCGGTAATTTTAAGCGGTTATTTTTTCTTCGGCCACTCTTTCAGCCAGCCACAGGAATTCTGCAATAAAGTTATCCGTTGAATTCCTGAATCCTTCATCGAGCAGTTCACCCGTCTCTGCGAATTTTTTATCAACGGCCGGAACGATCAGCATGTAAGGGGAAGCGATCCCGAATAAGCCAGGTACAAGCTGCAGTAGTTGTTGTGAAGCCCGGATGCCCCCCATGGCGCCGGGAGAAGCGGTCACAATTCCAAACGGTTTGTGGTGGCGCTTGGGAAAATGGTCAAGCAGGTTCTTCAGGGCAGGGGAGTAGCTGCCATTATATTCCGGTGTGACCAGTATATAGGCATCCGCTTCAAAAATCCGCCGGGCGAGCGGCTGGAGATCTTCCGGGGCTTTGTAAGGAGAAACCCATACGCTTTGAACAGGCGGGACAATATTTTCTTTTAACGCAATGATGTCTGCTTCATGTGTTGTTTCTGCAGTCAGCCGTTGCTTCAGGTGCAATGCAACACGGTGGGTTACACTGTTGCTGCGGGGGCTACCTGATATTATTTCTATTTTCATTTGTAGTTGTTTAGAGCACAAAAATAAAAAATCAATGTTTAAACACCAAATTTCATTACCCCAATTTTTGTTAATGATTTTTTTATGTTTTGCATGTTTATCACCTACTTTCGGTATTCCTAAAGGCTTAACATGATTAACAGGAGAAAGTTTATTCAGGCATCGGCATTTACGGGTCTCGCAAGCGCACTGGGGAAAAAGTTGTTGGCCGGGGAAGGGCAGGCGGGACTAAAAGGAAGACCTACTATCATTTCCACCTGGGCACCCAATGTAAAAGCAAATGCGGCGGCATGGGAAGTGCTGGGCCAGGGTGGCCGGGCGCTGGATGCGGTGGTGCAGGGTGTGCAGGTGCCGGAAGCAGATCCCAATGATAACAGTGTGGGGTACGGCGGATTACCAGACCGGGATGGTAAGGTCACATTAGATAGTTGTGTCATGGATGAGCATGGCCAGTGCGGAAGTGTCATGGCCATTGAAAATATCATGCATCCCGTACTGGTGGCAAGAATGGTGATGGAAAAAACACCCCATGTGGTACTGGCCGGGGACGGGGCGCTTCAGTTTGCCCTGGAGCAGGGTTTTCAGAAAATGAACCTGCTGACAGAGAAAAGCGAGAAAGCCTGGAAAGACTGGCTGAAGAAATCACACTATGATCCGATGCGGACCGTGAAAGAACTGGAAGACAGGAATGATAAGGAAAAAAAGAATTCTTCCGGTAACCCGGGCCACCAGGAATACCCCTGGCCGGTCGCCGGTCTTAATCATGATACTATTGGAATGATTGCACTTGATACAAAGGGCAATCTCGGCGGTGCCTGTACCACCAGCGGTATGGCATTCAAGATACACGGAAGGGTGGGCGATTCGCCCATCATCGGTGCCGGGTTGTATGTAGATAATGAAGTGGGTGCCGCTACCTCCACCGGTGTGGGCGAAGAAGTGGTGAAAGTCTGCGGATCACACACCGTTGTAGAAGCAATGCGGCATGGTGCCACCCCTGAGCAGGCCTGCAAAGAAGCCGTGAGGAGGATTGTAAAGATCAACGGCGAAAAAGCAAAAGATGTGCAGGTAGGTTTCATTGCCATCAATACAAAAGGCCAGTACGGGGCCTTTGCGATACAAAAGAATTTCACCTATTGCGTTACGACCAATGCCGGAACAAAAGTTTTTGATTCCAAACACTGGTTTTAATGCACTGGTTATTGTCTTGAGCACAGATCAACGTCATGCTGTTTTAACCACCGGTTCCTTACATTGACACAGGTAAAATATATTATTGAAATTGCTACCACCGATTTCATCACCACGAAATCTGCTGTAGAAGGCGGCGCCGACCGTATAGAACTTTGTGCCAATCTTGCAGAAGGCGGCACCACCGCTTCCTACGGCACCATCCGGCAGTGCCGGGAGGCTTTCTCCGTTTCACTCTTTCCCATTATCCGGCCCCGGGGCGGTGATTTTCTTTATACAAGAGAGGAATTTGAGATCATGCAGCAGGATGTGATCATGTGCAAGAACCTGGGTTGCGACGGGGTAGTGGTCGGGCTGCTTAACAGCGACGGATCCATCGATGTGGTAAGAACGGCCCAGCTGGTGGATGATGCCTTCCCGCTGAGTGTAACCTTCCACCGGGCTTTTGACCGCTGCAAAGACCCTTTCAAAGCCATAGAAGAACTATCAGATATCGGTTGTGAACGCATACTTACTTCCGGCCAGCAACCGTCGGCCCCTGACGGGGTGCCATTGCTTACCGAACTGAACAAAGCTGCCGGCAATATCATCATCATGCCCGGAAGCGGGATCAGGAAAGAAAATATCCGCTCCATTGCTGAACAGACCGGCTGCACCGAATTCCATTCCTCGCTGCGGGATAAAAAGAAAAGCGGTATGCAATTCATCCATCCTGCATTTGAAGGATCGGCGGAAAGCTACCTGAACAATGCGATCGACCCTGCAGAAGTAAGGGCCTTGAAGAATGCACTGATTTCCTGATAAGGTTCGTTATTTTTACCCTGCTTTTGCGGTTAGTATTTCAGCGAACCTTACATTACCATACTTATGAATTGCAGGAAACTATTTACTTCTGTCTTTTTTCTTTCCCTCTCCCTTCAGCTACCGGCACAGACGGACCCTACCACACTGGTAAATCCCTTTATCGGCACGGGCGGGCACGGACATACTTTCCCGGGCGCCAGTATGCCGTTTGGCATGATGCAGCTGAGTCCCGACACAAGACTGGAAGGATGGGATGGCTGCAGCGGTTATCACTACAGCGACAATACCATCTATGGTTTTTCCCACACTCACCTCAGCGGCACCGGTATCGCCGATTATTGCGATATCCTCTTTATGCCTTTTACCGGTGATGTGAAATGGGAGAACAAAGCATATGCTTCTTCCTTTTCCCATGCGAATGAAAAGGCCAGCCCTGGGTATTACGAAGTACTGCTGGACAAGGATCATATTAAGGCCCAGCTTACCACCTCCTGGCGCTCCGGCATGCACCAGTACACCTTCCCGGCCGATGCCAGCAAGGGTAGCATCCTGATCGACCTGAAACACCGTGACCAGGTACTGGAATCCTATATCGAAAAAGTAAGTGATACCGAAGTAAGAGGATGGAGAAGAAGCCGCTCCTGGGCAAGGAGCCAGGAAGTATATTTTTTTATCCGGTTTGAAAAGCCGATCCGGGAATACCTTATCAAAGGAGGAGATGAACTGGACACAAAAAACAAAACGATGGTATCCGGTACCAACGTGCAGGCTTTCTTTTCTTTTGACCTGTCGGGAGATAAAACGGTACGGGCCAAGATCGGTATCTCCCCTGTGAGTGTGGAAGGTGCCCGGATGAACCTCGATACCGAGATACCCGGCTGGGATTTCGGGAAAGTGAAATACGATGCCTATACGGCCTGGAACAATGAACTGAGCAAGATCGAAATTAAAGGCGGAACAAAAGACCAGCAGACCGTTTTTTATACCGCCCTGTACCATACCATGCTCAGCCCGAATATTTATTGTGACGTGGATGGAAAATTCCGCAGCACCGACCTGATGGTTCACCCGTCCAATGGCTTCACCAACTATTCTGTCTTTTCACTCTGGGATACCTACCGGGCCTTTAACCCGCTGATGACGATCATCAACCGGAGAAGAACGCTGGACTGGATCAATACCTTCCTGGCACAGTACCAGTACGGCGGCACACTGCCCGTATGGGAACTGAGCGGCAATGAAACCTATTGTATGATCGGTTGCCACTCCATCCCGGTGATTACAGATGCTTACCAGAAAGGGATCACCGGCTTTGATACAAAACTCGCCATGCAGGCCATGCAGCATTACAGTAATACCGATCATTTCGGAATGGGCTTCTATACCGAGAACGGGTTCCTGTCGAATGACAAGGAGCATGAGAGTGTGTCGAAGACGGTGGAATATGCGTATGACGACTGGTGCATAGCCCGGTTCGCCCGCCTGACGGGGCACGAAGATCTTTACCACAACTTCATTCAGCGGGCACAGTATTATAAAAACCTTTTTGATCCCACTACTTCTCATATACGGGGCCGGGTGCAGGCCATGTGGTACACACCCTTTGATGCAAGGGAGGTTAACAACTTCTATACGGAAGGAAACAGCTGGCAGTACAGCTTTGCGGCCCCGCAGGATATAGAAGGCCTCATGCGGCTGATGGGTGGACGGGCAAAGTTCGCCGCCAAACTCAACCAGTTATTTACCACCAATTCACAGCTCACCGGCCGTGACCAGGCGGATGTTACCGGCCTGATCGGGCAATATGCACAGGGAAATGAACCCAGCCATCATATGGCCTATCTTTTTGCCTATGCCGGGATGCCCTGGCGTACCGAAGAACTGGTGCATAAAATATGTACTGAGTTTTATAAGAATGCACCGGACGGGCTGATCGGTAATGAGGACTGCGGGCAGATGAGCGCCTGGTTTGTATTAAGCGCTATGGGCTTTTATCCCGTTTGTCCGGGGGATGGGAACTATATACTGGGCACCCCTTTGTTCGATGAAGTAAAAATCAACCTGGAAAACAGGAAATCTTTTCTCATCACCGTCAAACGGGATAAACCCGGAAGTTTTTACGTGCAGCAAACGCAATTGAATGAAAAGAACTATACCCGTACCTATTTTAAACATACCGACCTGGCGGAGGGCGGGCATCTTCATTTTATAACCGCCTCCCTTGCCAATAAAAAAAGGGGGACAGCGGTAAATGATATGCCTTCTTCTTCTATTGAAGATGACCGGATCGTTCCGGTGCCCTGGTTCGACATGGAGTCCAATAAATTTTACGGCAGTACAGCCGTGAAACTGAAAGCTGTGGAGCCCGGTACTACTGTCTGGTACCGTATCATCCGGCCCGATATCCGTTCGGTATTTGTGGAATTCAAAAAACCATTTATCATCAGCGGGAACACCGAAGTGGAAGCATATGCAGTGAAAGATACGGTCCGCAGCAAGATCATATCTCAGCAGTTTTACCGCCGGCCGGATGACCGGACGATAAAAGTCCTGTCGAAGGTGCACCCGATGTACACCGCCGGCGGACCCGATGCCCTGATCGACGGAGTGACAGGTACCGTGAACTGGAGGGCGGGGGAGTGGCAGAGTTATTTTGATACGGATTTCGAAGCGATCGTGGATATGAAATCTGTGCGGAAGCTCAGCTATGCCGGTGTGCATGTGCTCCAGGATGTAAGCCCCTGGATCATTTACCCGAAAGAACTGATCGTGGAAACAAGTACGGACGGAAAGACCTTTACAGAAGCGGGCCGGGTCCTGAACAAGATCAGCCCTGAAGATAAGGATGTACAGATGCAGGAGCTGGGCGTACCTTTCAATGGCAAGGCCAGGTATGTACGGATCAGGGCGCTGAACGGAGGTAAACTGCCGGCCTGGCATGAGAGCGCCGGAAGCCCTTCTCATTTGTTCATTGATGAAGTGATCGTGAAGTGAGAGGTGAACAGGTATTTAGCCGGCGGCCGTAAACGTGTTTCTGTAAACGGACCCGGTCATCAACGAAATGCCCTGAACCCTAGACCTTGAACTTCTTCATATAGGCGGCATCCGCTTTTGCTGCTTCCATCGGGGTGCCGTTGGGATAAGCTTCCTGTTCTACGATAAAATACTTCATCCCGTTGTCGATAGCGGTCTTCAGGATCTTTTTATAGTCGATACTGCCGGTACCCAGGTCTACTGAATTTTTCCCATTATCCGTTCCCGGTGTTTTGCTCCGGTCTTTTACATGGCAGAGACGGAAGCGGTTCTTATTCCGGGCAAACCATTTTGCGGGATCTTCTCCGGCTGCCACCACCCAGTAGATATCCATTTCAAAATCCACCAGCGACGGATCTGTTTCACTCATCATGACCACCTGTGGTATTTGTCCGTCAACCGGTTTGAAGCTGTAGTCGTGGTTATGGTAGGCAAAGAGAATACCTTCTTTTTTGCAGGTCTCCCCGCATTTATTGAATTTCTCTGCCGCCTTCTTAAAGTCATCGATCGATTTTTGCGGGCCCAGCCAGGGACAGATCAGGTATTTCATCCCGATCTCAGCGGCTTCGGCGGCTTTCTTTTCAAAGTCCTTGTTGATATCACAATGGCTGGAAACGATCTTCATGCCCAGGTCATCCATTTGTTTTTTGAATTCTGTATTGCTCATTCCCCAGAAGATGCCTTTTGCGCCTTCGAAGCTCTCTATTTGTTTATAACCATAGGAGGCAAGCTGTTTCAGCACTCCGGCGGGGTCTTTCGCCATATCATCCCGGATCGACCATAACTGCAGGCCGAACTCTTTCAGGTAGTTCTCTCCCGGCAGCATGGATACATCTGCAGGGGCAGGTTTGGCCGTCGTGCAGCCGGTTTGTGCAAGGATGGCGCCCAATGCAAGGCCGCCGGTAAGCCGTAAAAATTCTCTTCTGTCTTTTTGCATGGTCATTATGTTTTATTCTGCCCAGGCCTTATCACCTTTTGCGTAGGGGAAGGCTCCGTCAAATTTTCCCGGTACGGGTATGTGTCTGAGTGTTTCTGTCATTCCTGTTTTGGAAGTAAAGAACCCGAGCAGGGTAAGCTGTTTCATCATGGTATAGTAGTGGGAGGGGCTGCCTTCAAATTCCTTATGGTCTTTCCAGGCCAGCTTTTTGTTGGCCTCGTCATTTGCTTCCCGTTTGGGTTTATCTTCCTCGTCTCTTTTTGTATTGAATGCTTTGGCTTCTTTTTCCAGGCTTAACAGGAAGTCATGCCGTTGCTGCGGGGTGCAGTCCATAAAGCCTTTGCTGTTCATTTTTTTGCAGGCCTCTTCCAGTTTGCCGATACCTTCCATGAAAGCCTTTTGCTGCTTTTCCGTGTAGCAGTCTGTTACCATTATTTTCATGAACTCGCCCACCTGTGCGGCTTTGGCGCCGGGGGTATTGGTAGCGGGGATAATGGTTTCTGCCACTTCATCGAGCAGGGAGATATTGGCAGCGGTGAAGCCTGCATCTGCTTTGGCTCCGGTTTTACAACCACTCAGGAACAACTCTCCGCCCACCACTGCACCGCCTGTCATTACAGCAACGAGTTTGATAAGTTCTCTTCGGTTCATATAAATCAGTTTAGCGTTTTATGTTTATTGTTTTCTTCAGGTTGCCCCGTCTTTTCTCAGAGGTTTCCTTTCTTGAGTTCGCCGGCGGCAAAGTCAGCAGCCCTTGCGGTAAGCGCCATATAGGTCAATGACGGGTTTACGCAGGAAGCGCTGGTCATGCAGGCGCCATCGGTAACAAACACATTCGGGGCATCCCATACCTGGTTATTACCATTGAGCACAGAGGTCTTCGGATCACGGCCCATACGGGCGGTTCCCATTTCATGAATGCCCTGGCCCACGGCATAACCATAGTCGTATGCATTTACATTCTTCACCCCGGCGGCTTCCAGCATTTCTTTTGCATCTTCCATCATATCCTTTCTCATCTTGTGTTCATTCTCTTTTATCTCCGCATCCATATCCAGTACCGGAAGTCCCCATTTATCCTTTACGTTTTTATTGAGGGAGATCTTATTGCTGTGATCAGGGAGCATTTCACCAAAGGCCATGATACCCATGCCCCAGTTATCGGATGCGACCGACATGGCCTGCTTCAGGTCTGCGCCGATGGTAAATTCCGGTACTTCCACCCCGCGGCCACGCCCGGCTCCTCCCTGGTAGCCAAAGCCCCGTACATAGTCTCTTTTATCGGTATAAATATTACGGAAGCGGGGCACATAGATTCCGGTGGGTCTTCTTCCGTATTCATATTTATCGGAGAAGCCTTCTACGGTACCGCTGGCGCCGCACCGGAAGTGATGGTCCATTACATTGTGGCCAAGTTCGCCGCTGCTGCTGCCGAGTCCTTCCGGCCAGATATCAGTGGCACTGTTCATCAGTATCCAGGTACTGTTGAAAGTAGAGGCACAGAGGAAAATAACCTTGGCTTTAAACTCATACGTCTTGTTGTCGGTGGCATCGAGCACTTCCACGCCGGTGGCCCTCTTCGTATCCTTATCGTAGAGCACTTTTGTTACAATGGAAAAAGGACGGAGGGTAAGGTTGCCGGTCTTCATGGCAGCGGGCAGGGTGGCGCTTTGTGTGCTGAAGTAGCCGCCAAAGGGGCATCCTCTCCAGCAGCGGTCACGGTACTGGCAGTTGGTCCGCCCCTGTTCAGGCCGGGCTTCGGTGATATTGGCACTGCGGCCAATGAACATATGGCGTTGTCCTTTGTAAAAGGCTTTGATCTTGGCGGCCACATCCTTTTCCACCACATTCATTTCCATGGCCGGGAGGAAGTCGCCGTCGGGTAATACTTCCAGTCCTTCCTTGCTTCCTGTATGCCGGCAAATCGCTCCGCATAGCTGTACCAGTTTTCAAGGTCTTCATAGCGGATCGGCCAGTCGACAGCGATCCCTTCCTTTGCATTGGCTTCAAAGTCCCATTTATTCCAGCGGTAGCTCTGGCGCCCCCACATCAGTGAACGGCCGCCGACATGATAGCCGCGGTACCAGTCGAAGCGTTTGGTTTCGGTGTAAGGATGGTCTTTATCGCTGCACCAGTAATCGAGGTTGGTTTCATTCAGCGGGTAATCCCGCTTGAGTACGGGATAGTCATGTATCATTTGCTGGGTGCGGCCGCCGCGGTGGGGGAATTCCCAGGCGTCCTTGTTGGCGTTTACATAGCCTTTAATATGCTCAATGTTCTGACCTCTTTCCAGCAATAATACCTTCATGCCTTTTTCGGTCAGTTCTTTTGCTGCCCAGCCGCCGCTGATACCGGAGCCGACAACGATCGCTTCGAATGTGTTATCTGCCATATGCTATTTTATATTTATTGTTGGTTTTTTATCAGTTGTTCACCGGTTCCTGTTCGCTGAACGGATCCGCACGGCTACACATCACAAATTTTGACCGCTTTCTTTAATGCTTTGATCTTTTCATCATTGGTTTTGCCCGTTGGGATAAATTCCTGCGCCACATAATCTTTGAAACCGGTTGCCACGATAGCCCGCATGATGGCGGGGTAGAACAGCTCCTGGCTTTCATCGATCTCATGCCGGCCCGGCACGCCGGCGGTATGGTAATGCCCGAAGAAGGAGTGGTTGTCCTGTATCGTCCGGATCACATCGCCCTCATTGATCTGCATGTGATAAATGTCGTAGAGCAGTTTGAAATTCTCCGAACCGATCATTTTGCAGAGCTCCACGCCCCAGCGGCTTTTATCGCACATATAATCCTTGTGGTCCACTTTACTATTGAAGAGTTCCATCTGGATGATGACACCGTTCTTTTCGGCAAGGGACATGATTTTTTTAAGTCCGTCGGCGCAGTTCTTCATCCCGGTTTCGTCGTCCATGCCTTTGCGGTTGCCGCTGAAGCAGATCAGGTTTTTATAACCGGCTTTGGCCACCAGCGGGATGGCTTCTTCAAAGTCTTTGATAAGCCAGGCGTGGTTTTCGGTGTGGTTCCATCCTTCGGTGAGGCTGATCTTGCCGGCCGTATAGCACATGGAGCAGAAGATGCCGTGCTGCTGAATAGTGGGCCAGTCTTTCGGTGCTAACAGATCAATGGCCGAGAAGCCCAGTTGCCTGACCATCCTGCACATTTCATCCAGCGGAAGGAAATCATAGGTCCAGGAGCAGACAGAATGATTGATATTGCCTTTCAGCGGACGTTCATCTTCCGGCGATGCTTTCCAGCCGGCGACAGCTTTTCCGGAAACGGCCATTCCGGCTGTTCCCAAAGCAATGGACTGAAGAAGTTTTCGCCTGTTCATCATTTAGTTTCTGTTTTCTTTTCATCCCTGAATGATACAGCAAACAGGAAGAACACGGCTGCTGCAATGGCAGCAGGGATCAGCCAGATCATTTTAAAATCACCGGCATATTTATCGGTCACCCAGCCTGCTACTTTGAAACCGATCAGCATACCCACACCGTAGGTAGCCAGGGTGATGAGCCCCTGTGCGGCGCTCTTATATTTTTCACCGGCTTTTGCATTGGTGTATATCTGCCCGGATACAAAAAAGAAATCGTAGCAAATACCATGCAGGGCGATCCCGATAAGAAGCATGAAACTGAGTTCGCCGGCATTACCAAAGGCAAAAAGTGCATAGCGAAGCGCCCAGGCCAGCATACCGACAAGTATCGTTTTCTTGAATCCGAATTTTGAGAAGAAGAGGGGCAGGGCAAGCAGGAACAAAACCTCCGATCCCTGGCCGATGGTCATTTTACCGGTAGGGTTCTTCATGCCGATCGCCGTGAGAAAAGGGTTTGCATTCTGGTAATAAAAGGCCAGTGGTATACAGATCAGGATAGAAGCAATAAAGAAGATGGCAAAATTTTTATCTTTCAGCAGTTTCAGGGCATCTATTCCTAAAATCTCTCCGAGACTTGTTTTTTCACCCGCCGTTTTCTTTGGCGGCGTTTTGGGAAGTGTAAAGCTCATCACCCCTAAGACCAGGGCAGCGATGCCGGAAAGCAGGAAGGTATTCTTCAGCATGCCCTGTGCAATGTTCTCTTTGGAATCCCAGTGAAAAGCATAACTGATCAGTAGCCCTGCAACGATCCAGCCGATTGTTCCGAATAAACGGATAATGGAAAATTCCTTTTCAGGATCTTTCATTTGGTTGAACGATACTGAATTCACCAGCGCCAGTGTGGGCATATATAATATCATATACCCGAGTGCATAGGGATAGAACTGGCTTACATGATCAGAATTATACATAAGATACATCAGCCCCGCACCGAGAATATGTAATACCCCTAAAATCTTTTCAGCATTGAAATACCGGTCAGCGATGAGACCGATAATGAAAGGAGCAATGATAGCGCCCCATGACTGCGTGGAGAACACCTGGCCGATCTTTGCCCCGTCCGCCTGCAGGTTAGTACCAAGAAAAGTACCCAGTGTGACGAACCAGCCACCCCAGATAAAGAATTCCAGGAACATCATGACAGAGAGCTGAACACGGGTGGTTGATTTCATATGCAATCAGAGAATTTAACCGTTAGATAAATAAATATTTCAGGAAGCTAAATGTAGTATTTTTAAAATTACTTTTATGTTTGTGTTACACATTTAATTTTCACATTCTTCTTCAAACGTTTGCAGTACATGAACAGAAAACTACGAATGGGAATGATCGGCGGAGGACCGGGTGCATTTATCGGCGCTGTTCACCGTATCGCTGCCAATATCGACGGACAGATTGAACTGGTGTGCGGCGCCTTCAGCAGTGATGAAGAAAAATCAAAACAGGCGGGCCGGCAGTTGTATCTCGATCCTGAACGTGTATATGGTTCTTATAAAGAAATGATCCGGACCGAAGCGTCTCTTCCTGCAGCCATACGGATGGATTTTGTGAGTATCGTTACCCCGAATCATCTTCATTTCGAACCGGCTAAGCTGGCACTCGAGAACGGCTTTCATGTGGTGCTGGATAAGCCGGCCACTTTCAGCCTGCAGGAAGCACGGGCACTTGAGAAGATCATTGCAGACACCGGAAAACAATTCTGCCTGACGCATACCTACACCGGTTACCCGATGGTGAAAGAAGCCAGGCAACAAGTGCTGAGCGGTAAGTTCGGCACCATACGCAAAGTATATGTTGAGTATCCGCAGGGCTGGCTCAGTTCTTTTCTGGAGGGCAGTGAACAGAAACAGGCCGCCTGGCGGACCGATCCCTCCAAAAGCGGGATCGCCGGTGCCATGGGTGATATCGGTACCCATGCCTTCAACCTGGCAGAGTATGTCAGCGGGCTGAACGTAACGGCGCTTTGTGCAGATGTGAATGCAGTGGTACCCGGCCGCAAACTGGATGATGACGGAGCAGCATTGCTTCATTTTTCCAATGGCGCCAACGGGGTGCTCTTTGCCACCCAGGTTGCCGCGGGGGAAGAGAACAATATCAGGGTGAGGGTATATGGTGAGAAAGGCGGGCTGGAGTGGAAACAGGAGGATGCAAATACGTTACTGGTGAAATGGACGGATAAGCCTGCCGAAATATGGCGGGCAGGGAACGGGTACAACAGCTCCTTTGCACAACATAACAGCCGCACCCCTTCCGGTCACCCGGAAGGATACCTGGAAGCTTTTGCCAATCACTACCGCAACTTTGCGCTTTGTGTAGGGGCACAGGAAGCAGGAGAGACCCCGAAAGCGGAATGGCTGGATTTCCCGGGGATCAGGGAAGGAGTGAGGGGAATGCTGTTTATCGAAAAAGTAATTGAAAGCGGAAAGAGTGACAGGAAGTGGATGGAGTTATAAGTGCTCAATCATCATTCGTCAATAGTTAATAGAAATGAGAACGATCAAAGGCCCGGGAATTTTCCTGGCGCAATTCATGGGCGATAAAGCCCCGTTTGATAACCTGCGTTCGATCTGCCTCTGGGCCGAAGCCCTTGGCTATAAAGCGGTGCAGATCCCGACCTGGGACAGCCGGTGCATCGATCTGAAGCAGGCCGCTGAGAGCAAGACCTATGCGGAGGAGATAAAAGGCATCGTTAATGAGTGCGGCCTGGAAATATCCGAACTCTCCACGCACCTGCAGGGCCAGCTGGTGGCCGTGCACCCGGCCTATGATACCTTGTTTGACGGGTTTGCCCCGCCCGAACTGCGGGGCAATGCCAAAGCCAGGACAGCATGGGCGATAGAGCAGGTGAAGTATGGCGCCAAAGCCTCACAGCATCTCGGGCTGAATGCACATGCCACGTTCAGCGGCTCCCTGTTATGGCATACGTTTCATCCCTGGCCGCAGCGTCCTGCCGGGCTGGTGGAAGAAGGATTTAAGGAGCTTGGCAAAAGATGGACACCTGTTCTTGATTACTTTGATTCATGCGGGGTGGATGTTTGTTATGAGATACATCCGGGAGAAGACCTGTTTGACGGGGTTACCTATGAAATGTTTTTAAAAGAAGTGAACAATCACCCGCGGGCCTGTTTGCTGTATGATCCCTCCCATTTTGTGCTGCAGCAGCTCGACTATATTCAGTACATCGACTTTTACCACGAGCGGATCAGGGCCTTTCATGTAAAGGATGCGGAGTTCAATAAATCCGGCCGGCAGGGCACTTTCGGCGGTTATCAAAGCTGGGCCAACCGGGCAGGCCGGTACCGCAGCCCCGGCGACGGGCAGGTTGATTTCAAAACCATCTTCAGCAAGCTGACACAATACGATTATCCCGGCTGGGCCGTGATGGAATGGGAATGCTGTATCAA
This sequence comes from Chitinophagaceae bacterium, assembly GCA_046329665.1. Classification (GTDB taxonomy): domain Bacteria; phylum Bacteroidota; class Bacteroidia; order Chitinophagales; family Chitinophagaceae; genus JJ008. The sequence goes on along the minus strand of JAXLUG010000012.1, from coordinate 31,655 downwards.
ACACCCGGAAGACGGGGCGAGGGAAGGAGCAGAGTTTATCAATAACCATATCATCCGGGTAACGGAAAAGGCATTTGATGATTTTGCCTCCAGCGGCACCGATGAAAAGACCAACCGGAAATTGCTGGGGCTTGACTAATTTTGAACCCCGATCACGTCAGCAACTAAACCAACGATAATGAAAAAGATCACTTTTATTCTTGCAACAACAGTTCTTCTTGCGGCCTGCGGCGGCGGAAGCGATAAGAAGGAGGGCGGCGAAACAAAAACGGAGGGCACCAAGACCGAAACGACAGCAGATAACGACCTTTCCTCCAACCCGGTTTACCAGAAAGGGATCGAACTGATCAGTAAAAGCGATTGCCTGACCTGCCATAAGATCGAAGAGAAACTTACCGGTCCTGCCTACCGGGATGTGGCCAACAAATATGCCGGTATGCCCGACACGATCGTGACACACCTGGCACATAAGATCATACAGGGAGGTACCGGTGTATGGGGCGAAGTGATGATGACACCGCACGCCTCTTTATCGCAGGAAGATGCGGAAGCAATAGTAAAATATATTCTGTTACTTAAAAAATAAGTGCCCATGCTGAAACTGATGATTAGCCTGCTTGCAGGCGCAGTGATCGTATCCTGCAACAATTCCTCTAAAGAAAAAGGGGAAAACAAAGAAGACACCACAAAAACAACTGCAGCCATGACCCCTGTTACGCTTACCGATGCACAGAAAGCCGAAGGATGGCAACTGTTGTTCGACGGCGAATCAACAAAGGGCTGGCACAAATACGGCGGTGCACCCGTGGGCAGCGCCTGGAAAATTGCGGACGGGGCCATCTACCTCGATACATCCTCCAAAGAAAACTGGCAGACAAAAGGCGGGGGGGATATTGTAAGCGATGAGGAGTTTGAGAATTTTGACCTGAAACTGGAATGGAAAATCTCACCGAACGGCAACAGCGGTATCATGTTCTATGTGCATGAAGATTCTGCCAAATACAAATACCCCTGGGAAACAGGCCCGGAAATGCAGGTGCTGGATAATAATGGTCATCCCGACAGCAAGATCGTTAAGCACCGGGCAGGTGACCTGTACGATATCATGACATCTTCACCTGAAACCGTGAAGCCCGCGATGGAATGGAACCAGGTGGAAATAAAGTGCCTGAACGGAAACCTGGAATTTTACCTGAATGGAACCAGGGTTCTCACAACAACCCTGTGGGATGATGCGTGGAAAGCTTCGCTGAAGAATACAAAGTGGAAAGATTACCCCGATTTTGGCAGCTACAAAAAAGGACATATCGCCCTGCAGGACCACGGCAATGCGGTCTGGTTCCGCAATATCATGATCAGGAAATTATAAAAGGATCATTACCGCAATAAGATCAGGTCGCTGCAAGGCGGCCTTTTTTATTACCGGAAAGCGGGGCATTGTCAGCGGCTACAGTTTTACGACCAGCAGGGTGATGAGTATCTCCAGCACCACCGCAAAAAAGAAATAAGCGGAAGGATGGCGGATGGTAATGAATTTACTGGCCTCCAGTACCGACACGATCGTTACGCAGAGGAAAATACCTGCTATAAAAAGCAGCCCGTACAAAATAAGTCCGTCCACAGCTTTAAGGATTTAGGTTCTGTGAAATAGGGTAGCTGCCGGGCTTTATTCCTGGGTATTGGTTCGTTGTTTTGCTGTGCAGGTCCTTCTGTCAGATATGAATGGCTTCTCCGTAGGCCACTTCAATGGCATCCTTCACACTTTCACTGATCGTGGGGTGTGGGTGTATGGCATTTAATACCTCGTGGTAGGTGGTCTCCAGTTTACGTGCCGTGACGGTCTCCGCGATCATTTCGGTAACATTATATCCGATCATATGTGTGCCGAGCCATTCGCCGTATTTCGCATCAAAGATCACTTTGATAAACCCTTCCGTGTGTCCGGCTGCAGAAGCCTTACCGCTGGCACTGAGGGGGAATTTTCCCACCCGAACTTCAAATCCTGCCTCCTTGGCCTGTTTTTCCGTATAGCCCACCGAAGCGATCTCCGGTGTGCAATAGGTACAACCGGGAATATTATTGTAATCGATCGGTTCCGGCTGGTGATGGTATTTTTTTTCGTTGTAAGCGATCGATTCCACACATACGATGCCTTCCTTACTGGCTACGTGGGCCAGTGCCTGGCCGGGAGAGCAATCACCGATCGCATACACACCGGGCACATTTGTCTGTCCGTACTTGTCCACCAGGATCCTTCCTTTTTCAGTTTTGATGCCCAGTGTTTCAAGGCCGATCCCTTCAATATTGGCCGCCACACCCACAGCGCTGAGCAGGATATCGGCTTCCAGTATCTTTTCGCCATCAGCAGATTTTACAGTGGCCTTCACGCCATTACCACTGGTATCCACAGCAGTTACTTCACTGCCGGTCAGGATGGTGATGCCGTTCTTTTTATATTGTTTCTCGAGTTCTTTGGAGATATCCTCATCTTCCACCGGCACAATGCGGGGCATGAATTCGACGATGGTCACTTTCGTACCCATGCTGTTGTAGAAGTAAGCGAATTCCACACCGATGGCGCCACTGCCGACAATGATCATTGATTTGGGCATTTGCGGCAGCACCATGGCTTCCCGGTACCCGATGATCTTTTTGCCATCAATTTTCATGGAAGGAAGTTCACGGCTTCTTCCGCCGGTGGCAATGATAATGTGCCGGGCTTCCACCGACTGGGATTTTCCATCTGCACCGGTCACTTCCAGTTTTCCTTTCGACACCAGTTTGCCAAAGCCCATGATCACATCGATCTTGTTCTTTTTCATCAGGAACTGCACCCCTTTGCTCATCTTATCGGCCACACCACGGCTTCTCTTTATGACGGCATCAAACTGCGGAGCCCCGCTGGCCTGAATACCGAAATCCCCGGCATGTTTGATGTATTCAAAGACCTGTGCACTTTTCAGCAGGGCTTTGGTGGGGATACAACCCCAGTTAAGACAGATCCCGCCCAGACTTTCTTTTTCGATTACTGCTGTTTTAAAACCCAGTTGGGCTGCACGGATCGCTGCCACATACCCACCGGGGCCGCTTCCGAGAACCACTACATCGTATGCCATAGCTGATATATTAATTGATTCTTTTATTGATCCATTCCGTTGAACGAGCGAAGTTATCCGAAAACCGGCAAACCGGCAAAACAGCGGCGACAGGTTGATGACTGTTCTTGTTCAACCGCAAGGAGAATCATTTATCTGGAAATACAGCCGCTGAAAAAATATTTATGACCATCTTCCGGACTTGCCCTATTTTAGATTTGTGACGGAACTGAGAAAAATAGCAGGGGTGTTGATCTGTTTGCTGGCTGCCGGTATTTGTCTTGCACAAAACAGGACCCTTAAAGTAGTGATCGTAAATGAAGCCCGTCAGCCGATGGCCGGAACCACCGTCCAGTTGCTGAAAACAGATTCCAGCCTGGTAAAGATGCTGGTATCCGGTTCCGACGGGATGGCGGCCTTTTCCGGTCTGAAGGAAAGCGATTATATCCTCCAGGTAAGTCATACCGGTTTTCAGCAGGTCTTTTCTGAAGTGAAGAACCTTACCGGCGAAGCCGCGGACCGCACCATCACCCTGCTCCCCGTGGCCACCACGCTGAATGATGTGACAGTGACCAGCAAAAAGCCTTTTGTGCAGTTTGCACCGGATAAAACCGTGGTCAATGTGGAAGCCGGCATCACCAACGCCGGTACCTCCATCATGGATGTGCTGGAGAAATCGCCGGGCATCACCATTGGCCGGGACGGAACGATCATCATGAAAGGAAAGCCTTCCGTGATGGTACTGATAGATGGCAAGCCCACACAGTTAAGCGGTACGGATCTGCAGACCTACCTTTCCGGCATCAGTGCTTCACAGATCGATGTGATCGAACTGATCGATAACCCCGGCGCCAAATATGATGCCGCCGGTAATGCAGGCATCATCAACATCAAAACAAAGAAGCTGAAGCAAAAGGGGTTTAACGGGTCACTCGGACTGAGCTATGGCCAGGGGTTTTATCCCAAATCAAACAACAGCCTGAACCTGAACTACCGGAACGGCAAGGTCAATTTGTTCCTTAATTACGGCAACCGGATCGGCACGGAGATGCTCGATATGTATGCGCTGCGGAAATATTTCGATAAGAACGGGAATGATTCACTGCTCCTGCAGCAACCCAACTTTACCAGGAACAGGATCAATGCCCATAATATCAAAACGGGGGTCGACTTCTTCATCGACAATAACACGACACTGGGATTTGCCTATACCGGTTCATTTACCGACCGGAAAACAGCCAGCTACAGCACCATCGACTGGATGAGCCCCGCCTATGTCATCGATTCCACCATCAATACCTGGGGCACCCGTAATGTGCATTTCAGCCGGTCCGGCGTAAACGGAAATTTCAAACACACGTTTCCCAATAAGGATGAACTGACGGCAGATGTGGACCTGATCAGCTTTACCATCCGGGCCGATCAGTTCTTCCAGACACAGCTCAGCACTCCCGGCAGTGTGGTGCAGGCGACCCGGGGCAACATCCCGTCTTCGCTGGATATTTTTACCGCCAAGATCGATTACTCCAAACGCCTGGGCCGCTACCTGCTGGAATCCGGTCTGAAGACGGCCAGTACCAACACCGATAACCTGGCGGAATACTTTTTTAATGACGGTACTAACTGGTTTGATGACCTGAGCCGGAGCAATCATTTCCTGTACAATGAAAAGATACATGCTGTGTACAGCAGCCTGAGTGCCAAAAATGACAAATGGGAGTGGCAGGGCGGTTTGCGGTACGAGCGGACCGGTTACACAGCCAACCAGCTCGGCAATGCGGTGATAAAGGATTCTTCTTTTAAAAAGAATTACGGCAGCCTCTTCCCAACAGCCTTTCTTACCTATCATGCCGACTCCAGTAATTCATTCACTTTGCGGATGGGAAGAAGGATCGACCGGCCGCCTTTTCAAACGCTTAACCCTTTCCTGATCACCATTAATAAATACACCTTCGAAGGCGGTAACCCGTATATCCGGCCGCAGTACACCTGGAATTTCGAGCTGGTGCATACATTCCGGCAGTTGCTTTCCACCGGTATCTCCTACAGCTACCTCCGGGATTATTTCTCCCAGATCTTTATTATCGATTCGAACAGCAGCAATGTGAATAAGAACACGATCATTTATACCCGGGGCAATGTGGGAAGTTTCAAAAGCCTGGGCGGTTCAATGACCCTGCAGCTACCCCTCACCAACTGGTGGAACCTGACCGCCATCGGGATCTACAATCACAAGACCATCACCGGGTTTGTCTGGAAATCCATTGTTTCAAAGATCGACCAGTTCAACTTCAGTATCAATAACCAGTTCCAGTTCGGCAAAGGATGGGCAGCAGAACTGAGCGGCATCTACCAGGGAAGGAGCCAGGTGGACCTGCAGGAAAAGGTGACCCCGAACGGGGAGATGGGCTTCGGGATATCCAAGCAGATCATGAAAGGGCGAGGGACGATCCGGTTCAATGTCAGGGACATTTTTTATACGCAGAATTATTCCGGGTATTCCAATTTTCAGAACTCGGACGAGCCCTTTGAAGTGCGATGGGATTCCCGGGTGGCCCGGATCGCCTTCAACCTGCGTTTTGGAAAGGCCATGAAGGCCATTAAACGATCATCGGGCGGGGCCACCGAGGAAACCGAGCGGGTAGGGAACGGGAACTGAGCCGGGTGAGTAAGGCCCTGATAGCCAACAGGCGAGCGGGAGCCGGGTTTTCCACGGGTGGGTAAAAAATATCTTCAGGCAGAGTTTTAAACTCAGCTTCTTTCCCTTACCTTTGCCTCCCGAAATTTTTCGGGACAAAAATTGATTTAATCATGGCCAGAGTTTGTCAGGTAACAGGTAAAACCCCGGTAGGTGGGCACAAAGTGTCTCACTCCAACATCAAGACCAAGCGCCGGTTTTTACCCAATCTGCAGAAAAAGCGTTTTTATCTTGCGGAAGAAGATAAATGGATAACACTGAAATTGACAACAGATGCTATCCGGACCATCAATAAGAGAGGTCTTTATACAGTGGTAAAAGAACTGAGGGCCCGGGGGGAGCATATTTAGTCAGATGGGTGACTGGTTAACCCTGTTGGCAGATAACCGGTACCGATCAGCTAATCAACTTTAAACTATTTAACTTAATAACAATGGCAAAGAAAGGCAACCGTGTACAGGTGATCCTGGAATGTACTGAGCACAAAAACAGTGGCCAGCCCGGCACCAGCCGGTATATCACGGTTAAGAACAAAAAGAACAACCCGGAAAGGCTTGAGCTGAAGAAGTACAACCCGATCCTGAAAAAAGTTACTGTTCACAAAGAAATTAAATAACCGGTGAGAGTGTAAAAATGGGATGAATGTAATCATGGGTTCTCTTCGTTTACACATTTCCCGCTTCACTTCATTTTCAAATTAATATTATGGCAAAAGCAGCTTCAAAAAACGCAAAGGTTAAAGACATTAAGGCATCTGCCGAAGCGAAGAACTGGACAAAAGTGATCAAGGCGGTACGCAGCCCGAAAACAGGCGCCTATACCTTTAAGGAGCAGATCATCCATAAGGATAAGGTAAAGGATTTCCTGGCCGGCAAATAAACCGGTGCTGAAAAACTATTTGAAAAGCTGTTCGTGAGTACGAATGGCTTTTGTTTTTTTGAGTCATGAGGCCGTCAGTTATCATTCGTCAACCGGAATTTTATCAAGCATGGGGTTCTTCAATAAACTATTCGGGAAAAAAGAAAAGGAAAGCCTGGATGAAGGTCTGAAAAAGACCAAACAGGGGTTCTTTGAAAAGATCAGCCGGGCTATCTCCGGCAAAAGCACCGTTGATGATGAAGTGCTGGACAACCTGGAAGAAGCACTGGTCAGCGCCGATGTGGGGATTGAAACGACCGTGAAGATCATTGAACGGATCGAAAAGCGGGTGTCGAAAGATAAATACATGAATGCCACTGAACTGAACCGGATGCTGCAGGAAGAAATTGAAAGCCTGCTGGTGGATGCCCCGGCAGCCAGCAGCTATGCTTTTGATACGGAACTCCCGTCCAAACCCTATATCATCCTGGTGGTAGGGGTGAACGGTGTGGGCAAGACCACCACGATCGGTAAACTGGCCTACAACTTCAATAAAGCCGGCAAGCAGGTATTGCTGGGGGCGGCCGATACCTTCCGTGCGGCAGCCGTCGATCAGCTCACGATCTGGAGTGAAAGAGTGGGAGTGCCCATCGTAAAACAGGCCATGGGAAGTGACCCGGCGGCTGTGGCCTTTGATACCGTACAAAGCGCCGTGGCCAAAGGAAGCGATGTGGTACTGATCGATACGGCGGGAAGACTGCATAACAAGGCACACCTGATGGAGGAACTCAGCAAGATCAAAAGGGTGATACAAAAGACCATCCCCGATGCCCCGCATGAAGTATTGCTGGTACTCGATGGCAGTACCGGGCAGAATGCATTAGAACAGGCAAAACACTTTACAGCGGCAACAGATGTGACAGCTTTAGCCATCACCAAACTGGATGGTACTGCGAAGGGTGGAGTGGTGCTGGCCATTGCCAACCAGTTTAAAATACCGGTGAAGTTCATCGGTGTGGGGGAAAAGATGGAAGACCTGCTGGTGTTTGACAAGCATGAATTCGTGGACAGTCTTTTCAGCCTGGAAAAAAAATAAGTTACCGGGAGGAAAAGCATCCCGGCAGTTTAACCCGTCATGGATATTTGAATACAAATGAAAACCCGATCATTAAAAAAAGACAAGGTCAACATTATCACTCTCGGGTGCAGCAAGAATATGGTGGACAGCGAGGTGCTGAGCGGGCAGCTGCAGGCGAATGAGATCGATGTGGTGCACGAGAACCGGAAACTTGATCACAATATCGTGATCGTGAACACCTGCGGTTTTATCGACAAGGCCAAGGAAGAAAGCATCAATACCATCCTTGACCAGGTGGAACTGAAAAGAAGGGGCAAACTGGACAAAGTATATGTGACCGGCTGCTTAAGCGAACGCTATAAAAACAACCTGGAAAAAGAGATACCGGAAGTGGATGCCTACTTCGGTACGATGGAACTGCCGCTGATCTTAAAACAATTTGAAGCCGATTATAAAACAGAACTGGTCGGGGAGCGGCTGCTGGCCACGCCGCAGCATTATGCCTATATGAAAATTTCAGAAGGCTGTAACCGTACCTGTTCCTTCTGCGCCATTCCCCTGATGCGGGGCCGGCATGTAAGCAAACCTGTTGAAGAACTGGTAAAGGAAGCAGAAGGATTGGTAAAGAAAGGCGTAAAAGAAGTAATGCTGATCGCCCAGGAACTGACCTATTACGGACTGGATATTTATAAAAAGAGGATGTTGGGCGATTTGCTCCACCGGCTTGCCGATGTAAAAGGCCTGGAGTGGATCCGCCTGCACTATGCCTATCCTTCCAAATTCCCGCTGGAGGTACTGGATGTGATGCGGGAGCGGGAAAATATCTGCAACTATCTTGATATGCCATTGCAGCATGCTGCTAATAATATGCTGCTCGCCATGAAACGCCAGATCACCCGGGAAGAGATGGAGGACCTGGTGGCGGCCATCAGAGAGAAGGTGCCGGGCATCTGCCTGCGGACCACACTCATCGCCGGCTTCCCCGGTGAAACGGAGGAGGATGTGGAAGAGCTCAAAGGATTCCTGCAGCGCCAGCGCTTTGACCGGGTCGGCATCTTTACCTATTCACACGAAGAAGGGACACCGGCCTTTGGCCTGAAGGATGAACTCAGTAACGAAGAAAAGGAGAGAAGGGCACAGGAGATCATGGAAGTGCAGCAGGAAATTTCATACGAACTGAACCAGGAAAAAGTCGGAAAAGTATTCCGGACCATCGTCGATAAAAAGGAAGCCGGCCGCTACCTGGGCCGCACCGAGTTTGATTCCGTGGAAGTAGACAACGAAGTGGTGATCCATTCTTCCCGGAAACTGCACCCCGGCGAATTTGTACAGGTGAAGATCACCAAAGCATACGATTACGATCTCGAAGGGGAAGTGATATAATGGAAAACCGGACCAGAGACCTGGATCCGGTTCCATTTAAACCTGAAAAAGAAACGTTACTGAACGAATTGACAATCGGTAAGCTGCACACCCCCTTCGCCAGCTGCTATTTTCCCGGACACCGTTACCAGCGCATCTTTTGCCGCTGCTTTTACTGCAGCAGCCTGGTCTTTTGAAAACAGGCAATAAAAATTCACCACTGCCATTCCTTCCAGTTTTTTATCGCCAAGGTTAAGCTGGATCTTGTCATCCATCCTCTCATTGCTGCCCCAGCTGTAAGCGGTCACGGTCACTTCTTTACCACTGTTGGCGGCATCTGCATCCAGGAATTCCCTGGCTTCCGCCACGGTCATTCCCTTTTTACCGGCGGAAGGAGGAGCCGGAGCGGCAACAGCAGCCGTATCAACCGGCCCGGACTTTCCGTCCTTTTTCTTATTGCTGCAGGATACAAGCAGACCGGCTGTTAGCAGAAAACAGGTCATTACTGAAATCGATTTTCTCATATTATTATTTTTGGAAAGATAACAGCCTCCGTTCGCACTGATCCGGTTATTGAACAACTGACAGAGGGCAGTTTACCATTGAGCCTTCCTGCCTGATAACTGTCTCCCGGTCGTTTTATGGATGAAAATTATACAGGTCCAGCACTTCCTGCTGGGTCAGCGTTTTACTATACACACGATAATCATCCAAAGCCCCTTCAAAGAAATAGGAGAAACCATCCTGGTTGCCCATGATACCTCTTACCGGTTCCGGGTAGAATGCAATAGTGGTGGCAGCGCCGCCGTAGGTGCAGTTGGTGAGTTTTACTCCGTTCACATAGAAATCATAGTCATTGGCCCCCCGCACATTCACTACAATATGGTACCATGTATTGGCGCTAAAGATATTTTGCGGTGTTACTACGTAATTGGTGCCGGTGGAACCGCCTGTGGTCTTATCAGCAAACATGAATCCCATCTGCCCGGGTCTTGCGCCCATTGAAACCCAGAAACCGCTAGTCACGGGTCTTTCAAAACCATCGGATTTGATCAATACCTGGTAACTGTTTACCGTTGGTGTTTTGAACCAGAAAGAAACCGACATCGGAAAACCTGTGATTTTTGCACTCAGGGAAGGGGTAAGTATGTGAGATGGATTAGAAGGCCCTCCAAACACTGCAGCCTGGTTACTGCGGCCCAGCCGGTCTGTGGTATAAGAAATATTGTTGGAATCTGCCACATGCAGGTTATTGCCGCTGCCATCCCTCAGGTTGCCGTTAAAATTGTAGTGTAAAACTTTTCCGGTTTCCGGGCCGAGTTTTTCCGTATCGGCAGGTACGGGTGTTTCATCTTTCTTGTCCTTTTTACACTGGCTGAAGGAAACAATAATTCCAAACAGGAGAACGGTCAGTAAGGTAGTTTTCATAAAATTGATTTGTTTCCTGTAAAATGAATTCATTTTCCCGGACGGGTTGGACAGACTTCACAGGTGAACCCAACAGGTTCTTAATTGCGGCGGGTGATTTTACCGGTGTTACCGGTTCTCCAGGAATTGCAATACAAAATCCTTTTTGCGTTGTGATACAGGAATACTGTGGCCGCCCTCCAGGATCAAGGTGCCACTGTCCGTTTTACGGTCGTAGATCTTTATTTTGGACGGATTGACAAGACAGGAATGGTGGGTGCGGATAAAGCCGGCGGGAGCAAGCAGCTCTTCATAAGAGCGAAGGTTGCGGGAAACAAAGACCGGTTCAGCATTGCTTAGGTAGAATTTGGTATAAGATCCCTGGGCTTCACAATAAAGGATATCATTCAGCTTGATGAAATAGGTCTTGTCCACATCCTTCAGGACTATTTTTTTATCGGGATCATTCTTCTGTGCGTATTGCTGCAGCAGGATATTCAGCTGCTGCTGAAATGTGTTGTTGCTGATATGACCGGCAGCTTTTTGCAAAGCATGGCTCAGCTCCGCCGGGTCGATAGGTTTAAGTAAATAATCTATGGCACTGAAACGGAAGGCCTGTATCGCATACTGGTTATGAGCGGTGGTGAATATGAGCTGAAAAGAAGGGTCACTGACCTGTTTCAGCAGATCGAAACCGGTGCCGTCATCCATTTCTACATCCAGCAGCACAATATCCGGCCGGAAACTGTCTATCTTTTCGAGGCCCGTCCTTACGCCGTCGGCTTCCCCGACCGAATGCAGTCCCTTGCTCCAGGCTTCCACCATGGATTTCAGGGTAAGCCTTATTTCCTCTTCATTATCGATCAGCAGTATTTTCATACTATTTTTTTTCCTGGCCTGTATAGATCAGCGGAAGGTGAATGGCCACTTTCACGCCTTTGCCCTCTTCGTTGTTGGCGATACTGAAGCCTGCCTTGGTTTTCAGTTTGATATTAAGCAAATATATCCTGTCCTTAATGATCTGGCTGGCCCGGGATATATGATGCGTTTCTTCCCGGGCTTCGGTGGAGAGGCCTTTCCCGTTATCGGTGATGTGTACCAGCAGCCCGTTTTGTTCTTTGGTAAACTGAACGTTGATGATCCCGGCATACCCGATCCCTGCGAATCCATGCTCAATACTGTTTTCGATAAAGGGCTGGATGATCATGGAAGGTATGAGCAATTCATCTGTTTCAACATCACCGGCCGCCATCACCGTATAGCGGAAGGTCTGCGGAAACCGGATCTTCTGAACTTCCAGGTATTCATTCAGGAATTCTATTTCCTGTTCGATCGTCACATATTCCTTGTAAGTGCTTTCCAGCGTTTCCCGCATGATGTTACTGAAGCGGGAAAGGTTGGTGGCCAAAGCCTGGTTGTCGTTTTCCCTTACCGCAAACTTCTGCAGGGCCGTCAGGGCATTAAAAAAGAAATGCGGGTTCATCCTTGCCCTGTTGAGCCGCTGCTCCGTTTCCAGGATATCTTTTTTATGCTTCAGCGCCTGCTGGCGAAGAAAGAATGCGATGGCCATTGCCATCAGCACACCGGCGATGGCAAGAAATAAATAAAGCTGCTTTTTTTTCGAGAGGTCTTTTATCGTATTCTCATTCCTGGCCTGGTTATATTTCTTTTCCAGTTCGGTGATCGTTTGATTATTGGAAACGGTAAACAGACTGTCGTTCAGGGCTGTCATTCTCTCGTGTGCGGCCAGGGATTTCTCAATATGCCCGTTCGCTTTGGCAGCGAGATAAAGGGCTTCGCTGGCGCCGGCTTCCATCTGCGGGTTAAATGCCCGTCCGTAAACCAGGGCTGAGTCGGCAAAGGCTTCAGCCTGCTGGTAATTCCCGGCCTGGTAACCGGCTTTGCTTTTTTTCGAATAGGCATCATACAGCAGCCTGTCAAAAAGATGAACACCTTTCGGGCAGGCAGCGATCATGGCTTCTGCATATTGTAAAGCGTGGGCGGGTTCATTCGTCAGCAGGGCATGCTCTGCCAGCGAGTTATTGGCTTCGAGCCAGGTGATCAGGTCATGATATTTTGCAGCCGTGTCCAGCGCTTCTTTTGCAAGCCATACAGCACTGTCAGCATATTTTCTGTTCCCACTCTTTTTGAAGAGGGTAAGGTATTCATTACTGAACCTTGTTTGCGTGGTGGCTACCAGGGTCGGCATCCGGGTTTGTTTCTTTGCCGCTTCAATTGCTTTTCTGTAATACATCATGGCCTTATCCGTTTGCCCGGACTGTGAAAAGGCAGTTGCCAGGTCGGAACAGGCCCGGCCCAGCCCGTAATTATCCCCCGCTTTTTCTGATGCCCCGATCCCATCGATATAAGCAGCCACCAGGCTGTCGAACAGGTTGAGTTCCTGGTAAAGTCTTGCCAGGGTGTTGTAATACCTTACTTTATCACAGCCGTTTTCATCAATGTATTTCTTTTCCGTCTGTAAAAAATCCCTGGCGGTACTATACTCTTTCCGGGCAATGGATATCTGTGCCATCCAGTCCTGGTAAAACAGCATACAGCCGGCCTCTTTAAAGGCCAGTAATTTTTTTGTGTAGAATACGGCAGAGTCAAGCCGGCCGGAGTTAAAATGCAAGCCCATGGGTGCCCGCAGCGATTCCGCTTCCCCGCAACTGCATTTATCCTGCGCATACAGACCGGAGCAGGCCGCCAGAAATGATATCAGCAGGTAGGTTTTTTTCACAAGGTTGTTTTAGATACTGATCAATGCGGGGACCTTACCACCATTGAGCATACTCATACTGAGGTTGGCACAATGCACTGCCTGTAAGATAAGAAAAGGGTCACATTCCCCTTCAAACTCTTCGTTCAGTTGTAAAATATAATTGTGTGATTCTTTTTCCCAGCTGATAGCGGGAAGTATGGACAAGATCTCTTCTCCTTCCCGGTTCAGCAGGATAAAGCGGAGTTTCCATCCTGTTGACCGGGCGAAACTGTAGCGTTTCTTCCGGCATTCAAGTGTAATACTGATCAGGCTGCCCGCTTTGATCCGGGTCAGTGCCATGGTCTTTTCCTTTCCACCCGACCGGAAAGTGGTGCGCCAGGTACCGGTGCCGTCCGCCGCAAGCAGGCTTGTTTCCGCCGTTATGATCTCAGCCCGGGAGTAATCATTCAGGGAGTAGGTGATGCGGCCGGTCTCCCGGCGGTCATCGCCCAGCAGCAGGAAAATGTTCTTATCAATGGTTTCTATTGTCAATCCGCTGTTTTGCCTTTCAAAGCTACTCCGCAGAAAAAAGACGGCGGACGTAATTCTCCGGCGGTCAGTTTCATTTCATAGCTGCTGCACCTGGTTTCATAAGCGATCCCGGCCGGTGCCCCTTACGGACAATGACTGCTGTATCACCGGTGAAATACCGGGCTTCAGATATGAAACGGGGCCGGGAAAGCCTGCTCCCGCCGGTAGCTTTGACAGTAAATCTGAAAATTATGAGAACGTACCTGATCCTCTTTTTACTTTTTCCGGCTCTGCAACTGATGGCACAACCCGCAGATTATAATGGTCCTGCCAGGATCACCGTAAAGGCATTCTGGGATGGCGCTGCCAAACTGGAAAAATCAATTGCCGGCGGCGGTTCTGCCCTGGATGCCGATAACCTGGCGGGTCTGAAAAGAAAGATCGACGATGTCAAAAAGAAAGATCCTTCTTACAGTACCTCGGCCATGGAAGACAAAGTCAAAGTATTTACGGAGGGACTGGATGCCATTAAACAGAAAACGGCCAATGCCATACAGGCCAGCAAGGATAAATCGGCTGTTTCCAGGCGGGTGGGGCATCTCCTGAGTGATCTCTTCCAGGTATCGGTGCAGGTAAGTACCAGCGATCTTCCTGCTATCGAAGCAGAGATCAGTGAATATAAAAACAAACTCCGGGAATTGCTTACGCTGGACAGGACAACCAATACCACCGAAGTGGAAAAACAACTGGGTAATAACCGTGTTTCCGTAAAGCATGCAGAAAAGGATCTTACCGAACTGGAAAACAGGTGCCGCACTTCGGCCAATGCTGATTATGCAAAAGTGCAGTACTACGAACTTTTGTACAACCAGGCGTATTGGGATGCAGCCCAGCAGGTTTACCCGGAAGAGGAATCCTTCAGAAAGGCCTATGCGCTGGCCACCAAACTGCTTACCGGGCTGGGCAGTGTCGCTGATGTCGAAAAGATGGCCGCCAAATCAAAAGAACAGAAAATAAAGGATTGCCGCCTGCCGGCCCCCGCCGTGAAAGATGCAGCACTGGAGAAATCATTTACAGAGGCCTTCAACAAATTTCATGGAGACGAATTCAAGGGAACAGCATTCAGGGCTGTGATCACCAGCGATGACTGGTCCGTGGAGCGGAATGACATCACAGGTATTGTCACGGGCAGGATAAGAAGATGCGTTAATGTGTATAAGGACAGGGAAGGGAAATGTTTCCTTACGGGAAATTTCTTTGTGCGGCAGGAATATGTCGGTAATGCTTTCACAGGTCCGTTTCAGTCGGCCTACCCGGTGATGGGCAGCCAGCAGATGCTCTGCGAGAACGTTAAGTAAAACATATCACTTATTCGCCGGATACGGTCACCTGTTCATCTGTCTCCAGCAGGGTACGGACACAGAATATTTTTATCAACAGGAATAAAAAATCAACTGCACATGTACAGCCGTAAAGAATTATTACTTGCCCTCGCCTTGCTGATGCGCCTGCTGGTCAACGGGCAGACCACCCTTTATTCAGAGGGATTTGAAACAAACGGGGAAGGGAGCCGGTACACTTCGAATTCCTACCTGCTGGCAAGCCCTACCTGTGATTTCTTTGAACGGGAACCCATCAGTCCGCTCAATGTTTGCTTTGGAGGGGTCACCTTTAATAGTTTCCGCGGCAATTTCTTCTGGGCCAGTGAAGATATCATGTCCTCACCCGGTAACCGGCCGCCGGGCAATATCACTTCCACCAGTTTTAGCATCAGCGGATTTTCCACGCTGAAGGTCTCCTTATATGCCGCCACATCAAATGACAATGGTACCAGGTGGGAATCAGCCGACTCGATCAATATAAAAGTAAGTTTCAACGGCGGGTCTTTCATCACGGTGGGACGCTTCATGGGCAACGGGGTCGTGGGCGGATCGCTGGTGATCGATGCTAACCTGAACGGTGTGGTGGACCCGGGTGAAACCACAGTGGTTTCCATTCCTGCATTTACTAAATATACCTTCAACATACCGGGTACCGGCAGCACCATGCGGGTGCAACTGGATTTTGACCAGCTGGGCGGATCTGAAGAGCTGGGTATCGATGATATCCAGGTAACGGGTATTTCCACCTTGCCGGTAAAACTGCTTTGGTTCAATGCGTCTCCGTCGCTTAACGGATCAACCCGGCTGAGCTGGATGATCGACGATCAGTCTGATGCTGTTTCTTTCGGGTTGGAGCGGAGTTTCAACGGCAGGGATTTTACTTCCTTCAGTACGATCACGGCAACAAATGCAAGGACCTATTCCTCTGCAGACAGCCTGCTTCTCCCGGGTGATGTCTTTTACCGGCTCCGGATGACGGACAGCCGCGGTGTCATTACATACAGCAGTGTGGTGCATGTGAACAGGCAAACGCAGGGAATTCATATCAAAGGCATTTTCCCGAACCCGGTAAAGGACCAGCTTGTATTCGTCGTCTCCTCGCCGTACCGCTCAGGCAGCAAAGTGATCATTAAAGATGCAGCGGGGGTCCGTGTCCTGGAAAGAAATGATACGGTATTGCCGGGGGAAACGGGTTTTACCATGGATGTGTCCGGGCTGAAGGCCGGGTTTTATTACCTGACCTTTATACCTGAGCGGGGAGAAGCTTCATCCGGAATAAAATTCATTAAGCAATAAGCCGGATGGGTACGGCCCTGTCAATTTCTGAAAGACTTTCTTTTAATAATGCAGAACGGTGAACGGGTTAGTACCCGGAAGCCCTGCTTTCACCGGCTGGCTGCCACCGGTTATATTTCTTTTGAAGCCCGCTCAATATTCCTGTCGGGGATCAGCCACATCAGGAAGACCAGTAAAAGGAACCCGCCGCCGATCGCCGGGTGATAGAAAGCACCGGCAATGGCCAGTGTGTTGAATAAATTCGACAGCATTCCCTTCCGGGTTTGTTTGTGCAGTACCTCTAAGAGGGAATGATTACCGGGGTTACATTTCCTGATCACAGTCAGCAGAATATAATAAGCGATACCGCAGAGGTCGGCGAGAAGGGTATACACGATGACCGGGTTGCGGGCAAAATTCGTTTCCCCCATCCAGGCCGTGGCAAAAGGAATGAGGGAAAGCCAGAATAACAGGTTCAGGTTAGCCCAGAGCATACCGCCCCGTACTTCTTTTACTGTATGCAACAGGTGATGATGGTTGGCCCAGTAGATACCGACAATGATAAAGCTGGCAATATAACTGGCGAAAACCGGCAGCAGTTCTTTCAGCGCCTGCCAGGATGCATCGCCATGCGGTACTTTTAATTCCAGCACCATGATAGTGATGATGATGGCCAGCACACCATCACTGAATGCTTCAAGCCTGGATTTGGTCATACGGCAATATTAATTAAATTTATTGTTCACAAAACAACAGGATGGTCACCGTTGCAGAAGCCAGGAAATTCGCCTTGTCCTTTCCGGAAACGGATGAACATCCGCATTTTGAAAGAAAGGCTTTCCGGGTCAGGAAAAAAATATTTGCCACCCTATCCGAAAAGGATATGAATATGAGCTTAAAGCTTTCCCCGGAAGAACAATCCGTTTTTTGTTCGTACAACAAAGAAGTGATTTACCCGGCACCGGGCGGCTGGGGAAGAATGGGCTTTACGCTTGTAAACCTGAAGAAGGTCAGAAAAACAATGTTCAAAGATGCCATGACCGTGGCCTACTGCGGCACGGCCCCGGCAAAACTTTCTGCTGCCTACACAAGGGAGTGACCGGTTACCGGAGATCAGCCGTATAAACAGGATTGCCGTTCCCGTCCCTAAGCCGGGTATACTCCACCGTTCCGGCTCCCGGGAAAGGATAGCGCAGTCCCGCAACATCCCCGGCAGGAACCATATCATCCCGGGAGATATCGTCTGCATTCAACGAAGACATCATTAAACCCATGGATAACCACAGTGCAAAATGGGTATCGGGACTCAGCTGGCCAAGGCAGATACCGAAACAGGCAGCAGGGCTGAGATAAGATACTGAAACTGACATCACTGCCGGATTAAATTAAGGCATACAGAAGGCGAGGGGCTGAGGTAAAAACCATTATCTTAGCCCCAAACCTTATTGCTGTATGGGTGACGATAAAAAGTATTTTTTCCTGAACAGGGATTTAAGCTGGCTTAGTTTCAATCACAGGGTCTTAATGGAAGCGGCAGACCGGTCAGTGCCGTTATACAGCAGGATATCCTTTCTTTCCATCTTCTCCTCCAACCTCGATGAATTCTTCCGGGTACGGATGCCTTCCATCTTTGCCTTTACCAGCATTGATGCCAAGAAGACCTCCCTGCGGGATGAATACCCGAAGGAACTGGTACAGCAGGTGCAGACACTGGTGCAGCAATACCAGGAAGAGTTCGGCCGGATACTGACCCAACAGATCCTGCCCGACCTGCTGGAGAACAATATCTGTCTTTATTACGGCGAGCCGATCAGGGCCGAACATAAAGAAACGATCCGGGAATATTTCCTGTCAAAGGTCCTGTCCTTTCTGCAACCCCTGTTGCTGCAGAAAGATAACCAGCCGAATGTTTTCCTTGAAAATAATGCCTTGTATTTTGTGGTCGACCTGGAGTCGGGCGGCACAGAAGGAAAAAGGGCCTATGCCCTGCTGAACATCCCTTCTTCCAACCTTCCCCGTTTCTTTGAACTGCCTTCACTCGGTGATGACAGTTATATCGTTTTCCTGGATGATGTGATCCGGGAGAACCTGGAAGAGATCTTCCCGGGCTATACGATCCGCGGTGCCTACAGTGTAAAGCTGACCCGTGATGCCGAAATGAGCCTTGAAGACGAATTCACCGGTGATATTGCGGAGAAGATCGAAAAGCAACTCGAGAAAAGGGATGCCGGTCATGCCACCCGCCTGCTTTTTGATAAGGCCATGCCGCAGGAGATCCGTGAGTTTGTACAGAAATATTTCCTGCTGCGCAATGAAGAGATGGTGGAAGGCGGACGGTACCACAACCTGAAAGACCTGGGCAGCCTGCCCAATCCGAAAAAAGGAAAACTTACTTATTCATCCTGGCCTTCCGTGTCACATCCCGGTTTCGACAATCACCGGTCGGTCTTCCAGTGCATTGCAGAAAAGGAAAAGATGCTGCACCTGCCGTATCATTCCTACAACTATATCCTCCGGTTCTTCAACGAAGCGGCCATCGACCCGGCAGTAAAAGAGATCTATGTAACACTGTACCGGGTGGCGGCAGATTCGCATATTGTGAATGCGCTGATCAGTGCGGCAAAGAACGGCAAGAAAGTGACCGTCTTTGTGGAGCTGAAAGCCAGGTTTGATGAAGCCAACAACCTCCGCTGGTCGAAGAAAATGAAAGCGGCCGGTGTAAAGATCATCAACAGCATACCCCGCCTGAAAGTGCATGCAAAAGTGGCGCTGGTAAAACGGACGGAGAACGGCGGACCGAAAGCCTATTCCTTTATGGCCACCGGCAACTTCAATGAATCAACCGGCCGGTTCTATACCGACCATGTACTGTTTACACCGAATCCTGAATTCGGGAATGAACTGGATATGCTGTTCGAATACCTGCAGTCCCGGAAACAACCCGGTGAATACGGAAAGATACCGTTTAAACACCTGCTGGTGTCACAGTTCAACCTGATCAAACGCTTCAGCCAGCTCATCGACCGGGAGATCGGGCATGCAAAGGCCGGTATGCCGGCCTCGATCATCATCAAGGTGAACAACCTGCAGGAAAGAGAGATGATCGCCAAACTGTACAAGGCCAGTAAGGCCGGGGTGAAAGTACACATGATCGTAAGAAGTATCTGCGCCCTGGCACCGGGCCTGGAAGGACAAAGTGAGAACATTACTGTGTACCGGATCGTGGATCGCTACCTGGAGCATGCCCGGGTGTTCATCTTCCATAATAACGGGGAACCTGAATATTATATGGGCAGTGCCGACTGGATGAACCGCAATCTTCACAGCCGTATCGAAGTTTGTTTCCCGGTATATGATAAGGCGATAAGCAGGGAACTTCAGCATATCATCGACCTCCAGCTTTCGGATAATAAAAAAGCCGTGATCCTCACCAGTGAAAAAGATACCGGCTATGCGGTCAATAACCGGGTGCTTTCCGCCGGCCTGCCGCCGCAGGCTGCCCAGCAAAGTATCTATGAATACGTAAAAGGATTATCGCAGTAAGTAACAGCGAAGGGAATGCTTCTGCAGGGAAGTCCTCCTTTCAGCAAAACCGGCCCGCAGTCATGTACGTTCGCTGCGCAGGATCACTTAACTTAGCCCTCCTCAAAAACAACGGATATGGCATTTGAATGGAAAGGCGTGTTCCCCGCATTACTTACCCCTTTTACCAGGGAAGATACACTGGACCTCCTGCTGTATGAAAAGAACCTGCAGGCGCAACTGGCGGCCGGCATACACGGGATCATTATCGGCGGCTCACTGGGTGAAGCCAGCACGATCACCGAAAAAGAAAAAGAAGAACTGACCGAATTCTCCGTGGAATATATCAACGGCAGGGTGCCTGTGATCGTGAACATTGCCGAATGCACCACGAAAGAGGCGATCCGGCAGGCGGCACAGGCAAAGAAATGGGGGGCAGACGGACTGATGCTGCTGCCACCGATGCGGTATAAAACAGACGACCGGGAAACCATTACTTATTTTAAAGCCGTAGCCGGTTCAACCGACCTCCCGGTCATGATCTACAATAACCCGGTGGACTACAAGATCGATACAAGACCGGATATGTTTGATGAACTGACCGGCTGCGCCAATATTACCGCCCTGAAAGAAAGTTCAAGGGATGTTACCAACCTGACAAGAATGAAGAACCGTTTTGGCGACCGCTTCAAAATACTTTGCGGGGTGGATACGCTGGCGATGGAAGAACTTTGCCTCGGCGCCGATGGCTGGGTGGCAGGTCTTGTCTGTGCCTTCCCGCAGGAAACAGTGGCGATCTATCACCTGGTCAGGGCCGGCCGGCTGGAAGAAGCCACCCGGATCTACCGCTGGTTCATGCCGTTACTGGAACTGGACATACATCCCAAACTGGTGCAGTATATCAAGCTGGCGGCCAGCCAGACCGGTATCGGTAGTGAATATGTAAGGGCGCCACGGCTTATCCTCGCCGGGGAGGAAAGAGAACGGGTATTGAAAACCATTACGGAGGCGATCGCCCGCAAACCCCTCATCAGTTACTGATCCTTCCCGGAGGGATCTTCATTCTTAATAGCCTGATCAATGCAAATGTTTAATGATGCGACCATACCTGAAGTGAATGCCACGCTGGAAAAAGCCTGGCAGGCCTTTTCTGTTTACCGGAAATATTCCCTGCCGCAAAGAGCTGCTTTTATGCGATGCATCGCAAAAGAAATTGAAGCGCTGGGTGATGAATTACTGATCACCGCCGGAAGGGAAACGAACCTGCCGGAAGCAAGGCTTCGCAATGAAAGAGCAAGGACTATGTTCCAGCTTACTTCTTATGCGGAGGCCTGTGAAAAAGGCGACTGGCTGGAAGCAAGGATAGATACCGCTATACCGGATAAGAACCCGCCAAAGCCTGATATCCGCAAGATGCTGGTCCCGCTGGGCCCGGTGGTGGTGTTCGGGGCAGCGAATTTTCCATTTGCCTATTCCACCGCAGGGGGTGATACGGCCTCCGCCTTTGCAGCCGGTTGCCCGGTCATCGTCAAAGCACATCCTGCCCATCCCGGTACCAGTGAACTAATGGCAAAAGCGATCCTGAAAGCAGCCGCTGCCTGCAACCTGCCCGAAGGAATCTTTACCCATTTGCACGGCGCTTCATTTGAAGTAGGCAAAGCGTTGATCGAACATCCGCACACCAAAGCGGTGGGCTTTACCGGTTCCTTTACCGGCGGCAAACAATTATTTGACTGGGCGAACCAGCGTAAAGAACCGATTCCTGTTTTTGCAGAGATGAGCAGTATCAACCCTGTCTTCTTATTGCCGGGAAAAATGGAAGCAGCGGCAGCTGAAACAGCCAGGCAGTATGCCGGCTCCATTACATTAGGTGCCGGACAGTTTTGTACCAATCCCGGTCTGCTGATTGGAGTGGAGAGCCCCGGCCTGGACCTGTTTATTCAGACACTTGGCGAAGAAATAACGAAGGCCGTACCGGCCACGATGCTGAATACCGGTATTTATAAAAATTATACGGCCAAGAGAACGGTCACACTTGAACAAACGGGTGTTGAAACCATTGCCATCGCTGAAACTGCCGCCACGGAAGGGCAGGGGATGGCCACCATTGCTGCCGCCACGGGGCAGGCATTTATCAATAACCCCGTATTACACCAGGAAGTGTTCGGTCCGTTCTCCTTAGTCATTCGTTGCAAAGACAGGAAGGAAATGCTGGAAGTGGCAAAGCATATCGAAGGGCAGCTTACTGCCACTTTAATGGCTACTGAAAACGATATCCGGGAAAATGATGACCTGGTGGAAGCGGTAAAGAATATCTGCGGACGCATCATCCTGAACGGCGTTCCTACCGGGGTGGAAGTTTGTTTAAGCATGCACCATGGCGGACCCTTTCCGGCCACCACTGATGCACGGTTTGGTTCAGTAGGGGCTGATGCCATTAAACGCTTTGCAAGACCGGTCTCTTTTCAGAACTGGCCGGATCGTTTGTTGCCCGAAGAACTGAAGAACGCCAACCCGCAGGGCCTCTGGCGAACGGTCAACAACGAACTCACAAAGGAACCCATACCGGACCCCTCGTAGTTTCTTTTTCGGGGTAAAAGAAAAACAGGAAGAACAGCGCTGCGGCCATCCTTCCTGTATATGAATAAGCAACTGGTTGGCTTAAAGGCTCAGATCTCTTTGCCGTCGCTTTTCCCTTTCTTCTTTTCTTTCAGTTCTTCATCCGTGGCATCGCCGAGGATGATGTTGCCAAAGCTGGATTTGATATTTACTTTGATGTTGCCGGAACCGGATTTACCGCTGTAAGTTTTATCAAAATCAGCGTAGCGGTCCGGTTCATCGGTTCTTTTTATCTCCGTGCCGGTCTTGTTCTTAAAAGAACCAAAGCTGGTGGTGATCTCGTAGCTGACGGAGAGGTTGACAGCAGGCTTCAGGGCCAGGGTGCTGTATGATTCCTTCAGGGTAAAGGAAGTAAGACCACTGCCAAGATTCACCCGGCTCATGTTGCAGAACTCGGCATTCATTTTTACATTTCCTTCCAGGTTCCCGATGTTGATCGTGGAGAACTTGAAGGTGTAGTCGGCATCGCCGGTGCTTTTGATGTCGGCCTTCCCGAATTCAACATGGATGTTCTTTGTTTTGGCCAGGGTGCCGGTGGTCAGCGATCCGAACTTACTGGTCAGGTCGGCCTCCCCGGTGTAATCGGGCAGTTTGATACTGCCGAAGGAGTTGTCGATGTTCAGCGGTGTGCCGGCCGGTACCTGTACGGTATAGTCGATCCGCATATTGCTGCTGCAGTTCTTGCAGTTGTAGTTGTTGCCTTTATCGTTCTTGTTGGTATTGGTCCTGAATTTTACCTGGTTCCCTTCCCGGCTGTCGGTTACATCGATGTTATCGAAGATCCGTTGTGCCAGGTCGGCATCGGTGGCGCTGACTTCAATATGGATATCCACTTTGATCTCGCTGCCGCCCACGGTCAGGTTCACATCACCAAAGCTGTTGTCGATGTTCAGTGTATTACCGGAGGCCGGGTAGGTTTTTGAAATGGTCCTTTCTTTTACATGCTCATACTTCTTTGTGTTTTTTTCCCAGGTTACATCCTTCTGGGCCGGCGCCGGCAGAAAGGCCAGCAGGAATAAGAAAGTAACAGCAGTACTAAATAGTCTTTTCATTTTTTTCCTTTTGAGTGTTTTTGATTTCGTTAATGATCAGCAATTGCCGGTTCAGCAATTCGCCCTGCAGCTGCAGGTTCTGGATCATGGCCTTGATCAGTACATCCCGGTTGGGGGTATGAGCAGCCTGCTCCTGGAGCGAACGGTAGGAACTGTCAAGCACTTTCAGGTCCTTTTCAAACTGGCTGTATAAAGCCGGCTGATCATGGGCGGCCTGTTTCAGTTCCTGCTGGCGGGTTGCCACCGACTGGTACACGCTTTTGATCTGAAGGAGATGTTCCGGATCTATCCCTTTCAGTTCATCGGGCTGTACCGTGCCTTTGTTTACCATATCACGGTCATCAGGATGTTTTTCATGGCTATCCTTTTTGATATATAAAAAATAAACAGAGGTCAGTAGTGCGAAAACAATGGCGGCTGCGGCGCTCCACTTAATCATGTCCCGCAGGGAAAAACGACGGGCTTCCTTTTTGACCGGGATCGATTTCCCGATCTCATGCCATACCTGTTCGGAAGGGGTTTCCGTATCGAAATCCTTCCGGTGCTGCCGGATGAATTTTTCAATGTTATTGTTCATTAGCTGCCTTTACTTTTAATAGTGAAACCAGTTTCTGTTTGCCACGCATATATTGCGACCTTACCGTGGAAAGGGCGACGCCCAGTGTGGCGGCGATCTCTTCCTGGTCATATCCTTCAAACAGATGGAGCGACAAGACGGTCCTGTACCCGTCCGGCAATTCCTGTATCGCTTCCCGGATGGTATCAACCGTGTACCAGATGCTTTCCTCCTCCGTTTCTTCCGCCACCTCCGTATGGTCTTCCAGCCCGGTAAAGCTGATCCGTTTCTTTTTCAATACGCCGATGCTCTTATAGACCACGATCTGGCGCAACCAGGCCCCGAACGTGGAGCGGTTCTCAAACTTCTTCAGCTGCAGAAAGGCATCTGTGAACGCTTCCTGTAACACATCTTCCGCATCGGCCACGGAGTTTACAATACGAAGCGCTGTATTGAACATGGCTTTTGCATACCGGTTATACAGCTGCCGGTAAGCGGCCACCTCTCCGTCAATGCACCGGCTGACAAGCAGCTCGGCAGAATCTATTACAGCGGTAAGTGCCAGGTAATTGGTTTTATATAAAGTAACGCTGAGCGCAGCTTTGTTGCACGGAGCGGTAAAATATTTTTACAGGCGGACAAAATGAAGGGGAGACGGCAGCGTTTTAGGGTAGCGGCACACAGGAAAGGGCCTGGCCCGTTGAAAACCAGCTATTATATGGCAGTATGTATCCCCTTCCTGGGTGTCAGTAATATTGAAGCAACGATCCTCTGGTACGAAGCCCTCGGCTTCCGGCTTACCGGCAGTAACCGGTTCTGGGAACCCGATGCCAGTCTTTCCTGGGCACAACTGGAATGGGAGAATGCAGCCTTTATGCTGTTCTATTCCCCTGCACTCAGTACCGATCCGAATGACCGCTTCCGGGTAAAGGATGCCGGGCTGTACTTCAAAGTGGCACATATGAACGGGCTGGTGGAGAAACTCAAACAAACCGCCAAGATCATTGAGATCACCGATGCTTCCATTTACGGTAAATACGAAGTGGTGTTTGAAGACCTGAACGGGTTCCGTATCACCTTTACTACAGACCCTCATCTTTTATAAAGCCCGCTACGCTTATTATTCAGGAGTATAAACGGAAAGAATACATTGCTATATTCTTTCTCATTTCAGCAGCCTGAAGTTAATACCCATCTCCCCATAAAAAGGCACCAGGGGGGGTGTTTTAAGATCCTGTTCAACCAGTTTACCAACCCGGAGATAGAGATCTTGTTTTTTAAATGATACCCCGCCACGAATGCCATAGTATAAATTTCCCCCGGTTGATGTTTCAAACCAGCCATCCTGTACTGCCGGGTAATTGATTTTGTACGCTGCCGTATGTTTGAAGTGTGTGACAATCGCTTTGTCAAAACCCAGTTCTGTCCCGGCAAACCATTTCTTTTTATAATAACCAGCCATTGCGGAAATATCTGATCCAAAATTCAGTAAGCGGGCATAACTGTTTTCAAAGCGACGGAAAACACCCTGTACCTTCCCGCTGAACCGGAAGCTGCCGGTTGTAAAGAATCTCATCTCCGCACCAATCTTTGTTTTAAAATCGTCAGTCAGTTTATTACCGGAAGGAAAAGAGTAAGACAGGTTCACGAGCAGCGGCCATTTTGATTTTAACTGGTAGGCGTATGCAACGCCATAAATGACACCATGCTCAGCGCCGGCGTTTACATTCAGTACGTTTTTTTGTTTCGGACCAAGGGAAGCCCAGTTGATTGTTTGCGCCTCAGCAATGACTGTTGCAAGTAAGCAAGCGAATAACAGGAAAGACCTTACGTTCTTCATTATAATGAGTTTAAATAGGTTAATGCCAGGGGAAAAAAGTTAGTCCAGCCTTCAGAAAAGCTGACAAAGTCGTGCCCGGAGCCATTGATCTTTACTAGTTGCACATTCGGATAAGCGGAAGAAACAAGCTGGGCATGACTTAATCCGTAAGCCCGGTTCTTTTCACTGTAAGCGAATAATACTTTGGTAGTAAACAGGTGCAGGTTTTTTGTCCAGTCCGGTTGTATTTTCTCACCAAGATCAAATAAGGCTTTGTTCACCACAGCGCCATATCGCCAGAAGGGTAGCAGCCCTGCATCACCGATTGGATTATCTTTTGCTGCATCTGCCGCTGATAATAACGACAGCTTGTAATCGAGTATAGCATGGGCATTTTCACTGCCGGTAATGAACTGGTCCTGGTAAGCAGCATCATTCAGGGCTTCGCTGGTAAAATGAAAATCACGGGCACGGCTTATATAATCTTTTATGTCATTCCATTTAAAACCGCCCGGTTCTCCGAGCACTGCACCGCGGATGACAGAAGGATGTGAATTAATATAAGAAGTGGCCAGTATGGCGCCCCATGAATGCCCGAGAAGGAAAATTTTCTGCGAGGGGGAAGTTCTGTAATGACTGATCACTGCATCAAGGTCGTCGATCATTGTTTCAATAGTATAGGAGTTTTTATCATGCCGCTGTGAAAGCCCTGATCCCCGCTGATCATAAAACACTACATAGTAGCCATTGTCAGCAAACTGTTTACAGTTGAGCAGGTAGCGGTAATCACTGCCGGGGCCGCCGTGCAGTATGACCAGCATTTTATTAGCCGGGTTTCCAAATGTTTCTGCATGAAGCCTGGTGCCGTTTACGGTAATGAATGGCACCGAAGGATCCTGTACCACCGTTTTAGGAACTAAGTTGCCTTCATCATTGATATGGCGGCCTTTGGTGCAGGCCGGCAAAACAAGAAATGCCAGGAAGCCGCAGGAGAGAATAAGTGACCGGCATGTTTTTACAATAAGCATTGAATATATTTTAAAAAGTCAAAACTAAATGGAAGGGCAGCAGGATGGTACCATCACATAAACATGTGTTTTTCATTGATAGTGTTTATTGCTTAATAAAACACCTGCGCAAAGATGCACAGGTGTGAATGCAGCAGCTGTCAGGCAGCTGACGAACGGAGTTATTGAACAGTGAAGATTACTGGTAATCTTTTATTTGTCTTTGACTTTTTCTTTACTCTTCTCTACCAGTTGAAATACCCGGGTACTGATGGCATTAAAATCTCCCATACTTTTTTCCGCAATGGCGGTTGTGCTCCCGTCACTGGCGCCGGCGGTGTGGTTGCCCCAGCTCAGCAGGATGGACTCGGTGCCTTTATCATAGATCAGCCCGGTCGCTTCTGTTTTGATGTGATCCAGGTGATGGCTCTTCAGGAAGGCCAGCAGGTCGCTCAGGTCCTGTGCCGTGATCTTTAACGGGGTCCGGGTGATCTTTCCTTCTTCGTTCACTTCGTGATAGCTCCCGGTATCGGCGATCTCGATATGATAGGAATAGTACCGCATGCCGCCGCCGTAAGACATCGTCAGCTTCATGCCCGGCTGCCAGGTATCGGGGAGGCTGCTTTGGGAGGAGCCGGTGCAGGAATACAATAAAGCGAAGAAGAAGATAAAGGCAAAGGAGAAGATCCTGTTAGGTGTACGCATAAAATAGTTTTCCGGTTATTGATTCATTGACTGCAAAGGGATGTTGGCCCCCGCCGGATTACACAAATATATTTTTCTTTCCGGTAAAGAACAGCAGCAGTCACTACCGGCAACCTGTTTCCTGTTACCGGGTAAGCCATAGCGGTTACCGCCGGTGCCGGGGGCCCTGATGAATGAATAGTGCTATACATTGCATCTGATCTGCTACCCCGGGGCAAAACTGTTCCGTATCTTGCGCAGAAATTTCCGGTAAGTTGCACCCATGCATCACCTTCTCGACAATATGATCTGGCAGGCCATCACCACGGGCAACCAGGATATAGCACTGGTGGAAGGGGAGGTAGGTTCCTACCATAAAGACATCGCCCCTTTTGCAGCGATGCGGGAGCTGACCCCTGCCAGCCTGGAGCAACTGCACCGGTTTCTCCCGGAAAACAGGAGCGTGGCCATCTCTTATTTCGAACGGCCTGTATTTGATGAAACAAAATGGCGGCCGCTGCAGCAAATGGATTGCTGCCAGATGGTGTATGAATACCCTGTCCCTTCCTTTGTGCTGCCGCAAAGCGAAAAGATCGTACCGCTAACGGAGGAACATATACCGGCGATGCTCGAACTCACCGCCCTGACCAAACCGGGCCCCTTCCTGGAGCGGACCATTGCTTTCGGCAACTACTTCGGCATCTTCGACGGCGGCCGGCTGGCGGCCATGACGGGACAGCGGATGCACCCGGTGCCTTATATGGAAGTGAGTGCCGTGTGCACCCATCCCGACCACCGGGGAAAAGGATATGCGAAAGCGCTGATGCTGCATGTCATGAAGATCATACTCGATCATTCCTTTACGCCTTTCCTGCATGTGCTGTCCGCCAATACCGGCGCCATACACCTGTATGAATCGATCGGCTTCCGGGTACGGAAGAAGATCTTTATTGAAGTGATCAGGCGGCTGCCCTGAACGGCCACCACCATCCCTCCTTACCGGCAGAGCCGGGCCCCTGGCTGTCAGTACAGATACTCCGGCGGCTGAATGCCCTTGCAGCGCAGGTAGATCGTGGCCTGTCCGCGGTGATGGGTGATATGATCCAGGGTGGCATGGAAACCTGCCACCGCCTCTTCCTGCAAGGCGGAGGTGCTGATACGATTCGCCAGGTTATCGTAGGCTTTTTCCAGGTATGTCTTTACCTCTTCTTTGGAGGTGCCGGCAGCAGGAGGTGCCCAGCCGGTCTTTACCCCGTTGATGTAATTGGCTTCCCACCAGGTGATGCCATAGGCAATATGGTTCAGGAGTTCGCCAAAACTCATTATCTCTTCAGCAGGTTTAAAGTTGTAACCATCAGCGGGCATGGCAGCGGCCACGGCCAGGGTGTACTGTTTTGAATGGCCAAGTGTGTCGGATAGTTTGTTGTGCATAGATCATTTGTTTGAGGGAGCGAAACTACCCGGCCTTCGCCGGAAGGACTTAAGGAATCCTGCTATTTTAAAAAGGAACCCGCACCGGGCTGCTGGTAATCCGGTTGTACACCCTGCTCAGCTCATGATATTCACCCGGTACCGGGATGGCGGACTGCTGAACCGCTGGCGGAAGGCCGCAGCAAAATATTCGATGCTGTTGAAGCCGGAGCTATAGGCAATATCTGCCACCGGCATTTCTGTATGGCGCAGCAGCCAGGCCGCATGCTGCAGCCGGGTGGACAATAAGAACTGGTGCGGGGAGACCGAAGTAAAGGTCCTGAACAGGCGGCTGAAATGAAACGGGCTTACATGACTGTGTGCGGCGATCTCCATCAGCGAGATATCTTCCATGAAATGCGCAGAAATATATTGCCGGGCTTTTTCAATGGTGGGGAGATGATTCTTCTTCAGCTGTGCATTGATCTTCTCATCCGGTTCGTACTCCGTTACCTCCGCCAGCACCTTGTGCAGCATTTCCATAACGAGGTCGTCGGTCATTAACTTGCCGGCGCCGCGGCGCTCCAGTCCCTGCAGTATATAGAAATGATAGAACTCCAGTTCGGCACTGCTCCGCACCAGGGTCGAGTGCAGGTCGTTATCGGTAAAAAGCCTGCAGTCCGGGTATTGCTGCCGCAACTCATCGTAGAACTCTTTCCTGAATTCAAAGATGGTGCACTCATCCGGTTTGGTCTGCACATGGGTAACGGCGTGTTCATATCCGGGTTTGGTGATGAGCACAGCACCGGTATAGGAATCCAGCGAGCGGCGGAAGACATGGAAGATAAAATTGCCCGTGCGGATAAAGCTGATGGCAAAGGAGGAGGAATATTCCGGTTTCGAACGGCCGCATTCGATGCAGCGGCAACGGAAATCCAGGATCCGGCAGAAGTCCGATTCGTACAGCGTATGAATATCTGCCTGCATCAGGCCCTCGTTCCGGCTCATCTTCGGGTTATTCTTTTTTAAAGACACAGAGAAAATACAGGGGGCTTCCTTTACTGTCAAACGCTTCCGGGTATTTATCCCCCTTCAGGTTGTAACAGATGGTCAGCTCACCGTTCTCCAGTTTATAGATCGCCATAAAATGTTTGCCGGCATTCACCCCTTCCTTTCCGTAGATATCCATCCTGTCACCGCTTTTCGTAACGGTTCCCTTGTCCACACTCTCTGCGGTGAAGGTGTAGGTATCACCTTCCATCACCAGTTTCTGGGTGGCGAAGGCAGCCGCCGGAAGGGGCTTCCCGCCGATCTCTTCCCGCACAGGTATCCAGGTACCGTTAAGGGGTTCTTTTTTAGCCGTGGCTTTATTAGCAGGATCGCAGCCGGCGATCATTGTCAGCATACATATTAAATACAGCAGGCGCATGGGGATGATTTTCTTGGCTGAAGATAATAGATTTTCCAGACACAGGCCGGCCGCCCCTGCGGGCAGCTCATTCATTCCGGTGCAGGATCAGGGGGTCTTTTTCTTCAGCAGGCCGAGGGCTGCGGGAAGGGCCTGATCCGGATCATTGATGATCACCGAAGGCCGGAAATCTTCCCGGGGTTTTCCGCTGACGGTTTGCAGCTGCACGGTGGGAAAGGAGAACGGTACCTTCAGCTCCGGTGTTTCAAACGTGCTGATCTCCCCGAGCAATCCGGCCATCGGGGTGCCGGCGATCACGGCCCGCTTCATGGCATCAAAACCAATGGCCATTCCTTCCCCCATACTGGCTGTCCAGTAACTGACCAGTACGACCAGCGGATGGCGGTAGGTCTTTCCCCGGGGGGACACCAGTTCCAGCGTACTGCGCCGGATGCCTGTTTCTTTTTCTTCATCCGTATAGATATGTTTCTGGTAAGGCATTTCCTTATCGATAAAGCGGCCCATGATGGCCCTGGCCACCGTGGTGGTGCCGCCGCCGGGTGTTTCCCGCAGGTCGAGGATCATACCGGTGGTGTTCAGCAGGCTGTCGAGGGCTTCATCAAAGGCCCTGATCAGTTCATCATTGCCGAGGGAGTTGAGGATACGGATATACCCGGTATTCCCTTCCAGCTTCCTGGCTTCCAGCAAACCGGTTGCGGCGATCTCCGTTTTATTGGGAAGGGCATCAGGATAGAAGTTGGTGCGGTCAAGCCCCGTTTCCATGGTGATCACTCTTGGTTTATCATGCGTGCCCGCCAGCACCATGTTGGCAGCATACTCGATCATGCTGTTGCCGGGGCTGGTGACTCCCTTTGGCAGAAATTTCCGGATAGCTTCTGAAATGGGCACGTCATTCACGGCGGCGATCTGCATTCCTTTTTTGATACCGGCGGCAGCGGCATTATATCCCGGGCGCAGTTCATCCACGAGGAAGAGGCCGGAGACATACACCACTTTCAGGTCGGCCCCGCTGGGGATGAGCCGGTTCGACGAAGGCGTGTTCGTATTCAGAAAGCAATGCCCGTTGTACAATTCATTCAGGGCGCTTTCGAGTATATGAAGGAAGCTGCTGCGGGAAGAGCAGGTATCGGCCATCGGCGCACAGGTATGCTTTGCCGCTTCCCAGCGGAT
>JAXLUG010000011.1:0-129444 GCA_046329665.1 Chitinophagaceae bacterium | reverse complement strand
TGCAGGAAATTCCTTGATGTGAACACCAACCCTAACACAGCTACAGTGACCAAGGCAAACTTTGTGTTTGCCAATGCACTGAACTCCTCTGCCAGAACGCAGGTGGGAAGCATGCACATCACCGGCGGTTCCTGGTCCGGCCAGTATGGCCACAGTACCAGCTTCACCGGTGGCGGCCAGGAGAAGACCTATATCTTCACCAATGCGGACTTCAACTATTTTGATGCGCCGTATGATAACCTGGCGGACTACCAGTATGTGATCGACCATGCAGCAGCCGACGGGTTTGGTTACCTGGTAGGCCCGAGCATGATCATGCAGGCGTATATGTTCCAGAAATTAGTGGATATGTATGGAAACGTTCCCTACAGCGAAGCGCTGAAAGGAACCGGTTTCGTAACACCGAAATATG
This sequence comes from Chitinophagaceae bacterium, assembly GCA_046329665.1. Lineage (GTDB taxonomy): Bacteria > Bacteroidota > Bacteroidia > Chitinophagales > Chitinophagaceae > JJ008. The sequence goes on along the minus strand of JAXLUG010000011.1, from coordinate 129,032 downwards.
ATGATGCCGCCACGATCTACCAGGACCTGGTAAACAAGCTGACAGCTGCCGTGAACCTGATCAATGCCTCTTCCTTCCCGGCCAACGATCCTTCTGATATCTTCTTCAATGCCAACCCGACAAGGTGGAAGCAGTTTGCCAACACCATCAAACTCAGGCTGATCATCAGAAGGAGCAATGTAGCTGGTTACAACCCTGCCGCCGATATCGCTTCGATCTCTGCTGACGGGTTCATCGATGCACCGGTACTGAGCAATCCCGGATATGTAAAAACAGCCGGTAAACTGAACCAGTATTATAACAACTGGGGCTTTGACCAGAATGATGCACCGACCGGTGACTTCCGTAAAATGGGTGGTCCGATCGTAGACTGGCTGAAGAACAGCAGTGATATCTTCCGTCTCTCCAGGATATGTTCAGCAAAGGCAGATCCTAATAATGACCTTTTCTCAACAACACCTTCTGATTATTTTGGTGTTCCCCTGGGCGGATCCGGTAACCTTTATTTGAGTTCCAACACTTCTGCGATGGGCCGCATGGTGATCAAGAAAGGAGATGCTACCCGTGCACTGATCTTTATGTCCGATGCAGAAGCGTACTTCCTGCGGGCAGAAGCGGTACAGCGTGGCTGGCTGGCCGGCAGTGCCCAGAGCCTGTATGAAGAAGGCGTACGCCGTTCATTCAATATCTGCGCCAACACCTATGCTTCCGGTATCGCCACGGCCACCGTTTCCCAGGCAAATGCAGCAGCAAACGCCTACCTGACCAGTGGTGTAAACAATGCCGACTGGTCTGCTTCTGCCGATAAGCTCAAAACGATCTGGGTACAGAAATGGGTGGCGCTTTGCAATATTGACGGATCAGAGGTTTGGTCTGAATACAGAAGGACAAACTCACCTTCCAATACAAATGGTAACCTTCCGCAAGGAAGCTATACGGCACAGTCAGTAGCCACTTCGCAATCACAGCCGGTGCGTTATTTCTACCCGCTGCGGGAGAGCAACGTGAACACTGCCAATGTGCCGCTGACAGGAAGCACTTATGTATTTAACACCCGTATTTTCTGGGATATAAACTAATTGGCCCACAATTAAAACCAAACAAATATGAAACTGAAATCATTATTATTCATAGCCTTGGTGCCGGCCCTGCTTACATCCTGCCTGAAAAGCCGGGATAGCCTGGGGGTACTGGCAGATCCGGGAAGCATTTCCACGGGTATCTTCGACCGTTTCTATTACGGGGAAGCCAAGTCATTTGCATTGACAGGTTCTCCGGCCATTGAAACCCTGGATGCGATCACGATCCGTTATTCTGCCCCGAAGCAGAAGGCCGGAGATATCCAGGTGGTATTGCAGGTCGATAACAGCCTTGTTACCGCTTACAACACAGCAAACGGAACCAATTTCCTGCCGCTGCCCACCAACGCTTATTCATTACCCAGTGGTCTTACGTATACCCTTCCCGGGGGTAACTCTGCAGAAAAAGCAGTACCCATTACACTGAACAAGAACAACCTGAACCTGCAGAATGCGTATGCGATCGGGTTTAAGATCGTATCCGTAAGCCAGGGTGTGATCGCTGAACTGGAAAAGAACATCATCGTAACGATCCTGGTAAAAAACAAATATGATGGTCGTTATGAGGTGGATGGATCATTCTTTGATGCATCTAACTCCGCCTTTGTATCTGCCTATCCGCTTGAGTGGGAACTGGTAACTACCGGCCCTTCACAATGCGTGGTAAGGGACTGGGCTGATTTTTCAACCCCGACCCCTGCGTTTATATTCTGGACAGGTTCAGCCTATTCCTACTACGGAAACTTTGGCCTGATCATCAACTTTGATGCATCAGACAATGTAGCCAGTGTAACAAACTACTACGGTCAGCCTTCCAGCAACGGCCGTAGCGCCAACCTGGATCCGTCAGGTATAAACAAGTACATACCCGGTGGTACCCCGGTCATCAAAGTGAAGTACTGGATGGATCAGCCTTCCGTCATCACTCCTCACCGTGGCTACTTTGACGAAACCTGGACCTATGAAGGACCCAGACCTTAATAAGCAATATTTTCTTAGATATGCTGAAGCCGCTCCAAAAGAGCGGCTTTAGTTTTACCGGTATTTGCCGCTTCCGGGATGAACAGCAGTATTATTTAATGCCCGAAACTCCTGACGCCCGGCCAGCCTGGTCAGGCATCCTTTTTCCGGCTTCTGCCGATTAAGTTACACGGGAAAATTTGGGAAACACGATACAGGCCTCCCTGCCGGCCTGTCTTACCTGCCACGTAAATGATAAACACAATAATATGAAACTGACACACCTGCTGCTGATGGCGATCCTGCCATCATTACTGGCCTCCTGCCTGAAAAGCCGGGATAGCCTGGGAACACTTGCTGACCCGGGCAGTATATCCACCGGCATCTTTGACCGCTTCTATTATGGCGAAGCAAAATCTTTTGCCCTCACCGGCTCACCGGCGATCGAAACCCTGGATGCGGTCACGATCCGTTATTCTGCTCCGAAGCAGAAGGCCGGGGACATCCAGGTGGTGATGCAGGTGGATAACAGCCTTATTACCGCCTACAACACGGCCAACGGGACCAACTTCCTGCCGCTGCCTTCGAATGCGTATTCCCTGCCCGGCGGGCTCAGCTTTACATTACCCGGCGGTAATTCCGCGGAGTATGCACTTCCGCTGACATTGAATAAGAACAACCTGAACCTGCAGAATGCGTATGCGATCGGTCTGAAAATAGTTTCGGTAAGCCAGGGTGTGATCGCTGAACTGGAAAAGAATATCATCGTAACGATCCTGGTAAAAAATAAGTATGATGCCCGCTATGAAGTAGATGGCACTTTCGTGGATGTTACCAACGCCACCTTTACGCCCTATTACCCGCTCGACTGGGAACTGGTGACCACCGGGCCCACCCAGTGTGTAGTGCGGGATTACACCTTATTTGCCACACCAACGCCGGCCTATGTATTTGTCGTGGGTGGCGCCAGCCTGAGCCAGTACGGCAGTTTTGGCCTGATCATCAATTTCGACGCTTCGGATAATGTGGCCAGTGTGGTAAACTACTATGGCCAGCCTTCCAGCAACGGGCGCAGCGCCAACCTGGACCCCTCCGGAGTAAATAAATATATCCCCGGTGGTACACCGGTGGTGAAGATCAAGTACTGGATGGATCAACCTTCTGTGATCACCCCGCACCGTTCTTATTTTGATGAGACCTGGACCTATACCGGTCCGAGGCCCTGATCAAAACAAGCAAATGAGATTGCAAAGAGAGCCATTGATAAGCGGCTCTCTTTTTATTTATACCGGAGAATAAAGCGGCTTATTTTTGTTGTAAATATTATAACAAATGGATCAGCAAAACCAGCCGGCCAACCAGTTGAATATCGAAATATCAGAAGAGGTCGCCGAAGGCACTTATGCCAACCTCGCCATTATTACTCATTCCCATGCAGAATTTGTGATCGACTTTGTGAATGTGATGCCGGGCACACCTAAAAGCAAAGTGAAATCAAGGATCATCTTTACTCCGCAGCATGCCAAACGCTTTATGAAAGCACTTGCTGATAATGTGCAGAAATATGAAGCCATGAGTGGCCCGATCAAGGACCTGGAAGATGTGCAGATGCCATTGAATTTCGGGCCTACCGGGCAGGCATGATACGCTTTACTTCCAGTAGCAGATTCCGGGTCTCAACCTGCAGGAGTCATGTGATGAGGGAGCAAAGAGGAGGAAAGCCGGTGTTTTGTTGGGTGATATTATAACAGACCCTCATCGGCAAAACTGAAATACCCCGTTTCACTGACGATGATATGATCGATCACAGCGATATCAAATAATTTTGCCGCTTCCTTAATTTTTCCGGTCAGGTCTTCATCGGCCCGGCTTGGTTTCAGGCTGCCGGAGGGGTGATTATGGCACAGTACGATACTGACAGCATCTTCTTCCAGTGCCCGCCGGAGTATGATCCGGGGATCTGCTATGGTGGCGGTAATCCCCCCTTCACTGACGATCTCAAAACGCTTTACCCGGTTGGCCCTGTTTAGAAAGATAACGGCAAATACCTCATTGCGGTGATCCTGCAGCTTTGTTTTGAGAAAGGACGCCATTTCACTGGTCGACCTGATGGCTGCCTTATCGAGCGGAATGGTCTCTGCTCTCCGTCGCCCCAGTTCAAGGGCCGCCGTAATGATTACGGCCTTGGCCTCCCCGATACCCTTAATTTTCATCAACTCCCTGACTGAAAGCCTTCCAAGATCATTCAGGCTGTCTTTTCCGGACTTTAATACCTCCCGGGCAAGGTCCACGGCCGATTTTTCACGGGTTCCGTTCTGTAAAAGGATGGCGAGTAACTCAGAGTTGCTGAGGTTTACTGCACCGGAGGATAGTAGTTTTTCTCTGGGCCTGTCGTCTTTTGACCAGTGTTTAATTGAGTACTTGTGCTCTTGCATAGGACAAGGTTAGCCAATAATTTTATTTCACGAATACCACAAAATGGTGGTAGTAGTAAAGCCGCCAATACCTATTGTTAAACCCAAAATCCGGTATTTATGAAGGCCAGAACCATGACCCCGATGGGCTCCCTGCACCCCGTGCTGTTTTTTGCAGGTCTTTATGTGGTGGCATTATTGTTCTCCATTTTTATTTGTTCTTCCCTGTTCTACAGTTGTAACGCAAGCTCGGCAAAGCCTTCGATCGGAAAGGAAGGCCCGGTAAAGGAGAAAACAACGCCTGCCTCTGAGGCCATGGCCCTCCGGTAGATGAACTGTGCATAGTTTTTTGCAGATGTGCGGTGCGAGGTACTATCTTCGCCGCATTAAGGCGAAAGCACCCTGTGCCGCCTGATTTTATACGTTAAGCTATGCAATATGCCAAAATCTTTTCCGGTACCGGTTCACGGGAACTGGCCGGGCACATCTGTAAGCGTTACGGTACAAAACTTGGCCAGGTCAATATCCAGAAATTCAGCGACGGGGAAATATGCCCGGTCTTCCTGGAAAGTGTAAGGGGCGACTATGTGTTCCTCGTGCAAAGCACCTTTGCTCCCGCAGAGAACCTGATGGAGCTCCTGCTGATGATCGATGCCGCCCGGAGGGCCTCCGCCGATAAGGTGATCGCTGTGATTCCTTATTATGGATATGCCCGCCAGGACAGAAAGGACAGACCCCGGGTGGCAATTGGAAGTAAGCTGATCGCCAATATGTTAGTATCGGCCGGGGCAGACAGGATCATTACCATGGACCTCCATGCTCCCCAGATCCAGGGTTATTTCGATATACCGGTTGACCACCTTGACAGCCATGCAGTTTTTATCCCTTACATAGAGAATCTCCGGCTCGAAAACCTTACCTTTGCGGCCCCCGACGTAGGGGCTACCAACCGGATCCGGGAAATAGCCAACTACTTCAATGCGGAAATGGTGATCTGTGATAAGCACCGGAAACGGGCCAATGAGATCGCCAGCATGGTGGTGATCGGGGATGTGACAGACAGGGACGTGGTGATCATTGATGATATCTGTGATACCGGCGGCACCCTGGCGAAAAGTGCAGGTCTTTTAAAGGAAAAAGGGGCAAGAAGTGTAAGGGCACTGATCACACACCCGGTTCTGAGCGGTAAGGCGTATGAGAATATCGAGAACAGTGTGCTGGAAGAACTGGTGGTTTGTGATACCATCCCGCTGAAAAAGGAAAGCAGCAAGATCAAAGTGGTGAGTGTATCCGAGCTTTTTGCCGTGGCCATACGAAATGCGTACGAGAACAAAAGCATTACCAGCCTGTTCATCCATTCGCAGCGTAAGGATAAGTAATCAATTAAAACAATACATAACAATGAAATCAATTACAATCGAAGGACAACTGAGGACCGGATTCGGGAAAGCAGCCACCCGGCAGATCCGCTCTCAGGAAATGGTGCCCGGTGTAATTTACGGCGGCCCCAAAGAGATCAATTTCACTGCCCCTGCAGCAGCTTTCAAAAGCCTGGTGTACACCCCCAGCTTCCAGATCGCTGAAGTGGCAATAGACGGCAAAACGTACAGAACCATCCTTAAAGACCTCCAGTTTGACAAAGTGAATGATGCACTCATCCACGTTGACCTCCTGGAACTGGTGGATGACAAAAAAGTGATCGCAGATATTCCGCTGAAATTCGTGGGTGCTTCACCCGGTGTGAAAGACGGCGGTAAACTGGTGATCAAAATGAAATCACTGAAAGTAAAGACCTACCCGAAATACCTGAAGGAACAGATCGAAGTAAGCGTTGATAACCTGGAACTGAACGGGAATATCCGGGTGGAGGATGTGAAAGAGGAAAACTATGAGATCCTGAATTCTCCCCGTATTCCTATCGCCTCCGTTACACTTACAAGACAGCTTAAACAGGAAGAGGCGGCTGCTCCTGCTGCGGGCGCTGCTGCCCCGGCTGCTGCTGCACCTGCCGCTGCTGCCACTGCTGCTGAAAAGGGAAAGAAATAAAAATCCTTATGATAGTCAGACCCCGGCCATACTGCCGGGGTTTTTTGTTTGCTTAATCCGATATTTGACACCGTACATGAAATTCATCATTGCTGGCCTGGGAAACGTGGGCAACGAATATGCCCATACACGTCACAACATTGGTTTTGATGTGGTCAATGCTTTTGTAAGCAAACACGGCGGGAATTTCCGGGTGGACCGTCATGCATATGTGGCCGAAGTAAAATGGAAGGGCAGAATTTTTGTGTGTATTTGTCCTACCACCTACATGAACCTGAGCGGGAAAGCCGTGAAATACTGGATCGATAAAGAAAAGGTTGCCTTATCTAACCTGCTGGTTATTGTAGATGAGATCGCCCTTCCGCTGAGCAAACTCAGGCTCCGGGCCGGCGGGAGTGATGCGGGCCATAACGGGCTTAAAAGCATCCAGGAGGCCCTGGGAACGCAGGAATATCCCCGGCTCAGGTTCGGGATCGGTAATGAATATCCAAAAGGATTGCAGGCAGAATACGTACTTGGCAAGTGGAGAACTGAGGAAGAACCCTTAGTCAAACTCAAGATCACGAAGTCGGTAGAAGTAATTGAAAGCTTTGCCGCACAAGGTATTACAACTGCCATGAACCAGGTAAATAATCAGGACTTTTCTCTATGATAAATCAGATTGATTACTTACTTTAGCTCCCCTGCGGTATTTTAAGGTATGCCACAGACTTCCTGAAAGCTCCCTTTCGGTTACAGGGAAAATCCAATGATCATATTGAACACCACGGAATATATGGGATAAACAAACCATGTGTAAAGTATCCGATGTATTTAACGCAAACACCACCTTTTTATGAAGATCTTCTGTATAGGCCGTAATTATGCTGCACATGCCAGCGAACTGGGCAATGAGGTTCCTGATGAACCGGTCATTTTTATGAAGCCCAAAAGCGCCATGCTGCAACCACATACACCTTTTTATTATCCTGAATTTACCAACGAACTGCACTACGAGTGTGAACTGGTACTCCGTATCAGCAAGAATGGAAAATATATCCAGGAGAAATTTGCCGGCAAATATTATGATGCGGTGACGGCGGGCATTGATTTTACAGCCCGCGACGTACAAAATGAACTGAAAGCAAAGGGCCTTCCCTGGGAAAAAGCAAAGGCATGGGATAATTCAGCGGTGATCGGTAAATGGGTCCCTTTTGCCAATATCAAGAACAAAAAGGACATCAATTTTTGCCTCTATAAGAACAAGGAGCTGGTTCAGCAGGGCAACTCCGGCAATATGATCCACAATTTTGATAAGATCGTTTCTTATATATCCAACTATTTCTCCGTTAATATCGGCGATGTGATCTTTACCGGCACACCGGCCGGCGTGGGAGAAGTGGTGGTAGGCGACGAACTGGAAGCCTTCCTGGAAGATGAAAGCATGTTTATGCTGGAGATAAAATAAACGTTTTCAAAAAGAGCCAATACTATCTGCTTTAAACCATCCCGCTAAAGGCGGGGTGGTTTTCTTTTTTCCCGGAAATGCTTACCCTATTTTTGCGAAGACAATTCCTGTTTCAAACAAATGCTTGCCCCGGATGATCGATAACACTATACTGCTTCGGGCCTACCGGCTGATGTGCCAGGCAAAGGCGATGGCCGAGACCTATGAGGCTAACCGGAGTATCTGTAAATATGTTCACTCCACTTCCCGGGGTCATGAAGCGATCCAGCTGGCAACAGCTTTCCAGCTCAGCCCGCAGGATTTTGTCAGCCCTTATTACCGGGATGAAAGCCTGATCACGGGTCTTGGTTTTACGCCATATGAACAAATGCTGCAGTTGCTCGCAAAGGGAGAAGACATTTTTACCGGCGGAAGAGAGTATTACTCACACCCCAATTACCGGGGCGATGATAAGCCCACCATTATTCACCAGAGCAGCGCTACCGGTATGCAGGCCATTCCCACCACCGGTATTGCACAGGGAATACAGTACCTCGAAAAATATTACCCGGCTAAATTAAAAAAGGGGGAGCAGGGGGAATTACCGGTAGTGGTTTGCTCCCTGGGTGATGCAAGCATTACGGAAGGAGAGGTGAGTGAGGCGTTTCAGTTTGCGGTGCTGAAACAATTACCCGTTATTTACCTGGTCCAGGATAATAACTGGGGCATCAGTGTCACCTCGGCGGAAGCAAGGGCTATGAATGCCTTTGAATTTGCAGCGGGCTTCAAAGGTTTGAACCGTGTTCAGGTGGACGGCAGTGATTTTGAAACCTCCTGTGAAGTGATGAAGGAAGTGGTGGAGTATGTACGGGAGAAAAGAAAACCGTACCTCGTACAGGCACTGGTACCACTGCTGGGGCATCATACCAGCGGGGTGAGAAAAGAATTTTACAGAAGCGAGGAAGACCTGGCCAGCCACCAGGAGAAGGATCCCGTTCCCCGGCTCAGGAAAAGATTAACCGATAGAGGTATCAGTGAAAAGGATATACAGCAGATTGAACAGGAGGCCGCAGCCCTGGTGGCCGCTGACTTTGCAAAAGCGGTGGCCTCACCGGAACCTGACCCGGCAACAGTTGCCGGCCATGTCTTTGCACCCACCGCTATTATTGAAGAAAAAGGAGAACGAACTCCTTCCGGTGCTGAAAAAGTGATCATGGTGGATGCGGCTTTGTTTGCGATCCGGGAGATCATGGAGCAGCACCCCGAAGCTGTATTATACGGGCAGGATGTTGGAAAAAGGCTGGGGGGGGTGTTCCGGGAAGCAGCAACCCTGGGCGAAAAATTCGGCGATCACCGTGTATTTAATACAGCGATACAGGAAGCTTATGTTGTCGGTTCCTGTGCCGGGATGAGTGCCGTGGGCCTGAAGCCCATCGTGGAAGTGCAGTTTGCGGATTATATCTATCCCGGCTTTAATCAGCTGGTGACGGAAGTATCAAAGAGCTGTTACCTGAGTTGCGGAAAATTCCCCGTATCCATGATACTACGGGTGCCGGTTGGTGCATACGGTGGCGGTGGCCCTTATCACAGCGGCAGTGTGGAGACAACGGTTCTTTCCATTAAAGGATTGAAAGTAGCGTATCCTTCCAATGCTGCAGATATGAAAGGGCTGATGAAAGCCGCTTACTATGATCCCAACCCGGTGGTGATGCTGGAGCATAAGGGACTTTACTGGAGCAAGGTACCGGGTACAGAAGAGGCAAAAACAGCGGAGCCCTCCAAGGATTACATACTTCCGTTTGGCAAAGCGAATATCGTCGTGCAGGCATCAACGGATAAAATTAGTAACGGCGAAAGCTGTGTGGTTATCACCTACGGAATGGGAGTATACTGGGCCAAAGCAGCCGCAAAGAACTTTGATCAGCAGGTGGAAGTCGTTGACCTGCGTACACTTTTTCCGCTGGATGAAGAACTGGTATACGAAAGAGTGAAGGCACATGGCAAATGCCTGGTGCTTACCGAAGAACAGCAGAACAATTCTTTCGCAGAAGCATTGGCCGGACGGATCTCCAAACATTGTTTTCAGCACCTGGATGCGCCGGTGGAAGTGCTGGGTGCATTGAACCTTCCTGCGGTGCCGATGAATATGGGACTGGAGCAGGCGATGCTGCCGGATGCGGGGAAGGTGACTGCTATATTGAAACAGTTATTGAATTCATAGCATACTTTTTTGTTACCCGCTTCAGTATTTCATGGCATCGCCTGTTGCGTCGCACTTTTCATCGTTCTGTCCGCTATTCAGCAATTTTTAGATTACTCTTTCTCAAGAGCGGTTTTATAAAGATCGTGCCGTTCCGATGGGGCTATCTGATGACCTGCGTATTTTTTACCGCCAACAGGGCATGAAGGGTTAGATGTAATGATCATTTGTGCAAATCCGCTCAATCCGTAAAATAAGCGTTCCCGGCTCAGCTCTTTAAATTGAGCTTTATCTGCAGCTCATCAAATTGCTTCTGATCAATTGCCGCCGGTGCATCCAGCATTACATCCCGGCCGGCATTGTTTTTCGGGAAGGCAATAAAGTCACGGATGCTCTCGCTGCCTCCCAGGATGGAGCAAAGGCGGTCAAAGCCAAAAGCAATACCACCGTGCGGCGGGGCACCATACTCAAAGGCGCCGAGTAAGAAACCGAATTTGTGCAGCTGCTCTTCTTTGTCCATTCCCAATGCGGCAAACATTTTTTCCTGCAATTCTCTTTGGAAAATACGGATAGAGCCGCCCCCGATTTCATTTCCGTTCAGTACCATATCATATGCGTTGGCTTTGATATTGGCATAGGGATGTTCCAGGTATTTATCCAGGTCAGCTACCTTGGGGCTGTTGCTGATCATTATATCAATATGGTCAGGTTTGGGACTGGTAAAGGGATGGTGCCTGGCTACCCAGCGGCCTGCACCGCCGCCATCCTGGTCTTCGAGGGCAAACTCAAACAAAGGGAAATCAAGTACCCATAATAACCTGAACTCCGTTTCTTTTCTCAGGCCGAGGCGTTTGCCCATTTCCAGCCGCAGCTCGCTGATGGCTTTCCGGGTTCTTTCTTCAGCCCCCGCAAGGATCAATACAAGATCACCGGCTTTTGCATTAGCCGCACCGGCAATGGTTTTTAATCTTTCCTCGCTGTAAAATTTATCAACGCTGCTTTTATATGTTCCGTCGGGATTACATTTAATAAATACCAGTCCTTTCATCCCGATCTGCGGACGCTTTACCCACTCGGTCAGTTCATCGGTTTGTTTGCGGCTGTATTCGCTGCAGCCGGGTACGGCAATGGCCAGTACCGTTTCCGCTTCATCAAATACTTTGAAATCCGCTCCATTGATCAATGACGATGCATCTTCTTTTGCTGTATAAACAGAGGCCGGTTTTTTCAGGTTCAGTACCCTCATGTCAAACCGGATATCGGGTTTGTCGTTGCCATAATTCCACATGGCATCTTCCCATGTCATGCGCTGAACGGGTTCAGTATAGTCAATCCCTTTTACTTCTTTAAAGATATACTTCACCATTCCTTCAAACATGTTGAGAATATCTTCCTGCTCTACAAAGGCCATCTCGCAGTCGATCTGGGTAAATTCCGGCTGGCGGTCGGCCCGAAGGTCTTCATCACGGAAGCATTTTACGATTTGATAGTACCGGTCGTACCCGCTTACCATCAGCAATTGCTTAAAGGTTTGGGGCGATTGCGGCAGGGCATAGAACTGTCCCGGGTTCATCCGGCTGGGTACCACAAAGTCTCTTGCACCTTCCGGGGTGGATTTGATGAGGAAGGGCGTTTCAATATCCATGAAGTTCTGCTGGTGCAGGTAATTCCTGGCGGCACGGTTAACGGCATAACGCAGTTCCAGGTTCTTCTTCACCGCATTGCGGCGCAGGTCGAGAAAGCGGTATTTCATCCGCAGGTCGTCTCCCCCGTCGGTATCATCCTGGATGGTGAAGGGAGGGACGGCAGATTTATTGAGTACTTTAAACGAAGTAGCCAGTATTTCAATATCGCCGGTGGGAATGTTGGGGTTCTTATTGCTTCTTTCGTTCACCGTACCGGTGACCTGGAGTACGAACTCCCGGCCCGGCGGGTTATCTTCCAGTTGTTTGTTGAGCTCCTCGCCAAATAATAACTGGGTAATGCCGTAACGGTCCCGCAGGTCAACAAACGTGATAGTGCCGAACTTCCTGACGGTCTGCACCCATCCGGCGAGGGTAGTGGTGATGCCTTTGTTGCTTACTCTTAACTCTCCGCAAGTGTGCGTTCTGTACATAGTTTAGTTTGTCGAAAATGGTGAATAGAATGACGGGACGATGAAGTGAGTGACACAACAGGTGTTGATAGTAGTACTGCTGCCGGCCTCAAAATCAGTTTCCCAAACCGGCGGCAAAGATAACGCAGGAGGCTTTATTTCCGGGTCTTTTGGGGGCTATTTGCCCCGTATGCTTAAATTCGTAGTGCCTTTACAATCAATGCCACAAGATACCATTTACCTGCCGGGGAATGTGAACCTGCCTGCCCCCCTTTCTGATACAGCCGTGAGGCTTATCCGGGAGAGAGACAGTGCGGAGTGGCAGTTTCAGATGCAATCGCATTTTGATTCGCTGGAACAGGCGGTGAGCCGGGAAATAGATAAAGAAAGGCCTTCCTATCCTGCGCCGACAGGCACCCTGTTCTTTATGGTGCTGGGGGTGCTGGTGTTGTCAGCCTATTTTTACATCATCCGGCCGGCGCAGGCAGAAAATAAAAAACGGTTTAAGTACAGATCCCCCCGTCCGGAAGAAGACCCGGTAAGGGAAATGCAGTATGACGGGTGGCTTAAGAAATACAACCCGTACTATGCATCGCTGGATGCGCAGCAGCAGAAAAAATTCATATACCGGGTGCAGAAGTTCATGGCCACAAAGGAATTCCGTTTTCATTCAATGGTGGAGGAGGAGTATATACCGGTGCTGATCAGCGGTGCGGCCGTACAACTGACCTTTGGGCTCCGCAACTATCTCCTGGATTATTTTGATGTGATACATGTGGTGAGAAAGGAATACATACTGGACATTGATAAAGAAACCTACTACGGGCATGTGAGCAAGAACGGTATATATATTTCCTGGAACCGTTTCCTGGAAGGATACAGCGATTATAAGGATTCTGTAAATGTAGGGCTGCATGAAATGGCCCATGCACTGCAATTTGATGCTTTCCTGGGCATGGAGGACAGTAATGACCGGATGATCAAGGAACGGTTCAACGAGTTTTCGGAAGAAGGCAAGCCGGTATTTCGCTCAATGCGAATGGGAGGAAGCCACCTGCTGGATGATTATGCGATGACCAATTTTGACGAATTCTGGGCGGTATCTGTTGAAACGTTCTTCGAGAACCCGGCGGAATTTAAGGTTAAACTGCCCCAGTTGTATAATGAGATACGTTTATTACTGAACCAGGACCCCGAGGTGCCCGGAAAGATCATGGACCCGGAACTTGCCTGATACTTGCAAATACAAAGACCATTCTCTATTTTTAAGGACGGATCTGAACCTTTTGAACGAAACAAAATCCAGCCTATGCTCACCATCCTGATCATTTACTTTTTTCGTCGTATTTATTTGCAAAACCGGAAAGCCAGGCCTGTCTTTACATCGTAACCGTTTTTTGCCTCCTGATCTCCACCGGCCGCTGCACCGCATAATAATATAGCAGAATGATGGCCCCTATAGAAAAGGGGATGAGTGCCATGTGTTTGCCCGTAAATGAGCCGGTAACGACTGTTTCTGAGAAACCAAAGAACTCACTGATCATCCAGTAGCCATTGGCACATATCCAGAAGGCGATAGCAAGATTATGCGCCAGTTCTGCCTTTATCGTACGGGTACGGTAGGCAATGATAACCGCAATCGTAAGGGTGGGGATGAACATGGCGATCCCTAATTCTTTCCAGATCATACACCAGCTGATATCCTTTACCAGCCAGAAGACGATATGCATATTCTCCATTCGCCGGAATCGGGCGGGTATGATATATTGCTGTTCCTGCCGGGTCGTCATAACATAGATTTTCTGAAAGATAAATAATAAAACAGCGGGGCAGTGCTGCTGGCGGATATGTGGTCAGGGGCGTTGGAGAAGCCGGGAGAACCGATTGATATCGGCTTCCGGAAACAGGGGGCTGTTCTTTACCAGGTGATCGGTAAGCTGCCTGGCAAAGTAAGGCGCAAGGGAGCAGCCTTTGGTGCCCATACCGTTCAATATCCCGACGGAAGGGTAAAGCGGATGGATACCGGCGAATGGACGTCTTTCCAGCGTGGCGGGCCGCAAGCCGGCCAGGTGGCCTGTAACAGTAAAAGGAATCTTCAGCCAGTTTCGGAGCAGTTCCTCGGTCTTTTCCCTGAATTCGGGACTGGGGCTGTCGTCCTTAAAATCCCAGGTATAGGCTGAGCCGATCCACCACTCACCGGGAGCAGCGAGTGGTACCAGCATCATTCCTTTTTTGTAAATATTCGTGGCAGGCAGGCCGGGTATGTGCAAGGTCAGGGCTTCCCCTTTGTTAGGAGCGAAAGGGAGGTTTTTAAAATAGGGATTGGCGCCGCCGGCAGCCCCGTCGCAGAATAGTATTTTGCCTGCCTGAATATCCTGGTATGTGATGTGATCTGCCCGGATGCCTAGCCGGCTGATGTCGAATTCCTGCTGCAGCAGCTGTTTGTTTTTCAGCAGGTGGTTCTGCCATGCCGGAATGATCGTTTCGAGATGGGCGGTATAGACAGGGCTTACCGTGCCGTACCCCAGTTCGTAATTAAACAGGTCTGCATACCGGTGATCTTCCCGGGAAAGAGATACAAAAGGAGCCTGCTCATCCACTCTTTGCTGAAAGCTGATCCGCATCTGCGGGCTTGGGAAGAAGTCGATGATATCCTTTTGTGAAATAGCCCTGATGCCAAGCTCTTCACCGAGGGACGAGTAGGCCGTCCAGGCAAACGGCAGGAGTTCATCAGCCATCCATACCCCGGCATGCCGGCGCCCGGTTACCGGGTTGATGACCCCGGCAGCAAGGCGGGAGGGTGCCTGCTGAAAATTGTTATCAATGACAAGAAAACTTTTTTGTTCTTTCTGAAGATAATAGGAAAGCCATGTACCGCTGATACCCTGCCCGATAATGAGATAGTCAACCTGCATAAGCAAAAATAATGTTCAATAAGCAATGCTCAATTCTCAATGTACGTTTTGCGATCGTTAATAACTGAACATTGAGAATTGAGCATTGAACATTACTCCACCGTAATTCTCACCCCTTCACTATGGGAAGTAAACTCCGGTGCATACATACACTGGATAGAGGTGATACCGTTGCTGAAGTTACCGGTATGGGTCACAAACAGCGGGTACTCGAACACATAGGTGCCTTTGGGCAGGTAGTTAAAGAAGAAATTGGTGCTGGCGTCCTTCGTGCTTTCGTAATAGCCAAGGCCGCCCTGCCATTTGTACTGGCTCAGTACGTTCACAGGTTCCAGTGCTGCCGCCCGCATATCTTTCATGTGTACATATTCCATATCACGGTCAACCCTGAGTTCCACCCTTACTTTTACCTTATCACCGACATGAAGGACATCTCCGTCGTTTACCGGGGTAAGCACAGGGCCACGGTCGGTATTTTTCTCGACAAAGAGTTTTTTCACCAGCTTCAGCGGGGTGGCGGCCGTGGTGATCTTGTCGAGGTCTTCAAAATATTGCCAGTATACACCGCCCCAGGTGGGAAGGGTGTTGGAGGGGCTGGCAGGGTTAGAAACAGTAACCGAGATATTACCCATTTGCGGCTTCACTTTTTTGCCTTCAATGGTCGTTTTAAAGTAACCGGTTCCAGCTTCCTGTGCGGCATCTGTCGATTTGATAGAAGTGTTACCCAGTTTTATTTCTACAACCGGTTCATTGCTGATCCAGTTCGTGCCCTGCAGCAGCAGTGCATAGCAGGCTTCGGCCGTAGCCTTGGTGGTCTTCCAGTTATTGGTTTGTTTGTTTTTCAGTAACCAGGTTTTCAGGTCATCAACGGTTTTGCTGTCCTTGCCGGCTTCCTGGAAAGCTTCCACCAGCAGGGCCTGGGTTTCGATCGGTGCTTCGTACCAGAACCAGCCATTGCGCTGATCTTTCCAATACATACCGAGTTCTTCATTGGTGACAGAGGTCTCTTTGAGTGATGTAAGAATAGCAGCCGGTGTTTTTGTATCACCGGTACGGTACAGCGCCAGCGTAGCCATTCCCTGCATGTATTTGCTCTGGCCGACCCATGTTTGCTGCATCCGGCCACGGAAATAATCATAGGCTGTTTTGGAGGCAGCTGCCACCGGATAATCCGGGAAGAAACTGCGCATGTACAGGTATTGGATCGTCGTATAGCCGGGAGTATATGTTTTCAGGTTTACCTTATATTTAATAAGGTCGTCATAGTCTACTTTTATTTTCCTGTCGAGGTAGGGTATAGCGGTTGCGAGTATACCTTTCAGTTCGTCAGCCTGACCGTTTGCCACCGCTTTCAGTTTCATCAGGTGTCCGATACCGGTAACAATGTATTGTGTAATGTACCTGTCATCGGGTCCGCCGGTGAACCAGACAAAACCGCCATTGCTGCTTTGCATCTGTTTCAGCTTTGCATAGGCGCTGTTCAGCTGGTCGCTCATACGGATCATATCGAAAAGCAGGGCGATGTTTCGCTTTTGTTCTGATTCGTTCTTTGCCTGCAGCACCCAGGGGGTTTCTTCCAGCAATACCGCTTTTAGTTCCTGGTTCTTCTGCAGGTTGCTCATCAGGGCGGCTGTATCTTTTATCTTCCACTTTTCAAACACCTGTCTGATCTTCGGTGATGAATTGGCGATGAATGTTGCCAGTGAATTGGCATAATAGCGGTTCCAGGTCTGCTCTGCGCATTCGTAGGGATATTCCATCAGGTAAGGCAGAGCCTGCACAGCATACCAGGCCGGGTTGCTGGTATATTCGATAGTGAGTGCCTGGTGCTGCAGGGTTTCACTGTTCCCTGACTGCAATAACTTATCAAACGAGAAATTCTTTGTTCCGTTTCCCCGCATGGGCAGGGGCATGGTTTCCGTTACCAGCATCCGGTTGGTCAATACAGGCAGTGCATTCTCTTCCCCATCACTGTTGGCACCGGCCTTTGCCACAATCCTCCAGACAACGGCATTGTTGAACTGGTAGGGAACTTCAATCGGGAACCTGGCCACTTCACTTTGTCCTGCCCCAACGGTAAAATACTGATCCGGGATCGTGTTCTTAAACCATCCGTCCATGGGTTCATTAGTAGCGGCATCAAACAGCTGGAAGGATACGGTGCCTGTTATTTCTTTGGCGGTCAGGTTCACGATCTTGCTGCTGAACTCCATCCGGTCGCCTTCCCGAAGGAACCTGGGGGCATTCGGCTGCACCATCAGGTCTTTCTGGGTAACGATCTCTTTGGTGCTGTAACCGAAGGAAGCGTCTTTGGTGTGAGCAAGCGCCATGAATTTCCATTTGGTCAGGGCTTCCGGGATGGTAAAGGAAAATTCGATGGCACCGGTACTGTCGGTCCTGAGATCAGGGAAGAAGAAAGCTGTTTCATTGAAGTTCTTGCGGATTTTTACCTCACCGGAGGGCTGCCCGGTTTGTTGCTTGTCCCCTTCAACCCTTCTCTCATCCCCATCTTTCTTTCCACCTGATGCATTTCCTAAAACACCATAACCGTCCTTAGCCACATCTTTATTCTCTTCTGCAGGAGGTGCACCGGCGACCGACATATCAGCTTCCTGTGCCACGGGTTTGGCCAGTCTCATCAGCCTGGGACTGTCATATCCATAGTAGTCGGCGCTGCTTTCTGAGAAAAGATAATCGTAACGTTTATCAAGTGATTTTGATGGCAGGTTGTTTGTATATTTCTGTTGTGACAACAGTTGATTAAATGATTGAGACCCGTTCCAGCTGTCATAACTGTAGTAAGAAGGCCATATATAGGGTTCACTCCAGCCATGGTAATAGAACTGGTCCAGGGAGGCATCATACATGCTTGCCAGCATTTCAGCGGCCACTTTCTCTTTTTTATAGCCTGTTATCTTCACTTTCCATTTTTCCTCACTGCCGGGCAGGGTCTTGTCACGGAAGGTAGCGTACTCGATGCGGAGGTCTTTATTGGTCCAGGGTACATTGATGTGCTGGCTTACCTGGTACACCCGGTTGTGTTTTACAAACATCCAGCTTGTACCAAAGCCGCCGCGGTCAGCCTCGGTCGTGTTGAAGGGGAATGTTTGTTTTTGATTGGAGAGGTTCAGGAATGTATAACTGGCGGCGGAAGCCTGTGCACCTGCCGTTTTGCTTACCTGGTGTACCACGAAGAGATTGTCGGCAGCGGTACCAAGTTCGACCTTTGCTGTTTCTCCTGGTTCAGCAGTGGTTTTACCAGCGCCGGTCCACAGGTACTCCGGCCGGTTCAGCTGGTTGCTTTTCTCATCAATGAGCTCGATGTATTTAATATCCTTTACTTCTTCCCCGTTCTTGTCCCTGGTTGACATTTCTATCATATAAAAGCCCGGAACAAATGGAGTGTGCCCGGTGGCGGACGGGCTGCCATCGATCAGCCATGAACCATCTTCTTTTGATGAATCAGCCCTGGAAAGGAAAACGGCTCCTTTTTCCCAGCTTTTATAATCGGACTCGTTATCATATTCATCGTTCGGGAAATTTTTTATGTATTCTTCCTTTGTCATGACAAACTGATCCGGCCTGTCCCAGAACCGGTCACGGATCAGCCTTTTTTCTTCTTTGAGGCGTGTAATGGTCACTTTCACAGAAGCCGGTTCATGTTCGCCATTCATATTCTGCGTATAGATGGAAAGCCGTTTGAGGCTATCGGCCGGCAGGGAGGCGGGGATATTTGTTACCAGCATCAGCGATTTGTAACTAACGGAAACGGTTTGTTCGCCGCTTCTTGTTTCACCGTTGATATCTGTCACATCCGCATAAATCGTGTAATCAAATACCGGTTCAAACTTCCTTTCGATCTTCAGGTCGGGAATAGCGGTAAATTCAATAATGAACTTTCCGTTATTATCGGTTTTCACCTCGCCATTCGTGATCTCCATTTCTTCAGCGGGTGGCTGCCACCAGCGCCAGAAGAGCCAGGAATAAATGAACCGGGGGTTTCTGACTACCCGGTATTTTACAGTGGCACCATCGATATTATTACCGGCATAAGCTTTTGCCACGCCGGTTACTTTGATCTTGTCGTTTACTTTATAAGTTCCTTTGATGGGCTCATATTCCACATAGAATTTCGGCCGTTTGTATTCTTCTACCCTGAAACCCGCATTACCGTTATTGGTTTTTGTGTAAAGGGCAAAATCACCATTCAGCCCGCTTTGGGGCAGCTGGAATTTACCGCTGAACGAACCGAACTCGTTTGTTTTGACAGTAATTGTATCGATGTCTTTGTAATTCGCATCTCTCAAAATCACTGAAGTGGTGTAATTAGTTTTCACGCCACCGGTTTTTTCTTTCGGATTACTTACCAATACAATCCCTTTGAAATAGACGATCTGTCCCGGGCGATAAATGCTGCGGTCGGTAAATAAGAATACGGTGGTTGTTTCTTTTGGCGTTTCCGTTTCCTGGTTGTAGTAATAATAATCATAGACCAGGTCATTCATAAAGAGTCTGTCGCCGTTATGGTTTATTTCGAGCAGGTAGTTATATGAGCTGTAGTCATTGGCCGCTCTTTTCTTTTTTTCCATCCGGAAAAAACCATTGTTGTCTGTTGTATAAGATCTTGTTTTTTCCTTTATGTACTTTGAGGCAGTATAATCATACCGCTGTTCCCACACCTGTACTGCTGCCTTGGCAAGCGGTTGTCCGTTGTCCCTGTTAAGCACAAAGAAATCGTTCTGTTTGTTTACATAGCTGATCCCTGATACATAGAAGAACCGGGCTCCCATCACAGCATTTTTGTTATTGAAGTCTTTATTGTCTGCTGCCAGCAAGATATATTCTCCGGGGGGTAGTCCCTCTATCCTGATTTCCGTGCTGTGCTGCTGCAGGTCTTTTGTGTCCGGTACAGGCTGGCTCCAGCTTTTTACGGCATTGGCAGCTGTCAGTGCCGACCAGTATTTTTCCTCATAAGCATTTTCCATCAGCTTTTTCAGGTTGTCATCCGGCTTAATGATGCGTAACCACAGACCGCTGATATTCCGGTAAGTGACAAGCGAACGGAAAGGCTGGTTAGGAACATTTACTTTTTCCAGGGAGAACTGCAGAGACCGGCTGTTGATCTGGTTCAGGAGATTAAAGGAGTTTATTTTCCCTTCGGACGAATCTTTCTGCTGCAATACCCTTTCGCAGATATCTTTTGCCTTCAGCCGGTCAAAACGGTGGGTGGTATCGCCATACGGTTTATATTCATTGGCCTTATCATTATACCAGGCGGCAAGCAGGTACCATGCCTGGGAAGCCGCCGGGGTATTGCCATACTGGCTGGCAATATGGTTGATGGCAGTAAAATAAAGATCGTCTTTATCCGGATGGGTGGAATGCTCCTTTACAAAAGCGATCCGGAGCAGGTCGGCATCAATCAGTGCATCCGGCTTTGCATCATTAAGATGAAAAGCGATGAGTTGCTGGAAGATCAGTAGTGCTTTTTGCTGCAGGGACAATGAATCTTGTGTCGGAAATTTCCGGGTGATGAAATCGGCTGCAGGGTCAAAGGCGCTGGCCTGGCTGATCTCGAAGGCGTAGGCCGGCTTCTTAATATCCCTTTCATCGTTCTGAAAATAGATAAGGGCCCGGTGGGCGAGAAGATCAAACAGGGTGGGGCGGAGGTGCCGCATATTCCCTTTAATAATGATCGCATCATACCGCTGAAGATTTGTCTGCTGGAGAAGTTTGGCTTCTTTTAAAGACTGCAGGTACAGACCAGATATTTTTTTGTGAAAATCCTCTGCATCCCAGGTGGCAATATCTGTCTTGTCGAATTTTTCAGTCTTTGTGCGGTTGTATAACTGCCAGCGGTGCTGCTGGTAGTAGCCCCAGTACATATTGGCGAGCAGGCTTCTTAATATGGATGCGGCGGGTTCTTTACTGGTGGTTAACTCCTTTTCAATTTCTGCCAAAGATAAGGTCTCATTATCTTCCCTGTTTTCGGCCTGCAGGGTACTGATGTATACCAGCGACTTTATGACCTGGGCATCCTGGTTTTCCTTTTTGGCCAGGGCGTAGATTTTTTTTACTTCCTCAAGGGCTGATTTCGGCAGGCCTTTATTGGTATACTCCTCCACTTTTTTCCATTCCTTCTCATAGTTTTTAACAGGGTTCTGGCTGCGGGCATTCATAACAATAAAACTGGTGAATAAGATGAATAAGAGGTATCGTTTAAGGGCAGATAGGTTCATACGGAAAATATTTTTTACAAGGTAAGTAATCTTTCATTGCGGGGATATGATGCCGGATCATGCGGTATTTCATAATTAGTTACCGGCGGCGATCCGCCGTATAACGGCTGGGGAAATATTTTTTCGGAAAACCCATTCCAGTCAGCATACAGGATTTTTATTCCCTGAAAGCCTTATCCGGCAAGCATTCCGGCACAAACCTGCATTACTGTTTTAGAAACAGGCTTTTGCTTTAACATTTTGTTACTGCGTTTCCCGGCACAGATGGCATGCCTTTGGAAATGTAGAGAACGAAAACATTTTATAACCCTAAAACAACTAGTATGAAAAAAATTTTTACTCTCGTATTAAGCTCACTGTTCTCACTTTCTCTCCTGGCCTTTGACGGAAGCCGTCTCAGCGTTTCAGCTGCCGGCAACACTTCCGAGCTTAAAGTGGAAATCGATGGCCGCAAATTCACCATGAAGAATAATACGATTGAACTGGGCTACTTGAGTGAAGGCCGTCATGCTGTGAAGATCTACAAGGAAACAAGAAAGAACAGCTATGGTTTTGGCCGCCGGGAAATGGTGTATGACAACTCGGTATTCCTGAAAAGGGGGTTTCACACAGATATTACAGTGAATCGTTTTGGTAAAGTAATGGTAGATGAGCAAAGGATCGATGTAAAAAGTGAATGGTACAACGACGAAGATGAATATTATGACAGTGATGGCGGATACAGCAGCAGCTACAACGGAATGAGCGGCCGTGAGTTTGAGCAACTGAAAGAATCGCTCCGGAAAGAATGGTTTGAAAACAACCGGCTTACTTCCGCCAAAGTGGTGATCGACAAAAGCTGTTTCACTTCCTCACAGGTAAAAGACCTGATGCTGCTCTTCACATTTGAAAGTAACAGGCTCGAACTTGCCAAGTATGCGTACCGCAATCTTGTTGACAAGCAAAACGCTTACCTCCTGATGGAAGCATTTACTTTCAGCAGCAGCAAAGATGAACTGGCCCGTTTTATCCGTGAATCCCGTTAACCTGAACACTTCTCACACACTATACACTAAGGGTTAAAAAAAGAGCCCCTCCTTCCGGAGGGGCTTCTTATTGAAAAGCATTATTATTTTTTCAGCACTTCGGCCATCTTCCTGCCAATATCGGCAGGGCTGTTTACCACATGGATGCCGCATTCCGTCATGATCTTCATTTTCGCAGCAGCGGTATCATCCGCACCGCCTACGATGGCACCGGCGTGGCCCATCCGGCGGCCGGGAGGAGCTGTCTGGCCGGCAATGAACCCGACCACAGGCTTTTTATTCCCGGTCTCTTTTATCCAGCGGGCTGCTTCTGCTTCCATACCGCCTCCGATCTCCCCGATCATAACAATCGCATCCGTTTCGGGATCATTCATGAATAATTCCACTGCTTCTTTAGTTGTTGTACCAATAATCGGGTCGCCGCCTATGCCAACGGCTGTTGAGATACCAAGGCCTGCTTTAGCTACCTGGTCGGCGGCCTCATACGTCAGCGTCCCGGACTTGGAAACGATGCCCACACGGCCGGGAATGAAAATGAAACCGGGCATGATGCCGACCTTACATTCGCCGGAAGTAATGACACCCGGGCAGTTGGGACCTACAAGGCGGGTACTTTTGCCCTGGAGATAGTTCTTTACTTTTACCATATCCTGTACAGGAATGCCTTCGGTGATACATACCACAAGACGGATCCCGGCATCGGCCGATTCCATCACAGCATCTGCGGCAAAAGCGGGCGGAACAAAAATGATGCTCACATCAGCGCCGGTGGCCCTGACACAATCAGCCACGGTATTAAAAACAGGTTTGTCAAGATGTTTGGTGCCTCCTTTACCAGGCGTCACCCCGCCTACCACATTGCTGCCGTATTCGATCATCTGTGTAGCATGAAAAGTACCTTCGGTACCTGTAAAACCCTGAACTAAGACCTTTGAGTTTTTATTGACAAGAATGCTCATAAGCTATTTGTATTATACCGTTTATTACCGGGCGGGGCAAAGATAGCCGAAACCGGTATTTCCGGTACCCGTAGCAGGTATGAATTATTCCTCATCCGGGGGAGGAACCAGGGTGGGGGCATCATGCCCCAGTAACTTGTCCATATCCCGCTCATTGGCAATCTTACCGGTTTCTTCGAGCATCCGCATGTCTTTGGCATCCTGGAGGAATTCAGAAGCAAAAATGAAGTCGTTCAACCGCTTATTTTTACTGAAAATGATCTCTTTATTTGTCCCTTCCCATTCTTTATCGCCCTTATACATGTACATGATATAGTTCCCAATCTCCATTACACTGTTCATGTCATGTGTATTGACCACGGTGGTAATATTGTACTCCACGGTTATTTCCCGGATCAGCTTATCGATCACCAGTGAGGTCTGGGGATCAAGACCTGAATTGGGCTCGTCACAAAAGAGGTACTTGGGATTTAATACAATGGCACGGGCAAGCGCCACCCTTTTTTTCATTCCCCCGCTCAGTTCTGCGGGATACTTGCGGTTTACATCCGGCAGGTTTACCCTGGCCAGTACTTCGTTTACCCGGTCCAGTTTTTTCTTCTGCGGCCATTTGGTGAACATACTCAGGGGGAACATGATATTCTGCTCCACATTAAGACTGTCAAATAGCGCAGAGCCCTGGAAGAGCATTCCGATCTCTTTCCTGATCTCCGTTTTTTCCGTTCCTTCCATTGCCGTAAAATCCTGCCCGCTGTAAAGAATCTGCCCGGCGTCGGGTACGAAAAGTCCGACCATGCATTTCATCAGCACGGTTTTACCACTTCCGCTGGCGCCGATGATCAGGTTGCACTGGCCGGCCTTCATCACCGCACTTACATCGTTGATGATGGTTTTATCACTAAAACTCTTTCGTATGTTTCTTAATTCGATCATCCGGCTCTTCTTTCAATTTACTAGGTGGGCAGCAGCAGGGCTGAAAGGATATAATCAAAGAAAAGGATCAGTATACAGCTTACCACCACCGCTTTCGTGCTGGCCCTTCCGATCTCCAGGGCACCTCCTTTTACATAAAAACCATAGAATGCCGGTACACTGGAAATGATAAAAGCGAACACATAGGATTTGATCAGGGCAAATTTTACCGTATACGGATCAAAAAATTCTTTTAATCCCCTGTCGTACGTATAAGCGTCAATGATACCGGCGGCTATACCTGCCAGCCGGCCGCCCCAGATACCCAGCGCCATGGCGATCACCACCAGCAACGGGATCATAATAAGGGCGGCAGCCACTTTAGGTAATATAAGATAGGTCTTCGTTTTCACCCCCATGATCTCCAGGGCATCGATCTGTTCACTCACCCGCATATTCCCCAGCTCGCTGGCGATCCGGCTGCCGGCAACACCCGCCAGTACGATACAAACCAGTGTGGGGGCAAATTCCAGAACCACTGTGTCCCTTACGATCTGGGCAATTGTTGAAGTGGGAATAAGGGGGCTTACCAGCTGGTAGGCGGTCTGGATGGTAGAAACCGCACCAATAAAGACCGAAATAATGGCCACGATCCCCAGCGACCCGAAGCCAATCTCCGTGCATTGATGGATAAGCTCTTTCCCGTACATTTTCCCGTTTTCAGGACGGGCAAACATACCTTTGATCATCAGCAGGTAACGGCCTATGTCGGAGAAGATCGTCATTCAGGCTGTAAAATACGAAGCAAAGTTGAGAGGTGAGCATCTAACTGCAGCACCCGGTCACATATCCCTGGAGGTCTTGCGAAAGCGTTTCCACCACCTGGATTTTTTTACGATCTCATCCGTCGGGGATTTGCTTTTGATCTGGGCATCCACCACCGCTACCATACCCATATTGATGATGCTCCGGACCGAGCTTCCCAGTTGAAGGATATGTACGGGCTTTTTTAATCCCAGCAGGATGGGGCCCACCGCGTCGGCAGTTTCCAGTTCCTTCATCAGGTTATAAGCAATGTTACCGGATGCGAGGTTCGGGAAGATCAGGGTGTTCACATCCTTATCCACCAGTTCACTGAACGGGTAGTTCTCTTTCATCAGTTCTTTATTAAAGGCGACACTGGCCTGCATTTCGCCGTCCACCAGCAGGGCGGGCATTTTTGATTTTACGATATGCCGGGCTTCCGCCACCAGTCTTGCCTCCGGAGAGTTGCTGCTGCCGAAGTTGGAATAACTGAGCATGGCGATACGGGGAATGATGTTGAAATTGCGGACCTCTTTTGCCACCAGCAAAGTAATCTCTGCCAGTTCTTCTGCGGTCGGGTTAAAGTTAACCGTGGTATCCGCCAGAAAGAGGGGCCCCCGTTTGGTGAGCATAAGGTACATCCCGGCAATTTTCTTCACCCCCTCTTCCGTGCCGATCGTTTGCAGGGCCGGACGGATCGTGTCCGGGTAATTTTTTGCAAGTCCGGAGATCATGGCATCGGCATCACCGCATTCCACCATCATACAGCCGTAATAGTTCCTGTCCCTCATCACCTTCTTTGCCTCATAGGCATTGAAGCCCTTTCTCCCTCTTTTCTGGAAAAACAGGTCTGCATATTTATTTCTTCTTTCTTCCGTAGCATCACTCCGCGGATCGAAAATGGGCAGCCCTTCGAGGTCAATACCATTATTGGCAGCGATTGTTTTGATCCGGTTCTCGTCACCCAGCAGAATGGGATAACCAATGCCTTCATCAAAAATGATCTGTGCGGCTTTAAGGATCTTCACATTATCCGCTTCGGCAAAAACAATCCGTTTGGGATCACGACGGGCTTTATTACCGATCACCCGCATCACCTGGTTATCGAGGCCCAGCCGTTTGTTGAGGTTGTTGGTATAGGTTTCCCAGTTCGTGATGGGCTGCCTGGCTTCACCACTTTCCATGGCTGCTTTTGCCACTGCAGGCGCCACGGTTGCCAGTAACCTGGGGTCAAGCGGTTTGGGGATGATATAGTTCGGCCCGAAAGTGATATTGCTTTCACCATAGGCCATATTTACGATGTCCGGTACCGGTGTCCTTGTCAGTTCTGCCAGCGCCCTTACGGCGGCCAGTTTCATGGCTTCATTGATATGCCGGGCCCTTACATCCAGCGCCCCGCGGAAGATGTAGGGGAAACCGAGTACATTATTCACCTGGTTGGGATAATCGCTCCGGCCCGTGGCCATGATCACATCTTTGCGGGCAGCCGTGGCATCTTCCCAGCTTATTTCCGGATCAGGATTGGCCATGGCAAAAACGATCGGGTTCTTTGCCATGCTTTTTACCATTTCAGCCGTTACACAATTGCCGGCGCTGAGCCCGATGAACACATCGGCATCTTTCATGGCTTCTGCCAGGGTCATCTCTCCTTTGGCATTGGCGTACTGGTGTTTCAGCTCGTCGATATCATTACGGCCTTTATGCAGCACACCTTTCCGGTCAAACATCAGGAAGTTCTCATGTCTTGCACCGAGGGCTTCGTACAGCCGGCTGCAGGCAATGGCCGCCGCACCGGCGCCATTCACAACAAATCTTGCTTTCTCAATTTTCTTCTTTTGTATTTCGAGTGCATTCAGCAGGGCCGCCCCGGATATAATGGCCGTGCCGTGCTGATCATCATGCATGACCGGGATGTTGAGTTCTTCCTTTAGTTTCTTTTCGATGTAAAAACATTCCGGTGCCTTGATGTCCTCGAGATTGATCCCGCCGAAAGTGGGTTCCAGCGCTTTTACGATCTGAACAAATTTCTCAGGGTCTTTTTCACTGATCTCAATATCAAACACGTCGATGTCTGCAAATATCTTGAACAGCACCCCCTTTCCTTCCATAACCGGTTTCCCGGCTTCGGGGCCGATGTCCCCCAGTCCCAGTACAGCCGTGCCGTTACTGATTACCGCCACCAGGTTTCCTTTGGCAGTGTATTTATAAACGTTCTCAGTATTCTGTGCTATTTCTTTACAGGGCTCAGCCACACCGGGGCTGTAGGCAAGGGAAAGGTCTCTTTGTGTTTTGGCTTCCTTGGTGGGTATTACTTCAATCTTTCCGGGTCTTCCTTTGGCATGATATTCCAGCGCCTGCTGCTTGCGGAGTTCGTTAGACATACTCATATTTTAGATTTCCCTTCGCTGCACCCGGTTTCCCGGGCTGATCAAAACGGGATGCAATGTACGGAATAATATTGCAGGCAGAAATAACTCTGGTTACCCGGAAAATACTGGATTTCAATATGTAACACTGCTCCCCAGCCACGCCATCATTCCCATCCCCACTTCAATGGCGCCTTCGTCAATATTGAAGGTTGGGGTGTGTACTCCGGAGGTGATGCCTTTTGCAGCATTCATCGTGCCCAGCCGGTAAAAACAGGCCGGGATCAATTGTGCATAATAGCCGAAATCCTCAGCGCCCATCCGTAACTCGGTCTCGCTTACGTTCGCCTCACCCAGGTATTCCTTGGCCCGGTTCATGGCGTGCAGGGTTAGCTGTTCGTTATTGCGGACGCAGGGATAACCCACGTCGATATGCAGGTCCAGTTCACCCCCCATGGAATGCACGAGGTCAGCAGCAACCCTGGTGATCAGTGCATGTGCTTTAAAGCGCCATTCCTCATCCATGGCCCTGAAGGTACCCATCAGCTTTACTTCATTAGGAATAACATTCGTGGTATTACCGCCATTAAAAGATGAAATGGATAACACAGAAGGATTGAACGGGTTATTATTGCGGCTGATGACCTGCTGCAGCGCAATCACCAGATGGGAAGCGATCAAGATCGGGTCAACCGCAAGATGCGGGGAGGCAGCATGACCGCCTTTTCCTTTTACGGTAAAATATAATTCATCGGCACTGGCCATCACCTGCCCGCTGCGGAAACTGAGTTGCCCCACCTCCATACCGGTATGCACATGCAAGGCAAGGATACCCTGCGGCCTTGGGTTTTCCAGCACTCCGTCCCTGATCATCAGGGAAGCGCCGCCCGGGTTTTTTTCTTCCCCCGGCTGAAAGATGAGTTTCACCGTTCCTTCCCACTGGTCTTTCAGTTCCTGAAGGATCTTTGCAGCCCCCAGGAGGCAGGTGGTATGCACATCATGTCCGCAGGCATGCATTACGCCGGGCCGGGTTGATTTATACGGGATGTCATTCTCTTCCAGGATCGGTAATGCATCCATATCTGCCCGCAGGGCCATGATACGGCTGCCGGGATTCTTCCCTTTGATAAGCCCCACCACACCGGTCGTGGCCTTTATTTCAAACGGTATCCCGAACTCTGCCAGTTTAGACTGAACGAATTTTGACGTTTCAAATTCCTGGTAGCTTAATTCCGGGTTGGCATGCAGGTGGTGACGTATATTGATAAACTCCGGGGCGTATTTGCCGGCCAGTTCCTTAATCTGATGGTACATGCACGCAAAAGTACTATTTCATCCCTTTACCGGTTCCCGTCTGAAAATGAAAAGGGCCATTCAGCATGAATGGCCCTTTAAAATAAGTTCCGGGTGATCAGATGATATCCTCGTTTTCCCCTCCCTTGCCCGGTTTCACTTCGATCACATCTTTCATAATAAAAACACCCCGGGGAAAATAACTGTTCATTCTTTTCTGGTAAGCTTCCGCATCTTTCCTGTCTTTAAAATTGCCCGCCTTCACCCTGAAATAAGGCGACTGGTACCAGAGATAGGCTTTCAGATCGGGAAAGTAGGTATACACTTTGGCTTTGGCCGCAAGGGCTTCATCCCGGCTGGTGGTACTGATGATCATCAGGCGGAATCCCTTGTCCGTCCGGCGGGCATCACGGCTTGTTACATCGTTGATATTGGCCTGCTTTTTTACCAGCAGGTCAAGCCGGGGATCTTTATGTACAATGACGGAAATACTGTCCGCAGGATGTTTACCGGTGGTATCTGTTTGTGCAAAACTGTTCAGGCAGAAAATAAGGCAGGATAAGGTAATAAGTGATTTCATGTGTGGTGTGATTCTCAAATGTCCTGCCAAATGTAAAAATGTTTTATAATTTCTTTTCTGCTGCTGCTGTTATTTAATTCAGAATTTGACCGGGGATGGATTCTGATTAATAACTGCCGCCGGCCCCTGAAATATTCTCCACCGGGTGCCAGGTTGTTTTGATCTCCTGTGTGTCCATGATGAAATAGGGTGACTGCCCTTCTCCCGTCTCCCATTTTACAGTATCGTAAAAGAAGACCCGCTTCAGGTTCAGGGCGGCTTTTTCCCGCATCATTTGCTGTATGCCGGCATCCTTTTCACAATAAATAACTGCATTCACATCCATATGGTCGGCAAACCAGCTCACCAGTTCGGCGGGCTTGCCGGTCAGTATATTCACCACACCACCCGGCAGGTCAGAAGAATTCAGCACTTCGGCAAACGTGACGGCGCATAGCGGTTTGCTTTCTGATGCCAGCACCACGCAGGTATTACCACCTGCGATCACCGGCGCTACTACGGATACCAGCCCGAGCAGGGCATCACCCTGCGGGGCTATAACCGCTACCACACCCGTGGGTTCCGGAACAGAAAAATTGAAATGAGAAGTGGCCACCGGGTTTACAGCGCTGAACAACTGCTGGAATTTATCACACCAGCCGGCATAATAGATCAGCCGGTCGATGGCAAGGTTCACTTCTTTTTCTGCCCGGGCTTTTGAGGCATCCTGCTGCATCAGCTCTTCAATAAACTGTGCCTTTCTTCCTTCCAGCATTTCCGCCATCCGGTACAGTATCTGCGAACGGTTAAATGCGGCCCTTCCGCTCCAGCCACTGAAAGCGCTTCTGGCGGCCACTACGGCATCCCGGAAATCCTTCCGGGAGCTCAGGCATACATTGGCCAGCTTCTTCCCGGCCGCATTAACGGGTATATAATACCGGCCGGATTCTGTTCTCGGGAACTGCCCGCCGATATAGATCTTATAGGTCTTCAGCACTTCCAGTCTTTTAGAAGAAGCTTTTTTCTCCAATCCATTTTCGCTGATGCGCAGAGAAGATTTTTTAAGTGTTTCTTTTTCCATATTATTTTTTTGCAGGAAGACACTACTCATAAAGTGATGGTAGCGTCTTCGTGGCTAAAATCAATTCACAACATGCACGTAAGCAGACAATCCATGCAATCCGCCTTCTCTGCCAAAGCCGCTTTCCTTGTAGCCTCCGAAAGGAGAAGTGGGGTCAAACTTGTTGAAGGTATTTGCCCAGACCACCCCGGCCCGCATCCTTTTCGTCATGTTGAAGATCTTTGATCCTTTGTCTGTCCATACACCGGCGCTTAATCCATAGGGGCTGTTGTTGGCCTTTTCTATCACTTCATCATCTGTCCGGAACGTAAGGATGGCCAGCACCGGCCCGAAGATCTCTTCCTGTGCAATGCGGTTGCTTTGTGCCACATTGGTAAAAAGGGTGGGGCGGCAGAAGAAGCCTTTGCCCGGCAGGGCACAGCTGCTTTCATACATCTCGGCGCCTTCCTGTTTGCCGATCCGGATGTATTTATGAATCGTCTCCAGTTGTTGTTTTGAATTGATAGCCCCGATATCGGTATTCTTATCCAGCGGGTCACCCACGATCAGCGACTCCAGCCGGTCTTTTAATTTTTTGATCACCAGCCTGGCCACAGATTCCTGTACGTATAATCTTGAACCGGCACAGCACACATGCCCCTGGTTGAAATAAATACCATTGATCACCCCTTCCACCGCCTGGTCGATCGGGGCATCTTCAAAAATGATATTGGCGGCTTTGCCACCCAGCTCCAGTGTTGCTTTCTTATTCGTTCCGGCGATGGCTCGCTGAATGATCTTGCCCACCTCAGTGGAACCGGTAAAAGCGATCTTGTTTATATCCGGGTGATTGACGAGGGCGGCCCCGGTAGCACCGGCGCCGGTAATGATATTCACCACACCCGGCGGCAGATCGGCCTCCTGGATGATCCCGGCCAGCGTCAATGCGGTAAGCGGCGTGGTCTCTGCCGGTTTCAGGACTACGGTATTGCCTGTGGCCAGGGCCGGCGCTATTTTCCACGCCGCCATCAGCAGCGGAAAGTTCCAGGGAATGATCTGTCCGGCCACTCCTAATGGTTGCGTTACCCGGTTAGGAAAAGCATATTCCAGTTTATCAGCCCAGCCGGCAGAGTAGAAGAAATGATTGGCGGCAGTCGGTACATCAAAGTCACGGCTCTCCCGGATCGGTTTGCCACCGTCGAGGGTTTCAATGATGGCGAGTTCCCTTGCTTTTTCCTGCACCATCCGGGCAATGCGGAAAATATACTTGCCCCGTTCTTTTGCCGGCATCTTCTTCCACACTTTTTCATAAGCGGTGCGGGCTGCCTGTACCGCTTTGTCCGCATCGGCTGCACTGGCTTCCGCTACTTCACTCAGCTTATCTTCATTCGCCGGGTTGATGGTGTCAAAATACTTACCGCTTTTCGGCTTTACCCATTCGCCATTGATGAACAGGTCGTATTGTTTATGGATCGTGGCAGCGCTCCTGCTTTCCGGCGCCGGGGCATAAGACCAGCTGGTATCAAATTTTAATTTGATCGTATTGCTCTTTTTTGCAGCAGGCTTTTTTGTTTTTACAGCCATGTTTTATTTTTTATTTAACCAGCGACATTAACACGGATCATCGCCTGTTGTGTCACTCACTTCATCGTTCTGTTCGCTCATCAGAATGTGCGAAGGTGATAAACCCGGAAGGGTAAGAACCGCATCTTCCCGTTTTCATCTTCTCACAATAATTAGTCTGCCGAAAAATAATTCGCCGCCTGGTACACACCCGTCTTCTCTTTCACGATCTGCATCAGTACGTCATTGGCAAGGCTGCTGGCGCCAAAGCGGAACCATTCATTGTTCAGCCAGGCTTCCCCCAGCACTTCTTTTACCATCACTAAATAATGCAGGGCCAGTTTTGATTTGGAGATTCCGCCCGCCGGTTTCATCCCGATCATCTTTCCGGTCTTATAATAAAAATCACGGATGGCTTCCAGCATCACCAGCGTTACCGGCATGGTGGCGGCCGGCTGTATCTTTCCTGTTGATGTTTTAATGAAATCAGCGCCGGCCTGCATGGCAATATCACTGGCCCGGCGCACTTTATCCAGGGTGCCCAGTTCGCCGGTCTCCAGGATCACTTTCAGCCGGGCATCCCCGCAGGCCTCTTTGATCGCAGCGATCTCATCAAACACAAAGTTGTATTCACCGGCATGAAACTTACCCCGGCTGATCACCATATCCACTTCGTCTGCTCCTTCGTTCACGGCATATTTTGTATCCCGGATCTTTACATCCCTTGGTGCCTGCCCGCTCGGGAAAGCCGTTGCCACGGAGGCCACTTTGATACCGGAATTTCCCAATGCTTTTTTTGCCACTTTCACCATGCTGGGGTACACACATACTGCGGCCACGGCAGGCAGGCCGGGTACAGCATCATGCGGGTGCATCGCCTTGTAGCAAAGCTGCTTTACTTTTCCGTCCGTGTCTTTTCCCTCCAGGGTAGTAAGGTCGATCATGTTCAGCACCAGCTTCAGGCCGTTCATTTTACTTTCTTTCTTGATACTGCGCTTGGTGAACCGGGAAGCTCTTTCTTCCACACCGGCCTGGTCGATCCGGGGCGATAAAGAGAAGTCGGGAATAACCTGCAACGATCTGATAGCGGCCATATGACGCACATTTATAATATTTTCAAAGATAACCAAAGTTCCGGGGAAAGCTATCCGTACTCTTTGCGTCCAAACAGGGCCTTTTATCACAATATTTGAAAGCATAAGCCGGATTGCTTTAAATTCGGCTTCCTTAAAAACCACACTGACATGCGAAAACTCTCTCTTGGGCTGTTTGTGGTATGCGTATTATATAGTAGCATACCTGCATTTGCGCAGCCGACTTTTCCCGAAAATGGTACAGCAGACCCCCGGCACGGTCACTATGCCTTTACGAATGCCACCATTGTAAAAGATGGGTCGGCCACGATCACCAATGCCACCCTTGTTATTAAAGATGGCCGTATCGTCGCTGTTGGCAGCGGCCTTCCTGTTCCTGCCGGAGCCGTGGAGGTGGATTGCAAGGGTAAATTCATTTATCCTTCATTCATCGACATCTATACTGACTACGGCACACCGCAACGCCAGCAGCAGGGAGGGCAGGGTTTCAACTTCTTTGCCCAGCAGCAGATCGAAAGCAACACCAAAGGCCCTTATGGCTGGAACCAGGCCATTAAGTCCGATGTGGATGTGTTCAAAGTCTTCACGGTTAATGATGCGGTGGCCAAGCCCATGCGGGAAGCAGGTTTTGGTACCGTACTTACCCATGTAAAAGACGGGGTGGCCCGCGGCACCGGCGCCGTCGTTACCCTGGCGAATGAAAAAGAGAACCTCGTGATCGTAAAAGAAAAGGCATCTGCCAATTATTCTTTTAATAAAGGCACTTCCACCCAATCCTACCCCAGTTCAAAAATGGGTTATATCGCCCTGCTGCGCCAGACCTACCTGGATGCAGCCTGGTATAAGAACAAACCTTACCAGGAAGGATTTAATGCCACCCTGCAATCCTGGAATGACAACCAGGGACTGCCGCAGATTTTTGAAGCCAATGATAAATGGGATGACCTGCGGGCAGACCGTATCGGCGATGAATTCGGTGTGCAATACATCATCAAGGCCGGGCAGAACGAATACCAGCGCATCCGGGAGATGAAAGCCACCAACGCTACGTTCATCCTGCCGCTGAACTATCCCCAGGCCATGGATGTGGAAGACCCGGCCGATGCCCGGTTTGTTTCCCTGGAAGATATGAAGCACTGGGAACTGGCTCCTACTAATGCCGCTGCATTTGAAAAGGCCGGTATTCCTTTCTGCCTCACCACCTCAGACCTGCGCAGTGTGTCAAATTTCTGGCCCAACCTCCGCAAGGCAATGGACTACGGTCTCAGCGAAAGCAAGGTCATGGATGCCCTTACCAAAACCCCGGCGATGACACTTGGCATCTATGATAAAGTCGGAAGCATCGATGTGGGAAAGCTGGCCAACTTCCTGATCACAAACGGACCGATCTTCAATGAGAAGACAACGATCCTGTACAACTATGTGCAGGGGATCAAATACAATGTAAAAGGCGATGACAATATCGCAGGCACATATTCCCTCACCGTCAACACACCTTTCGGAACGGAAAAATATACACTGGATGTAAAATCGGCTAACAGCCTTTCCATGTATGCCAAAGACACCCTGAACACCCGTTTCAGTTTTGATGGCAAGCAGATCAAACTCAGTTATGCCCCGATGCAAAGAAGACAAAGGCCCCAGGCTCCGGCCGGCGGTGCCGATACCACACAGCGTCGTCCGGGCGGCGGTGGATTTCCGGGCGGCGGCGGTTTCCCCGGAGGAAGAGGAGGCTTTGGCGCAGACCAGCCACTGCCGGCAACGGCCACCCGGCTCAGCGGTATCAGTAACGGGACAGAGTGGAACGGTACCGGTGTGGATTCATCCGGCAATAACCTTACCTGGACCGCTGTATTTGAAAAGGCGGCGGAAATAAAAACAGACAGTGCAAAGAAAAAAGACCCGCCTGTGGTCGGCAAAGTAATTTATCCCTTCCTTCCATTTGGCTGGGATGAAGAACACCAGCCTAAACAGGAAACCATACTTATTAAGAATGCCACCGTGTGGACAAGTGAAAAGGAAGGGGTGCTGAAAAACACGGACATCCTGCTCAAGAACGGAAAGATCGCAGCGATCGGCAAAGGACTCAGTGATCCTGCTGCCCGGGTGATCGACGGTACCGGCAAACACGTTTCGCCCGGTATCATTGATGAACACTCACATATTGCCGCTGCCTCCATCAATGAAGGAGCACAGTCGGTAACATCAGAAGTACGTATCGGTGATAACATCAACCCCGATGATATCAATATCTACCGCCAGCTCAGCGGTGGTGTTACTTCTTCCCATATCCTCCACGGATCGGCCAACCCGATCGGCGGACAAACCCAATTGCTGAAACTCCGCTGGGGCCTGGACGATGATGAAATGAAATTCAAAGGATGGACCGGCCAGATCAAATTTGCCCTGGGCGAAAACGTAAAACGCTCTGCTGCCACACAAGGCAACAACCGTTATCCCGATACCCGGATGGGCGTGGAGCAGGTATATGTGGATGCCTTTACCCGTGCCAAGGATTATAAAAAAGAATGGGACGACTATAATGCGGAAAAGGACAGGCTGACAAAGGCCAGGAAACCCCTGACCGGCCTGGTACCTCCCCGCCGTGACCTGGAACTGGATGCGCTGGTCGAGATCCTGGAAAAGAAGCGATTCATCACCTGCCACTCCTATGTGCAAAGCGAGATCACCGGCCTGATCGAAGTGGCCGACCGGATGGGCTTTACAGTAAATACCTTTACCCATATCCTGGAAGGATATAAAGTGGCCGATAAAATGCTGAAGCACGGATCCAATGCCTCCACCTTCTCCGACTGGTGGGCCTATAAAGTGGAAGTGGAAGATGCCATTCCGTACAATGCGGCCATCATGCACAAAGTAGGACTGAACGTGGCGATCAACTCCGATGATGCAGAAATGGCCCGCCGCCTGAACCAGGAAGCGGCCAAGACCATGAAGTATGGCGGGCTGAGTGCGGAAGAAGCCCTGGACATGGTTACCATCAACCCTGCCAAGATGCTGCATGTGGATGACAAGACCGGAAGCCTGAAAGTAGGCAAGGATGCCGATGTGGTGGTATGGTCCGACAACCCGCTCAGCATCTATGCAAAATCACTGTACACGATCGTGGATGGTACCATCTATTTCGACCGTCAGCGGGATGAGCAGCTGCAGAAAGAAGTGGACGCTGAAAGGTCCAGGCTGGTGAAGAAACTGACCGGTGAAAAGAGAAGCGGTACACCCACCATCCCGGCACAGCCTTCTTACCAGATTATGCATACCTGCAGCGATCATGGCCACAGCCACGGCCTGCTGGTAGTGGATACCGATGATCTTGACAACAACTAAAACTTACTGATATGAAAAAACTATTTTCTTTATTACTGCTGATCACTGCCGGGCTTACGGCATTTGCGCAGTCGAATGTGGTGCCGGCGCCGCCGCAGAAGGGCATCATGTATATCAAGAATGCCATCATACATGTCGGCAATGGTACCGTTATCGAAAACGGTGTCATCATGATCAAAGATGGCAAGATCGAAAAAGTGGGCAAGGATATTCCGGTTCCGGCGGGTGAAGGGCAGGTGTATGATGTAAACGGAAAGCATGTTTACCCCGGGCTTATCCTTCCTACCAGCTCCCTGGGCCTGGTGGAGATCGGGGCTGTACGGGCATCGAGCGATGTACGGGAGATCGGTGACATGAACCCCAATGTCCGTTCTATTGTGGCGTATAATACAGATTCAAAAGTCATCAATACCCTCCGTTCAAACGGTATCCTTGCGGCCAATATCGTTCCGCAGGGAAGCTTCCTGGCGGGCTCTTCTTCCGTGGTGCAACTCGATGCATGGACCTGGACAGATGCCGCCCTGCAGGTAGACGGCGGGATGCACCTGTACATGCCTTCGCTGATGCCGAGACCAAACTTTGGCCGTGGCGGTGGCGGCGGTTTCCCGGGAGGGCCCAATGCCGGCGGCGCACAGCCCGACCCCGTGAAGGAAGGACTGGAGCAGATCGAGAAACTGAAAGCCTTTTTCCGGGAAGCAAAAGCCTATGCCGGCAGCACAACCCGGGATGAGACCAACCTGAAATACGAAGCGGTCAAAAATCTATTCAGCAAGCAGCAAAAACTGTATGTGCATGCCAATACGGTGAAGCAGATGCTGGTGGCCCTGGACTTTGTAAAAGAGTTTGGGTTTGATGTGGTGATCGTTGGCGGAAGCGAAAGCTGGCAGATCCCGGACCTGCTGAAACAGCATAATGTGTCCGTGATCTTACAGCAGATGCACAGCCTGCCCACCACGACAGACGATGATGTGGACCAGCCGTACAAAACAGCGGCGATGCTGCAAAAGGCAGGGGTGACCTTTGCCATATCCGACGACGATCAGCAGACCCGGGGCCGCAACCTGCCCTTTAATGCCGGAACAGCGGTCACTTACGGGCTGACCAAGGAAGAAGCGCTGGCAGCCATCACGCTGAATGCAGCCAAGATCATGGGGGTGGGAGACAAGACCGGCAGTATTGAAGCAGGAAAAGAAGCGAACATCATTGTAAGCTCAGGCGATATACTGGATATGTCCACCAGCAATGTGACGGATGCCTTTATCCAGGGCCGCAAGATCAACCTGGATGATAAGCAGAAGCAGCTTGATGAAAGATACGAGCAGAAATATGACCTGAAGCCGAAAAAAGGTTTCTGATACAGCCAGAAAATTTGACGGGGAAGCCGGTTCTTTAAGAGCCGGCTTTTTTAATGGTGATCGTTATGATCATCGAGTTCAAAATGTTCACCGCAAACCGGGCAACGGTGTGTTTTCTTGATCCTTTCCGCCCGGAACTCATCGATGAAACCGGCCGTAATGATACCGGCAGGTAAGGCAAAAAAGGCGATACCCGTGAGCATGATGACCATCGCAAGGCCTTTTCCCACATCTGTTACAGGATACATATCGCCGTAGCCGGTAGTGGTAAGGGTGACAACAGACCACCAGATCGTTCTGGGAATACTGGTAAACTGGCTGATGTTCTGACCGGGAGCCGGGTGATCATGCTCTGCAAAATACATGATGCAGGAGGCAATGATGATGAGGAAGCCTGCGAGTACAAAAGCAACGACCAGTTCTTTGTACCGTTTCTTGAATACATTGCCGATCATGTGTGCCGACTTGGTATAGGCGGTCAGCCGGAACAGGCGTAATACACGCAGCAGCCGGAGCATCCGGATTTCCCGGAGGTCGATGCCAAAGGCAAAGAACAGGTGAAGGAAAAAGGGCAGGATAGCCAGCAGGTCGATCAGGGCGCCGATCGAGACCATGTATTTCAGTCTTCCCCACAACGGGTGTTTGTACTTTTCTTCGTGGTTGCTGCTCCAGACACGCAGTACATATTCGATGGTGAAAATGATAACGGAAACAAGGTCGAAATAATAGAAGAAGTCGCTGTAATGGTCATGAAGGCTTTTTACGGTCTCCAGGATTACAGCAATGACATTCAGGATGATCACACAGATGATAAAGATGTTGATGATCTTATCCCAATGCTTGTCGCCTACTATTTCGGGGTGAAGCAGGCCATGCACCTTTTTTTTCGTCGCACGGTACATAAACAGTTTGCTTTGACCACCTAAGTTAAAATAAAATCCCTCCCGCCGGGTGGCAGGAGGGATTTTTTAAAAACGGTGATGCAGGAATTATTTCATTTCAGGCATCATTGATTTGGCCGCATTGGCCCAATCAGTAGACAGTTTAGTCATGTATTCAGAAAATTTCTTGGCTTCATCCGGGTTAGCAGCCAGTTTCTGGGCCACCTGGGCAGATTTACCAGACCATTCAGTCATTTTGCCGGCAAGCTCCTGAACTTTGGTCATATCCTTTGCTTTATAAGCATCCAAATAGCTTTGTACAAAAGCAGTATAATCGTTTACATACTTCTGAACATCTGCATCAGCAAAAGTGGGAACGCCACCGCTGTTGTCGGCAGGTGTGGTGGTGGTGTTGTCAGCAGGAGGAGGGGTGGTTTGTGTGGTGGTAGTGTCGCCTTCAGGCTTTTTTTCATCCTTCTTCTTGTTGTTGCAGGATGCCATAACGCCAACCAGCGCCAATACAGCAAATACTTTTTTCATTTTTTAATTGATTTAGGTTTAACAATCGGGAGGCAAACGTAGACCTTTTTTTTGAAATCCCATATCGTTTTTGTGCAATGTTTACGCACAGGATTACTATCCCGCCCTGGGGGAGTTTCGTGGTATTTATCCTTAAAACTGGGGGTACATGATTTTTATCATGCGTCCTTTCCGTGGCAATGCTTGTATTTTTTGCCGGAACCGCAGGGGCAGGGCTCATTCCGACCGATCTTAGGCCCTACGGAAACCGGTACCGGCTTATCCCGTTCGTTTGCCGCATAATCCTGGCCGGCCTCATCCACCTCATCCTTGTTGATACGCATCTTGCTCATATCCGTTTTCTGCTGGCGGCCCTCTTTTAAGGGGGCATTTTCCTGCTGAATCGGTATGGAGGAATGGGAGAGGAAGGAAACAATATCCTTATTCACCTCACCGGTCATGGTGCGGAAAAGATTGTAGGCTTCCACCTTATAAATAACGAGCGGGTCCTTTTGCTCGAGGTAAGCGGTCTGTACACTGTGTTTCAGGTCGTCCATTCCGCGGAGGTGTTCTTTCCAGGCATCATCGATCACGGCAAGGGTGATGGTCTTTTCAAGTGAGTTGGTCAGCTCAAGCCCGCTGTTGGCAAGGGTCTTGTCCAGGTTGGCCAGCACGTTCAGTCCTTTCCGTCCGTCGGTGAAAGGCACCATTACGTTTTCAATATGGCTGCCCTGTGTCTGCCGGATATTCCTGAATACCGGTATGGCCTGCTGCTGCAGGTCGGTTTTATGCCGGGAATATTTTTCAGTGGCTTCCTGGTAAAGCTGGTCAGCGAGTGCATTCATATCGCCTTTGGCAAAGTCTTCGGCAGTGATCTGTGTATCCAGCCCGAAGTTTACGATGCAGGCCATTTTGAACCCTTCATAGTCTTCCTGTTCACGGAAAGAAGCGATCAGCCCTTCTGCCACGGTGGAGAAAGAGGTGTCGATATCAAGCGC
This sequence comes from Chitinophagaceae bacterium, assembly GCA_046329665.1. Lineage (GTDB taxonomy): Bacteria > Bacteroidota > Bacteroidia > Chitinophagales > Chitinophagaceae > JJ008. The sequence continues at coordinate 88,922 of JAXLUG010000011.1, read as the reverse complement.
CAGCCTTTCCCCGAAAAGGGCATGGTTTCGTTTTTCATATACCGCATTCCGCTGTTTGTTCATCACATCATCATATTCCAGCAGCCGCTTACGGATACCGAAGTTGTTTTCCTCCACTTTTTTCTGTGCCCGCTGAATACTGTTGCTGATCATGCTGTGCTGTATCACATCGCCTTCTTTGTATCCCAGTTTGTCCATCAGCGAAGCGATCCGCTCACTGCCAAACATCCGCATCAGGTCATCTTCCAGCGATACATAGAATTGCGAGGTTCCGGGGTCGCCCTGGCGGCCGGCACGGCCCCGCAGCTGGCGGTCTACCCGGCGGCTTTCATGTCTTTCTGTACCGATAATGGCTAACCCGCCTGCTTCCCGAACGCCGGGACCGAGTTTGATATCGGTACCACGACCGGCCATATTGGTGGCGATGGTAACGGCACCGGCCAGTCCGGCTTCGGCCACGATCGCTGCTTCCCGGGCATGCTGTTTTGCATTCAGCACGTTGTGCGGAATTTTTTTCTGCTGCAACATCCTGCTCAGCAGTTCACTTACTTCCACGGAGGTGGTACCCACCAGGCAGGGTCTTCCGGCATTGCGCAGCACTTCGATCTCATCGATCACGGCCTTGAATTTTTCCCGCTTGGTTTTATATACCAGGTCCTGTTTATCCTTACGTATCATCGGGATGTTGGTGGGGATCGTTACCACATCCAGTTTGTAAATACTCCACAGCTCGGCGGCTTCTGTTTCCGCAGTACCGGTCATACCCGCCAGCTTGTGGTACATCCGGAAATAATTCTGCAGGGTGACGGTGGCGTAGGTCTGCGTTGCCGCTTCGATCTTCACATTTTCCTTGGCTTCAATAGCCTGGTGAAGACCGTCTGAATACCTTCTTCCTTCGAGTACACGGCCGGTTTGTTCATCCACGATCTTAATGGCGCCGTTATCGATGATGTACTCCACATCTTTATCGAAGAGGGTATAAGCTTTCAGCAACTGCTGCACGGTGTGGATGCGATCGGCCTTTTGGGCATAGTCATTCAGCACCACTTCTTTCTGCTGTAACTTTTCTTCAGCAGGGATGGTCCCTTTTTCGATCTCGGCGAGTTTTACACCGATATCAGGAAGTACGAAGAATTCGGGATCCTCGCCGGTACGGGTGATCATGGTAAGACCTTTGTCGGTCAGGTCCACTGAATTGTTCTTTTCATCAATATGAAAGAGCAGTTCTTCATCCACAATATGCATATTGCGCTGCTGGTCCTGCAGGTAATAGTTCTCTGCTTTTTGCATTTTCACTTTTACACCCGGTTCACTGAGGAATTTGATCAGCGGCCCGTATTTCGGCAGCCCCCGGTAGGCCCTGAAGAGGTTCAGTCCGCCGCCTTTGGGATCATCATCCCCTTCGGCCATCTTTCTTTTGGCCTCGTTCAGGTTGTTACGGACGATCCGTTCCTGTTCCTGTACCAGTTGCTGTACCCTGGGTTTGTGAATATGGAATTGCTGGTCCTCACCTTTCGGCACGGGGCCGGAAATGATCAGCGGTGTCCGGGCATCGTCGATCAGTACGGAGTCCACCTCATCCACCATGGCATAATGGTGCTTGCGCTGTACCATTTCTTCAGCAGTGTGCACCATGTTATCGCGGAGGTAGTCAAAGCCAAATTCGTTATTGGTGCCGTAAGTGATGTCGGCGAGATAGGCCTTCCTTCTTTCTTCGCTGTTGGGCTGGTGTTTGTCAATGCAATCCACTTTCAGTCCCAGCCATTCAAAGATGGGGCCGTTCCATTCCTGGTCCCGGCGGGCCAGGTAATCATTCACGGTTACAATGTGCACGCCTTCACCGGCCAGGGCATTGAGATAGGCCGGCAGGGTAGACACCAGTGTTTTACCTTCTCCGGTGGCCATTTCCGAAATCTTCCCCTGGTGGAGTACCACCCCTCCGATCAGCTGCACATCGTAGTGCACCATGTTCCAGGTTACCTGTCCGCCGGCGGCGCTCCAGGTATTTTTGAAAACGGATTTATCCCCGTTGATGGTGATATAGTCTTTTTTAATGCTCAGGTCTTTGTCGAGTTCGGTGGCAGTGGATACCACTTCTGTATTTTCCTTGAAACGGCGGGCGGTTTCTTTCACCACGGCAAAGGCTTCCGGCAGGATCTCATCCAGGGCCTCTTCAATTTTTTTGTCCCGCTCTTTTTTCAGCTTATCCACTTCCTGGTAGATGGCATCCTTACCGGTAAGGTCGTTGAAAGGAAGTGCTTCGGCAGCTTCATTCTTTGACCTGATCTCCGCATCGATCTCAGCAAGATGTTCTTTGATCCTGCGCCGGAATTCGGCTGTTTTTCCTCTCAGTTCATCGTTGCTCACGGACTGGAAAGCAGCAAAGTGCTGGTTGATCTTACCAATATAGGGTTCGATCTTTTTTACGTCTTTTTCCGATTTGCTGCCGCCAAAGATTTTTGTAATAAAACCAAGCATGATATGGGGGATTAGATAATTGGTTAATTGGTCAATAAAGTAATAAGTTCAAACAGATCAAGCAGTCCGCATAAGTTATCATCAGCCTGGTCAATCAGGTGTTTGATCAGTCAAAAACGGTGCTATAAAGTTTTACAGGCCATTTTGACAGAAATCCCTTTCGGGGAGGGCAAAGATAAGCCATATGCCGCAGTAAAATGTTAAGCATTGAACCCCGGGCTCCGTTGGCAGATAAGGGTTTATGATATAAAAAGAGCCTGGATTGCAGAAGCTGGTGTACCTTGCCACCCGGAGTGTTACCAATATGAGAAGTGCTGTGCTGATTTCATTACTGCTGGTGGGCCTGGTCTATGCCTCCTGCCTGGGTTATGCCGGCAGGGAGAAGGCGGCGGGTCCTGACGATATATTCTTTGATTATACCATTACAGGTGATGAGGCGAATGATAGTGTGACCGTGATCCTCAAATTTCATGAGTTCTCTGCCTACGGGCAGATCGTCCTTTTCGCCACGGAGGCCTTCCTGGACGGCAGCCCCATGCCGGTAGACAGTTCTTCGGTAACGGGCCCCTTTTTCAGCCTGACCAAACATAAAGATGCATTCACCGGAAAGCACAGCCTTTCCGTAACCGGCTCCGATGGAAAGAAGTATAAGGAGCAGTTTACATTCATGCCTTTTACGGTCGTTTCAGGTTTGCAGGACACCATGACCCGGAACAGGATAGTGCTGCAACTGGAGGGTATCGATAAATGGGATGTGATGCGGGTGCTGCTGACCGATACCAGTTTTACCGGGCAGGGCATCAACCGGGTGGATTCTATGGTAAATAATAAACTGGTCATCAGCCGGAATGAGCTGGGCTACCTGGAAAACGGGCCTGTCAATATGGAATTGATCAAAGAAAATGAACGGCCGGTGGAACAGGGCACCAGGGCCGGCGGAACTGTATCCGTCTTCTATGCCGTACGGCGGGAGTTCTTCCTGAAAGACTGACTGAAGCTGAAAGATTTACACAGGAAAATAACAAGCAGCCCGAACAGGTGGCTTTGTTTATCCATGGCTATGGAATTTTGGCTTCCTGCCCGTACTTTTGCGGCCAATTTCAGTGTTTACGGTTCCAGGCCCGGCGTTTACCGTTTCGTCCCCCTTGCATCGCCTTTCCGGCTTTAGAATGACCCGGCAGCCTGATTCCCTAAACATGAAATTTTAAATAAATAAACATGGCAGGCCAGTTAAAAGAAGTCCGTAACCGGATCAAATCAGTACAAAGCACCCAGCAGATCACCAAGGCAATGAAGATGGTGAGTGCTGCAAAACTCCGCCGTGCCCAGGATGCGATCATCCAGATGCGTCCTTATGCACAGAAACTGCAGGAGATGCTGAGTAACATTGTAAGCAACGGTTCCGGAGGTTCGGGTATGGCACTTGCTACAGAACGCCCCGTTGAAAAGGTGCTCCTCATCGTCATCACCAGCGACAGGGGGCTTGCCGGTGCCTTTAACGCCAACCTGATCAAACTGGCCAAGAGTACGATCGCTGAAAAATATGCCGACCAGCAGAAGAAAGGAAATGTGACCATCTGGGGGATAGGAAAGAAAGGATATGAGCATTTTGCCCGGGCCAACTATAAAGCAGATGCTACATTCAAAGATATCTTCCAGAACCTGACCTTCGAGAACGTACAGAAAGCCTCCCGTGCCGCCATGAAGGCGTTTGAAGAAAAAGAATTTGATGTGGTGGAGATCGTGTACAGCCAGTTTAAGAATGCAGCCACACAAAAATTTGAAGTGGAGCGGTTCCTCCCCATCCCCAAAGCAGAGAAGAAGGCCGGTGCCGCCACGGCGGATTTTATCTATGACCCTTCCAAAGAGGAACTCATTGCCGAACTGATGCCCAAGATCCTCAATACTCAATTATATAAGGCCGTACTTGATTCCAATGCATCCGAGCATGGCGCCAGGATGACTGCCATGGACAAGGCCAGTGAGAATGCCAATGAAATGCTGCGTTCACTCAAGATCTCTTACAACCGGGCCAGACAAGCTGCCATTACAACAGAACTGACGGAGATCGTAAGTGGTGCGGCTGCCCTGCAGGGGTAAGGCCCGAAAGGCGGATGAACCAGGCCTGTCAGCCGGGGCCGGAGCAGGAATTTGACAGCGAAGGATTTTTTTCGCTTCTTTCACAACTACCCGGGCGCCTTTTACGTTCAGGGTTTTCATTCGTCCATGCAATCAACATCCAAAATGATGAATAACGCTGTGAATAACATCTTTCTGATTTATAAAACCCAGTAATTAATTTGGCACTTTGATTGAAAGGTAAACCGTATTTGGCCTCAGAACCTTTTGACTAATTTGATTCTTATTATATGACAACTTCCGACCTGATACCACATATTGAAGCGCTGATCTTTGCCAGTGATAAACCCCTGACAACACTCGAGATCACCGAACTGGTGAATAATATCCCTGAAGAAGCCGAAGAAAAAATATCACTTGATAAAGTAGAAGCTGCCCTGCAGGGCATACAGGAGAAATACAGCGCCGATTTTTACCCGTTTGAAGTAAAACAAAGCGGCGGGGGATGGCAGTTTCTTACCCGCCCGGCCTTTCATAAAACAGTCGCACAGCTCAATGGAGATAAATTCCTGAAGAAATTATCTGCCGCTGCCATGGAAACCCTGGCGATCATTGCTTACAAGCAACCGGTCACCAAAGGAGAGATTGAAGCGATCCGTGGCGTTAGCTGTGATTATGCCGTACAAAAACTGCTCGAAAAGGAACTGATCATCATCAGCGGACGTAATGAAAAAGCGCCGGGCCAGCCCCTGTTATATTCCACTTCCGGCAACTTCATGGATTATTTCGGGATCAATTCTGCCGAAGAGCTTCCCAGGATCAAAGAAGTACTGGCCGACCAGGTCATCGAACCTACTGTTATAAAAAATCTCTCTCCGGAAGAATCCTCCGGGGAAGAAGGGGAAGATATTACCGCACTCGCTGTCACGGAAGGAGGTGAACTGATCATGAACAGTGAAGAAGCCGGCAACGAAGAAAACTAACACTGGTTAGAATATTATATGCAATGCCACCTGTACGGGTGGCATTTTCATTTCAAAACAAGGTCATTCCCGCCAATAAGCAATCCGAAGTAGTATATTCGCAACTATGCCCGGACATTTATCAAATGAAATATTGCTGCAGGCTGCAAAGGAATTCGGAACACCCCTTTACCTCTATCATGCCGAAAGGATAAAGGAACAGTACCAGCAGCTGACCACCGCTTTCGCTTCGCTGGATACCAGGTTCTTTTATGCAGGAAAAGCACTTACCAATATCAATATCCTCCGCTATATAAAAGAGATGGGCTGCCATGTGGACTGCAGTTCTGTGAACGAAGTGAAGCTGGCCCTGATTGCCGGGTTTGAACCTGCCCGTATCCTTTATACCTCCAACGGGATCGCTTTTTCGGAAATTGAAGAAGCCGTTGCCGCCGGTGTGCATATCAATATCGACAGTCTTTCCAATCTTGAGAAGTTCGGAATGAAATTCGGGCACCGCTATCCTGTCGGCATCCGGATCAGGCCCAATATCATGGCCGGCGGAAACCTGAAGATATCAACCGGGCATGATGCCAGTAAATTTGGGATACCGGTAAACCAGCTCGGCCAGATCGAAGAACTGGTCCGCAAAACGGACTTACATATCCGTACGCTGCATATTCACACGGGGAGTGATATTAAAGACCCTGATGTTTTTGTCCGTGGTATCGAAGTATTGTTCGAACTCATTCCGCATTTTCCTGAACTGGAAGTGATCGACCTGGGCGGCGGATTCAAGGTCCCGTATCACCCGGATGAAAAGGGAGTGGATGTAGATCTGCTGGCCCGCAGGATCAGGGAAATATTCGGGAACCACCCGGTGGCCGGCGGTAAGAAATTCCAGTTATGGTTCGAACCGGGAAAATACCTGGTGAGTGAATGCGGCTACCTGCTGGCTGAGGTAACGGTATTGAAAGATACCGGCACCATCGAATTTGCTGCGGTGAACAGTGGCCTCAATCATCTCATCAGGCCGATGATGTACGATGCATATCATCACATTGTCAACATCTCCAATCCGGAGGGAAAAAAGAAAATATATACAGTCACCGGCAACATCTGCGAAACGGACACCTTCGCTTCCAACCGTGAATTGAATGAGATAAGGGAAGGAGATATCCTCTGCTTTTACAATGCCGGGGCCTACGGGTTTGAAATGTCATCCCGTTACAACTCCCGGTTCCGGCCTGCCGAGGTCATGATCGAAGGGGGAAAAGCAAAACTTATCCGCCGGCGTGATACGCTGGAAGACCTTCTGCACAACCAGGTGATCTGATCAGGGCGCTTTCTTTACCGTAATGGTCGTGGTGGTCTTTGCCGTAACGGGCAGGGTACCGAACGAGGTTTCCGTATTACCGTTTGATTCCGTTGTTTCTGTTTTTTCCCGCAGGATGCCCGTGGCCCGGTCGATGATGATCTTACCTGTTGATTTATTGTTCATCGTGGTGGTGGTCTCATTGCCCATCACTTCTGCTTTTGATATTGTATTGGAAGTGGTGGCAAAATCAACCACGATCGTTGAGTCATTTATGTCACTGATGCTGTATGCCGCATCCATCTTCCCGTTGTCCAGGGTTGTGGACACGGTCCACGGCTCACCTTTACCGGTGGCATTATCCGGTAATATTTTAAAAAAGCTGGCGGTCCCTTTTTTCGGGGGTTGTACAAGGTTGAATACATCCTTCATCATTCCCTGGATCAGTGCCATGCGCTGATCCCCGGCGGTGAGTTCGATCTTTTCAGGCAAGGCCATCAGGGTTGTACCGGCAGTGTCCACAATGATATCAAATTTCTTTTCCAGCAGTTCTTTGACCGGTTTGCCAAAGGGGCCGTTCAGGTCTTTTTCCTGGTTTGAATCAAAACTCCTTTTTTGTCCCATCCCGTCAAAGGCGAAAGAGACCCTGTTTACCGAATGATTGAGGGTGCTGTTATCTTCCGTGGCGTTGGTTACTTTATAGGCATGTTCACCGGCGGCATCAACGGTAAAGTCGATGGCCTGGCCCATGGCCTGCTGCGAGATCGTACTTTTCAACTGCAGGGTGACCTGAAAAACCTGGCCTTGCTCAAAGCTGAGTTTACCGGTTACTTTTTGGGAAATTGAATGCAGGGTGATGCCCAGGAAGAACAACAGGTATAATTGATGTTTCATATGTTGTGATGTAAAGCTCAAAATTGACGAATTGATCGAATAATCGTTGCAGAAAAGGGGAAAAATATTGGAATTTGCCGCCGCCTCTCCGGTCTTAAATTCAGCCGAACTTCCTACTTTTAAACAACATTTAAAATCAAAACTTTTTGATATGCCCATCAGAATGACCGATGACCCGAACGACCCTAACCGGCAGGATGACGATGGCAGTGGCGGGGGTGGTGGCAGGGGGCCCAATTTTCCCGGAGGCGGCGGCGGCGGGTTAGCTTCCCTCCTCCCTTTGTTACTTACACTTTTCAGGGGTAAAGGGATATTCTTATTGCTGATACTGGCTGCAGGTGCTTATTTCTTATTTGGCAGGGGCGGCTGCAATGTATCCCAGACCCAGGTAACCGACATCGTCAGGAATTTCTCCAAAAGCGGGTACGAATTCAATAAAGACACTTTTAATAAAGCGTCTATTTATGAAGAGCTCGACCCCAACAATCCCGTCAACGCCTTGCCGGAAGCGGTTTCGCTGCTTCGCTTTGCGCCCGAAAGGGGCGATCAGGGCCAGCAGGGAAGCTGTGTGGCCTGGAGCTCTGCCTACGGGGCACAAACGATCCTTTTTGCAGCCGCCACACATGAGGATCCCAACAATATCCGGTTCAGTCCTTCTTACTTATACAACCAGATCAAACTGGACGGTTGCCAGGGCTCTTATATACAACGGGCCATGGAGTCTATGCAGCGCAACGGGGGTGTTCCGCTGGCACAGTATCCTTATAATGACCAGGATTGCGACCGGGAACCCTCTTCATCCGATATCAGCCGGGGAAAACAAAATGTGATACACGGATTTACCCGGCTTACCAATGATAACGAGGAGATCAACATAAGAGCCGTCAAAGAACACCTGGCCAAGGATGCACCGGTGGTCATCGGTATGATGGTGGGGCAGAGTTTTATGCAGGATATGATGGGGCAGGAAGTATGGCGCCCATCGGGGATGGACGAATCACAGGTGGGAATGGGCGGACATGCCATGTGTGTAATTGGCTACGATGATAATAAACTCGTGGGAAAGACAGCAGACGGCAAAGACCTGTATGGCGCTTTCCAGATTATGAACAGCTGGACACCCAAATGGGGAAACAACGGCGTGGCCTGGGTAGGGTACAGTGATTTCAGAAGGTTTGTCCGGGAAGCCTATGGTATCGACCCGCTGCCCAAACGCAGTGATGTGGCCAATATACCGCTGGAATGTAATATCGGCCTGGTGGATAATAACGGGGGAAAGAATATCGCCCTGAGGGTGGTGCCCGGGAGTAATGAATTCCGCACGGCATCTCCTGTTGCTGTCGGTACACGTTTCAAAATGTCGGTGCAGAATGCTACCGAATGCTATATCTATGTTTTCGGAAGAGAAACGGATAATACCAGCTATGTGCTGTTCCCGTACCTTAAGCCCGGGGAAACCGTATCGAAACATTCACCTTACTGCGGCATAACCGGTTATCGCCTGTTCCCGAAGTCACAGTCGTTTGAAGCGGACAATGTCGGCAATACAGACCAGAACGCCATCGTGGTCAGCAAGGAGGAACTGGACTACGGTGCGCTGAACAAGGCCATCACACAAAGCAGCCGTCCCGACTACCTTGGCAAAGTCAATGAAGCATTGCAAAGCATTATGATCCGTTCGGCCCGGTTCAATAATACAAATGACGGTTCCATCTATTTTAAAGTAGATGCCAATTCAAATAAAGCCGTGGCTTTTGTGGTGACAATTGATAAAAGGTAGGGGCGGGTATCCCGGGTTTGCGTATTGTTGTAAAAAAAGATCAATGAAAAAGTATTTTGTATCTCTCGCCGTTCTCTTCATGTCATTTGCTGCGTTTTCGCAGGACATGACAAAATTCAACTTGTATAAACCTGCCGACGATGCAGAGAAGGAAATTGCAACGGCGGTAAAGGAGGCTAAAAAAGCCGGAAAATTTGTATTCATACAGATCGGGGGAAACTGGTGCATCTGGTGTGCCCGGTTCAACGATTTTGTGACCAATGACCCTTCACTGGATTCGGCGGTACAGAAGAATTTTGTGGTATACCACATGAACTACAGCAAGGAGAATTTCAATGCAAAACTCCTGGCAAAATACGGCTATCCCCAGCGCTTCGGCTTCCCGGTTTTCCTCGTACTGGATGACAAGGGTAACCTGCTGCATACACAGAATTCCGGCTACCTGGAAGAAGGGAAGGGATACAGCAAAGAGAAAGTACTGGAGTTCTTCGACCAGTGGTCACCTTCTGCATTTGACCCGGCCAACTATAAAGAAAAATGATGACGGCGCAAACTGCTTCCTTCCTCCGGCTGATCAGACACCCGCTGAAATTCAGGCTGTTTTTGCTGAGCAAACTTCCGTCGGCTTACTTTGCCGGTGTACGGGTACGTGAAGCAGATGAAAACAGCTGCCGGGTGACAGTGCCCTACAAATGGTTCTCCAAAAACCCTTTTCGTTCCACCTACTTTGCCTGCCTGAGCATGGCCGCAGAGATGAGTACCGGGATACTGGCAATGGCTCATTTATATAAAAGCCAGCCGCCGGTTTCCATGCTGGTGGTAAAAGTAGATTCGGAATATTTAAAGAAAGCATCCGGGAGAACAAGTTTTACCTGTACAGACGGGGCGTTGTTCCGGGAAGCGATCCGGGAAACCCTGCAAACCGGGGAAGCAAGGACGGTGACAGCCAGGGCTGCCGGTATCAATAAAGAAGGTGAGACGGTTGCCGTGTTTACGATCACCTGGTCGTTCAAAGCAAGGCAATCCGGATCATGATTTAAAACAGAAACAACATCATCAACACACTATATGAAGATCGCATTTCATGGGGCAGCCCGCACGGTAACCGGATCAAAACACCTGATCACTTTAAAAGACGGCAGGAAGATCCTGCTCGACTGCGGAATGTTCCAGGGTATGGGGGGAGAGACCGATATACTGAACCGCAGCTTTGGATTCGATCCCCGGGAGGTGACCGTCATGATCCTTTCCCATGCACATATTGACCACAGCGGACTTATCCCGAGACTGATCGCCGAAGGGTTTGCCGGAAAGATATTCTGCACACCGGCTACAAAGGACCTGAGTGTTGTCCTCTTAAGGGACTCCGCCGAGATACAGGAAGATGAGGTGAAGTACCAGAATAAAAGAAGGGCAGGGGAAGGGATGGCCTACCTGCGGCCGCTATATACAAAGGAGGATGCCGAAAAGGCCACCGGTTTCTTCCAGGAACAGCCCTATAACCAATGGTATGATGTGACCGATGGCGTGCAGGCCATGTACACAGATGCCGGTCACATCATCGGCAGTACCTGCGTTCATCTTAAAGTAAAAGAGAACGGAAAGGAAACCCGTCTTACTTTCAGTGGTGATATAGGACGTTACCGGGATGTGATACTGAAATCACCTGATGTATTCCCCCAGGCGGATTACATTGTCATGGAATCCACTTACGGCAACAGCCTGCATGATAATAACACGACCACCCCGGATATGCTCCTCCGCTGGATCGAGAAAGCCTGTTTGCAAAAAAAGGGAAAACTGATCATGCCGGCCTTCAGTGTGGGAAGGACACAGGAGTTATTGTACGCCCTGAACCAGCTGGAACTGGAAAACAGGTTGCCGGACCTGGATTATTATGTGGACAGCCCGCTGAGCGTGGAAGCAACAGAGATCGTAAAGCAGTATCCTTCCTATTTCAACAAAACGATCCAGAAAGTGATGCAGTCGGATAACGATCCCTTCTCCTTCAAGGGGCTGCGGTATGTAAGAACAGTCGATCAGTCAAAACAACTCAACTTCATGAACGGGCCCATGGTGATCATTTCTGCCAGCGGTATGGCAGATGCCGGCCGGGTAAAACACCATATCAGCAATAATATTGAAAACAGCCGCAACACGATCCTGTTTACCGGCTATTGCGAGCCCCGCTCACTGGGCGGAAGGCTCATGGCCGGGGACAAAGAGGTCTCGATCTTCGGGGTGCAGCATGAAGTGCATGCCGAGATCGGTGCCATCCGCAGCATGAGTGCCCATGGCGACTATGAAGACATGTGCCAGTGGCTCGCCTGCCAGGACCCGAAACAGGTTAAAAAACTTTTTTTAGTACACGGGGAGTACGATGTACAAAAAGACTTCAAGGTACGCCTGGTCAGAAAGGGTTTCCTAGATGTGGAGATACCTGAACAGCATTACGAGATCGGGCTGACCTGATAGCGGTCTTCTCTTTCCTTCTTCGCAGCAATTTCACATCTTGTTAGTAATCCGGGCATAATTTTTTCCGTTATTAATGGAGCCCGCTGATCATGAGGCAACAGGACCGATTCCTCCCTGCTTGTGGACAATGCCTTTTCTGAATCAAACTAAAAAGGAGTTATTATGAAGAAGAAAGTTCCCATACTGTGGAGTATCTTACCGGGTTTCGTCCTCCTGCTGGCAGGTTGTGCATCCACAGTACATGTTGAAAAAGACGAAACAGCCGATTTCAGTCAATATAGAACATTCACCTGGCTCGATAAAGACGGCGAAGGCCGCAATGACCGGAATCATTCGAATGACCTGACCGAACAGAAAATGAAACAGGCTATTTCAGCAGAGATGGAAAAAACGGCCGGGTGGAAAGAAGTAAAGAACCGCCCCGACATCCTGCTGAGTTACGATGTACTGGTGGAAAGGTCTGTTAAGGAAGTAAGCAACCCTGTCTATTCACGTCCTTATTCCAGGGTGGTCTATAATCCTTATACCCGTCGGTATATGACCATTTATTACCCTTCGCAGTTCATGGGGTACGACAGGGACAGGGTGCCCTCCCGGGAAGGGACCGTCACGATCACCATGATCGATGCCAAAACAGAAAAAACGATCTGGCAGGGATGGACCACCGACGAAGTGAACAGCAGGAACCTGACGAGCAAGGAAATACAAACTGCCGTGCGGTCGATCTTCAAAAAATTCGACCTGGCAAAGAAATAATACAATACAGGATGGTTTCAGATACACCCCGTCCCGTTTAAAACGGGACGGGTTTTTCATGTAAAAAATTTGGCCAAATGCCCTATTTTTGCCGCCCGTTCGCCGGGGTAGCTCAGCTGGTTAGAGCACAGGATTCATAACCCTGAGGTCGGCAGTTCAAGTCTGCTCCCCGGTACAAGAAGACCCTCAATGGGGTCTTTTTTTCTTATGGTTATTATCAGGACTGCCATCCCTTCAGATGCGGCGGAGCTGCTTTCTATTTACAGACCGTATATTGAAAACACCTCCATCACATTTGAAACAGAGACACCTTCTCTGGATTCCTTTGCGCAACGCATAGAGAATTACCTCCGCTTTTTTCCCTGGCTGGTCTGTGAAGTAAATGGCCGGGTTGCCGGGTATGCTTATGCCGCACGGCACCGTGAACGTACAGCCTACCAGTGGAGTGTGGAAAGTTCCGTGTATGTGCACGAGGATTACCTGCGGGCCGGTGTGGCAGCTGCACTGTACACGGCCCTGTTTGAAATCATGAAAAGACAGGGCATCAGGAATGTTTATGCGGTGATCAACCTGCCCAATGACAGGAGCGTGGCCTTTCATGAAAAACTTGGCTTCCGGTATTTTGCCACGTATGAACAGGTGGGGTATAAACTGGGTAAATGGAAAAACGTGGGCTGGTGGAGACTGGTCATAAATGATTTTACCGCTGAGCCGGATGCACCCATAAATTTTTCATCACTGGATAAGAATTTTTTACCGGAAGTATTTGAAAGAAATGCTTTACTGATTAAAAACAGATAAATATGAAGAAGCTGCTTCTCCTTTACTTTTTGTTGCTGACGTATACCGTTCATGCACAGAAAAAGATCCTTGTCTTTCAGACTGATTTCGGACTGAAGGACGGTGCCGTATCGGCTATGAAGGGAGTGGCCATGGGCGTTTCCCCTGATCTGAAATTGTTTGACCTGACCCATGAAATACCGGCTTATAATATCTGGGAGGCTTCATACCGGTTGCAGCAAACAGCGGAATTCTGGCCCGCAGGAACTGTGTTTGTATCGGTAGTGGATCCCGGGGTAGGCTCTGCCAGAAAATCAGTAGTGCTCAAAACAAAGAGCGGCCACTATTTTGTAGGGCCGGATAACGGGCAGTTTACGCTGGTGGCAGAACGGCTGGGCATTGCAGAAGTTCATGAAATAGATGAGGCGGTAAACCGGAGGAAAAATTCACAGGCTTCCTATACTTTTCATGGCCGGGATGTATATGCGTACACCGGGGCAAGGCTTGCAGCCGGGATCATCAGCCTGGATAAAACAGGACCCAAGCTGCCGGCAAGGGTGGTGAAAATCGATTTTCAGCAGCCGGTGTTCGAAAACGGTATCATCAAAGGCAATATCCCTATCCTGGACATACAATATGGCAACGTTTGGACAAATATCGACGCCGCCACTTTTGGTAAACTGGGACTCCGGTACAGCGACTGGCTGCATGTATCGATCAGCCATAACGGGCAAAAAATATATGAAGGGGAGATGCCGTATGTAACCACGTTCTCAGCTGTGGAAGAGGGGAAACCGCTTTGTTACCTCAATAGTTTACTGAACGTCTCTTTTGCCCTGAATATGGGAAATTTTGCTGAAGCAAATAAAGTATCCAGCGGCCCCGACTGGAGCGTGGAGATCAAGAAAAAAGAACGTAATTAGAAATTTCTATATCGAAGTGAAAGAGATGCCTGCACAGGGCTTTGGAGTGTAGTATTCTCCCGGGTGCCCTGTACAGGCATTCCTTCTTTGCTGGCGGTTATTTCAGTGTGAAGGCCAGCTTGGTAAACAGTCTCATGCCATTAAAGCCCATCTGGACAGACTCCCAGGGACCACCGGTTTCATTATCAAACGACTCATACCGGGCATTCTTTACGGCCGCATAATCCGGGTGCACATTAAACAGGTTGTCTGCTCCCACGAACAGCGATACTTTCTTAGAGAATTTATAGGAGGCAAAAATATCGGTGGTGATCTTTCCCGTATAGATAAACTCTTCTTTCACCACATGTACCTGGTCGTTGTAACCATCGATATCAACATAAGGGTCAATACCGGTAAAGCTGCCGGAAATATCCGGGTCACCGGGACCGCCGGTTCCGGCTTGTGAAGCCAGTCCCGTCCAGCCAAAGCCCAGCGTTTTCATTTTGCCGAAATAAGTAAAGCCCAGGCCAAAACCCAGCTTCTTAATGTCATATTGAAGGCTCAGGGCAAACTTTGCCTTGGGTGCCGATGCGATCAGGAAAGCTTCTTCCCTGTCGCTGAAAAATGTCTTACGGTGCACATAGCTGTCATTCAGCGAAGCGGGTACATGTACCGCATCGACTTTCATCTTCTGCAGGTTACCGGTCAGAAGGGCCCGGAAACCTTGGTTACCATTGCTCCAGCTCTTTTTATAATCAAGTACGATATCAAGCCCGTAGTTGGTGGTATTCACTGCGTTGTCAAAAAATTGCGCAGTGGATACACCCAGTGCTTTCAGTTTGTCTGTAAAAGCCGTGGGAAGACTGGCATCATCTGCGCTGAACAAACCGGATAACACGATCCTGTTCTTCACTTTCACCATATAGCCATCCAGTGTAAAGGTCAGCCCTTTTGCAGGTCTTGAGGTAAAGCCAAGACTTGTATTCACTGATGTCTCTTCTTTCAGGTCAGGAATGCCCGCCGCTTTTGTTACATCGTCGCCGTTACGGGCAATGCGGCTTTGTACCAGGTTACCGCCGCTGAACGAGGTAAGCGTATTACTGAAATTGATCTGCTGGAGTGACGGGGCCCGGAAGCCGGTGCTTACAGAACCACGCAGGCTGAAATTGCCGGATACCTTATACCGGGTGGCAAACTTGCCGGTAAACACGGAACCAAAATCAGAGTAATTTTCAAATCGTACAGCAAAATCCGTGAGCCAGTTTTTAGAGGCATTGATTTCGGCATCTGCATACACACTGAAGTTGCCTCTCTTTGCTTTGATCACATCTGCCGGGCTGAAACCGGGAAAGCCCTGTGAGCCGGGTGCCTGGTCATGTGTGTTAGGGTATCCTTTATACGAGGCTTCTTCCCCTTTATAAATGGTATAATGCTCATACCTGAATTCGGTACCAAGGCCAAGATTCATGCCCTGTGCCACTTTCCTGAATGACCGGCTGAAATCAAGGTTCACTGTATTCTGTGTGAAGTTGAAGCCACCGTCATCAAAATGATTGGGGGTTTTGGCACCGATGAGTGAGGCATTGAATGTTTTATCACCGTAATAATGAAAATTGTTATGACCAAGGGTATTGCTGAAATCCCAGTTCCATCCGCTGGCGGAACCGCCTCTTACCCCGGCAGCGACAGAAGCATCGGTGATATGGGTCTGGATATGCGGGTTATAATATACTTCTCCATCCACTGCCACCCGCATGATAGAAGGTTCGAACAGAAGATTGCCTCCGGCATCAATGGGGAACCGGTCGGGCCTCCCGCTGAAATTTCTTGTATACGCATAAGCATCGGATGATTTATAATTATACCCGCCAAATGAATAAAAAGTCAGCTTGTTATTTTGCGAAGGCGCTTCCAGGTTATACATGGCGCCGATTGTAGTCACCGAACCGTCGCCGAATGCACGGCGCCCTGTGTTCAGCGGTAGGGCATCGGGATTTTTCTGAACATTGGTGTCTTTGGTCTGCCGGTACGTTTTTCCCTGGTCGTGGTAGTCTAACGAAAAATTGAGGAACCCTCCGTTTTTCCCCAGCCCCACACCGTAATTGGCAGCAATGGAATTTGTACCCCCGTCTATTTTGTTGCCGTAGTAATACTGGTTGTCCTTCCTGGTCTGCCTGGCATTGAACTTATTATCATAGTACCCGGCCCATCCGGTATTGATCGTCCATACGCCCACATCTTTTTTCAGGATTACGTTGATCACACCGGCCATTGCATCGGAACCATATTGTGCGGAAGCTCCATCCCGTAAGATCTCAATCCGGTCAACAGCAATTTGCGGAAAGCCATTCAGGTCTGCACCCGAATTACCGCGGCCTCTGGTTCCGAATAAACCAACAAAAGCCGTCTGGTGCCTCCTTTTGCCGTTGATGAGTACAAGTGACTGATCGGGCCCGAGGCCACGCAGTGTACCGAGATCGATATGGTCGGCGCCGTCTGCCCCGCTTTGTTTATTATAATTGAAAGAAGGAGCAGCCACATTGAGTATGGAAGTAAGGTCCATTCTGGCGGTAGGTAACCCGGCCTGGTTGATCCGGATCACATCCACCGGTACCGGTGTTTCTGTTTTGGCACGGCCGGTGGTGCGGGTTCCCACCAATACAACCTGGCTAAGTTCTTCAGCAGATTGCAAGAGGGTGACAGTAATCACTCCGGTTCCAATCTTTACGGTTTGTGTGGCATAGCCGATACCGGATATCTGCAATTCGTCACCTGTCCTGGCCACGAGACTGAACGACCCATCGGCTACCGTTTGTGTACCGCGGCTGGTACCTTTTATCTGAACAGTGATACCGGCTAAGGGCAGACCATTCGCATCAGTTACTTTACCGGTTACAGTTTGCTGTGCAAGGGCCGCAAAACAAGTGGCTAAAAAAAGGAATGAAACCAAAAGGGCTTTTCTCATAGTTTGATGTTTGGTGAAAAATCAAACTAATATAACGGAAAAACTCAGTGTGTCAGGAGAAGGTTTGTCACATCCCTCCATTTTCAAAAGGAACTGTTCCCGGAACGGGGTAGGACGAAGCAGGCCCGGTTAAAATAAACATTAGTTAGTGGTCAGCACCGATGAGTTACTATGTGCACTCACCCTGCCGGGGTATTGTTCCAGTGCCTGCTGCAGGCAGTCCATTGCCGCATTGATCGCATTACAGTTCAGCACATAGGCGAGGCGCACTTCATTCTTTCCCAGTCCGGGGGTGCCATAAAAACCAGTGGCCGGGGCCAGCATCACCGTCTGGTTGTTCCAGGAAAACTTTTCCAGCAGCCATTGGCAGAATTGATCTGAATCATCGATCGGCAGCCTGGCCATTGCATAAAAAGCACCTCCTGGGTTTGGACAGAACACGCCGGGCATCGCATTCAGGCGGCTGACCAGTGTGTCCCTTCGCTTCATGTATTCAGCTTTCGGGGCATCAAAATAGGCGGCGGGAAGATCAACGGCCGCTTCCCCCATGATCTGGGCCAGCCCCGGTGGGCTGAGTCTTGCCTGGGCAAACTTCATGGCCGCATCATATACAGCTTTATTCTTTGTAACAAATGCACCCAGCCGGGCGCCGCAGGCAGAGTACCGCTTGGAGATCGTGTCCATCAGCACTACATGCTCTTCCAGTCCCTTCAGGTGCAGGGCACTTACATAGTCCCCGTCATAGCAAAACTCCCGGTAGGCCTCATCACTGAAGAGATAGAGATTATGCTTCAGACAGATTTCCTTGACTGCTTCCATTTCCTCCCGGCTGTATAAATAACCGGTTGGGTTATTCGGGCTGCAGATGATGATGGCCTTGGTCCTGGCGGTGATCACTTTTTCAAAGTCGGCGATCGGCGGCAGCCCGAATCCATTTTCAATATGTGCCGTTATGGGAACCACGTTTACGCCGGCAGCGCAGGCGAAACCGTTGTAATTGGCATAAAAAGGTTCCGGGATGATCACTTCATCCCCCGGGTTAAGGCAGGTAAAGAAACCAAACATGATCGCTTCACTTCCGCCGGTTGTGATCAGTATCTGTTCATGGGTAACCTGAATGCCGACCGACTGGTAATATTGTACCAGCTTGCGGCGGTAGCTCTCATTGCCGGCGCTGTGGCTGTACTCCAGTACCTTGATATCCGCATGGCGAACGGCGTCAAGGATGGCCGGCGGGGTTTCAATATCCGGCTGCCCGATATTCAGGTGGTATACTTTGATGCCTTTCTTTTTAGCCGCTTCGGCATAAGGCACCAGTTTGCGAATCGGGGAGGGCGGCATTTGCTGGCCTCTTTGTGAGATCGTGAGCATAGCGCAAAGGTAAGCGGAATGTAGGAAGGATATTCCGGCCGGATGGCAGCCGGTTTACCCGCTTATGCGATACAAATATGTATCTTGCTGCGGGTATTGGACCCGCCGAGCATGAGTTGTAACGTGACGTTCTTCCGAAACATACTTTTTATCATCTCCCTGTTCCCGGTCACGGTGGCTGCCCAACTGTGTACCGGCAGCCTGGGTGATCCCGTCGTCAACATTCCGTTTGGAAGCGGAACCAATACATCCGGCTTCAGTGCTCCCGGCTATACCTATACCACCAGCACCTGTCCCAATGATGGTTATTATACGATCGTCAGCTCCACTTCAGAATGTTTTAATGGCAGCTGGCATACTGTAACCGGCGACCATACCGGGGGTGGCTACTTCATGCTGGTAAATGCCTCTAATAACCCCGGTGATTTTTTTGTGACCAGGATTACCGGGCTTTGCCCCAATACTACCTACGAGTTTTCTGCCTGGGTGCTCAATGTGCTGCACCGGACTGCCGGAGACGGGATCATGCCAAATATTACCTTCAGGATTGAAACATTTTCAGGAGCCGTGCTGGGGTCATATAACAGCGGCGATATCCCTCAAACGCCTGCACCCGTCTGGAACCAGTACGGATTTTATTTTACCACATCTGCAGGTAATACAGATGTGATCATCCGTATGACCAATAATGCACCCGGGGGAATTGGAAATGACCTGGCCCTGGATGATATCACTTTTCGCCCCTGCGGGCCTTCACTCAATTCGTATATCACATCAGGCACCTCTGATCATATCGATGTATGCGAGATGAACCAGGAGATATATGATTTTGATGCAACACTTTCCCAGGGGTTCCTGCTGCCGGTTTTTCAATGGCAGGTGAGCACAGACTCAGGTAAGACCTGGAATGACATACCTGGCCAGACCCATCTGAAATACCAGCGTAAACCCGGTGCTGCCGGGGATTACTGGTACCGGCTGACGGTTGCGGAAGCGGGTGGCGGTTCCATTCCCGGCTGCCGCATTGCCTCCAATATCCTGAAAATAAATGTACACCCGAAACCGGCCGTGAATGCCGGCCCGGACCGCATTGTCGTAAAAGGAAATTCTATAACCCTGCAGGCATCGGTGTCCGGCGAAAACCCGGTTTACAACTGGGCACCTCCAATCTTTCTCAGCAGTGATACAGCACTGCATCCTGCTTTATCACCGCTGTATGATATCAGCTATCTGCTAACTGCTGTTTCTTCCTTTGGCTGCGGGAACGAAGACCAGGTGAATATTAAAGTGGTGAACGGAATATTTGTGCCGACAGCCTTCACGCCAAATAATGACGGCAGGAATGATACCTGGCGGATCCCCTACCTGGATGTTTCTTTGGGGCCCGATGTAAAAGTGTTTAACCGTTCCGGGCAATTGGTCTATCATGTTACCGGTGCAGAAGTGAACTGGGATGGAACCATCAGGGGCGTTCTGCAGCCGGCCGGTGTATACGTTTACGAGATCCGGTTTAAAGAGGGTACAAAGGATATGAAAGGAACAGTTACACTTATCCGGTAAGCTATTGTATCCGCAACTCTGTTCGCCTGTTCAGTTGTCTTCCTTCCTCAGTGGCATTATCGGCCACCGGCTGGGAGGAACCATACCCTTTAGCAGTGAGCCGCTGTGATGCTATCCCTTTGCTGACAAGATAATTTCGTATGGCATTGGCCCTGTCCTGCGAAAGTTTCAGGTTATGGGCATCGGTACCTGTATTGTCCGTGTGGCCGGCGATCTCAGCCTTCATCTCTTCGTGCCGCTGCAGGTAAGCAAGCAACTCGGATAACTGATTGTATGAATCCGGACGAAGCGTGGCCTTGTCAACGTCAAAATAGACATGATCAAGCCGGAAGCTGCGGGCCGGTTCCATTTTGATATTCACCCAGAAGGGTTCCGTAAAATATTCATCATCTGCCAGCGCCGGAACTTTCAGGAGGGTGTACTTAGTTGTATCGGAAATGCTTTTCACACTTACCAGGTAGTCATCACCCGGCGGCAATAACTGCCTGAACTTGCCGCCGGCATTGGAGAAGCCGCTGAAATTCTTCCCGGTCTTTTCGCCATGAAAGATCACCTCTTCACCCTTACGGGGTTTATTTTTCAGATCGGTTACCGTAACATCCACCGATGCCATGCGGGCGGCTGTATCGGTTGCCCTGGTTTGCTGTCCGTACACCATCGTTATGTTTATCAAAAGAAGGGGGAAAAGGATCATCCGGGCCATGGACAGATTTTTTTCAACAACGGAACCGCCAGGGGAATATTGCATGCAGCCATTCAGGCTTTTTCCGCTTCCTGAACAAGATACCCTCCCGTGGGTATATACGTACTCCGGTATGAATAACTAAATTAGCGCTATGAAAAAGATTCTCCTTATTGCCTGTGCAACTGGTTTTCTGCAGGCAGGCCTGCCGGTTTTTGCGCAGGATGCCACAGCCCTCTATAACGAGGGGCTGGAATTAAAGAACCAAAAGAAATCATCCGAAGCCTGGAAAAAATTCAGAGATGCCGTGGCGCTGAAGCCGGACTATACTGAGGCCCGGTATGAACTGGGCTGGTGCCTGAACGATATCCAGGATTACCAGGCCGCAATTGATAACCTGCGCCAGGTACGGATAGTGTGGCCAGCTGTTACCAAGGTGCATTTTGAACTGGGCTATGCTTTTGAAAAAACCACCCAGACCGATTCTGCAATAGTGTCGTACATGAAATGCCTGGACTTCAAACCGGATTACTCCGGGGCCTATAAGAATCTCGGAAACATTTACTATAACAAAGACGAGAATGAAAAGGCGCTTTATTATTACCGGAAATATGAGCAGTATGTAAAAACGGATATTACAGATTACCTGTTTTTCTACCGCAACGGCTACCTGATGAATGCCCTTAAGAAATTTGACAGTGCATTGTTCTATCTTAACAAATCCCTCAAGTACAAGACCGACTATACCAATACATGGCTCGAAATGGGTTTTGCCAATACCCGGCTTAAAAATAACGATGAAGCGATCAGTAATTTCAGAAAAGCCATGGATCTTGATCCGAAAAGTCATATCCCGCTGAACGGCATTGGTGAAGTATACCGTGATAACCTGCGGGATATTAATGAGGCGATGAACTGGTATAAAAAAACACTGGCCCTTAATGCAAAAGAGAGGAAGGCCTGTTATGGCATGGGGTATTGCCTGAACAGCCAGCAGAAATACAGTGAGGCCATTCCCTACCTGCGCACTGCGATCGAACAGGAGCCAACTTATACCGCTGCTTTTGTGGAACTGGGCTACGCCCTTTATAAAACCGCTTCTTATACTGAAGCAGAAGAAAAACTGCTGAAAGCAATTTCGCTGAGCCCCCGGAATGAGAACGGCCGGTATTATCTGGTTCTTTTGTACGTGACGCAGAAAAATAAACCAAAGGCACAAAAAGTGGTCGATGACCTGCGGAATATTTCCTCCAAGTACACCGATGAGCTGCAAAATAAAGTAGACGGCATGTAAGGGTCGTTACTGCCTCACCTGCACATCTGACAATACCCGGCAAAGCAATGTTTCCATTGCTTTGCTTTGTTTATCAGCCCGCCTGTTTTAAAGAAGCCGGCGAATCAGTTCTGGTTCACATAATTTCTTGCCATCGGGAACAGGATATTGTTTTCCAGGTGTACATGCTGGTGGAGATCATTCTCAAAGGCCTTGAGTTCTGCCAGGCTTAACCGGAACGTGTTGCAGGCTCCTTCCGGCTCCGTATAACCGGTTGTAAGCACCCTGATGTTTTCCATGATCGTTCCGGCCTCATCATGTTCGGATTCCATTACTTCCATGGCCCGGCTGATCATACTGGCGGGGCGCAGCTGGGTTGCCCCTGTTGTGCATTGCCGTTCTATTTCCCTGATCGCCGGAAACAGAACCGTTTCTTCTTTTTGTAAATGCTGTGTCATCTCGGTCCGGAGCATTTGAAATAAAGTGAATACCTGGTTCATGTACGGGAAGCGGCTCCCGTGTTTCATGCTCACTTTTTCCAGGTGCTGACAAAGCTGCGGCATGGATTGTTTTACATAAAAGTGATGATGCACCTGGATATGGCTGATTAGCTGCCCCGCCGACATTTCATTGAACGGAAGGTGCGGGGAGGGGGCTGCGGATGTTGCGGCGATCAGTTCTTCACTGACCTGTTGCGGAGAAAGTCCTTTTTCAGCACAGGCCTCCTCGAGTGCTCTTTTGCCCTT
The DNA here is from genome assembly GCA_046329665.1 of Chitinophagaceae bacterium. Classification (GTDB taxonomy): domain Bacteria; phylum Bacteroidota; class Bacteroidia; order Chitinophagales; family Chitinophagaceae; genus JJ008. Next base: position 65,901 of record JAXLUG010000011.1, on the reverse strand, counting down.
GCAGCAAAAATCTAATTGATACTTTTCCAAAACGGATGCTGTACGATGGTCTGCCGTAACGATATCGGCGAGTGTTTGGCGGGAGAAAGGATTCATAACTTTTTTTGCAAACCTCCTGATTATTTTTCCGGCAGTTTGTGCGCCGGATCATATTTGCCCGAACACCCCAGGTTGATGATCAGCATACCAGTAAATAATACAAGTGCTGCAGCCAGTAATAAATGGTTGACGGAAGGGAGCGGCCGGTAACCGAGGTCAGCAATACCCTGCACCATCAGCAAGAGTTCATTCAGGATAATACCGCCTGCAAATAGGAGACAGCCGGTTTTAAACAAACTGCTGACAGGCACCATCCGGAAAGAAATGATGTATCCAAGCAGGAAGAGTGTGATGACACCCAGTAATACAAGATGCAGGTAACCGATCACGATCGGCCGGAATCCGAAGGCGAGCCGGCTCAGCGGGGGAATAACAGATCCGGATTGAAGACATAATTTGATCGTGAGGGCGGCCGCACTGCATACAAGCAGCAACCGGGCGAAGGAAGAGAGCTGTTTCTTCATGACCGGTAACGCTTTTCGGATGATCAATAAGCAGAATGCCCACCCGGCCATTTGTGCACAAACAGCCGCCACCACCAGCACATAGGCCCAACCGGGAACCGGCAACCACAGGGCAGAGAGGAAATAGGCCGGTACACAGGCGCTGAGGAAAAGCAGGTAAACCAGTTTCAGCTTTTTTTCACTGGCCCCCCAGGCAGACAGATGAAAACTCAGCAGTCCCATGCAGGCAAAGAAAAACCAGCCGTTGTACTGAAAATGTAAAAAGAAATAGACCGATGCCAGGTATCTTTCTGAATGAGCAGAATGAGTGGCGAGCATATACGCCAGTGAGAAAGCACCTGCCGAGGAGACAGCATTGAATAGCAGGGCCGCTTTGAACCAGCGATGGCTGATATTCCGGGCAGCGGACCGGTTCAGGTCCCGCCAGTACTGTATCGCAAACCAATAGGATACCCCGATCGAAAGTGTGGAAAAAAGAATGGAAAGAAAAGCATAACCCTGGAACGGAAAGGTGAGCAGCATGCCATATGCTGTAATAAGGTTACCATACAGAACCGGATTATACCGGCGAAAGTTGTCACGGCCATTAACGGTTGTGAGCCTTGACACCAGCAAACTCATCAGGACCTGCGTTAACCAGCCGGCAAAGGCGAAGTGGGAATGAGCATGTAACAGGTTTCGCTGATCCACAAAGGGGAGCGGGTAAATGATCTTGTAGCGCATGACCAGCCCGATCAGGGCAATAAGTAACAGGTTGAACAGCGATATCCGGAGCCATCTTTGTAATTGCACAACGATCTGCGGGGTTTACCGCAAAATAATCCCGTCTTTTAGTGGCAGGATATGCGCCGGATCATAAAATCAGCAATAGACTTTTCCCCTGTTTACCGTAAGGGAACCTTTGAACTCGAGATTTTTGATAGCCCGGATAACTGTTTCAACCCGCAGGCCGGTCATATCAGCGATCTGCTGACGGGTAAGCTGGACTTTACTGCAATTGGAGCAAATAAACTTACCGGTGTTCTTAAAATAGAACAACAGGGTGGAGATCCGGTGCTCCGGATTATTACAGGCCAGTTCTTTCAGCAGGAGGAATTTGAACCGCATACGGTGTGCCATCATTTTACTGAAGGCAAAATGTATTTCCGGGTATTCTTTAAGGAGCTGGTGAAAGGTATTCTTATGTAACCTGATGATAACCGATTCTTTGTTAGCGATGGCTGAAGCGGCATAGGGCTGTTCGTCAAAAAGGGGAAGCTCTCCGAAGCTTTCACCAGGCTCCACCATATTCTGAATGAACTCCCGGCCATCATCATTGATATTGACCCACCGCACGGAGCCACTGACCAGCTGATGATAAAAATGGCCATCGGCGCCTTCGTTGAAGATGATTTGTTCGGGCCCTGCTTTTTTATAGGCAGCTCCACAGGCAAGCAAGGTATCAATGTCAATCATCATACTAATGGGTTGAATTCCCTGAAAAAGCCAAAGCTATCCTCGTGCTATTATCTAATATATGATTTTTCCGGGCAAAAAACTGATAATGATCAGTCTCATTTATCCTCCGCCGGCTACGCAGTTTCCCTTATGCAGGCTTTTTCATGATTTTAATCTTTTATGATTCAACGCATAAAATGCTAATCGTACCCGTAGAAAATTGCAGGCTGAAAAATTATTTATATGAAAAAACTACTCATTATCAGTGCTGCCTTCCTCCTCCTGTCCGCCTGCGGAGGGAACAATTCTGAAAAGCAGGAAAAAGAATCAACCCCAACGCAGGCGCAAACCACCACCAACGGAAACCCGTCTTATGACCCAAACAGGGGAGAAGGAAAATACACTCATGTAGAGGTAAATGCCAGCCTCGAAACTGCGAAAGCAGATGCAGGTGAAAAGATTTATGGCGTGAAGTGTAACTCCTGTCATAAACTGACAGAAGAAAAACTGGTTGGGCCGGGATGGAAAGGCGTTACAGGAAGACATACGCCGGAATGGATCATGAATTTTATTACCAACCCCGATGCTATGCTCGATAAAGATCCGAAGGCACAGGCAATGCTGGAGTTATGCCTGGTAAGGATGCCTAACCAGAACCTGACAGATGAAGATGCAAGGAATATTTTCGAGTTCATGCGGAAAAATGACGGCGTAAAATAAATAACAGGGCACTCAATTAACACCACTTATTATGAAAAGTATCAGATCGCAGGTAATCATCACTGCTGTTACCTGTCTGTTCATTTCCCAATCCGGCTGTAAATCAAAGAATGCCGGTAATGCAGTCAGCGGCGACGCTGCATCAAAGGCTTATGTACCCCCGGGAAAATATGATGAGTTCTACAATTTCGTTTCAGGAGGCTTCAGCGGGCAGATGAGTGTGTACGGCATACCCTCCGGCCGGTTACTAAGGGTGATACCGGTCTTTTCCGTCGACCCGGAAAAGGGTTACGGATATAGCGAAGAGACCAAACCCATGCTGAATACGTCGCACGGGTTTATTCCCTGGGATGACCTGCACCATACAGAACTGTCCCAGACCAACGGGGAAATAGACGGCCGCTGGGTCTTTGCCAATGCCAATAACACCCCCCGGGTGGCCAGGCTTGACCTTAAAACATTCCGGACAGCGGAAATAATCGAATTGCCTAACAGCGCCGGTAACCACTCTTCCCCGTTTATTACGGAGAATACAGAATATGTGGTGGCCGGTACACGTTTCAGCGTACCACCGGATAATGCCAATGGCGATGTGCCGATCAACAGCTACAAACAGAACTTCAAAGGCTCTGTAAGCTTTATAAAAGTAGATCCGCAAACCGGGAACATGAGTATCGCTTTCCAGCTCAGGACCCCGGGGATCAACTTCGACCTCAGCCATGCCGGTAAGAATAAATCCCACGGCTGGTTCTTCTTCTCCTGCTATAATACCGAACAGGCCAACACCTTACTCGAAGTGAATGCTTCACAACGGGACAAAGATTTTGTGATGGCGGTAAACTGGAAAAAGGCGGAAGAATACCTGAAGGCCGGCAAAGGGAAAAAGGAAACCGTAAAATATGCTCACAATATTTATAATGATAAAAGCCATACCGCCTCCTCAACGATGGAGACCTCGGTAACCGTACTCGATACAAAGGAACTGAAAGATATCTGTTACTTCATACCCTGCCCGAAATCGCCCCATGGCTGCGATGTGGATCCCAGCGGTGAATACATCGTCGGCAGCGGTAAGCTGGCAGCCTTACTCCCCGTGTTCAGTTTTGACAAGATCCAACAGGCAATAGCCGCTAAGGACTTTATCGGGGATTATGACGGTATTCCTGTGATCAGGTACGAATCTGCTTTATACGGCGAAGTGCAAAAACCAGGTCTTGGCCCGTTGCATACAGAGTTCGACGGAAAAGGGAATGCCATCACCACTTTCTTTGTTTCATCTGAGATCGTGAAATGGAACATAAAGGATCTTAAGATCATCGACCGGCAGCCAACGTACTACTCACCGGGTCACCTGTGTATTCCCGGCGGCGACAGCAAGAAGCCAAACGGAAAATATGTGATGGTGTATAATAAGATCACCAAAGACCGTTACCTGCCCACCGGCCCTGAACTGGCCCAGAGCTGCCAGCTCTTCGACATCAGCGGAGAAAAGATGAAGCTGATCCTCGATTTCCCGACCATCGGCGAGCCACACTATGCTCAGGCCGTAGCCGCAGATGTTATAAAGGACAAATCTGTCCGTTTCTTCAACATCAATGAAAACGAGAACCCGTATGTTTCAAAAGGCGAAGCGGCCACCAAAGTAGTGCGTACGGGTAAACGGGTGGATGTTTACATCACCGCCATCCGTTCGCATTTCGGACCCGATAATATTGAAGGTGTGAAAATGGGTGATGAAGTGTACTGGCATGTCACCAACCTGGAGCAGGACTGGGATGTGCCGCACGGGTTTGCTGTTAAGGGCGGACTTACCGCCGAACTGCTTATCATGCCGGGGGAAACCCAAACGCTGAAATGGGTTCCTGATAAACCGGGCATCTATCCTTTTTATTGCACCGATTTCTGCAGTGCGCTTCACCAGGAAATGCAGGGCTATATCCGCATTTCACCGGAAAATGCCAATGTGCCTTTGCTCTTCAGCACAGGCAAGAACCTTCCGGCCAGTGACACGGCCAAAGCAACTAAGTAAACGGACCGGGTAAGGCGGTTCTTTGCGGCCGCCTTACTTATCCTCTTCTCTCACTAATTCTCCAGCCGGTATGAAAAAGAACAATACACATAAACTGATAAGACTGGTATTACTGATCTGTGCAGTGGCGATGGTGATGGTATTGTTCGTGCCGCTCTGGAGGATCGACCTGGTGGCACCGCAGTACCCGGAGGGACTTTCCTTGCTTATCCGACCCGACAGGCTTAGCGGGAATGTGGACATCATCAATGGATTGAATCATTATATCGGTATGAAAACACTGCATACCGCTGACTTCGCCGAATTCAGGGTGTTGCCCTGGCTCATCGGTTTCTTCGCCCTTTTGTTTCTGGTCACCGCCATCACCGGGTCAAGGAAGATGCTGTATGTTTCAACCTTTCTTTTTTTATGCTTCGGCATACTGGCCATGTATGATTTCTGGAAATGGGAATATAATTACGGTCACAACCTGAACCCCGATGCCGCCATCGTCGTTCCGGGAATGGCTTACCAGCCGCCGCTGATCGGGTTCAGGCAATTACTCAATTTCAGCGCCTATTCGTATCCGGCAGCGGGCGGATGGATCTTTGCCGGCAGCGGACTGCTGCTGCTTATCTGTACTGTAATGGAATGGGTAAAGAACAGCAAACAGGGAAAAAGAAAGCGGCCCTCAGCGCTGATACTTGCCTCCGGTGCTTTTCTTTTTATGTTATCATCCTGTAAAAGCGGTACGGAACCGATTGTGGTGGGAAAAGATCAATGCCATTACTGCAAAATGACGGTCAGTGATAAACGGTTTGGCGCCGAAGCCATATCATCCAAAGGGAAGGTTAGCAAATTTGATGATGTAAAATGCCTTCTTCTTTATCTGGAGGCCGGTTCGGGTACAACAGCGAAAGGACAGACTATATACTTCACCAATTTCTCCGGCGCTCATGAACTGATCCCATCCGGCAAGGCCTTGTTGATGAAGAGTGACCAGCTGCGCAGCCCGATGGGCGGAAACATCGCTGCTTTTGCAGATCATGACAGCTTGGAAAAAGCAGCTGCCCTGCTGCAGGGACAGCCCGTTCAATGGAATGAATTGTATGACCATGAGTAAACGCAGCTACATAGTAGTTATGCTGCTCAGTTGCTGGCTGCAGGCAGCCGGGAAAACGATCCGGGTAGGTCCCGGGCAAAGCATCACTTCCGTGGCCACGGCCATCCGGAATGCAGCGGACGGGGATACGGTACTGGTGGATAAAGGGGTTTACCGGGAAAAGAATATTGTGATCGGCAGAAGAATAGCACTGATCGGAAACGGATATCCCGTGCTTGACGGGGAGGGCCATTACCAGATTTTATCTGTAAAAGCAAATGGTGCCGTGGTCAGGGGATTCAGGCTTGTTCATTCAGGAGTATCCAGTATGGAGGATATAGCGGCCATTAAAATTTACGGCGCTTCAATGGTGACGATTGCAGATAATATCCTGGAAGATACTTTTTTCGGGATATACTCACAGGGCTGTACGGATTGTCTTATTGAGAATAACAGGCTCACCGCCTCTGCAGCCACCGAACAGGAAAGCGGCAATGGCATTCACTGCTGGAAAAGCGACAGTATGCGCATCATCGGAAATACGGTCACCGGGCATCGTGACGGGATCTATTTCGAGTTTGTCACCCATTCGGTGATCTGGCGGAATGTTTCTTACAGGAACATGCGGTACGGCCTCCACTTCATGTTCTCGCATCATGATGCATATATCTGCAACACGTTTCGTAATAACGGGGCCGGTGTTTCGGTTATGTTCACACATGATGTCCGGATGTTCAATAACATATTTGAGGAGAACTGGGGCGATGCAGCCTATGGGATGTTCCTGAAAGAAATATCGGACAGTTATATTTCCGGCAACCGTTTCCTGCAGAATACGAGCGGTATTTTTATGGAAGGCACGAGCCGTATCCTGGTGGAAAAAAATGAATTCAGCGGAAACGGATGGGCAATGAAGGTACAGGCGAGCTGCACGGATAATACGATCCGGGGAAATAATTTCCGGTACAACACCTTTGATATCGGGACAAACGGATCACTGGTGCAGAACACCTTTGATCACAATTTCTGGGATAAGTACGAAGGGTATGACCTTAACAGGGACGGGACCGGCGATATACCCTACCGGCCGGTCAGTCTTTATTCGATGATCGTGGAAAAAAACCCGGCAGCAATGATGTTGTTCCGGAGTTTTATGACATCGCTGCTTGATAAATCAGAAAAAATACTTCCTTCCCTTACCCCGGAAAACCTGAAAGATAATTTTCCATTGATGAAACCCTTTCATTTATGATCATCGCCAGTAATGTTTCGAAGCGATTCGGCAGGTTAAAAGCACTGGATAATGTTTCGGTTTCCTGTAACCGGGGTGAATGCATTGCCCTGGTGGGCCCCAATGGCAGCGGCAAAACCACCTTCCTCAAATGTGTGCTGGGCATGGTCATGCCCGAAAGCGGTTTTATTACGTTCAATGGTAAGAATATTGCACACGACTGGTTGTACCGGCAGCACATCGGGTATATGCCGCAGATCGGCCGGTATCCTGATAATATGTCCATTGGCCAGGTGATTAACATGATGAAGGATATACGGCGGGGTATTGATGACAGCAGCGCCGATGATGCGCTCATTGATGAATTCGGGCTGCGGCAGATCCTCCATAAAAGAATGCGGACCCTGTCGGGAGGGACAAGGCAAAAAGTGAGTGCCTCCCTTGCATTCCTCTTCAACCCGGATGTACTGATCCTCGATGAACCTACTGCCGGCCTGGACCCGGTTGCGTCCGAAATACTGAAGGGGAAAATAGCCGCAGAAAAAGCAGCCGGTAAACTTGTGCTGGTATCATCACATATTCTCAGTGAACTGGATGACCTGGTGACCCATGTAATATATATGCAGGACGGAAAGCTGCTGTTTCATAAAAGGGTCATTGACCTGCAAAAAGATACGGGGGAGCAAAAACTGTCCAAGGCCATAGCCGCCGTCATGTTGAAAAAATAAAGACATGAACAAGATCATTAAATATGTTTATGCGGATATCCTGCGGAACAGGATCGTACTGGGGTATACTTTCTTTTTGATGGCGATCTCCTTAAGTGTGTTCAACCTTGAGGACAATACCGCAAAAGGACTGCTCAGTTTACTGAATATCATCCTGGTGATCGTGCCATTGGTTTCGGTCATCTTTTCCACGATCTATATTTACAATAGTGCGGAATTTATTGAATTGCTGGTGAGCCAGCCACTCCGTCGCAAACATCTTTGGGGAAGCCTCTTTGCAGGGCTGGGCGGTTCATTATCGCTTTCCTTCCTGGTGGGTGCCGGGATACCGCTTTTTATTTATGCACCGGTAAATACGGGTGCTGTTATGGTGGGCATGGGGCTATTGCTAACCATCATATTTGTTGCAATCGCCATGCTCGCTGCCGTTACCACCCGTGACAAAGCAAAGGGCATTGGGTTTTCCATCTTCCTCTGGCTGTTTTTCTCCCTGATGTTTGACGGGCTTATCCTGTTTTTGCTATTCCAGTTTGAGGACTATCCGCTTGAACGGTTCATGATTGTGGCTACTGCCATGAACCCTGTCGACCTTGCCCGTATTATGATATTACTTAAAATGGATGTTTCGGCACTCATGGGATACACTGGCGCTGTTTTCAGGGATTTTTTTGGCACCCAAACCGGTTTTATCGCGGCTATCCTGATCCTTTTTACCTGGGCATCGCTTGTTTTCTGGATCTCGCTCAGAAAGTTCAACAGGAAAGATCTTTAATCATACATCATACATGAATCAATGACCAGTAAGAGATGGCTGTAAAAAAAGATATAAAGAACAGGGAAGATATTGAGCGGCTGGTACGTACATTTTATGAGCAGGTGAAAGCAGACCCGCTGATCGGTCCTCTCTTTACGGAGATCGCCAGGATCAACTGGGAAAAACATCTCCCGGTTATGTTTGATTTTTGGGAGAATACTATTTTCTTTACCGGCACCTATACCGGTAACCCGATGGCCGCACACCAGCGGCTGCACCAGTTAGCCCCTTTAAAGAAAGAACACTTTGATCGCTGGCTAACATTATTTACCGGAACCGTTGATGAATTGTTTGCCGGGGAAAAGGCCATACTGGCCAAGCAGCGGGCCCTGAGCATTTCAACGATCATGCAGATAAAAATAACAAGTGCCTGAGCTCGTATAAAAAAGAAAACCCGCCATCGCTGAAGCGTTGGCGGGTAAGTCGGGAGGACAGGATTCGAACCTGCGACCCCGTGGTCCCAAACCACGTATTCTACCGGGCTGAACTACCTCCCGAAATCTATATCCTTATCAACTAAAAACCTTCTGATTCCTCTCTTCTTTATTTTGGTTTCTAACTGAACAGCCTCACTTCTATCCAAACAATCAATACAATGTATCAGTTTCCATGGAACACCTTTGGAAGTAAACTTACTCTCACCGGAATTGTGCCTGTAAAGCCTGTCATCCAAATTACTGGTACTGCCGGTATAAAACCGCCGGACCTTCTCACTCCACAAAATATACACCTTGTACTCCATAGATCCGAACCTGCGACCCTCCCGCCCTAAAGCGGGATATTCTATCCGGGCTGAACTACCTCCCGAACGGGGTGCAAATATAGCAGCTTCCTGTCTTTTTCCAGCTTCTTTTAAATTGATTTATCGCTAAAAAGTCCGATTTAAAGGCCTTCAGCCGGAAAACAAATCAACATTTTATAAGATACCGGCCAATTCGAGGCTTCTTTTCTTCAGCTTCTTTGTTTCTACTTCTTCGATCACCGGATCAGGCGTTACGATAAGAGAGTTATTATTTTCTTTCCACCAGCTGCTTTTTTTCAGCTTGCCGAATGCAATTACCCCGATAAGATATTTCCGTTCTTCCTGCGCATGCCATTCCTCGATCCATTCAAAATCATCTTTGGGGATCAGGGCAATGTCATCAAAACTCACATATACCCGCAGGAAGAGATCGTCCGTCAGTTCATGTGGTGTGTGGTGATAAAGCTTTTTGTATTCGTATTTATAACTATACCTCAATGCAGCGATATCACTTAAAACGGCCGATGCCGTCGGAAAACTGCCGGCGCCTTTTCCGTAAAAGAATTGCTTGTCGGCAAAACCACTTTCAATCACCACCCCGTTATATTCATTCTTCACAAAAGCAAGATGATCGTTGCTGTTCACGAATTGTGGTAACACAAACGCCGCCACGCTGCCGTTACGGAGTTTTTGCGCCTGGGCCACCAGTTTTATTTCCTGTTTTTTCCCCGCGGCTACAGCCGCATCGGCCGCATGGATATGCCGGATACCGCTGAAAAGAATATTTTCCGGTCTTTCCTTTATCCCATAAGCATGTGCCAGCAGGAGGGTCCATTTGTTCAGCGCATCATACCCCTCCACATCCAGGGCCGGGTTACTCTCTGCAAACCCGGACTGCTGCGCCAGGAGCAGGGCCTGTTTGAAATCAAGTCCTTCTTCAAATATCTTGGTCAATATAAAATTGGTGGAACCGTTTACGATTGCCCGGATGGAATGAAGCAGGTCGTTGTCATAATATTCTTCCAGGTTCCTGATAACAGGGATAGAAGCACAGACGGCGGCCTCATATAAAAAGGACCGCCCGGTTTTTTCCTGCAGGGTGAACAGCTCGTCCAGGTGCCCGGCGATCATCTTTTTGCTGGCACTTACGACATCTTTTCCCTGCTGAAGGGCGGCCGAGACGATCTCGAAGGCCGCATCGGCATCGTCGATCACTTCCACGATCAGGTTGATATCCCGGTCCCGGAGCAGGTCATCCCGGTCGGTCGTAAAAAGAGAGGCCGGTGCATTTCTTTTTTTACCGTCATGCTTAATACACACTTTTTTGATCGTTGCTTTCAGGGAGGGTGTTTGCTGAAGTACCTTGTACAAACCTTCTCCTACCACACCAAAGCCGAAAAGCCCGATGGTTAATTGCTGATGAGTATTCATTATTCAATGGTTTTTGAGAGGCTTGCCGCCTCGGGGTTTTTAAAAAATTCAAGTATGGAAGCAGTGATCTGTTCAAATTCCAGCAGAAAACCATCGTGGCCGTAACGGGAACTGATGGCTTTGTACCGGCTGTTGACAATATGTGCTGCCAGGAATTGCTGTTCTGCCGGCGGAAACAGGATATCGCTGCTGACACTGATGACAAGGGTCTTTGCCTGTACCTGTTGCAGGGCCTTCACCACGCCGTCCCTGTTTCTTCCCAGGTTATGTGCATCCATTCCTTTGCTGAGAAAATAGTAACTGAAGGCATTGAAACGCCTGGCCAGTTTTTCACCCTGGTATTGCTGGTACGACTCACTCCTGAAATGGTCTGTCTGGTCTTCCGAAATTTCCTTTTGTGTCAGTGAATAGGTCTGGTAATTCCGGTAGGAAAGCAACGCTATACTGCGGGCGGTCTTCATACCGTTCATTCCGGCATCCGGAGCGGCTGATCGCCACGTAGGGTCTGTTGCGATGGCCATCCGCTGAGAGGCATTAAAGGCAATGCCCCAGGGAGAATGTTGCGCATTGGTGGCGATGGGAATGATGTGCTCAAATAACTCCGGTTCTTCAACGGCCCATTCGAGCAATTGCTGGCCACCCATCGACCCGCCGATACCGGTATGTATTTTATGAATGCCCAGTTCTTTCCGGAGCAGGTCATATGCCCTGATCATATCCCGGGTGGTAAACCAGGGGAAGCTGTGAAAGTAAGGGCTACCGGTGGCAGGGTCTGCATCAAGGGGGCCCGTGCTTCCGTAGCAGCTTCCCGGCATGTTCACACAAATGATAAAATGAGAAGCGGGGTCGTATAGTTTACCCGCTCCCACAAGACCGGGCCACCATTCAGCGGGATCACTGTTAGCCGTTAGGGCATGAAATATCCAGATCACATTATCCTTACTTTCATTCAGGCGTCCGTGTGTGGTATAGACGAGACTTAAGGATGGCAGAACGCTGCCGGATTCCAGTGTAAAGGGTTGCTGAAGGATGAACTGGTGCTGCACTTTTATACCGTTAATGCTTTTTCAAAGACTTTTTCAAACGCCTGCTCAAAATCAGCTTTGATATCGCTGATATGTTCAATACCCGCACTGATGCGGACCTGGTTGGGCCGTACGCCTGCCGCTGTTTGTTCTTCGGCGCTTAATTGCTCATGCGTGGTGGAGGCGGGGTGGATGGCGAGTGTTTTTGCATCGCCCACATTGGCAAGATGGCTGACCAGTTTCAGCGAGTCAATGAATTTACTTGCATTTTCCTTGGTCCCTTTCACACCGAAGTTGAGTACTCCGCCGAAACCATTCCGGAGGTATTGCTGTGCCAGGTTGTGATAGGGGCTGCTTTTCAGTCCCGGGTATTCAACAAACTCCACCAGCGGATGCTGTTCCAGCCAGCGGGCCAGTTCAAGGGCATTATCTGCATGACGTTGTACCCGCAGACTGAGGGTTTCCAGTCCCTGTAATAAAAGAAAGGCATTGAACGGGCTTTGCGAAGCGCCGAAATCACGAAGACCTTCCACCCTTGCCCGGATGGCAAAGGCGATATTGGGAAGCCCCAGCGGGTTGCCCTCGCCAAATACATCCCAGAATTTCAGGCCATGATAACCTTCCGAAGGAGCTGTAAACTGCGGAAATTTTCCATTCCCCCAGTTATAATTTCCGCCGTCAACGATCACCCCGCCGATGGTGGTGCCATGTCCGCCGATCCATTTTGTGGCAGACTGTACCACTACATGGGCGCCATGTTCGATGGGCCGGAACAGGTACCCGGCGGCGCCAAACGTATTGTCCACGATAAGGGGGAGGTCATATTCTTTTGCCAGGTCAGCAAATTTCCGGAAGTCAGGTATGTTCAGCCGGGGGTTACCAATGGTTTCCAGGTAAATGGCTTTGGTGTTCTGATCGATATGTTTTACGAAGCTTTCAGCATCATCGCCGTCAGCAAAGCGGGCTTCAATGCCCAGGCGTTTGAATGCAACTTTGAACTGGTTGTAAGTTCCGCCGTAGAGGTAGGAGGTCGTAATGAAATTATCACCTGCCTGCAGGATATTATTCAGCGCAAGGAACTGGGCTGCCTGGCCGGAGGCGGTGGCGAGGGCTGCCACACCTCCTTCGAGGGCGGCGATACGCTGTTCAAACACATCCGTGGTCGGGTTCATGATCCTTGTATAGATATTGCCGAATTCTTTCAGCCCGAAAAGATTGGCAGCATGCGCTGAGCTGGCAAAACCATAAGAAGTGGTTTGATAAATGGGCACGGCCCTTGACTTTGTGGTGGGATCGATCTGTTGTCCTGCATGCAGCTGCAGGGTCTCAAAATGAAGATTGTTACTCATGGTAATAAGATTTACGTTAATAATCTGTTCAGGTACAAATGGCAGGCAATAAAAGAGGGCAGGGCCCTTGCGGAAGAATATTATAGTATGCCGTGAGGCATACAGCACATGCAGCAACAACAGGTGATCTGCGGAACCGAAATGATATGTGCAGGAGTGTGCATGATTATTACTCTACCAAAGTAATGGACTTATTTTTTGTCCGCCAAAATTTTTTGTGTCATATACTGTTGTGGTAATGTTAAGCCGGCAGCCGGTACAAACAGGTGTTTGCCGGTAAGAGATGGCCGGGCCGTCATCCGGTACAAACAGTGTTGTAAAAGGACAGTAAGGTATTTTTTCATCTTTTTGGTTTTATCCCCTTCGGGGAGTGATCGAAAAGGTTGTGTTGTCACTTACCAAAAAGACTATCGGGGAGTGATTGATCTGCACCGGGCAGATCAATAAAAAAGCTCACCCGATAAATCAGATGAGCTTTCAATATGTTGTTTAACGATAATCAAGCTGTGGATCTGACTTATCTGTCCGCCGCTGGCGGATGGAATTGGCACCTTTTTCCCTTACTCAGAGAAGAGGTTGTCAAGGCTTCATCGGGCCATTACCCTCAGCCTTTCTTGATAAGTGATAAAAAGAACTGCTGCAAATATAAAGCGCTTTTGTTTGTATTTCCAAACTTGTTGACAAACGATACTACAAACGGATGTTAGGATCAGGAACCTGTTCTGGTTTACCGCAACCTTCTTTCTTATTTATTCTTTCCTGTCACTGACCTGTTAAGGTCCTTCCAGAAACGGCGGCACTGCTGCAGGTGCAGGATAAAATTTCTTTCTCCCGCCTGACCTTTCAGCCTCACCAGCCGGATGAATTGTTTCTTCTCCGCAGCGGACCATTTGCTGATCTGCAGGTGGGATGCAGCGAGTAAACTCCATTCAGCGAGGGCCCGCCTCTCGTAGGGTGTCCAGCCGGCGGTACGGTTAATACCGGCCTGTTTTTTCAGCTCTTTCAGGCATATGTTTGTGGCGGTCTTTCTGCTCCCGCTGAACCGGTCGTTGATAAAACCGGTGATGCGGGTACTAAGCAAAGCAGGGTCATACCCGGGAAATGCCATTTTATGGAGGGCTAACAGCAGGTTACTTCCTGTCAGTTTCTTCAGAACAGCAGCCGGGCTCCGGTAGGCGGGAGTTGAATTTTTTTTACGCCATTCTTCCTTTGCTGCCTGTAACAGATCATTCTTTTCCGGCCGGAACCCGGCTTTGTAATAGAACCAGAAAGCCCCGGATCGGATCGCTTCTGCATTGTGCCTGCCAAACTGGTAGGGCTTTACCACAAACAAGCTGGCCTTGTAGTACTGGTGATAGACCCTCAGCAACTGGCAGAAGATAAAGGCAGATTCCCCGCCCCGGTACGCCGGAAGAATATTGATCCCGAACTGGCAGCGGTGACCAAACAGCCATCCGCCGCCATAGGCAACCGGTACGCCATTTTTAAAGGCCATATAACCCATATAAGATTCCAGTGATAATCTTCTTTCAGGATTCATTCCGTACAGCGCAATGCTTAAGCCTCTCTCCAGCCGGAAGAGGGTTACTTCATTGCTGTCCGCATACGTAATCGGTTCTGTTTCCCGGTATAAATAAGCTAATGTGCAACGGGCAATATTGATCAGGTGAGTAGCCTCGTGGTTGTTCAGCGTTTCGGGCAATGGTAGTGCTTTGCCGAGGATCCTTTTCAGCACCGGTTTGCGTTCGATCGTTTTGTGATAGTAAATCGCTTCAGATGGTATCCTTGCAGAAATCCTGTTCAGGGAAGAATAGCTGCTTTTCCAGCGGGTAAACACTTTCAGGTGGTGAAAGACAGATTCTTTATCCCTTTCCTGCAGGGTGGATTCATCCATCCGCTGTATCAGCCAGCTTAAACCGGAGCCCCTGTTTTTCCCTTTTAGTTTTTTGATTCTTCCCGCCAGTTTCATTTCGCCGGAAAAAATACTTTCATACTCGGTGCGGGGCAATATTTCCCTGAACAGCATCCGGGTGCTTTCGGCATCTGCGTTACTGCTGTGCAGCGTAGTCTCATCCGGGAAAGTGGTGGTCAGCCATTTGGTGAGTGAAAAACTGAAGGCGGCTGTTAGCTCAGATCCGGGCAGGCCGGAACCGGAAAAAACCCGGATGGCCCGGTAATCACCTGATGAGAGTTGATCCGCTATGACCCTGACCAGCCGGCTTAATGTCCGGCGGGTATCCGGGTATTCATATTTGCCGGAAGGATAAGCAAGCCGGAACAGGAGCCGGTCGAAGTATTCCCGCTCTGCTTTCAGGCTTCTTTGATGCAGCTTGCTTTTCATCCCGTATCGGTCAGCCGAAATAATGATTTCTGCTATAAAAACCAGCTGACTTACTATTATCTCCTGCCTGATTTAGGTCAATCACAAAAGAGAAGGGTGACTGTTAAGCCACCCTTCATGTATTGAACCAACCGTCCCTGTTATGTTTTCTGATCAGTTTCCGGCCATGCCATTCTCTGTTTTTGTCCCTGTATACATCCAGGGTTTGGGGGCTGCCGGTTTCTTTGTTTTTATTTTAGTCTTTGCAGTTGTGGCAACCGGTACTTCTTCTGCCACGGGGGCCGTGAAGGCAGCAGCAGGATTTTCTGCATTATAGGTTTTCCCGATGCAGATGCTGAGGGTCTTCATATCCTTGTCGTAGATAAGGGTCCCTTCCGCCACTTCTTTACCGTCCCCGGTTTTTTGGGCAGGTATTTTATATGTTGCCGGGGATTTGGTCAGCAGGCCCCTGATCTTTCCCTGCGGCAATCCTTCGATCCAGATGAGCCCTTTGTTTTGCTGATCGATGCTGACCGTTACGTTTGCTGCATCTGTATTCGTGGTGGATTCATAACGACCGATGACCGGGAAGATATTTTCCTGTGTAAGTGAAACAGGGGCGGATACGATCTTATCCCTGTATTTGGCAGCAATAGAGTCAACAGTCGGATTTTTTTGTGCATCCCAGGTTTGCTGGGCGAAAACAGAAGTGGTAAGTACAGATAATAGTGCCGTTCCCACTATTCCGGGGATCTTTTTCATAAATAAGTTTTTTTAAATGATTGGATTGGTACTCCGGCCAACCTTTCGAAATATTGTGCCAGAATATTTTTTTGTGGAAAACTCGGATGACGGGTATGAAACAGGCCATCGGTCTGTGGGCAACAAATTCTACAATAAAGACCGGTTCCCGGGGCCATAAAACAGTGAATCAGTATCTTCGTAAGCATTTGTATGAAACAAAAGGGGACGAACGGGACAACAACTCCTGGTCACATCAACGAGGCAATAGAAGTGTATGGCGCAAGGGTGCACAACCTGAAAAACATCGACATTTCCATTCCCAAGAACAAGCTGGTGGTCATCACCGGTATCAGTGGCAGCGGTAAATCCTCGCTGGCATTTGATACGATCTATGCAGAAGGGCAACGCCGCTACATGGAAACCTTCGGTGCTTATGCACGCCAGTTCATCGGCGATATGGAACGGCCCGATGTAGACAAGATCACCGGTCTCTCCCCTGTTATCTCCATCGAGCAGAAGACCACCAACCGGAATCCCCGTTCGACCGTCGGCACCGTAACCGAGATCTATGATTTTCTCCGTTTGCTCTTTGCCCGGATCGGTGAAGCCTACTCGTATAACACCGGGAAGAGAATGGTGAAATGGAGCGAGGAAGAAATCGTAGAGAATATCTTTAAACGATACAAAGGAAAAAAGATCAGCCTGCTGGCACCTCTCGTAAGAGGCCGGAAGGGGCATTACCGGGAATTGTTTGAAGATGTGCGGAAAAAAGGGTTTCTGAAAGTAAGGGTAGACGGGGAAATTAAAGACCTGGTCCCCAAGATGCAGGTGGACCGTTATGTGATCCATGATATTGAACTGGTGGTGGACAGGCTGGAAGTTACTGCCGACCTGAAAGCAAGGCTGAGCCAGAGTGTGCAGCAAACATTGAAACTGGGAAAGGACATGATGTTTGTGGCCTCCCAGCTTCCGGAAGCAGGAACTAAAAAGACCGCTGAAAAAAATAAACGGTCCTTATTCCAGGACGATCCGGAATCCGCTTTGGCCGGAGGGTCCCGGGAAACACAGTATTCCAAACTCCTCATGTGCGAGGATACCGGTATCAGCTACGAAGAGCCATCTCCCAATTCTTTTTCCTTTAATTCACCTTACGGCGCCTGTCCTGTTTGTAAAGGATTAGGAAATGTATATACGATCAGCCTCGACCTGGTATTGCCGGATAAAAACCTTACGGTAAGAGAAGGAGGGATAGCTCCGCTGGGCGAGGAAAGGGAAGCAAGCGTATTCCGGCAGGTAACAGATTTTGCAAAGAAGAACAAGATCAGTCTCGATAAACCCGTGAAGGAACTGTCACGGACACAGCTTGACCTTTTGCTGTATGGGGATAAAGGCATCAATCCTTCACTGATCGTGGATGATGCAGATGACACCGTGCCGTTGGAATATACCGGCAGCTATGAAGGTGTGATCCCGATGCTGAAAAGATGGTTCATTTCCCCGCATAGCACAGATTTTCTGCGGGAATGGGTGGAGAAGTATATGGAACTGGCCACCTGCCATAGCTGTAACGGGCAGCGTTTAAAAAAGGAAAGCCTCTGGTTCAAAGTAAACGGCAGGAACATTGCCGAGCTGAGCAATATGAACCTGGATAACCTGGCGGCCTGGTTTGATGGTATCGAACTGATGCTGGATAACAAGCGAAAAACAATTGCAAAGGATGTGCTGAAAGAGATCAGGGAGCGGCTGCAGTTCCTGCTGGATGTGGGACTGACCTATCTTACTTTATTCAGGCCCTCCAAATCATTGAGCGGCGGCGAATCACAACGTATCCGGCTGGCCACACAGATCGGTTCACAACTGCAGGGGATTACTTACATACTGGATGAACCCTCCATCGGTCTTCACCAGCGGGACAACCACCGGCTGATCGAAGCCCTGAAGAACCTGCGGGATATCGGTAACAGTGTGCTGGTGGTGGAGCATGATAAAGACATCATGCTGGCAGCCGATCACCTGGTGGATATCGGTCCCAAGGCTGGGTTTCACGGCGGAAAGATCGTGGCCCAGGGAGAGCCGGGCGAAATTGTAAAGCTGGATACGCTGACGGCCGGTTACCTCAATGGCCATCACCGGATCCCGGTGCCGCAGGAAAGAAGAAAGGGCAATGGCAAAGTACTGGAGCTGAAAGGAGCGAGCGGCAATAACCTGCAGAATGTGGATGTAAAATTTCCTTTGGGGAAATTCCTTTGCGTAACCGGTGTAAGCGGCAGCGGCAAATCCACGCTGATCAACGAAACACTGTACCCGATACTTTCAAAACATGCCTATGATTCGAAAGCGATGCCGCTGGCGTATAAATCAATAAAGGGGCTGGAGCATATTGATAAAGTGATCGAGATCGACCAGTCGCCAATCGGCAGAACACCCCGGAGCAACCCGGCCACGTATTGCGGATTTTTCACCGAGATCAGGACCTTATTTGCTTCCATACCGGAAGCCAAGATCAGGGGATATACAGCAGGACGGTTTTCCTTCAATGTGAAAAGCGGCCGCTGTGATGTGTGTGAAGGCGGCGGCATGCGGGTGATCGAAATGAACTTCCTCCCGGACGTGTATGTGCACTGCGAGAAATGCAACGGCAAAAGATATAACCGGGAGACGCTGGAAATACGTTACAAGGGTAAATCCATTGCGGATGTGCTGGAGATGACGGTAGAGGAAGCCGTCGAGTTCTTTCAGCCGGTGCCCTATCTCTACAGGAAAATAAAAGTGCTGGAAGAAGTGGGGCTGGGGTATATCACTCTCGGACAGTCAGCAGTTACGCTGAGCGGCGGCGAAGCCCAGCGGGTAAAACTTTCCACCGAGCTGTCAAAGAAGGACACGGGTAAAACATTTTATATCCTCGATGAACCGACAACCGGTTTGCATTTTGAGGATATTCAGCACCTGCTGGAGGTGCTGAATAAACTGGTGGACCGCGGCAACACCGTACTGGTGATCGAACATAATATGGATGTGATCAAAGTAGCAGACCATGTTATCGATATCGGACCGGAAGGGGGTGATGGGGGAGGAAGGATCCTGTTTGAAGGCACCCCGGAAGAACTGGTGAAGAATAAAGAGAGTTACACCGGTAAGTTCCTGAAGGCGGAACTGTAGCCGGCGAACAGGTTTAAATAAAAATAAAAGAGGCTATCCGTACAGATAGCCTCTTTGCATATTTTCTTTTCAGGGCCGGGGATCAGGAAGCTGATCCGCCACCACCGAGCTTATCGTCTAATGCCTTTGGTGTTTTTACAATACCGAGCAGAAGCAGCAGACCGACTGCGCCGGCAGCAAGGCCGAGGAAAAGGCCGATACCGGGAGAAGCTTTCACCATTCCGCCATAGCGGCCACCTCCAACTGTCAATATCCTGATCAGGTAGATAACGCTGCCAAGTGCAACAGCGCCAAATCCGCCCAACGCCATTTTCTTTCCCATATCATCGAATTGCTTAGCCTTATCGCCCATGAAGCAGGCAGCAACTACCACACCTGCACCTATCAAGGCAAGCAGGCCCCAGCTTCCAAATCCATTTTTGGAAACACCGAAACCTCCGAAGCCACCAGCAGCTCTTACGCTGAACCAAGGCAGTAGCATAGAAATGATTACAACGCCGGCCAGGATTAAAGAATAAAGTTTTTGTTTGTGAAATTTCATCTGTTCCATAATGAAGCTTGGTTGATTTTGGTTGGGCCTACTCGTATGGCTTTTCGGCATTCGCCTCCGGAACTGAGGTATCCGGAATCTACCGTAAGATATTTAATTATTTTGAATGGCTGCCGGGTTTTTTGGGAAGTTTTATGATGTCGGTAACCCAAAGAATCCCAGCGCCACCGGCTAATATGGTAAGAAAAATGCCAATGCCTGTCTTAACGCCTCCAAATCCGCGGTTGCCGGAGGAAATCTGCATCATACCGATAAAAGCCCCGAGTGCGATGGCGGCAAAGGAACAGATGGCAACCAGTTTCATATTCTTGTCGTAGTCCTTCAGTTTATCCCCCATCAGGGATGAAACCACTACACCCACTATTCCTAACAGGCTAAGAAAACCGAAGCCGGCAAAGCCATTTTGTGAAGCGCCTCCGCCAAAACCGCCATAGCTGACCGTGGCCCAGGGCAAGATCAGGCCCAGTAAAGCGGCAGCTCCGCCAAATAGTGAATAGAGTTTCTTCTCATGTAAGGTGGTCTTGTTTTCCATCTTGAATTTTCAGTTTAAGGAAGTTGTCCTGGTTTTAAAAGCATTGTTTTACAACACCATAGCAAGGCTCCTAAATACGAACCTAATATAGGACAGTTTTTGAAAATCAGGCCTGCCGCACTGTTTTTTTTTCGCACGGGAGGTGAAGAGGGGGAAAGAGAGTGGAAAACGGGGACCCGTAGTGGCGGCAGGAAGTGATTGTTCGTATGAACGAACTCCTTTCGGAGATAAAATCTTTCAGATGGCCAGGGGCGCTGGGTTTTTTCACCGGATATTGATTTCACCAATTTTCCTGCCTGCTGCCTGAACTAAAAAAGATCGGGCATGGTGTACGGGTTTCTTAGTTATGGCGATTAAAAGAGCTCGGTTGGGTGTGGCCGGGCTGACTGAAGGACAACTGATCAACATTCAGCCTTTCAGCTTGCCGGAGAGCCCGAAAGCGGGGCAGAGAGTGTTTAATAAAATTTTAATACAAATGAGAGAGTACCAATAGAGAACGGATCAGGTTTTTTCAACCAGGTATCAGATTTTATTAAGCTCTCTGCCGCTTCAGGGACAGCATTGAAGCCGGCTGATTAACGGATCTCGAATTGTCCGGCGGCCGTCTCTTCATCCCCGCGGAATGCACGGTAGATGTAGGTGCCTCTTTTCAGCCCGCTGATCTTGTTATGGTCTTTCGGCTGCATTTTATAATTCTGCAGCAGAGTTCCCTGCAGATCAAACACAAAAAAGTCGATCTCCCGCCCGTCATTATCCTTTGCCACCACATGCATTTCTCTCTTCAAGGCATCCGGGTAGATCTTCAGTGCAGGGTTGTTCAGCGAAGAGTAGCTCTTGGTCTTCTCTTTCGCTTTTTTTGCAGGTTTTTCATCATCGTTGTAAGATGAATCATGTTTACCGCCTGTATGGTCCGCCGCAATCATGGTTTGCGACATCAGCAGGCTACCGCAGATGGCGATCGTCATCATGGGTTTTGCGCTTAAGGCAGATTTTAGTTTCATAGTGGGTTCGGATTTGGTGTTTATGTTCGGTTAATAATACACAGGGCATTTCAGCTGCCGCTTCGCTCTTCCGTTCGGCGAATTGGCGCCATTGATCCTCCAGCCCATTCTTAATATGCTGGAGAAATAAGCATCATTTTCTTTCGGGTCCCCTCTCTGTAAATTGATGTAGCGGCGGCTCACAGCCGGGTTCAGCAGGTTTTCCCGGTAAGACAGTTGCCTGGCCTGTGCCGCCTGCTGCGGGGTCAGGTAGACATCAAAATAACGGGGATCGATATAATCGGTACTCACATCATCGATATAGTCAGTAAAGGTTTTCCGGTGCAGTATCTCAAAGCCTACATAAAAGTTTTCTTTCAGGTAATACTTGAATCCTGCTCCCATCGGTATCATCATCTGCGTAAGATCATACTGCTTCCGGTCAGGATATTCCGCCATTCCCTGTCCTTCCAGGCGAAGCGGTTTCAGTTCCACCCACGACCTGGTGCCGTTGGGGGCAATATATTCCCCTTTCGGGTTGAAATGGAAAGCTCCAATGCCGATAAAGCCATAAGGCCTCAGCTTATGCTCCAGCCCTTCGTATTGTTCAAAAAATACGGTCGGGTAGATCTCGATGCCGGCATAGGCATCCCACAAATTGGATTTGAATTTCAGGTTACGCTGCAGACGGAACCTTTCTGCCCCTCCTTTATTAGGCGCCTGCGCATCATCTCCTTCGAGGTAGCCCAGGTTGGCCGCTACACGGAACCCCAGCCATTCGGTGGGATAGGCGTTTACATAGATGCCTTTACAAAGCTTGGTAAGGGGAAAGTCCACATCTTTTACAAA
This sequence comes from Chitinophagaceae bacterium, assembly GCA_046329665.1. GTDB lineage: Bacteria > Bacteroidota > Bacteroidia > Chitinophagales > Chitinophagaceae > JJ008. Next base: position 43,617 of record JAXLUG010000011.1, on the reverse strand, counting down.
GGTTTTCCCTACGCCTTTTGCGCCGCCAAGATCGCCAAGAAAGAAGGAAGGTCCGATGCCGAGACCGATTTCAAAACGGCCATCAGCAACGCTGATCGATTGTGCTTTCGGATGGATGGAAAAAATAGAGAGAAAGCAAATAAGTACGGACAGCCGTACAAAGGGTACACTTGTTCTCATTGGTATCAGATTTCTGGTTTTTCTACTATTGGATTTCGGCACTAAAGTAGAAAACAAAAAATCTAAAGAGAAAGTTAACGGCGATGAATTTTGAAATTAGCTGCTTCTGAAGCACCTTCTACTAAGTGATTCTACGATGATGATTCAAGAAAGTACCATTTCAATATGATCAATGCCATCTTCCGGGTACACATCGCTGGTTTGTACAAACCCGAACGATGCATAAAAATCCCGGAGGTATAACTGCGCCCCGATCTTAACCGGCTGCTTACCGAAGAGGTCATATATTAATTGTATCGACCGGCGCATCAGTTCCCTTCCTGCCCCGGTACCCCTTGCTGCAGCAGAGGTAACCACTCTTCCTATGGAAGGCAGCGGATAAGCAAGCCCCGGGGGAAGCAGGCGGGTATAGGCAGCCAGTTTGCTGTTCTCCCAGCCCATTAAGTGATGAGCAGCCTGGTCTTTGTTATCCATATCAGGGTAAACACAGTTTTGCTCTACGGCAAACACCTCATTCCGCAACTGAAGAATGGCATAAAGCTCATGCACGGAGAGATCGTCAAATTTTTTGCAGGTCCAGTTCATGTTCAGTCCTTCTTTAATAGCCGTATTTTTCTTTCCAGAGATTGCGCAGGAATTTTCTGAGCTCTTCTTCCCTGGCGTTTTTCCCCGGCTCATAAAATTTCATACCCGCAATTTCACCGGGCAGGTATTCCTGTGGTGAGAAATTATTCTCATAACTGTGGGAATATTCATAATCCTTGCCATAACCCATGTTCTTCATCAGCCGGGTCGGGGCATTACGGATATGCAGGGGCACCGGCAGGTCGCCGTATTTCTTTACCGCAGAAAGGGCATCGCCGATGGCCGCTACGGCAGCATTACTTTTTGGTGAAGCGGCCAGGTACGTGGCGCACTGTGACAAAATGATCATGGATTCCGGGTACCCGATCTTATTAACGGCTTCAAAGGTGGCATTGGCCATCACCAGTGCGGTCGGGTTGGCATTGCCGATATCTTCGCTGGCCAGTATCACCAGGCGGCGGGCAATGAATTTTACATCTTCCCCGCCCTCGATCATACGGGCCAGCCAGTACACCGCAGCATTCGGGTCGCTGCCCCGGATCGATTTGATAAAGGCAGAAATGATATCATAGTGCTGTTCGCCGCTTTTATCATACAGGGCGATCCTTTTCTGGGCCACTTCCATGACCAGCTTGTCCGTGATGACCAAGGGGTCAGTTTCATTCCCCCCGCCCGGTAAACCGGATGTGCCGGCCACAATTTCAAGGAGGTTAAGCAGCTTTCTTGCATCACCGCCGGAGATATTGATCAGCGCGGCGGTTTCTTTCAGCTCTATTTTTTTTGGCCTCAGTTGCTCATCTTTTTCCAGCGCCGTTTTCAGCAGTGTGACGAGGCTTTTTTCATCAAGCGGTTTCAGTACATACACCTGGCACCGGCTCAGCAAGGCGGAGTTCACTTCAAAGGAAGGATTCTCGGTGGTGGCACCTATCAGGGTAATGATCCCTTTTTCGACAGCCCCCAGCAAGGCATCCTGCTGGCTTTTATTGAAACGGTGGATCTCATCTATAAAAAGAATGACCCCCCTCTTGCTTTTTGCTTCCTCGATCACTTCCCTCACTTCTTTTACACCTGAACTGATAGCGCTGAGCTGGTAGAAAGGAACTTTTAATGTATGTGCAATGATATTGGCAATGGTTGTTTTTCCGGTTCCGGGTGGTCCCCAGAAGATCATGGAAGGTATTTTGCCATGTTCGATCGCCGTGCGGAGTATGCTTCCTTTACCAACGAGGTGCTCCTGCCCGATCAGTTCTGAAAGGGAACCAGGCCGTAAACGTTCCGCCAGCGGGGCATTGCTGTTCATGCGGCCAAGTTAGCAAAAAGGGAGCAGCAAAGCCCGGTGCAGCAGGAATAGCAGCCGTGGAAGGGTAACCTGGCCTGCTTTCAGTTTACATTGGCGGCGAGGAATGCGCTGATCTTGTCAAATGAATCGGTAAGATTGGCGCCGGTCCAGCCATGGTTCTCGGTTGGGTAGAAAACATACTGGTGTGTCACCCCTGCGGATTGCAATGCCGTGTTGAGCATCACCGATTGTGAATAGGCCACCACTATATCCACACCGCCATGCAACAGGATAGTGGGAGGAGATTGCCCTGTTACATAATTGACAGGACTAGAATCGTGGTACAAGGTAGCTTTTGTGGAGGGGTCGCCGCCAGTCACCTGGGTAAGAATAATTGGTATCAACGGGTTCACCGGGTTGTTATACATATCCACGAGGTCAGTAGGGCCGAAGAAGTCAACAACAGCCTTTATCCTGACAGGGCTCGTGTTTTTGTAGGCTTGCAGTAAGGCAAGATGTCCACCGGCACTGGCCCCCAGTAATACAAACTTGTCTGAAATTTTATACTCACTTCTTTTGCTGTAAATAAAATCAATCGCCGCTTTCACGTCATTTTCCTGTACCGGGAAGAAATTGGAAGTACCTGTCGCCAGCCGGTAATTGATATTGAAGATCGCATAATCCGGCAGCCTTTTCTTCAGGGTGTCGACATAAGTATTGAAATCAGCTTTATCGCCCTGATTCCAGGCACCGCCATGTATAAGGATGATGACCTTGGTGGCGGCAGTTGTTCTTCCGGAGGGCAAATAGATATCCATCTTCTGAAGCGGGTCGGTTCCGTACGCCACATTGGTTTGCGATTCGGCGTTTACCGGAGCGTCCCCGCCATTTGGATCGGCATCCTTCTGGCAGGATGCCAGGAGAAGACACACTGCAAGGGCTGTCAGTAATTGTTTCATCCGGAAATTTTAATGAAAGTACAAAAAATATAAGCCTGATGATGACGGAGGGCACCCGGCTGGTTGCAAAGGGGGTTTAAAACCGGGCCGGGAAAAAAAATTTGAGCCGGATGTCAGACCGGCGACGCTGTTTTACAGCCCGTCTCGTTACTTTTCACCAAAGCTTTACCTTTAGACAGGATTATTCCGGACTGTTATGGCCGTAAAAAAACCAAATAGTGTTACAGGCAGCGAGTTGTTACAGATCGTTTCAAAGGCGACCTCTGCACTCACCGGCCAGGATTTCATTCTGGAACTTGCCCGCGGGATCAGCACCGTTATGGGGATGCGGTATTGCTTTGTATCTGTGTGTGCGGATAAGGAAAAGACAAGACTGCGGACGCTGGCTTTCGTGGAAGGTGAAAAACAACTCGATAATGTTGAGTACAATGTCAATGATTCCGGCTGCCGGATGATGATGAATGGGCAGCCCTATTTCTTACCGGAAGGAGCCCATGTCTTATTTGCGGGTGCCAAAGGGATAGAAGCCTATGTCGGCGCCCCGGTGATCAGCCCGGTTACCGGTGAGATACTCGGGCATATTGCTGCCACCGATCCGCAACCCGTAACGGATGAAAAGAACCAGACAGCTGTGCTGACCATCTTTGCGGCCCGTATTGCCGCAGAGCTGGAACGGATGAAGGCGGAAGAAGAATTGAAACAGAAAGCCAGGGAGAATGAATTTTTTTCGTTTACCCTTAACCAGCTCCGGGAAGCGGTGTTCTGGGTAACCAATGAAGGAAAGATTTGGCAGGTGAACAGCAGTGCAGCGGATTTTACCGGCTACGATGAAGAGGACCTGCTGGCGATGAATGTGTCCGAGATCAATACGACGGCAAAAGATTTTGGCTGGGATTTTATATGGGACAGGGTGAAGAAATACGGCAAGGTGGTTTATGATGCCCGGCTCCGGAAAAAGAACGGATCCCTGATCGACGTGGAGGTTACTCAGAACCACCTGGTGTATGAGGGACAGGAATATACCTGCAGTATTGTAAGAAACCTGCAGCAACGTAAGCTCGAAGAAGAATTGCTCCGCACCGTATCAGAAGCCACTTCGGGGCATGTCGGGCAGGATTATTTCCGTGAGCTGACCCGTTTTATCACTATGACGCTCGGGGTAAAATATTCCTTTATCAGTGAATGTGCCAATGAAGAAAAGACAAGGCTCCGTACCATTTCTTTTGTGGATAATGCAACACCGGTGGAGAATATCGAATACGACCTGGAAGGCACCCCCTGCAAGATCGTGATGAAGGGAAAAGATTATTTCTGCCCGGCTGAACTGGAAAAATTATTTCCCAGGGAAAAAGGGCTGCAATCCTACCTGGGTGTTCCGATCTACAGCCCTTCCACCGGTGAGGTAATGGGGCACCTGGCTGCCCTGGATGATAAACCGATGACCGATAACCAGAACCAGCTGGCCATTCTGAAAATATTTGCAGCCCGTGCCGGATCGGAAATGGAAAGGATGAAAGCAGAGGAGAAACTGAAGAAGACCCTGCTGGATGCCAACTACCAGTTGCAGCAGCAACTGAAGGAAAGTGAAGAACGATTCCGCGACCTTTTTGATGAAGCCCCTATCGCTTATGTGAATGAAGGGCTGGACTCAAAGTTCATCCGGGCGAATAAAACAGCGATCCGTACACTGGGCATTGATCCATCAGATGTTTCAAACACCTACGGATTTTCCTTGATTCCCGATACGCCGGAAGCCCAGAAAAGGGTAAAGGAGGCGTTTGAATCCATTGAAAAGGGCATTGATACAAAGGGAGTGGTGCTGGAATTGCGCAGAAAGGATAATGGGAAACCCCTTTGGATCCAATGGTGGTCAAGACCGGATCCCGGCGGGCAGTTCACCAGGACCATGTTTGTCGATATCACAGAACAGGTACTGATGGAGCAGGAAAAAAATAAGCTCCAGGCACAGAACCAGTACCTGCAGGAAGAGATAAAGCTCACCTACAACTTTGATGAGATCATCAGTAAAGGAAAGGATTTTCAGCGGGTATTGAAACAGATCGAACAGGTGGCAACCACCGATGCGACCGTACTGATACTCGGTGAATCAGGTACCGGTAAGGAACTCATTGCAAGGGCTATTCATAATGTCAGCAACCGGAGTAAAAAACCGCTGGTGAAGGTGAATTGTGCCACGCTGCCTGCCAACCTCATCGAAAGTGAATTATTCGGGCATGAGAAGGGGGCTTTTACCGGGGCGCTGGACAGGAAGATCGGGCGTTTCGAACTGGCAGACGGGGGTACCATCTTTCTTGATGAGATCGGCGAACTGCCGGTGGAGTTACAGGCAAAGCTGCTCCGGGTTTTGCAGGAGGGCGAGTTTGAAAGACTGGGCAATCCTATAACGATGCGGGTAAATGTGCGGGTGATTGCAGCCACTAACCGTAACCTGGCACAGGCAATCGAAAAGAAGGAATTCAGGGAAGATCTTTATTACCGTCTGAATGTTTTTCCCATCCTCTGCCCGCCGCTGCGGGACAGGAAGGAAGACATACCACTGCTGGTTAAGCATTTTTGCCAGAAACATGAGGGCAAGATCGGCCGGAAGATCACGGCGGTTGACCCTGAAGTAATGCAGGCACTGATGGAATATAACTGGCCCGGCAATGTGCGGGAGCTGGAAAATATAATTGAAAGAGCCCTGATTCTCAGCCGGGGCGATACCCTTGAATATGGCGAATGGATACCGGTTGAAAAGGTAACCCTGCCCGGGAATGGGGAAGCCACGGTTGCTGCCGGCGGTAAGCTGCAGGATGTGGAGAAAGAACATATTCTGGCAGCACTAAAAAAGACAGGCTGGAAAGTGAGCGGTGAAAAAGGGGCAGCCAGGATACTTGGTCTGAACCCCACCACACTGGAGGCCAGAATGAAAAAGCTCGGCATTAAAAGGGAGAAGTGATATCCTCTTTTTTCTTTATTGTTTCTGTATAGCGTAATTGTAACGGCACTTTAAGCATTCGCCGCATCTGCAAACCGGCGGCAGTCAGCAGGATGATCCCTGATAAGCTATTTATGACAGCGCTCCTGTGTTGAATGAGCTGTAAAAGATAGGGGCCCCCCAGGATATAAATAAGAAAGCCAAAAAGGGTGCCGGCGCCAATCCCGGATATATACCATATATATTGTATCCGGTCCTGCTCTAAAGTCCCTCTCCCGGAAAGAAAATTACTCCAGCCGATCCAGAATGGGATATGCACCGGGTTCAGCAGGCTGAAAAGGAAACCGGTCAATAATGAAGAGAACAAAAACGGCGGGATCACTCTGCCGATATCTTCCATCAGGTAAGCTGCCACAAAACAGGCGGCTGCAAACAGGAGCAGTACGGATACGGTCAGCCACTCCAGCAATGCAAAAAGATTCTTTTTATTGCTGAACCAGTTAATACAGGTAAGGGCAAACCAGACTACGAGCATCTCGGCCAGGGTTGCCCCTGCGGCGTACTGAAAAGCAGCGTTGATACCTCTCTTATCTGTTAGTTGTACCGCCACGATATTCAGCAGCCCGGGTGGCAGCGACCCAGTAAAGCTGATCAAAAGCCCGGCACCGGATATGGATACCTGTTTCTTCAATTTGTTCACGATATCAGCTTCACATATTTTTTATTTTCACAAAGCATATCCACTCCAGAACGGAGGCTCATGTACGGGTTTTTATACTGTTTATGGTTCAGCCTGCTGATCTTATAAAGCAGGTTTAAGTGACGGATGATCTCTTTCCAGGCAAAAAAGATGGAATGCTCCGGATCATAAATATGAGTGGGTTCACTGCCGGCGCCGTTCAGTTCAATGATTGAAAAATTCCTGCCCTGTTTTAATTCTTCCCAGGTATTGTACCGGATGTCAAGGCGTCCATAATAAAATCCGTCGGTTTGGCCGCACACGGCATCGATGGTCTGTTCAAGCACCTCGTCCACCCGGTCGGTGAAGTCAAGGAATTTGGCGCCCCGTACATGATTGCCATAGGGGACCAAAATGAACTCTTCTCCTTCCGGCAGTACCCGCTGCAGACCATCACCGGAATTTTTTCGCAATACCCTCAGCTGAAGCCGGGCTCTTTTATCTTTCCTGATCAATGTCTCCATCGTGGAAACGCCGTCACCGGTGATCTTCAGGAATTCCTTTCCAACAACTCCGGATATATGCCCTTTTTCCTCACCGGGAAAACGATAATAAAAGATACCGGCCTCGTTTTTATAGGGAACAAATTCCTGTACCAGGAAATCAACTTTCGATTGCAGGGCATAAGCCAGCAGGTCATCCGTATTGTCAAGTTTCTGTACCGATTTACCCTGCATACCGATATCGGGCTTTCCCACCAGCGGGTAATGAAGCGCCTGTTCCTCCACGGCCGCTATGATTTCTTCTGCCGGGGTACCGGCTTTGATGAAAATGGTGGACGGATAACTTCCCTCCGGTAACAGGCAGTATATTTCCCGTTTTGACTCCATCAGGAAACCGCCGTTCCTGATAGTAGGGTTGGAAGCGCTGAAAAAGAAAAATGATCTTGACCGGATACAAAGCCAGAACCAATAGAAGTAAATGGGAAAATATACCAGGTGAAAAGGCCAGTATTCCCAATGAAATAGCCGGATAAAAAAGGGATGGTATGTTATCTTTTTTATCATGCGGCCTGTATGATGCCTGTTAACTCGATCTTCTTTTCAGCAACCTGGTCCTGTTTATGATCATGATACAGCATACTGCCCCGGCCCTCACACAACAGAATTGCTGTGGTGCTGACGGTTCTGTAGTCAGGTTCTCTTCTCATAAAAAGGGCGTTAGCCTCCTCTCCGTCACCGGCATGGGTATGAAAGCGAAGTATATCCTGCCGGGTAGGTACCGGATGCCGGTTGAGGAAGGCGGCAAACCAGTTTTCCCTTTTCCGTGCTGTTTCTTCATTGTATAGTGTGGAGGAAGACCAGATATAAGACCGGCCGCTATTCAGTTGCTTCATATGTTTTTTTTCTCCATCCCAGCGCAATTCATATAAACAGGAGTTTTCAAAAAGGATAAGCGTAAAAGGTTCGATACCTGCCAGATCAAAGCGGCAGTAAAACCAGGCAGGACGCTGATGGGTGAATATATCCAGCAGGATCAGCCCGCGGCTCCTGCCATAGGGTTTTTCCATATCATGTTTAACAAAAGCCCCGTTCAGCAGTACAGCGGCATCACCGTTTTCCTTCAGGGCGATCCAGGTACCCCCGCTCTTTGCATCCGCCGGACAGAGGAGCATTGTTTCACCATAGCGGTGACAGGCGGGGGCGACCGCATCGGGCCGGCTTAATTTTTCATCCCTGTTGGAGGTAAGGAATATCTTTTCCCGGGAAGGAATAAAAGTTACTGTGCACATAGCTGGCGGTATTTGATAGTTGAATAAGCCACACCAAATCCTTCCGGCAGGGAGATGCCGGACATTTCAGTAATGCCGATCCTGATCAGGGCCATGTGGTGAATCGTGTGCTCAAGGTTGTAGGCGATCTCACGGTAGTAATTGCTGGGAATACTCACTGTTTCGGCAACATCATTATAATCCTCCGCTTCCAGGGTGATGGATTTATTGGGACGACCCATTTTCCTGAACAGCTTACGGAGAAGGTATGCAGCAAATTCTTTATCGGTTTCTATCCGGTAATCCCGTTTTCTTTTTTCATAGTTCACGGTACCCTCGTCATATCCTTTTTCGAGGCATTGAAAAAGTTCAATGATATGACGCACATGCTGGCCGATCGTGGCATTAGAAAGGACCTGGCTGGGCCTGGTGTAGTGCTCTTCACTTAATTTCCCAAGTGCATCGGTCAGCTGAACAAATACTTCTTCAACCGGATTTTTAAGTAGCATGGTTTATTTTTTTGAGTTGATAGTAACGTGTGTTTTTTTGAAGCGGATCAGAATAGTTTCTGAATTAATTGTGAAACCTTTTCCCGGCAGATCAGCAGCAGGGCGGCAGAAGAAAGGAACACCAGCAATGCATAAATGAATAATTGTCCTTTGTCTCCCATGACACTCACCCCGAGTTTGGTAAGATGAAAGAAGATAGCCCCGCCCATCAGCCCCAGGGCAAGCAGGGCACCGAAGTGGGTGGTTCTCGGATATAAGATCAGCAGGGAAGCCACCAGCTCCAGTACACCGGTACCTATACGGCCCCAGGGTTCCATTCCGATCCGGGAAAAGATATAGATCGATTCTTCCGCTCCGGTGAATTTGAAATATAAAGTCTGCAGCATAATTACCGCAGCAATGATCCGGAGGATCCAGGTACCGGTAGTTGTCCAGTTGATAGTCATAAATGATTTTTTGATTCTTTCAGAAATATTCTTTCTCAGTCAATGTCGCTTAATACACAACAAAACTATCTGCGCAGAAAAGTTTTCAGTGTCTTGCTTATGACAAAGAAGATTAAATGCTGAAAAATACTTGTTTCAATGCATACCAACTCTACATTAAAAATGGTGTATCGGAACCCGTTAATAAAATGCACCAAAGGGTTCTTTAAACAGCAGGAGGGAGTATTCCCAACCTATTGGGACACTCCCAATTGGTTGGGAAAAATTTAAAGAGGAGACCAGCCATGCGAAAAAATTTTGAACCGCTGAAACCCTTTGCTGTAAAGGGTTTCGGGGAAATGACAAGGGGCCGAAAAAATTCTGGCACGCCGGTTGGCTATAGTGTCGGGTCAAACGGAAATTTTATGAACATGAAGATCTCAAGCAGCGAATTCAGAAAGGCAGTAACAGAGAATGCAAACCTGGCATTAGTTCAGTTTAAGGTTGACTGGAGCGGGGCCTGCCAGATCATTTCACCCTTGTTTAATGAACTGGCCGGAACCTATAAAGGACAGGCAGAATTTTTTACGATTGACGTGGAAAAGAATGAAGGAATCAATACGGAATACGGAGTGACCGAACTGCCAACGATCCTTTTCTTCCGGGCGGGCAAAGTGATTGATCACATACGGGGGCTTGTTCCGAGAAACCTGATGATCTCTAAAATTGAAGAGGCACTGAATAACAAGGCTTATTAATACAAATTATAAATCATTAAAACCATAAACTATGTCAGACGAAATGAAGTACTTCTATCTTAAAAGTCACCCGATGCTGGCTTTATTGAGTGAACTGAAACTGAAAGAGGCCGTCTCGGCGGCAAAGATCAGAACGGTATACCGCGGTGAACAGATCAGTTACGGAGAGGGAGGGTATACCCGGGTTCATTTCCTGGTGAAAGGAAAAGTAAAGATCATGGATAACAGTGATGCGGAAAACGACCTGGTTAAGGACATACTTACAGAGCCCGATATTTTCGGTGACCTTGGGCTGGAAGGACAGTTGAACCAGTATGAATCCGCTGAAGCGCTTACGGCCAACACTGTGATCTGTTCTTTTCTTGTAACCGACTTTAAACGAATACTGGAGGAAAACCCGCTGATGGCGTTGAACTATGCCAAAAAAGTGAACAGCAAACTCCAGCGGCTTGAAAACCGGCATGCCGACCTGGTATTTCTTGATACGAAAGACCGGCTGATCCGTTTTATTAAGAACTGGGCACGTACCGATGGTAACCGTATGGGCGATAAGATCATCCTCAATAATTACCTTACCCACAGCGATATTGCAGGTTTTATTGCCACATCAAGACAGAGTGTGAATATGCTCCTGAATGAACTGAGGAGCTCCGGGCTGCTGTGCTATAACCGGAAACACATCGAACTGAACAATTCTGTTGCCTGGAACTGAGTATTCCTCATTTATGTAACTCAGATGACAATGTTTCGTACCCATCAGTTTTAGCTTTGAATTATATTATCAGTAAGCAGTTGGTTTTGGTTGATTGGAAACGGCCCTGTAACTGCAGCGGCCGTTTTTTTACCCCGACAATAAAAAGAGCGGTGTTATGCCATTCGTCAGTTTAAGTTTTAAAATACACTTGCCTTATCGTCTCCGGAAGACGGGTGGCGAGGCTTCTTACCGGGGTCATTATTTTGATGATACTGCAGCAAAGCAGGCGGCAGATCACCTGGCGGCAGAATGCTGGCTGCCCGCCAATAAGATCCTCGCTGCGCAGATCAAAAAAAATGCAGGACGCTTTAAAGTGGCATTTTCAATGAGCGGCACTACTATTGAACTGCTGAATAAATTACGGCCGGATGTGATCCGCTCATTCAGAAAACTGGCTGAAACCGGATGCGTGGAGTTCTTTGCAGAAACGTCACATCATTCTGTAAGCTGGCTGTATTCAAAAAATGAATTCAGGAACCAGGTCGAACAGCACCATAAGCTGGTAAGAGAAACATTCGGCATTGAACCGGTGATATTCAGGAACACAGAGCTGCTGTACAGTAATGAACTTGCGGTATGTATAAAGGAGATGGGATATAAAGGAATATTTTGTGAGGGGCATGAAAGGATTTTGCAGGGAAGGGCCGTAAACCAGGTATATGCTGCGCCGGGTAATGATGATTTCCCGGTCTTGTTGCGGAATGAGCAGCTGAGTAATGATATCGCATTCCGGTTTGATGATCCGCATTGGAATGAACAACCGCTGACGGCCGATAAGTTTGCTTCCTGGATCCGCTCGCAGGAAGAGGGGGTAAGTAATATCTTCCTTGATTATGAAACTTTCGGGGTGCATAAGAAACCGGCCTCCGGAATTCTTGCCTTTCTTCAGCATTTACCCGAAGCGATAATAAAAGACGAACGATCCGGATTTGTAACACCGGGGGAAGCAACAGAAAAGTTCTACCCTGCCGGACTCTATGATGTTCCGGGCACGGTATCCTGGAAGGATACAGATAAATCCTGCTGCGTGTGGAATGGTAACGCTATGCAGCATAATGCCCTCCGGAAAGTTTATGGTCTTGAGGCAATGGTCAGACAATCCGGAATACCCGGCGCCGTGGAAAGCTGGCAGCGGCTGCAAAGCACGGATTTCTTCTGTAACATGTGCCGGAACGATGCCGGCGAAGGGGGTTGCAGGAGTTCCAATCCGTATATGGATGCGTCGATCGCTTACCAGCATTATATGGAGATCCTGACTGATTTTGAGATCATGCTTATCCGGAAAGGACTGACCGACATCCGTACTGCATATAATAAAGACAATACCGCTTTGGTTCATTCAACATTATTTTAATAAAATATCATGGAAAAAAGAAAATTAGAAGGACAGGTGGCGATCGTTACCGGGGCCGGGAGCGGCATCGGTGCCGGCTGTGCAAAAGAACTGGCAAAAGCCGGGGCCGCTGTGGTGGTCAATTATCCGGTGACGGCCGCCAGGGACATGGCTGAAGCCGTCGTAAAAGAAATAACGGAAGATGGCGGAAGGGCAGTTGCCGTTCAGTGTGATGTAAGTAAGGAAGAGCAGGTGCGGCAAATGTTCACGGAGGTGATCAGTCAGTTCGGTACGGTGGATATACTGGTAAACAATGCAGGACTTCAAAAAGATGCGCCATTTACCGAGATGACACTGGAGCAATGGAATTTTGTGATCGGTGTGAACCTGACCGGGCAGTTCCTCTGCGCAAGAGAGGCTATTCGTGAGTTTCTGCGACGGGGTGTTAACGGTAAATCAAAAAGCGCCGGTAAGATCATTTGTATGAGCAGTGTGCATGAAGTGATACCCTGGGCAGGGCATGCAAACTATGCGGCCAGTAAAGGAGGTGTGATGCTGATGATGAAGACGATTGCGCAGGAGTTTGCCCCGAAAAAGATCCGCATCAACTCTATTGCGCCTGGCGCTATTGCCACGCCGATCAACCATGATGCGTGGGACACAGCCGCTCATTTGCAGCAATTGCTGAAGCTCATCCCGCAGAAAAGAATAGGACAGGTGGATGATATCGGTAAAGCGGCAGTATGGCTGGCCAGCGATGATGCAGATTATGTGAATGGTACAACCTTATTTGTAGATGGGGGTATGACGCTTTACCCGGGTTTTGAAGATAACGGATGACCAAACGGAACCGGGATATTTGCGGGGACTTACTCAGCAGCACTCCCGGAAATTCACTATTAACTTCTTAAAAGAATCATATGAATGCCGAACAGCAGCGCTTAACGGATGCGAAATGGAGAAAATGGGGACCTTACCTCAGCGAACGTCAGTGGGGGACTGTTCGGGAAGATTACAGTGAACATGGCAATGCATGGGATTATTTCCCCCACGACCATGCCCGAAGCCGGGTATACCGCTGGGGGGAAGATGGTATTGCCGGCATCAGCGACGACCAGCAGCATATTTGTTTTGCGCTGGCCCTGTGGAACGGCAAAGACCCCATTCTTAAAGAAAGACTGTTTGGCCTTACCGGGAACGAAGGCAATCACGGAGAGGATGTAAAGGAGTTGTACTATTACCTCGATAACACACCTTCACATGCTTACATGAAGCACCTGTACAAATATCCCCACGGTGAGTTCCCATACCAGGATCTGATTACCACCAACCGTAACCGCAACCGTTTTGAAAAGGAGTACGAAATAACAGACACCGGAATTTTCAACGGGAATAAATATTTTGATGTTTTCACGGAGTATGCAAAAAATGATACAGAAGACATCCTGGTACGGGTGACGGTCTTCAACCGTGGAATGGAGGAAGCCTATATCGCCGTATTGCCCACCCTCTGGTTACGGAACCTGTGGAGTTTTGGCCTCATGCACGAAAAACCGCTTATCGCTTTAAAGGATCAGGGTACACAGGGATATGGGTACGCCAAGGCAGATCATTACTGGGAAGGGGATTATCATTTTTATTTTGAAAAACCAGCCCGGGTGCTGTTCACCGAAAATGAGACAAACACAGAGAGATTGTTCGGGGAGCCTAACCGCACCCGCTATGTAAAGGATGCCTTTCATACGGGAGTGCTGCAGCATCAATATGACTGGCTGGAGGAGAAAAAAGAAGGAACAAAGATGGCTCCCCTGTATGAGTTCAATATGAAAGGTGGTTCTGCTGTGACCATTAAACTTCGCCTGAGTAAACATTTTTTGAACACAAACCCTTTTGATGATTCATTCGACCGGATTTTTGACACAAGGATCGCCGAAGCGGATGAGTTCTACAGGGACATAACGGCTTCTGAAGAGAAAGACCTGCAGAATATACAGCGGCAGGCTTTTGCCGGACTGCTCTGGAGCAAGCAATATTATAATATAGACATACCCAGGTGGCTGAATGGCGATCCGGGCCAGCCGGAACCGCCAGGAGAGCGCAGGCTCGGGCGTAATCATCAGTGGCAATCGCTGAACAATGAAGATGTGATCTCCATGCCGGATAAATGGGAATATCCCTGGTATGCAGCCTGGGACCTTGCCTTTCATTGTGTCCCGCTGAGCATGATCGACCCCGGGTTCGCCAAAAGCCAGCTTATCCTGTTTCTTCGTGAATGGTATATGCACCCTAACGGACAGTTACCGGCATATGAATGGGCCTTCGGGGATGTAAACCCGCCTGTGCATGCATGGAGCTGTTTACAGGTGTACCGGATCGATAAAGAAAAAAATGGCAAAGCAGATGTCCGGTTCCTGGAAAGAGTGTTCCAGAAACTGCTGATCAATTTTACGTGGTGGGTGAACCGCAAGGATAGTAAGGGCAATAATGTATTTGAAGGCGGTTTCCTCGGCCTCGACAACATCGGCGTGTTTGACCGGAGCAATATGATACCGGGCGGAGGGGTGCTCGAACAGGCGGATGGCACCAGCTGGATGGCCATGTATTGCCTCAACATGCTGGAGATGGCGCTTGAAATATCTCAATACAACCCGGCCTATGAAGATGTCACCACAAAATTCTTTGAGCATTTTGTTTATATCGCAGAGTCCCTCAATCGCATTGGTGATAACTGGACGGGCAGCTGGGATGAACAGGATGGGTTTTTCTATGATGTGCTTGCCATGCCGGACGGGAGGTATATCCCCGTGAAAGTGCGTTCACTGGTGGGGCTGTCACCACTGTTCGCAGTACTGGTACTCAAAAAGGAATGGCTCCAAAAGCTGCCCGACTTTTACAACCGGCTCAAGTGGTTTCAGAAATACCGGGAGAAGAACAATCAATACCTCGTGATAGAAGAGCTGAAAGAACATGACGATATATTATTATCCCTTGTTCCCCGGCAGCGGCTTGAAAAGCTGCTGAAGGCCCTGCTCGATGAAAATGAATTTCTGAGCCCGGGTGGTATCCGTTCGATCTCAAAGATCCATAAAGAAGGCTACAGCCTGGAGATAAACGGCCAGCCATTCAGTCTCGATTACCAGCCCGGAGAAGGTACCAGTGCTTTATTTGGCGGGAACAGTAACTGGCGGGGCCCTGTATGGATGCCGATGAATTTTTTACTTGTAAAAGCACTCGGGCAGTACAGCGAATACTACAAGACAGATTGTATGGTGGAATTTCCCACCGGCGCCGGCAACAGGCTGACACTGCAGCAGGTGGCGGAAGAAATTTCCCGCCGTCTCGTTTCCATTTTTACTGCAGACAGCGAAGGCCGCCGACCGGTTAATGACAATGCCGGGATTTATGAAGACGAGCATTTCAGGGACCTGGTCCTGTTCTATGAATATTTTCATGGCGATACAGGAAGAGGAGTCGGTGCTTCGCATCAGACAGGGTGGACTGGAGTGGTGGCCGAACTGATTAATTGTATAAGTGCCGGTAAAAAACAAAAGGTAAAAGAAGAAGAGACCGCCCTCATGCCTTCTGACTGATCAGCAGAAAGATCCTTTTTAACCATGACCAGAGACACACCCCGGTCAGCGAACAAAGCAAGCATGCAACTAATAAAAGACACCTCCTTCCTGGCCAATTTCTCCGGCGCTTCGGAATGTGAATACCTCGAAACAAACGGCCTCGGCGGCTGGAGCGGATCATCAATAACCGGTGCACATACAAGACGGTATCATGGGCTATTCGTAGCAGCCGTTCACCCCCCGGCAGACAGGATGGTCATGCTGTCGAAGCTGGATGAAACAATCGTATCCGGGTCCAACAGGTTTGAACTGGGTTCTAATGTATATAGGGGTGATGTGATTCATCCCAAGGGGAACCAGTACCTGAAGCGGTTCACGAAAAATTATTTTCCGGAATGGGTCTATGAAGTCAATGGTTTTCGGCTGGTAAAGACCATTTGTATGGTATATGAGGAAAACACCGTGGTGGTGCAGTATAAAGCGGAGAAAGCAGATGCCCCGTTTACGTTAGAATTAATGCCGTTGATGGCTGCAAGGAATTACCACGAATGTGGCCAGGCATCACCCCGCCTGCACTGGGATGCGGATTTCAGGGAGGGTGTGTTTTGTAACCGGCCCAACGGCATCAATGCAGTTTACATTGCTGTTCCCGGTGCGGAATACCGTCATGCACCGGTATGGTATTATCATTTCAAATACAACGTGGAGCAGTACAGGGGGCTGGATTATACAGAGGATCTCCTTAACCACGGGGTCTTTTCCATTTCACTGAAAGAAGGTGATGAGCTGAATGTTATCATTTCTTCCGGTAATACAGCAGGAAGGGAGGGTGCTGAACTGATCAGGCAGGAACTGAAAAGGAGGAAGACCTTGCTGCAGGGAATCCCCGGCGATGAAACACTGCAGCAACTGACACTGGCGGCCGACCAGTTTATTGTACGCCGGTATTCTTCATCCGGGCAGAATACCCCTGCGGCGCTGAAAACGGTCATTGCCGGATACCATTGGTTTACCGACTGGGGGCGGGATACGATGATAAGTTTACCCGGACTTACCTTAAGCACCGGCCGTTTTGCCGATGCAAGAAAGATCCTTTCGGCTTTTGCAGAAACCGTGAGCCAGGGAATGCTGCCCAACCGCTTCCAGGAAAAAGAACCGCCGGAGTATAATAACGCCGATGGAACACTTTGGTATTTTATTGCAGTTTATAAATACCTGCAGGCAAGCGGTGATGCAGATTTTGTGATCCGGGAAATACTCCCGGTGCTGACAGATATCATCAGCTGGCATTTAAAAGGTACGAGGTATAATATACATATGGCGGAGGATGGATTGCTGTTTGCCGGTGAGCCGGGTCAGCAACTGACCTGGATGGATGCCAGGATCGGCAACTGGGTCGTAACACCAAGGATGGGTAAGCCGGTAGAGATCCAGGCGCTGTGGTACAATGCACTGAAAATTACGGCGGCCCTGCTCAAGCTGCGAAACAAACCCGGAGCGGAAGACGACATACAACTTGCCGCCAGGATGGAACAACGGGCCACAAAGGTGAAAGAGAGCTTTGACAGACTCTTCTGGTTTTCCGAAGGTAACTATTGCTACGACCTCATCGATGAGCATGGAACGCCTGATCCTGTCCTCCGGCCCAACCAGTTGTTTGCGGTCAGCCTTCCCTTTGCCTTGCTCGGAGGAGAAAAGGCAGAAGCGGTGTTACAGCGCTGCCGTGAAAAATTATATACTCCCGTTGGATTGAGAAGCCTTCCGGAAGAGGATGCCCATTACATCAGGCAGTATGGCGGCGATCCCTGGCACCGGGATGCATCTTATCACCAGGGAACGGTCTGGAGCTGGCTCTTAGGCGCCTATGTGGATGCCATTATGAAAGGAAGCAGGGAGGACAGGCAGGCCGAAGCAAATGCAGTAATAGAACGTTTTCGCTATCATTTGAATGAAGCCTGTATCGGGCAGGTATCAGAGATATTTGATGGGGCGGCACCACATCATCCCCGGGGATGCGTGGCACAGGCCTGGGGGGTGGCAGAACTGCTGAGGGTGATTAAAGCGTATTCCTTATTCAAACATCCGGGCTGACCGAAAACGGAACCGGCTGTCTGCAACAGGTACATTGTTGCTTCAGCGATACGGGTGTGCAGCCGGACCCGCCTTCTTCCAGAAGATAAAGCTTGTTCTGTTAAGAAAATACGGTCCAGTATATCCACATCGCAAAACTGCAGGCAAGGGCCAGCCAGGGCTGAACAAATGCCAAACCCAGAATGATGGTATTACAAACCAGGCCTGTGTTTTCATTCCGGGTAGTTATCCTGATCTGCCGGTCGGTAATACCCGGAACAAGGTTATCTCTTTTTTTGCTGGCCGCATACCATAGCAGCCGGAATGCCAGGCTGATCAGTACAAAGTAACCGGTATAAAAGATCACTGCGGTCTGAAAAGCGGCTGTGTCCAGGAACTTTCCGAGTGTTTTGGCAGGGAAGGGTACCAGTGCCACGAGCATCAGCAATATCCCGTTGGTGATCATGATGGAATTATCCGGTTTCATAAAGAGTTTGAAAAGACTGTGGTGGCCGATCCAGGCCAGTAACACATTTACAAAACTGATCACGTAAGAAAGATAAACAGGCCACTCATCGAACAGGGCGCCGGCAAGGCTTTTATTTGATACTTCATTTTTAAGATGTACACCCGCCTCAAGCGACAATAAGGTCACGGCAATACAAAAAACACCATCGCTGAATGTTTCTATTCGCAGTGTTTCCTTTTGTTGCTGTTCTGGTGTTATTGATCCGGACATGCGATAAAAATAGCAGCAAGCCCGGTGGCCGGTTGTCACGGTCCTGACAATTTTGCTATTTACGCAGAGAGTCGCCTTACAGACAAAACCATAGCAGCTGTCTTTCTTACTTTGTTTTCTGAAAACAAAACAGCATGGAAAATCATTATGATATCATCATCATCGGAACCGGGAGCGGGGGCAGTACAATTGCCTGGAAACTTGCTGAAACCGGTAAAAGAATATTGATCCTCGAAAGGGGCGGCTTCATCCCCCGGGAAAAACAGAACTGGGACCCCCATGAAGTGGTGACGCTGGGCCGCTACCGGCCCAAAGAGGACTGGTATGATAAGGATGATAAGCCATTCAGACCCTTTATTCATTACAATGTAGGGGGTAACAGTAAGGTGTATGGTGCAGCCCTGTTCCGCTTTCGGGAAAGTGATTTCAAAGAAGTGAAGCACTATGGCGGTCTTTCCCCCGCCTGGCCGCTTAGTTACCAGGATTTTGCTCCTTATTACGATGCCGCTGAAATACTTTACAGTGTGCATGGCAAAAGAGGTGCAGATCCTACCGAACCGGCCACCCGTATGGAATACCCGCTGCCGCCACTTGGTTACGAGCCGATGGTCAGGGACCTTGAACTTAAAATGAAAGCCATCGGGCTGAAACCTTTTCCTTTACCGATGGGAATAAAACTTCCGCAGGACTTCACCGCTGCGGAAGCTCCCGTGATCCTGGAAAACTTTGACGGCTTTCCCGACCCGACCGAATGTAAAGCAGACGGGCAGGTCATGTGTTTACGGCCGGCCTTAAAAAAGGGCAATGTGACATTAATGACCCATGCATATGTCGAAAGACTCATCACCAATAAGGAGGGTACCGGCGTTACAGAAGCTGTTGTGCTCCTGGACGGGGTCAAAGTACGATTCAGTGCCGGAATTTTTATTGTGGCATGTGGTGCGGTAAACAGTGCCGCTTTATTCCTCCGCAGTGCCAATGAAAAACACCCGTACGGCCTGGCTAATTCATCCGGGCAGGTGGGGAGAAACCTGATGCTCCATCATAACGGGTGCCTGGTAGCCTTTACTAAAAAGAAAAACGACAGTGTATTTCAAAAGAGCCTGGGCCTGGCCGATTTCTATCACGGGGCAGACGACAGTGAGTACCCGCTGGGCGAGATACAACTGATGGGACGCAATGATCCGGATACGATCTGCTGGATGGGTGAAACCTTGTTCCCCGGAAAGAAATATGAGGAGCTGAAAGAACGGAGTATTGACTTTTGGCTTACGGCCGAAGACCTGCCTTCTGAAAATAACAGGGTGACGATACGGCCTGATGGTAATATAAAAGTGGATTATACGAGGACAAACTATACCGCATTTGAAAAACTGAAAGCAAAACTGAAACAGATTTTTGAACGGATCGGCGAAACAGACCCGGATTATAAAGAAGTGGTATGGGGCGGGTACGACCTGGATGTAAGCGGGATGAGCCACCAGAACGGAACGCTGAGGTTCGGGCTTGATCCTTCTTCATCGGTATTGGACCTGAATTGCAAAACACATGACCTGGAAAATGTCTATGTGGCCGATGCCAGCTTTTTTCCCAGCTGCGGCGCCTTTAACCCGGCCCTGACCATTGCAGCCAACGCCTTACGGGTGGCAGATCACCTCATCAG
Organism: Chitinophagaceae bacterium; assembly: GCA_046329665.1. Taxonomy (GTDB): domain Bacteria; phylum Bacteroidota; class Bacteroidia; order Chitinophagales; family Chitinophagaceae; genus JJ008. The sequence continues at coordinate 23,403 of JAXLUG010000011.1, read as the reverse complement.
CCGGGTGCTGAACAAAGAGAACAGCCGGGAAAGCCAAGCCGCCGTCGTTTACTGATGTGCTGTCTGCCTGGTGGATCTGCAACTTCCGGAGGATATCGTGTAAATTTGCCGTTGCTGAATGAAGGGTATGAAAAAATTTCTTCTTTATCTGCTGTCGGTGATATTTTTCCCGTCGATATCGGACGCAAGTCCCCGTGAAAAAACAAACGGGGCAGACAGCCTGGAAGTCTATGCGTATAAAAAAGAAATACCGCCCCCCTACAGGGAGCCCATACTTAAAGCCCTTTCCTTCTTCCCTGAACTGAAGGAAGTGCATATTATTTTCCGGATCAGGAAACAGTATGCCGGCCTTACAACCAAACCTGATTTTCCCAGTGTCTTTAAAAGAAAGAACCACCGCACATACATTATTACGATCAGCAACCACACCATCGATACGCTGCGGCCTTTGTTGTTTGAAAACCTGACCTACGAACAACGGGTAGGGGTGATCGGTCATGAACTAAGTCATGTGGCGGATTTCAACAGCCATAATTTCTTTCAGACCATTGCCACCGGTATCGGTCATATATCCGCCCGCTTCCTTGATAAAATGGAGTTCAATACCGACCGCATCTGCATCCTGCATGGACTGGGCGAATACCTGCTCGCCTACAGTACCCATGTACGGGAGGTAATGCACGTACAAACCTGGCGGGGCGTCGATTTTGTTTATAAGAACGACCAGAGACATGAGCGGTACATGAATCCTTCCACGATCAGGCGGTACATGGATTCCCTGCATCTTCACTGAGTTAATCTCTGTTTCCTGTCAATAAAATGACATTCGATCCGGCCGGCGATTCGTCTCTTTGTACCATGCGGGCCATGCCAATCAGGATAGATGCCGGTCTGACCGGGTTAAAGCAGATGAAAGCTGCTTTCCGCAGAAATAAAAAACATTACCTGCAGGAAGCGACGGGGCTCGCCATCTTTATGACCTCTGCCTGTTTCTTCGGGGCCATGCTGTATTCAGCCAAAAGCCCCTGGCAGGCCGGACTGCACAGTACATTACTTCGTGATTTTTTGATGGCTGTTGCCATGGGAGGTACAGCGTTGTTTATTTTTTATTCACCGGTGACAGCCCCCAGCGGTTCCCAGATCAACCCGGCGGTAACGCTTACCTTTCTGCGGCTGGACAGGATGTGCCGCTATGATGCCCTGTTCTATATCCTCTTTCAGTTCGCAGGCGGTGTGCTGGCGGTCCTGCTGATGCAAAAAATAATGGGGGCTGTTCTTACAGACCCGCCGGTGAACACGGTTACCACCGTGCCGGGAAAAGCAGGGGCTGCCTGGGCAGTGATCACCGAATTCTTATGTGCTTTCATTACGATGGCAATGGTATTGTTTACCGGGCGCCACGACTGGCTTAAGAAGCGTACGAGGTTATTTGCCGGCGGGCTGGTGTTTACCTGGGTATTGTTTGCAGCCCCGGTATCAGGCTTTGGAATGAACCCGGCCCGTTCATTTGCCAGTGCCCTCCCTTCGGGTATATGGGATCATTTTTGGATATACCTGGTAGCCCCGTTGGCAGGCATGCTGCTGGCAGCTGAGTTTTTCCTGCTGGCAGAAAGAAAAAGAGCAGCGCAAAATAAAGCGAAAGCACCGCTGCCCCTCCGGAAGAAATTCAGTGAACCTTTAGAATTTATGTTATGAAAAGAAAAACAGGGATCCTTATTGCGGCATCTCTTTACGGGTTGATTTGTTTTGCACAGGTGCAAAAAGTGGAATCCGTTGGCCTTACCGTCAGGGAGATGGACCGTTCAGTGAAATTTTACACCGAAGTACTCGGGTTTACTAAAGTAAGTGAAAGGGAATACAGCGGCAGCGCCGTCGAAGACCTCGAAGGCGTTTTCGGGATGCATACCCGGGTCGTCAAACTCCGGCTGGGGGATGAATACCTTGAACTGACCGATTACCTCACGGCAGGAGGCCGGAGCATACCGGAAGATGCCCGGAGCAACGACCTGTCCTTTCAGCATATTGCCATAGTGGTCAGCGATATGGATAAGGCATTTGACCGGGTTATAAAATATAACGTGGAATTTGTTTCCACTTCTCCGCAAACGCTGCCGGTGTCGATACCCGCTGCAGCAGGGATAAAGGCTTTTTACTTTCATGATCCCGATGATCATAACCTCGAGCTGATCTACTTTCCCAAAGGAAAGGGGCAGGATAAATGGCAGCAGCCCGGGGCCGGTCTGTTTCTCGGGATCGACCACACGGCACTCGGTATCAGTAATACCGAAAAGAGTCACACTTTTTACCAGGACCTGCTTGGGGTACAACGGAAAGGGGATAGCTGGAACAAAGGTGTGGAGCAGGAACACCTGAATAATGTACAGGGCGCTTCTCTTCACATCACCGGTTACCGGGCGGCAGCCGGACCCGGGATCGAATTCCTGCAATATATCCAGCCGGGACCCGGCAGACCTTATCCGGCAGATACCAGGGCCGATGATATCTGGTACTGGCAAACCACACTTATCGTAAACGATGCCTCATCCCTTTACAATAAACTGAAGGCAGCCGGGATCTCTTTTATTTCCAAAACACTTGTTCAGCAGGAAGAAGAGGGAGTCAAAACAAAATCATTTATCATCAGTGACCCGGACGGCCATGCTATGGTGATAAAAGAATATACAAAATAGGCAGTGCCTCCTTTTGCCGGGAAGCCGGGCAGGCGCTATTACTTCCTGTCACCGGGCAAAGAACGCATGGTTTTTGACCGGGAACCGATACAGCAGCCATTAATTATTGGGTTAAGTCAGGTGAAAGACAGTGTCTGAAAAGGCACTGTTCTTTCTTTGTGGCAGATGGACACAGGTGCAGATATCATTTGCCCCCTTTGCGGCGACCGGGTGAACAGGCTGCTGTACCGTTATCATATCGATAACGAAAAAGTAGTGATGGAGAAGATCAAAAGCCAGAACCCCGGCTGGGCGGAAGCGGATGGAGTATGCAGCCGTTGCGTGGATTATTACCACACGGAAGTGATCCGGCAGCAACGGTTGCTGCCGGAGATCGGGCCTTACTTTCCTGTCAGGAGCCCGGATGATTTTGTGATCCTCCCCACCCCGCTGCGGGTGGATGCCGATCCCCGGTTTACAGGGAAAGGAGTAACGATTTGTTTTGTTGACAGTGGATTTTACCCGCATCCTGACCTGTCGGCAGGGAAAAACAGGATCAAACTGATGCTCGACATGACCACAACAGCCAGGGAGCCGGATTATTTTCTCCGGCCCCATGATGATGCCTGGCATGGTACAATGACTTCGGTGGTTTGCGCCGGTGATGGTTTCTGCAGCAACGGTCTTTACAGGGGTATTGCTTCCGATGCTGAACTGGTACTGCTGAAAGTAATGGACGAATCGGGAAGGATCACCACCCCGAATATTGTTAAAGCACTCGAATGGATCGTTCAGAACCACGAAAGATATGGGATCCGTATCGTCAACATGAGTCTCGGAGATGATTTTACCGGTTCATATAAGGAAAGCGAGGTGAATAAACTCGCTGAGGAATTGTTTGAAAAGGGGATCAGTATCGTGGCGGCAGCAGGCAACGATCAGCAGGCCCTTGTAAAGCCACCAGCCAATTCGCCGCATGTGATCGCCTGTGGCGGGATTAATGATGAGAACAGCCTGGATGCCGGACTTAGCCTCTATCATTCTTCCTTCGGTGTTACAGCGGAAGGAATAATGAAACCGGAACTGACGGCCCATTCGATCTGGATCGCTGCACCTTTGTTGCCGGGTACCCGGGAGAAGGAAGTATCGGAAACGCTGCATCGCCTTTTGCAGCTGGATGATACAGCACTGTCCCGTTGCAGTACTGAAACAATAGAAAGCACAGGTATGGATAGGGCGGTCTTTTCACAACAGGATATACCGCTTATCCGGCAGGCGATCAGGGACAGGATACAGGCAGGCAAGTACATCACCCCCTCGTATATGCATGTGGATGGTACTTCATTTGCCGCACCCGTTGTCAGCGCTGTCATTGCACAGCTGCTGGAAATAAATCCGCAGCTGGGCCCGCGGCAGATCCGGGAAACGCTTTTCAGCACGGCAAAAAGGCTGGAACAGTTTCCGCCCGAACGCCAGGGTTTCGGACTGATCCGTCCGCGGAAAGCCATATTAAAGACATTAAAAAGAACGACTATCATGAAACCACAGGATTCGCCGTATATCAACCGGCAGCGAAAGACCATTGAGTTCTTTGTCCATAATGATTGTGCTTCACAGATATCGCTGGCCGGCAGTTTCAATCACTGGGCACAGGATGTATTGCTGATGGAACCGGGTAAGGAGGGGTTGTGGAAGATAGAGATACCGATGCTGCCCTGTGGCCGTTACCAGTACAAATTCTTTGTGGATGAAAAGCGATGGATCGAAGACTATGATAACCCCCTGCGGGAACCGGACGGGTTCAGGGGATTCAACAGCATTCTCGTCATTGAAAATTAAAACAGGTGCAGGTCATCACCGTCATATTCCTGATTCTGCTGTGCTACCTGGCCATCGGGTTGCTTTTCGCCATCGCCTTTGTTATCAAAGGGGCAGCCAGGATCGATGAGACCGCAAAGGGATCAGGCTGGGGCTTCCGGCTGATCATTATCCCCGGCTCGGTCATCTTCTGGCCGTTTCTGCTGCGGAAATGGATACAGGCAGTAAAACATCACCGGCATGACTAAACAACAGCGACGATACCACCGGTATATCTGGGCCGTGTATGCTTTCCTGCTGCCCGCCGGAATACTTTTCGGCTGGCTTGCCATTCCCAACAGCAGACCTGTTACATTATTAAGCACGGGTAAACCTGAACAATTACCGCTGGTTGTCCGGTCGGTGAGTAATCCTGAATACACCGTGGAGCTTCGTGCGGATGAAACAAAAACAAAATGGCAGCTGGTGTGGAAGAATAAGAAAGTGATGACCGTTCCTTCTGCTGTTATTTACGATGTGACCACCACGGGTGATGACCCGGCCAGGGCAACATTGATTGGCAGGATCGAATCTAAAGGGGATTACATTTTCGACCTGCCTGCCGGCACAACAGGCTATGCAGGACTTCGCCTGCTCTTATTTGATTTTATTCATGAACGAAAACTGAACACCATTAATTTATAGCTATGAGTGCATCTTACAGGGCCGTTGGCTGGAACAGGCAGAAAAAAATATATGACAGCCTGCTGTTCATTTTCAGCATCAGCTACCTGACCTTATTTACCCTGCTGACGGCGGTCTTTAACCCAAACTATACATTTGAGACCCTGCTCATCCGCTCTTCCTCCACCCTGGCATTATTGTTATTGCATATCATTCTTTGCATCGGACCCCTTTGCCGGCTAAACCGGAAATTTCTTCCATTATTATACAACCGCCGCCACCTGGGGGTTACGATGTTTTTCTTCGCCGCTTTGCACGGTGTTTTCAGTATCATGCAGTTTCATGGACTGGGGAATATCAACCCGGTTGTTTCCGTATTCGTGTCCAACACCCGATACGGTTCCCTGGCAGCCTTTCCGTTTCAGTCACTGGGCTTCTTTGCGCTGCTCATTTTTTTCCTGATGGCCATTACGAGTCACGACTTCTGGCTGCACCATCTTTCACCCCGTGTGTGGAAAGCCCTGCACATGCTGGTGTACCTCGCTTATTTTCTCGTAGTGATGCATGTGATGCTGGGAGTGATACAATATGAGAGCAACCCTGTATTTGTGATACTTCTGTTTGGCGGTTCGGCTACGTTAATAGCGCTGCACCTGCTGGCCGCCCTCCGGGAAAGAAGAATGGATACCCGGCGGTTTGCATGGCAGCAGGAAGGCTTTGTTCAGGTTTGCAGCGTGGAGGAGATACAGGATACAAGGGCCAAAATATTTTGTGTGGATAAGGAAAGGATCGCCGTATACCGGTACGGCAATAAATTATATGCAATACATAATGTATGCAAGCACCAGGGAGGACCGCTGGGGGAAGGAAAGATCATCGACGGGTGCATCACCTGTCCCTGGCATGGTTACCAGTATTTGCCTGCAAACGGACAATCGCCACCGCCATTTAAGGAGAAAGTAAGTACTTACGACGTAAGAATAATGGATAACAAGGTTTGGCTGAACCCGGTGCCTTTCCCCGAAGGGACAGCACAACCGGGAGCCGTCATTTCATAATACGGATCATGGAAGACAACGATTTTTACATAGGCTGGCAGCCTGCTGCACCGGTAAGTTACCTGAAACCCGTCCGGAGGGCAATTGCTTTCTTTTTTCTGTTACTGGCCTGCCTGGCTGTCAGCATCGCCCTGCTGCAGAAGAAATTTTCTGCCGGACGTTTTGAATTCGGTTCCCTTACAGAAGTGACAGGCATCTATCATTCCGCACCGGTTCCCTGCCTGAAAGTGATCAGTAAACAGGATGCGCTGGGTAATACCACTTATATAACCATGCCCCTCGTGGGCTACGGCAAATCGGGGGCTGACGGAATTATCAGGGAACTGGAACAGGAGAGTGAAATGAATTTTGAAGACAGGAAAGTGACCTTTCGGGGCTCTCTGATTTATGATGATGGTAAAACACTGCTGCAGATCGATAAGCATGATCACCCGATGGTAAAGGTGAGTGCTGTACCGGTGGTGCCGGAAAGAGCGGTCAGGGAACTGGGTGAAGTGGAACTGACCGGGGAGATACTCGACCCTAAATGTTACTTCGGGGTGATGAAGCCTGGCCATGGTAAACCGCACCGGGATTGTGCCATCCGTTGTGTGGAGGGCGGCATCAGCCCGGTATTTTGCGTACATAATGAAAAAGGACAAACCGGGTATTATCTTTTACTGGGAAGCCGGGGCGAAAAGATCAATGACCTTGTGGCGGATTACATTGCAGAACCGGTCATGCTGAAGGCCAGGGCCGTGCAATACGATGACTGGATTGTTTTATACCTCGACAGGAAACAACCGCTAAAAAGGACCGGCGGTTTAAGCTGGTTCAGGAATGACGGAACTTTATCCTGCGGGGCAGTGCACTGATAAGCGATCAGCGATACATTGTTTCATACAGTTCGAGGGAATCTTCCTGGCTCATCATTTTAAGAAAGAGAGCGGTTTCGGCTTCGAAGACGATATCCTCTGCCACTTCCTTTTTGCTTTTCAGCCCGTATTCGGTCCTGGACAGATCTTTTTTAATGATGGTGATCTTATTGGTATCGTAGCCGAAGGTGGCGTTGCTGTCATTCATCGAGTTCAGCACCACCATATCAAAATTCTTCCTGCTGAGTTTGCCGGTAGCATGTGTTACTTCATCATTTGTTTCCAGCGCAAAGCCGATGGAGAGCTGGTCCTCTCTTTTCACCCGGCCAAACTCGCCGGCGATGTCTATGTTCTTTACCAGCTGTATGGTGAAAGATGACTCGTCTTTCTTGATCTTTTGTTCAGCAACCTTTGCCGGCCGGTAGTCCGCCACGGCTGCGGCAAAAACGGCAATATCGGCCTGTTCAAAAAAGCGGCAGCAGGCCATGTACATTTCGGCCGCTGTATTTATTTTCACGATCTTCAGCGAAGGATGCTTCAGCGAGAGGCAAACAGGCCCGGATACCAGGAACACTTCGGCCCCCTGCAGCAGGAACTCTTCTGCCAGGGCATATCCCATTTTCCCGGAGGAGTGATTACTGATGTAACGTACGGGGTCAATGGCTTCCCGGGTGGGACCGGCCGTAATGAGTACTTTTTTTCCTTTAAGAATAGGACTGTTCATAACCTGTCTTTTTGTGTGATGATCACTCAAACTTACCAGCAGTCCTGAAAACAAAATGTAAACTGACTTACAGTCCGGAAGAGATTTCCGGCCGGAATGGACACCGCCCGGCCTTTGAAACCGGGCCGTTGAAGCTGCTTTGCCTTTTATCCTGCCTTATGTTTTTGCCGGCTATTCGGGATGGCGTTCTTAAATAAAAACAGCCCTGGTGGCAACGGCTACTTGCTGTTGCCACCAGGGACTGAACTGTATTCATGGCTATGCCTTTCCGGTAGCCGGCCGGGAAAATTTCATAAAGCGCTATTCCCAGCTGAATTTACCGCCCGTGAGCACTCTTATTTTATGCAGGGAACTGTGTGTGGTGAGGTAAAGCGTTTTACCATCATCGCCCCAGGCCATATTAGCAGCTCTTTCAGGCGTAACGATCTTGCCAAGTAATGTACCTTCTGCAGAAAGGATCCAGATACCGCCCGGTGCGCTTACAAATAAATTACCGGCCTTGTCTACTTTGATACCGTCAATGGCCTCTTCATCTTCGGTGAGGTTCCAGTCGAAGAAAACTTTTCCGTTCTTCAGCGTACCATCCGGTTGCACCTCATACCGCCATACTGTTTTGGTATGATGGACATCACGAATATCCCAGTTGCCGATATAAAGGTATTTTTCGTCGGGGGAGAAAGCAATGCCATTAGGTCCGCCCAGCTCAATGGTGAGCAATACGGTCTTCCCATCCTTCACCAGGTACACACCCTGGTAAGGGGTTTCTTTCTTCGGATCAGCAAAGAAACCCGGAAGGCCGTACGGCGGGTCCGTAAAATAGACACTGCCGTCGGAACGGAGCACTACATCATTGGGGCTGTTCAGTCTTTTCCCTTCATAATGATCCGACAGCACGGTCACCGGCCCCTTTTTTTCAAACCGGATCACCCTTCTGTTCCCATGCTGGCAAACGATGAGCCGCCCTTCTTTGTCAATCGCCAGGCCGTTGGAACCCGGTTGTCCGTATTCACCGATATCTGCACCGGTATACCCGCTGTGTGAAAGATAAACCGATACATCATGGCTATGCGGATCATACCGGTAGATGGTATTGGTGTTGGGATCGCTGAATAATAAATATCCGTCCGGGTGCCATACGGGGCCTTCCGTAAAGGAAAAACCATCGGCTATCTTTTCCACCACTGTGCCGGGGGCGATAACATTGTTTAGTTTATTATCAATCGTGAAAATAGTTCCGTCTTTTGTCCAGGCAGGGTTCACCGGTATGCCATGGGCGTAAAAGTCAACGACCGCATTGCGGATCCAGATATAATTATCCGGCAGTTTACCTACAGGGCCATTGATCCCGAGGATACAGATCGTGAAGGTGTCTCCCGGCTTTGCATTATTTGTCAGGATGACCCGGTTCCGGGTATTATACCCGCTGATCAGTCCATTCCCGCTCTGACCAATGCCCGTTGCCTGCTTTCCGTTTACCCAAATTTCACTGTAGTCATCTACTGTTATTTCAAAGACGACGGTGCTGCCGGCGGTGCTGAACTTTCCTGCCATTGGCGGAATGGTGAGAACGGTTTTATACCACACAAAGGACAGGAGCCCTGTGCCCTGTCTTTTTTCCAGGTCGGTAGCTTTTATCGCAGTAAAGCCCGGTTCAAAATCTGCCATACCGGGCTGCGGGTACAGCCAATGGGTACCGGTCAGTGCACCGGTCGGGTACAGGAGCAGAGCATCACCACCGCCTTTCTCCGGACCGGGAAGGTTGAAATCCTTTTCCTGGATATGTGCAGGCTGTACAAACCATTTTGCATTTACCAGGGCGGCCCCTTCTTCTGTCTTCAGGTCTGCAACGGATTGCGGCTTGTCTGTTGCCAGCAGCCTTGTTTCCTGTGCAAAGACAGCAACAGACAGCAGGAGGGTGATGAAAAGCAGCAGGTAAAACCTGACCAGGTTATATATTTTACTCATAGACCAGTATTGATAGGTTGGTTAATGACGGGTCAGTCAATTTTTGCTTTACTTCCTGCAAGGGCAATGTCTTCATCCTGCTGTGCGCTGGCGGAACCGCTGACGCCCACAGCCCCGATGACCTGTCCGTTATAGATAATGGGAACACCGCCCTGCAGGAACGTGTGACCGACAGTAATGAGTGCCTGGCGTCCGCCGTTAATGGAATTCTCCAGTCTGGAAGAAGGGGCTTTGAACAGGGCGGCCGTATTGGCCTTCCGGATCGATACTTCCGCTGAAGCGGCAAACGTGCCATCCAGTCTTTCCAGGTACACCAGGTTCCCTCCGTTATCAACCACGGCAATGGACCCGCCCGGTGCGTTTTTTTCTTTGGCATAGCTGATAGCATCCGCCACCACTTTTTTAGCAGCTTCCAGCGATATATTTTTTTGATCGGTTACCTGTGCCCTGGCCGCAGTGGCCATCAGTACCATGGCGGTAAAGGAAAGCAGGGAAGTTATTTTCAGTGTGTTCATATCAAACGTTTTTGAGTTTACATTTTTGAAGGGACCATAGTACCGGCTCTCCGTTCAGCAGCAGCACCGGCAGAAGAGGCCCTGCCTTTGCGCAGCAGCAGCACCGCAGCGAGTACCAGTAAGGCCAGGGCACTGCCCGCCCAGATCAGCCAGCCATTGCCTCCGGCTACTTTTATTTGTTTACCGCCATTCGCTGTGACCTTTGGCCAGTACTTATCCGCAAGTTTCAGGTTGCCTTCCGGGTCTTTGCTCCACCCGTTTACGGCACGCTGGTTATGCTGGATGACAAGGCGGCCATCCACAATGGAGAAAGTGTTTACATCGATCGGCGCTGTTCTGCCCAGGGATACAGCATAAGCACACCAGGCCCCGAACTGCGGTTTGTATTTTTCCGGGTTTGCTTTGAAGAGATCAAGGTGTTCCTGGCTGGCGAAATGATAAACCGCTTCTTCATAGGTAAAGCTGAATTGCGGGTCGCCTTTCACCGGTTTGTTATCCGTAAAGAAAGCAACCGGATCATAGCCATCGATGATTACCCCATTGGCATCCACATTGTTGAGGTAATGACCGTTGTACTGCTGACCGCTGGCCATCAGGGAAGTAGCGAGTGCAAGAAACAAGATCATTCCTGCATATACTATTTTGAAGAAGCGGCCTTCTTTTGTCTGTTTACTTGTTGTTGTCATGTTGTTTCGATTTTATACCACAAAGAAATTGCAGTGCAGCAGGGATCGCTGTCTGCTGCTTTACAGTAACAGGATCCCGGAAACAAAAAAGCCCGGCATGTGTCGGGCTTTTTACATTGACGGGGAGAGAGGGAAGAATTAATGGGCGGCTGTTGCCGGGGCCTGCGCTGGCTTGTCATACTGAACTGGTTTGCCAACGTGGTTTTGCACGATGCCCGGCCAGTTCTGATCAGCCTTGCTGGTATTTCCTTTCAGGTCTTTATTAAACAGGTTGTATGCTTCCTGTGTATGCTGCAGGATCAGTCTTCCGTCCTCGATCTGGAAGATCGCAGGATCGACGGGGCGGAGTTTGCCGAGGCTGACGGCATAGCCGCAGAAGGCACCGTATTGCGGGGCATACTTTTCGGGGTTGTTCTTAAAGAGACCGGCATGTTCGGCAGAAGCAAACCAGTAGGTGGCGCCTTTGTAGTTGGCACTGAAGGCAGCAGAACCTTTCACGGCCCTGTTTTCTGTAAAGTAAGCAACGGGGTCGTAGCCTTCAATGATCACGCCTTCTTTATTTACGTTGACCAGGAAACCATCAGTGGCTTTGAACGATGGTTCCTTCAGGAAGAAATACCATCCGGCAAAGGCAGCGGCCAGTACAGGTATGGCAATGAGTATCGTCTTTTTCATGTTTCTGAAATTTTTTACAAAGAAAGAACGGGATGCAGGAGCGGGCTGTCGGCAGTATTACAATCGGGCATAAATTTTACAGCACTTGCACTCATCATGAGAACATCCGTTCGCGGGCAGCGTAAGTTTTCCGTTTATCACAGAATTGTAATTTGTTCTTTTATCCATGCAGCATTTTCATAGATGAACGGCTCTTTCTCTTAACGGCGGGTGCATAATTTTACACTTGCCATTACGAATACAACCACACATCACCACCGGCGTTACCTGAACCTTTATCACTAACAGAAAATTTTCGTGTATGTGTGCTGCGAACTTCGTTGATGTCATCTCTGAATTCCCGGATCATTCCTCCCCGGATTTTGACCAGGCTTCTTATGTGGAGAAGTATAAGAACTCCAGCATTATCGTCAGTGCATCGGCCCGCAAACTCTTCTTTGATTACCACTGGGGCGCCCTGTCGCTTAAAACGGTGCTCCGGGGCGAGGAGTATTATGTTACCCGCCACTCCAAATACAAGATCGTTCCCGGTAATTATCTTATCCTGAACGAAGGTTCGGAATATTCCAGCTATATCGATTCAGCTGAGCAGGTGGAATCTTTTACCATCCATTTTGGTCCCCGGTTTGTCAACCGGTTCTTTCACAGCCTCTTTTCGCCCGGTGATGTGATACCGGGATATGATGAAACCGGCAAGCAGTCCTGCCCGGCATTTGTGGAGAAGACCTATTTCCAGGATGATAAGATCAGGACCCTGCTGAAGGACCTGCACCGGGTGGTGCAATCGGGTATCAATAATGATCATTTCTTCGAACGAAATGAAATGGATGACCTCTTGCGTACCTTACTGCTCAGCCTGCTAACGATCAATGCAGGTGTACAGGTTGAGATCAACAGTATGACCGCCGCCCGGCCCTCTACCCGGGAAGAGGTGTACCGCCGCCTGAATTATGCAAGGGATTATATGGAATCCTCCTACGGTGAAGTGGCTTCTATAGACCAGGTGGCAAAGGTGGCCTGTATGAACCCGGAATATTTCATCCGCCAGTTCAAGCGGCAGTACAAAGTAACCCCTGCGCAATACCTTATCTCCCGGCGCATGAAGGCAGCAGGAGTAGCCTTATCTTCTCCCGGTGCATCGGTCTCATCGGTTTGCCGCAAGGTTGGGTATTCTGACCTCAGTTCCTTTGGCAAACTGTTCAAGCGGTACTTCGGTCTCAGCCCGGAAGCTTACAGCCGGCAAATGCAGTTTGCTGATTGACCGGCTTTCCTTTTTCTTTTTACAGCTCCCTTTTTTTATTGGGTGAAAACTGACATTTTCACCCGTACCTGTTTTTGAAAACAAGAGCAATAAAAAGTCAGAATTCACCCACAGCCTTCAAACAGCATTTATTAAATGTGAATGTCTTGTTTAACTGACATGTTATGGTTTGACTTTTAAACTCTATGCTGATGAAAAGATTTATGCTACTGTTTACATCATTAATGCTGTCGGCATTAGTGTTTGCACAAAACCGTACCATCACGGGTACGGTGACAGATGATAAGGGGGAGGCCGTGCCCGGGGCATCTGTGAAAAACAAGAACACGACCACTCTTGTGTTTGCAGACAATAACGGACGGTTCAGGGTACAGGCAAAGACCGGTGATGTGCTGGAAATAACCGGCTCCACGATTGAACAAGCCGAGTTCAGGGTGGGAACAGAAGACAACATCACGATTACGGTTAAGAACAAGGTCACCATCGGGGTGGAAGTGGTGGTAACAGCGCTTAACCAGTCGAGACAGCCTAAAGAACTGGGCTATGCTGTTTCCAAGATCAAGACCGCAGAACTTACCCAGGCCCGGGCGGTAAACCTGCAATCAGGCCTGATCGGTAAAGTATCCGGTCTTAACATCACCACCACCAATAACAGCGTGTTTGAAAATACCAAGATCAATTTCAGGGGTATCCGCTCGCTGACCGGCAATAACCAGCCGATGCTGGTGATCGACGGGGTGCCAACACCGCTCAACTTACTTTCCTCGCTTAACCCGAATGATGTGCAGGATGTGAACCTGCTGAAAGGCGCTTCTGCTTCGGCCATTTACGGACCGGATGGTGTGAATGGTGTGATCGTGGTGCGGACAAAGAGAGGTACCAAAGGCAAACCGGTCATTACAGTGGGTACCACGGTACAGGTTAGCAAGGTTTCCTATCTGCCCGATCTGCAAACGCAGTTTGGCAGCGGTTCTTCTATTGACGGGTATGGTAACCCGGTATACACGCCTTACGAGAACCAGCAATACGGGCCGGCTTTCAACGGGGCGCTGGTGGATATCGGAAAACCCCTGGAAGACGGCAGCATTCAAAAAGTACCCTATGCACCGCTTACAAAAGAAAAAAGGAAGTTCTGGAACGAGAACGGGCTGGTGGTGCAGAACGATATATCGCTTGCCACACAGGATTTCTTTGTTTCCTTCCAGGATGCAAGGATCAACGGGCTGATGCCAAAGGATAAGAATGCCCGTACCTCTTTCCGGATCAATGCGAGCAAGGAATACAACCGCTTCCGGACCACTTTTAATATCAACTATGTTCAGCAGAATTATAATGTGGTGAATGAAGCAGGACCCGGTGGTCTGATCACCCGTCTTCCTTCCGCCTACACGGCCAGTATATATTTCCAGGTGCTGAATATTGCACAGCATATTCCGTTCACCCGGTATAAGGACTGGAAGGCGGACAAGTTCGCCCAGTATTCCAACTATTATAATGAGTATGCCTTTAACCCTTACTGGGCGATCGATAACCACCGCCAGAAGGGAAGACAGGATGACCTGATCGGTTCAGTGGAGCTGAACTACAAGTTTTCCAACTGGCTTGCGGCCACTTACCGGCTGGGTACAAACGTGAGCTTTAATTTCAACAAGTTTGAGAACGGACCGATCGTGGTGAGTGATTATGCTGCTGCTAACCGTTCGGCCACCACGTATACCAGCCGCCCGGGTTCAGTGGGCGATAATGAAACATTTACCTCAAGGGTGAACCATGAATTTTTCCTGAGCGGCAAAACAAAGGCCGGTCTGTTTGGATTCAACTACCTCAGTGGTGTGCAGTACCGGGAGAACAGGAATAAAGCAGTGGCAGTTACCGGCAATAACCTGGTGGTCCCTGAGCTTTATAACTTAAGCAACAGAACGGGTGAGCCCGGCGCAGCCGAAGCAAACTTTAAGAACAGGTTGTTCTCCTTCTTTACCAGTGTGGGCCTTAGTTACAAGGATTGGGCCTTTGTGGAAGTAGTGGGACGTAATGACTGGGACAGCCGTCTCAGCATCGATCACAACTCGTATTTCTATCCCGGGGTGAATGCGTCTATTGTTCTTTCTGATGCGATCCCGGCTTTAAAAGGAAGCAAGACGATCTCTTATCTTAAACTGCGGGGATCTGTTTCCAAATCAGGTAATGTGAACCTGGGTACATATGCCCTGGATCCCACCTTCGGTCCGGCAGGCGGCTTCCCGTATGGAAACCTTGCCGGCTTTACCGCCAACAATGTAACACCGGATCCGAACCTGCGCCCGGAGTTTGTGAAATCCATTGAAGCAGGTATTGAACTGGGCTTCCTGAAAAACAGGATCTATATCGAGGCCACGGCCTTTCGCCAGAATAATACCGACCAGATCATTGCCGTACAGCAGTCATGGTCTACCGGTTTCTCCACCAAACTCGCCAATGCCGCCAGTTTCATCAACAAGGGGATCGAGTTTGACCTGCGGCTGAGCCCGGTGGTGAAATTCAATAACGGCAGCATTGACTTCAAGGGCAATGTTTCTTATAATGATAACAAAGTAACCGCCCTCGCTGAAGGCATCAATGAACTGACCACGATCGGTGGTATCGCCAACTTTGCACAGATACCTTCCGGCTCACCGAATATCCAGACAGCTGCGATCGTTGGCATGCCGGCCTATGTTTTCAAGCTTACCGACTACAAGAGAGATCCGCAGGGCCGGGTAATTGTTGATGCAATTACCGGCAATCCTGAAGCAGATGACAGCCTGGTGGTAAGAGGCAGAAGCCTTCCGACCTGGTTACTGGGTTTCAACCCATCCGTTACCTGGAAAGGCATCACCCTCTCCATGACGGTGGACTATAAAGGCGGTCACAATGCTTTCGCCGGTATCGGGTACGATATGGATTTTACAGGGATCTCTGCCCGCTCTGCACAATTCGGCAGACAGCGGTTTGTATTCCCCAACTCTGTGTACTGGGATGGATCAAAATATGTGGAGAATAAGAACATACAGGTGTCAGACGGGGGGATCAACTTCTATACATCCGGTCCGCAGAACACCGGTGTGGCCACCAATTATTTCTTCAGTGCTGCAAGCTGGAAACTGCGGGAGATCGCATTGGGATATGATCTGCCGGCAAGTTTGTTTGCCAAATCAAATGTTGTGAAGAAGGTCAACATCAGCTTCGTGGCCAGAAACCTGTTTACGTGGTTGCCGAAATCAAACCAGTGGACAGATCCGGAATTCAACTATACTTCGAACAATAACAGCTCCGGCCTGAGTAATTCCTTCATCACACCTCCGGCCAGGACATTTGGTGGCTCATTAACTGTTACATTCTGATAAATAAAAAGACCGATCATGAAAAAACATAGCATAATAAACTGGGCGCTGCTGCTGGCCTCCGTTTCCTTCACCGGAACGGGATGCAAGAAGGCGCTTGACATCAACCACGATCCCAACAATGTGGTGGAGAACAATATCACGGCACCACTGGTGTTGCCACAGGCATTGCATGCCGCAGGTAATATTTCCACGGTACCTTATTTCTGGCTCAATCACTGGATGGGGTACTGGGCACCGGCGGGTGATTTTGCACCCAACGCACAGGAGCAGACCTATAATATAGATGTCAGCTTCCAGAATGGCCACTGGATCAACTATTATAATACGCTGTATGATCTTACGGTGGTGGAAAGAAAAGCTGCAGAGAACAATGAACCCTATTACAGGGCTGTGGCAATGATCATGAAAGCGTTCCTGTTCCAGGGCCTGGTGGATATATATGGCAATGTGCCGTATTCACAGGCATTCAACGCTGCGATCAGCACACCGGTATATGATGACGGGCAGGCGATCTATAATGATCTGCAGCTGAAACTGAATGAAGCGATCGCCCTTATCAAAGACATCACCGTATCCGGGCCAAGCCCGATCAAAACAACGGATATCATGTTTCACGGGGATGCTGCCAAATGGGTAAAACTGGCCAATACGCTGAAGCTGCGTTTGCTGATCCGGCAATCACAGGTGCCCGGCTTTAACCCTGCTGCTGAGATCGCCCGGATCCAGGCGAATGGATTTGGTTTCCTGATGAGCGGCGAATCAGCCGCCGTCAATCCCGGTTACCTGAATGATGTAAACAAACAGAGTCCGTTCTACGGAGCCTATGGTTTTCTTCCTGACGGAACAGCGGCGTCATCCATTGAAAGGGCAAATGCTTATATCATCAATGTCCTCAAATCGAATAATGATCCGCGGCTCGGTTATTTTTTCCGTCCAGCTACCAGCCCGGTAAGTCCCTCTAATCCTTATGCGGGTAATGTGTACGGGTCACCGCCCACTTCCTCATCCGGTCCTACCGGAGGCACCCGTCTTTCCACGGTAGGAGAGGGATTGGCCCGCACCGCTTTCCAGGATCAGTGGGTACTCACTTCTGTGGAGAGTATGTTCCTCCAGGCAGAAGCTGTTCAGCGGGGATGGTTGCCGGGAAGTGCACAGGCGGCCTATGAGGATGCCGTTCGTGAATCATTCAAATGGCTGGGTGTTCCCAATGCAGTAAGTGCTGCTAACAGCTACCTGGCAAGTGCCACGATCGCAGACTGGGGCAGTGCCACCAATAAGGTTTCACTGATCATTTACCAGAAATACCTGGCCTTATGCGGAGTTGATCCGCTGGAAGCCTGGTCAGATCACCGCCGGCTGGGTATACCGGCTGCCTCCGCCATCATTTCGGCTGACCCGGTCAAGATATCAGGTGTTTTGCCGGTACGGTTGCTGTATCCTGCCTCCGAGTATGCCGTCAATGCGGCAAATGTGCTGGCGCAGGGCTCTGTCAACCAGTTTTCCTCCAACATATTTTGGGATAAATAAAACCGCTCACATTAAAACAAGGAATATGAAAAGAACAATCATCATAACAGGCCTCAGCAGTGTGATCGTTATTGCCTCGCTGGCCTTATCCGGGTGCCTTAAGGATAAACTGGCCGATCAGGGTAAGGCAGGGTTTACCGTGAATAAAAATGATAAGATCGCTGAACTGGCCGGTAACAAGGAGCTTACTATTGCACTGGAAGCGTCTGCAACAGATACCACCTTCGGACTGGTAAAAGTGCGGATCGCTGCCGATAAGCCGGTAAACAGGGATACAAAAGTAACCCTGGCACTAAAGCAGTCCCTGATTGATGCATATAATACGGCACACGGCACAACGTATGCAGTTCCGCCGGCTGCATTGTATACGTTGGACAACCTTACCGTTACCATACCGGCCGGTTCAAGGGAAGGACAACTGGGAATGAAAGTGAAACCCGATAACCTGATCGGCAGTGATTATGCTTTTGGCTTTACCATCGTCAGTTCGGATGACCCGGCCGTAACGATCAGCGGTAACTTCAAAGACCAGTTCATCATCCTGGGCGTGAAGAATGCCTATGATGGTATATATATAATAAAGGGAGAGGGCTTTCATCCCACACCGGCACTGGTGGGCCATTTCGAGTATACCGATTGCGATGCCTTTACACTGGTAACGGCCAATGCGAACGCAGTGGACCTGCAGCCCGGCCAACCCACTAATAATGGGGGAGGTATTGGGGTTTTCGCAGTGTATCCCCGCTTTACGATCGATCCCGTTACAAAAGCGGTAACAGTATCCGGGGCGCCCGGTAACTCAGTGGTATTTGATCCCCAGCCATCATATAACAGCCGGTATGACCCGGTTACAAAGACCCTCTATGTAAAATTAGGATGGAGCGGTACCCGGGTGTATACAGATACTTTAATTTATTGCGGACCGAGATAGGGCTGGCAGGAGACCGGCATTACATTTTTCATTGTCGTAATGTGTGTGGTAAGAAACAGCGGCAGGCGTTATGCCTGCCGCTTTTCATTTTATGGATTTGAAAATATCAAAGCGATCCGGTGACTCCGGCATTTCCCCTATGCTGGTCATCGATTTTATCAACTATTTCATCGGTGGTAATAAATGTTCCGTCGAACAAGAATGCATCTTCAACGAATTTATCAGAAACCAGTAATGCCTTATAATATTTTAACGTTGTGTTGGGTAATAAACCGGATGGTTAATAGCCCGCCAATCTGTGCGTATGAATGCAGTAAAATTTGTAGACATTATCTCCGGTTTCAGGAATGGTACTGTGAAAAATCCGGGTCCGGTCATTGTTCCAATGAAGATAGGGGAGAGAAAAATCATCACGATCTCTTCTGAAAGATGTATTTATGATTTTTACCCCGGCGCCTTTACTCTCATGTATGTGATGCGGGGTGAAGCGTACATCGAAACCGGCAACTCGAAATATAAACTGACACCCGGTAATTACCTTTTTCTTAACCCCGGTACAATCTATCACAGTTTTGCCGTGCCGGATATACTTACCGAACTCTGTACAATTCATTTTTCACCGGATGTGCTGGATCGTTTTTCAGGGAGAAACACTAATACTGCTATACAGGCTGCCGGAAGCAATTGTTTTTCAGGTACTCCTTCCTGTTTTGTTGAAAGAACCTATCAGCAGAATGAAAAGATAAGAGTGATCCTCGGCAAACTCTGCTCACTCTCTCATGCCGGGTACAAGCAGAGTCCAGGTTTTGATAAGCGGGAGTTTTACCGTTCATTGAACCAGCTTCTTCTGAACCTGTTCATCATGAATACCGGAGTCCGTGCAGAAATCAACAGCATGGAAACCAGCAGGCCCTCTACCCGCGGGGAAGTATACCAGCGGTTGTATTATGCCAGGGATTATATGGATTCCTCCTATGGTCAAGGTATTTCGGTACAACAGGTTGCTGCAGTAGCCTGTATGAATGCCGATTATTTTACCCGTTTATACAGAAGACAGTTTGGTATAACCCCGGTGAAATACCTGATCGCCAACCGGATGAAAGCGGCGGGACAGGAACTGAAAAAAAGAAAGTTCTCTGTTTCCGAGATCTGTAATAAGGTGGGCTATTCAGACATCAGTTCATTCGGAAAATTATTCAAACGCCATTATGGCCTCAACCCGGAAGCGTATAACCAGTTAATGCTGAACTCCCGGATACCGGCACCGGCCCATCAAAAAAACAGACTGTTATTCAACACTGCTGTGAATCCGGTGAAATCCGTTCATTCAACCGGATTAAAGTCGGAAATGACCGAAATCTATAAACAGCGTTTAACATCAACTGATGTCCTATAAGGATGACATATTAACACAGACCAAAAAAAAATCTCATGAAAAAATTTTTCCTCTTTCTTGCCACGTTCGTATGTGCTGTAATGTTGTATGCACAGGAACGTACGATTACCGGTACGGTGACCGATGAGACAGGTGCTCCTGTTCAGGGTGCATCTGTGAGAATTAAAGGGACCCGCACCGGAGTGGCCGCCGATAATAACGGCATGTTCCGCATCCAGGCCAAAACCGGGGATGTGCTGCTGATCTCAGGTGGAATTGACCCCATCGAGGTAACAGTTGGCAGCAACGACAACATCGCTATCCAGGGTAAAAGACAGGTGACCACCGGTACAGAAGTAGTGGTAACCGCCCTTGGTATCCGGAAGCGCCCCAAAGAGATCGGTTATGCCAACACCACCATTAAGAATGACCAGATCACCAATGGTCAGTCTCCTAAATTGGGTCAGGCCCTTTCGGGTAAGGCTGCTGGTCTTACCGTGTACAACACTTCTAACTCAGTTAACTCCGCTCCCCGTATCGTTCTTCGTGGTAACCGTTCTATCACAGGTGACAACACGGCCCTGATCGTAGTGGATGGGGTACCTGTACCGGCTAACACGCTGAACTATCTTAACCCCAACGATGTGGAGAATGTAACCATCCTGAAAGGTGGTCAGGCCGCTACACTGTACGGTCCTGATGGTGTGAACGGAGCGTTGGTGATCACTACCAAGAGAGGTGGTGGTAAACCCCAGATCAATTTTTCCAGCACGACGAACTTTGAAGATGTAAGCTACCTTCCTAAATTCCAGGAAGAGTTTGGTTCTGGTTCTGGTTATGGAAATACATACCAGGAAAACTATCGTCCTTTTGAGAACCAGCAGTATGGCGACCGTTATGACGGTTCACTCCGTTCTCCCGGCCGTAAACTGCAGGATGGTTCTTACCAGGTGTATCCGTATGAGTTTGTTCCCGGTATCCGTAAAAAAGTATGGGCACTGGGTGTATCCACCACTAACGACGTTAGCGTTTCCGGTGGTGATGATAAAGTAGGCCGTTTCTACCTGTCATTCCAGGATGCATATATTAAAGGTGTGGTTCCGAAAGATAAATACCACCGGGACGCCCTTCGTTTCAACGGTTCTAAAGTCTATGGTAAAGTAAAGGTTGGTTTTGACGGTACCTTCGCTTTTGATAAATCAGACCGTACCAACTCTGACTTCTACTTCTTTGCCCTGAACACTCCGGGCTGGATCCCGATCGATAAACTGACCGACTGGCAGAACAATCCTTTCGCCAACCCGAACGGATATTTCAATGACTATTATAATAACCCCTGGTATGAGCTGGACAATAACCGGTTCCAGACCAGGAACAACTATTTCAATGGTAATATAAACGTTGAGTTCAAACCGGTAAGCTGGCTGAACTTTACGTACCGCCTGGGTACAGCTCTTACCAATACCTTCCAGAAAACCTGGAGAAACAGGTTTGACTATACCGAATATGCAAAAGGTAACCTGGCTGTTAAGCCTACCACCGCAGATCCGGCCTATAATGATTACAGCTATGTGTGGAGAGCCCGGAATGCTCCTATTACCGGTAACGTAACCGATGCCGGCAGCTTTGGCTGGAGGATCAACTCTGACTTCTTCGCTACGATCGATAAGACATGGGGTAAAGTAAATACCAAACTGATCCTGGGTAACAGCATCCAGGACAGAAAGAGCAAATCACTGAATGTGGGAAGCTCTTCTGTGATCATCCCCGACCTGTACAACGTGGCTAACCGTGCCGGTGAGCTGACCGGTGGTGAGTCCAACAGCATCCAGAGAAGGGTAGGTCATTTTGCTGACCTGACCGTTGGATTCAATGATGTGGTGTTTGTACACGGATCTGTAAGACACGACGCTTCTTCCCTGTTCTTCTCTCCCACAAGGGACAGAAAGCTGTATAACTTCACTTACTATGGTGGTGACGTTTCTGTGATCCTTACTGAAGCCTTCCCGTCTATCAAATCTGACTTCCTCAGCTTCCTGAAACTGAGGGCCAGCTACAATAAGAACGGTAACGAGAACCTCGGCCCTTACAGCCTGGATCCTACTTTCTCACCCGGCTCCGGCTATCCTTATGGAAGCAACGTGGGTGTGACAGTTGATAACACTTACCCTGATCCTAAACTCCAGCCTGAGTTTGCTTACTCCAAAGAAGTAGGTTTTGAAGCTTCCTTCTGGAAAGACCGGATCAATGTGGACTTCTCTTATTTCACCCAGGATGTAAAGAACCAGGTGTTCAACGTATCGATCTCTTCTGCTACCGGTTATACCTCCACCCTGCTGAATGCAGGCCAGGTACTGAACAAGGGTATCGAGTCAGAACTGAAAGTGAAACTGGTTCGGAACAAGAACTGGAACATCGATGTATCCGGTAACTATACCTGGAATACCAACGAAGTGAAAAGACTCTTCGGTGGTCTCAGCGAACTGAACCTGAACAGTTCTTCTAATGCCAACTTCATCACGGCTACCATTGGTCAGCCTTTCCCGCTGCTGAAGACCACTTACTATGCGATCGATTCAGCATCCGGCAGCACCATCGTCAACGCTGCTGATGGATGGCCGACAATTGGTCAGGGTTTGAAAACCCAGGGTACCACCATCCCCAAGCACCAGTTAGGTTTGGGTCTGAAAGTGGCTTACAAATGGGTAACACTGACAGCGAATGCTGAATACCGTGGCGGCAACGTGATCTACAATGACCTCGGCGAGGATATGGCTTTCACCGGTTCCAGTGCTACCACAACCCGGTATCACCGTCAGCCGTTCGTATGGCCGAACTCCGTATACTTTGATGGTACAAAATATGTGGCCAACACCAATATTGCAGTCAGAAATGATCTCGCCATCTACTACGGATGGGGTGACCTCGGTTTCAGCCGCAGTATCATCTTCAACGGTGACTGGTTCACTACTTCCGGAGCATTCTGGAAGATCAGGGATATTTCACTGGACTTTGCTTTCCCGCAAAAATGGTACAACAAGGTTAAAGCGCTCAAGGCTGTCGGACTTTCATTCTTTGGCCGTAACCTGTTCATGTGGCTGCCGAAGGAGAATATCTATACTGACCCCGAGTTCTCTAATACCAACGGTAACGGTGTAGGTATCAACACCACACTGAACACACCGCCGGTACGCCAGTATGGTGCGACCCTGAGGGTAACCTTCTAAACCACCAAACCAAAACAGTTGTAAAAAGAAAAATAACAGACAATGAAAAAAATACTCTTATATGCGTTGGTGGCATCGGTGGGAATGACCAGT
>JAXLUG010000010.1:0-137984 GCA_046329665.1 Chitinophagaceae bacterium | reverse complement strand
CATCTGAATCCGGCAATACCGAAGTTGTAAAATTCAATGCTGAAAAACCAGTGGTGGAAACCAAATCAGAAGTAGCGCCTGTCAATACCTCTGAGGCTAATGTAACTACAAACACTAATGCCAATACAGATAACA
Source organism: Chitinophagaceae bacterium (assembly GCA_046329665.1). Lineage (GTDB taxonomy): Bacteria > Bacteroidota > Bacteroidia > Chitinophagales > Chitinophagaceae > JJ008. The sequence goes on along the minus strand of JAXLUG010000010.1, from coordinate 137,849 downwards.
ACAATGACAACCCTGGTTTTTGGGAAAAGAATAAAAAATGGCTGAAGCCTGTGGCTATTGGTGTAGGCGGTTTAACCATTATCGGGATAGGTTATGCTATGATGAAAGGCGGTAAAACACAAAACAAATCATCACCGCCTGGTCATAGTTTATCCGGCGCACCAAATTATAAAAAACAAAAGAACCACAAACGAAATAAACCCAAACATCAAAAGAAAAAAGCAGTAGCCCTGCTCTGATTCAATCCGTACACTTAAAAAGCTAAAAAATTCAATATGGCAAAACAGAATAATCAATACAAGAAAGATGCCCGTAAGCGAAATATCCTGAAGGGCATGAATGAAGAACTGCCTACCAAAGGCAATGTAAAAAACACCGTCCTGGAAACAGGTAAAGACCTGCTGGTAGCAGTATTAGGTGGCGGCTTAATAGGTTCAGCTATCGGAAGGCCATCCCTTATCATCGGGTTGGTAACTACCGGCACCGGCCACTACACAGAAAACCGTTTGCTCAAATTACTCGGCATCGGGATGATGGCAGCTAATGGTTTTCAGAAAAGCAAAGCTGTAAATGGCCTGTCAGGGCTTGACGGTGTAAAGGAAAGACTGATGGCTTACAAAGAAAATTTTTCTGAAAAGCTCTACTTAGACAAAATCATCAAACAAAAATCAGCCGCAGCAGCAACCAACGGCATGGGCGAACTGCAATACTTCAATTACAACAACGACCTGAACGGTGGATTAAATGCGCTGGAGAGCATAGAGAACCAACTCATAGAAAGCGGTATGCAGTTTCAGCAAATGACCGGTGCAGCCCTGCCTGAAATGGAAGAAGATGACCAGTGGGAAGAAAGGCTGTATTAATACACCCGGCCTCCCCAAACCCCTCCGAAGGAGGGGCTTTAGAAAAGTAAAATCAAATTCAATTAATAATCTCTCCTAACTCCCCTTCAGGGGTTAGGGGGCAAATCCAAATTTTATGTTAGGACTTTTAGAAGGTATTGAAGAATACAACAACCAGGGAGCATTGCTCGGACTGGAAGGCGTTGATGACGGCGAACTGCTCGGCGCACTGCGTAAGATGAACCCGGTGCAGCGTTTGCGTATGGTTTCCAAATTATCCAACACCGGCTCACCGAGCAAGGGTTCAAGGGCTGAGATGGAAAAATTCTTTGGTGAACTGCCGGTACATATCAAAGAAGCACTGGTGAAAGGTGAACTGCGTTTGGCGGACAGTATTATCTATTCCATCAAACCGGTTACTTCCAAAACCATCAAGCTGTTTGAAACGCAGGATGACAAAGAAATCGGTTTGCGTAATATCAGCAATTCCAAATTGCCAAAGAACCAGGCATTCCTGGCAAGCGGCATCATCCTTTTGGCAGGTACATCTGCTGATGCAAGCAAGGACAAAGTGATTGCCACGAACTACAAAGGACTGGAAGAATTTCCTGCGATTGCAAACGGTGAGTTCAATTTGAAAAGCAATAAAAAACAAATTGTGCCGGAAACCAGCAATGCTGTTTTCAAAACAGGCAGCAACCGTAATGTACCGCTGGGTTATTACAAACTGGCCAATCCCCGCCTCATCCATGATGATGTGCTGATTGAAATGACGGTAGAACTCGGCACAATGGAAGGCATACCGCAGAACACTTACATCTATGCGGCCATGCACGGCACCATTACCACTCCGTAAAAATTGATTAAGAGTTTCGGTTGCTATTGAGTACAGGTGCAAGCCTGTGCGAAAACGGCGGGGAGGGATGGGTAATAACTCCCTGCCGGTAGTAACTGATTTTTAAAAATGAACTTGATTTAATCCGTACCCTATGCAAACTGTAAAGAAGCGCTTTGATATTGCTGTAACTGAAGCCGGTAAAACATTCAGCAAAACATTTGAACTGGATAAGAACATTGTGTCAGTAAAAGGCATACTGTTTACTTCTGATAAAGATGATTTGCTGTATTACCGGGGTTCGCAGAAAGTGGAAATCAACAAGGAGGAAATATTCCCGGAGAACTATGAAAGCAAACTGCTTTTATCTGGCATCAATGTTTCTCCTAACAGCCGCTATTATGATTTGGGCAACCAGCCTGCCGGTAACGGAGCTATTAAAGTGGAATATAAGGACACTGAAGACAGCCGGGTTGTGTTTACACCTTACCGTGTTTCACTGTATGTAGAATGTGTCTTGCAATAATGAAAGAGGAAGTTATCATACAATCCATCAGTATCAGTAAAAGAAGCCAGCAAAACTTCTTCCAGGTAAAACTGTCCAGGGATACGCATAAAATCATTGGCGTTGAAACGGGTTTGTATGTGCTGAATATGCCGAACTATTTTATACCAGCACAGGAGCTTTCAAAATTGGTAAGGAGAAATAACCTGATGGGTGTGGTTCAATTAAGAGTGAATGGCAAACCCGATGTGTTTTATTCAAAGGAGATTTTTGAACGGGATATTAATATTGGGGATGGTGAGGTTAAAATTTTCCCTGCTCCTATTATAATTCAAGAAAGAACCCCTTTGGCTAAAGCAGATGTGCAACCAGATGGCAACAGCTTTGATTATTTCACTCATTGGACACACGGAGCAAAACGGGAAGAAGACCCATTGGATGTTTGCGGCTGCTCTGTTATTAACGGGAAGTATAAGGATGCAATCGGTGAATATTTACAGGTAGATGTGAGCTACAAGGTAATACTCTATATCTGGCTTGAAAGAAATATAAAACAGGCGCAATGACAATTAATCTCGCACTGGAATACATAGCAAGGCGGATGAAAGAACTTGGCTACGGTGATGAATACAGCATCCAGTTCAGGCATTTTGTATTGTCCGCAAAAGGGAAGTTAAAAGTACATGCCGGAAACCAGTTGTTCATTCTGACAGAACCATCTGAAAGCATTGCCGTAAGAAGTGATACCGGTGTATTTGATGTAACAACTGAAAATGTGAACGAACTGCATTATGAACACCGGGGAGAGATACGGATAAGAAACTATACCATCATTACCCAACATGCAAGATTTATTCAGGTAATACCAAACGAGAACAAACCATGCCAATAACACACGACAATTACGACCAGCTAAAGATTGACAAGCTGCGGCATTACCTGGAGGACATGGGTTCAAAAGGACAAGCCAAACCTTACGAAATTTTTGTGGACAGCCTGAAAGTTGTCCCCAAAACAGAAGACCCGAAAGATTTTGACAATTATGAGTATTACATGAATGATGATACAGAAAAAATCCGCATTGTCATTTATAACTCAAACCTGTCGCCCCGTAACGACCAGTATTGCTTTTATGTGAAACAGCATAAGCCCGACAAGGGCTTGAACGGCCTCGGTGATATTGAAAATATCATCCAGGAAAAATTAACAGCCAGGGATAAAGAACATGAAGTAAAGCGGATGCAGGAGGAACTAACAGAAACAAAACAAAAGCTGGAAGAAGCAGAGGAGTATATTGATGAACTGGAAGAAAAACTGGAACTGTCTGCCAACGATAAGCATAAGCTGAAAAATATTGACCTGGTGGAACTTGGTTCCGCCGTGCTGGGCAGACTGGCAGAAAAAAATGCAGATGTATTAAGCAGCCTGGGTTTATCAGGCATCGGCAATAAAGAACAAAAGCAAATAGATACCCCACAACCGCAGGGAGAAGCCAGTTTTCAAAAGAAAGCAGAGACACCTGCACTAACCGAAGAAGAACAGCAATACATCGCCACATTAAAGCAACTGCAAAGCTGTTTTGATGAGCCGCAGATGGTAGCCGTAATTGGCATACTCAATCAACTGATGGCGGACCCGACACAAGTAACACCTGTGGCAGAATTACTCAACATTAAAAATCCATGACTATGAAAAAATATCAGTACGACATTTCTATTGAAGCGAAAACAGAGGCTGAAGCTGATGCAAAGATGACGGCGCTTACAACGCTGGCATCCAAACTCAGCCAGAAAGAACTGACCAAACTGGCCCATACCATTGTGAACGACCCGGTAAAAACAGCTTTGGCAAAAAAATACTTAGGCGTTTAGTTGTTTTCATGTTTTGTTTTTAAATCCAAATCCTATGAACCCCGAAACTCCTGCCCACCAACAGGACGAATTTACCCTTGAGGAAAAAATCAAGTATGGCATACTTGGCCTGGTTGTGCTGGGTGGGAGTTTCTTTATTGGCAGAAAGCTGGTACGAAAAGCAAAATCAACAAGTGAAGAAAAGAAAACCTACGAAGAAGGCAACGAAGCCACTTATGCCAAACAACTGAAGATGGCTTTTGAAAATGATATGTGGTTTGGATGGGGAACAGATGAAGAAGCTATCCGCAAAGTGTTAAGGGCAATACCAAGCAAGGAGTATTTCAGAAGGGTTATCAACTCATATCAAAGACTTTACTCCCGCAGCCTGATGAAAGACATGCAGGATGAGCTGACTTCAACAGAGTACAATGAAATGCTGGCCATCCTGTCGGTGAAGCCAGAAAGAGGAAAAACATTACAGCAGCCTAAACTGACCGCTGAACAAATACTATCCTGGGCAAAAAGATTAAGGGCCGCATTTAATGAGAATACATGGGGCATCCTGCCTTACGGAACGGATGAAGATGCTGTGAAAGCAGTGTTTATGGAAATGCCCGCACAGTCAGCACTATCACAAGTGGCAGCAGCTTATAAAAAGGAATATAACGATGACCTGATGGCTGACTTAAAAGATGAACTCACTTCATCAGAGTTTATTTCTATGATGACCATACTCACCAAAAAACCGAAGATGTAAACTATGAAAGCAGTAACTACAAATAAGAAGCAAAAAAAGAAGCGGATTGTGATTACCACCCTGGCGGTGGGTGCGGCAGGCATCCTGGGTTATTTTGGCTGGCAGTATTACAAAAAGAAAAAGAGTAAGACGAATGATGAGCCTGATGTAACATTTAAAAAGAAAGTAACGGAAGATACTAAACCCATTTATGTTGATACGCCGGTTTATACCCCGGTAATAAAGCCAAAAATTAAACCTAAACCAAAGCCGCAGGTGATTTATGATAATCCTTATCTGGAAGTACCACCTGTTAGCAAGGATGGCTTTCCGCTCAAACGGGGAAGCAAAGGAGAAAAAGTAAGGGCATTGCAGGAAGCTCTGATTGCAAAATATGGCAAGCAAATCCTTCCCCGCTATGGTGCTGATGGTGATTTTGGTTCTGAAATGTCGGCTGCCTTAAAGAAACTGAAACTCCCTGCAACCATTGAACAAAGCACCTACAATGTATTAATGCAGGGGCAAAAAGTAAACAGCGATAATGGCAGCAGCAGCCTTGCACAGCAATTTGTTGCAGCAGCTACCAAAAAAGATTTTAACCAAACAATCCAGCTACTAAAGCGGCTCAAATCAAAAGATGACTATAAAGAAGTCAGCAGTGAATTTAAAAACTATCGCCTCGGTGGCGGTGTACGTCAAACCCTGGTAAACGGACTGCTGAACACATTTACTAAAGAAGACCAGAAACAGGCCATCCGTTTTGAGTTCCTGCGTATGGGTCTGCAGTTTGACGGAAACAAATGGTCTTTGAGTGGATTTGACGGGGTGAGCATTGTAACCATTGAACCTGCAACGGTTTGGGTCAACTCATCTGAAACCATCCAGGTGCCTGCTAAAATGGTACTAGGCAATGAAGTCAGCAAACGGCTTGACTACACTCTTTTTGAAAACAACGGCAAACACTTTTTGGTACAAACAAAATCAATTCAATCTCTTTAAAATAAGCACATGAAAAGACATATCCGGTACATCGTAGTTCACAGCACCGCCACATTTGACCCGAAAGTTTCACAGTTCTATGGAAACTATCACTATGTGGTGGAGCGCACAGGTGAGATCAAAAGAGTTCATCCCGATTCCACCATTCTCAAAAACGTGGAGAAAGTGGATAACGAAGCCATCCACATTGCCTACGCCGGTGGCAGAAACAAATCCGGCACCCTGGGTGATACCAAAACACCCAACCAGGAAGAAGCCCTGTTCAATAAAATCGTGGCACTGTCTATCAAATATCCCAGTGCCGCCATTGTTGGCCATGACGAGCTGGAGCCGGGGTCTATTTCTCCAGGTTTTAATGTAAAGGACTGGATAAAAAATTATGAGCCAGACCTCAACCTTTCCAAGGCCAGTTAATCAATCCAATCAAAATAAAATCCAACCCGATGTTACAATCTATATTAAAAACCATGACTGAAAGAGGCCATAAAATTTACAGCCGCCCTTTTGAACTCAATATTGTAGGCATCCGTGCCAACAGCACAGTACCTAACAGTTTTGATGATACACTGAATATCTTTTACAAAAACTCATCTGGTGACTGGCAATATCATACCAGCCCGGCTACAACAGACCCCGGCACATTCTGGCTGCGTAACCTGATGAACCCGCAAGGCACAGCTATCCTGAAACAGGGGCAGTATATCGGATCACACGGTATCGGTATGCACCGGGGCAAATACTTAGCCCTCACACAGAAAAGGCCCATTACTGTTATCCGTGATTATAACCGGGATGCGGTGCTGGATTTTAACAATGGCAAGGAACAGACAGGCATATTCGGCGTAAACATCCATCATGCCTCTATCAACGGTACAACCAAATATGTAGAAAAGTATTCTGCCGGTTGCCAGGTGTTTGCCAACATTAACGACTTCAACCTGATGATGCAGTTAGCACAGCGGCATAAACAACTCTATGGTAATGACTTTACCTACACATTGATTGACGAGAGGGCTTTAGTCCGTGAAGCAAAAAAAAATTAGTGTTTGACCTGGCAGGGCTGGGCATTGCCACAGTCCTCAGCCTGATAACCTATGAACTTGTAAAAGATTAAAAAAGCCTCCCCTTCCGGGGGAGGTTTGGAGGGGGCTTATGAAACAGTTTATCGCAGAACTATTCAAAGACAAAAATGGCTGTTACAGCCTTCGTGAAGTTGCCATTGCTCTATTGATACTGGCGTTGGTGATTAGCTGGGTAGCGCAGCAGTTTTTTAATAAACCTGTTCCTGAGTTTATGTTTTACTCTTTTGCAAGCCTGGTAGGTGCTGGTTGCTTCGGTTATTCACTGGAACGAAAATCTAATATTGACAACAACAATCCAAACCCGATACAATGAAAAATTTTAAAACTATCCTTGCCCTTTTAATTGGTGCCGTTATCGGCTTTTCCTTTTGCCATCTTTTTCACCGAAGCTGCCCCGATGTTTATCATACGGTTACAACTGCTGACAGCAAGGCTTCACAGTTGGAAAAGAAAGTGCAGGAAACTGAAGTAAAGTACCAGCAAAAAATAGATTCTGTTCAGCAAAGAACACAAGCCCTGGACGAATCGCTGAAGAAAACACAAACCGCATTGGATAAAACCAAAAGAAAAAACATTGAGCTGCAAACGCAGGTATATGATTTAATAGACCGGCAGGGAGTTTATAAAGAAGAACATGATACGGCCAGCTATATTGAAGGTTGCGATTCACTGCAAAGCAGGGTTGATGAACTGATTATCCAAACCAACCTGCAGGACAGCATACAGACAGCCGTAACGGATAATCTACATGAACAGATTTTGCGAAAAGATTCGGTTATTCTGTTGAAAGATTCGCAGTACCAGCAGCTCAACAAATCATTTGAGCAGAGTATTGAGCAGCAGAAACTGCTGGAGCAAGAGGCAAAATTCTACAAGAAGAAATACAAACGGCAACGGCTTGGCAGCAAATTGAAAAACCTGGGTTTACTCATTATATCCGGATTTGCTGCCTCCCAACTTATTCATTAAACCAAATTTTTAAAATGGCTGCGAAAGAAAAAACGATTGTGGCCACTGCCACATTTGTTACATCCCTGCTATCCTATCTCTACGCAAAGGAAGCTGGCAAAGATTCAGTGGCCTATGTGATGGTGGGCGGTTTTATCGGCTCCCTGCTGGGAGAAGGTATAGCAGAAGCGGTAAAGAAAAATAATACAGACAATCAAAATAATAACAATGGCAACAGAAATATTTAATGATGGTGCATCGCTGCGGATTCTGAATAAGGGCAGTGTGATACTGGTAAGCAAGCTGCAAATCAAAACCATTGAAACCATCCGTAACGATGTGGTGCGGCTGGATATTGGCGAAGGGGCGTTGAAAAACATCTATATCAAATTTGCTGATGTAACCACACCTGCAGGGCTTGCTGATGCCGGTCAGTTAAGGGATGCCATTAATGCCATGCTGTTAAGCAATGTGGCAGGTGGAGCTACCGAAATAAAACAAGATACTGAAATCGGAATCCTGAACGGAATCTTGGGCGCACTAACTGACCTGAAAGTTATAATAAATGCAGGTGGTGTCGGCGGCGGAATCAGGCAACCTATCCGGATTGATGAATCTAATCCCAATGTAATCTATAACGGCTTTGCCGCTGTTGGCTCATTGCCATCAGCAGCAGTATGGGCCATCCAGAGGGTAACAAGGGATAAGGATATTATCACTTATGAATGGGCAGATGGAAACGAACTATATAATAAAGTTTGGGATGACCGCTACCTCCTGGACTATTCAGTGGCTGTGATACGATAACAAAGTACCCGATAAGATGCGATACGCAACCGTACCTGAAATTGTGCTTGGCGAAACTCCGGAAGTAAATGTTCCGGAGTTAGCTGTTTCTTATACGAGGAGCAGGCAAAGGGATTTTGGTAAAATCACCTCATCCAAAGATGCGGCTGATTTTATCAAAAATACTTTCAATGATGGCGAAGTGGAATTGCAGGAACAATTTATCGTTCTTTATCTCAACCAGGCTAATGAAATCATCGGGTACTATAAACATTCCAAAGGTGCTATTAATGCTACCGTTGCAGACATCCGTATTATTCTTGCTACTGCGCTGAAAAGCCTGTCTGTGTCAATGGTCATTTCACATAATCATCCCTCTGGCAACCTGAAACCATCCAGGGCAGATGAACAACTGACGGCAAAGATTAAAGAGAGTGCTGCCATGATGGAAGTGAAGTTGCTTGACCATGTGATTGTAACAAGGGATAGTTATTACTCGTTTGCTGATGAGGGCTTATTGGGATTGGATGGCCTGAATAATAAAGAGGAACAGTTTGTTGCTGCGATTGAATATGACTTAGCTACTAAGAAATCCAATAACAAAATTTCCGTTGAAAAACTTGCCGCATCGTTTGGCATTACTGATAAGAATGAAGTAAAGGAGCTAACAGAACTTGCTATCGTAAACCGGGCAAGATTATTAGCGCATAGTGAAGGTACAGTGAAAGAAAGATTTGAAAGGATTGTTGAACTCTATCACAGCCAGGTGAACTTATCTCATCGTACTTCACAAAGCATATTATTGCAACAGTATTCCACTCCTGCGCCCATTGGTTATTTAGCCGGGGTGTTTTGTGATATAGATAAACTTCAGTTCAATGGCGGCTTCGCCTTTGAGCCATCCGCAGGTAACGGCTTGCTTACGATAGCGGCTAAACCAGAAAGGGTGTATGTAAATGAACTGGACAGCTTCCGTAACCGGAATTTGAAAACGCAAGGCTTCGCAAATGTCTGGCAACGGGATGCAACAAAACCATTTGTTGATGTGCAGCGGACTTTTATGGTGGTAACGACCAACCCGCCATTTGGTAAAATGGAAACTGAAGTCATGTTTGACACCTTTCCCATCAAGCCCTTAGAGCATGTAATGGCTTTAAGGGCTATGGACTGTATGATGGATAACGGCAAAGCTGCTATTATCATAGGAGGCCATACCACCTGGGATGAAAAAGGAAGAATAACAGCAGGCAAGAACCGGATTTTCTTTAACTACCTGTACAGCCGTTACCATGTTGCTGATGTTATCAATATTAATGGTGCAAAACTGTATTCAAGACAGGGAACCTCTTTTGATGTAAGATTGATTCTTATAAATGGCCGCAAAGAGCAGCCAGCAGGAGCAGCGCCCGTTTACAATCCTGATAAAGACTGTGAAGTAAAAACTTTTGATGAACTATTTGAAAGAGTAATGGATGCAAAAGAAACTGAAATACCTATGAAACCAATAAAGGATTTAGAAAAGGAAGCAATGCTTTTGCAGCAGCTATTTGGCATTGAGACATTAGGCGCACCTTACGAACCTGCATCTGAAAGCTGCGTAGTTTTAAATACGCAAGTACCCGACAGCATGGCTTTTGAAACAAGGCAAGCTGTGCTGAGTATCAAGGAAGAAGTAGGCGGTGATATTGACAATTTTGTTCGCCACCGGCTAAAGTATCCTAACAAAGCGGCACTGTGCAAAGTATTGTCAGCCGAGCAGATTGATGCAGTAGCAATGGCTATTTATAATATTGAAGCAAGAGACCAGGGAATGATTATCGGCGACCAGACGGGCATCGGTAAAGGCCGTGTGGCAGCAGCCATGATACGTTATGCAGTGAACCAGGGTGTAAAGCCAGTCTTCTTAACTGAAAAAGCAAACCTGTTCTCTGATATTTACCGGGATTTATCAGCCATAGGCTCCGGGCATTTAAGGCCGCTGATTATAAACAGCAAAGAATCCAAGACAGACATAAAAGATGAAGATGGAGAAATAATTTACCAGGCTCCCTCGCCAACCGAACAGCAAAGCATCATCAGTTCAAGAACTGTACCCTCACAATATAATTTTGTACTGGCTACTTATTCGCAGTTTAATTCACCGGAAAAGAAACCAGAAAAGCCCAACTTTCTCCGTGCTATTGCAGAGGATAATATTTTCATTATGGATGAAGCACATAATTCCAGCGGCTCATCCAACACCGGTGAGTTTTTACAAGGCGTGGTTTCAAAAACAAAAGGTGTGGTTTTCTTGTCAGCAACATTTGCCAAGCGGCCTGATAATATGCCCATCTATGCCATGAAAACATCCATTGCTGATTGCAATATGAGTAAAGATGATCTGGTGGAAGCCATTACAAGAGGTGGTGTGGCCTTACAGGAAGTGTTGTCATCCCAGCTTGTGGCCGAAGGACAAATGGTGCGCCGGGAAAGAAGTTTTGAAGGTGTGGAAGTGAATTACCTTTCTTTAGATACTAAATCAGAAGAACATCGGGCTATCGCAGATAATATCACAGAAATCCTTCGTGATATTATTGCCTTTCAAACCAATTTCGTGGATGCACAGGTGGAGGAGCTGGATAAAATTGCTGTTGCTGAAGGTAAAGAAGTGGAACTTAGGGAAGGAACTTCACAGGCTGGCGTGGATAATCAGCCCTATTTCTCCAAAGTATTCCAGGTCATTAATCAGATGCTTTTTTCATTAAAAGCTGAAGCGGTTGCTGACCAGGCTATAAAAAGACTAAAGGAAGGCAAAAAGCCGGTGATTGCCTTTGCTTCTACAATGGGCAGCTTTATTGAATCAATGGAAAATGAACAAGGTGTTCCGGTGGGTGATGGCGATACGATTAATGCAGACTTTAGTGAGGTACTCAAAAGAGGATTGGATGGCATATTGCGTTATTCAGAAAAAGATGTGGATGGCAATTCCATTCACAAGAAATTTGAGTTAAGCGAACTGCCGCCCGAAGCCCAGACAGAATATCACCGCATACTTGAAAGGATAAATTCAGTTTCTACGGGTATTACAATCTCACCAATTGATATAATCATTAAGAAAATAAAAGCAGCCGGGTACAGTGTTGCTGAAGTTACTGGCCGTAAATATGAACTGCAACTGAACTGGAAAGGAAGCAAGACTTTGATACTGGCAAGAAAACGTATCAATACCAATGATGCTTTCCGTCAGTTCAATAATAATGAAGTGGATGTACTGATGATTAATCAGTCAGGCAGTACTGGCGCATCAGCACATGCAATACCTACGGCTAAAGTTCCCAAAGAACAGGTAAAGCAAAGGGTGATGATTGTATTGCAGGCTGAACTTGACATCAATACAGAAGTTCAGAAACGGGGACGTATCAACCGCACCGGGCAAATCTTAAAACCTATCTATGATTATGTAACCTCTGCCATCCCTGCCGAAAAACGGCTGATGATGATGCTTCAGAAAAAACTTAAATCTCTGGATGCAAACACTACCTCCAATCAAAAACAATCCACTAAGATTTTAGATGTACCGGATTTTTTAAATAAATACGGTGATAAGATTGTGAAGGACTACCTGATGGAGAATAAGGACGTAAATGATTTATTAGATGACCCATTAAAACTAAAATCATCTCAATCAGATTCATCAGCGGAATCAGTGGTGGAAGATGCAGCACATAAAGTTTCTGGCCGGGTGGCAGTACTATCAACCAAAATGCAGCAGGATTTTTACAATGAGATTGCCGAGAGGTATAATGATTATGTAGAGTACCTGAAACAAATTGGTGATTATGATTTGGAAGTAGAAGCCATGAACCTGGAAGCTGAAACGGTTTCCTCCAAAGTGATTAAAATGGGCAAAGGCAGCGACAGCGCCTTTGGGGATGATAGCGTACTGGAAACCGTCCGTGCCAATGTGTTGAAAAAACCTTTTTCCAAAACAGAACTGGAGAATCTTATCAATGAATCATTAAAAGGTAAAGACCCTCATAAATTACAGGACAAGCTGGTGGAAGATTATGAAGCATCTGTGTCAGAACGGTTAAAAGAGGAAGAAGCTGAAACCAACGACAAGTATGATGACCTGATAAAAAATATTCCTAATGAAAAAAAGGTTCAGAAAATATTAGAAAAACAAGGTGAGGGTGCATGGAGACAGGCTGTTGCAGAAAGGGAAAAAGAATTAAATAGTGCAAGGGAACTGCAACTGCAAAATCTTCGTAAGACCTTTGAAAACCGCAAACAATACCTGGAGAAAACATTCCGGTTCTTCTTTATCAGCCGCAATATTAAATACCCGGTTGAAACCTACAACGGAGGTAATGAACTGGTGCCTGCCGTATTCCTGGGCTTTGTGATTGATAGCAAAAAGAAAAACCCTTATGCGCCTTCTGCCATTAAACTCAGGATTGCGATTGCCAACAGCAGTAAATACCTGGCAATTCCTGCCTCTTACTCTGAAGATATTATGGCCATCATTGGTGCCAGTGTGGATGTGTATCAGCCCAGCATGAATGTACTGCTTACCGAATGGGAGAAATACACGAAAGAGAACAATACCGACCGGCGGATCCGTCACATCATCACCGGGAATTTATTACAGGCATTTTCTGATTTTAAAGGCAAGCTGGTAAGCTATACTACAAAAGCAGGTGAAACCAAGAAAGGCATCCTGATGCCGGAGAACTGGAATCCGGGTGAGCAGGTGCAGGATAAAGTAGTGGTGCCGATACTGAAGGCTGCGCCGATTGTAAAATCATTGGTGCAGAACTCTCAAATTATCACCAATAATGGTTTGTCGTTTTTCAGAACAGGGAATCATTTTAAACTGATAATATCAGCATCCAGGGCAAGAGGAGGTGATATTTATTTAGACAAAAATATCCTTGAACTGGTAGAGAAAAACAATTTTGAGAAAGTATCTGATAAAATGGTCGCCATGTTGCCAGAAAAGAATATTGATAAGCTGCTGGCGATATTACAAACTACACATGGCTGTTCCATCACTATTCATACATCTGATTTAAAAAATATCAAGTCTGATGCTGGCAGATACAGTAACCGGAAAAAAATAAAACTGCCGCCTGATGAGGAAGAAGAATTACCTGATAATGTGGCCATTCTTGAACTGGAAGCAGAAGCCCTGGTACTTGAACTTGAATTATTAGCAGCATAAAAACAATCCATCCTATGATAACAATAGATAACTACGTCAATAAAGTTAATGCACTTGACCTTTCTTCCTTACCTGATGCACTTAAAAAAGGGCATGAGTTTGTTTTAAAGGCAACCAACAATGGTTCAAGCTGGGTATCTTATCATTCCAGTGAGCCGATAAAGAAAACAGTGGATATGTATCTGGCAAAACTGAATGAGTTTGTCAGCAGCACTGCTAAAGCTGAAAAGAAACAAACAAAAAAAATTGCCGAAAGAAAACGGCATGATGAAGTTATTAAAGAAACCATGAGGCGGCAGGGTATTACAAAACCTGCTAAGTCCAAAAAAAATGATGACGCTATTCCTTCTGAAGATGGTCCGCAGTTAGTGGAAAAGATACCGGAGGAGCTGCGGTTTATCCGCCGCTTTGTAAATCTGAATGGTAAAACAAAGAGTAAAGATGACCTGGTTCGCTTCATCAATGGCCTGCAAAAATCAATTTTGGAAAAACGCATCCGTAAAACCTCTGCTTATGCCGCACAAGTAAAATATATCCAGGAAAGTCTTGTCAAAACCTTCAACACAATGAAGGCCAAAATAAAACTGGAAGTGAACTCAAAAACATTGAATGAATTTAAAGACTTGCTTGGCGGAGAAAAGATTTATCCTTCCATACAGTTACTCAAAAAATATATTAACCTGAATGGCAAAGCCGGGATGAAAGAAAAAGCGATGAAACTCGTCAAGCAGATGGAAACGGCTGCTAAAAAGCGTAAAGTGAGAAAAGGAGATGTGTATGAAGCTCCCCTGCAGCAAGCCTATAAAAACCTGCGGGAATTTATCAATGATAAAAAGCAAAAGACGTTACTCATTGAGCAAAGGGAATTAAACGGCCTGGAAGGAGTATTAGGTTGTGCCTGCAATCAGTTAAACGGTACTCCCGAAATGCCGGCCATTATGAACAGTATGGATTTTGCCAATATGCAATTTGAAACAATTGGCCTTAAAGGAAAATGGTTTGATTTGATTGGCGACCCTTCTTCCAATTTTACTGCAATGGTATTTGGCAAACCCAAAATGGGTAAGTCATATCTCTGCATTGATTTTGCCGGATACCTGGCACGCAATCACGGTAAGGTTTTGTATGTAGCAAAGGAAGAAGGGTTGGACATGACCTTGCAAAAGAAACTCAATGATAAAGATGTGGCACATCCAAACCTTTATGTTGCTTCTGTGTTACCTGAAAACCTGTTGCCGTATAATTTTATTTTTCTTGACAGTGTAAGCAGGCTGGGCTTAACACCGGAAGATTTAAACCGGCTGAAAGCATTAAACCCATCCAAGTCATTCATATTTATTTTCCAGACTACCAAGCTGGGAGCTTTCCGGGGAGCAAACACCTTCCAGCATGATGTGGATGTGGTGATTGAAGTGCCGGAACCTGGCAAGGCGGTACAGATGGGAAGGTTTAACCAGGGAGGTGAAATGGATATTTTCTTAAACTAAGCAGTAACTATTAAAACCAATATTCTATGATAAAGAAAGATGAACTGATAACGATGAAAGCTATTGCCATTTGCTTTAAACCATTCCTGAAACCTGAAGAAGCCCTTATCTATTGCAATCTTGGTCGTACACAATTTGCAAAAAACTGTGAGGAGTTTGGCATTTATAAAAACAATGCAGGTTACTATAAAAAAGAGGAACTGGACAAGATGCTGTCAGGTGCAGAAAGCCATTTAAAAGAAATTGCTGCAAAATTGAAAGTATAGCAAAGGCATTTTTAGTAAATATGAAGGGCTGACTTGGCATTAAGTCAGCCCTTTTTAGTTTGTGGTTGTATCATCAGTTCAAAAACTGCGGCACCAATACCGGGGAAGGAAGCTGGTTGATGGTTTCGGTTTGATTTTTTGGGCGGTGCCGTTTGTATGTTCTTCTTACCTGGTCGGTGGTAGTGTGACCCATTAGGTAGGCAATCGTGGCATCATCCACATTTCTGTCCTGAAGCAATATAGAGAAACTGAGCCTTGCACATGACCATGTAATATATTTATCTATGCCTGCATCATTAATCCAGCAGTTCAGCACTTTATTTGCACCATTGGCAGTTGGTAAGAGAAAAACATATTTTGTTTTGTTTGTTCTTACTTCATTTTTTGTTCTCTGTAGTGAAAGAATCCGTTGTGCAATCCCATGTAATGTAAGGGTTACCGGCTGCCCGGTCTTTGCCTGTATAATCCGGGTTACCAATACATTTTCTTTTATGTCGCCCCATTCCAGTTTTTTTACATCCACCCATCTGAGACCTGTATAGCAACAGAAGATAAATGCTGCCCTTACTTCTTCATTGGTGCAGGGGCTGTCTAAGAGTTGCAGATACTCATCAGCTTCCAGGTTATCCTTTAATCTTGCTGATGGATTAGACTTGGAAAATATATTTTCAGTAGGGTTTTTAAGAAAATAGCCATCATTTGTGGCAGCCTTTACCACCCATTTAAACCGTGAGTAATAATTGAGTGGAGTTTCCCCGGCAAATTTATCCAGCAGGTATTGCCTGAACCTTTTACAAAAGTTTTCAGTAATATCAACAGGGGCGATATAGTCTGAGCCAATAAACTTATGAAAATGCTTTAGGCTGTTAGACAAATGCCTGTTGCCTTTACGGGAGTTCAGTTGAACATACTCCTGATAATACTCCAGAAAATTGTTCTTGAACTTATGAGAAGGAATAAAGGCGCTGCCGATAGCCTGCTTTTCAATGGTGAGCTGACTTTTCTTTATCTCCAGCAATGCAAGTGCTTCTTTATTATGATTTTTTTGTGTTTGGTCTTTGGGCTTGGTGTAGATATAGATGCCTGTTGATGGCCGCTGACCTGCGCCTCTGCCAAAGTCATAATAGAAAGTGATTCTGTCGCCTTTCTTATTGGGTCGTTTTAAAATATTCATAGTGATTCGGATTTAAAAGTGGATAATTGGTTTCTCAAGCGATGTGCCAGTAGTGACACTCCTGACAGTTTGGTGTTTCTGATAAAGAGTACATAATTGCTACTGGTAAAAACTGTGCAAACCTGAACAAAAGAAACAGGCTTTTTCTTTAGCGGCTGATAACTCTGGTTTGCCAAAAAGTCCGGCGTTTTTCTGCCAGCAATTCTGCGTTGTGGCAGTTGCCACAACCCTTGTAACATCCTTGTTACGGAAAGATTTTTGTGTGTCATGTTGTGTGTCGTTTAAGTGTCGGAAATAGTGGTAGAAAGCGGGAAAAAGGGTCAATTTTTGACACACAACAAATAAAAAAGCCTTGTAAGTCAACACTTACAAGGCTCTAATCGTGCCCGAGACTGGATTCGAACCAGCACACCCTTTCGGGCGCCACCACCTCAAAGTGGTGCGTCTACCAATTTCGCCACCCGGGCAGGTATGTTTGACTTTTTTTCAAACGGATTGCAAATATAGCCGATTAATTGAAACGATAAAGCAGGTTATTTCTTCAGCACGATGCGGAAAGTGGTGCCCTTGCCCGGTTCGGATTGCTTTACAAATATCTCACCTTTATGATACTGCGAAATGATCCGTTTCGACAGGCTCAGTCCGAGGCCCCAGCCCCTCTTCTTGGTGGTAAACCCGGGCTTAAAGACATTGGCGATATTCTTACTGCTGATCCCTTTCCCGGTATCGGTCACATCAATGATGACTGAACCCGTATCTTCCGTAATCTCTGTAGTAATGGATCCTTTTCCTTCCATCGCATCGAGTGCATTCTTCAGCAGGTTCTCAATCACCCAGTCGAACAAGGGCGGAGAGATACCCGCCATGACCTGGTCTTTACCATGGGTATGAACATTGAATACGATCTTTCCGGCGGCCCTTTTCCGCATATAATCCACCATGCTGTTGATCTGTTTCACGATGTTGGTGGGTTCCAGGTGGGGCGAACTGCCGATCTTCCCAAACCGGTCTGACACCAGCCGGAGCCGGTCAACATCCTTTTCCAGTTCATGTACGATCTTCTGGTCCAGGCTGCTTTCCTTCAGCATTTCCACCCAACCTTCCAGGGAGGATACGGGGGTGCCCAGCTGGTGTGCCGTTTCTTTTGCCATACCAGCCCAGACCTGGTTCTGCACGGAGCGATAACTGCTCCGGAGGGCGAGGATCACCACCACAATGAATAATCCTACAATGACCAGCTGTACCAGGGGATAATAGCGGACTTCGTTCAGCAGCGAGGTGTGACCATAGTAATACCGGTTCACCCGGGTGGAATCTTTCGGATCCACCCAGATGATGGGTGCGTTGATGCTTTTGAATTTGGCCAGTTGCCGGGCCAGGTAGCGGCTGTCTTTTTTAGCCCGGGCGGAATCCAGGTTCACATGGTCAATGATGCTGTCCTTTTCATTGGTCCAGATAATGGGAATATCATCGTTGTGCTGGATAATATTGAACGGGAGGTCGACATCAGTGTTGTCCGGGTTATTGATGGACCGGCTGGCCTTTACCCATTCTTCCACCTTTTGTCTTTCTTTTAAAGCGATCTTATGGGCAACATAACGGGAGTAGAAGATAGTGCCGGTCACGATCAGTATGGCGATAACAGCAAGTGCAGTTCTCCAGTTTAAAAGCTGCCGAAACATGTTCGAATTTACGAGTATAAACCGGCTTGCCTTATTTTTGAAAAAAAAATTCCTGTCTTGAGTCATTCACCAACTGTTGCTGTTGTTATTCTTAACTGGAACGGAAAGAAATACCTGGAACAATTCTTACCGGCCCTGCTTAAGACCACGTATACCGGCTGCGA
The DNA here is from genome assembly GCA_046329665.1 of Chitinophagaceae bacterium. Taxonomy (GTDB): domain Bacteria; phylum Bacteroidota; class Bacteroidia; order Chitinophagales; family Chitinophagaceae; genus JJ008. The sequence goes on along the minus strand of JAXLUG010000010.1, from coordinate 119,287 downwards.
GGTGGTGGTTGCTGATAATGGCTCAACGGATGATTCACTTTCATTCCTGCAACAACACTATCCCGGCATCCGGCTGATCCGGTTTACCAGCAACCATGGTTTTGCCAAAGGATATAACGAGGCCTTGAAACAGGTAACCGCCGATTATTATGTATTGCTCAATTCAGATGTGGAGGTGTTGCCGGACTGGCTGAACCCGCTGGTGGCGCTGATGGAAAGTAACAGGCAGATCGCTGCCTGCCAGCCGAAACTGCTGGCCTGGCATGATAAGACCCGGTTTGAGTATGCCGGTGCTGCCGGGGGCTGGCTGGATAAATATGGCTATCCCTTTGCCCGCGGAAGGATATTTGATAAAATGGAGGAAGACAAAGGCCAGTACGATACGGCAGAACCGGTATTCTGGGCCAGCGGGGCGGCCATGTGTGTACGGTCTGCTGTCTATCATGAAATGAAAGGATTTGATGAATATTTCTTTGCCCACCAGGAGGAGATCGATCTTTGCTGGAGAATGCAGCTGGCCGGTTACCTCATCTATGCCTGCCCGGCTTCGGTGGTTTACCATGTGGGCGGGGGAACGCTTCCCAAATCAAACTCGCTGAAGACCTTTCTCAATTTCCGGAACAACCGGATCATGCTGTCAAAGAACCTCTCCTTTTCTAAGAAGCTTTGGGTGGTCCCGGTCAGGAATTTCCTGGATGCCGTATCCGCCTGGAAGGCGTTGCTCAGCGGCGATGGCGGCTACTTCATTGCTGTGGCCCGGGCGCAATTTGCATTCATGGGCTGGTGGCTTTTTCACAGGAGCAAGAGTGTTTTTCCCAAACAGCGGAAAGGGGACCTGAAAGGTTACCTGCGTAAGAATATCGCCTGGCTCCATTTCGTCAGGAAAAAAAATACCTTCTCCGAGATTGTGGGCAAAAGCGGCTGATTTTTTTACCCTGAACCCCTATTTTTGCAGCACAAAATCAATGTATGAGCAACCAGCATGAATACCAGCAGGAACTCCAGAAAATACAGGACAAGGATTTTACTCATAACTGGGTTTCCTCTTCCGGGTTCTTATTTTACCTGCAGGTAGCCTGTATCGTAGCCTTTATGTTTGGCGGATGTTACATGCTTTATACAAAGCGGTTTAATAAAGAGGGTAATGGTACTTCCAATGCGCCTGTACAGGAGAGCACCCTTTATACGCCCAAGTACAAATAATCAGTCCCAAAATTTTTTAAAACAAGTTCGGGGCCTTATTTTTGCAGCCCGCCTGAACAGCCGGTCTGCCTGAAAAGGCAGTATAGTTCTTATCATCTGCGGAAGTAGCTCATTTGGTAGAGCACGACCTTGCCAAGGTCGGGGTGGCCGGTTCGAGCCCGGTCTTCCGCTCAAAGATCCTTCCTCCTCTGGCGGAGGGATTTTTTTTGCCCTGGTGGTGAAATTGGTAGACACGCAGGACTTAAAATCCTGTGGCCAGCAATGGCCGTATCGGTTCAACTCCGATCCGGGGCACGGGCGGCTCAGTTTTTTGAGCCGCTTTTTTTATTTGTAGATTTGAAACAAAGGAATATCCATGGCGACTGATATCAAATGCCCGAACTGCGGTCATGAATTTGAACCCTCCGAAAGCATCCGGGAAGAAGTGCAAAAAGAACTGCGGAATAAAATGACGGAATGGCAAAAGCAGCAGCAACAGAAATTCGAAGCCCAGCTGCTTGAAGAAAAAAAGAAGACCCGCCAGGAAACGGAAGAAACCATCCGTAAAAGCATCTCTGCCGATTTTGAAAACAAGCTGCTGCTGCTTGAACAAAACAATAAAGAGAACGAGGAAAAACTGAAACAGGCCCGCCAGCAGCAACTGGAGTTCTATAAAAAAGAACAGGAACTGAAAAATAAAGAAGCCGAACTCGAATTGTCGGTTCAGAAAAAACTGCAGGAAGAACGGGAGAAACTGGCCGAGGATATCCGCAAACTGGAAGAACAGCGGATCGCCGCCAGGGAAACAGAATTTCAACTGCGGCTGAAGGAAATGGAAGAAAAACTGGAGGCGCAGCGCAAACTGGCCGAAGAAATGAAACGCAAAGCCGAACAGGGCAGTATGCAGCTGCAGGGCGAAGCACAGGAACTGGCCCTGGAAGAAATGCTTCGCAGCGCTTTCCCTTTTGATATGGTTCAGGAAGTGGGCAAAGGTGTTCGCGGTGCAGATTGTATCCAGACGGTACGCAACAACCTGGGACAGGAATGCGGCCGCATCATCTTTGAAAGTAAGCGGACAAAAGATTTTTCCGGCGACTGGATAGAGAAACTAAAAGCCGATATGCGCAGCCAGGGCGCCGATGTGGCCGTGATCGTAACACAGGCGCTTCCGAAAGATATGGACCGGTTCGGGGAGAAGGAAGGGGTATGGATCTGCAGTTTTGCCGAAGTAAAACCGGTAGTGCAAATGCTGCGGGATGGGATCATCAAAGTTTTTGCGGCGGCTAAAAGCCAGGAGAACAAGGGCGATAAGATGCACCTGCTGTACGACTACCTGACCAGCCGGGAATTTGCCGAGCAATGGCAGGCCATCCGGGAAGGTTTTATGAGTATGAAACTTTCGATCCAGAAGGAAAGGGATGCCATGGAAAAACTCTGGAAGGCCCGGGAGAAACAACTGGAAAAGATATTATTGAATGCCGCCCATGTCAGAGGATCTATTGAAGGTATTTCCGGTACTGATGTGGACCTGAACCTGCTGGAAGAAGGGCTGAACAATGATGAAGAATAAACGGTCTCTTCTCCTTTATCTCCGGCTCAACTCACCACCCAGGCCAGTACCAGCCCATCAAACTGGCGGTAATGGATAACCAGCGATGAATGGGTCTTTGAAAAGGAACAATCAATGGTTTCCTTTCCTTCATGCCGTTCCGTTAACCGGATATGCTGCCGGAAATCCACACTTCCCAGACCATACCATTTAAACACGGCTTCTTTGGCCGACCAGAGCAGCGTGGGCAACCGGGCATCTGTCTGCGCAGGTTGGATAGTAAAGAGGGTGCTTTCTTCTTTCGCCAGGAATTTATCAGCGATCCGCATTATTTTTTCTTTGGGTTCTTCCACATCCACCCCTACCCGGCTGGTACGGCTGACGATGGCCGCGGCATAGTCGCCGCAATGCGAAATGGAAAAATGATACTGCTCTTCCGGTAAGAAGGGCTTCCGGGTATCTGCGATCTGCACCAGGTTGTACGGAAAGTCGGGGAAAAGAAACTGCAGCAGGAATCGTCCGGCGAGGTGCTGCAGCCGCTTGTGCGGATGCGTGACCGCCCGGTGCTGCGGCACATTGTTTTTGAAGAATTCTTCTGTTTCCTCAATCTTCCATACACCCAGCCGGGTGTTTTCGTTGATTTGTTGTTGAAAAAATATTGGCATCAGTGCAACATTCGTAATTAATTTGCCCCGTGGCAACTGCTGAGTAAAGATAGGCTGCTGAAGTGTGCGACGCAAGGGACGATGATAGCAGTACTGCTGCCCGGTTCAAAATAAAAAATAATGATCCTCTCCGACAAACGCATCCTGGAAGAAGTAGAAAAGGGCACCATCAAAATAACGCCGTGGGACCGTGATTGCCTCGGCAGCAATTCTTATGATGTGCACCTGGGAAAAACACTGGCCACATATAAGGAGCACATGATCGATGCGAAGAAGCATAACCAGATCGAGTACTTTGAGATCCCGGAGGAGGGTATTGTATTATACCCCCATATCTTTTACCTGGGTGTAACGGAAGAATACACCGAAACCCATGCCCATGTGCCTTTCCTGGAGGGCAAATCATCCACCGGCCGGCTGGGTATTGATATACATGCCACCGCCGGAAAGGGTGATGTGGGCTTCTGCGGCAACTGGACCCTGGAGATATCCGTAAAGCAGCCGGTGAAAGTATACAAAGGAATGCCGATCGGCCAGCTCATCTACTTCCCGGTGGAAGGTGAAATAGAAAATCCTTACAACAAAAAGAAGAACGCTAAGTACAGCCAGCAGCCTGACAAGCCTGTTGAGAGTATGATGTGGAAGAATAAGTTCTAGTTCAGTCTCCAGATCGTATAATTAAGCATACCGGCAAAACTCACCCAGCTGATGTAGGGAACAAGCAGCCAGGCGGCCGTTCTGTTTATATTGGCGAAGGCAAAAATGGTAGCCAGGATCAGCAGCCACAGGCCAATGATCTCCACGAAGGCCCATCCGACCGCATGCTGGTTAAAGAAGATGAACGACCAGAAAAAATTAAACACCAGTTGCAGGGCGAATAAGGTAATGGCCATTCTTTTTACTTCGGGGCTGGTATCTGCCTTCCACACCAGGAACAAGGCAATGCCCATGAGGATATAAAGGGTGGTCCATACCGGCCCGAAGATCCAGTTGGGCGGGTTCCAGGAGGGCTTATGAAGGGTCTGGTACCAGCTGCCCACCCCGGTAACGGTAAAGAAACCACTGGTGGCGCCCACCAGCAAGGGAATAAGGATGGCGAGAATGAGCTTTAAGGTATTACTCATACTTTCACAACAACCCGGCTGCTGAAATGTTCAGAGCGCACCGGCGCCAAACTTCTTGTAATAAGCGATCAGCCAGGTCACCACTTCGTTGTAGGTCCGTTTACCGGAGGGCTGGTTATTGGCTTTCAGAAACTGCCCGTAGCCCCAGGCAATTATGGGCTCGATCGGGTTTTTATACCTGCGGTAAAAATCCCGGAACTCCTGCTGGTCTTTTTTAACCTGGGGGGCGGCCTTTGCCTGAATCGACCGGGCCAGGGCGGTATCCTGCCGGACCACTTCCCCGAGTGCATAATTATACAGGTCGAAATAGACGGAATAGCGGAAGGCATTGTTCTCAAACGAGCGGATGGCGAGGAACCCCACAAAATTGGCTTCATTCTCTTTGGCATATCCCAGCTGGTGGGCAATTTCATGCGTGGTAACGAAGGGCTCCAGGAACCGCGGTACGGTGGTATTTACCTGTGCCTCGCCCGAAAAAGGATTATAATATCCCTGGAAGCCGAAGTAATTTCCCAGGTAACTGTAGAGGGAAGGCTTTACGGATTTGTGTGCATACTTCAGGAAAGGGTACCGGGCAGCAGCGGCCTGGTAGGCATCATAAGCACCCTGGAACAGGGTTTTCTTCCGGTCAAATGTATCCCGTTGCGCTTCGGAGACAAACTGTGCGTAATGGTTTACCCGTTCCTGGATGATCGTAGTGACGGTATCCAGGTCGGCCAGCGAGTATTGTTCTACTTTAAGGTCCAGTTGCTGTGCAATGCCCTTCCTGTCATAGTTCAATCCCCAGAACAGGTTGAAAAAAACATAGACAAACAGGATAAAGAAAAAGATCTGCTGAAGACCGGTAATAAAATACGGCCGGTTAAATTTCTTCTGTATGATCGTTTTAAACAGGTTTACGGTTTTGTAGAGTATCACCAGTACAAGGAAACCGTAGAACAGGTCGCCGATACTGAAAGGCAGCCAGCCAAAGAGGATCCGTTGTATTTTTGATACAAAAGGATAAAACCCGCGGCTGTAATTACGCTCCACCCAGCCCGGATACCAGGAAGCCCATTTGATAAGAATGGTGAGAACGATGAGCAAAACCCAGCTGCGGCTTTTCATCAGGCGGGTAAACAACCGGGACAGGAACTGCTGCAAGTACTTAAAATATAGGGGTTAAGGAATCTGGCGAAAGTAAGATGAATTTGCCAAAAAAAGTCAAAACGGGCTTCTGCCTTTTGGGCTGATTACCCTACCTTTGCACACTCTTTAAAAGTCAGTAAAATGAACCGCCGACGGGAGTTCGAGATAGCTTTTGTGGGGTTGAAGCCCGGGGTTCATGAGTATAATTATACAATTGACGACAGGTTCTTTGAGGCCTACCAGCAACAGGATTTCAGGAACTGCCATGCCAGCGTAAAACTGCTGCTCGATAAGAAAAGCAGCTTCATGCTGCTGAAGTTCGAGATCGGCGGCCAGCTGGAAGTGATCTGCGACCGCTGTAACAACCGGTTACCGCTTGACTTGTGGGACGAATTCAACATCACCGTGAAAATGGTGGAGGAGCCGGAACTGATGAACGGCCAGGAAGATGACCCGGATGTGTACTACATCAGCCGCGGCGAAAGCCATGTGGATGTAGCCAACTGGATCTACGAATTCATCAACCTGAGCATACCCATGCAGAAGGTTTGTGCTTACGAGGAAATGAACGGTCCCTATTGCAACCCGGCCGCCATGGATATGCTGAAAAAAATGGTATCGGAAGAAGAGAAAACGGAAAAGAAGGAAAACCCGATCTGGAAAGGCCTTGAAAAATTTAAAGATTTAGAAAATGAATAGTCACCGACTGTTCAACGCAGATATTCACAATAAAAATAAACGTTATGCCAAATCCCAAACGCAGGCACAGCCAGCAGAGAAGCGCTAAACGCAGGACCCATTACAAAGCGGCTGCCTCTACCATCACGACCGACAGCACTACCGGCGAATCTCATGTACGCCACCGTGCACACGTTAGTGAAGGCAAGCTTTACTACAAAGGAAAGGTGGTAGCTGAGAAAGCACCCGTCAGGAAATAAGAAAAATCCAGATAGCAAATTCCAAATTCCAGCCAACGACGGTAAGTCCTGATTGGAGTTTGGGATTTTATTTTTGGAATTTGATATGATCATCGGAATCGATATGATGGGCGGCGACTATGCCCCGCTGGAAGCAGTGAAGGGCGCCGCACTTTATTTGTCCGGCCACAATGTACCGGCCACCCTGCTCCTGATCGGGGATAAAGAACAGGTAGAAGCGCTGCTCCGGGAACACCAGGTACCCACCACCCATATCAGCGTAGTGCATGCAGCACAAGTCATCGGAATGCACGAACACCCCACCCGGGCGCTTCGGGAAAAACAACAATCTTCGATCGCAATAGGATTTCACTTACTGGCTTCCGGCAAAATGGATGCCTTCATCAGCGCCGGTAATACCGGGGCCATGCTGGTCGGCGCCCTTTTCAGCATCAGGGCCCTGGAAGGGGTGATCCGCCCCGCCATTTCCACTATTGTTCCCAAGGTGGATGGCAGTACCAGCCTCTTGCTGGATGTTGGTTTAAATGCAGACTGCAAACCTGAACAGCTTAACCAGTTTGCCATTATGGGCTCCGTATATGCACAACTCATCCTTGGCATCGGGCAGCCCCGGGTAGGCCTGCTGAACGTGGGTGAAGAGGAAGGGAAAGGGAACCTGCTTACACAGGCGGCCTATCCCCTGCTGAAGGAGAACAGGCATATCAATTTCATTGGCAATATTGAAGGCCGGGATGTGCTTACCGGGAAGGCCGATGTGATGGTTTGCGAAGGTTTTACCGGTAATATCCTGTTGAAAATGGCAGAATCACTTTATGATATCGGCCGTCACCGGCAGGTGAAGGATGAATTTCTCAACCGCTTCAACTTTGAGATCTACGGGGGCACCCCGGTGCTGGGCGTGGCCAAACCGGTGATCATCGGGCATGGTATTTCCGGCGCCGCTGCCTTTATGAACATGATCCACCTCGCCCAGCTGATGATCGAAAAAGATGTGATGGGCAAAATGAAAGAGGAACTGAGCTGATCCCCCGTTATTTTTATTAAAATACCCTTTTTAAGGTATGCCGGTCGCATACCACTGTTCTATCTTTAAGAAAAATTTCCTTGAAGCGGATATTTTCCCTCATCCTGTTATGGCTCCCGGTCAGCCGGGTGTTGGCACAGCCCGCCGCAGAAGAACCGGCTGTTGCAGACACAAAATATATCCCGCTTGAAAAAACGATCCTTTATAAACTGGGTGATAACACCGTCCCGCTGAAGCTTACCCGTTACGGACCAGGCAATACCAGTTTTTGCATCAATGTACACGACAATGAGCAAACCGCCGTACAGGCCGCCCGGGCAGTTCTGGAAGCTAAGGGCGGCACCCTGCTGCGCATTGAAAATAACCGGCAGCGCATCATCCGGTTCCGGTTCCGTGGTAACCTGTATGCGTTTGATCCGAACAGGATCTTTTCCAGGACGGGCATCGAACAATCCTTAAAAGAAAATGGCAGGGTAACACCAGCCGCCGTGGCGGAAGTGGAAAAACTCGGTCAGCGTATCCTTGAACTGGTACCTGACAGCATCAACTGCATCATTGCGCTTCATAACAACACAGAAGAAGCCTACTCTGTAAACAGTTATTTGCCAAAAGGCGACCGGCATAAAGATGCCCGGGAAGTGCACCGGGCGGAAGACCAGGATGTGGATGATATTGCCTTTACAACCGATGAAGAGTTATACCGGCAAATGGCAGCAGCCGGGTATAATGCCATCCTGCAGGATAATACAGCGGTAAAAAGAGATGGTTCGCTGAGTGTGTATTGCGGGGAACACAAAAGAAGATATATCAACATAGAGACCCAGCACGGTAAGACGGGACAGTACCAGGAAATGCTGGAAAGACTCCTGAAAATACTCGCTGAAGAAAACAAAAAATCCTCTCCGCATAACGGAGAGGATCTGCAGTGATCCCGCTGGGACTCGAACCCAGGGCCCCAACATTAAAAGTGTTGTGCTCTACCAACTGAGCTACGAGATCGCCTGGGTGCCGGAAGCACCCTTCCCTTTTTGGGAGTGCAAAAATACGGTCTCACTCCTATCACACCAAAACTTTTTCCGCTGCTTATCAACAGTAAAAACAGGTGCCTACTGCCTGATGCATCATTCAGTGGCGCTATACTGCTTTTTCTTTTTGTTTCTTTTTCAAGTACGTTTGTAGAAGTAATCCCTGTTGCATGAATGAGTATTTTAAAGACAAGGTTGTAGCCGTTACCGGTGGTTCCGAGGGCATCGGCAAAGCGCTGGTGGCAGCGCTGATCAGCCAGGGGGCCCGGGTGGCCACCTGCGGGCGCAATCATGATAAACTGTACCGGCTGCAGTCTGAATTTCCTTCGGCCTACCTGCATACCACGGTTACCGATGTAAGCAATGAAAATGATTGCCGCCGTTTCATTGAAACCACCATAAAAGCCTTTGGCGGTATTGATATCCTGATCAACAATGCCGGCGTATCCATGCGGGCACTCCTGAAGGATGCCGATACAGAAGTGATCAAAAAGGTAATGGACATCAACTTCTATGGTACGGTTTACTGTACGAAGTATGCCCTGCCTTCGCTGATTGAAAGAAAGGGCACTATCGTTGGCGTTTCCTCCATTGCCGGGTACCGGGGCCTGCCGGGAAGAAGCGGTTATTCTGCCAGTAAGTTTGCCATGCAGGGCTGGCTCGAGGCTGTAAAAACAGAACTGATGGCCGATGGTGTGCATGTAATGTGGGTTTGCCCGGGCTTCACCACCTCGAATATCCGCAATGCCGCCCTGAATAAAGATGGTGCCTCACACGGTGACACGCCGATGGATGAAAACAAGATGATGAGTGCCGAAACCTGTGCCGCCCATATCCTGAAAGCCATCCGGAAAAAGAAAAGGACACTGGTGCTCACCTTTACCGGTAAAAGGACCGTGTTCATGCAGAAATTCTTTCCCAAACTCGCCGACAGGTTTGCCTATAAGTTTTTCTTCCGGGACGGTAAGCTGGTAAAGTGACTGAATATTTTATATTGAATATTGAAAAATTAAATACAACAAGCTGAAATATTCAATGCCGCTGATCACCCTCACCTCCGATATTGGCAGTCCCGATTATCTTGTCGGGGCGGTGAAGGCACAGCTGTTACAGCTCAATCCCGGTTTTCAGATCGTAGATATTTCACATAACATTCCCCCGTTCAACTATCCGCAGGCTGCTTATGTCTGCAGATCGGCGATCCGGAATTTCCCGGAATATTCCTATCACCTGATCCTGGTAAACCTTTTTGAAAAAAAACCTGAACAGCTTATTCTCGCCTTTCATCAAAACCAATACCTGCTGTGCGCCGATAACGGGCTTATCACCATGATCCTGGAAGAAACGCCGGAGATGGTGATGGGTATTCCGCTGGAACAGGCGGCAGAAAAAAATACCGTTTACCTTACTTCCGTGATGGGCCGGGTGGTGAACCAGCTTGCCAACGGCGAACCGATCAGAAGCATCGGTATCCCTGACGTGAAGTACCTGGAGAAAAGACACCTCCGGCCTACCCTGGAAAATAATATCATCGAAGGACAGATCATCTTCATCGACAGTTTTGAAAATGTGATCGTCAATATCACAAAAGAACAATTCGAAGAACAGCGGCAGGGCCGCAACTTCCGCATCGTTTTCACCCGCGGCGAATTCATCGACCGGATCAGCGATACCTATGCCGATGTGGCCGAAGGGGAAAAAGTGGCCATCTTCAACAGCGCAGGCTATCTCGAAATTGCGATCAACAAAGGCAATGCAGCCGGTTTATTCGGCCTGAAAGGATTCTCTGAAAAGATCAGGGAAAGCCAGCTCTCCTACCACACCGTCAGGGTCTATTTTGAGTAGTGTACGAAATTTTTCGTTATTTTAAGGTTTTAACTGGTAAACAGGAGGTTAATGACTGATTACCATGAACTGAATATCCCTATTTTTGCTAACCCTGAAAAAAGGGAAAAATCAAACCGTTATGAGCTTCAGAAGAATCAATAACATTACCGGCTGGCTGGTTTTCTTTATCGCCTTTGCCACTTATTTTTTAACCCGTGAGGCAAGAGGCAGTTTGTGGGACTGCGGTGAGTTCGTATCCTGTGCTGCCAAAGTGCAGTTGCCCCACCCTCCCGGCGCCCCGATGTTTGTATTGCTCGGCCGCCTCTTTGTGATCCTGTTTGGCGACAAGAATGCCGCCAGTGCCGTGAACTTTATGAGTGCCCTGGCCAGTGCCGGTACGATTCTCTTTCTTTTCTGGAGCGTTACCCACTTTGCAAGAAAGATGTTTGTGGCGGTGGGTGAGGAGATGAATGGTCACCAGCTTTTTACCACCATGGCAGCCGGTGTGGTAGGCGGCCTTGCTTATACTTTCAGCGATTCATTCTGGTTCAGTGCTGTGGAAGGTGAGGTATATGCCCTGTCTTCCTTCTTTACTGCGCTGGTATTCTGGGCCATGCTCAAATGGGAACATGCTGATGAACATGCCGGCAATGATCCCCATGCCAGGGCCCGGAGCGACCGCTGGATCGTTTTCCTTTTCTTCATGATGGGATTGTCCATCGGTGTACACCTGCTCAACCTTCTTACCATTCCTGCGATAGTAATGATTTATTATTACCGTCGTTACACACCGACCACAAAGGGTTCCATCTGGGCCTTTGTTATCGGCTGTCTGATCACCGGTATCGTGCAGGTAGCCGTTATACAATACTCCATAAAGGCGGCCGGCCAGTTTGATGTGTTCTTTGTGAATTCACTCGGCCTGCCTTTCTTCTCCGGTTTTGCGTTTTACTTTGTGCTGATCGCTGCCCTGATCGTCTGGGCCATCCGCTTCAATGAAAGGAATATTTCCCAGGTCAAACTGATCATCTGGTTTATTCTTTTCCTCTGTCTTTCGGCGCTTCCCTTTGTTATCAAGGCCGGAAGCGGGCTGCAGTTCTTCCCGTTTGTATTACTGGCTGGTGTTGGCGCTGCACTCGGTTATTTCATGAAACCGTCTGCACTCCGCATCCTCAAGCTGTCCCTTTGGTGCTATGCCTTTATCATGCTCGGGTACTTCATGTACTTCACAGCCATGATCCGCTCCACGGCCAATCCGAGTATTGATATGAACAATGTTGACAACCCGATCAACCTTGTGTATTACCTCAGCCGTGAACAGTACGGAGAAGCACCGTTCTTATACGGCCCTCACTTTGCCGCCGAGTACAAGGAAGATCCCGATAGCCCCAATGGCATTTCCATGAAAAAAGGGGAAATGCGCTATGTAAAAGGCGATAAAAAATATATCCCTATCGGAACGGATGATAAACCACGGTACAGAAGCGAAGACATGCAGCTCTTCCCCCGAATCTGGGACAGCAGCAACGACCAGTACCATGCTGAAACCTATGCCGACTGGCTGAACCTGCGGGATCCGCAAACCGGCAATTATATTGCGCCGTCCTATGCAGATAACATTCAATGGTTCTTCGAATACCAGAACAGCCTGATGTACTGGCGCTACTTCATGTGGAATTTTGCCGGCAAGCAAAATGATGTGCAGGGCCTGGGCAATATCCGTGACGGGAACTGGATCAGCGGTATCTCCTTCATCGATAACAAACGGCTCGGAGATCAGTCCAAACTTCCGGAAAGTATTATCAACAATAAGGCACACAATAAACTTTATATGCTCCCCTTCCTGCTTGGGGTACTGGGATGTGTGTTCCAGTTCTTCAAAAACAGGAAGGACTGGATCGTTAACTTCCTCCTTTTCTTCATGACAGGTATGGCCATTGTATTTTACCTGAACCAGCCCGCACCACAGCCCCGTGAACGGGATTATGCTTATGTGGGATCTTTCTATGCATTTGCCATCTGGATCGGGCTCGCCGTTGTGGCCTTTGCCAAACTGGCCAGGGAACAGGCCAGGTCGCTTACTTTCCAGAATACACTGATCGGGGGAAGTATCCTTACCTTCTTTATCACCCTGATGAGTGTGGCCCCGGGTATATTCGGCAATATGCTGATGGTTTCCATCTATGCGACGGTTCTCTTTGCTGCCTTCACCACGATCGTTACCTATGCCCTGAAAGCAATTTCGGGCGGCGGCAAGAACGAAAAGGCCATCGGCCTGGCCGCCGGTATCATCTGCCTGATTGCCCCGCTCATCATGGCACAACAGGAATGGGATGATCATGACCGCAGCCGGAAAACAACCGCCCCTGATATTGCCCGGGATTACCTGGAGAGCTGTGCACCCAATGCGATCCTCTTCACTTTTGGTGATAATGACACCTACCCGCTCTGGTACGCACAGGAAGTGGAAGGGGTAAGACCCGACATCCGGATCATCAACAACAGCCTGCTCGGTATCGACTGGTACATCAACCAGCTCCGGTATAAAGTAAACAATGCAGATTCCCTGGATGTGATCTGGACGCCTGAGCAGATCGAAGGACATAACAGGGAATACCTCCGCTACCGGCCGCAGGGCGACCCGAATGTGTATTATGACCTGTATGATGTGATGAAGAATTTCCTGGGCAAAAAATCTCCGGACCCGGAAACCGGCCGTGATGTGGGATATGGTTTGGGATACCCTGTCGTAAAATTCAGTGTGCCGGTGGATACCAACTTTGTAAAACAGAATGGTACGGTGAACCAGGGCGATGCGGTATTATCGGATGTGAAATTCGAATTCCCTGCCGATAAAACCAAGCCGGACAGGAGCGGTATTGTACGCAGTGACTTCATCATCTTAAATATTATCGCCACCAATAAATGGAAGCGGCCTATTTACTTCACCTCGCCTTATGGTGAACTTGGTTTCGGGCAATACCTCCGCAAAGACGGGCTGGCCTACAGGCTGGTACCCGTACTTTCAAGAGGGTCGCAGGAAAACTGGGTAAGCCACCGCACACTCCGTGAAGTACGCCTGGGCGGTACACAGATCCGGGATGACGGGGACAGCATCTATAATAACCTGATGACAAAGTATGCTTTTGGCGGCGCTGATAAGAAAGGCGTTTATTTTGATGAAGAAAACAGGCGCCACCTGCTGAACCTCCGCTCCGTATATGGCGAAGCCGCCGGTAACCTTGCTGATGAAGGCAAGAAAGATGAGGCGGGCAAACTGATCGATAAGGTAGAAGCCGGCATACTGCCGGAAAACCTGCCCTATGCCATGGTCAGCCGCTACGGTTCACACAACCAATATGCGGTAAGCTACCTCGAAGCCTGCTACAAAGCGGGTAAAAAAGACGTGGCGGAAAAAGTAAGGCTGGCGATCAAAAAAGACCTGGACCAATCCAAAGCCTACATGATCGCCATGAACGGTGGTAATATCCCGGATGTAAGCAGTAATGACCCTGCCAATAACGAACCGTTGTTCAAATCCCTGGTCACGGAATACCAGATCAATGAAGCCCTGCTCGTTGTACTGGACGAAATCGTAAAACGGTATGCCCCGGAAAAACTCGGCGGACAACCGGCCACGGAAACCGGCAACGGCACGATCAACAACAATGTAAAACCGGACAGTGGCGGTAAAAAGCCCGCGGATACGAACAAGCAGAAATAAATATGCAATAAATAATGAATGGGAACCCTCCTGGCGGAGGGTTTTCCGTTTTTAGTAAACCAGCGGGGCGGGTGGTGAACTTTCGGACCTGCTATTTGTCTTACCTTGTGCAAGGTTCACGCCGTGTAGTGTTATGCTTCTTGCATCCGGCCGCTGTACCCGTGATCTCATACCCTGTACTTCATACATATGCGTGGATATCATTTTACCAGATTCGATCCCAACGAGGAGGGCAAGACCCGGTTCGACCAGATGCTGGACATCTTCCTGCAACTGCTCACCTATACCAGCGGTGATGTGGCCGAAGCCCTGCAGTGGATGAACGAACTGGATAAGCAATACCAGCTGACCGATGATGAATACGGGATGGGTGATTTTATCGAAGAACTGAAGGAGAAAGGATACATCACCGGCGACAGCGGGGAGGGACAAATAAAGATCACGCCGAAAACAGAACAGGGCATCCGGAAAAGAAGCCTGGAGGAGATCTTCGGCAAGCTGAAGAAAACAAAGCAGGGCGATCACCACAGTTTCAAACCGGGACAGGGAGACGAGACCAACCCGGAGACCAGGCAGTTCCAGTTTGGCGATATGCTGGAACAGATCGACTTTACCGAAAGCATCCGCACGGCACAGATCAACCATGGGATAGATAGCTTCCACATGCGGGAAGATGACCTGAGCATCCGGGAAACGGATTTCAAATCGCAGACCTCCACCGTACTGATGATCGACATCTCCCACTCCATGATCCTTTATGGGGAAGACCGCATCACACCGGCTAAAAAAGTGGCGATGGCCCTGAGTGAACTGATACAGACCCGGTACCCGAAAGATACCCTGGACATTGTAGTGTTTGGCAATGATGCCTGGCCGATCGAAGTAAAAGACCTGCCCTACCTGCAGGTGGGGCCTTACCATACCAATACCGTGGCCGGCCTGGAACTGGCGATGGACATCCTGCGGAGAAGAAAGAACCCGAACAAACAGATCTTCATGATCACCGATGGAAAACCCACCTGCCTGAAGATCGGCAAGCGGTACTATAAGAACAGTTTCGGCCTGGACCGCAAAGTGGTGAACCGCTGCCTGAACCTGGCGGCACAGTGTAAAAAACTGAAGATACCTGTTACTACGTTTATGATCGCCACCGATCCTTACCTGCAGCGGTTTGTGCAGGAGTTTACAGAGATGAACCACGGCAAAGCCTTTTTTGCCTCGCTGGATAAACTGGGGGCTTTTATATTCAAGGATTTTGAAAGCGGGAAAAGAAAGACCGTGTATTGACCGGAACACAACTGGCAGGACCATCGGGATAAGGATATGAAGCCCCGCCCTGCAGCATAACAGCACACCGGTAGCTGGTATTGATGACAAGTGTCCGGGACGATGAAGGGTGTGACACAACCGGCGATGCCCAAAGAACAGGAAGATGACAACAAAAAAATCTTTATGAACATCAGCAACATTAAAACACTCGGCGAATTAAAGAAAAGCGGCTACCGGCCGAAAAGCATAAAAGAAGAGATCCGCCACAACCTGATCAGCCGGCTGCAAAAACACGAAGCTACTTTTTCCGGTATCGTGGGATACGAGGACACGGTGATACCCGATGTGGAAAGGGCTTTGCTGAGTAAACATAATATTCTCTTTTTGGGTCTTCGTGGCCAGGCCAAAACAAGAATGGCCCGCCAGATGACGGGGCTGCTGGACGAATACATTCCTGCCATACGGGGAAGTGAGATCAATGATGATCCGCTGAAACCTATTTCAAGGTATGCACAGGAGGAGATAGCGACACACGGCGATGAAACCCCGATACACTGGATACACCGCAGCGAACGCTATGGTGAAAAGCTGGCCACCCCTGATGTAAGTGTGGCCGACCTGATCGGCGATATCGACCCCATCAAAGCGGCGAACCTGAAACTGAGCTTTGCCGATGAACGGGTGATCCATTACGGTATCATTCCGAGAAGCAACCGCGGCATCTTTGTGATCAATGAACTGCCGGACCTGCAGGCGAGGATACAGGTGGCCCTCTTCAATATCCTGGAAGAAGGCGATGTACAGATCAGAGGCTTCAAGCTGCGGCTGCCGCTGGATATCCTCTTTGTCTTTACGGCCAACCCGGAAGATTATACCAACCGCGGCTCGATCGTAACGCCGCTGAAAGACCGGATCGAGAGCCAGATACTAACCCATTACCCCAAATCGCTTGAACAGGCACTGGAGATCACCGAACAGGAAGCGGTACTAAGTGAGGAACAAAAGGGAAAAGTAAATATCAGCGACCTGGTAAAGCGTCTCATCGAACAGGTGGCCTTTGAAGCCCGCAACAGCGAACTGGTGGATAAGAAGAGCGGTGTGAGTGCCCGGCTTACGATCTCTGCCTTTGAGATTGCCATCAGTTCGGCTGAACGAAGGGCCATTATCAACAACGAAAAACAAACACAGGTCTGGATCAGCGACCTGGCGGGTATCATCCCTTCCATCACCGGGAAAGTAGAACTGGTGTATGAAGGGGAACAGGAAGGCCCCTTCCAGGTGGCGATGAACCTGCTGGATAAAGCGATCAGGACCCAGTTTGTGCAATACTTTCCCAACCCGGACCAGCTGAAGAAAAGAAGGAATACCGGTAAACCGTCGCAGGAAGAACAAAAAGATGATAACCCTTACCGGCCCATCACCCAATGGTTCGATAAAGGCAACACCCTTAATATCTCTTTCAATACATCGGACAAGGACAAGATGCTGCTCCTTTTTAAAGTGGAGGGCCTGCATGCGCTGGTGAAAAAATATTTTCCGAAGGCCAATGACGAACAGGCTGCCTTACTGATGGAGTTTATTTTGCACGGTCTGGCTTCCTATTCACTGATCAGCAAGAAAATGTTTGAAAGCAAGGTCGAGTTCAAAGACCTGGTGGGAAGCATGATGAACTTCAATGAAAAGGATTTTGAATTTGACGAGGAGGCCTGACATAAAAAAGCCATTAAGACAAACCGACCCGGGAGATCTGCGGAACTTAGCTTCCCGGTGCCTTGCCTTAATGGCTGAATAACTTAAACGGTCTTCTTCTCAGAAACGGAAACCCACACTGGCACCTGCCCAGGGTTGTACGGCCCCAAACCCAATGAAAGGCGTAAAGGCCAGTCGCCAGGTGAGGCCCTTTTTACCGAAGGGCTGTTTCCTGAACCCGATCACAAATGAACCGGCTACATTATTGGAGCTGGAGTTATCAAAGAAGATATCTGATACAGATACGTAGGTAATACCGGCACCGAGTTCGAGGTATTGTCCTTTGCTGCCAAGCAGGTAGTTCAGCTGAAGGGGAATGGCCAGGTAGCCATCGCCGCTGTAAGAAGCGCCGCCGATACCTAACCTGATACCGATACCGTTTTCCATTTTAGAAAGCCGGCCATCATAGTTGATTGAATAAATGATACCGGAACCGCCCGCTTCCAGGTAGATCTGGGATGCATTGGCGGTGGTTTTGCCTTCTCTTTCAACACCCTGTGCCGAAAGGATATTGCCGGTTAGGAACAACAAAACAAACCCGGCAATAAATTGTCTTACAACATAATTTTTTTCTCTTTTCATACAACTGGTTTTGATTAAACAGACAAATTAGAAAAAATAATCTTTACTTTAAAAAGCTTCTATATAATATTAACTTCCCTTTCAAGAACGACTCCGAATTTGGCTTTCACACTTTGAGCTATTTCCTCGCTCAGCCTGAAAATATCGCTTCCAGATGCATTCCCATAATTTACCAGTACGAGGGCCTGCTTATCATGACAACCCGCATCCCCTATTCGTTGCCCCTTCCAGCTTGTAGTATCATCAGGGCCGCAGTGTTCGATCAGCCAGCCTGCGGCGAGTTTCATTTTATCGTCGCCTGAAGGATATGCAATAATACCGGGGAACGATGATTGCAGCCGTTGATATATGTCAAGACTTACAACCGGGTTTTTAAAAAAACTCCCTGCATTACCTGTAGTAGCAGGATCGGGAAGTTTGGAAGTCCGTATCTGAATAACGGCATCTGAAATAGCTTTCACAGAAAGTTCCTTCACACCCATCCTGTCCAGTTCCTGCTCAATAGCGCCATAGCTTGTATTAAACCGTGGCTTCTTTCTAAGCTGGTATGTAACATTTATTATAACAAACTGATCTTTGAATTTTTTCTTGAACACACTTTCCCGGTATCCAAACCCGCAATCCGTTTTTGTAAATGTCACCAGCTTCCTGTCGCTTATATGATATGCCTCGAGGCTCCAGAAAACATCTTCGATCTCCACACCATAGGCGCCGATATTCTGCATGGGTGATGCCCCCACATTGCCAGGTATGAGGGAAAGGTTTTCAATACCGGCCCAGTTTCTTTCTATACAATATAAAACAAACTGGTGCCAGCTCTCTCCTGCTCCTGCTTTTATGTATACATACTCACTATCCTCATGCACTTCGGTAATGCCCGGAAATTCGTTCTTCAGCACCAGTCCCTTAAAATCTCCCGTGAAAAGAATATTACTTCCGCCACCAAGAATAAGTTTCGGTTTACCCGGTTTACAATCCAGTAATGCTTCCAGTTCTTCCATAGTACTGAAACGGGCAAAATACGCTGCCCTTACATCGATGCCGAATGTATTGAATGGCCGGAGTGAAAAATTTTCCTGGATTTGCACAGGCAAATGTCCTGTTTTATCCTCAATTTAAAAAAGCAAATGCTATGAGTGGCGCTGGCGGTTTAGTTGAGATTATTGTACAAATCCAATCGCAGCCGGGAACAAGACCGCAACAAGCGTTACAAAGACCGGCCAGGAATAAAAGATACCTAAAAGGATGAATACAGTATATGCGGGATAAAGCAGACTGTCCGGATTGCAGTCCTGTATTCCATCATCCCGAAGTTTGTTTATACCTTCTGAGTAATAAGCTGTTTAGCAATACGCAAGTGATCAATGGCAACAGCAATAGCACCAGGTAACTGAATAAGGAAACGGTGACCTCCTTTCTGGGCAGTACCTCCACAAAAAGCTGCCCGCCAATTGTAGTACCGGAAAAGATCACCATCTGCACCAGGTTCCAGCCAAAGTGAATGGCTATTGGTATATACATTGACCGGGATCTTGCATAGCCCCATGCCATTACCGAGCCAATAGCAGCAGAGGAAAGCAATTCAAACAGCATTTGTACCGGATGTCCCCATAATTCATGAGAGAACCAATGATAAATTCCAAAGGCAAGGGATGAAATGACAATACCCCATATTGCACTAAACTTTTTTATCAGAATATACAACAGTACACCCCGAAAGATCAGTTCCTCAAATAATACAGATTTGATCACAAACCAGGTTCCTCCGGCTATTAATCGAAAACTCAACGCAGGGTTTAACTGATAGCGGTATTTTGCAATCAGCATATTCAGAAAAAACCCGAGCAACGAACAGGCTGCAGTAACAAAAAAGAAAATTAAAAAATCAAGCAATCGTTTACGGACAGGCCTGAAGCCAAGTACGGACAGGTTACCCTTTTCATACAACCATATTATAAGCCACGAGAGGGCCAGTTCTGCCAGAATACCAATCATATAAATACAGGATTAACGTTTACGCCATAACCAGGCAAGAGCAATAGTGATAATGCCCGCTACAATCGCCAGGAAGATGATGAGTTCGAAATTCGTTTCCGGAAAGCGTTTCGATTGTGCAATAAATGCCCCGGCCAGCAGCATCAGCACTACAGGAACAGCAATAGACAATATTACACGCTGCGGTTGATTGAAACGCTCTTTTTTGGCTGGCTGTGCAACTGCTGTTTCAATAGCCGGGAGGCTTTCTTCTTCCGGCCGGAGGAGGGCTGCAAATTCTTCAAAAGGACGATCCAGTATCCCTGCCAGTGTTTTGAGTGTATAACTGCGTGGCATGATATCACCGTTTTCAATCCGCTGAATAGACCGTATACTGATGTTGGAAAGCTCCGCCAGTTCTTTTTGGGTATAACCTTTAGCTATCCTGCTTTCCTTAACTAACGACGCAATCATTTCTTTAGGGTCTTGTTTCATCGCAAAAATAAACGGTGACTAAAGTGATTCAGCATTTTCACCCGGGCATTCAGCCGTCATAAAGGTGACATTTGTATGAAAAACACGCATTTTTGTTTTCTTTTGTCCTTTTTCAGGCACTTATACTGCATCCACGTCCGGCACTACCGTTACACTCCGGAAACTCTTATCCTGGTGCAGGATGGCGATCTGTTCCAGCAGGTCCTTCTTGCAGCGGCTGATCAGGTTGGTATCACGGGGAAGTTTGACAAGCAGCTCCATCAGGTACTGGTTACGGATCCTGCCTACCACCGGTTCAGCCGGCCCGACCAGGTATTCGCCGTATTTATTTTTTAAGGCACCGGTATAGTGATAGGCGGCCCTTTCCACCACTTCTTTGAATTTATGCCGGAACGTAAGATGGATGATCCTTGTGAACGGCGGGTAATGAAACTGCTTCCTGTTTTCCAGTTCCTGCCGGAAAAAAGTTTTATAGTCATGCTGCTGCACCAGTTGAAGGACCGGGTGCTGTGGCTGTGCCGTTTGTATCAATACCCTGCCGGTCTCTTCTTTTCTTCCGGCCCGGCCGCTTACCTGCTCGATCAGCTGAAAAGCCCTTTCATTCACCCGGAAATCGGCAAAATGCAACAGGCCGTCGGCATCCAGTATCCCCACCAGGTCCACGGTATCGAAATCAAGTCCCTTAACGACCATCTGTGTTCCGACCAGTATATCGATCCGGCCCTGTTCAAACTGTTGTATCAGCACATCGTGGGCATTCTTTCCTTTTACCGTATCAATATCCATCCTTGCCACTTTTGCCGAAGGAAAGGTTTCCTGTAACTGTTCTTCGATCTTTTCTGTTCCGAAATTGCGCTGCACGAATTTATCGCTGCCGCAGGCTGCACAGCTGTGCACCGGCGGATAGGTGGTGCCGCAATAATGGCAAACCAGTTTGTTGCTCAGTTTATGATAGGTCAGCGATACATCACAGTACCGGCACTGGGGGATCCACCCGCAAACACTGCATACCTGGTACGGGGCATAGCCTCTCCGGTTCTGAAAAAGAATGACCTGCCGGCCCCGTTCAACCACTTCATTAACGGCCCCGATAAGAGGTGGTGACAGAATAACCTTCGATTTATCCTTCTGCACGACCTTTCTGGTATCAATGAAACTGATCGGGGGAAGCTTAAGGTCGCCAAACCGCTGCAGCAATTCCACCAGTCCGTATTTACCCGTAGCCGCATTGTGATAACTCTCCACGGAAGGGGTGCCGCTGCCAAGGAGTGTTTTTGCCTGGAAGAGGGAGGCAAGGTACACAGCAGCATCTCGTCCGTTGTACCTCGGCGCCGGCTCCTGTTGCTTAAATGAACTGTCATGTTCCTCATCACAGATCACAAGGCCCAGGTCCTGGAAAGGAAGGAACACGGAAGAGCGGGCCCCGAGTATCACCCGCAGTTCGCCGTTCTTTACCTTATTCCAGATCTCGACCCGCTCATTCTGTGAGAATTTGGAATGATAAATGCCGATATATCCGCCGAAATGTTTTTGAAGCCGCCGTATCACCTGCGAGGTGAGGGCGATCTCCGGCAGCAGGTACAACACCTGTTTACCCTGCCGGATGTACTCTTCGATCAGTTTGATGTAAATATTTGTCTTGCCGCTGGAGGTGACACCATACAGCAGGCAGACATTCTTTGCTGCCAGTCTTTCTTTAACCCCTTCCAGGGCTTTCAGCTGGACATCGGTAAGTTCGAAATCAATACTGACATTCCGGGGCAGGTACCTGATCCTGTCCACCACCCTCTTTTCTGCCCGCAGGATCTTTTTTTCGATCAGCCCTTTCAGTTGCGCATCGGAAGCACCGGATTTTTTTAATAACGCCGGTTTGGTCACTTCTCCTTCCGTTTTTATCAAGTGCAGGTAACTGAGGAGGAGCTCCATTTGTTTAGGGGCCTTTGTCCAGTTGTTCAGCAGTTCAGCCAGTTTGTCCTCGTTGTCGTATTCCGGGTTCAGCAGTATGTAGGTTTCCTTTTTGGGGGAATAGGTCTGCTTCAGTGATTCCCATACATGGCAAACCTTTTTGTTGATCAGCCGGTTGATGACCGGGTACACATGCGATGAGTCCAGTAACTGCTGTACCTCGGCCAGGCTCAGTTCCTTCTTTAAAAGCAGTGCTTCTGCCACAATGTATTCATCATGATCCAGTGCGGAAAAGTCGTCGCCAAATTCTTCGTTGAACACCAGGATGGTCTCGCTGGATAATTTAAAATGTGCCGGTAAGGCAGCCGCCATTACTTCCCCCTCACTGCACATGTAGTAGGAAGCCATCCATTCCCACAGTTTCATTTGTTCTTCAAATACCACCGGTTCATTATCCAGCACATTCAGGATATCCTTTGTTTCAAATAATGCAGGTTTACCCGCATCCAGTCGTTTGACGATGCCTGCATATTTCTTGCTCCTGCCCAGGTTTACTTCCACCCGGCAGCCCGGTTTAACCTGTTCCTGTAAACCGGCCGGAACAGACCACGTATAGTTTTTGGGAAGGGCCGATGGTATGATTATTTCAGCGTACAATGAATATCCTCCTTAATTGATCAATGATGAACCGGGTACAAAATTCACTCTTTTTTCCGCCAGGCAGCACCATAAGAAATAAGTTTTTCCTGCATGATGCTGTACACTTCATTCTTTAGCCGGGAAGCATCGGCCACCGTATATCCTTCCACGGGTATTTCTTCCAGGTAAACGATCCGGCTGCGGCCCGGCGTCATGAGGAACAGGCTCTGGTAGGGCATCCGCCTGTAGGCATCCAGGAACAGTACCGGTTTTACAGGCGTTTGCGTTTCGATAGCCACCCGGAAGGCACCGTCAAAAAAATCTTTCAGCGGTGTGGTACCCATATTGAATGTGCCTTCGGGAAAAACCATCACCGAAATCCCTTTCCTGATCAGTGATTTCAGTACACGAATGCTGTTGGCCCGGTTCTGCGGACTGCTGCGGTCAACCGTTACGATCGCATTGCGGTAGATGAATCCGAACACCGGCACTTTCGCCATCTCCACTTTGCCCAGCGGCCTTACCGGCTGCCGGTATGCTTTCGGAATGATCGCAGCATCAAGATAGGAAATATGATTGCTTACAAAAATGAAGGGTCTCTTTTTATCATGCGGGGATTCATATATCTTCTTATGCCGGATAAAGATCAGGAAGAACCAAATATCCGCCCAGATCATACAAAGCCGCATCATCATATTGCCGCCTTTGATCTTTCCGAAGAAACCGGCCAGGACGGCAAAGGGAAAGATGAGCAGCATGATGGCAATAAACGTAAGCTGGGCATAGAAGGAATAGAGCCACCTGAGCGGTCGCAGCAAAGCACTCATCGGCTCTTGTTTTTGTATTTATCATCATCGCCGGGACAGTCGCACTGCCATTCCCTGTCCAGGTCGATCACGGTTACCACTTCCGTTTTATCATTGCATTGCGCATACACGATCCGGACCCGCTGATCGTCCTGTGTCACGCCTTCCACGGCATAACGGGGGCAGCGGGCATTCTGGAGATCGCTTTTTTTATAATTGATCGTTCCGTTACGCATGATATCCTCCACTTCCGCCTGGGTGATATGCCGGCACCCCATCCGGCATTTAGCATGCTGACTGTACTCCAGGTAGGAGGTGCGCCGGTCAAAGCCATGATCCCGGTCAACTTTTGCAGATGGATCGGCTGGCTTATCGTTATTGGTCACCCGGGGCTTTGGCGACGGGCTGTTCTTTGCCTGGCATTGCCTGATGACAAACAGGGCTATTCCCAGCACAATGATCAGGATATAGGGGACCCATTTATTGTTCACCTTGAATATTTGGATAAATGTAGAGAAAAAGTCGGCAGGTTGAAAAGCCCTTCGGGTGCCCCCCGGCAGCAGGACCGGTTTGCTTCTCAACATGCCAGCCTTTGGCCGTAGCGGCGTATCTTTGCCCGCTATGGCAGCATCAAGAACAGTGGCCTTTCATACCCTTGGTTGCAAGCTTAATTTTTCCGAGACCTCCTCGCTTTCCCGCCTGCTGGAAAAGGAAGGGTTTGAGAAAAAAGAGTTTGAAGACCTGGCTGATGTCTATGTCATAAACACCTGCTCGGTAACTGATAATGCCGATAAAGAATGCCGCCAGCTGGTTCGCCGTATACAACGCAAGGCGCCGGAAAGCCTGGTGGTCATTACCGGCTGCTATGCCCAGCTTAAGCCCAAAGAGATCGCTTCCATCCCCGGCGTTGACCTTGTACTGGGTGCAGCGGAAAAATTCAACATCGCCCGGCATATCCGTGAACTGGCCAAAGGCGACCCGGCTAAGATCTGCAGTTGTGATGTGGACGAAGTGACGGGCTTTCATTCTTCCTGGTCGGTGAATGACCGTACACGTACCTTTCTGAAGGTGCAGGACGGATGTGATTACAATTGTTCCTTCTGCACCATCCCGATGGCCAGGGGAAAAAGCCGCAGCGATACCATTGCCAATGTGGTGAAAAATGCAACGGAACTGGCAGCAGGCGGCGTGAAAGAGATCGTTCTGACCGGTGTAAACCTGGGTGACTTCGGAAAGGGCCCCGACGGCGCCGGAACGCCCATCAGCATCAGCGGAAGAGAAGAGAATTTCTTTGAGCTGGTAAAGGCGCTTGAAAGGGTAAACGGCATCAGCAGGTACCGCATATCATCCATTGAGCCGAACCTGTTGACAAATGAGATCATCAATTTTGTGGCAGAGAGCGATAAGTTCATGCCGCATTTTCATATTCCGCTGCAAAGCGGCAGTAATAAACTGCTGTCTGCCATGCGGCGCCGGTATAAAAGGGAACTGTATGCCGACAGGGTGAACCTCATCCGGAAGCTCATGCCGCATTGTGCCATCGGTGTGGATGTGATCGTTGGCTTTCCCGGCGAAACCGAGGAAGTGTTCAGGGAAACCTTTGATTTCCTCCACGCTCTTGATATCGCTTACCTCCATGTCTTCACTTATTCGGAAAGGGACAACACCCATGCCCTTACCCTGGGCCCGGTGGTGCCGGTACAGGTGCGGCATGAGCGGAATAAAACACTGCGCAATCTTTCCTACATGAAGATGCAGTATTTCACCGGGCAGCAGGTGGGGCAAACCCGGAAAGTGCTTTTTGAAGGCCACGAGAAGAATGGTATGATGGAAGGCTATACGGATAACTATATCCGGGTCAGCACCCCTTACCGGCCGGAATGGGCAAACGAGATCGTGGACTGGAAGATCTGACCCGGCAGGTACCGTCTCCCCGGTATTGCCCGCCCGTGTTATCCTTCGTATTTTCAAAAAAAAATTCTGATGCTTTTCCGACGGGTCCTGGTCACGCTGCTGCTGGTCTCCCTTTCTTCGGTTTCTTTTTCCCAGGTGGAGAAAAGATTCGATTCCCTGATGCACAATGCTGACAGTGTTTTCCGGCTTAAACAATATGACCTGTCCCTTTCCCGCTATGCCAGTCTCTTTGACCTGGTAAAAGCCAATGCCGCTAACGGGTACCTTGCTTCCTTTGCACCGGATATTTTGCTGAATATCGGCAAGTGTCTCCGGCAATTGAACGATCTGCCGAAGGCCCATAAATATCTTACCAACTCCCTCCTTCTGGCACGGGTCATGAAGTTCTCTGTGGCAACAGAGAATGCGCTGGACGAACTGAATGAACTGCACCGCTATATTGCAGCAAATGATCTTGCCTTCCCCTATCCTGCCGTGCCGGTAACGGAAGAAACAACCGTCTTCTTCCCTGTCAGTAACGTTTTATCGCTTTCGAAGGATTCCATAGCGATCATCGTGCATGCAGGGAAACTTGACGGCCTTACTGATTCCGTACAAAAGGCAATGGTATTTCAGCGTGATTCGGCCGGAAAGAAGCCATGGCCTGGCGGCAGGGTACTGAATTGTTATGTCAGAAAACTTACAGACAATACTGTTATCCTTCATGCCGTAAAGGACCCGGAATTTTATGTTTCGCCAATGGACCTTGTTTATATTAAGACCCGGGTGCCCGTCAGCTGGCGCAAACTGGATATAGCCCCGCTGGTAACCAACGGGATATTCTTTTCCGACAATTACAGGCAGCCGCTGTATAGTTACCGCTACCTCTACTACTATGCCGACAGCCTGACCAATAAAGACCTTGCCGCAGTGATCAGGAACCAGGTGGAGGAGGTCGTACAGGCCTTTGCTGCTGATACCGCCACCAATAAACGCTATCTCGTAAAAGGAGACCGGGGCATCTTCGCAGGCGAGAATGTGATGCTGGCCCTCTCCCACACGACGGTGGAGCATATCCGTCTTTTCAACAATTTCATCAATGCATACCCGCTGAAATACCGGGGCAATCCCTTCAAGTTCTCGGAGATCTATGCCACCTGGGTGATCAATAACACACCGCTTGCCGGCCCGGATATGCGGCCTTACCTGCTGAGTTTTCCCGCCGGCAGTGAACGGCAGCGGATGTCAGCCAATTTTTCATCGGATATCCGGAGTGAGGAACTCATCATTAAATGGTTCAACGAGGGCATGCAGATGGCGGTGACGGATAACACCGATTCATCACAATACATGGCCCTGCTGATCAGGGATGCTTCAGCAGCCCTGAAAGATGAGTACAACAAAGGATGGAGCGATTACCTGCTTGCTTTTACAGAAAAGAAATTGCAGAATACCGCCGGGGCCGAAAGTCTTTTTACACAATCACTGAAAAAATTCCAGGCGGCACAAAACAAGGAAGGGATCATCTGGGCACAGAATGCCCTGGTGAACCTGAAAAAGAGCCGGGAGATAAAGATACAGGTGCAGTCGGGCCACCTGCTGCCTTATATCATCGCCCCTTCTCCCAATGCGAGGTACCTGGCTACGGCAGGGCGGTATGATGAATTCATTAAAGTATGGGACATGACGCTGGGAAAGGAGATCACGTATTTTCCTGCCCATACCGATGAGATCAACTCCCTTCATTACAGCCCGGATGGCCGGTACCTTATCAGCAGCTCCGACGACAGTACCATTAAAGTGTGGAATGCCTATGATTATTCCCTGCTTAAAACGATCCGGTCTGCCAAACCTGAGTGGGAAGCCATCTTTTCACCGGATAACAAACAGATCGTAACCGGCGGAAAAGATTCGGTCATCAAATTCATCGACCTCGCCAGCGGGCGGGTGGTGAAGAAACTGAAACTGCACAAAGGTGCCATCAGCAGTTTGCAGTTCAACCCGGCCGATAAGGATATACTCTATTCCTGCGGCACCGACAGCATGGTCTATAAATGGGACCTGACAACAGATAAGATGGACCACTGGTACCGGGAAGGGGGCAAGATCGTTTACATGGGGATCAGCAATAATGGCCGGTATATGTATAATGTGACAACAGAAGGGTTTATTAATGTATGGGACCTTGAGACCCCCGAAAAAGTACAGAAAGCAAAAGTGAATATCTACCAGGGAAATGAGAATGCTTCGTTTACCCCGGCAAATTATTCAAAGCCGGCATTCAGCCCCGAGAGCAGGCTGCTGGTCTATGCATCACACCGCGACACGATGGTGATCTACCATCTCCCCACCAACCAGTACCGGAATTATTTCAGGAAGCCGGGCGATGATACCTGGTTTGATCTTGCCTTCAGCAACGACGGCAACTACATGGTGGCAAGAATGTCAACCGGCGGGCCCCTGCGCATCTACAACCTGAATAACTGGGATTTTTTTGCCGACGGGGCAAAGCTGGGTTACCGGGATATCAAAACCTATTATTCCGTTCCGCTCGCCACACAATTCACCCCGGATGATAACGGGCTGGTAATCGTTGATGATGCCATTTATAAGGCCGACCTGCGCAACGGAAGCAAAATTCCGCTTACCCATGGATATTACTCCTTCAGAAACAGCAATATCCTGCTCAACGACACGGTATGCATATCCGCCAGCACGCAAACACCTTTTCTCTATTTTGAAAACCTGAAAACCCATAAGATCATACAACAATTCCACCTCGGGGATGTATCGGAGACCCTTGAACAGTTTGAAATAACACCGGACCATAAAACAGTTTTCCTGGCCGGCAGCAACGGCACCATAGCAGCCTGGAACACCGGGACCAGCACCCTTTTATTTGAAAATAAGATCTCACATGAGAAAGATCCCGGGTTTTACAGTCTCCGCTACGACAGCCTGAGAAAAAAATTATATGCGGTCACCCTGGGAGATAAACTCTTTGTTGTCGATCCGGTGAATGGTAAGGCCACCGACAGCCTTCGGTTAAGTAATCCGTCAACGGTGGAGGTAACCCCGGAATACCTTTATATCACCTGCAGCAAAAGTGAGGTGATAAAATATGATGCCATGACCCTGAAGCCGGTAAAAAGATTTACCGTAAGCAGCAGTGGTATCGATTGTGGCGGTTCCGTCCTTTCATCCGACTACCGGTACCTCGTGGTGAAGATGGGTGGAAGGATCGCTGCCGTAGATACCCGTACGGATAAAGTGATCTATGAAATGGCAGACCATGATTACGAAACGGGCATCATGAGTATCAGCCATAATAACAAAATGCTGGCTACCGGCGGTTTCGACAGCCGGGTGAACCTCTACGATCTGGCTTCCGGAAACAAACTGGCCAGCATTTACACCCCGCGGGAGAAAGACCTCATGATCACCACCGGGGAGAATTATTATCTCGCCTCAAAGAACACACTGGATGCGATCAGCTTCAGCTATAACAACACCAGTTATGGTTTTGAGCAGTTTGATGCAAGGTTCAACCGGCCCGATCTCGTTCTGAAAAAAATGAGCAGGGCCGACAGCAGCCTGCTGAATACCTATTACGCCGCTTACCAGAAACGGCTGAAGAAACTTCACCTGAATGAAAAGAACCTGGGGGCGGAAGTGCACCTGCCGGTGGTGCGGTTAACAGATAAGTTTACCCTCCGTCCCGCCACCACACTCGATGAGTATGAACTGAAGATCGAATGCTTTGATGCCAGCTACCCGCTGAAAGCCCTGCATGTACTGGTGAACAACTGCCCTCTTTTCGGAACCGGCGGCAAGGTGCTCGAAGACAATAAGGGCCGGGCCGGTTTATCCGTGAAAGTGCCGCTTTCATCGGGTATCAATATCATCCGGGTATTCTGTACCAACAGCAAAGGCGCTCACTCGCTTCCTGAATCCTTTGAGATCTACAGTAATTATAAAGCCGAGGTGAAGACCTACTTTATCGGCATTGCTGTTTCCGGGTATAAAGACAGCAGCATGACCCTTCATTTTGCAGCAAAGGATGTAAGAGACCTGGCGGCTTCGTTTGGAAAGATGTACAGGAATTTTGAGGCCGACACCCTGATCGATGCAGCCGTTACCCGGGAAAACATCCTTGCCTTGCGGAGCAGACTGCTGAACACAACCGTGAATGACCGGGTGATCATTTCGGTGAACGGGCACGGGTTGCTCGACGACAGTCTCGATTTCTATTATGCCACCTGGGACAACGATTTTTCCAATCCGGCTAAAAGAGGACTGAAGTATGAAGACCTGGAAGCATTACTCGATGGTATCCCTGCAAGGAAAAAGCTCTTGCTGATCGACGCCTGCCACTCCGGGGCCCTGGACAAAGAAGAGCTTCTTTCTGCCCGGAATAAAAAAGAAGAGAAAGGCAGGGATACCGGACCGGCAGACAGCATAAAGGGGTTTGTGTCCCGCGGCGGTATCACCCGCAGTACAAAAAGCAAGGTGGATGCCAACAGTACCTATGAAATGATGCAGAACCTGTTTGCCGATATCAGCGCCGGCAACGGGGCCGTGGTGATCTCTGCGGCCGGCGGAATGGAATATGCTTATGAATCCGACAAATGGAACAACGGCGTGTTCACCTATTGTATCCGCAAAGGACTGGAAGAGGAACTGGCAGATAAAGAAACCGGCGACCTCGACGGGCTGGTGGATGTGGAGGAACTGAAACAGTATGTAAGCAACAAGGTCAGTGAACTGACCAAAGGAAAACAGCGACCGGTCTCCCGCAGGGAAAATATCGACTACAAATGGATCATCTGGTGACCGGCAAATCCTTACTGCAAAACCGGCGATTTGTTAAATTCAGCCCCCATACCCTGTCAAGGGTATGACCGAAAGGGGCATTCGTTCTATTTTTATACCCTCAATCATTCTCACGAAGAAGCAAATGAAGAAACCGGCGCTGATACTTGTCCTGCTGCTTGTTTTACTGGTCCGGGGACATGCCCAGACCAAAAGGGCGCTGATCATTGCCATCGGCAATTATCCATCTCCCGAAATAAACAGGTGGAGACCCATCAATGCACTCAATGATGTGCCCCTGATCCAAAATGCGCTTATTAAACAGGGTTTCCCGGCTTCCAATATCAGCCTGCTCACCGACTCAATGGCTACCCGGAAAGGGATCGGAAAAGCTTTTGACAAACTGATCCAGAGTGCCGGCCCCGGTGATGTGGTGGTGATCCATATTTCCTCGCATGGCGAACAGATCGAAGATGATAATGTGAACGAAGAGATGGACGGGCTGGATGAATGTATCGTTCCTTATGGCGCAGTCTACTCAACGGATAAAAGTATTTTCAGTAAAGTGGCCGATGGCTATTTCAGGGATGATGAATTTGGTGAGAAGATCACCCAGCTCAGGAACAAGCTCGGAAAAAAAGGAGATGTGCTGGTGGTGATTGATGCCTGCCACTCCGGTACCGGCACCCGCGGGGGCGTAAACCTGGTACGGGGGAACAACAGCCCGATGGTAAGTGAGCATTTTGCAAAGAAAAAATTTCCTGAAAAGGATGCCGCCGGTGTATTTATGGAAAAGACAAGAACGAAACTGAATGGCAGTGCGGCCACCTATGTGGTGTTCTCCGGCGCACAGGCGCAGGAGCTCAACTTCGAATGTTATGATGATGAGAAAAACCCGGTAGGCTCCCTCTCCTATGCCTTCAGCCAGGCAATATCCGGACTGGAAGGGAAGATCACCTACCGCACCCTTTTTGCCCGGGTGGAAGAAGTGATGCGGGGCAAAGCACCGAAACAGAAACCGGTTCTTGAAGGAGATGGTATCGACAGGGAATTGTTTGGCGGCAACTATGTAAAACAGCAGCCCTATATCACCGTCAATGTTTTGCAAAGCAGCAGTACCAGTATCATATTGAATGGCGGAACGGTTTCCGGCATCACCCCCGGTTCAGTGATCAGCTTCTACCCTGCCGGCACGGTGAGTATTTCAGGCAAAGAACCCCTTGTAAAAGGTACCGTCACAGAAGCCGGGAATTTTACAGCTGCGGTAAAGCTGGAGAAAG
Source organism: Chitinophagaceae bacterium (assembly GCA_046329665.1). Lineage (GTDB taxonomy): Bacteria > Bacteroidota > Bacteroidia > Chitinophagales > Chitinophagaceae > JJ008. Next base: position 87,697 of record JAXLUG010000010.1, on the reverse strand, counting down.
AAATGCCGGACCTGGCTTCGAAGAAACCCTGGGCATTCATTACCGAAACCGTGTACGGAATAAATAAGATCCGGCTGGGTCTTGATTCCCTGCCTGCGGATAAACGATCAGCAGTGGCAGCCGGCCTGGCCGGTTTTGCACTGGCAGAAATTTCCCCGGCCTGCGAATTATATATCGGGAAATCCGCTTCCGGTGAGGGCTGGGCCCTTCGCTATGCGAATACCGGTTCTGTTTTTGCCGATGATATCAATTTAAGCGACACCGCATCGTTCAAGGAGGTGCTGAAGCGATACGACCGTTTCCGCTACCTGCAAAACCTGCGGTTCACCGAAGCAGGATTGCTGGCCCGGGTGGAACTTGTTTTCCTTGATGCGAACGGAAATATTGACCTGGCTAAACTGAAAAGCCGCACCCGCTTCGGCCGCCTCGAATTACAGGAGGAGGATGAAGTATTTCTGAAGGTCATCAATACCGGGGCAAAGAAATTTTATATCAACATCGTGGATGTGCAGCCCGATGGTAAGATCAACCCGGTGATCCCCAATAAAGGGCTTACGGACATGAACAACAACCCGGCCCCGATCCGGTGGGAGGATTGCCTGGTAAACAGGGGCGATTCCGTTCTGTTCAAAAATCTTTCTATCCGGATCGCCCCGCCGTACGGGGAAGAGGTCTTCAAGGTTTTTCTTTCCTCCGATCCGCTGGACCTGGAAGATATCCTGACAGATGATAATGACGCTGCCAGCCGGAGCGCCAAAGGAGTATTGAACAACCTGGCTAAGATCTTCAAGGATTCAAAAGCAGACGCAAACGGTACAAGGGGTGATGGCAAGATCAATACGGCGCAGAACGGAACGATCTTCGGAGTGAACTTCACGATCGTTGCCAAAGAATAAAATTCCTTGTTACCCGGCAGCACCCCGCTCCGGGTACAACATCTTGTGGAACGTACTGGGCTCGAACCAGTGACCTCTGCTCTGTCAAAGCAGCGCTCTGAACCAACTGAGCTAACGTTCCGGAAATGTAAAATTAATAGTTTTCAACTTTGTTCTGCACGCCGTACAACTTTCTTACTTTTAATTTGTCTTTTTACCAGCAGATGCCCATTTACCATGTAACCATACAATTTGAAATGAACGAGGAGTTCATGACACTGGTGCCGCCGCACCGTACGTATATCAACTTCCTGATCAATAAAGGAATTATCGATCACTATGCCGTAAGTATCGAAACCCGGAAAGCCTGGATCACCCTTACGGCCGACGACAGGGAGAAAGTGGAGGGCATTCTGCAAAAATCCCCCTTATATAAGTTCTGGTCCTGCGAAATAGATGAGCTGTTTGTGCTTGATGGCCAGCATTACCGTCTCCCCGAAGTCAATCCCAACTAACTGTAACTTTACACACCTTTTTTCGTTGTATGGACAAATTCATGATGAAAATTCTGTTCACCGGGCTTTTTCTGTCTGTCTGCACAGCCGTATGGGCACAAAACTGCAACTGTCTTGATGACTATTATTTCATCAAAGACCATATTGAAAAGAACCATGGCGGGTTCAATAAAAAGATCGTGTCGCCGGAAGAGCCCGGCTATAAAAAATTTACGGCAGAACTGGAAAAGCAGATCAAAAATGACAGGAACGGAAAGTATTGTATCGCCTACCTTAAAAAGTATATCCTCTACCTTCAGGACCACCACAGCAACATTACCGCCGGAAGGGGCACTGTTGTGGATGAGACCGACCCGGCTTCTGTCCGGGCATTTTTACAAAGTGCCGCTTACCGGAATACGGAAGTAATTGCTGTCGACAGCGCCGCTCTTGCCGAAGCATGGAGCCGTAAAAAAAACAGCAGCCCGGAAGGGATCTATTTTACCCCGGACAGTACCTATGTCGTGGCACTGATCAAAAACAAAACGGCATACAGGGATTATGCAGCCGTGATGCTCCGTTCCAAAACCGCTTTATGGGCACCCGGCCAGGTGAAATTTGAAATGAAACAGGTGAATGATTCACTGTACGACCTGTTTACCTCCTACCGGAACCACAGTATCAACTATGACCAGGTCTCCGTCAAAGACGGGGTACTGCAGCTGAATGGCTGGCGGTATGCCGGCGATGTGAAAACGGCCACCCCCCCGGCAAGGGATAACAGCCCGTTCGCTTTTAAACAGCTCGACAGTACCACTAGCCTCATTACACTTCGTTCCTTTGATGCAGGACTTACCAAAACACTGGACTCCTTTTACAAGGCCATCATGCCTGAAATAAAAAAGCACCGTAATCTTATTATTGACGTCCGGGATAATGGCGGCGGTTCCGACCGTTCTTACAGTATGCTGATGCCGCTGCTGTATACAACGCCTTTTGAAAGCGATGTAATGGAATATTATGCCACCCCGGCAAACATCAGTGCCTATGAAAAATATGACAGCGCCCTTCTGATAAGAAGCCCGGGCAGTTTTCCGCCGTTCAAACAACCGGTGGCGCTGATGAAAGAAGCAAAGCCGTTTTCTTTTACCCATTTCGGCGATGGCAGGCCCAAAAAGATCCAATACCCCGTCAACAAAGGAAACCCGCTGAAGATCGCCGTTGTATATAACCGTTCATGCGCCAGCAGTTGCGAGTCCTTCTTGTTTGAAATACTCCATAGCAGCAAAACCATCCGGGTGGGAGAAAATTCCGGCGGCTATACGGGCTATGGAAATGTGATGAATATCGAGACCCCCTGTGGCAATACGCTCAGCTGGACCACCACTGTTTACAGAAACCAGTGGCAATATGAGTTTGTGGGTATTCCCCCGCAATACCCGGTGCCCGCCGATGAAACAGACTGGATAGGGTATGCCCGGAAATTGCTGGGCGACTGATCTATTTTTTAACGGAGGCCCATTGGGGTTTTTGTTTCAGCACCTTTTTATAAACCGGGCAACCGGGAGCATGTGCACCCGGCAGGTAACCTGTACTCATCAGGAATTCATTAACGATCTCACCGCCGGTAAAGCGGAAGGTCTCTCTGAATAACCTGACCCATTCCTCTTTTGTTTTGGGATGATGATGGTCCAGCCAGTTGCGGAAGGATCCCCTTTCTTTGCGGATCGCCTGTATGCACTTTGCATTGTGTATGGCGGCTTCCACCTTCAGCCGGTTCCGGATGATACCGGCATCCTGCAGCAGCCTGGCTTTTTTCTTTTCGGTATAGCGGGAGACCTTATCAATATCAAACCCGTCGAAGGCAAGGAAGAAATTATCTTTTTTCTTCAGGATCGTTTCCCAGCTTAACCCTGCCTGGTTTATTTCAAGCACCAGGCGGGCAAACAGGAGGTTATCATCATGAATAGGGAAGCCATATTCTGTATCGTGATAGTGCTGGTGCACGGTTCCCTTTCCCTTGTGTTGTACAAAATCGCAATAAGTAGTTGCCATACAATGAAATTCTGCCGAAAATAGCACGAAAATATTTTGTCAGTGAAGTATCCCGACCTTATCTTTGCCGTCCACAAAAAAGGGAGTTTAGCTCAGCTGGTTCAGAGCATCTGCCTTACAAGCAGAGGGTCGGCGGTTCGATCCCGTCAACTCCCACTAAAGGCCCCGTTTCAGGGGCTTTTTTATTTTAAGCAGGTGGTTCCCAGAGTTCGATCTTATTTCCTTCGGGGTCGAGTATCCAGCCAAATTTGCCGTATGACTCATCCATCGGGTCGCCCACTACGGTCACTCCTTCTGACCGCAGTACCTCAAGAAGGCCAAAAAGATCCTCCACGATCAGGTTGATCATCACTTCCTTTTCGCTGGGGGCGAAATAAGTGCTGTCCTTTTTGAAAAAAGAAAGCAGGTTCGATCCCGGGTTTTTCCGGCTGACCAGCTCTGAAAAAGACCAGTCGGCATATGTCGTTCCGTTGAATTTTATTCCCAGGTGTTTTTCATACCAGGCTGCCAGTGCTTTGGGATCGCTGGCTTTGATAAAAGGGCCTCCCAGCCCGATGACACGTTGCATACTGTTGGTTTATTTAAAAGTACAAAAACAAATGTATTTTTGCCCTGTGAAAGAACTGAACCCCCATATAGAAACAGATGTGCTGGAAGAAACTGATGTGATGACCAGTACCGAAGACCCGTGCCATCTCATTGTATGGAATGACGAGGTAAATACATTCGAATGGGTGATCGAAACCCTGATGGAGGTATGCGGTCATTCCGTGGAGCAGGCTGAACAATGCGCCTATATCATTCATTTCCGCGGAAAATATGCCGTAAAGAACGGCGCTTACGATGACCTGAAACCACAATGTGATGCCATCACCGAAAGAGGCATCAATGCCACAGTGGAAATAGTGGCCGGCTAATATCACCGGCAATGGCCCTCTTCTTTCTTGATACGGAATTATCATTTCCCCCTGTAAGCATGGCCGAACAGGACGGACTGCTTGCTATTGGTGGTGACCTCTCCCCCGAGCGGCTGCTGCTTGCCTACCGGAAAGGCATCTTTCCCTGGTACGAAGAGGAAGTACCGCTCTGGTGGTGCCCGCATCCAAGGTTTGTACTCTTTCCCGGAGAATTAAAAGTGAGGAAGTCTGTAAAAAAACTGATCAGTGAAAATTATTTTGATTTCACGGTGAACAAAGCATTCCCGGACGTAATACGTCATTGCAGGAAGATCATGAGGCCCGGGCAGGATGGCACCTGGATACGACCGGAAGTGGAAAAGGCCTATTGCCGGATGCATGAGCTCGGGTATGCCCACAGCGCCGAGGTATGGAAGGATGGCGAACTGGCGGGTGGCCTCTACGGTATCAGGCTGGGAAAGGTTTTTTTCGGGGAAAGTATGTTCAGCAGGGTCAGCGAGGCTTCACGCTATGCTTTTATCAAATACGTGGAAGTGCTGAAAGCCGATGGTGTACAGATAATCGATTGCCAGATCTATTCGGAATACCTCGAAAGCCTCGGCGCAAGGATGATCGACCGGGAAACCTTTACAGGTTACCTTGAAAAAGATGCCGGCTGAATGATCTGCAGTACCTAAAACCTGGAGCCAATATAATGAGGCAGCATGGCCCTCCACGTAGGCCAGTCATGGGTCCACTCCGGCCCCCACACATCCAGTTCATACCAGATGCCTTTATCATACAGCGTTTTTGCAAAACGGCCGCTCGCAGCCGGGTCTTCATAGGATCCGCTGCCCGTGAGGATATGTATGTGCTGGCTCTTCCTGATCTGTTCAAGGATGTTATGGTCCGTCAGGTTACTCATATAATGACCCGGGCTGTTGAAGTAAACGTCCTCATCAAAATATCCTTTGGTGTACTCAGTCAGTTCATATACACCACTCATCGCAATGACCCCATTGATGATATCCGGTCTCTTCAGGAACAGGTTCATGCTGTGCAGTGCCCCGAACGAAGCCCCGCAGGTTATAATGGGGGTATCCGGACTGGTACTGTTCCGGATAAATGGAACCACTTCATTAAAGACATAGTTATTCCACTGCTGGTGGCGGATCGACTTATACCGGGGATCCGCTTCATTATTCAGCCAGCTTTCATTATTGATACTATCGATGGAAAAGACCTTTACCCGGCCGGCATCAATGAACGGGGCAATATGGTCCATCAGCTGAAAGCGTTCATATTCGAGGTAATCGGCAGCTGCTGTCGGTACCAGCAGGAGCGCAAATCCATAGTCGCCATAGGTGGCGATCGGCATATCCTTGTTAAGGGAGGGGCTGAACCAGGAGGTCAATTCTCTCTTCATGCAATTGGTTTTAAAGTTGACCGGAATGAAGGCCGGTAATGCGAATATAATTGAAAGTCAGTGGCAAAAACACAAATACCCCAACCGGCTTCGGAACGGCGGGGGCCGGGCAGGAAAAAATAATAGTAAAAACTCTTGGTAAAATGAGCAGGTAATATTACTTTAGTTTTTCAGTATTTTTACTAATTATATCTTATCCCTCCTTTTTTGAAATCCATATTCTGTGGTTAACGGCCGGTCACTAATCCGGGTAATGAGCATAAACCGTAACTACAAAAATTATGAGCCGTACTGCTATCAGTATCATTCTGGCTGATGACCATCAACTGATAAGGAAATCCTGGAAGACCCTGCTGGAAAATAATCCCGGGTTCACCGTCGTGGCCGACTGCCGCAACGGTGAAAATGTACTTGAATGTGTCAAAAAACACCAGCCGGATATCCTTATCGTGGATATCACGCTGTCCCCGGAGGAAGCATTCCAGATCGTCAGCCGGATCACAAAAGAACAGCCTGCCGTGAAGATCATCGGTCTTTCTGTAAACAACCAGCCGAAATACGCTGTCAAAATGATGGCCCTGGGCGCCCGGGGATATATTACCAAAACCTCCTCCCTCGAAGAGATCACCCAGGGCATTACCGAAGTGCATAATGGCAACATCTTCATTTGTGAAGAAGTACAGAAATTAATGCCGGCCGGGAAATAAGGGTATAGTTCTCTCTTCGTTTCATCTTCTCCCTGAAACAGGGTAAATTTGCCGTTCATTTACAGACAATCACAACGGGAAAACAACGCAGTACTGAAAGATGGAACTAAGCAAAAACTTCGAACACCGTGCAGCAGAACAGAAATGGTACCAGCATTGGCTGGATAAAAACTATTTTCACAGTGAACCGGATAACCGTGAACCCTATACTGTCGTCATTCCCCCTCCCAATGTGACCGGTGTGCTCCACATGGGACACTGCCTCAACAATACCATACAGGATATTCTGGTTCGCCGGGCCCGTATGCAGGGGAAGAATGCCTGCTGGGTACCGGGAACTGATCATGCCTCCATCGCCACCGAAGCCAAAGTGGTGCACATGCTGCGGGAGAAAGGCATTGCCAAATCCTCCCTCAGCCGGGAAGCATTTCTGCAGTATGCCTGGGAATGGAAAGAAAAATACGGCGGCATCATTTTAAAACAACTCCGTAAACTGGGTTGCAGCTGCGACTGGGAACGTACGGCCTTCACCATGGATCCGGATTATTACCGTTCTGTGATCCGTGTATTCATCGATCTCTACAATAAAGGATACATCTACCGGGGCAAAAGAATGATCAACTGGGATGTAAAAGCCAAAACAGCCCTGAGTGATGAGGAAGTGATACGGAAACAGACGAACCAGAAGCTGTATTTCCTGAAATACCTTATTGACGGAACCACTGACGACTTTATTACCATCGCCACCGTACGTCCGGAAACCATCATGGGTGATACGGCTATCTGTGTGCACCCCGATGATGAACGCTATAAGCACCTGCAGGGCAAGTTTGCCCGGGTACCGCTGATCAACCGCCGGATCCCTGTCATCGCCGATGAATACGTTACCATGGAATTTGGTACCGGTGCGCTGAAGATAACCCCGGCACACGACATGAACGATAACCTGCTGGGGCAGAAACATAACCTGGAAGTCGTTGATATACTGAATGAGGACGGAACATTGAATGAAGCAGCACAGATATATATCGGCGAAGAACGTTTTGAAGCCCGGAAGAAGATCGCAAAAGAACTGGAGGAAAAAGGATACCTGGTAAAGACAGAAGATTATACCAGTGAGGTCGGATACTCAGAAAGAACGGATGTGGTGGTGGAGCCCCGGCTATCGATGCAATGGTGGGTAGCCATGAAAAAAATAGCTGACCCGGCCCTGAAAGCCGTCATGGATGAGGAAATAAAATTCTTCCCGGCCAAGTTTAAAAACCTCTACCGCCACTGGATGGAGAATATCAAGGATTGGTGTATATCAAGACAACTGTGGTGGGGGCACCGGATACCGGCCTGGTATGATACGGATGGCCGCTTTGTGGTGGCCGAAACCGAAGAAGAGGCCACGAAAATGTTCAGCGGGCAGTTTGGTGTATCCCCTGCTGTACTGAAGCAGGATGAGGATTGCCTGGATACCTGGTTCTCTTCCTGGCTCTGGCCCTTTGAGGTTTTCAAAGGTTACAGTAACCCGGGCAATGCAGAGGAGAAATATTATTATCCCACCAACACCCTGGTAACGGCACCGGAGATCATTTTCTTCTGGGTAGCCCGGATGATCATGGCCGGCTTTGAATACAAAAAGGAAAAGCCTTTCAGCGAAGTATATTTTACCGGCATCGTCAGGGACAAGATCGGCAGAAAGATGAGCAAGAGTCTTGGAAACTCACCCGACCTGCTGGAGATGATCGACCATGATGGTGCCGACGCCGTGCGGTTCGGGATCATGATCTCCTCTCCTGCCGGTAACGACCTGATGTGGGATCCTGCCGGAAATGAACAGGGCCGATTCTTCATCAATAAGATGTGGAATGCCCTGAAGCTGGTAAAAATGTGGGAAGGCCGGCAGGCTGCTTCCGGTAACCCGGCCGAAAACCATTTTGCCGTGAACTGGTTTGAGCAACGGCTGAATGAAGTACGCTTGCAGGTGGATGAACAATTCAAGGACTTTCGCCTGAGTGAATCCCTGAAAACGATCTACTCACTGATCTGGGACGATTTCTGCAGCTGGTACCTGGAATGGGTAAAGCCGGGTTTTGAACAACCCATCGATCCGGCTGTATATGAAAAGACCGTCGGGTTCTTCGAACAGCTGATGCAACTCCTGCATCCTTTCCTTCCTTTTGTTACAGAAGAGATCTACCAGCAATTAAGAGTGCAGCAGTCGGATCTCATGGTAAAACAATTTCCGGCTGCATCAAATGCGGATAAAAAGCTACTGATGGATGCCGCCCTGCTTAAAGAAATGATCACCGCCATCCGGGATGCCCGGAATAAAAACCAGCTGAAGCCAAAAGATACGATCAGGCTTCATATACAGACAGCCCATAAAGAGGTTTATGTGTCTATCGCAGATATACTGGCCCGGCAGGTGAATGCTGAGATGATCAGTTATACAGGCACCAGTGTACCAAACAGCATTACCGTAGTGGTACAGAAAGACAAGTTCTTCCTGGAAACAACGGCGGTACTTGACACCTCCTCGCAGAAAGAGCAATTGCAGAAAGACCTCGACTACCTGAAGGGCTTCCTGGTTTCCGTAGAAAAGAAACTCGGCAACGAACGCTTTGTGCAAAATGCCAAACCGGAGGTAGTGGAAGCAGAGAAAAAGAAAAAAGCGGATGCCGAAGCCAGGATCCGTGTGATCGAGGAAAGCCTGGCATCCCTTTGAACGCAGCCTATCTGGGAATAAGATTCACCGGCAGGATGAATTCAAAGATCGTTCCTTTAAAACCATTGAACTGGTCCTGGTCGAGCAGGTAACTCACCCGAAAGCCAAAGGTAACGGGGTATTGGTTCCACCATTTGGTATCAAAGAATATCTCCCCGCCCGCACTTCGCTGGTCACGGGTTTGTGTTTTATCCCTTGAATACACTTTGGTAAAATCATAGAAGGCATTGCCCCGTACCCGCTGAAAGTATACGATATTGCCAAAGCCCCAGTCCGGGTACAATAATGGCAGGTGATAATTCGCCGACAACCGCCACATCCGGGAAAAATACCTTCCCGTATATCCCCTTGAATAAGCAAACTGATCGGAAAAGATGACCTGGCCCAGCGTATCACGCTGCTGGAATGAACCTGTCAGTACCAGGTTATGCGTGGACAAAATACCCGGCACATATAAGGAACCGGAAGTAATAAACTGGTAACCCTTCACACTGGTGACGGCATGGCGGTGTGTGGCTGCCACGGAGATGGCAAAGCGGGGATAGATATGTTGTACAGCTCTTTGCACCTGCTGTGTCCATGAAAAAGTATGAAGCAGGTAGCTGAAAGAAGTATTGCCCAGAGAATCCTTATAGAAACCCTGGTTGAACTCATTGCGCAGTACATAATAACTGCCCAGGTTAAAGTTTTTGAATGTTCGTCCACGGGCCCAGTTCAGCGGGATGCTGAGGCCTGCACGGGTGTCCAGCTGGTTCCATTGCCGGGTTTTGTTACCGATGGAGGTGGTTCTGTCAAACGTGTATTCTGTTCCAAGGGTGATCCAGGGAAACCAGCCGGCATAGGTAGTGGAAAAGCCGGCAGCACTGGTCTTTTCATTCTGGTTATACAGGTAATATAATTCCGACTGGAGGGTGTTCAGCACATTTTCGCCGTACAACGAATAAGTAAAGATGGGATCGGAGTAATAGGGGCGCCAGCTATGAAAATTCAGCAGCCCCGTTCCTTTGCTGTACTTGCCGGTGGCAAAACTTCTGGCGGGGATCCTGGCTAATACATTTCCGGGCTCCGCTGCAAAGCTTACTTCAAACCGCGGTGCCAGTGCAGTAAGGGAAGCCTCTCCCACTTCCCTGGCTTCCATTTTGCTTTCCTCCAGTTGCTTTACCTGGTAACCCTCTGCCGTAAACGTTGACCAGCTGATCTTACCGCCGGCGGCATTTACAAAATAATTCCCGAGCGGGCCATTTGTCAGCCGGTATATTTTCCGGTTACTCATTTGCAGTACATATATATCATCATTGCCTCCGTACGAAGCTGTAAAATATATTTTATCGCCCTCCACACAGGGATAACCGATCACGTTGTAAGAAGCCGGCAGGAGGCGGGTGATGTTCCCGGATGTTATGTCTGCCTGAATCAATGACATCTGCCCGCTGGTAAGCCGTACGGCAGATACCAGGGCATTATCCCCCATGAACCTGGGATCGGTGAATAGAGCAATATCCGGTGATTGTAATTCACGCAGCACATTTCCGTCCGCACTGCTTATCACATGAAGGGCAGATTTTCCGTCCGGCCCGGTTTGCACGGCGGCCACCCTGCTGCCATCGGCAGAAATATCAGGCGTGAAATATTTTGTCTTTGACCGGAGGGTATGTTGTTCCCCTGTTTGCACATCCAGGATACGGATAACACTGTAATCCCGCCAGGCCCACCGCGGATCGCTTTCATAGGCTGCATACACGATCTTTCCGTTCCGGTAGCTGAACTGGTCGTCGATGGAAATGTCCTTATAGCGGAGCCGGTGTTCGCCATTCCTGTCTTTAATATAAAAAGCCGGCAGTTGCCGGTAGCTGGACTTCAGGTATACAAGTGAGTCTGTGCCCGCCACGTACGGGAACTGATAATCCGTAACATATTTTTTATTCAGCGGGAAAATAAAATCTTCCCGGCGGGCCGCTTCCCGTTCATCCACCGATTTTTTGAAAGCTGTCTTGTAATAGGCAAGGGCCTCATTTGTAAAAGTCTTGTAGTCCTTCCCGGTGTATCGTTTGATGGCCGCCTGGAAAGGATAGAACAAACCTTTATAAGCGCTGGCATCACGGGTAACCCGGGTCCAGAAGTCGGCGCCATATTGCAGGCGGCCGTAATTGACGAGCAGGTAGCCAAGGTAATAGTGGTTCGGTACATAATCTTTGAGGGAGCCATTTCGCAATTTCATCCAGGTGTACTTCTTGCCAGCCTGCCAGAGAGAGGGATAAGCACCGGTGAAAAGCGGAAGACGGCCACGGCCCTGGCTGCTTAATACGGTCTCTGCATACACGGCATCCCCTTCATAGAACCAATTCGGAATGGCAGCATTGATCGCCAGGTCATACCCCTGCTGCCCGGAAATGATGTGCATGAACTTACTGAGACCATTATTGAAGTTATTGATCTGCTGTACGTGCCGGTATTCATGCAGGGCCAGCTGATCGGCCCAGGGAACGGAGCCCTGCCCGAGGCTGTTGGGATCCGGGGTAAGGAAATATTCGCTCCGGAACGGCCCGAGTCCCACATACCCATTGGCCACTACTGTCTGGTTCTGTAATACGATGTTTATTTTTTTCTGCTGTTTACCCAGGGAAAAAGGCTGTTGTGAGGCAGCATAGTGCACCACCGCTGCCACCCGGCTGGCCGTACTGTCCATCCCGGCCGGAAAGATGACCCTTGCCGTATCGGTGTGAATCTGCCTCCATTTGGTGGATGGCGGGTTACCGCCAAACTGTTGCGCAAGCAGAAAGGCCGGTGAAAACAATAACACAGCAAAAGAAGAAAGCTTTCGCATGGGTGTGAGAATTTTAAGGGAAGTTACGGCAGGAAATGCGTATCTGAAACGGTGAATTTGCATACGTGTGCTGTTGCTCCCCCGACAGTGCAAAAAAATTTCTTCACTATTTATAGCTATCTTCGTCAGGGACGGAACCCGGTAAAAAATACCTGTACCTTTTGATCAACTTATTCAGCAACCAATTGAGAGTGTCGCTATGAAAAAAACCTCTGATAGTGTAAAACTGCTTGTCAAATTCATACAGCGATTCGGCTTTTTCAGTGGCACGAAGCTTTTTTTCCAGGTTAGAAGGGGGAAGCTGTCCCGGGTAAAGGTTCCCGGTATCAAATTTCCAATCCGGCTGAGGAAAGGCACTTCAGATGTGCCGGCCTTTTACCAGGTATTCCTTAATAAGGAGTATGATGTAGCCTTTAGTAAAGAGCCCGCCGTAATTATTGACGGCGGCGCCAATATCGGGCTGTTTACCATCCTGATGAAAAACAGGTATCCTTCCGCTAAGGTTGTTTGTATAGAACCTGACCCCGACAACTTTGGTATTTTACAGGAAAATGTTTCCAGGTACGAAAACACCTGGTGCGAAAACTGCGGAATATGGAATGCTGATACCCGGCTCAGGGTATATGATAAATTCAACGCCGGAAAATGGGGAATGGTAGTAGAAGATGATCCGGCAAACGGAACGATCAACGCCATTTCCATAGAAAGCCTGCTCAAAAAATACAATATTGAACATATCGATATCCTCAAACTCGATATTGAGACCAGCGAAAAATATGTGTTCGAAAAGAACTTTGAAAGCTGGCTTCAAAAAACCGGGATCATTATCATTGAGCTGCATGACTGGCTGGAACCCGGGTGTGCAAAACCGTTCTTCAGCGCAATCAATAAGAGCTTTGACAGCTATAAATTTCTAATGAAGGGGGAAAATGTAATGGTGGAAAAGCTATAACCTGTCCGCTTTGCCGGTGTAGTAATTTTCGATCCCTGCCGGGTTATCAGTTAGCCCCTTTCCCATACAAAAACTCCTTTTCCCGGAGCAGCGGATGTTTTCCGGTCAGTCCTTTATCGGTTAGTGCTAAAGAAAAATCATCAAAATAATATTGAAACAAAGTTTGTTCCGGCCGGATGGTAAAAACGGTGTGCCCCTTTGTAACCGGCAACACACTGAAACGTTCCGGGCAAAATTCAAACATCAGACTGATATCGCTGAAGGGCTGTGGCGGTAATTGTACATATCCCCGCTGATCAAAGTTCTTCCAGCTGTCGTCCTTTCCTTTTTCGAGGCTTGCGTATAAGTAAGCGGCCAGCATCGGGTTCGCCTGTTCCAGCCGTATCAATACTCCTTCTCTTTCATCGCCCGGTTCGCTGCGGGTAATGGTAAAGTCCGTCCCCGGCCATTTGTCACTGTTAAAGATGATCCGTTCTCCATCCTGCTTCCACCGGCCCGTTGCCTGCCGGTCCAGCGCACCGTAGCTAAAAAAGAATTGAAAACTGTTATCCGGCTTCAGTAAAAACCCGGAGGCCATTTCCCTGACCCCCTCCAGAAAATATTCACCTGTGATTTCCATATATATTATTAAACGAAAGCTGCCGGGACCACCCTATTCTTATCCGTATGCCACCGGCAGGATACCGAAATATACCTTGATGCAGGTCCGCCTGCTTCTGGCAAATGCTTCAGGCTGGTTCAGTCTTCAATCATGACAAAAGCCCCCCAATACATCGGGGCCTTATATTTTTCATTGGCCATTAACTGCTGCTGCGCCTGCTTAAAAGCCTTTTGCCGGTCATTTGTCCTGACCCAGTTTGCATAAAAATTATTCATCAGCAATTGAGTCGCTTCGTCATCCACTTTCCACAGGCTCATGATGATCGCCTCGGCACCCGCAGCGAGAAAAGCCCTTTGCAATCCATATACGCCTTCACCCGCTTTTATTTCTCCCAGGCCGGTTTCGCAGGCGCTCAATACCACAAGATCCGTTCCTTTCAGGTCAAGGTTCATGGCTTCGTAGGATGTCATGATACCATTGTTGCTGCTGTCAAGGGTTTGTGTGGCGCCATTGGCTTCTGATGCACCGGTTAGCATCAGCCCGGAGCGGAGCAGCACATTGTCTTTTGCATAATCTGCCAGTACGCCGATCGGCCAGCTCGTTCTTTCCACGTCCTTGAGGAAATATCCATGTGTGGCAATGTGAAGGATCGCTTCTTTTTTTGCGGACTTCACATTGGTTTCCGTTGCATCCCGTTGCGTCAGTTCGGATACCTGGAAGCCGGATGTTTTCAGCAGCTTATTGATATTATCCACTTCCACTTTGGTGCCGGGCAACTGGGCGATCATACCACCGGATCCATAATCCGGGTACCCGACCAGTGTGGCTTTCTTCGCCGCACTGACAGAGGTCTTGCTTTTATTCGTTACAAGGTCACGGGGATTACCGATCAGGGTTACATCATACTGGCTGATCAGGAAATCGCCGCCGGCTTTTTTCAGGGTGTACAGATTCAGCTGTGTGTATACACCGTCCGGTGAGAACCATATCTTCTTTTTTCCTTTTACTTCGGCCTCCAGCGGTGCCCAGAAATAATTGTACGACTGTTCATCATTCATCTTGCTTTTCATGGATATCCGGTAACTCTTTGCATACTTCCCTTCCATATCATTGCCATTGGTCATCAGTACCAGCCGGGGCTGATTGTTATTCTTTGAAAGGATTAGGGCTGCATACCGGCAATCCGTGGTGAGCACCTGGTCGAAGTTGCGGAGGCGGATGATCTCCACCAGTGCCTCATCTGCCTTGAGTTCATGCTGCACATCCGTCCACTTGGTTTTGGTGGTAAAATAGAATTGCGAAAACTCCCTGGAGTTCTCCGATAACCTTTTCTCCATGGCGTTGGTGGCCTTCTCCAGTGAATCAAGGTTGATGCTCTGCTCCTGCAGGTCTTCTTTTGAATAGGCATATAATGCCGTCAGCTGCTCCTTACTGTCGAGCCATTGTGTATAATCCTCGATCAGTTTGGCGTTACCGCTGTTCAGGATGGTTTCGCTGACCTTCCTGGAGGAACTCAGCAACAGCCCTTTGGTGGCAAACCGGTATTCAAGCAGGTCGGTAAGCAAGGATTTGTCCGAGGCCCCTGCTTCGATCGCAAAATTGTAAAACCTTTCAAACCGCGGTGAAAGCAAGTCCCAGTATTTTGTTTTCTCCGCCTCACTCATCGGCGGGAAATACCGGTTGATAAAATCGAGTGATTTCTCCATCACTTCCCTGTAAAGCGGAACCGCTTTCTCCAGCTGGCTTTGTTTCCAGTATAAGACGGCCAGGTCCTCCTGTGATTGCACATACAGGGGGTGACTGTCTCCCAGTGATTCGAGTCTTATCTGAAGGGCCTGCTGCAGCAGGGGTGTGGCATCGGCATACCTGCTTTTATACCGGTAGAAATTGCCCAGATCGCTGATCACTTTCGCATAGGCCGGGCTCTTCTCCGTCATCGTTGTTTTATAAATCTCGGCTGATTGTTTCAGCATCTGTTCCACCCGGTCTTCTTTTTTCATGAGCATGGCAAGA
Organism: Chitinophagaceae bacterium; assembly: GCA_046329665.1. Taxonomy (GTDB): domain Bacteria; phylum Bacteroidota; class Bacteroidia; order Chitinophagales; family Chitinophagaceae; genus JJ008. Next base: position 72,138 of record JAXLUG010000010.1, on the reverse strand, counting down.
ATGGCAACATTGTTCAGGAAGTTGGCATATTCCGGTTTACCCTTTTCCAGTCTTTTCTCCAGCCCGCGGTATATCTCTTCTGCTTCGGAGTATTTTCCCATTTGCTGGTAGAGCAACGCCAGGTTCGAGAAAAATTTAAGATGGTTGCGGGCCTTGCTCACTTCCAGCTGACCGGCCAGCTGCAGCGCCTGTTTCAGCAGTTTCACGGCTTCATCGTAGCGACCCATTGACTGAAAGAGGATCGCTTCATTGTTCAGCAGGATCGCATACGGCATTGCCGTTTGCTGTTTATTGGTCTCTATTATTTTGACAGAAGCGGCGAATTCCTTTTCAGCTTCATTATACCTGCCCAGGTTGTAATGCAGTACCGCATAGTTATTCAGCGATGCGGCCACCGCCATATTGGTTTCACCCAGTTTTTCCTGCCGCATCTCCAGCGCCTGTGATGTGAATTTCTCTGCCATCGGAAAGCGGCCCATCGATGTATAAAGCAGCCCCTGGCTGGCAATTGATTTCAGGTAACTGAGATCGCTGGTGAGATAGGCCTTTTCAAAATACCGCTGTGCGGCATTCAGTCGCTTGGCGGCATATACATACCTGCCGGTGGCATAGGCCGACTGACCGAATTGAAGGTTGAGCCGTGCATTTTCTTCATCGCTCAGGTCCTGGTCACGGTACAGGGAATTGGCAATAGCACCCAGGCGCAGGAACCTGGTGCCCATTTCATTGCGTCCGCGGCCGCCAAACAGCCCGGAGTTATCACTGAGCAGCAGGGCATAGTCGATATCGGTGGAATCAAATTCAGACTTAAAATCATCGAGCTCCTTGTAAGCCGCCTGCCGGGCCTTGTATTTAGCATCGTACTTGGCATCATTGGCTTCGCTGCGGGCCTTGTTCTCCACCCGGTCTTTGATCTTTTTCAGGATCTGTGCCGGAGAAGAAAATCCGATACATAAGAGGATTACACTGAAGAGAATTTTCATGTCTTCATTTTTGGTTAAGGATAGGTATAAAACGATCCTGTAAATTACATTATATTTCCATATATCACGGCAATCGGCTGCTCATCCGCAGGGTGCTGCATTGGTACCAATAGGAGAGTGACGAGGTGAATTACGGTGTAGTTTGCCGGTACTAAAAAACTTTTTATGAAGAAACAGGTTTTACTGCTGCTCCTTGTTATCACCAACCAGGTATTTGCCCAGATACCGCTGACAGTGCTCCCCAGCGGGGGAAATAAAAAAGCATCTGTCAGTGAACGGGTGGGACTTACGGATGTAACCATTCACTACGACCGTCCCGGTGTAAAAGGCCGTGAAGGAAAAATATGGGGGCAACTGGTGCACACCGGGTTCACGGACCTGGGTTTTGGTTCCTCCAAATCCTCGCCGTGGCGGGCCGGTGCCAACGAGAACACCACCTTTTCATTTTCAACGGATGTAAAGATCGAAGGCCAGCCCCTGCCTGCAGGTCAATATGGTTTTTTTGTTGCCTATGGCCCGGAGGAGTGTACACTGATCTTTTCTAAGAATTCCACCTCCTGGGGTAGTTATTATTACAACCCGGCGGAAGATGCCCTGCGGGTAAATGTAAAACCCCAGCCGCTGGATAAAAGTGTGGAATGGCTGAAGTATGAGTTTTCGAATGAAACGGAGAATTCAGCTATGGTCAGTCTGCAATGGGAAAAGCTGGCGATTCCGTTCAGGATCGAAGTGGATTATATAAAAGACCAGCTCGCTTCTTTCCGCCGTGAACTGCGAACAGAAAAAGGGTTTATCTGGCAAAGCTGGGACCAGGCCGCACAATGGTGCCTGCAAAGAAATACCAACCTGGATGAAGCGCTGCTTTGGGCTGATTCGGCGACCTCTGCCGGCTTTGGCGGGGAAAAAAGTTTTTCTGCCTGGAGCACCAAAGCACAACTGCTGAATAAACTGGGCCGGAATACCGAAGCCGCGGAGGTAATGAAAAAGGCCTTGCCCTTTGCCAGTATGCAGGAAGTACACCAGTATGGCCGCCAGTTGCTGAACCTGAAGAACTATAAAGAAGCCTTTGAGGTGTTCAAAATGAATTACGATAAGAATCCCGGCCAGTTCACCACCCTGATGGGAATGACAAGAGGGTATTCTGCCCTTGGTGATTTCAAGAATGCCCTGAAGTATGCCAACATGGCCTTACCGCTGGCACCGGATGCCAACAACAAGAACAATGTGATGACGATCATTGATAAACTGAAACAGGGAAAAGATGTGAACTGACCTTAGTTACATCCAAGCACTTCGCAAAGTTTCATGTGTAGCTCGGGGCCTCTCAGGTTCCGGGCTACAATTTTTCCGCTCGGGTCCACCAGGATATTCAGGGGAATACCCTGTACATTATAAAGCTTCGCTGCAGCATTATTCCACCATTGCAGATCGCTTACATGCGTCCAGGTCAGGTTATCATTCTTAATGGCTTCAATCCATTTCTCCTTATTACCCGGCCTGTCGAGGGACACACCAAGGATGGTAAAATTTTTATTCTTGAAGTAATTGTAGTTCTCCACTACGTTCGGGTTTTCAGCCCGGCAGGGCCCGCACCAGCTTGCCCAGAAATCCACCAGCACATATTTACCCCGGAAGGAGGACAGCGAAACCGGGTGACCGGAAGTATCGGGTTGTGTAAAATCAATGGCCATGGTGCCCACTGCGCCGATCTTGCTGGTGGTAATGAACTCTTTCAGTTTTTTTCCCGATTCGGAGTTCTTGATCTTTACATCAAGCTTATTGAACCGGTTTTCCAGTACCACTATATCTTCTTTGAACCGGTACGTTACATCCAGCAGAAAGGGGGTAACATACGAAGCCGGTTTTTTCATAACGAAATTATCGATCTCATCCTGGAGCTTTTGCTGGGAAGCGGTGTAAACATTCATCATGGAATCCCTGTCAGGGCCGGGCATGGTGGAATTGATGGTGGAGGCCAGGCTGTTCAGTTGTTGCGCCACCGGCATGAAGACCGTAACAAAATCGGCAAAATCTTTATGTGACCGGGAGCCGGAAATTTCTGCCTTGTCCAGCGATTCTTTTTTGGCCTTTACTGTGATGTTGTTATTCTCGACATAGACTTCAATGGCATTGGGAATACCATCGATCACAATAAAACAAAGGGTGGGTTCCTGTACGCTTTCTTTCAGGGTGAACTTACCCTTCTGCAGGGTAGTGCTCACCCAGGCGGTCTGTTCACCATTTTTATACAGGCTGATCTTGGTGCCGTCGTCCACGCCATCCAGTTTCCCGTCTATGGTAAACCCCGGGCCGGTCTTTTGTGCCATCATGTAAACCGGGAGAAAAAGCAAAAAGAAAAATAGTTTCTTCATACAGGTTTTATCTGTTGTTCACAATTGAATAAGGCATCAAAATTAGCCATTGAGCCTTAATCGTGGAAGTCTTTCAGCCGATAATTGACGCAAGAAAGGATTTTGTGGTGGCATTAACATCGGTGCTGTTTTCCAGCGCTTTAATATAAGCCGATCCGATAATGGCACCCGCCGCCTGCTGACAAACGGTATCAAACGTGGACTTATCCCTGATGCCAAAGCCAACGAGCACGGGGTTTCGCAGGTTCAGGCTTCTCAGCCGCTGCAGGTACCCTGTGGTATCAGCCGCCGCCTTATCACTGCCGGTTGTGGAAGAAGATGAAACCGCATAGAGAAAACCACTGCTCAGGCTGTCCAGTTTTTTTACCCGCTCCGGAGAGGTTTCCGGTGTAACCAGGAAAATAAAATCAAGCCCCTGCTTCTGAATGACCGCCCCGTATTCCGTTTCGAATTCAAATTCCGGCAGGTCGGGTATTATCAGCCCGTCCACGCCGGCAGCGGCCGCATCGGAACAGAATTGTTCAAAGCCATACTGCAAAACAGGATTCATATAACCCATCAGCACTACGGGCACTGTGATGTGATTCCTGAAATCTGCCAGTTGCTCAAAGAGCCGCTTAAGTGTCATCCCGTTTGCCAGGGCCACCGAGCTGCTGTGCTGTATCACCGGGCCATCTGCCAGCGGGTCGCTGTATGGCATGCCGAGTTCGATCATATCTGCCCCGTGTTCCTGCAGGGCCTGCATCACTTCAACCGTGGAATGCAGTTGCGGAAACCCTGCTGTGCAGTACACGTTGAGCACCTGGCCCGGCTTTGATTCAAATAATTTCTTTATCCTGCTCATAGTAAAACCAACTGATGGCTATTGCCTGCGCATTAAAAAACTAATCACTACAACCTTTCTATCCTCCTTCCTCCATCGCCCGCATATAAGTTCCCAGGTCCTTATCCCCTCTTCCGCTAAGGCAGACCACCACCACATCCTTTGGATTAAAATTGATCATCTTCAGGGCATGTAATGCATGGGCTGATTCCAGTGCCGGGATGATGCCCTCCAGTTTTGCCAGTTCAAACGCCGCATTCAAAGCCTTTTTATCTGTTGCACTGAGGAAGGTAGCCCGGCCGGTTTCATACAGGTGTGCATGCAGCGGCCCGATCCCCGGGTAGTCCAGCCCCGCCGAAATACTATGCGGCTCCACCACCTGCCCGTCCTCCGTTTGCATCAGCAGACTTTTACTGCCGTGCAAAATACCCGGCGTGCCCAGTTGTGTGGTGGCGGCACTCTTACCCGTATTCACTCCTTCACCGGCAGCTTCCACTGCGATCAGTTGCACCGAAGGCTCATCGAGAAAATGATAAAAGGCCCCGGCCGCATTACTTCCTCCTCCCACACAGGCGATCACATACCCCGGCCGTTCGTCTCCTGTTTTTTCCAGCAACTGTTTTCGCATTTCCCGGCTGATCACACTCTGGAACCTCGCTACCATATCCGGGTAAGGATGGGGCCCTACCACGCTGCCAATGATGTAATGCGTATCCTCCGGATGATTGATCCAGTCACGGATGGCTTCATTCGTTGCATCCTTCAGCGTTTTACTGCCACTCGTCGCCGGTATTACCGTAGCACCGAGCATTTTCATCCTTGCTACGTTTGGCGCCTGCCGTTCGATGTCCTTTTCACCCATGTACACGATACATTCCATTCCTTTCAGGGCACACACGGTGGCGGTGGCCACCCCATGCTGACCGGCGCCCGTTTCTGCAATGATCCTTTTCTTGCCCAGCCGTTGCGCCAGCAGTATCTGGCCGATGGTATTATTGATCTTATGCGCACCGGTGTGGCAGAGGTCTTCCCGCTTCAGGTAAATATTTGCCTTGTACCGGCTGCTCAGCCGGGCTGCGAAATATAAAGGCGTCGGCCGGCCCGCATAATCTTTAAGCAACTGCTCAAACTCTTTATGAAACCCTTCCTCATAAATGATCCCGATATACTTCTCCCTTAACTCTTCCACATTCCGGTGCAGCATTTCGGGGATATAGGCTCCGCCAAAGGAACCATAGTAGCCCTGCTCATCGGGTGAAGTATAAGATTGATTTGCTGTCATTCGGTAATTTTTTATTGGTCGCCGGGCTTTCTTTCCCTGCGCTGTGTACTTCAGCCCGGATCCTATTTCATTGCCACCTTAAACTGAAGCACCTTACTCATGTCCTTCACCCCCGGTGCAGTTTCAAACCTGCTGTTGATATCAACCCCGAACAGGTCCGGGTGTTTGAATGCCTTTATCCTGGCAGCATCTTCCACCCCGATTCCACCACTGAGAAAGAAGGGTTTTTCAATTTTGGCCTTGCTTAATACAGACCAGTCGAACTGTTTACCGGTGCCCCCGAAACTTTCTTTCAGTCCGTCCGTGTCAAACAGGTAATAATCACATACCGCATCATATGGCGCCACCAGTTTATCAATATCTTCCCCGCCGGATATGCGGAATGCTTTGATCACTTCCACCTCGCTGCTCAGGTCCTCACACATTTCAGGGCTTTCATCGCCGTGCAGCTGCACCACTTCCAGGCCGTAATCATCTATTGCATCCAGTACATCGATCATCTCCGGGTTGACAAACACTCCCACTTTCTTCAGGTCAAAATCAGCTTTCTTTACTTCCCGGGCATCCAGTTTACCGCCCGCATACCGCGGTGATTCTTTGTAAAAGATCAGTCCGGCAAAGTCCACATCCAGCCCGTCAAGCTGTTGCAGTTGTTTCATTTCTGTGATCCCGCAAACTTTAATATTCATAATGTATATTTTGTATTCAGCTAAACACCGGTCTGCCTGCGTTCAGAGGCGGCCAGTCTCGCCGAAAATTCTTCAAAGGCTTTTCCCGGCTGTTCTTCCTTCATAAAATTTTCGCCGATCAGGAATCCTTTGAACCCGGCCTTGCGTAAAGTTACAATACTCTCCACGCTGCTGATGCCGCTTTCAGCAATGGCCGGTTTACCGGCCGGTATCCTGTCAGCCAGGTGCAGGGAAGTATTGATGTCCACTTCAAAGGTCTTCAGGTTACGGTTATTCACTCCCACCATGCTTACCTCATCACAGCAATGCCCCAGTTCTTCTTCCTGATGCACTTCGAGGATGGTCTCCAGCCCGATACTTTTTGCATAGCCTGCAAATTCTTTTACTTCCGCAGGGGTCAGGCAGGCTGCGATCAGCAGGATCACATCTGCCCCGAAGGCCTTCGACTCAGCGATCTGCCATTTATCAATGATAAAATCTTTGCGGAGCACCGGGATATCCGTTACCACCTTGGTCTGGATCAGGTCATCCAGGTCGCCGCCGAAAAACGTATTATCTGTCAGCACCGAGATCCCTGCGGCGCTTTTATTATAAGCCGTTACCACCGGCTCCACTTCGAGTTCTTTTGTTTTGAACCATCCTTTGCTGGGACTTTTCCTTTTGAATTCTGCAATGATACCGGTACTGCCCGGCATTAGCAGGTGCTGTACCAGGGAGCGGTTCCGGATCTCCCAGAAGAATCCTTCCCGTTCAAAGCGTTCAACAGGGCTTTTTACCTTAAAGGGTTCGATCTCTTTTCTTTTAGCTTCCACAATGGTTGCCAGTATTTCCATCCTGAACGGGTTTATTGTAATGCGATCAGTTTTTTAAGTGCTTCACCGGCTTTGCCGCTTTCCAGGCTTTTGACGGCTGCCTCATAGGCTTCGTCATAGTTTTTGAATTTCCCGGTGCAGTGCAATGCCATGGCGGCATTGGCCAGCACCACTGCATGCTGGGCCCATGTTCCTTCGCCGCTGAGGATGGTGGTAAAGATCTTTGCAGCTTCTTCCACACTGCTGCCTCCGCTGATATCAGCTGCCAAAACCATCCTTTTGCCCAGTTGCTCCGGAGTCATGATCTGCTCGCCTTCCCTGGTGATGACCTTGGTATCATTGGTCAGCGAGATCTCATCGTAGCCATCAAGGCTGTGAATGATCGTAAAAGGTTTACCGCTTAACTGCAGCAGGTAATTGTATATCCTTGCCATCTCCGGGCTGTACACCCCCACCAGCTGGTAAGCAGGGTTGGCCGGGTTGGCCATGGGCCCAAGCATATTGAAGAAGGTCCGCATGGCCAGGTTCTTCCGGATCGGGCCTACTGTCTTTAATGCCGGATGAAAGAAAGGTGCATGCAGGAAACAGATATTTGTTTCTTCGATCTCTTTCTTCAGCTTGTTATGATCACTGCTGAATTTATATCCCAGCTGTTCCATCACATTGCTCGCCCCGCTGATGGAGGAAGCACCATAGTTGCCATGCTTGGCCACTTTCTGTCCCGTACCGGCCACGATAAAACAGGCGAGGGTGGAAATATTAAAGGTGTTCTTTCCATCGCCGCCCGTTCCCACGATATCCACTGCATCATATTCCTGCAGGCCGGCTTTTACACAAAGGTCCAGCAGGGCTTCCCGGAAACCGAGCAGTTCATCGATGGTGATACTGCGCATCAGGAACACGGTCATGAAAGCCGTCACCTCATGCTCGTTATACAAACCCTTCCCGATCCCGGTCAGCACTTCTCTTGCTGCTTCACGGGACAGTGTTTTGTGTTCGAATAAATATTGAAGGATCTTTTTCATTTCTGCTGTTATATTTTCAGGACCGTCTTTTTCACTTCAGCCAATTCCGCATGATCTTTTCCCCATCCGGGGTCAGCACACTTTCCGGGTGAAACTGCACACCCTGCACATCATATTTTTTATGCTGCAAGCCCATAATATACCCGTTATCATCCCGGGCAGTTACCTCCAGCGCTGCCGGAAAGTCTTCCTCACTGACAATCCAGCTGTGATAGCGGCCCACTTCGATATTTTCAGGTAATCCCTCAAACAGCCGGCATTGGCCGGCTGATATCCGGCAATTCGCCGCCACGCCATGATATACCGTGTCGAGATTAATGAGTTTACCGCCAAAAGCCTCCCCGATCGCCTGGTGCCCTAGACAAACTCCTAATATGGACTTCTGCGAAGCATATTCCTTTATCAGCGGCAGCAATAAACCGGCTTCTTCCGGAATACCCGGCCCCGGGGACAGGATGATCTTATCATATTCCTTTACTTTTTCCAGCGGCAGCTTATCGTTACGGAATACATCCACCTTCAGGTGCATGATCTTCTCCACCAGGTGAACCAGGTTGTACGTGAATGAATCGTAATTATCAAATACGAGTATACGCATACTGAACGGTTGAAACACTGTACAGCTAACGGGTAAACTCCGCTTACCGGTTATGCTGTCAGCCTGTTAACTTATACTTTCTGCCATTTCGATCGCTTTCTTCAGCGCTCCCAGTTTATTATTCACTTCCTGCCATTCACTTTCGGGTTTACTGGCCGCCACCACGCCGGCGCCGGCCTGGCAGGTCAGCGTGTTATGCTGGCTGAGAAAGGTTCGTATCATGATGGCATGGTTACAACTTCCGTCAAACCCAATGAAACCGATCGCACCGCCGTAATAACTTCTGGTCACCGGCTCAAAAGAATCGATCAGCTCCATTGCCTTCACCTTGGGAGCCCCGCTGAGTGTTCCGGCCGGAAACGTGTTGGCCAGCAGCGCAAAGGGATTCGCCGCATCCGGTACACGGCCGGCCACTTCACTTACGAGGTGAATGACATGGGAGAAATACTGTACCTGCCGGTAATGCACCACCTGCACTTCTTCACATACCCTGCTCAGGTCATTCCGGGCCAGGTCCACCAGCATCACATGCTCTGCATTTTCCTTGGCGTCTTTTAATAATCGTTCAGCCGCTGCTTTGTCGGCTTCATCATCCCCTGTTCTTTTAAAGGTTCCGGCGATCGGGTGCATGATGGCCTTTTTATTCCGGATGAGCAGCTGGGCTTCTGGAGATGACCCCATCAGTTTGTAATCACCATAATCAAAAAAGAAGAGATAAGGCGAGGGATTGATGTTCCGCAAGGCCCTGTACACATTGAATTCATCTCCGATAAACTTCCGCCGGAACCGCCTGCTCAGCACGATCTGGAAGACATCACCGCGATGGCAGCTGGCTATCCCCTTTTTCACCATCTCCATATACTCCCCGTCGGTGATATCGGAAACCTCTTCACCTTCTGCCCGGAAAGGATACACGGGTACATCCTTTCCCCTGATCAGCGACTCCACGACGTTCACTTCGCTGTCGAGTCCGTTCAGGCTGTTCTCACAAATGAACAGCTCATCGCGGAAATGATTGACGGCAATGACATACTGGTATAACCGGTAACGTACCAGGGGTATAACCGGCTGCTGATGGTGCGAACGGAGGGAAACGTTTTCAAAAAAACCAACTGCATCGTAGCTGGTGTACCCGAACAGACCCTGGGCAAATTTCTCTTCCCGGGTGCCGCCATCGCTGACCTCGAACCGCTGCATGAATTCCCACAGCAAGGCGGGGATGCCGGTATCCTTTGTAAGCTGGGTCTTTTCAGGGTTTCTGCCCGGCAATTTGAATTCCACCTGCTCCGGTGTACGGATCTCAATGCCGCCAATGGCATTGATACAAATGAATGACCAGCTGTTCTCCGCCGAATGGTGATCGGTGCTTTCCAGCAGGATCGTATCCCTGAACCTGTCCCGCAGCCGCAGGTAAATACCGACAGGTGTATAGATATCTGCCAGCATTCGCCTGCACCTGGTATGTATCCCGATCTTTTTCATTGCTGTAAACTAAAAGCCCCGAACACTGTCGGGGCCTGAATATGATATGCAAACATAGTTATGACATTACAGCCCCATCAGAGTTGTATGCCACCACCATGTATTGCTAAAATGCTTTTTCATTTCAAGGCAAATATAGAAGCTATATCCGTATTGCCAAATTCTTTTTAGATTTATGACCTATTCATGTGAAATGCTGATACAACACAAACAATCCGGGAGCAAGGGAATCTTTTTTGTTCAGGGGGAGGAGAAGATACTGGCGGAAATGGTTTACACCACGCCCGGGGCCGATAAGATGATCATCGAGCACACAGAGGTAAGTGATGAACTGCGGGGGCAGAATGCCGGCTACCAGCTTGTTCATACCGCCGTTGAGTATGCCCGCACCCATCACCTGAAGATCATCCCGCTTTGCCCCTTTGCCCATGCTGTGTTTAAAAAGAAACCGGAATTTGCAGATGTGCTTTATAAATAAACACCCGTCATGAAAAAAATTTACCTGCTTCCGCTGCTGCTGCTGTTGTATACGGCTGCTACAGCCCAGACCACCGGCAATTATTATATGCTGAAACCGGATAAGGTCTTTGACGGGGAACAGATGCATACCAACTGGATCGTACTGGTTAAGAACGATACCATTGCTGCGGTGGCAGAAATGCCTTACCGGGTACCGCCAAACACAACGGTGATTGACCTGAAGGGTATGGTATTGCTGCCGGGACTGATCGAAGGGCATTCACATCTGTTTCTTCACCCGTATAATGAAACGCTGTGGGAAGACCAGGTGCTGAAGGAAAGCAGGGCTGAACGTACGGCCCGTGCCGTGAACCATGCCAAAGCCACGTTGCTGGCAGGCTTTACCACCGTAAGGGACCTTGGCACAGAAGGTAACATGTATGATGATGCCGGACTGAAGAAAGCCATTGAAAAAGGAGTGATCCCCGGACCGAGAATGATCGTGGCCACCCGGGCCATCGTGGCCAAAGGCACTTATGCCCCAAAAGCTGAATCACCGGATGTGACCCTTCCGCAGGGAGCTGCCGAAGTGGCCAATGCCGATGAAATGATGAGTGAGGTGCGGACACAGATCTCGAAAGGCGCCGATCTGATCAAGATCTACGCTGATAATAACTGGGGAAAAGAAAAAGAAGCCATGCCTGCATTTACAGAAGAAGAAATTGCAGCGGCCGTGAAGATTGCCGGTATGAGCGGAAGACAGGTGGTGGCGCATGCCATGACACCCGAAGCCATGCGCCGGGCGGTGATGGCCGGTGTATCCACGATCGAACATGGCGACTATGGCACGGAAGAGGTCTTCCGGCTGATGAAAGAAAAGAAAGTGGCCCTTTGCCCCACCCTTGCAGCAGGTGATGCCTACGAACAATACCGGGGATGGAAGAAAGGCACAGAGCCGGAAACAGAAAAGATCATCAACAAGAAAAGAACATTTGCCCTGGCGCTGAAAGCAGGTGTTACCATTTGTATGGGAGGTGATGTGGGGGTGTTTCCGCACGGAGATAATGCCCGGGAAATGGAGATGATGGTGGAGTACGGTATGAAACCGCTGGATGTGCTCCGCTCAGCCACTTCCGTCAATGCGGATACCTTTGGCTATGGCAACAAGATCGGCCGCATCAAACCCGGACTCCTTGCCGACCTGATCGCCGTAGAAGGAGATCCCACGGTGGATATCAAAAGTATCCGCAAAGTGAAATGGATCATGAAAGGCGGTATCGTATATTAATCAATAAACAATTCCTAAAGATGACCCGGCTGCTGCCCCTCCTGCTGCTTGTTACTGTGACCTTCTTCGCTGCCTGCAAGGAGAAAAAACATGAACGCACCATCGACAAGGAGAAAGGCATCACCAACCTGGAAAAAGATGACCCGGAATTTCTCCGGCTGAAGGACACGGCGCAGAAATACCTGCCGGAATTCATCACATCCCTGAAAGAACATGCTGCCGATACCAACTACCTGTACATGATAAAATCTGATTATACACAGGAGTCCGTTCATGAGCATATGTGGTCGGCCCCGTTCCGGGCGGGGAACAGCCGTTTCTCAGCCCTGTTTTCTGACAGCGCTTATGATATAACCAATGTACGCCCCGGCGATACCGTAGAAGTAAAATTCACGGATGTGGAGGACTGGTTCATCATTGATAAAGTAAACGGAACCCGCAGAGGTTATTTTTCACAGAAATACCTGACCGGGGAAGAATAAATAAACCATAACGCCTCATCACATGACACAACCTGCATTACTGGCCAAACATATCCGGGATGTGCATTTCGGGGGAAACTGGACTGCGGTGAACCTGAAAGATACCCTTACCGGTATTACGCTTGAACAGGCCACCACCAGCATTTATTCCTGTCATACCATTGCAGCCCTCACATTTCATATCAATTACTACGTAACAGCTATCCTGAACGTACTGAGGGGCACCCCCCTGCGTGCACACGACAAATACAGCTTTGATGTACCGGTCTTGCATACAGAACAGGAATGGGAGGCGTTCAGGAATAAAGTGCTGCAGGACGCAGAAGAAATAGCGGGGCGGGTGGCTGCCCTTCCGGAGGAAAAACTGGGGGAGTTCTTTGCGGATGAAAAATACGGTACTTACCACCGGAACCTGCTGGGGCTGATCGAGCACACCCATTATCACCTGGGACAGATTTCCCTGCTGAAAAAGATCATTTCTCAAAAAGAAAGTCAGCCCCGGTGAAAGGTATGAGCAGGAGCATACGTCTTTTGCCAGTAAAAAAAGTTTCTGCTAAATTCGCTGCCTGCGTTTATCCCGGCAACGATTATCAGCGCATGTATTAATCTTATCATTATGCGGACATTCACTACTATCTGTGCATTACTGACAACAGCGCTGGTCCATGCCCAGCCTTCCCCCCTCCCGGTTTACGAGATCCAGCATGTTTCCCTTCCGGCTGAAATGGATAAACAGGTTTGTGTTTCAGGTATGAAATACATGAACGGGAAGCTTTATATGGCGTCGGAAAGATGCCCGGATATATTTGTAATAGACCCGGTGACGGCCGCCGTAACGGGTACCGTGCATACGCAGATTACAAAAGAATTTGAAATGGAGGGCCTCACCTCTTACAAAGGGAACCTCTACGGTGTTTCGGAGAACGTCGTGGCCATTTATGAAATTGATCCGGCCACGGGTAACACGAGAGAGCTTTCCCTGTCTGTTCCGCTTCCGCCCAAATCAAAATCAGGTGATGGGATGGAGGGAATCGCTGCCAATGAAACCAATAATAAATTCTATCTTTTGCGTGAACGGAATGAGCATATGACCGCTGCACAGCTGTGGAGCTTTACGATAGAACCCGGTACCGACGATAACAGCTTCAGTCTGAAATTTGAATCCATGCTTGAACTCCCGCTGGAAAACCCGCAGTGGCGCTACTCCGATATTTGCTATGATAAAGAGAATGACCGTCTGCTTTGCCTTAAGTCCTTTTCAAAGGGAAAAACAAGGAGGCAGTTCATCGAATCACTGGATGTTGATAAAAGCGGCAACCTGCTGAAAGGAACACTGAAAAATGTAGAGGTGGCCCGGTTCTCCGAGATATCCAATGAATACAAGGACCTGCGCTACAGTATGAACCTTGAAGGCATCACAGTTGACAATAAAGGGAATATCTGGGTGGTAAGTGATAATACTTCCGGCAGGGCCGAATGCGAAATGCCTGCGAAGGAAAAAACCATTTTACTCCAACTGGTAAAGAAATAACGGGTTGTTGTATCTTCAGGCAACAATCAACTCTTCTGGCCAAAAAGGATACAAAAGAACTGAAAGTCTTTCTGAAACCTTACTCAGCACAGGTGCAGGAAATGGTGCTCTGGCTCCGTGATTTTGTATGGGACCTCTATCCTTCCTGCAACGAACTGATTTACGATAATTACAATGCTGTGGCCATCGGCTGGTCTGTCACGGATAAAATGGGCGGCACCTTCTGCACCGTTTCTGCCTGGAGGGATTATGCCCATTTCGGTTTCTATTATGGTAATGAGATCAGCGATCCGGAGAAGAAATTATCCGGTACCAACCAGTACAGGCATATTAAAGTAGCTGTAAAAAAGGATTTTCCTGCCGCATATATAAAGAAACTGCTGAAGGAAGCCTATGCCAATTCACTCGCAAAACTGAAGGGGAAAGTTCCCGGCGTCCAGGGGGCAACCATCGTAAAATCTGTATTAGCCAAAAAGAAAAGACCGGGAGGTCAGTCCTGAACGGTATGCTCAGAAAATATACAACCATTCTTCTCGCCGCTATTACCTGGTTTGCCCTTGTCCTGCAATTTTTCCTTCTTCTGAAGAACGGGGATCCGCAAGGCTCCTCCCCCCTCAGGCTTACGGTTAATTTCTTCAGTTATTTTACCATCCTCAGTAATCTGCTGGTTGCCCTTTGCACTTCGGTCGCTGTCTTCCGGCCACAGGGAACGGCCGGGGCATTTCTTACTTCCGCCGGCGTTCGTTCTGCGGTGGCTGTTTATATTTTCATCGTTGGGCTTGTATATAACCTGGTGCTGCGGCAAATTTGGAACCCGACCGGATGGCAATGGGTGGTTGATAACCTGCTGCACGTAGTGGTACCGGTGCTGTATATCGCCTGGTGGTATTTCATCACACCCGGAAAACAGCTGACCTGGAAAAATATTCCGGCCTGGCTGATCTTCCCGGCCATCTATCTCCTGTACTCCCTGGTAAGAGGTTCGCTGACCGGGTGGTATCCCTATCCGTTCGTGGATGCGGCCACAAAAGGGTATAAGACCGTGGCCATTAATGCAGCATTTGTGCTGCTCGCATTCATGCTCACCGGGGCAGGTGTGGTAGCCCTCAACCGGGCAAGGCGACGGGATACTGAACGTTAAAAAAAACGAATACCCGCCTGAGCCAACCCTTTGGCACGGATTTGCGACTTTTGTGGAGTTATGAAAAAATTTTTACTCCTGTTACTGATCTGCAGCACTTCCCCCCGGCTTTTTGCCCAGAAAGTGGACAGCATCTATTTTCATCTCTATACAGACAGCCTGAAGAAAGGCCAGCATAATTATATCAACGTGGATGGAAAAATGAGCGATGGCCGCTGGCTTCCTTTGACCGCTAAGGAGATCAGTTTTTCCTGCAACCAGGCCGCTTTTGAAGGCAATGAACTGATCATCCCTCCTGACTTCTCCCCAGAAAAAGTAACTGTAAAGGCCGTTCTGAAAAATAACCCGGCGCTTTCAAAGGAGATAACGATCTGGATCAAGAAAAACCCCGACGGTCCGCTTCCTACCAATGATGATATCATGCGGGATATGCGGCAGTCAAAACCAAAGAATAAAAGAAACAGATAAATAACAAAAAACCCCGTTGATCAACGGGGTTTTGTATTAAGCGGTCTTTTTTGCGTCCTCAAGAAATTTGGCCAGCCCGATATCCGTAAGCGGATGTTTGAGTAATCCCAGGATCGAGTCAAGCGGGCAGGTGCAGACATCCGCACCGGCTTCAGCACACTTCACGATATGAAGGGCATTGCGGATCGAAGCGGCCAGTATTTCCGTTTTGAAACCCTGCACGGAATAGATATGAGCGATCTGGGAGATCAGCTCGATACCATCCCAGTTACTGTCATCAATACGGCCAATAAAGGGAGAAAGATACGTGGCGCCGGCCTTGGCGGCCAGGATTGCCTGCCCCGCCGAGAAGACGAGGGTGCAGTTGGTCTTGATCCCATTATCGGAAAACCACTTGATCGCCTTTATGCCGTCTTTGATCATTGGCACTTTCACTACAATATTCGGATGAATAGATGCCAGCTTCTTTCCTTCTTCCACGATAGCGCTGAATTCTGTGCTGATCACTTCGGCGCTGATATCGCCGTCCACCATTTCACAGATGGTCTTGTAATGATTCATGATAGCAGCTTCGCCCTTGATGCCTTCTTTGGCCATCAGGGAAGGATTGGTGGTCACCCCATCCAGGATGCCAAGTTCGTTGGCTTCTTTTATCTGCGCCAGGTTGGCGGTGTCGATGAAAAACTTCATTATTGATTATTTATGATTGTCTGTTTTCAAATTTCGTATGGCAGTGCGCCTGGCAGCTCCGGGTTTTTTTTCAATTCACTTCTTTCCTTCAATATCATGGCAAGTTTGTCATGATGTATCATTTGCATTTCATCACCGATTTCAAACCGGGATCATCCTTCATCTGGTTCTTTGGGTGAAATACCGGGCTTTGTGTTGAACGATTTCTTTGTCCGGGCATTACCTGCCGCCCTGTGTGAGCTGCTGCAGAAAAGCCAGACCGTATAAAGGGTCCTCAACAATACGGCAACTCATTTTTCCTGGTAAAGCTTCGCAAAGCGGCACCCCGAAGGGTAAATCCTGTCATCACGTCTCCGGCACTTTCGGGCTCCTCCCTGAATTGCCAAATGAAAATAAAAAATGGCAGGCTGATTACATCGCACCGCTCAACCACCTACTCTTGCTGCCTTCCGGCCCTGGGAGGGTTCAGCAGGAGCTGGTCGTGTAAGACCTGCCGCCGCAAAGATAGGTGTTTGCCCTTTAAGGTTTATGGGTGCAGGCGTAAAGTTGGGATCTTGTCAACAGGGTTTCCGGTGATGCCTGCCTGTTTTTTTGGGATCATCAATGCTGAGCCATCCTGTCAGCGCTGAAAGGAGGAGCCGATCTTTGTGTAGCCGATCAGTTCATCGGCCCGGCCCCCGAAAGGACGGTAATAGACAAGGATCATATAACTGTTTTCCGTGCCCCAGTAGTTGCCCTCTGTATTTTCCACCACCGCAGGCATATTCCTTTTATCGGTCAGGGTAACATAAGCGTAATCGTAATAACCTTGTTTAAGATAGAGTGCCTTCTCATAAACCCCTTTTTCCTCGTTGAATTCCATCCGTGAGTCTTCATTCTGTTCATAATTGGTCAGCTCCCCGAAGAGGTAAACACTCTTTCCCTCGTAGGCCCGGTTTCCCGGCGGAGAGTAGGTAAAATGTACCCAGGCATAATCGCTTTGCCAGAGCGGGTTGGCATTATCCCTGTTTTCCACGGTATAAATGCCGTCCATATCCCGGTAATAAACATATACCTGTTGCCTTCTTTCCCCGTCAGGGGCCACATATACATCCACCCGGTTGGTGGTATCATTGTCAACTATCTTATGTACCCTGTCGCTGCGGAGCCGCAGGCTGCGGATATCCACCCATCGCCACTCCTTTCCGGCCGGGAAGGTGGTATTCTCTTCATCGCTGTATTCGTAATAGTTTCCCCGGAAGATCGTGGGCCTGTCGAGCAGGGAAGCGGTGGCCCAGATATTGTTCTGCAGTATCACCACCTTGAGGTCCTGTGGCGAAAACGGATTGATCTGGTTGGCGGCCGTGCTTACATTGGCCTGGATCCGCTGGTGTGTCTGAAAATAATTGTTGTTAAATGGCTGTGTAATGATGCCGCCGACCGTAGCCTTTGTGTTCACCACCAGGAAGCGCCGGGTGAATACCAGTTTGGAGGTGTCATCATTCAGGAAAACCTTCAGGAGGTAGTTGCCGCCTTTTGTCGGGGCTGAATTCCTTTCCGGGAAAGTGACCATATAATGGGTATAGCGGGTGCCCACGATGGAAGAACTCCTGTAGGTGGTGATGCGGTTGCTCTGAAACCCCCTGATGTAATCAAAGGTCTGCACATTGGCGGGTTTCCAGTCTGCATTGCAAAGCTGGAAACTGTAGTAGTAATACTTCACATCGGCATCCATATCATCAAAGTGAAGTTCGAGCTGGTCGCTGCCATTCAGCATGATGACGGGGTAACTGTAGATATCTCCGGCCCTGTAAAGTTTCACCGTACGGATATTTTCTTTGAAGATGTGATCCGGCAACTGGGCCCGGGAAAACAAGGACCCTATGACCAGGCTTATGGTGAACAGCGTTTTCATCCGGTGAACAGTGATTTCGTTTACAATATTGTCAAAATAAGGCAAAAAAGAGGATAAATCTTCAGGGCAGCTTATTTTTGTCAGCATTACCCGAAGGGGAAAAAGACAAACATCCACTCTTGAAGGTTGCAGGCTTTATAGCAAACCGCATAGCGTTCAATCAGTCCAAAGGGCCCGATGGGCGGCATTCCTTTTCCCGTTTTATCATCCGGATCTCTACGGTGGCCACGGTGATCAGTGTGATGGTAATGATCGTGGCTCTCTCCCTTGCAAACGGGTTTAAGGAAACCGTGAGCCAGAAGGTGTTCAGTTTTATCGGTCATATCCGGGTGCTGGAAAAAGAACCGGATAAAGCGATCATTTCGGAAGAAACGCCGATCACCAAAAATGATAGTGTGGCCGCAACGATAAGGCAGAACCCGGATGTGAAAAGCATTCATGTATATGCCACCCGTTATGCGATCCTGAAAACAAAAGATGAAATAGAAGGGTTGATCATAAAAGGTTTTGACAGCAGTTTTGCCTCCGGAAACCTGCAGCGGTTCATTCAGCAGGGCCGGCCCCTGCAATACAACGACAGCTCCTACAGCCGGGAGATCATATTATCAGCCGTTACAGCGGACCGCCTCAAACTTAAAGTGAACGACCGGGTGCTTATTTATTTTATCCGGCCGGATGGAAACCTCCGCCCTGATAAACTCACCGTGGCCGGCATCTATAAAACCGGTATTGAAGAATACGACAAGACCTTTGCCATTGGTGATATCAAACTGATACAACGCCTGAACGGGTGGGCGCCTGATGAAGTAAGCGGGTATGAGATCTTTCTGAAGGATTATAAAGATATCGGAAGAGTGGCCAATGAAATTTATAACCAGGATGATTTCCCGCTGACCTGGAATACCGTCTCGGCACAAAGTATCTCTCCCAATATATTCGACTGGCTGAACCTGCAGGACAACAACACCCTTTTCCTGTTAGCGATCATTGCCGTGGTGGCCATCGTCAACCTGATCACCTGTATCCTCATACTGGTCCTGGAAAGGGTGCGAATGATCGGCGTACTTAAATCACTGGGTGCCGATAACTGGACCATTCAGGCGATCTTTCTCCGCCATGCCGCCATCATTGCCCTCCGGGGGATCCTTATCGGTGCCCTCCTGGCCCTAGGGCTGCTCTGGCTTCAGCAGGCTACGGGTTTCATTACATTAAAAGAAGAGGCTTATTATGTCAGCACTGCTGCCGTAAAGATCGTCTGGTGGCAGGTACTGGCTGTTTGTGCCGGAACACTGGCCCTTTGTTTTCTGGTCCTCCTGATCCCTTCTTTACTCGTCAGGAAGATACAACCGGTAAGGGCCGTTCAGTTCAGGTGAGCAAGCCGTAAGTGAAGAATTGAAATGATGTACGTGTTGCACAGCAGCGGGAATACGTCTCCTAATTGTTTGTTCTCCCTTTATACCAGGTGCGAAAGCAGGATGCCTGCTGCCACTGCTGCATTCAGTGACTCGGCCCCTCCTTTTCCGGGAATAGTGATCTTTACATTGGATAAGGCCAGCAGGTCCGGGTGAATACCATTTGATTCATTCCCGATCAGCAGCACGCCTTCTGTTCCTTTTTTCATATGGCTTATATCCTGTCCTTCCAGCGTGGCGGCATAAATGCGGGTGTCCTTTATCCCGGCCAGCCATTGCCCCAGGTCCTTATAAAACACTTTTACCCTTGCAATACTGCCCATGGTGGCCTGCACCACTTTGGGGTTATACAATTCTGCTGATTCGTTACTGCAAACCACCTGGTCCACCCCGAACCAATCGGCGGTCCGGATAAGGGTGCCGAGGTTTCCGGGATCACGGATGTCATCAAGGGCCAGCACCAGTTTATTTTTTACCGTCACCACATCCCCCTGCCCGAATTGCTTCACTACTGCAAGTACTTTGTTCGGTGTACTGAGTTGTGAAATTTTTTCCAATTCCTGTTCAGTTACAATGGTGCAGGGATGGTTACCGGTTGAGGAACGGTTTTCGTTGACCCATTCCTCCACGGCAAATATTTCTGCAACAGCGGCAGGTTGTGCTGCCAGCAATTCGGCCACGATCTTTGGCCCTTCTGCCAGGAAACAACCTTCCTCCTGCCTGAATTTTTTCTGGCCTAAAGTTTGGATATATTTGACCTTCGATTTGGAGAGCATACCATCCTGATTACCAAATTAGTTTATGTCAAAAGGCCCTTTTACTTCACCACACCTTATCCTGATGAGATATTGCACCGGCCTTGTGATCCTGTTCCTTTCCTCCTGTACCATTGTAAAAAATTACCCGGCCAACAAGCCTTTTGTTTATAAAACAAATATCACGGTTAACGGCGACTTTTCAAATGAAGACCGGGCAAAACTGGTTGCCCGTCTTAAAACACAGCTCGACGACAGCATGAAGTCGAGATCGGTATCTAAAATTTTCTGGAGTGTGATGAAACACCCGCCGGAATTTGAAACCCCCAATGCCGATAAATCTGTACTGTACATGCGGGCCCTCCTTACTTCACTGGGCTATTTCAAAGATACCATCACCTACAAAGCCGATATTGACACGGTACAGAAAGATCAGCTAAGGGCCACGGTCAATTTCAATGTAACACCAGGCAAAGTGGTTCGCATTGATTCCTTTGCTTATAATATCAAACAAGCCGAATTGCAGGCGCTGGCCACTCAGACTCCCGGCCTGATCAAAAAAGGGGATCCTTTTGCAAAAGCAACCATCTCGGATGACCTCGACCGGCTGGTTACACTTTACCGGGATCATGGATTTATGCGCTTCAGCCGGGAAGAACTGATCGGCTTATGGGATACACTGGATGTATCGTTGCTGCAACCCACTTTTGATCCGCTGGAGCAAGTGGAGATCTTACAGAAGCTGAAAGAAAGAAGGGAAAACCCCACTGCCGATCTGGAGATCAGGTTACGTCCCGGGTTCGACAGCAGCAAGCTGATCAAATACTATGTTGGTAATATCACCATCTTCCCGGATATCGGTTTTGATACGACCGGTTTGAGACACCGTGATACAGTCATCAATGGAGTAACGATCTCTTCTTACCAGCACATGTTCAAACCGAAAATATTACCGCAGAATTCATTTCTCCGGCATGGCGACCTGTATGATCAGCGGAATTATTACCGTACCGTCAACCGGTTCAATTCGCTGAACACCTGGAGACTGGTAAACATAGACCCGAAGCCACGGCCCGGGCAGGATACCGCTGATTTTGTTATCCGTCTTACTCCTGCTAAAAAATATTCCTTTACCGCCAACCTGGAAGGCAGCCGTAATAACACACTCGTATCCGGTAACCTGTTTGGCATCGGTATGAATGTGGGTTTGCAAAACAGGAATTTTGCCCGTTCGGCCAGTATCGCCAGTACCAATATCCGGTTTGGTATAGAAACCGGTCGTGATACGGCTACTAAAATTAAATTCCTGCAGACAAAACAGATCAGCATCAACCATACGATCACTTTTCCGCGGCCCATACCCCGGATGAACTGGCTCGGGGAAACGGTACGAAGCAGCTTCAGAACCCAGCTGATCTTCAATGTGGCCAACACACAACGAAGGGAACTTTATAACCTCAATACTATAAACGGGTCCTGGGGTTACGAATTTCAATGGGGCAAAAAACTGGTCACCCTCCGGGTACCGAATATTGAATACTCCTCATTCAATCCCAAAAAAAAGCTGCTGGATATCTTTGCCACCAACCCATCGCTCCGCAACATCTTTGCAGATGGTTTTATTTCTTCCATGCTGGGCGGCGTAAAAGTAACCGGGGGCAGGAACAAGCATGTAAACACTTTCAGCTTCAATGCAGAGGTGTCGGGGCTGCTGACAGGGCTGATCCGGCACAATGATTTTCTTGACACCAACCTGCTCCGGTTTGTAAAGGCCGATGCAGAGTTTTCCCGTAAGATCAGCCTCAATAAATCGTCGCTTGTATTGCATGCCTATGCCGGTGCAGGGTACGAGTTTGAATCAACGGTAAATGAGAACCGACGGTACAACCTGCCGCTTTTGCGCCAGTACTTTGCCGGCGGGCCGAACAGTATGCGGGCATGGGGCCTGCGAAAACTTGGTCCGGGATCTACTGTACAGAGCTTTGGTACAACGGGTTTGCCCGACCGGTATGGCGACCTGCACCTGGAAGCCAATATCGAATACCGCTTCCCCTTGCTAAAGGCATTCGGGTTTCCGGTGGAGGGTGCACTCTTCAGTGATATCGGTAATATCTGGTATTTGAAAACGGCCCCCGGAAGACCGCCAGAACAGATCTTCAGTTTCAACCGGCTTGGTAAAGATATTGCCGTAGGGGTGGGTACCGGTTTCCGGATCGACCTGAGTTTTTTTGTGATCCGGCTTGATTATTCGATCAAAGCAAAAGATCCCAGCCCGGCGCCTGATAATAAAGATGTGCAAAACAAATGGTTTGGTTATAAAAACCTTCGGGATGCGGACCAGTTTCAGTTGGCGATCAGTTATCCGTTTGTTTTATAACCGGCCTTTATTTTCGCTTCAAACGCTTCTATGCTCATGGCTTCGTTCACGCTGAAGGAACCGATCCTTGTGCGGCAAAGACTTCCCAGGTAGGCACCGCACCCCAAAGCTGCCCCAACATCATTGGCCAGGCTGCGTATATAAGTACCGGTGGAGCAAACCACCCTGAATGACACGACCGGTAACTCCACAGCGGTTATTTCAAATTCTTTGATGGTGACCTTTCTTGGTTCCAGCTTTACTTCCTTTCCTGCCCTTGCCAGTTCATACACCCGTTTGCCATCCTGTTTGATCGCTGAATGGGCCGGCGGTACCTGCATGATGTCGCCGGTAAATTGTGCGGCAGCGGCTTTTATTTTTTCTTCTGTAATGCCGGCAAGGGGCTTAAAATTTTCCGGTTCGCTTTCCAGGTCATAGGTGGGGGTGGTGGCGCCCAGGACGAACGTACCCGTGTATTCTTTCTCCTGGGCCATATATTCATTGATCCGTTTGGTGAATTTGCCGGTGCAGATGATCAGCAGGCCTGTTGCAAGCGGGTCCAGTGTGCCGGCATGGCCCACTTTTTTTATCCTGACGAGGTGGCGGACCTTGCGCACCGCATCAAACGAGGTCCAGCGGAGCGGCTTATCGATCAGCAGTACCTGTCCTTTTTCAAATATATTCTCTTCCAATTTCAGCCGGGTTTGGTCCTTCATGAATCAATGCCTGTCCATACAGGACTGCAACATTAAACATTAAAGCTGATAAAATAAACTCAGATGGACATCCTTGTCTTCAGTTCCAGGTATTTGTTCACGGTATTCACGGTGAGGTTCTCGGGGCTGGTAAGGATGGAGAGGATGCCATTCTTGTGAAGTTCTTTCACCATCAGTTTCTTTTCATACACAAATTTTTCTGCAATGGTTTTTATATACACCTCCTCCAGTGTGCCGGCGTGCTTGTCGAGCACCGATTTAAGTTCCGTGTTTTCAAAAAAGACCACCAGCAGGAGGTGGTATTTGGCGATCCGCTTGAGGGCGGGCATTTCACGCTGCAGGCTTTCCAGCGATTCAAAGTTGGTGAAGAGTACGAGCAGGCTCCGGTTGGTGATCCGGTTGCGGATGACGGAGAATAATTTTTCAAAATCCGGCTCCAGGAATTCTGTCTTCTGCCTGTAGAGTGTTTCCAGCACCAGGTTCATCTGGGTGGGTTTCTTGTCTGCCGGGATAAAGGCATCCAGGTTCTTTTCAAACGTGATGAGACCGGCCTTATCCTGTTTTACGAGTGCCACATTCGATAGCACGAGGGTGGCATTGATGGCATAATCAAGCAGGGTAAGCCCGTTAAAAGGCATTTTCATCACCCTTCCTTTATTGATCAAGCAGTAGATCTGCTGGCTTCTCTCATCGGTATAATTATTCACCATCAGGGCATCCTTCCTGGCCGTGGCCTTCCAGTTGATGGTGCGGTAGTCATCCCCCCGCACATACTCCTTGATCTGTTCAAACTCCATACTATGGCCAACCTTCCTGATCCGCTTCACTCCCACTTCCTGCAGGCGGTTGCTTACTGCCAGCAGGTGATACTTTCTCATCTGAACATATGAGGGATACACTTTCACCACCTGTTCATTTTCGAAAACATACCGGCGTTTTACCAGCTGCAGCGGTCCATGTACAAAAACGTTGATATCATGAAACACATATTCGCCCCTCGAAAAAGGGGTCAGCTGGTACAGCAGTTCCTGTTCGCCGCCGCCGGGGATCAGTACTTTCCTCAGCCAGTTTCTTTCCTGGAATTGCACGGGCAGTTCATCGATCACACTTATCCTGACCCGGTACCCGTAGTGGTTTTGCAGGTGTATCTGCACTTTGTTGGCATCTCCCAGGCTAAAGCGGTCGGCCACTTTCCGTTCGGCACTTACTCCCTTCCCCCTGCTGTACAACAGCAGTACATCCACAAGTACGGCCATCAGCAGTAATAAAAGGACAAGGAACCCAACCCGGTAAAAGGCCGGGAAAAAGAATCCTGCCACAAAGACAAGGGCGGCGCCTCCTGCGATGTAGTAAACGATCCTGTTTAAGTAAAAAGAGTTAATCATTATTGCAATCCTGATCCGGGTATTCGGGTTAACGACTGAGAACGGAACCATTCTTCACCTTATCTCGGCACATCCATTCCCTGGATGATCTGCCGGATCACTTCATCTTCTGTAATGCCTTCCATTTCCTTATCCGGTGCAAGGATGATCCGGTGACGTAATACCGGCGGCACTACAGCCAGTATATCTTCGGGGGTTACAAAATCCCGGCCCTGCATGGCTGCCATCGCCTTGGCGGCATTCATGATTGCCAGTGAAGCCCGCGGGGAGGCCCCGAGGTAGACCGATTTATTATTACGGGTCTGGTGAATCAGCCTGGCTATAAACTGCAGCAGCTTTTCTTCTATCACCAATGTTTTGATCTGCTGGCGCAGGGTAATGATCTGCTGGGAGGTCAGCACCGGCCTGATCATATCCAGCGCTGAGGAATTACCCATCTGGTGAAACTGGGAAAGGATGGTGATCTCCTCCGTTTCTGATGGATAAGGTACCATGACCTTAAAAAGAAACCGGTCCAGTTGTGCCTCCGGTAAGCGGTAGGTTCCCTCCTGCTCTACCGGGTTCTGGGTGGCCAGCACCATAAAGGGCGAAGCCATCTGGTAAGTCTTTCCGTCAACGGTAGCCTGTCTTTCTTCCATGATCTCGAGCAGGGCCGATTGTGTCTTGGCCGGGGCCCGGTTGATCTCATCCACCAGTACGATATTGCTGAACACGGGGCCTTTCTTGAACTCAAACACGGCTTCCCGGGGATTGAATACGGGTGTACCCAGCACATCTGAAGGCATCAGGTCGGGGGTAAACTGTATGCGGGAGAAACCGGCGTCCACACTTTTAGCCACCAGTTTTGCGGTCATCGTTTTGGCTACCCCCGGCACCCCTTCGATCAGCACATGCCCGTCGGCCAGCAGGGCGGTGATGATCAGCCGTACCATTTCGTCCTGGCCGACTATTATTTTCTTTATCTCATTCCGGATGGACATGACAGCATCGTTGAGTGCTGACAGATCGGTGCGCTGGTGAAAAATTTGTTCTTCCATGCTTATGCTTTTTTATAAAATGATTCCAGTTTATGATGAAATTCCATGACTTCGCCGGCTGAAATGGCGGATGCATCGTTTACGTATTGTATAAAGGAAACGATCCCTTTTATCTCGGCCTCACTTACACCTGTTTTGAACTGCAGGTTCCGGATGAACTGATCGTCGAGTGTACCCGTAGGCAGTTTGTACCGGCTGCGGATGTGTTCGAGAAAATAGGCCGCCATCTTTGCGCAAAGATTGCGGTGATCACCCCGGTCGTAGTACAACCGCCCGATCGTTTTCACAAAATCCATTGAATCATTCCTCGGTTTCTTTTCCACAGGAATATAACGCTGCTTCCGCCGCATTTCCAGGAGCAGGTAGATGAGTAAGGTGAGGAAGGCTGTAAGCAGGGCTGCCTTAAGCGCAGGGTAACGGAAAAGCACAGACAGCCAGCTGGTTTTTTTGCGGGGCGGTGTATTGTCCCGCCGGTTGATGTAATACTCATCCCAGATGATATTCTTCACGCCCGGCCTGATCACGGAAAGGGCTTTCTCGAAATACTCCATATTGTTCTTATGAAGCAGAAAATAATTGCTGAAGGCAAGCGGGGCGAGGTGCAGGTAAAAATTTCCCTGGCCTACTTTCAGGTGAATGAAGTTGGCCTTCCCCTCTCCTGTTATACCAAGTTCATCGGTGGTTGACCGGTCTATCTGGGTGAATTTGCTGTCGTAGGTCCTGCCCGGGTACACATACCGGGAACCTGAAAAAGGAGGATGAAGCAGCCCGATATGCAGGCTGTCGTTCCGGTAAGTTACCTTATTGCTGCTTTCCAGGTCAAGCACCAGCCCGTCATTATCGTTTACGGAGCAGTTGAGCATATTCTCCACATCCCAGGAAACGGTCTTGGTGCTGATGAAAACATCATTTCCGTTCTCTGCAAACGTGATGAGCTTTTTCATTTCAAACTCATCGGGCATGAACCTTGGGGTGACGGAGAAAAATAACTGCCTGTCGTCGGTGGTGGAGATCGAATCCCAGTAGCCCGGTTCTTTCCGGCTGGGATAAATGTTGGCACCCGGAAAGAAAACAGGCAACGCCCGGAAAGCCACCCAGGCCCCGTAGGCGCCTTTATCCTTCCGGCTCAGTGTTATCCGCTCGCTGATCTCCTTCTTCTTCTGGCTGCCGGTGACCAGTAAGGCGATCAGTGCCAGTGCCAGCACCCCGATAATAATATATGGTATATTCTTTTTCACGTCTCAGATACTCTTGTCAAACTGGTTATACTCATCGGAAATAAGCTGATAGGCTTCGCTGCTTACCTCAAATTGACCGTACCAGGCATATTCAAAATGGCGGGTAAGCCGGAAAAATGACTGGTAATGTTTTGACCCGTGCAATTGCATCAGGTAATCGAGGTTGGTCCTGTCCTGCTTATACTGTATGATATTCTTATCGGAAAGTGTGCGCAGCATCCGGAGAAAATTCAGCCGGATGGCCATCCTGAAGTTACCTTGTGCCACGGCCTTATCGATTTCTTTCTGGTAGTTGATCGCAAAAATATCTTCCGGCATTTCTTCTTCCCCGGTTCCTGCAGTGTTTGCAGCAACATTCTTTTTCCTGAACAATCCCACGTTGCTGTCTGCCAGGTAGAAGGCGATCGCTGTTGCAAACCCGGCAATGATGATGAGCCATAGCAGCGTTTGCACCCAGGTACGCTGTCCCAGCGGTATATATTCCGATTCTTTCGTGCCATCCTCTTTCACGGCTTCCTTCTTTTTGTTGAAGCTCTTGTCCGCATACCAGAAATCCTTGTCCTCCTTCAGCCGTGCCCCGTAGCCGGCAGGCAGCCGCCGCTCCTGTACCGTAAAGCTGTCATCATTTGTCTTTACATCGAAATACTGCTTTTGTTTTTTGTCCGTGGACTCCCCTTCGGAAACGATATCCTGTGGTGGCGGCGGTTTCTCCACCTCTTCGTCCGTCACTACGGTTGTATCCGTAACTTCCTGCGCATACAGGCAGCGGGCAGGAGCGGACAGGACGGCGGCAGCAAAGAAAACCGCTGTAATAATGATATGACGGGTAAACAGGCGCTTCATTTATATTTCCTCCTCCTCATTCAACTGTGCTTTTAATTTTCTGCCGAGGCGTATGGGGTAGATGATAAAATACCAGACGACAAATAAAACGGACAGGATAAAGACACCGCTGGTAATATAAGGAGCATCATTGTAGAGCCTTGTGACAAACGCTTCAAAGAAGGCAGCCAGTGCCGAAACCGGGATCAGTCCGATCATGAGTTTTACCCCATCTTTGGCACCTTGTTTAAAGGAATCGATCCTCCTGATCGTTCCGGGAAAAAGGAAGCTTTTACCGAGTATAAAACCGGCCGTGGTAGAAAGGATGAGGGCTGTCATTTCCAGGGTGCCGTGTACAAACACCACCATCCAGAAATCGAGGCCCAGCCCGTTGTCATAAAAAAACTGGTTGAAGGCCCCTACCATGATCGAGTTCTGGCCTTCCAGGTACAAACTGGGGGCGCCGCAGAAAATACCGGATACAAAGACCAGCATGTCCACCCGGATGTTATGGATCATCAGCCCCAGCCAGTTCAAAAAGGGAGTGCCTCCCTCGTACACACCAAAGGGGTTGCCGCTGGCGATATTCCTTTTTGTCATTTCCACATACTCATCGCCCAGGATGCTGCGAACGATATCGCTGTCATCTGCCGAAGTAAAAAATCCTATGCAGAAGAACACCGTAAAGGCCGCCAGTGAGAACAGCGCCACCCGGTGGTGTTTGCGGATGATCAGCGGAAGATCATATTTCCAGAACCGGACGATCCGGTTCGATTCTTCCTTTTTATTCTTATAGATGTCCAGGAATACTTTCGAGGCCTGGGTATTGATGTATTGGGTCACCTTCCCGGCCGGATAGAAAGTTTTGGCATAAGCCAGGTCGTCCACCAGCTGGGTGAAATCAGAGGCCATCTCATCCGGGTCGGATGAGGGCTGGTGCTGGATCCTGAGCCAGCGGTCTTTGTTCTTCTTAATAAAAAGGGCTTCCCTCAACGGCAGGTATTTGCCTTGTAAAATAATATATTTTCAAATGCAAAACGGATTGATCTGGTAAATAAGAAAACACTAACTTACCGTTGATTTTAATTAACGTATGGGGGCAATAAAGGTTCCGACCAATTTCAATATCGAACTGGAATTCGAAGTACCGGAGTTCTACAAACGGCTTCTTTCTCTCCTTATCGACATCGTCATCCAGTACTTTTATATCCGGATCGCCATCGAAATCCACAATTCGATCCGTCCATATGACGACCCGCTGGGCGGCCTTATCCTTACTTTACTCATCCCGGTCCTGATCTATCATCCCCTGCTGGAAATCACCATGAATGGCCAGAGTATCGGCAAAAAAGTAATGGGCCTGCGGGTAGTGGATGAATTAGGGGGCAAACCTTCCATCAGCCAGTTCCTGATCCGCTGGCTGCTCCGGCTTTCTGACCTCTGGATCGTGATCGTATTGCTGATTGTACTGAGTTCACCCAACCTGGGCAATGACCCGGAAGGATTATTTGCCATTATTGCTGCACTGGCCTTCCTGGCCACGGATATAGTACTCGTTGTCTCTTCCAAAAAAGGACAACGGATTGGTGATATCCTTGCCAAGACCATCCTTATCAGTATCCGCACGAAGAGTAATATTGAGGAAACGGTCTTCCAGGAAGTGGCAGATAATTATGTGCCTTCCTTCCCGCAGATCATGCAGCTCAGTGATAAGGATATCAATGCCATAAAAAGCATCCTGGAAACGGCCCGTAAAAAAGGTGATTATAATATGGCTGAAGCCGCCAGCAGCAAAATAAAAGCCCACCTGAAAATCGAATCCGACATGGCGCCTTTCGACTTCCTCGAAACCTTGCTGAAAGACTATAATTACCTGTCGGTAAAATAAAAAATAAGGTCCCGTTTATGAACAGGACCTCATCCATCTAACTGGTAAGACAGTTTAGCCCAGGCTTCCCAGCACGGAGATCAGGACAAATAATAACATGATAATGATTATGATCGCCCAGAAGGCAAAATAATTTCTTGCATTGGCAAAACCGGCACTGAGGGCTGCCTGGTCATTGGCCCTGAGCGCTGCATTGATCTTATTCCCGGAATTAAGGGCAAATACAGACGTAATGATCATGATAAGGCCTAATACAACATAGACAGCCAGCCCTGCATTACCGATCGAAGAAGCCGTAAGGCCCCCGGTGCGGTAAGAGCGGTAGCCGGATTGGTTCATTGCCTGTTGCACCAGAATGCCCAATAAGATAAAAAGAACTCCCAGGATCATGCCGACTACTCCAAGGACCTTGGACCACGAAGCCATACTGCGGAGGGTGTAGCTGTTTTGTGCATCCAGGTTCAGGGAAAACAGCGAAGTGTTTTGTGTTTGTTCCATATTTCAGTGATTTTGGTGAATATAAATATAGCCAAAAAGTAAACCCGGAAAAATCATTTGAAGTAAAAATACCAGGCCACAACAAATTCAATAGCGTTCAGGGCGACTGCGATCAGAGAAAACAGCAGGCTTTTGTACAGCCACCGGAAGGCGTCGTTGAAAGCAGGGGTGTTCCTGTTATTTATTGCCTGCTTCGCCTTACCGGAAAACCGTAAAAAATAAAACCAGAAACAAAAGGAGCTAACCCCCAGCAGTATGATATAGACCGGGTAAAAAAGCATCCTCACCGGTATAACAGATGAATTCCAGAAACCAGCCTGCCACATTCTTATCTGTCTTTCCAGGAAAGTACCGATGATCACCAGTTGTACCACCAGGGTACCCCAGAAAAGGCCCCTTGCCAGGTGATGAATGCGCCGGATTTGTGAAAGCCCTTCTTCATTCACTTCCACATTGAAAATGGTTTTGTCTTCCGGCATGACAGAGGTTTTAATACGCCCTTGCAAACAATACCCGCTGCGTGGAGGGTTTACCCGTTAAGATGCATTTTCCATCTTCTTTTGGATTATCCAGGGGAATACAGCGGATGGTGGCCTTGGTCTGGTCTTTTATGGCCTCTTCTGTTTCAGGTGTGCCATCCCAGTGGGCGGATATAAAACCGCCTTTTTCATCCAGCAGTTTTGTAAACTCATCCCAGGTTTCCGCTTTATGGATATTTGCTTCGGTAAAAGTCCTGGCCTTTGTATACATATAAGTCTGTATCTCGTCCAGCAGACTGCCGGCGTAGGCGGCAATGCCATCGAGGGAAACCGTTTTCTTTTCTTTAGTGTCCCTCCGGGCCACTTCCACCACATTTTGTTCCAGGTCCCTTGCCCCGAGGGCCAGCCTTACCGGTACCCCTTTCATTTCATATTCGGCAAATTTCCAGCCCGGGCGGGCATTGTCATTATCATCATACTTCACCCGCACCCCCATTGCCTTGAGTTCTTTGACGATCTCCTGTGCCTTTACATCGATCAGTTTCTTTTGTTCTTCTCCTTTATAAATCGGAACGATCACTACCTGTACGGGGGCTATCCTCGGCGGCAGGATCAGTCCTTCATCATCACTGTGTGCCATGACGAGGGCACCGATAAGCCGGGTGCTTACACCCCAGCTGGTGGCCCATACATATTCCAGTTTATTTTCTTTATCACTGAATTTTACATCAAACGCTTTGGCAAAATTCTGTCCCAGGAAATGTGAGGTACCGGCCTGCAGCGCCTTTCCGTCCTGCATCAGGGCTTCGATACAATAGGTATCTACTGCCCCCGCAAATCGTTCATTCTCTGTTTTCACTCCCTTAATAACCGGTACAGCCATATAGTTCTCCACAAAGTCGGCATAGACATTCAGCATCTTTATGGTTTCTTCCACTGCTTCTTCCCGGGTGGCATGTGCCGTATGCCCTTCCTGCCAGAGAAATTCTGCTGTGCGCAGGAAAAGCCGTGTCCGCATTTCCCAACGGACCACATTAGCCCATTGGTTCACCAGTATCGGAAGGTCACGGTAACTCTGTATCCATGATTTATACGTATTCCAGATTATGGCTTCACTGGTGGGCCGGATCACCAGTTCCTCCTCCAGTTTGGCTTCCGGGTCCACGATCAGTTTTCCTTTATGGTCCGGATCGGTCTTCAACCGGTAATGGGTTACCACGGCGCATTCCTTGGCAAAGCCTTCTGCATTCTTTTCTTCTGCCTCAAACAGGCTTTTGGGCACAAACAGCGGGAAATAGGCATTCACATGCCCGGTATCTTTGAACATTTTGTCCAGGCCATCCCGCATATTTTCCCATAAAGCAAAGCCATAGGGCTTGATGACCATACAACCTCTGACCGCCGAATAATCGGCCAGACCTCCTTTTAATACCAGGTCGTTGTACCATTGCGAATAATCCGTCGCTCTCGGGGTGATCTCCTTACTCATGCTGAAAGTTTAATTTTTCGTCTATCCTTTAAATCTTATTTAACAGCCTGAACTACAATAATTCGGCAGAATGACTGAAACTTTGTGCCGGTGCGCAAACGATTGTGTAAATTCAAAAGCCGCACAAAAGTAGTAACTTCATTTTTAACCCTGTAAACCATTTGCCATGAAATCTCCAATTCTACTCCTGGCGCTGACCATTATGATCCTCAGCAGTTGTACTACTGCCTATAAGACCGGCCAAACCCCTGATGATGTTTACTATTCTGCCGCCAAACCCCAGGAAGAATCTGACAGGACGGAACAACAAGAAGAAAAAAAATATACCTATAACGACGACTATTATGACAACCGTTACCTGCGCATGAAAGTTCGCAACCGCTACCGCTGGAGCGACCTGGATGCATGGTATGGGTACGACCGTTACAGCATTGGTTATAATTACTATTACGGCAGTTTCAATAACCCGTATAACGGATGGAATTATTACTACAACCCTTATTGCTGCTGCTCCCACAATTATGCCTTTGTGAACCCAAGGGTGCCGGCAGCCCCCCCGGTTGTAAAAAAACCTTTTACCCTTTCCAGCTACAACAATACTTCCTATAATAACAACAACAGCAATGCCGGCATGCTGAAATCAACAGCCGTAAAATCAACCACCCGGCCGGTCTATAACAATACGAACGCAAACTCCAATAATAACAGCGGCCTGAGCAATAAACTGAGAACGATTTTCAATAACGATAATTCGGGCAGTTCATCCCGGACGTATAATCCTTCATCCGGATCATCGTCCTCCTCCTCCTCTTCTTCCAGGAGCAGCAGTTCCAGTTCCAGCTCCAGCTCAGGTTCATCTTCGGGGTCCGGTGGCAGTGTATCAAGGCCTACCAGGAACTAACTATTGTTTCAATACAGGAATATAAGGAACATTAAGAGGTGTTTCATGTCCCTATTATATCATTACTCATTATATGATTATGAAAAATAAAATGCTGACCCTCCTGCTGCTCATCAGCGCACGGCCATTGATGGCGCAGGTACCTGAAGAGGCTATCCGTCTTTCATGGCTTACACAAACCGGAACCGCCCGCAACCAGGCCATCGGTGGAGCCATGGGATCATTAGGCGGCGATGCCACGGCCGCCCTTGTAAACCCTGCCGGCCTTGCCTTTTTTAAAACCTCTGATTTTGTAATAAGCCCGGGGATCCAGTTTGGTAAGGACCAAAGCCTTTTCCGCGGAACAAATTTTACGGGTGCCAATAAGAATACACTGGCCATCGGTACTTCCGGTTTTGTTTTTGGCGGCTTTGGCTATAAAGCAAGGAACAGTTTTTCTGTTTCGGTGACCCGGCTCGCCGACTTTAACCGTCCGCTTCAGTATAAAGGCCAGAATGATTACAGCAGTTTTGCAGAACCACTGGCTGATGAATTTGCCGGCTCACAACTTACCATTGATCAGGCACTGAATAGTGACAATGTCTCCCTTACCACCAAGATGGCCCTTTATACCTACCTGGTGGATACCGCGACCATTAATGGCAGCAAACAGGTCATAGCCCGTTCGGAAATTCCGGCCCTGCTGAACCAGGAACACAGTACCTCCTCCAGCGGCGGTATTACCGAGATCACCCTGGCCATGGGTCATGAACTTAATAAGAAGTGGATGGTCGGCGGCACTTTCGGCATTCCGATCATGAAACTTGACCGTAATACCTACTTCCGTGAATCCGATGCAACCGGCGACCTGAACAACAACTTTGGCTACATGGCCTATCGTGAAAATTACAAACTGACGGGGGTGGGCGTTAACCTGAAAGCAGGTGTGATCTACAGACCCAGGGAATACATCCGGATCGGGCTGGCGCTGCATTCGCCCAATATGTTCCTCCTGAAAGAAACCTTCAGTGCGGGACTGGCCGCCGACCTGGAAAAACTTTTCAACCCGAGCCCCGGTTATGACTCGGTTGCTTCCAGCGTTTTCACCAACGGTACCGCAGTTGAATCAAAGTATTATCTCTATACTCCCGGCAAGATCATCCTCAGCGGATCCTATGTCTTCCGTGAAGTGGAAAATATCAACCGGCAGAAAGGTTTTATTACCGCGGATATTGAATATGTGAATTACAAATGGAATCATTTTGGACCTGAAGGAGATGTGACCGCCGAATCAAAGGCCCCTTACAAACCTTATAACCAGGCGATCGATGCTATTTCCAGGGCCGCATTCAACTTTCGCCTGGGCGGTGAATTAAAGTTCAAAGTCATCATGGCCAGGCTGGGGTTTGCCTACTACGGCAGCCCGTATAAAGACAAAGAACTGAAAGCAAGGAAAATGAATCTGAGCGGTGGGTTGGGGTACCGTAATAAAGGCATCTTTATCGACCTGACCTATGTACACCGGCTGAATAAAGATGTCAGCTTTCCTTACCGGGTAAATGCACCCAGGGCGAATACTTTTGCCAACCTGAAAGATAATGGCGGGACAGTATTGCTGACGGTTGGATGTAAAATCTAGTCGTAACCAGGCTACTGCCGGAGAAGGGACGCTGCAATAGCGTCCTTTTTTGTGCAATATTGTCTGAAATAAATTATGTTGCACAAAAGAGCCCGCTTAACCGATGCGCAGCTATTGGATATATGTAATACTACTCCTGGCCCTTGCCGGCTCGCTGGTTGTATACAAAGTATTCTTTGGTAAAGAGAATGAGAAAAAGTATTTACCCGGAAAATCATCCAATTCACTCAGGCAGCGGTTTTCCATACCGGTGATAGAGGGTAATATGGTCTGCAATGACTCCAATGAACTATATTACAACCGGTGGTATTCCCCGCAGGAATTTCCAGCCGGACCGGAAGTGGTGCATGCCTGGAAAACGGTTTCGACGGCCGTGAGTAAATCAATAATCACCTCAGAAGATGATGCCTTCCGGAAACGAATTAACGACACGCTTTTTTACCAGCTTAATATCAATAGCGTTTTGCTTAATGATTCATCCACCAGTAAGACCGGGCAGGTTTTCTTTGTTTTAAAGAAGGAAAATGAATCTGCTGACAAAAAATTCGACAAACACATTCACAACCTGAACGGCCCCGGTATCGACAGCGTCTTCCGCAGCTGGCAAACACATTAAGCCATTGCCATCTTATTATATTTGTTCCGGTATTCCACGGGTGTAAGGCCCGTAACTTTTTTGAAGATCGTCCTGAAAGCCTTTGTATCTGTATAACCCACATCATACATTACCTCGTTGATGTTCTTCCGGCTGCTTTCAAAACTGCGCTTGGCGGCTTCCACCTTCACCCGCTGGATATATTCCAGCACGGAATTGCTGGTGGCCTGTTTGAACCGGCGTTCAAACGTCCGGCGGCTTACCGCTGCATGGTCTGCCAGTTCTTCAATAGTGATCCGTTCATGTATGTTCTGCTCAATAAAATCCTGTGCTTTCCTGATCTCCTTGTCGCCATGGTCCTTCTGCCCCTTGAACATGGCAAAAGCTGCCTGGCTGTTCCGGTCTATATCAATGGCAAAGTACTTGGAAGCAAGAATAGCGGTCTCCCGGTTCGTATATTTTTCCACCAGGTACAGCAACAGGTTCCAGTACGAATTAGCGCCGCCGCTTGAATAGATCCCGTTCTCCTCTGTTACAATATTGCCTTCCACCACCTCCACTTCCGGAAATAGGTCCCTGAATTCATTCATAAACCCCCAGTGTGTGGAGCATTTCTTTCCATTGAGTAACCCGGTTGAAGCCAGGAGGAAGGCCCCGACACAAAGTGAGGCCACCTCTGCACCGCGGTGGTACTGATCCTGGATCCACGGTATTAGTGCCTTGTTTTTTTCGATGGATTGCTGCATGTCGCCAAACAAAGCCGGAATGAACACCAGGTCCGTTTTCTTTACCTCTTTGATCTGTTTATCCGTGTGTACTGAAAACATACCATTGTTGAGCCGTACTTCACTGGAAGCCCCTACCAGTTCCACCTCAAATAAAGGGTCTTCACCCGCCGCCAGTAAAAACTGGTTTACGGCACTGAACAGGTATTGCGGATCGGCTATGGCCTGCATCACAGATGATTCCGGGACCAGAATGGATACTTTTTTCATGCATTAAAGGTAACGGAATCCTTTGTCGCAATCAACCCCATAAACTGTCATATATGCCACCCAAAGATGATATTTCAGCAGTTCATCTTTGTACCGTCAACGCAAATCCGAAAAACAAACATCATGTTATGAAAAAGATCCTGACAAGCTCCCTGTCCGAGATTACCCTGCTGCTGTTGTTTCTGCTTCCCGGTTCTTTTTGTTCTTCACAGCCCATTAAACCGGTAAAATCAGGGCTGGCCCCGGTAAACGGGCTGAAGATGTATTATGAAGTGTATGGCAGTGGTAAACCAATTGTGTTGCTGCATGGCGCATTCAATACGATCGACATGGCATTTGGCCACATCATACCTGAACTGGCAAAAACACACCAGGTAATAACCGCCGAAATGCAGGGGCACGGTAGAACCGCCGATACAGAGCGGGCTTTTTCCTTTCAATCAATGGCAGATGATGTAGCTGCCCTCCTGAAATACCTCGGAACAGACAGCGCTGATATCCTTGGTTACAGTATGGGTGGCGGTATTGCCTGGCAACTGGCCATCAGGCACCCGGAGGTGGTGAATCGGCTTATCGTGATCTCATCCGTGTATAAATACGAAGGCTGGAGCAATGAAACAAGATCGATCCTGCCAACCCTCACACCGCAACTCTTTGAGGGAACCCCGGTCAAGACCGGCTATGATGCTGTGGCTCCGGACCCCGCACATTGGACCGTGTTGGTGGAAAAGATGAAGAAGTTCGTCACCACCCCGTATGATTTCGGAGCAGAAAATATAAAAGCCATCAAATCCCCCACCCTGATCATCAGCGGTGATGGTGATGGCGTCACGCCTGAACATTCAGTAGAATTATTCCGGCTCCGGCAGGGTGGTTATATGGCGGACTTCGGGCCTGCACCCGCCACACAACTGGCCATTTTCCCGGGCACATCGCATATCAGTGTGATGATGCAGACCGACGGGTTACTTTCTGTGATCAACCCTTTCCTCACCCGCTGAAAAAAAGATATGGCAACAATATTTACGATCAGCACTGACATCCGTTGTTACCGGATCAAAGCAGCTTCATTTCCCGAAGGTGTACTGGCAGCTCATCAGGAACTGCATCAACGCTTTGCCTTTGACGGAAAAAGAAAGTTTTTTGGAATATCCAGACCCGCAGCGGGCGGTAAGATCTTGTACTGGGCGGCAGCAGAAAAACTCGAAACTGATGATCCAGGGGAGAACAATGTAGAGGAATGTACCATTCCGGCTGGCGAATACTATGGCACTGATATTACCAGCTTCAGAAAAGATATACCGGCTATTGGCAGGACTTTCCGGGAGCTGCTGACCCACCCCCGGCTTGATCCGGAAGGCTTTTGCCTGGAATGGTATTTTAACCTGAACGATGTACGTTGTTTAGTACCCCTGAAAAAATAAACCCTGAAAATGACCCGGCTGCACTCCTATCTTACTTTTAATGGTAATTGCAGGGAAGCAATGACATTTTACCAGCAATGCCTGGGTGGTGAACTTGTTTTCCAATCGGTAGGTGATTCTCCTTTGTCGGACAAAATGCCTGAT
The DNA here is from genome assembly GCA_046329665.1 of Chitinophagaceae bacterium. Classification (GTDB taxonomy): domain Bacteria; phylum Bacteroidota; class Bacteroidia; order Chitinophagales; family Chitinophagaceae; genus JJ008. Next base: position 34,367 of record JAXLUG010000010.1, on the reverse strand, counting down.
GAGATGAAAAAGAGTATCGTTCACTCCCGGTTAACCCGGGATGGTATAGTGATCATTGGATCAGATATGGTTGCGGAAACCGGGTTAAAAAAAGGGAATGCCGTTTCACTTATGCTTGATTGCAGCAGTGAAGAAGAGATCAGGGTGTTTTATAAAAGACTGGCCGAAGGCGGCGAACCTGCCCATCCGCTGCATACTTCCTTCTGGGGGGCGTTGTTTGGCGACCTGACTGACAAATACGGGAACCAATGGCTCTTACATTTTGATAACCGGTCTGTCAAAAAGAATAATTAAACGATATATTTATACCACCTATCAAAAAAAAATTAACGATGGCTACCCGTATGGCTCCTGCTGCAACTGTTGATGAGTACATCAAACAGTTTCCGGCTGCAACGCAAACGAAACTTCGCCAGTTGCGAAAGACAATAAAGGCCGCTGCCCCCAAAGCGGAAGAAGCGGTCAGTTACGGAATTGCCGGCTATAAGTACCTTGGTGTACTCGTTTATTTCGCAGGGTTTGCAAATCATGTAAGTGTTTATCCTGCACCCCGTTCAGCACCGGAGTTCAAAAAAGAGCTGGCTGGTTATAAGGGTGGCAAAGGAACCGTCCAGTTTCCGCTGGATAAGCCTATACCGCTTGAGCTGGTTAAAAGAATAGTCCTGTTCAGAAAAAAAGATAATGAGGCAAGAGCGGCTGCAAAAAAATCTGTATAACAATTAAACTATTTACCATGTCATTCCAGGCATATCTTGACAACATCCAGGCAAAAACGGGCAAATCACCGGCTGATTTCAAAAAACTTGGTGAAGCAAAAGGCTTTTTACAAAAGGGGAAACTTAACCCCGCTGTAAAAGCTGGTGAGATTGTTGCATGGCTGAAAAAGGACTTCGGTCTTGGGCACGGGCATGCCATGGCCCTTTATGCATTTTTCAAAGGCAAAAAGAACTAACAAATCAAAAAATAATAGCATGCAAAAGATCAACTTCTCCACTACTATCAATGCACCGAAAGAAAAAGTCTGGAACTCGCTTTGGGACATCTTTCATTACAGTACCTGGACCAGCGTCTTTGCAGAAGGGTCCGGCGTAAAGACCGACAACTGGAAAGAGGGTTCCAAGGTCCTGTTCGTGGATGGAAATGGCTCAGGAATGGTAAGTATGGTGGCCGCCAACAGGCCAAATGAATACATGTCATTCAGGCACCTGGGTATGGTAAAGGAAGGTGTGGAAGATACGAGCAGCGAATCCGCTGGTGCATGGGCCGGCGCACAGGAAAATTATACACTTACCGGCGACAATGGCACTACGGCACTTTCCCTTGAAATGGATATCACGGATGATTTAAGGGAGTACTTTATGAAGACCTGGCCCCTTGCCCTGGATAAAGTAAAAGGGCTTGCGGAAGGGACGATAAAACCCGTGATCACCATATCAGCAGAAGTGAATGCCCCCATTGAAAAAGTATGGAAGAGCTGGACCACTCCTGAACACCTTATGATGTGGAACCACGCTTCCGATGACTGGCATTGTCCGGCTGCCGTCATGGATGTAAGAACCGGTGGTAAATTTTCAGCCACCATGGCGGCAAAAGACGGAAGTTTTAGTTTTGATTTTGGTGGTGATTATAATGAAGTAAAACCGGCAGAGCATATACTGGCCACCCTGGGAGACGGAAGGCAATGGAATACTTATTTCAAATCCGTAGGAAATAAAACGATCGTAACAGAGCGGTTTGAAGCAGAAGGAATGCACTCACTGGAAATGCAGCAGGGCGGATGGCAGGCGATCCTGAATAATTTCAAAGTCTACACAGAAACACTATAAAAATCATACATGACAAAAGCATTCATCTACCTGAATTTTTCGAACCAGACAGAAGAAGCATTCACTTTCTACAAATCTGTATTTGGTACTGAATTCGAAGGCGGCATCCATCGTTTCGGAGATATGCCCCCGCAGCCGGGTATGCCGCCGCTGCCGGAAGACGCCAAGAACCTGGTGCTGCATGTCTCCCTTCCTGTTTCAGAGGGTTATAAACTGATGGGGTCGGATGCGCCTGAACAAATGGGCTTCAAGGTAAATAAAGGGAACAATATGTATATCAGCCTCGATGTAGATGCAAGACAGGAAGCGGACAGGCTGTTCAATGCCCTGTCAGCAGGCGGAACAGTAGAAATGCCCCTGAGCGATATGTTCTGGGGAGCCTACTGGGGAAGTTTTGCCGATAAATTCGGGGTGAAATGGATGATCAATTGCCAGCCTAAATAATCTGTTATGTCTGAAAAAATTTTTCCATGCCTCTGGTTCGATGGCAATGCCAAAGAAGCCGCAGGTTTTTACTGTTCGGTCTTTCAAGGAGCAAAGATCACCCACGAATCTCCATTGGTAGTGATGGTTGAGATCTTTGGAAAGAAGGTGATGGGGTTGAATGGCGGGCCCATGTTCAGGATAAATCCTTCTATTTCCCTCTTTGTGTTATGTGCAGATATCGACAGCACAAACAAAGTGTGGGAAAAACTCAGCGAAGGCGGGAGCGTATTGATGCAGATCGATACCTATCCCTGGAGTAAGCGGTATGGCTGGGTAAAGGATAAATTCGGGATGACCTGGCAGGTGTCGGTGGTAGCCAAAGAGGGCGACCGGCCGGCTATTACACCTTCCCTTCTTTTCACCGGCAGCCAGTTTGGAAAAGCGGCAGAAGCGATCAACCTTTATACCGGTGCTTTCAAAAACGGCGCTGCAGAGACAGTCATTTATTACCCGGAAACAGACCCCCATGCCGGTAAAGTAATGTATGCTGAGATCAGGCTGGAGGAAAGCATGCTGATCGTTATGGATGGTCCGGGAGACCATGCCTACACGTTTAGCGAAGGGGTTTCCCTTGTTGTTGATTGCGATGGGCAGGAGGAGGTCGATCACTTCTGGAATAAGTTCACAGCGGATGGAGGCCAGGAAAGCCAATGCGGGTGGTTGAAAGATAAGTTTGGGGTATCCTGGCAGATCGTCCCGAAACAATTGATGGAATACCTGAATAATCCTGACAGGGAAAAGGCAGGCCATGCGATGCAGGCTATGCTGAAAATGAAAAAGATAGTGATCGCTGATCTCAAAAAAGCTTTCGACAGTAAGCAATAAGCCCTGTAAAATCCTTCCCCGGAACTTAAAATTAAATTTTGCGTAACCGATCGGTATCCTATATTTGTAACCATTTGGTTACATAAATTATTATTATGCGAAGGGATGTTTTCCAGGCAATAGCCGATCCCACCAGGAGGCAGATCATCGGGCTCATTGCAAAAGAACCACTGAATCTGAATGCGATCGCTGACAGGTTTCAGGTGAGCCGCCCGGCCATATCAAAGCACATCAAGATCCTTACAGAGTGCGGGCTGATCGTTATAAATCAGAAAGGAAGGGAAAGACATTGTGAAGCCCGGCTCCAAAAACTGAACGAAATATCGGATTGGGTGGAGCCATACCGGCAGCTATGGGAGCAAAAGTTTGATGCCCTGGAAAACTACCTGCATACTTTGCAGGCACCCGCTTCAGTAAAAAAGAAAAGAAATGCTGGACAGAAATAAAGAGCAGGTCCCGCCTATTGTCAACACCCGGGTTTTTCCTTTCACCAGGGAAAGGGTGTTCGCTGCCTGGAGTGACCCGGGCATATTGGCCCGATGGTTTGGCCCCAAAGGTTTCACAAATACTATCCACCTGTTTACGTTCAGGAATGGCGGACCGTGGAAACTGACCATGCATGGCCCGGACGGAACAGATTATCATAACGAGAACATCTTTCTTGAAATAATAAGACCCGGAAAGATCGTATACAGGCACCTGGAACCGGTCCATACTTTTACTACAACCGTTCTCTTTGAAGAAAACGCCGGGTCCACCAGGCTGGTGCTTAGCATGGTTTTCGATCAGCATCAGGAATATGAAAAAGTAAAAGATTTCATTCAGGCAGCCAATGAGGAGAATTTTGACCGGCTCGAAAATGTATTACAACAACTAAAATAATTCTATGTCAGCTTCAGTATCCGCTTCCAGCCGGGAGCTTTCCATTTCCCGCCTTATCAATGCCCCCAGGGAACTGGTATGGGAAGCATGGACCAACCCGGAACACATAAAACACTGGTGGGGCCCGGAAGGTTTCCGAAACACTATCAGCAAGATGGAGGTAAAGCCCGGTGGTGAATGGGAGTTTATCATGCATGGCCCCGATGGTACCGATTACAAAAACAAACATATTTACCTGGAGCTGGAGAAGCCTTCAAAGATCGTAATGAAGCATATAAGCTTTCCGCCATTTGTGATGACTGCCCTTTTTGAGGCACAGGGAAATAAAACACTTGTAACACTGCATTCAGTTTTCGAATCGGCGGAGCAACTGGCCGACGTGGTGAAAGTATTTAAGGCTGATGAGGGCATGAAGCAGAATATCGCAAGAATGGATGAATACGTCGTGAATATGAACGCCCCGCTGGTTATGGAAAGGACCTATAATGCCCCCCTGGAAAAAGTATGGCAGGCTCTTACAAAGAGCGAACAGATGAAGCAATGGTATTTTGACATCCCGGGGTTCAGGCCTGAAGCCGGTTTTGAATTCCAGTTTTACGGAGAGGGTAAAACAGGGGAAAAATTCCTTCACCTCTGCATGATCACTGATGTGATTGAAAATAAACTGCTCAGGCATACCTGGCGATACGATGGATATGCAGGGATCTCCTTTGTGACTTTTGAGCTGTCCGAAGAAAACGGCAAAACAAAACTCAGGCTTACGCATGAGGGTCTTGGTTCCTTCCCGGGAACGCAGGCAAATGATTTTGCCCCTGCCAATTTCAGCGAGGGCTGGAGCTACCTTACCGGTGTTTCGTTAAAAGAATTTTTAGACAAATAAATTAATCTTATGAAACAGTTAATGACTTCCAGGCCCCTGCATTATGACCTCGGTATTTTTTTCCTGCGGTTAATATTCGGAGGCCTCTTTACATGGCATGGTGTGGATGCTTTGTCACATTACAGCCTGTACCTGTCAATGTCTAAATCGACACTCGGCCTGCCGGTCGGTCTTGAGTTCAATCTTGTTGTATTCTCCCAGTTTATCTGCGGAATACTTATCATATTGGGGCTGTTCACCCGACTGGCGGTCATCCCTCTGTTTATTGCGATGGGAGTAGCATTTTTCGTTGCCCATAAGAATGATGCTTTTTTTCAGAAAGAGCTGCCATTCGCTTACTGGCTGCTCTGTTTGCCAATATTTATTTTGGGCGGCGGTCGTTTCTCTGTTGATGACTTATTACAAAAAAGAAAAGCATCTGCCTGACAGCAGATGCTTTCTATACGGTGCAATTGTATTGTTATACCTTAAAGTGGGCAAAGGCCTTGTTGGCCTCAGCCATACGATGGGTATCTTCTTTCTTTTTGAAAGCTGATCCTTCACCTTTTGATGCTGCCACAATTTCCCCGGCCAGCTTATCTGCCATGCTGCGACCGTTTCTTTCACGGCTATAGCGAATAAGCCATTTAATACTGAGTGATATTTTGCGGTCAGACCTTACCTCTGAAGGTATCTGAAAAGTAGCACCACCGATACGGCGGCTGCGCACTTCCACGGAAGGAGTGACATTGGACAGGGCCTTTTTCCATACTTCGTATCCATCTTCATTCGTTTGTTTGGCCACTTTATCCAGGGCATTATAAAATGTGGTGAATGCCACACTTTTTTTCCCTTGCCACATCAGGTTATTTACAAACCGGGTAACCAGTTTATCATTAAACTTAGGATCCGGTGCTAAAGGGAGTTTTTTTGCTTGTGCTTTACGCATGTTGTAAGATTGTATCCTTTTTTATCTGAATTGAACTGCGATTATTTTTTGGCCTTTTCTTTCTTGGTGCCATACTTGGAACGGCTCTTCTTTCTGTCTTTCACACCGGCTGTATCCAGTGAACCCCGTACAATGTGGTAACGAACACCAGGAAGGTCTTTTACCCTACCACCACGTATCAGCACGATAGAGTGCTCCTGGAGGTTGTGGCCTTCACCGGGAATGTAGGCGATAACTTCCACCTTATTGGTCAAACGAACTTTAGCCACTTTACGAAGGGCTGAGTTTGGTTTTTTAGGGGTGGTGGTATATACCCTTGTGCAAACACCGCGGCGTTGCGGGCACTGATCCAAAGCCCTGGACTTGCTTTTGGCCCTGATGATCTCTCTTCCTTTACGTACTAATTGTTGAATTGTAGGCATTTTGACCTTTTATTTTATCCCTCCCGGTAATTATGGGATTGGGGCGGCAAAGGTAGGGGCGCTGTTGCTAAATTCCAAAAATACGAATCCCAAATTCCGGGTGAATTTGTCACATTTAATTGACGACCCTGATCCGGGGAACCCGGGATTTAAATTTTTGAAAGTAAAGCCTTTAGAGCTTGGACATCCATTCGTATTTGTCCTCCCTCCTGCCTTCCCGGATATCAGTGAGCCATTTCTTCAAAGTAGGGGCGGTTCGCCATTTTTCAACATCGAAGTGCATGGAAAAGTCCTTATAGCGTAATTCCCTGATCAGGGAGATGGTAGCAGCAGTACCCGTACCGAAGACCTCGTACAGAGTTCCCGCCTTATAGGCATCCATTATTTCATCAATTCCAAGGGGTCTTTCCTCAACCTGGAAGCCCATTTCCTTCAGTAATGTTATTGCACTTTGGCGGGTAACACCGTCCAGGATAGTACCCTGCTCCAGGTCGGGTGTGATTGCTTTGTTTCCGATAATAAAAAACACATTCATCGTTCCGCACTCCTGCACATATTTATGCTCAAAGGCATCCATCCACAAAACCTGGTCATAGCCCTTTTTCCTGGCTTCTGCCGTTGCATACATGGCGGCCCCATAATTACCTGCTGCTTTTGCATACCCTACCCCCCCGGGTACCGCCCTCACATACTTTTCTTCCACATAAATCTTCATAGGGGCGCTGTAGTAGGGGCCTGTAGGGCTGAGAATGATCATGAACTTATAGGTCTCGGAAGGCTTCACCCCTATCACTTCATCACTGGCGAACATAAATGGCCGGATGTATAAAGAATGATCCTCCTTTGAGGGGATCCAGTTCTTATCCAGTGATACCAGCTTTTTCATGCCTTCCATGAATATTTCCTCCGGAACCTGCGGCATCTGCATCCGTTCTGCCGAAATATTGAACCGCCTGAAATTCTCCATTGGCCGGAAAATATAGGCGTTTCCCTCCCGGTCCTTGTATGCTTTTATTCCTTCAAAAATGGCTTGGCCATAATGAATGGCTGCAACAGAGGGGTTCAGCAGCATAGGCTGGTAGGGCTTGATCTCCACGTTCTTCCACTCACCGCCCTCATAATCTGCCTCCAGCATATGATCGGTGAAATATTTTCCGAAGGGGAGGTTCTCAAGACTCATATCCTGAAGCTTGCTTCTTTCCGCTTTTGTTACAGTAATTCCCATAGCTGCAATCATAAAGGATTATTTTTGATGTGCCAAAGAAACAAAAAAAACTAACACTCATTTGTGCTAATTGTCAACCGGTTTATGAACATTAATAACATAGAATTGCCGATCCAGGTTCTTGAACAACTCTACGGTAAAACCCTTTCCTCGGCAATAGGTACGGAGGAAAAAAAGGTATCGCCTCCGATGGCGACCAGCAACAAAACAGGGACTACGGCCGGAAAAGAAGACATAAAGGCATTAGGTAACAACCGTAAAAACATCCTTATCCTTACAAGAAACCCCGAAATTGTTTTTCTTTCTGATGAAGAACTCAGCTTCCTTGCCGGCATATTACTGGCCTGTAAATTATCCCTGGATGATGTGGCCGTTATAAATGTATATCACTACCCGGAGACATCGTATAAACCCTTACTTGAACAGTTTAAAAGCAGGATAGTCTTACTTTTTGATATTGAACCTTCTTCTATTGGCCTTCCTGTCAGCTTTCCCTGCTACCAGTTACAGGCCTTTGCAGGAAGCACTTTTCTGTATGCTCCCTCCCTCCTTAAGCTTGAAAACGACAAATTAGAAAAAAGCAAACTCTGGGTTTGCCTGAAGCGATTATTTAACCTGTGATCATGACATTAATTTTTGCGACCAATAACCAGCATAAAGTTGATGAGATACGGGCTGCTTTACCAGGTCAGTTCAGCATTATTACTCTGAAAGAAGCAGGTATCGAAAAGGATATCCCCGAGCCATTTGATACCCTCGAAGAAAATGCCTCTGCAAAATCAAAGACCATTTTTGAAATGACCGGTCAGAACTGTTTCAGTGAAGATACCGGTCTTGAGGCAGACGCCCTGAATGGCGAGCCCGGAGTGAAAAGTGCCCGCTATGCAGGAGATATACGTTCTTTTGATGCGAATATTGAGAAGCTTTTAACTAAATTGGCCACGAAACAAAACCGTACAGCAAGGTTCAGGACAGTCATCTCATTGATTATGAATGGGAAGGAATACTTTTTTGAAGGCGTATGCGAAGGGATTATTATCAATGCCAAAAGAGGAAATAAGGGGTTTGGATATGATCCCGTCTTTATTCCAGCGGGTGCAGAGAAGACTTTTGCTGAAATGGACATGACCGAAAAGAATACTTTCAGTCACCGGAACAAGGCTGTAAAAAAACTGGTAGCATTTTTGTCTGACTTATCAACAAACCACTGATTTTGACACCTGAACGCAACCAAATAATCCCCGAGAGCGACTTGATAAAGGGATGCCTTGAAGGCAACCGGAGGATGCAGGAAGAACTGTATCGCCGGTTCTCACCAAAGATGTATGCCGTTTGCCTGCGATATGCAGGTAATTCGGAAGAAGCCCAGGATATTTTACAGGAAGGATTTATTAAGGTCTTTAAAAAAATGGACAGTTTCCGTGGCGAAGGTTCTTTTGAAGGCTGGATGCGACGAGTTTTCGTCAATACAGCCATAGAGCATTTCCGCCGCAAGCGTTACCTGATGCCGGTTACTGAGCGGGAAGAGAATACGATCGAGGGAAAGTATACTTCTGCACTCGATGACCTTGGAGCAAAGGACATTATGGCACTGGTTCAGGAACTTTCTCCCGGCTACCGCACCGTTTTCAATATGTATGTGGTAGAAGGATATACACACAAGGAAATTGCCGATATATTGGGTATCAGTGAGGGAACCAGTAAATCACAACTGTCCAGGGCAAAAGTGATTCTTCAGGACATGGTGAGAAGTTTTATTGACAAGCAAAGAGGCGTAAGCAGCAAATAAAATGAGCACCAGCATTCAGCAAAAATTATTACAGTACGAAGTAACCCCGCCGGCAGGGGCCTGGAAAAATATTGCAGCCGAGCTCGATGAGGCTGCATTGGAATATAAATTTCCGGCTGCATTGAACAACCTTAGTGTTACTCCCCCTTCAGATACATGGGATAAAATAGTTGAAACCCTTGATAATACTTACCGGAACGAAGATATTTCCGCAAAGCTCTATGCAGCTGAGGTAATCCCTCCTACTGCAGCATGGGTAAATATCAGTGCTGCGCTTGATGCAGGGCATACTGCCCCGGTTCCTGAACGCAGGCGTCTTTCTCCTTTTATAAAATATGCCGCAGCCGCTGTCGTTACGGGGTTTCTTGCCTTGGGGGCCATCCGCTTCTTCAATGGAGATAAAAAACCCGTCGAGACTGCCTCTTTCACCCCCAAAAACACTGTAGCAGAAGCGATCAGCCATGATGTTCCGGCACCAGTCACGGCTGTCAAAGAAGAAAACAACAATATCGCAGTTCCTGATCAGGGTGATGAAGCCAGAAATGATGCAGCACTGGAGGCCAGTAAGCATACTTACGCAAAACTTGACATAAACCCTTCAAAAGTAAGCGCTATCGCTTCCGGGTTCCGCTTCAATGAATATGCCGACCAGGAAGACCTGGGTGATCAGGCAACTAACGGGTTCATTTCAGCCACTTCACCGGATAGTGAAAATGCGAATCGTTATATTGTACTTATGACTCCTGATGGTCACCTGATCCGCATGTCAAAAAAATTGAGCAATCTTGTATGCTGTGTATCCGGTGAAGAAGCCGATCAGCAATGTAAGAGCCAGATGGAAAAATGGAGAAAGCAACTGGCCTGCTCTGAAGCCTCCCATCCCGGGAATTTTATGGATATTCTCAGCCTGGTTGGTTCCCTGCAGGAAAACCAGCAATGATAGACAGCGTATTTCTCTCCAGCTGTATTTCCCTAATTTTATCGAACCGCCCCAGAAGGCAATGACACGATGCCAAGAATAAAAATTCAGCTCCCCGATTCCTTCGGGTTCTCTTGTTTTGTCCCGGTCAGAATAACCGATGTGAACTACGGAGGTCATGTTGGGAATGATGCTTTCTTATCCATCATTCATGAAGCCCGTATGCAATACCTGCAGCACTATGGCTTTACAGAAATGCAGTTTGGTGGTGTGGGCATGATTATGTCTGACCTGGCTGTGGAATTTAAAGCGGAGCTATTCTATGGTGAGACCATTACCGTATCCGTAGCCCCCGGAGAAATTTCAAAAGCAGGTTTCGAACTGATCTACCTTGTTGAAAAGGAAACCGCAGGAAAAAAGATCCCGGTTATAATTGCCAAAACAGGTATGATCTGTTTTGATTATGGGAAAAAGAAGGTCGTATCCATTCCAGAAATTGCGCTGAATAAGCTGCGGTAATCACCTGTTGTTCCAGATATTCCAGCTCTCTTCCGCCTGAAGAACAAGCATTTCCTCCCCGTTCTTAATAGTGGCTCCATGGTCCTCGCCCTTTTTGAGAAATAAGGTCTTAGCAGGATTGTAAACAAGGTCATAAAGTAAATGTGCCGGGGTAATGAATTCATAGGGAAGTGGCGGGCAGGATTCGGCTGACGGATACATACCCAGTGGCGTAGTATTCACGATGACCTTATGTGAGAGGATCGTTTCTTTGCCGATATCCTTGTATTGAATTACTCCATTTCCATTTTGCGTTCGGCTGACGGATGTAACGGCCAGCCCCAGTTTTTTTAGTACATAGATCACTGCTGCAGCTGCGCCACCAGTACCCAGTACTAATGCCCTGTCATGATATGGATGGAGTAATGGTTTTATACTTTTTTCAAATCCGGAAATATCAGTATTGAAGCCGGATAACCTGCCATTTTCAATACGGATGCAATTGCAGGCATCCAGTGCGTCGGGTATACCTTTTCTGTCATGCAAAAATGGTATTACCGCCCGCTTATAGGGTATAGTCACATTTAGTCCTGCAAGCCCCGGCTTCTCTTTAAGCAATGCAGGAAGTTCATTGAGCGATGGGATGGGAAATAGTTCGTACTGACAATCATCCAGCTTTTCTCTCTCAAATTTGTCGGTAAAATATTTTTTAGAGAAAGAATGAGAAAGCGGATAACCAATTAATCCAAAAAGTTTTGTTGCCCGTAAACCGGGAACAGTCTCATCAGACATTTTCTTTCTTGTCTAGGTAAAGGGTGAAAGTGTCACCTCTCAGACCAATTCTCATGGCTTCAAGTGGTATCACTTCAGCAGGTGCAATATTGCCCAGGTTAACATTACAACCAATTAATTCGATAAAATAAAGCTGCTGTGCTTTCTGCGGTGCTTCCCATATGATCTTTTCGGCGGGTATTTGTGTCAGTATTTCCTGCACAAGCCCTTCCCTTACCTCCCCGCTGCCGCGGTATATACCCACATTACCTGCTTCCCTCGCTTCTGCTATGACATAACTGGAGCCAGCCTCCAGTTCCGCCCGCATCAGTTCAATCCATTTGTATGGCGGTATGATGTGTGCGGCATCTTTGCTGCCGACCTCACTTAATACCTTCCCATATTTTGTGAGCTTTTCAATATAACCGCATTTTTCAGCATGGGGAATAGTAATTGATCCGTCGCTTACTTCCATCCAGCTGATTTCAAAATCACGGCATACATTCACATAGTCCTCAAACTGGTTCCTTATCAGGAATGCTTCAAAAAGCGTACCTCCAAAATATACAGGTATACCAAAGGATCGGTACACCTCCAGTTTTTCCTTCAGGTTTGGTGTAACAAAGGAAGTACCGAAACCCAGCTTAATAACATCAACATGCGGGCCTGCGACACTTAGAAAATTTTTTGCTTCGGAAACGCTAAGGCCTTTATCCATTACCATGGTGATACCCGCTTCCCGGGGTTTAACATGCCTGTCGGGTATCTGTGAAAGTTTGAAATTCATCTGTGATCCATTATTTGTCATAGTAAAAAGTGAATGGTGGCAAAAATAGGGAAGAATCTTCACAGAAGTGATGACCTGGAATCATACTATCCGGGATTGGTTCAGATAGATTTATTTCTCTTGAAACGGGCTACCAGATCAACTACAAGCTGATTTTGCAAGATAGCAGGATTCAATTCCACGAACTTCTTAAGTAGTTTGGGAGCTGCGATCATGGCCTCTTCCAGCTGAAGAATTCCCTCCTTTGTTTTCCCCATTGCAATCAGAATGGCTGCCCTGTAGAACACAAAAAGGGGTTTATCCTGAGTTGCAAGCAACGCCGCATCGCATTGACCGAGTGCTTCTTCAAAATATTCGCCACTGTATAAGCAGCGTATCAGCGCTTCCCACCCGGAAGCATTCTTTGGCCTGGCTCCGACCACGTTGGTAAAATACTGTACCGCCTCCTTAAAAAGACCCAGCTCCATTTTACACTCACCCGCCAGCAGGTTGTACTCCGGCTGCAGTCGGTGTATCTTCAGGGCAGTTTCAAGTTGTTTAAGACAGCTTTCCCATTGGGCTTCTTTGTAATAAGTACAGGCTATTTTGTAATAAAGCCGGCTATCGTCCGACCGCATATGCGATGCCTTACGGTAGTGTTGCCTGGCCTGGGCATAATTCTTTAGTTTTTCATAACAATAACCAAGTGCTTCATAGATCACATCTTCCGGCTTGGCCAGTTCATTTACCTTTTCCAACGCATCGATAGCTTCTTTATATTTCCTCAGCCTGATGTATGCATCCCCCATATTCCGGTACGCATAGTCAAATTTTTCCTCAATTGCTATCGCATATTGGTACGCATCAATAGCTTTTTCATAGAGTTTCAATCCCTGGTAAGCAGCAGCGAGGTTAAACCATGCCAGCTCGTTATAAGGAAATTCATCAATAATATGCTGGTGCAGACGTATGCCTTCTTCATTTCTTCCGGTAAAATCGGTCCAGAAACATATTTTGTAAAGTGCTTCCTCATTATTCGGATCATCTTCCAGTATCATTTTCAGGCAATCAAACACTTTATCAAAATCCTCATAATCATCATATACATCGGATAGTTCAAAAAGCAGCTCCATTTTCTCCTCCCCTTCAAAATGATGCAGGGCTTCGTTTAAGAGCTTTACAGCCTCCTCTTGTCTGTCCAGGGCCAGGTAGGCATCTGTTTTAAGAATGTAGAGGTTAATATCTGCGTTATCAAAAAGTTCAGCCTTTTCCAGTATCTGCAGGGCTTCTTTATACCTGCGGTTAGCGAGCAGTATATCTGCTTTTTTGATCAAAAGCTGGGCTGAAAAAGGGTATTGTTCTGCGGCTGACTCAGCAGCTTCCATTGCTTTTGACAGCTCTTCCTTCTCCTGGTAATAGGTTATGATCTTTTCAAAAGATTCCTCATCTATAAATGAGTGAGAACGGCCATTTTTGAGATTTTCATACTGTTTCAGTAGTTCCCGGATTACTTCCCGGTCCTCCCGGTAAGGGTTATTTTCTTTCATCTGGTTCCTGATTGGTCAGAAATCCCCGATCCAGATCGGGTATATTTTGCAAAGCAGTCAGACAGCAAAATCCCTTTGCCCCCTGAGAATGTGTTATTGTACAACAAGTTAAGTGAAAAATTAAAGTCACGGAAGGGGCAATTTATCCCCAAATGTGAAAAATCGCCCACCTTTTAGGCAACGCCACGTAACAATTTGCCATCTTCTGCGTTAATGAAGTACTAAAGTTCTGGACAAACGGTTTGTTTAGTATTTCATTTTGTCATTATTTTTGTACAAATGAACCACCCCAAAGTGACCATAATACGGGTATTTAGCAGAAAGCTGATTATAGCAATACTAATTACAGTATCTGCTGCAGGAGCTTTTGCCGCATTGGGTGATGGTAATAAGAAGGCAAGTACCAGGCCAAACTCCTCGCTTTTATCAGGCCGCACTGCCGCTCAAAAGAACTATTTCACACTTAATTCAGGTTATTCCTTTAAAGGCAGCCAGGTTTTGAACAGCAATTCTGATAAAACCTATTTCAACCTGAATACAGTTGTAACCTTGCAAAGGGGGAATAATACTTATATAGTTCCTCTTAAAAAGAAAGCGATTTTCGATAAGGTGAAAATTGATATCAGCAATCGCCAGCTCAGGAGAAATTAATTTCCCCCTCCACCCATACTTTCTTCGTAAGTCATTACCCGGTAACCCGATTTGGGAAGGTCAAATTTTGTCTGCGGCACCGGATTAAAGTTGATCGTGGAAACCGTGTAGGTCACCATCATTTTGCCCAATGTTGCTTCGTATTGCATGGCCAGGCCGGGAAGGTTCTTATTAAGGTATTGAAAATCTTTATTCATCGGAACCAGATCCTTGGTGAAATATACGGTAAATGTATTTCCGTCTACCAGCTTACCCAGGGCCTTCTGGCAATTATATCCGGCAATTGTCTTGTATTCTTCATAATAAGTGAAGGTCACACCCTCATATTTCTTATTAGACTGCTTCCAGTTCTCCGGAGTCATCTTAATCATGTATTTCTGTTCACCATAATCCTTTAAAACTGTAATATCACCTGATTTTCCATCGATGATGGTAGCCTGAGTGCCTAATGAGCTGATCATTTCGGATCTGCTGGAAGTACCTTTAAGATAGATAATACTGGTGGCCCCGTCCAGCAAATCAGCCGCCTGGGGGGTTTTATTGCTGGTATTGATTACAATATCATAAGAAATAGTGGCCTCTGTCAGTTTTCGCTGAGCAAATGCATTTATTGTAATAAGTGTAACAGCGAGGATGTGAACTGCTTTTTTCATTTTGGAATTATTCTTCTTTCCTTTTTCAAAAGACGTACCAAGTTAAATAATAAGTTGCGTAATGAAAAAACCGGTCTGTTCCCTGAAACAGCCGGTTGTTATTATAAGTACTTTAACTCTTTATTTGCGGCCACGCTGCTGCATCTCTTTTACTTTTTTCTGCTGTTCCTGCATCTGCTCCAGCCTTTCCTGCCACTTTGATTTGGTCTTTGGTTTTTTCCTGTTCGCTTCTATTTTAGCCAGGATCTTATCGTGGTCAATAATATAGTTCTGGATCACAAACTGCAAACCAAGGGTGATAAGGTTAGAGACTGTGTAATACCAGGTGAGTCCCGAAGGAAGATTATTAAAAAACAGGAGCATGAATACCGGGAAGATATACGGCATGTACTTCATCACCGGATTGCTCTGATCAGGTGACATACTCATACTATACCAGGAAATGAAAAAGCTGGTAATGCAGGCCGTTACGTTGAATAAGCTGAGGTGATCTCCCAGCAGCGGGATATTTACCCCAAACCTGATAGGTGCATCATAGGCCGCAAGATTGTGGCTCCATAGAAATTCCGCCCCTCTCAAGGCCAGTTCCGAATTAAAGAAACTGAATAAAGAGAAGAATATCGGAATTTGCAATAAAGCCGGAATACAACCTCCCAGCGGATTTACCCCGGCTTCCCTGAACAGCTTCATCTGTTCCATACTCATGGCCTGGCGGTCTTCTCCGAATTTTTCCTTCAGCTTGGCTATTTCAGGGCGCAATGCTTTCATCTTTGCCCCACTGAGGTAGCTTGAATAGGTTAAGGGTGAAATAAGGAGTCGTATAAAAAGTGTAAGCAGAACAATGGCGATTCCCGGATTATGCACCATACGATTGAAAAGATCAAAAATGGGCATAATGATAAACTTGTTGATCGGCCTGACAAACTGATAGGGCCCCTGACCGAGATTGATCAGTTTTTCAAACTTCATCCCATATTTCTTAAGGATATGATATTCAGACGGGCCGTAGTATATATTGAAAGAGGCTGTCGAAGAGTTTCCTGCCGGAACGGCCACCTTCATATTAGCCACAGCCCTGACAATAGCTTTTGATGTATCCGGAGGTACTGTCCACTCAATGGAAGACCCCGCTTTGAAATCATTTTTTGCAACCAGGATACCATAAAAAAACCGCTGCCTGATACCCACCCAGCTTGCCTTCTCGCTAAATTCCTTACTGCTTTTACGGCCTATTGTGTGATAATCAAAACTTCCATCCTGAACATATCCTATCTGGGTATTCCTCTTTTCATATGTAACATCAGACTCCTGCTTGGCAGCAGCATATTTCCACGTAAGGTTCATGGTACCCTGTTCCAGCAACTGGTCAGCTCCTGTCATCTTTACATTAAGATCAATGAGATAATCATCTTTCTTAATGGTATACTCATGAACAATGGACCGGCTGCTGCTGTCTTTGGGAGCCAGTTTGAAACTGATCGTTTTGCTTCCATCCGCATTATTGGTTACACTGCCTGTTTCAAAAAAGGAATCGCCTGTTTCAGCACTCCTCTTTGCTGCAGAAGTGCCCGCATTATACGTGTAGCTAAACGCATCGAAATCGCTGGCGCCCATGCGTACAGGCAGGCTGTCGGGGCCTTTATAATTTTTCAGTTCCACTTTCCTGATCTGGCCGCCTTTGTTGGTAAACGTCACCTTCATCAGGTCATTCTCCAGCTGAACTGTCTTTTCTGTGGTATCGATACCCCCGAAAGCAATGGAAGGGTTGGTGGTCTTTATGATTGAGTCCTGAATACGGCGTAAAGAGTCTTCCTTTGGCTTATTCAGTAATGCAAGGGAATCCTGTATCGCTTTTTCCTTTTTGGCAGCGGCTTCCTTTTGTTTACGGTAAGCCGACTGTTCTTTATTGGTATAATAAAAATACCCGAAAAACAGCAGGCCAAGGATTACAAAACCCAGGACGGTATTACGATCAAACTTCATTGGGGGCTAAATATTTATAAGGCCGCAAAGATAGGAAAACAGTCCTTAGTCGGCGGACAGAAAAGAGAGACCTGAAATACTGATAATTAACCCCTGATTCCGGGAAAACGGGACTTTCTTCAGATCATTTCGCTTTGTAATAAAGGGTTTTTTGTTTCCGATTTTTTATCGGAGTATAGCCTGGCTGCTTTTACAAAGTGTACAAAAATGGGTTGGGGGCTCTCGACTGTGCTCTTTAATTCAGGGTGATATTGCACCCCAATAAAGAAGGGGTGCGACGGCAGTTCAATGATCTCCACCAGGCCGGTAGCAGGGTTTTTACCGCTTGCCATCATTCCGGCCGCCTCAAACCGGTCAAGATAGCTATTATTGAACTCCCAGCGGTGGCGATGGCGCTCACTGATCATTTCTTTGCCATAGATCTTTGCTGCGAGGGATCCTTCTTTTATCGCACAGGGGTAAGCACCGAGCCGCATTGTTCCGCCTTTCGCTGTTACCTTCTTTTGTTCTTCCATCAGGTCAATCACCGGTTCTTTTGTATCAGGATCCATTTCGGTGGAATGGGCCTCTTTTAAGCCCAGTACATTACGGGCAAATTCAATTACCGCCATCTGCATACCAAGGCATATCCCAAAGAAAGGAAGCTTGTTTTCCCTTGCATATTTTACGGCTGTGATCTTTCCCTCCACACCCCGGTGCCCAAAGCCCGGTGCCACTAATAGCCCATCCAAACCGGCAAGTTTTTCACTCACATTATCGTCGGTAATAAACTCACTGTGTACGTTGACGATCTCCACTTTACATTCATTCATCGCACCGGCATGCACAAATGACTCCAGTATGGATTTGTATGCATCCTGGAGTTCGATATATTTTCCGATCAGGCCAATATTTACTTTTCCCTTAGGGTACTTCAGCTTATCAAGGAATTCTTTCCATTTGCTCAGTTCGGGTTCCTTGTAACTGGTAATGTTCATTTTTTTCAGGCAGATAAGATCAAGTCCTTCCCGCATCATGGCCACCGGTACCTCGTAAATGGTGGGAGCATCAGCAGCTTCAATGACAGCTTCTGTTTTTACATTACAAAACAAAGCGATCTTACGTCGTAACTCCGGGGAAAGGGTCTTCTCGGTACGGCAAACAATAATATCAGGGTGAACCCCTTCCTGGCTAAGCATTTTTACACTGTGCTGGGTGGGTTTGGTCTTTAATTCTTTGGCCGCTTTCAGGTAGGGAATAAGTGTAAGGTGCACCACCACGGAGTCTTCTTCCGGCAGCTCCCACTGTAACTGGCGCACGGCCTCAACAAAGGGAAGGCTTTCAATATCACCAACCGTTCCCCCTATCTCAGTAATGACGATATCAAATTCCCCGCTCTGGCCCAGGAGCTGCATTCTTCTTTTGATCTCATCGGTGATATGCGGCACCACCTGTACTGTTTTGCCCAAATACGCCCCTTCTCTCTCTTTATTGATCACCGTCTGGTAAATCCGGCCGGTCGTTACATTGTTAGCCTGCGAAGTATAAATATTCAGGAAACGTTCATAGTGCCCAAGATCAAGATCAGTTTCAGCCCCGTCTTCCGTAACATAACACTCCCCGTGTTCATAGGGATTCAATGTACCGGGATCAACATTAATATATGGATCGAACTTTTGAATGGTAACCCGCAGGCCCCTTGCCTGAAGGAGTTTGGCAAGTGAGGCCGCAATGATCCCTTTGCCCAATGAAGAAGTTACACCCCCGGTAACAAAAATATACTTAGCCATACAAATGGTAATTTGTGTTCAGTTTACAGACCCAAAAAAATGATTGAAATACCCCAACCAGTTGACCAAGCGGAAGTGATCGTGAATATAATTTCCGGGAGGTCGTGTAAAGGTAAAGAAATTTTACGGGGGCAAAAAAACAGTCCTTCGCTATGTGGAAAAAAGATATACTTTAGAACATATAACCACCTGCATGAGTAAGAAAACAGCAACCCTGATGGCCGGGATACTGATCCTGGTCAACCTTTCGGCACAAAAGACCTATATCTGGTGCGGTACCCTGATCGATGGTCTTTCCGACCAGCCGAAAAAGAATATGACCATCGTAATTGAGAGAAACAAGATCACGGCGGTAGAAGCCGGTTTTTCCGTTCCCGGCCAGGCAGATCAGGCGATCGATCTGAAGAATAAAACCGTCACCCCCGGGTGGATCGATATGCATGTTCACCTGGAACAGGAAACCAGGAAAGGCGCTGTTGCCGATAAGTTCATTGAGAACCCGGCTGATGTGGCATTTGAGTCGGTGAACTATGCAAAGGTTACCCTGATGGCCGGCTTTACGACCGTACGTGACCTGGGCGGCACGGGCGTCAATATTGCACTCCGGAATGCGGTGAACAAAGGACTCATCATAGGGCCCCGTATCTATACTGCCGGTAAATCGATCGCCACTACCGGCGGGCACGCCGATCCGACAAATGGCTACCGCAAAGACCTGATGGGCGATCCCGGACCCCGGGAAGGTGTTATTAACGGGCCCGAAGAGGCCTACCATGCGGTACGGCAGCGCTACAAGGATGGGGCAGACCTTATTAAGATAACGGCTACCGGCGGCGTACTGAGCCAGGCCAAGGATGGTGCCAATGCCCAGTTTACTGAGGAGGAAGTAAAAGCTATTGTGACTGCGGCCAGGGATTATGGCTTCAAAGTAGCGGCCCATGCACACGGGGCCGAAGGTATAAAGCGGGCTATCCGCGGAGGGGTCAGTTCAATTGAACATGGCACTTTTATGGACGATGAAGCGATGCAGCTCATGAAGCAGTACGGCACCTACCTGGTGCCTACTATCATCGCCGGCAAGTCAACCGCTGATAGTGCAAAAATACCCGGCTATTACAGCGAGATCGTCACTCCCAAAGCGCTGGTCATCGGGCCCAGGATACAGGCAACCTTTGCCAAAGCGTACAAAGCCGGGGTAAAGATCGCTTTTGGCACCGATGCCGGGGTTTATAAGCACGGCATGAACTGGAAGGAATTTGGTTATATGATCGAAGCAGGGATGCCCCCCATGGAGGCTATTAAAGCAGCCACCATCAATGCCGCCGACCTGCTGGGCGAGAAAGACCGGTTAGGAAGTATTGAAGCCGGAAAGCTCGCCGATATCGTGGCAGTGGACGGCGACCCGCTGAAAGATGCCGGGGTGTTTGAAAAAGTGATCTTTGTTATGAAAGACGGAATTGTGTACAAACAATAAATACGGACAGATCAATCCTTTGCTATCTTCTTATAACTGGCCACGATCCCCCTTATCAGCGAGGAACTGAAACCCTGGTGCTCCATTTCGTTCAGTCCGGCGATGGTACATCCTTTGGGTGTGGTCACTTTATCGATCTCCTGCTCCGGGTGAGTGCCTAATTGAAGCAGAAGCTCCGCAGCACCCTTTACCGTTTGTGCAGAGATCAGCGAAGCAGTTCTGGCATCAAAACCGATCTCAATTCCTCCCTGTATACTGGCCCTGATATAGCGCATGGCATAGGCTGTTCCGCAGGCGCCAAGAATCGTTGATGCTTCCATCAGCCTTTCATCGATCGTTACCACCTTACCCAGTTTACTGAACAGGTTCAGCACAAAATCTGTATCCTCGTTCCCGGCCTGACGGCTGCTGATACAAGTCATGCTTTCCCGGATAGCGATGGCGGTGTTGGGCATCGCCCTGAATACGGGTATCTTTTTCCCAACGGTCTCCTGCATATCTTCAATCGTGACACCTGTGACAACCGAAATGAGCAGTTTGCCGGCGTTCAGTTCTTTTTTAATGCCATTCAGCACCTCGCTGACCTGGTAAGGCTTTACTGCCAGGATGATCACGTCGGCCTTCTTTACCGCCGCGGCATTGTCGTCTGTTATTTCCACCCCTTTTTCCTTCAGGGTTTTCAGGGTGGATGTCTTCCGTTTGGTTACAATAAGTTCAGCCGCTTTGCTGAACCTGCTTTTCAGCAACCCTTCCGCAATGGCAGTACCAAGATTTCCCCCGCCGATGATCGCTATTTTCTTCCCCATACTTGCTGTTTTTCTTCAGTAATATTTTTTTGGAGCCAGGTAGTTTGTTACATAATCTTTCACCCCGTCTTCCAGCGAAGTGAAAGCCTCAGAATAACCCGCTTTACGGAGCTTGGTCATATCCGCTTCGGTGAAATACTGGTATTTGTCCCGGATATCCTCCGGCATATCGATATACTCAATAGCTGGTATCATTCCCTGGCTGGTAAAGACGGCAGCTGCCAGGTCGTTAAAAGATCTCGCCTTGCCGGTCCCGAGGTTGTATAACCCGTTCTTCTCTGCAGGCCAGTTTCCACCAGTCATCTGATCCATCAACCAATGGCAGACATTGAGCAGGTCTTTTACATAAATAAAGTCACGCAATTGCTCCCCGTCTTTAAAATCGGGGCGGTGGGAACGGAAGAGCTTTATTTTTCCTGTTTTACGTACCTGGTTATAACCATGGAAAACCATGCTGGCCATCCTTTCTTTGTGGTATTCATTAGGACCGTATACATTAAAGAACTTCAGGCCGGCCCAGCAGGGGGGTGTATGCCCTTCCTGTTTCAGGGCCCACTTGTCAAACTCATTTTTCGAGATACCGTAAGGGTTAAGCGGTCTTAATTCCCTGACGATGTCGTGATCATCCCTGTACCCGAGTTCGCCATTACCATACGTGGCCGCTGAAGAAGCATAGACAAGTGGTATATTTTTCTCCGTACAATAGTTCCATATTTTCTGGGAATATTCCACATTTAGTTTCTCGTGTATGGAATAATCAAACTCGGTGGTGTCCGTCCTTGCTCCCAGGTGGAAAACAATATCAAACTTTGTATTCGTCATCTCCAGCCATCCGAAAAGAATATCCCGTTCCACTTTCTCACTGAATTCTTTCAGGTCGAAATTGAGCCACTTATCTTCGTCGCCGAATTCATCGGCAATGATAATATCCCGGTAACCTTTTTCATTCAGGGATCCGAGCAGGCAACTGCCTATAAAGCCGGCTGCACCGGTGAGGAGTATCTTTTTATCACCCATTTATATTGAACTTAATGCTGAACCCGCTTCTTCTTTTGAAAGATAATTTTCTATCGCAGTATCATATTTTTCTTTCCATACACTGATATCTCCCCAGAAATCTCCGTCCACCACCACCTCGCCGGCGGTAACAACCCCGATCTTTTCATAAGGCATATCATGGAGCATGGCTTCAAAGGCTGAGACATCAGAAAGGTTTACCGTCATTATCACCCTGCTTTGCCCTTCTCCAAAAAGACAGGCATCCTTCCGGATCGTATTGCTGGTGATGACAGAGAAGCCGAGGCCATTCTGAAAACCGCTTTCGCACAAAGTGACGAATAGCCCCCCTTCGCTGACATCATGTGCACAGCGTATGATCTTCTTCCTGATCAGAGCAGATATCTTCTGCTGCAGGGCAAATTCATCTTCCAGTTCGAAATGAGGGGCCGGAGAAAATTCCACTCCCATGATCTTTGCCAGGTATTGCGAAGCGTTAATATCGTTTACCTGCCTGCCGACCACGTAGATGATATCCCCTTCTTCCTTGAAATCAAGTGTCATCTTATCATTCACGTTATCCAGTAATCCTACCATACCGATGGTGGGGGTGGGATAAACAGGTCCATCCGGGTTCTGGTTGTAGAAGCTGACATTACCGCCCGTTACCGGTGTATCAAACCGGCGACAGGCTTCTCCCATTCCCTTAATAGCATGCACAAACTGGTAGTAGACCTCAGGGTCGTAAGGATTCCCGAAGTTGAGGCAGTTGGTAACACCCAGTGGCTGCCCCCCGCTGCAAACAATATTTCTTGCCGCTTCTGCCACTGCGATCATTGTCCCTTTGTATGGATCTGCAAATACATAACGGCTGTTGCAGTCGGTGGTCATGGCGATCCCTTTGGTGGTACCTTTTACGAGCACTACCGGGGCATCTGTCGGGGCATTGGTTGATGCATTGTTCGTACCCACCATACTATCGTACTGGTTATAAATCCAGCGTTTCGATGCGACGGAGGGCAGGGAGATGATCTGTTCTGCTATATTTTTCAGGTCTGCCGGAACCGGGATAGTGCCGGGATCGAATTTCCGTATCTCTGCAAAGTAGGCGGGTTCTTTATATTCCCTTTCGTATTGCGGGGCACCGCCACCCAGCACCAGTTCATAGGCAGGAATAGAAGCATCCAGTTGCCCGTTCATATAGAAATTCAGTATCCCGTCATCGGTTACTTCGCCGATCACGGAACAGGGCAGGTCCCACTTTTCAAATACCCGCTGCACTTCATGTTCCCTTCCTTTTTCGGCCACGAGCAACATTCTTTCCTGGCTTTCGCTCAGCAGCAGTTCCCAGGTCTTCATGTTCTTCTGGCGGGTAGGCACTTTATCCAGGTCAATGCGCATACCGGCACCGCCTTTGGCGCTCATTTCGGCCGTGGAGCAGATGATGCCGGCAGCTCCCATGTCCTGCATACCTACAACGGCCCCTGTCTGAATCACTTCCAGGCAGGCTTCTAGTAATTTCTTTTCCTGGAACGGGTCACCGACCTGTACAGCCGGAAGGTCCTGGGCACTTTCTTCGGTGATATCTGCGGAAGCAAAAGAGGCCCCGCCTATCCCGTCCTTACCGGTGGCACTGCCCACAAACATGACGGGGTTGCCTTTCCCGGTTGCTGTGGCAGAAACTGTTTCCCCGGTTTTCACAATACCCACACTCATTGCATTGACCAGCGGGTTGGTGTGGTAGCATTCATCAAAATAGATCTCCCCTCCTACTGTCGGTACCCCAAAACAATTTCCGTAGTGACCGATCCCATGTACAACCCCGGATAAAAGATGTTGTGTTTTATCTTCCTCAAGGTTTCCGAAACGAAGTGAGTTAAGCGATGCAATCGGGCGGGCACCCATGGTAAAGATATCGCGGTGAATACCTCCGACACCGGTAGCAGCTCCCTGAAAGGGTTCTATGGCGGAAGGGTGATTATGCGATTCTATTTTGAACACCACCCCGAGACCGTCACCAATATCCATCAGTCCGGCATTTTCTTCACCGGCTTTAACGAGCATTTTTCCGCCCTCTCTTGGCAGCGTTTTCAGCCACCGGATAGAGTTCTTATAACTGCAATGCTCGCTCCACATTCCGGAAAAGGCACAGAGTTCATTGAAATTGGGTGTACGGCCGAGTTTTTGTTTTATCAGTTCAAATTCGTCTTCTGTAAGGCGTAATTGCCGGGCAGTCGTTGAAGTTACTTCCATGATGCAAAACTAAGGTTTCGGTTCCGGGTTTATGGCCGGGGTTACCAACGTAATGTTGATTGTGAAAAAAATCTCTTCCCGGTATCAGGCAACGGGCCGCTTTATTGCAGGAGGAACGAGTTCCCACTTCAGATATTTATCTCTATTTTGCAGCCAAACTTCTGTATTGGAGTATCTCCTGTTTGTTGCATACCTGGTGCTCTTCGCCTGGCTGGTTACAAGGGTTAAATTTTTCCGGAAAACCGACCTGAGCAACCCGCAACTCATCATTATTTTCCTGCTGAAGGTGATGGCCGGGATCTTTTACGGCTGGATAGGCCTTTATTACGGAGGACTTGCCAAAATGCAGGATACCTGGGCCTTTCATGCCGAAGGATTACAGGAATACCATTTACTCTTCAGCAATCCGGATGAGTATATGACCAACCTGTTCAGGGATTCGGGCAATGGGGGGCTTGCTGGTCTTTTCGGAGGCGCTGATTCATACTGGAATGACCTGAAAGGAAATATGCTTATCAAGATCCTTTCCGTATTCGATGTATTCAGTTTTGGCTACTACTATGTCAATGTCATTTTTTATTCTTTCTTCACCCTGTTTGGCGCCATCGGTATTTACCGGGTAATGAATGATGTTTTTCCGGGCAAAAGACCTGTCATTCTGCTTGCAGCATTCATGGTGCCATCTTTTCTCTACTGGACCAGCGGACTGCACAAAGAGGGGCTGATCTTTACGGGTCTCAGCCTTATCATATACAGTGTTTACTTTGGCATGAAGGAAAAGAGATGGGGCTGGAAAAGGATACTGGCCATCGTTTCGGGTGTATTGATGCTGCTTATCTTCCGGAACTTCCTTTTGTTCATACTGATACCTGCTGTTATTGGCTGGGTGAGTGCTGCCCGGTGGCCCCGGTACGGGTTGGTCATATTCACTTCCGTCTATGTTTTTTTCGGCGTCCTGTTCTTTACGGCCCGCTATATAAACCCTGCTCTCGATTTTCCGCAGGCCGTAGTCAATAAACAGCAGCAGTTCATTGACCTGAAGGGTGGCAATTCCAGTATCCCGATCAAGCAACTGGAGCCGAACGCTGTCAGTTTCCTGAAAAACACACCCCAGGCGATCAACCTTTCCACGATCAGGCCCTATCCCAGTGATGTACGGCATATTCTTTCGCTGGCTGCCGCCATAGAGATCAATGCCCTTTTATTATTGTTCCTTCTCTTTATCATCTGGCATAAGAAGGCCAACCCTTCCAGGAATACCATCTACTTCTTCCTGTTCTTTTCTTTTTCCGTTTTACTGGCCATAGGGTTCAGCGTAAACAACCTGGGGGCCATTGTCAGGTACCGGAGTATCATCATGCCTTTATTGATTGTGCCAATGGCGGCAAGCCTGGACTGGAACCGTTTGAGCAGGCTTTTCTTTAGTAACATTAGAAATAAAAATAATATTAAAAAATCCGGCTAATTGCCCCAATTTTTTAATACTTACCCGCTACAAATAACAGTTTTTCCCCAATTCTGCCCATAATTTCATGGGTTAAGCCAAAAAAATTGGATGATTTGCCCAAAACCTGTTGCTTTGCCAAAAATCTTACACATGTCCTTACGTTTTAATGCAATCAACAGTTTAACCACTAATGCCGATTCCAAGGTAGAAGGTTCTGCAAAGATCACCGGCATCTTTGGCAGCAATGTATTTACCTTGAAGACCGCCCGTGAGTTTTTAAGTGATGAAGCGTTTAAAAGCCTTCAGTCATCTGTAAAAGCCAGCCAGAAAATAGACCGGGCACAGGCCAACCAGATCGCCAATGGTATCAGGGCATGGGCTGAAAGCAAGGGGGTTACTCACTTCACTCACTGGTTTCAACCGCTTACCGGCACGACAGCTGAAAAACATGATTCTTTCTTTACCATAAAAAGCGACGGCACCCCTATCGAACAATTTGACGGGGATGCGCTGGTGCAACAGGAACCGGATGCTTCTTCTTTCCCGAGTGGTGGCCTGAGGGCTACTTTCGAGGCAAGAGGTTATACCGCATGGGATCCTTCCTCACCGGCCTTTATCATGGAGATTGGCAGTGGTAAAACTCTTTGCATACCAACCATCTTCGTTTCCTATACCGGAGAATCCCTCGACTACAAGGCACCGCTTTTAAAAGCACTGGATTCGCTGAACAAAGCGGCTGTGGATGTCTGTAATTACTTCGACAAGAACGTTACACGGGTTACCGCCACCCTCGGCTGGGAACAGGAATATTTCGTGGTGGATGAAGCACTGTTCAATGCCCGCCCCGACCTGGTGATGACCGGAAGAACTGTATTCGGTCATTCCTCTGCAAAGAACCAGCAGTTAGAAGACCATTATTTTGGTTCTATCCCGGAAAGAGTATACGCCTATATGCGTGACTATGAAGCGGAAGCCTATAAACTTGGCATCCCGCTCCGTACAAGGCATAATGAAGTGGCCCCGGCACAGTTTGAGTGTGCCCCCATCTTTGAAGAAGTAAGTGTGGCCGTCGATCATAATTCACTGCTCATGGATGTGATGGAGCGGGTGGCACGCCGCCACAACCTCCGGGTGCTCCTGCATGAAAAACCCTTTGCCGGCATCAACGGAAGTGGTAAGCACAACAACTGGAGCATGGCCACCGACACCGGTGTAAACCTGCTGGCTCCCGGTAAAACACCGAAGACCAACCTGATGTTCCTTACTTTCTTTGTGAACACCATCAAAGCCGTACATGACTATGCCGATATCATGAGGGCCTCTATCGCCTCCGCTCCCAACGATCACCGCCTTGGCGCTAACGAAGCACCTCCCGCCATTATTTCTGTCTTCATTGGAGACTACCTGACCAAAGTGATCAAAGCGATCAAGGAAAGGGTGACGGAGAAAATGGATGAAACAGACGAAAGCATGCTGAAGATCGATATCCATAAGAGCATTCCTGAACTGCTGATGGATAACACCGACCGTAACCGGACCTCCCCCTTTGCCTTTACCGGCAACAAATTTGAATTCCGTGCGGTAGGTTCTTCTGCTAACTGTGCCAATGCAATGACGGTCCTGAACACGATCATGGCGCAGACGCTGAAGCAATTCAAAAAAGATGTGGATGCACTGATCGAAAAAGGCGAAAGGAAAGAAACAGCGATCATGCATGTGATCCGGGAATATATTGTAGCCAGCGAGAAAGTACTGTTCGAAGGCGATGGTTACAGCGATGCATGGGCAAAAGAAGCGGAAAAAAGAGGGCTGCCCAATGTGAAAACCACGCCGCTTGCGCTGGATGCCATGGTAACGGAAAAGGCAAAAGAACTCTTCTCCGCCAACTATGTGTACAACCACGAAGAACTGGAAGCGAGACACGAGATAGAACTGGAAAAATATATCAAAAAGGTACAGATAGAGAGCCGTATCATGGGTGAACTGGCTACCAGTCATATCCTGCCGGCAGCTATCCGTTACCAGAACCTCCTTGCAGTAAATATCAAAGGGCTCAAAGAGGCGGGTCTGGGTGAAGCTGCTTATGCCAACCAGAAACAAATACTGGAAAAAATATCAGAACATATCAATAAGACCAGCGACCTCGTGGAAAAGATGATCGAAGCCAGGAAGGTTTGTAACAATATGGATAACACCCGCACCAAAGCCATCGCTTACCAAAGCCAGGTGAAAGATGCCTTCTTTGATGAGATCCGTTACCATGTGGACAAACTGGAACTGCTGGTGGATGACAAGGAGTGGTACCTGCCCAAGTACAGGGAACTGCTTTTCCTGCGATAATTCAGTCTGCCGATAAAAGAAAAACCGTTCTGATGACAGAACGGTTTTTTAGTTTATACAACGTTCGTGTAAGCACCCGCTTATTTCACAAACACCCCGAATGCCATCGCATCTGTACTCCCCCCATCCACCGGGGTAAAGAACCCGTTTCTCCACACACCTGCATAGACATTGGCACCACCGGTGGACTTGGCCCCGGCCACATATACATCCGCTCCCACCACATACAAGGCATATCCCCGGTTATGATAACCTGATGTTGTTAGCGGCGTATTCACCCCGTTCTTCCAGAGTACGGCATAACTGTTTACAGAGGTCCCGTCGTGTTCGGTACCTGCCACATAAACATCGGTTCCCGAAACAAAAATGGCATTGGCCTCTGCTTCATTTCCGCCGGTTACAGCCAGGGGGCCGGCCACTCCGTTTTTCCAAACCTTTGCCACGGTTCCTTCCTTGCCAGCCACATACACATCACTGCCTGAAACATAAACTGCATTGGCCTGTGCATTGGCCGATCCGCTGGTAAGGGTCGTTATCACACCATTCTTCCACACGACAGCCCGGGAGATAAGGTTGGAAGCGACCATTTCATTGACATACCCGGCAACATATACATCCGTTCCCGATATGAATACCGATAAGGCACCGGAGCCGTATGTTGAAGTACTCAGCGCAGTTGGAACATTATTTTTCCAGATCGTGGCTACATTGGCCTGGCAGAATCCTGCCACATATACATCGGATCCCGATACATATACTGCTTTGGCCCCCGATTGCATGTTCGGCGGCGTACCGGGTAAATCCGGCAGCCTGGCAAGCACTCCATTCGTCCACAGCGTGGCCATTCCATTGTCAAGCCCGGCGACATATACATCCGTTCCTGCTGCAAATACTGAGTTGCCCTCGATGGCCCCGCCACCTGAAGTAAAAGGTAACGGAGTACCGGAGTAAGAACCGGTGGTATTCACCCACACTTTTGGCGTGCGGATATTGCCTGCGATATTAAAAACGTCATGCCAGCCGGTGACATATATTTTAGGCTGGCAACCGGATGGCGTGGTAAAACTGATATCATTACCATAGGCTGTGCCGGCACTGTTGGTGGCAAAGGCCCGCACATGATAGGTGGCACCTGCCGTAAGCCCGGTGAGGTTACAGACAAATGTTCCTGTTCCGCTGCCATTGTTGATAACAGTATTGGCCGTCGTGGGATTTGCTGCCGCTCCGTAACAGATGCCACGGGCTGTGACCGGCGAACCTCCATCACTGGTAATGTTTCCACCTGAATAAGCAGCATTACAGGTAATGCTGTATGCGGCAGTGGTCGTTAATTGTGCCAATGATCCTGCCGGGTTGGTAACCGGCACTGCAAAAGTGCAGCCCCCCGTAGCAGCCGTGCTGAACGTTGATGATCCCGTGGCAACCGGTGTGCCGCTGCCGGCCAGCTGAACGGTCTGCAGCCCGGTGGTTATAAAAGTGCCGCTGTAGCTGAACACCATTCCATTCACGGTATTGGTGGTGATCGTAAACGCCCCGGCCGCCGTTACATTTACCTGCACTGATACCTTGTTCGACACATCCAGGGCTGTCCCGGTAATATAGGTTCCGGACACTGTTACACCCGTACATACCCCGGCTGCATTACCAAAGGTAAAGGCAGCAATGGACGGGCTCACGATCACATTGGCCTGGCAAACACTTCCGTTGAATTTGATCGTAAAGGTGTTGGTGCCCGCTGCCAAAGGTGTGCCGCTGGCCAATAACCGTATCGTGGCGGTACCGGTTGAAGTAGCTTTTCCGCCCGCTTTAAAGGAATAACCGTTTACCGTATCAGTATGGATCTCATAATCTCCGGCGGCGGTAAGGTTCACCTGCACATCCATATAGTTGGAAGCAGTAAGTGCAGTGTTCTGTACATAAGTACCGCCCAGTGTAACTGGTGAACAATCACCGGCAGCCGTTTTGGCCAACGTACCCGCAGCTTTTGAATCGGCCGTATTGCCGGGAGTAACTTCTTTCTGGCAGGAATAAAAAAATAGTAACCCCGACAAGAGAATGACCGGGTACTTCAATGTTTTCATGGCTGAAATTTTGGTATCTCAAAATAAGCGTTTTTTGGCAGGGCATTTACCGGCGGGCTGAAAATGCGGTTATATTTTTGTTCCTTACCTGTAACAGCAATCACGCCGGTACTGACAAGTGTTTTAAAAATGATGAACACTGTCATGTGGAGATGCATGCAGCCAGCACACAGGAACGGTATCCGCAAGCATACCGCGGTCTCCGGTACATAATATACATGTGCC
The DNA here is from genome assembly GCA_046329665.1 of Chitinophagaceae bacterium. Taxonomy (GTDB): domain Bacteria; phylum Bacteroidota; class Bacteroidia; order Chitinophagales; family Chitinophagaceae; genus JJ008. Next base: position 3,925 of record JAXLUG010000010.1, on the reverse strand, counting down.
TGACAAATACAACGAGCTGTTACCGCAATTTTGAAAGCAGCATCAGGGCGGTGCAGACAGTTTATTTGAGTTTAAACCCTTCCAGGAATTTAGTATTGAAATCACCGCTGCGGAAGCGTTCATCCTGCATCAGCTGCAGGTGGAAGGGTATGGTGGTCTTAACCCCTTCGATCACATATTCGCTTAATGCCCGGTACATCGTCTGTATGGCTTCCTGCCTTGTTTGGGCCACGGTGATCAGTTTCCCGATCATCGAATCATAATACGGAGGGATAACATAGCCTGCATACACATGGCTGTCCACCCGTACCCCATGCCCGCCGGGCTGATGCAATACGGTGATCTTACCGGGTGAGGGCCTGAAGTCGTTGTAAGGATCTTCCGCATTGATCCGGCATTCAATGGCATGCATCTGCGGAATATAGTCCTGCCCGCTGATGCGTTCCCCCATGGCTATCTTGATCTGTTCTTTAATAAGATCGAAATTGATCACTTCTTCTGTAACACAATGCTCCACCTGTATCCGGGTGTTCATTTCCATGAAATAGAAATTGCGGTGCTTGTCCACCAGGAACTCGATCGTACCCACACTCTCATAGTTGATCGCAGAGGCCGCTTTCCTGGCTGCTTCGCCCATGCGCTGGCGCAGCTCATCGGTCATAAAGGGTGAAGGCGATTCTTCCACCAGTTTCTGGTGACGCCGCTGAATGGAACAATCTCTTTCGCTCAGATGGCATACGTTGCCATACTGGTCGCCGGCTACCTGTATCTCTATATGTCTTGGTTCCTCAACAAATTTTTCCATGTAAAGGCCATCGTTCTTAAAGGCAGCAGCAGCTTCAGCCTTGGCTGAATGGTACGCCCTTTCCAATTCGCTTTCTTCCCATACCAGGCGCATGCCCTTACCACCGCCACCGGCAGTGGCTTTCATCATCACCGGGTACCCGATCTCCCGGGCCAATCCGATAGCATGATCAAGGCTCTGTAACAATCCCTCCCCGCCCGGTACCACCGGCACACCTGCCCTGATCATCGTTTCCTTGGCAGTGATCTTGTCACCCATGGAATTGATCATTTCCGGTGTCGGGCCAATGAATTTGATCCCGTGATCGGCACATATATGCGAAAACCTGGCGTTCTCGGCAAGGAACCCGTAACCGGGATGTATGGCATCTGCATTGGTTATTTCTGCGGCGGCCATCAGGTGCGGAATGTTCAGGTAGGAATCAGCGCTTTGGGGTTTACCGATACAAACGGCTTCATCTGCAAATCTTACGTGCAGGCTGTCCCGGTCCGCCGTGGAATAAACAGCAACGGTTTTGATACCCATCTCCCTTGCTGTGCGGATGACGCGGAGGGCAATCTCTCCCCGGTTAGCGATCAGTATTTTCTTGAACATAAATTTAAATGTGAGAATGTACAAATGTGCAAATCTGCAAATGTGAGAATGTGGAAATGAAGGAACGGTATTTTCACATTAACTAGGTTCCACAAGAAACAGCGGCTGATCATACTCCACCGGTGAAGCATCATCCACCAGGACTTTTACGATACGTCCCTTTACTTCGCTTTCGATCTCGTTGAAAAGTTTCATGGCTTCAATTACGCATACCACCGTGCCTTGTGCCACTTCACTTCCCACTTCCACCAGGTTGGGTTTATCCGGGGCAGCCCGGCGATAAAAAGTACCGATCATCGGACTTTTGATGGTAACCGTATTTGCCGGAGCCGCTTCAGCAGCTTTTGGTTTTTCAGCGGCCGCAGGAGCCACTGTTGCCGGCTGGGCTGCAGCCGGTGCAGCCATCTGAACAGGAGCAGCATGTACCGGTGCGGCTGAAACCACCTGGGTAATGTTTTCCTGCTTTTGTTTGATGGTAACTTTAAAATCTTTCTGCTCCACGGTGAGTTCGCCAATATTAGACTTGTTGACCATTTTGATCAACTCCTGGATTTGCTTGAAGTCCATGTTTTTCAATTTAAAAGGCTGTTTTAGGGTTTAGTGAATCAAATGCAGGGAACGAACGGGGCTAAGGTAATGAAATCAACTTCAGAAATTCAATGAAATTTGGCTGATATTGGGTGAAATCGGGCTGATTTTATATAAAAATGACCCGAAACCAGGTGATTTTGGGTCATTTTCAATAAAACGGTCAGGGTTATTCTTTTACTCTTTCCACATACTCACCGGTTTTGGTATTCACCCGGATGAGTTCACCTTCATTTACAAACAGCGGCACTCCCAGGGTAGCACCGGTTTCCAGGGTGGCCGGTTTCAGTGTACGGGTGGCGGTATCGCCTTTCAGCCCCGGTTCGGTATAGGTAACTTTCAGAACGATCTTATCGGGTAATTCTGCACCCAGTACCTGCTCATTTTCTGTATTGATCAGCACACCCACTTCCTGTCCTTCTTTAAGGTACTGGGGGGCGTCGATCGTGGTCTCCTGCAGGGCTACCTGTTCAAAAGTTTCATTATCCATGAAGTTATAGCCGGTATCATCTTTATAGAGAAACTGGTAAAAGCGGCGTTCCACCCTTACCGGGTAGATGGTATCGCCTGAGTTCCATGTTTTTTCAATAGTGCGGTTATTGTCAACCCCCTTCAGCTTAGCCCACACTTTTGCGGCTGCACGGGCCGTTTTGTTTTCCCCAAACTCCACCACACTGTAAAGGCTGCCGTCCAGGTTCAGTATCATACCGCGGCTGATGTCTGCTGTATTTGCCATTATACTTTGATTTAACGTTTCAGGTTTTGGTTTCAGGTTATTACCTGAACTTTTTGAGGCCGCAAAGATAAGGCTGAAATGTTGTTCATCAAACTAAAACACAGGGCTGGAAACAGGTATTTCACTCTGAAATCTGCACTAAAATCGATACATTTATTCTCTCCTTTCACCAACTACGCTCATGAGACCATTCCTGTCCAGGTATATCATATTTCCGGGATTGCTGTTCCTGGCTGTCACCACCCGTGCGCAATTGCAGGTTACTGCCAGCAATGATGCCACGGCCCTGGCCCAGAAACTGGTCGGCGATGGTGTCACCATCAGTGATGCGGTCTTTACGGGTAATTCCCTGATGGCCGGCTTCTTTACCACAAACAGTTTCGGGAATACTAATATTGCCATTGACAGCGGGATCGTACTGACAAACGGAGCGGCTGCCAGCAGAAATGTGATTGGCGTAAGCGGGGCCAGCAACCTTACCGCCAATAATCATTTCAGGTTACCCGGTGATCCCAGCCTTTCCGCCATTGTAATGGCACAGACATTTGATGCCTGTGTACTGGAGTTCAATTTTGTTCCCCTGGGCGATACGGTCAGGTTCAACTATGTATTCAGTTCCGAAGAATACCCCGCTTTTGCCTGCAGCCAGTATAACGATGCCTTTGCCTTCTTCATCTCCGGTCCGGGTTTTCCGGGACCTGCCAACATCGCCCTGATCCCCAATTCAACAGCACCCGTAACGATCCGGAATATCAATGACCAGTCTTGCGCCGCCTACCCGCAGTATTATATCAACAACCAGGGCAACCAGTTTTTCACCCACAACGGGCTGACCAAGGTCCTTACAGCAGTTTGCCGGGTACAGCCCTGCCAGTCTTACCACCTGAAACTGGTGATCGCCGATGTATCTGATGACATACTCGATTCCGGTGTTTTTCTGCAGGCAAAAAGCCTTTCTTCGAACGTGGTGACATTAAAAAACGTGGACCATATTGATCCTGCTGGAAACAGCTACCTGGCCGAAGGATGCAACAGTTTTCCTTTTACGGTTACCCGTCCTAAAAAAGATCCCTTGCCTCTCCTGGTGAACCTGGTCTACGGAGGTAGCGCCACCAACGGTGTGGATGTGCAGTTGCTCCCCTCCTCGGTAACCATCCCTGCCAATGATAGTTTTGTAACGGTAAACATTTCTGCGGTCCCCG
>JAXLUG010000001.1:0-536880 GCA_046329665.1 Chitinophagaceae bacterium | reverse complement strand
CCATCCCCCATCCCTTCCAGCAATAAAGCCCCGGTTTCTGTGGCAAAATGAATAAGGTGCTCGTCCGGAGTTTGTGCACTGCTGTCTGTGATCAGTATGGCTGGATTGCGGATATTTCTGTCCATGAGGGCTGCAAACATCCGGCGCACAGACTGCATGGCATTCACAGTAGCGGAGCTGAGGCAAATGACAACGGACGGATCATTCGCCAGCGGATCGAGGAAAGAATAATCATTGACCGTTGTGGTATCGCTGAAACAATCCACCATTACAAAATTGAGGACAGTGTTTTTTATTTCGGCAGCCGCATAGCCGCTGTCGCTGAAAATGGGAAAACAGGTTGTTTTATCCGCTGCCAGCTGCCAGGCAGCCGGGTATACGATCACTTTCAGTGTGCCCGGCAAGGCAAAATCAATCAGCTGATTCCCGGTAAATACATAATCTGCTGCCGCATCACTGATATTCCATTTGTCACTAACCTCATCATAGGTGTAACCAATACTCTGCAGATGACCGGGATTGATTTTATCGATCTTACTCAGGTCTGCAATCACCACCGGTACCTGTTTACCACCCATGTTACTGACCGGGAAAGTTTCCCTTCTTTTATATTCAAACGGAGAGTACGGTAACCTGACGGCAGGCATTCCGTCCCCCGCATCCCGGCCGCTGCTTCGTGCTTCATACCGCTTCACCAGGTCTTTACACACCGGTATTTCAAACTCGGGGTCTTCTGTTAGTGAAACCCGTATGGTATCCCCGATACCATCTTCCAGCAGGGTGCCGATGCCGATGGCCGATTTGATCCTTCCGTCCTCACCATCCCCTGCTTCTGTAACCCCCAGGTGCAGGGGGTAGATCTCCCCGAATTCATCAAACATGGTCTTCACCAGCAACCGGTAAGCCTGCACCATTACCTGCGGGTTGCTGCTTTTCATACTGAGCACAATATTATGATAGGCTTCGGCCCTTGCGATCCGGAGGAACTCCATCGCACTTTCCACCATCCCGTTCGGCGTATCGCCATAGCGGCTCATGATACGGTCGCTGAGCGAGCCGTGATTGGTGCCGATGCGCATTGCCGTACCATATTCTTTACAGATCCTGACCAGCGGGGTAAACCGGTCACGGATCCGTTCGATCTCTTCGGCATATTCTGCATCAGTATATTCAATCTGTTCAAATTTTTTCTTGTCCACATAATTACCGGGGTTTACCCGTACCTTCTCCACAATCCTGGCGGCGATCTCTGCGGCATTTGGTGTAAAATGGATATCAGCAACGAGTGGTGTGGTGTAGCCGCGGCGATGGAGTTCGTTTTTAATATGGAGCAGGTTCTCTGCTTCTTTTTTAGAAGGGGCTGTGATGCGAACCAGTTCCGCCCCGGCTTCAATGCACCGGATGCTCTGCTCCACGGTGGCGAGGGTATCCATCGTGTCCGTGGTGGTCATGGTTTGCACCCGTACAGGATGACCATTCCCCAGCAAAAGGTCACCGATCCTGACCTCCCTTGTTTTCAGCCGCCGGTAGGTTGTGAGGGATTCACAATAGAATTGCATGACTGCAAATCTAACAAAGAAGCAGGAGCATTGTTCACCAATCTTTAGGCTGTGCACCGCCTGATTTTGATTTTTCCTGCTGGATGCGCTGCTGAACTTCCTTCTCTTTCTGCTGGAGCAGTTTAAGCCGCTGCTCCGTTTCCTTCGGGCTCATTCTGGACTGGGGTTGTTTCTGCTGCTGCTGGTCCTGCTTCTTATTTTCCTTTTTCTCTTTTTTAGGAGGGGGTGTTTTCTTTCGGAGTTCAAGCAGTGCCTTTTGCAGGTTCTCCCGGGCTTCTTTATCATCCGGGTTATTGCGCAGCGCATTCTTATAGGCTTCTATACTTTCTTCCAGGTTTTTCTGCTGGCTCAGTATCACTCCTTTGTTATAGAAGGATTTTGCTTTCAGGTCCTTATCCGCCGCCTCCCGGCTGAGTGCTGTATAGACCTGTACGGCCTCTACTTTCTGGTCCTGTTTATACAGGGTGTTTGCCTGGTTGAATTTTGCCGTAGTGTTACCGGGTGCTGCCTGCAGGGCTTTATTATATTCCGACACGGCTTTGGCGAATTCACCTTTTTTGTAGAAATCATTCCCGGCCGCAATGTTATCCGTCACCTTTGCCTGCTGGCCATGCAGGCGGCACACAAACAGGAATGCTGTTATCGGCAACAGTTTTTTCATGCGATCACTCTTTTTCTTTCCGGTAAAAATTTTTCTACAACTAACAGCAAAAACATCGCCCCGGCAAACCACATAAAATAGGTCCTGAAATTCAGCATGGATATATCGCTGTAAGCTTTTCTGCCGATCTGTGAAAGCTGCTGCTTCACCTGCCGTACGGCCTCATCGGTTCCCTGCAGGTTCAGGTAAATACCGTTTGTATTTGCGGCAATGGTCTTCAGTTCTTCGTCGTTAAGTTTCGAGATCACGGTATTGCCCGCTTCGTCTTTTTTCACATCACCTGTCTGCGGGTCAATGATGGTGGAACCTTCCGGCGAGCCCACACCGATTGTGTTAACCATGACGCCCTGGCCGGCCAGTTCTTTGGCTTTGCTGCCGGCATCATTGTCATGGTCTTCACCGTCTGAGATCAGGATAACGCTCTTGAATCTTTTGTCGGTGCTGTTAAATACCCTTGTACTCATTTCCAGGGCATCACTGATCACCGTACCCTGTTGCGGCACTGCCTCCGGGCCGGCGGCAGACAGGAACAGTCTGGCAGCGCCATGATCGGTTGTCAGCGGCATCTGCATATAGGCTTTACCGGCGAACAGGACCAGGGCGATCCGGTCATCCGGCATTTCATCCATCAGTTTATTGAGAAACTGTTTGGCCCTTTCCAGTCTCGAGGGGGCGATATCTGTTGCCAGCATGCTTTTGCTCACATCAAGCGCAATGGCAATATCAATACCGTTCCTTTTTACATTATCCTCCCCGCCTCTTTTACCGGGGTTCATTGCGGCGATGACACCGGCGATAACGGCCAGCAGGAGCAATACGTATTTGAAAAGGGATCTTGTTTGTGAAAAAGAAGGTATCAGCAGGTTCACCAGCCTTTCTTCGCCGATGCGTTTCCTGGCCTTTGCCCTCCACCAGCTGTAAAGGACCAGTAAACATGCCGCAGCAGCGGGTACCAGCCACAGCCAGGCAAGGTGTTTATGTTGAAACTGAAAATTCAATGCAGGCGTTTCGTTTATAACAACTATTGAACCAAGCTGGTGATGGATCACATTTTCCCGTCAAAAAAACCCAGCTGTTTCAGGATATCCTTCAGCATTTTGATCCGAACGGGCTTCATATCAAAATCCCGGTCCGGGGATTCAATGTTCAGCACAAAGAAATACGGGTGTTTATTTTCTTCGATCCAGCCTACCACCCAGCCCAGCGCATGTCCCTGTTCGGTATAACCCCACCCGGTTTTATAGCCGAGCCGGTAATTTGCATTGTCTTCGAAGAGCATCGCCCGTTTCACCACTTCCTGGTAGCTCTTAAAGAAAGGAAGCTGATCAAAATAGAGCCGCTTCATGAGTCCGACCTGCTGATCCGGTGTGATCTTAAGTGAATTATCCAGCCAGAAAGAATCAATGGCTGACAGGATCGTAACTTTATCAGCTGATGTTTTGGCACCGTATTTCAAGCTGTCAAGCCAGAGCTGCATGGTGTCTTTACCGATCCTGCGGGCCACTTCCTGGTAATAGGGAACTGCCGATACCCGGAATGCTTCATACATGGTCAGGTCCTTGTTCCATTCCTCCACGTTTCTTTTAATACCGTCCCATTTTATCACCATGCTGTCGTTCACGATCTTTCCGGTCTGCAGACCGATGAGAGAGTTGACGATCTTAAATGTGGAGGCCGGGAGGTAGCTGCTGTCGCGGTAGCGGCTGAGGTTATATACGGTGAACTGGCCGTTGGCATTATTCATCAGCGCAAAACAGCCCTGCACTTTGTTCTCATCAAAATACTTCTTCAGGCTTTTATCCTGTTTTACGTTGTTTTGAGAGCAGGAAACCAGGGAAGCTGCAAAGAGGCAAACAAAAAGAAATCTCATCTGGAGGTATTATTGCTTTTAAACACCGGAACCCCGGTGAATGTTTGGCAAAAATACGCCTGTCAGTTTACTTTGGTTAAAACAGCCCGCTGAAACCCGCTGATCCGGTAACTGTCTACCTTGGGGCTTTCATCTGTTCCGTTTCCGGTGGTGACCAGGGGCTTTGCGGGCAGGCTATAAAATTCCACCACCAGCTGATCGCCTGTTTTCTGGTAACTGTTGAGAATGGTATTCCCCTGTACGGTGAAGGCTCCGCAAAAACGGTTGCCCACCCAAAACTGGTCGAGTACAATCCCGTTCCGTTCATCGATACGCCAGTGACCGGCGGGGGTACTGACAGGTTTCAGTATATACGGCCGGTTGTCTTCCGCTGCTGAACCATAAATGATCTGCCAGGTATAGGTATCAATGCTGTCGCCGGGCTGAATATGGAGTTCCATGTTTACTTTCTGCGGGTCAGTCTTGCCCTGCCTGAACCATTGCAGTTCGCCCTTCCAGTGGCCTGTCCAGCCGGCGGGGAAGTTATCTGCCTGGGCACCGGCCAGCCCCGCCTGCAGCAACAACAGTAAAATGATCGGTATAGAACGCATGATGAACGGGTTTTCATAAAAATAAAAAATCCCGGCTGATAACCGGGATGGAATAAACGCTGATTAATTGTTCCTTAAAGATAGAACCCGCCTTTTTGCTTGTAATGTCTTACACCGTTACAATCCCTTTTCGTAGCGGCACAAGAGCTAAGAACAAATGATACTGTGGCAAAAAGAGCCAGTGCAAACAGAATTTTTTTCATGTCAGTTTCAAAATTGGGTACAGCCATTGCACAGCGCAGGCGTACAGTTCATAATTTGATTAAGGAAATTCCAGAGGATGTTTGGTGGAGTAGAGTTTATGCCATCGTAGTAGGAAACGAAAATAATACCGGGATATTGCTTCTCATAACATTTCAGGAAATTTTTCTCCGCGGGCTATCGTAATAATACGGCATCCCCTGATAAAATCGTAAAATTACCCGGTGACCGTGGCGATGAAGCGGTCATGCCACCAGGCTGATGATCAGGTTGGGCAACCCTATCGCCACTCCAATTCCGTACAGCAGATCCACCCAGAAGAAACGGGCCAGCGAACCGACATAGATCAGTCCGACAACGGGATAGCCGATCAGCCGGATAAGAAACGGTGTGTTCTTATCGCTGACATGTTTCCAGATGGAACTTGCATCACCGGTACTGGGAAATGCATGCATGGCCACTGACACACCCAGATAGATCAGGAGGTAATCAAGAAAATTGGCATTCCCGAATTTGAATACCGGTAAGGCGGCAGGAAAGGCGATCAGCGCCCCCAGCACGGTGTTAAGAAAAAAAGGGCCCATCCCGATCAGGATACTCTTCCATTTAGAATCCGGTATTTCATGCAGCACATACCCGACCGGGTTTTCAAGCTGAAAGTAGACCACTTTAAACACCGGTACTTTGCACCAGCGGCAAAATAACTGGTGGGCAAGTTCATGTACGATCACACCCGGGAAGGTGACAATGCTGATTAATATGCCGGGGATAAACATATGGCTGGTTTTATTGTCAGTCGCGGAAATTTTCCTTTCCGCTTAAAACATCTTTTATGAAATTAAGATGACCGCTTGCGGCCGTATCCTTTTTCAATACCTCCATGAGTGCATCCCGCTCCTTATACTGCTGGTTAAAATGCCGGGCCAGTATCAAAGTGGAAACAGCATAGGGACTGGTGTTGCTGATCTCAAAGGCCTTCAGCGCCCAGGTAAGCCCTTCTTTATCCTTCTTCTGCTGTAATAATGTTCTCGCCTTTGATGCCCGTCCAAAAAGTGATTCCCGGTTCAGCTCAAGCAGCCGGTTACTGTAGTACATGGCTGAATCGGTTTGCTTCAATTCCCTCATCAGGCTTGCCTTCAGCATGATTGCCACCACATTTGTATTGTCTTCCAGAAGCGCCCGGTTCAGCAGACTGTCGGCAGTCGTATATTTTTTCTGATCGATCAGGGCAGAGGCCCACCCGGTGAGCGGGTATATTTCACCCGGAAATGCATCAGTGTATTTTTTATACACTTCATCCGGGATGCTGTCTGAAGAATGATATTCATTGAGGAAGGTGGCAAACGAGTCGGATGGAAAATAACCGGGTACCTTCCCGATCGAAGTATTCATCTTATTGTACAGGTTCATGTCCCCGATCTCTTTACCATCCAGCACCTGGCTCATTTTGTACACGGTTTCAAAATCCATATTACTGAAGGCCGTCAGCAACAGGTGGCTTTGCGCATCCATTAGGCCGGGGATCTTTTTCAGCACCATCTCATATTCCTTCTGTGCTGTAATATAATCCTTATGCTTCTCGGCCTTTTTACCTCTTTCCAGGTGGATGCCGGCGGAAAGGTTACCGGACAGGCGGGTCATTGAAAAAATAAAGACGGCCAGCACACCGGCGGCGAACAGTTTGATCCCGAACGGCACAGGAAACCTGATGAATTTATTCCGGCAATCACTGCACAGCGGGTTGGGTTTTCCTTCCTGTACATCCCTGCTGCCGCAGCTGAGGCAAACGGGTCCCGAAACAGGTTCAGGCCCGATGGTATTTTCTTCCATATCAGTTCAGGTTATGGTTATTTCACGACACCAAGCTCCTTTCCAACGCTGGTAAAGGCGGCAATGGCCTTGTCAAGATGCTGCTGCTCATGTGCCGCACTCAGTTGTACCCTTATCCGGGCCTGGCCTTTGGGTACTACCGGGAAGAAGAAGCCGATGACATATATACCCTCGTCCAGCAGCCGTGCGGCCATTGTCTGTGCCAGCACTGCATCATACAGCATGATCGGAACAATAGGATGATCGCCCGGCTTGATATCGAACCCGGCTTCGGTCATTTTCCCGCGGAAATATTTTGTATTGCTCTCCAGTTTGTCCCGCAGTTCGGTTGTTTCTGTCAGCATATCGAGTACAGCAATGGAAGCGCCGACAATAGAAGGCGCCAGCGTATTACTGAACAGGTAGGGTCTTGATTTCTGCCGGAGCATATCAATGATCTCTTTTCTTCCGGATGTAAACCCGCCGGATGCGCCGCCCAATGCTTTGCCCAGGGTACCGGTGATGATGTCGATCTTACCCATCACGCCGCGGTATTCATGCGTGCCTCTGCCTGTTTTACCAAGAAAACCGGAGGAGTGACATTCATCAATCATAATGCAGGCATCATGCTGTTCCGCCAGTGCAACGATCTTATCCAGTTGTGCGATCGTACCATCCATGCTGAAGGACCCGTCGGTAACAATGATGCGGCTGCGGCATCCGGCTGCCTCTTTCAGTTTGGCTTCCAGGTCTTCCATATTATTATGCTCATACCGGAAACGCCGGGCCTTGCACAACCTGACCCCGTCGATGATGGAGGCATGATTCAGGGCGTCGGAAATGATCGCATCTTCTTCATTAAACAGCGGTTCAAACACACCGCCATTGGCATCAAATGCAGCAGCATATAATAGGGTATCCTCCGTGCCCAGGAATGCGGAGATCTTTGCTTCCAGTTCTTTATGAATATCCTGTGTGCCACAGATAAAGCGGACACTGCTCATGCCGTATCCCCGGTGGTCAATGGCCTTATGTGCTGCCGCTATTACTTTGGGGTGGCTGGAGAGGCCCAGGTAATTATTCGCACAAAAGTTCAGCACGGTTTTACCATTCACAATTATTTCTGCACCCTGCGGGCTGGCAATGATCCGTTCTGTTTTGTATAAACCCGAGGCTTTGATCTCTTCAATCTCCCCGGCGATCCGCTGCACCAGTTTTTCGTTCATTTGATTTGTTTCCGGCAAATATAGAGAAGTGCCCAACAGGGAGCGCAGGGGCCCGGGGCCGGAAGCCGTAATACTACCTGCAGTTCATCCCGGATTTTCTGCATTCCGCTAAACAAAACCGGCTGTTCATGAAATGCGGGCTTTGCGCCAGGAAAATAATGTATAGGTTTGCGGTAACATATCCGGCAATAGATTCGTCGGATGGCAAAAACCACAACCATGAAGCGCAGCACTTTGATCGTAATTGTAACGGCCGCCATCTTTATTTCGGGCCTTGTTCTGACAGTAAGTTCTTCAGCTTCAGGGGAAAAGAAGAAAGAAACCCCTTCCTGCTGCAAGTTCGGCACGGAGTGCGGGGGGAAGATCAAAAAGAGCGGATCAGGCGAACTAATCATGGAGAACATGTCCCGCCAGTTTATCAGTATCTGATCTTCAGCACTGGTTTTCAACTGTTCAGATAAATATTTTTTCCGGTTCCATTTTGTAACTAAACCATTTGTCACCCGTTTTACCAGTCGGGCGGCCCATTGCATCTATTTTTGCTGACCGGCATCAATACCTGCAATCCGAACGGTAACCGGCTCACCTATCACACACGGCTGTATGACTGAGAAGGAATATAATCAATGCGTCACTGCTTATGCAGACAACGTGTACCGCTTCATCCTGAAGAACCTCCGGCATGAGGAGGACGCCAGGGATGTGGTACAAACAGCGTTTGAGAAGATGTGGCGTAACCGGGAGGATGTGGATCCCCTGAAAAGCAAGTCATACCTGTTTACCGTAGCCTACCACCAGATGATCGACCATATCAGAAAAGTAAAAAGGATACAGCTAAAGGAAGAATTCAATGAAGAAACAAGGGTGGAAAGCCGGCCGGTGAATAACCTGCGAAAGATTCTCGATGAGGCCCTGAACCGGCTGAACGATACCCAGCGTTCGCTGGTGATGCTGAAAGATTATGAAGGATACAGCTATGAAGAGATCGGCCGGATCATGAACCTGAATGAAAGCCAGGTAAAAGTATACCTGCACCGGGCCCGGGTACAGCTGAAAGAGTACCTGGTCAAAATGGAAAATGTAATTTAAAGCAGCGGGTCCGCCGGCCGTATTAGCCGGTTTGCGCTGCCGAATACAGACAGAAAATGAATATTAACCGCCATAATTACGAAGAGTACTTTATCCTCTACATGGATAATGAACTGACCGGTGATGAGCGCCGTATGGTGGAGGCCTTTGTGCAGCAACACCCGGACCTGAAGGAAGAACTTGACAACCTGCTGCAGTATAAGCTGGTACCGGATACCAGTATCGTATTTGAAGGAAAAGAAGACCTGCTGAAAGAAAACGGTCACTCCCTTATCACCGCCAACAATTACGAAGAGTGGCTCACCCTCTATATCGACAACGAACTGGACGAAGAGCAAAGGCAACAGGTGGAGCACTTTCTTGCGATGACACCTGCCGCCCTGAATGAATTAACCCTTTTACAGCAAACCAAGCTGCCACCGGAGGAGATCGTATTTACCGGAAAAGATTCGCTGTACCGCTACGAGGAGAAAGTAAGAAGGATCCCTGTTTGGGGCCGCCGGGCAGCAGCAGCCATACTGATCCTGGCCATCGGTATCCCCGCCGCACTGTGGCTGACCAGGAAACAGCCTGGCACCGGCAGTGAAAACGGTGTGGCCAAAACCTTCCCTAAGAATACCGGGACAACTCCTTCCCAAAACAATTCTGTACCGCCACCGGTAAAAGAAGCGAACAATATTGCAGCGGAAGAAAAAGATACGCCGGGTACTTCTCCGTTTGTGGCAGAGGCTGCGCCAAAAAATAATGCTTCGCCTGAAAAGAAAAAGGAGAACAATACTGTTGCCCTGATTACCGGCAAACAGCCCCTGCCTGAAAATAAACAGGACGATAAAGTACTTCTGCCGGAGAACAGGAATGAGCAGGCGGTGGCCCAGAACAAGCCGGAGCAGAAGCCCTCGAACAACCTGCCGGTTCCCGTCAATAACCCGAATCTTTCCGACAATAAAAAGAATGACGCTATCGCCTACAATCCTCCGGCGGAGATCAAAAACGACAGCAAACTTTCCGATCCTGTTGTAACAAAAAACAATGCTTCTCCGTCCGATTACACACAGGCTGTTTATAACCCGGACAACAAAACGGAACTTGAACAGCCCGATGGCAAGAAGAATAAAAACCGCGGCCTCTTCCGGAAGATCGCCCGGACCTTTCAAAAAAGGACTAATATTGACCCTACTGACGAAGATCGTCTGCTGGTAGGCGGCCTGGCCATCAAACTGAAATAATGCCTTGAGAAAGCTATGCACCCAGTCCCGGCAACCCCGGGATACCAACAGCAAACTATTAACTGAACAACGAAAAGAAAAAGCGTATGAAAAGGATTATTACCCTATGCATTGCCCTGAGTACTATCACTGCCGCCTTTGCGCAGACAGATACCACCGGCAAGGAAGCCACCCCCAAATATGATACGATCCGTATCGGCGGTATTACGATCATCCGGAAACCCGGTTCAAAAGACAGGGAGATCGTTCATGACAAAGAATACAAGATCCGGAACAGGAAGGATACCGACAAACCATCCAACCTCACCACTAACTGGTGGATCGTAGATATCGGCTTCTCCAATTTTACTGATAAAACAAATTACCCTTCGGCTGCCGCACAGGCCTATGCCCCCGGCAGCAATGAGACCTGGCTGGACCTGAAGGATGGAAAATCCAGGAATGTGAACGTATGGTTCTTTATGCAGAAACTGAATGTGGCCAAACATGTACTGAACCTCAAATACGGTCTCGGGCTTGAGCTGAACAACTACTATTATAAACGTTCGGTCCGGTACGATCCCAATCCCCCGGCCGTACCCAACCCGCCGGTACTCTCACTGGATGGCACTCCCAACAGGAACTATGAAAAGGATAAGCTGGCCGCCGACTACCTGACGGTTCCCATCATGCTGAACCTGAACTTTACGCCGCAGCGGAAAAAAGGTTTCGGGCTGAGCGCCGGCATCAGCGCAGGGTATTTATACAGCGCCAGGAACAAGACCATTACATCCGATGAAGGAAAGAAAAAGGCAAAGGACAGTTTTGATCTTGAAAAATGGAAGCTGTCCTATGTGGCTGAACTTTCTCTCGGCCCGGTACGTTTCTACGGATCCTATGCCTTCAAGAGCATGTATGAAAGAGGACTTGATATCACACCTTATAATTTTGGTTTCCGGTTCAGTAACTGGTAATAACCGCTGACCTGATTCAAAAAGACCGGTCCGTTAATGGGCCGGTTTTTTTTATGCACAGTAAAACCCCGGTGTACATTTTCTAAACATCCAGTTAAAACATATCCACAGAAAAAAATAAAAGTTCGTGGCATTACGTTTGGGATACGGACGGCTACTGATAAAGGCATTCAACAATCTGCTTCCCACCGGCGATAGCTTATTTGCTCAGTCAGGCTGCACATAAAAGATGTGCGGCACCCATCCCTTACTGAAAACGTTACGAGCATGAAACCCCATGTGATCCTTACTTCTGTTTTACTGGCCGGCAGCCTGGCGGGAACCAAACCCGGGACCTCCGGTACTTATGCCGGAGCTGTTAAAAGAACTTCCTACGGTGAGACGGGGCCGGTTGGCGCTATTTCCATCGTGATCGATAAATCCGATTACGAGCTGAGTGTGTATGACGATAAAGGCTGGTATGCCACCTATCCCGTAGTGTTTGGCAATGGCAGCCTGGAGGATAAAAAGGTCCAGGGGGATAAAAATACCCCCGAAGGCAAATTCCGGATCACTGCCAAACGGGTACATGACAAATGGTGCCGCTTCCTGTCACTCGATTACCCGACCAAGGACGATATCGAAAAATTCAACAAACGAAAAGAGAAGGGAGAGATCCCATCCAATGCCAGTATCGGCGGGGGAATAGGCATCCATGGTACCTGGCCGCATGAGGATTTTGTGATCGACCAGTACAAGAACTGGACGCTGGGATGCATCTCGATGAAGAATGAACATGTGATGGAGATCTATAACTTCGTGGAGGTAGGCACGAAGGTGACCATCAAAAAATAATACTACTGTCTTTGCAGAAAGGCTTCTGTTTCTTTTCTCCAGGCAGCCGCATTGAACCGCAGGAGTGATTCATGCTGCGCACCTTCATACACCACCATTTTTTTTGCCGGTGAGGTCATGGCTTTAAAAATTGCATCGATATCTCTCCGGCTGACGAAATTATCCATCGTGCCCCACTGCAGCAGCACCGGGCAACTGATACCTTTCACATACCGGGTGGTTTTATGACGGAAGCCCCCGAAGCCTTTCTCCACCCCGATCCAGAAAGTGGTGAAGAATGCAAATGGCTGACGGGGAAATCCAATAAGCCCGGCCTTTCCTTTCAGATAGGTTTGCAACGACAGGAACGGCGCTTCCAGGATCACACCGGCCGGGTGAAGGTCGTATATGCTGACCGCCCTGGCCACTGCGACGGCACCCATTGAAAATCCATAGAGGTATATTTTCTGCTCCCCGCCTTTGCTGATATATTCAAATGCAAGCTTCACTTCCTCTGCCTCCCGGTACCCGATCGTGGTAGTATTTCCATCGCTGTTGCCATGCCCTCTGAAATCAACCAGCAGCACATTATAGCCCAGGTACCGGAATTCGTTGGCTTCATCCAGCACGGAAGATTTGGTAACCGTGATACCGTGAAAAAGGATGACGGTTCCCCTGGCGGCAGCATCCGGCCTCCCGTACCAGGCATTGATCCTGATATTTTTCGCAGTAAAAAAAGTTACCGTATCATAAGGGAAAACCGGTACCTCTGCAACAGCCGGCCGGGGATAGCGGGGCCCTGTAAAAAGCTTCCACGATTTCGTAAAGATATTACCTTCGCTGTTGGAATAATTCCCGGGAAGATTATCGTAATAGCGGGTTAGTTTGTCTGCATAGAAAGCAGCACTGATGTTGATCAGTATGAACTGCACCAGCAGTACCCAACCGGTCCAGCGTAATATGGA
The DNA here is from genome assembly GCA_046329665.1 of Chitinophagaceae bacterium. GTDB lineage: Bacteria > Bacteroidota > Bacteroidia > Chitinophagales > Chitinophagaceae > JJ008. Next base: position 523,918 of record JAXLUG010000001.1, on the reverse strand, counting down.
GGCAAGCTTATTCTTGAGTGACTTATTTTTCATCAGATATCAGGAAGGGCCGGTGGCCGGCTCAAAAGTAGTTTTTCAAACCCATTTCTTCCTGAATTATGTGGATTTTTTGTGAACCGCGGAGTAATTTTTGTTCCGATCTTTCGTTCACCTGAAGGCCCTGATAATATTGAGAAAAACCTTTTAAAGCAGCCCGTCCGTGCTGCTTTAAATTTTTCCGGCATACGCCAAAAAAAGAACGCCCCGGTTAAGGGGCGATTCTTTGTTACCAGCCAAACTACACTGCTATTTCTCTTTGATCAGTTTTTGTGATTCCCCGCCTGCTGTTTTTAGTATGTACAGACCAGCAGCCAGTTCATTACCGGGTATATAATTCGCTCCGGCCGACAACTGCATTGTTTTAACCATCCTGCCCTGTGCATCCAGGAGCCAGGCCCGCCCTTCTTGCTGTACCGCCACCGTGAAGCCTTCCCTGAAAACGGTGGGATATACCGATAAATTCATCCGCGGCTCTGCCGACAACCTGATGATACTGCTGTAACTGGTGCGGCCATCATTTTCAATAAGCCGTATCCGGTAATACACCACCCCGTTAACGGGCTCACCATCGGTGAAGTTGTATTCATGGTTTCCGTCACCTTTTCCTGTTACGCTTCCGGCTTTGCGGAACGTGATACCATCCGTACTTTTTTCCACCTCGTACCCGTTCACATCCCGCTCTTCCACTGTCCATAAAAGGACTGCCTGCCGGCTGTTGTTCAGGTGACCTTGTACCGACAGCCATTTCAGCGGAAGCGGTATACTGGTCACTTTTACAAACAGGCCGCTGAAGCCGGTCACATCAAAACTAACTTCCCAGCGGTTGCTGGCACTGTTCCAGGTTATATCTGCATCGGCCGGGTTAATAGTAACCACGGCTCCGCTATAGCTGCCCGGAAGACCAGACCCGTCGTTGCTTGTTCCTCCCCGTTTTTCCACCAGGAGATTGGCTTTGCCCGAAGCGTCTGCAGGGCTTTGGGGAAGCTTGACTGTATTGATAGCATTAAAATCGTCGAACTCTGCCTGTGTGAAATAGAGGGTTACCCGGCCGGTAGAAGAGGAAGGATTGGAGGCCGGCGTTATTTCATAATGTCTTTTTACAAAAGCTGGCGGCGGCACTGTTTCGATCCATACCCGGGCCGTTGTTGGTCCGGCTACCGGTGCGCTGCCGGTGCTGGCAAGGGTGGCGATCAGGTTGCTGCAATCGCCATAGGTTACTGTGCCGGACTGGTCCCGGGTGTCTGAAACGTTGGCCATTGCCAGTGTGTAGGAAGCAGGAGCTGCGCCTTCATAGGCGCCCATATCCACTGTTGTATTAAGAATGCGGGGTGAGCCGGTAATATCTGTTGCCGTGCCCGGAGGGATCTGGTCGTTCCTGCCTGCATCAATAGAAGGGGAACCGCATTGCAGTCTCAATCCATCATCTGCGGTACCCCAGGTATTATCCGGGCCATCAGGATCATTTACATCCGCAAACAAAGGATCGGCATCTATGTTGCCGGCACCGGCATAGCCGCCTTGAATGTTGGAGTATGAAGCAGTAGTGGTACTGGTTGCATCGTCTGCAATACCGTCACCACGAATGATGCTGTTAATAATTTCCCCGGAGGATGAAAAATATTGATACACCGAACTTGAATTAGTTGATGAGTTGCCCGAAAAGGTGGAATTGAATACATGAAGTAATGAAGAGGAAGCTAACGCCCCTCCTTTGGCAGCCGTATTATTTTTAAATACACATTGAATAACGCTGTCTGTGGAAAGACCCGTTTTGCTGATGGCCCCACCATATACATTGGATCTGTTATTATAAAAGAAATTCAACTTGAGGACCAAAGGACAGTTTGCTAACAGTGCACCTCCATCAACAACAGCGCTATTATTGATAAAAACACAATGATCAGCCCGGGTTGCAGCACCACTAACATATAAAGCCCCGGCGAAATTAGCCGCATTGCCAGAAAATAAGCAATTGCTGATTGCTGCATCTGGTGCAAAGACAGCGCCTCCGTAGTTACCGGCAGTATGATCAATAAACGAACAATTAGTCAGAGTTAAATGTCCATCGCAGTTGATAGCACCTCCGTTTCCAATTGCTGAATTCGACCGGAAAGTGCAACTGGTAAGAACCGGAGTACCACCCCAAAAAGAGTCGATCGCACCGCCATTACTGCCGTTTGCCTGATTACCTGTAAACACCGTGTTGGTTATGACAGGCGATGAAGAAACATAACAACTTATCGCCCCGCCCCCGCCTGCCGCGGTATTAGCTGAGAAATTACAGTTTGATATCGATACAGATGACGTCCCTAAGAATATTCCCCCGCCATCATAGCGGCTAACCACAATAAATCCGGGTAACAAAATAAAATCAGGTCCGTCAGCATTACCTGATGTAATCGTTAGTCCATCCAGTACGGTTGACAAACCGTTATGAGCGGAAACGATAACATGATAACAGTTATCCGTATTGATAAGCGGTGTACCAATATCCCCGCTCAGTATAGTAATATTAGTATTCCAGTTCCGCTGGTTTACTGCCGTTTCGGTACCATTAAATCCGCCGTAGATCTTTACCCCGTCTTTTGTAAAAAACGTTTTATCCCGGGGGTCTGCAGGAGCAGCATTCCCAAACGGGTCCCGTGAGGGCAAATATGTACCTGCCGCCACCCATAGCTCATCGCCGGACGCACTGGCATCTATCATATCCTGCAAACCTGAGCTGGCATTCGCCCAGCTGCTGCCATCACCGGTTCCGCTGGCAATGGGTTTTACATACCGCACGGTCTGCGCTTCCATGCGCAGCAGAAAAAAGAAAGCAAAGACAACCGATAGAATTTTTTTCATGAGTATTTCTTTTAAATGAGGTCTTCTTAATATGAAGTAGTGAAAATACGTGCAGGGGTAATCGTAAAAACCCCCAAATTGACAGTGTTTTTACTACATTAATTTTAGTTAGATAAATCCCCAGCAAGGGTGAGCCTCCCGTGCAGGAAGCGTACTGCAGGGAGGGTATCAGCTATCAATACTCAAAAAAAAAACAGGGATAGTGCGACACTATCCCTGTTTAAACTGATCTATTGGCTGCAGTCTGCTGCGTATTAGCGCTGGATCAGTACCTCTTTGGTTCCGGCCCGGCTGCCATCCTCCCGCAGCAATTCCACCACATACATTCCTGTTCCGAATTGTTTCCCGAGTTCCACGTCGATCTTAGTATAAGATCCGGTTGTTGCAAACTGCTTCTGGAATACTTTCTGTCCTGCTGCATTATAAACCAGCAAGGTCAGTTTTTCGTTTGCAGTATTATAGTAGCGTACCTGGAAGCGTCCCTGGTTCGGGTTCGGGTACACCCACAGTTTGTCCCCGGCCTGTGCACCAATGATGATACCGCCGGAAACAGTTACACAACCATTCGGGTCTGTATATACCGCCTGGTACACTCCCTGGCCATCAATGCCAATCGGGCTGAGGCGGTCTCCGTTCACTCCCCCGATCACGACCCCGTTCAGCGACCATACAAAACTTCCTCCCGGCGGATTTACCAGCGCCCTGATCCCGGTCTGCTGGTTGGGCAGCAGGTTTACCGGCCCGGTTGGTTGCAGGTTCACCTGTGGCAGTTCCTTTACATACAACGTTGCTGCAGCGGAATTAACCGTACTGCATAAACCTCTTATAACGCAACGGTAGGTTGAAGTATTCATGCTAATGACAGCATTGTTTACCTGGTAAACAGAGGCGGTCGCTCCGCTGATATCCGCCCAGGATGTTCCGTTCCACTGCTGCCACTGAAAGCTGAGCGGGCCGCCGGTGTTGGGCCTTGTTTCGGCCGTTACGCTGAAACGGGCATCCGCCCCTTCACACACTACCTGGTTAAACGGTTGTGCTGTTATCACCGGCAACTGGCCGTCGGTTACCGTTACGGTAAAAGTACAGGTGCTGCTGTTGCCGCAGACATCGGTAGCCGTACTGGTTACTGTAGTGATGCCGATCGGGAAAGCGGTACCACTTGCGGGAACACTAACGATGGTTACCGTACCGATGCAATTGTCCGTTGCGGTTACATTGAAACTGACGGGCACTGTGCAGCTTCCTGCCGGTGTAACGGCTGTAATATTGGCCGGACAGGTGATCACCGGTGGCGTCTGATCATTCACTGTAATTATTTGTGTACAGGTGCTGCTGTTGCCGCATACATCCGTGGCCCGGTAGGTACGGGTGATGGTATAGCGATTTGCACAGGTCTGGTTACTGATCACATCACTTACATGGGTGATGGTGATGATACCGCCGCAGTTATCGGTGGCGGTTACCAAAGCCGTGTTTGGTGCAGGCACATCGCCGGCGCAGCTGACCGTAACAGGCGCCGGGCAGGTAATCACCGGGGGTGTCTGATCATTCACCGTAATTATTTGTGTACAGGTGCTGCTGTTGCCGCATACATCGGTGGCCCGGTAAGTCCGGGTGATGGTATAGCGATTCGCACAGGTCTGGTTACTGATCACATCACTTACATGGGCGATGGTGATGATACCGCCGCAATTATCGGTGGCGGTTACCAGCGAAGTATTCGGGGCGGGTACTGCACTGGCGCAGCTGACCGTAACAGGCGCCGGGCAGGTGATCACCGGGGGCGTCTGATCATTCACTGTAATTATTTGTGTACAGGTGCTGCTGTTGCCGCATACATCGGTGGCCCGGTAGGTACGGGTGATGGTATAACGATTTGCACAGGTCTGGTTGCTGATCACATCACTTACATGGCTGATGGTAATGATACCGCCGCAATTATCGGTGGCGGTTACCAGCGAAGTATTCGGGGCGGGTACTGCACCGGCGCAACTGACAGTAACAGGTGCAGGGCAGGTGATCACCGGTGGTGTCTGATCATTCACCGTAATTATTTGTGTACAGGTGCTGCTGTTACCGCAGACATCGGTGGCCCGGTAAGTCCGGGTGATGGTATAGCGATTTGCACAGGTCTGGTTGCTGATCACATCACTTACATGGGTGATGGTAATGATACCGCCGCAGTTATCGGTGGCGGTTACCAGCGAAGTATTCGGGGCGGGTACTGCACTGGTGCAGCTGACCGTAACAGGCGCCGGGCAGGTGATCACCGGGGGTGTCTGATCATTCACCGTGATAATTTGGGTACAGGTGCTGCTGTTGCCGCATACATCCGTGGCCCGGTAGGTCCGGGTGATGGTAAACCGATTTGCACAGGTCTGGTTGCTGGTCACATCACGTACATAACTGATGGTGACGATACCGCCGCAATTATCGGTGGCGGTTACCAGCGAAGTATTCGGCGGGGGTATAGCGCCGGCGCAGCTGACGGTAACAGGTGCCGGGCAGGTGATCACCGGGGGTGTCTGATCATTCACCGTAATTATTTGTGTACAGGTACTGCTGTTGCCGCATACATCGGTGGCCCGGTAAGTCCGGGTGATGGTATAGCGATTCGCACAGGTCTGGTTGCTGATCACATCATTCACAAAGTTGACAACAGCCGGACCGCCGCAATCAGTGGCCGTAACACTTGCAGGATCGGGAGCGGGTACAGCACTGGCGCAGCTGACGGTAACAGGCGCCGGACAGGTGATCACCGGAGGTGTCTGATCATCTACATTAATGATTTGAGTACAGATTGCGCTGTTCCCGCAATCGTCCGTTACACGATAAGTACGGGTAATGGTATAGCGGTTGGCGCAGGTCTGGTTACTGATCACATCCCCCACATGTGTAACGGTATACCCGCCGCAATTTTCTGACACAGTCACTTGTGATGTATTCGGTGGCGGTACATTCGCTGCACAACCCACGGTAAGAGCAGGCGGGCAGGTAATAACGGGTGCGGTCTGATCATTGACGGTGATTAGCTGTGTGCAGGAACTGCTGTTACCGGCTCCATCCGTCACCAGGTAGGTCCGGGTGATGGTGAATCTGTTGGCGCAGGTAATGTTACTGATCACATCGCCCTGGGGTAATATAGTTACCGGACCGCAGTTATCGGTGGCGCTTACCTGGGAGATATCTGCAGCCGGTACGGCCCCGGCACAGTTCACCGTTATATTTGGCGCACAGGTATTGATGACAGGCGGTTCGTTATCTGCAACCGTAACAGTAAAAATACAAGTGGCAATATTGCAAAAGTTTTCTGCACTGATAGTTACTGTCGTCACTCCTTTATTAAAAAAGCTTCCACTGCCTGTTCCGCTGCCGCTGCCGGTGGTAGCCCCGCTGAAGGTATAGGTTAATACAGGAGTTGCTGAACCCGTGGCGGTAGCCGTATAGTTTACGGCAGCCCCGCATTGTCCCGGGGCGGTGTTGGCCGTAATATTGGCGGGGCAATTGCTGAAGGCAGCCGGTATAAAACATTGACCTTCGTATGGGCCCATATCTACAATCCCATTAGCTATTCTGGGACGGGCAGTAATATCATTGATAACTCCAGGAGGTATCCCGGCATTGTTACCGGTGTTAACCGAAGGGCTGGTACGCAAAAGAGCAAGGCCATCATCGGCAGTTCCCCATATGTTATCCGGCCCATCCATATCAGCTTTATTTACATAGAGCGGTTCTGCATTAATATTTCCTGTGCCGGGAAAACCTCCTTCTATATTGCTGTAGGTTATGGAAACATTGCCCTCTGCCGCAGGAGTACCGTTAAGATCATCAATAATACTATTTGTCATCACAATAGAAGAAACGCCTTCTTCAACCAACAGAGCCCTGCCATATGTTATATCAATTGTATTATTCAGGAAAATAGAATTGGCAATAAACACAGAGCCATTGTCTATATAAATACCACTGCATTCTGTGCTGTTATTATTAGCGAAAACACTATTAGTCACGTTTACAATCCCCGAAAGTATATACACAGCACCCCCTTCGCCACCGATATGATCAGTAAAGATGCTATTAATGATTGATAACTTATTACAGTCCCCGGTTATACCTGCAGCTAAGTGGTAACTTACATTATAATAAAAAAAACAGTCCTGTACAGAAATATCGCCGCAATTATTCATATAAACTCCTCCACCACCCAGATATGCATCATTATATTCAAATTTGACCGAAGCAAAATCAGCTTTTGAACAATTCTCTAAATATACGGCGCCACCAAAATCACCATTTAAAGCCGAGTTTATATTAAATGTGCAAGAAGAAATTTTCAGATTCCCGCTGCAATTGACCGCACATAATCCGCCACCGGTTTCAGTACGCACAGAAGTCGATGTGCCCGGCGGAACTACAGTCCTGTTAGAACCTGTTACTCCACCCATTATATAGAATCCATCAATATTTGTGAGGCTACTTATTTCTGCTGCTACCAGGACATGATAAAAATCTTTACCGAAAGCATCAAGATAAGTAGCATTGGCACCAATATTCCGTTGGGCCAGGGAAGTTTCATTCCCTGCAAAACCTCCATAAAGACTTACCCCGTTTTTTAAGAGAAAAGTTTTATCGCCAGGATCAACAGGAGAAGTATTTCCAAACATATCCTGTGCCGGGATGTAATCACCGGCTGCTACCCAAACCTGGTCATTCACGGCTCCGGCATTGATCATCGCCTGCAGGTCGCCGCTGGCATTGGCCCAGCTGCTGCCATCACCGGTACCGGTGGCAACAGGTTTTACATACCGTATCGTTTGGGCACCGGTAACTGAATAAAGAATGGTAATACTAAGAAGGAGTAAAAATGTTTTCATAAAATATGGCTTTAGCTGATAATACCTTACCAAAAAAACCCATATTTTTTCAGAGAAAAATACCCCAATAAAGGTGATAGTCAGGCCATCAAAATCTAGGTGATGAACAGGAGCAATGTGATGCGGCCACCTGGTAAAAAATTACAACCGCCCGTTTTTAATTTCTTCCACTACACCCGGATCCAGCAGGGTGGTAGTATCGCCGAGATTAGCGGTTTCGCCTTCGGCGATCTTCCGGAGTATCCGCCGCATGATCTTTCCGCTTCTTGTTTTGGGAAGGCCCGATACGAATTGTATTTTATCCGGTTTGGCGATCGGGCCTATGATGCGGGTTACTGTTTGGAGTATATCCTGCCGGCGAAGGTTCTCATCGCCATGATGGCCATTATAAATGACGTAAGCATAAATGCCCTGCCCTTTTATATCATGCGGGTAGCCGACCACGGCGCTTTCCACCACACCGGCGTGCATATTGATCGCATTCTCCACTTCTGCGGTACCGATACGGTGACCACTTACATTCAATACATCATCCACCCGGCCGGTGATCCTGAAATTGCCTTCCTCATCCTGCAGGGCGCCGTCGCCGGTAAAGTACAAACCCTGGTAGGTAGCGAAATAGTTGGTACGGCATCGTTCATGATCGCCCCAGGTAGTGCGCAATATACCCGGCCACGGTGCTTTGATACAAAGATTACCCTTCCGGTATCCGTGTTCATCTTTTTCCGCAACGTCTCTTCCGTTTTCATCCACCAGCAGCGGTTGTATGCCGGGCATTGGCAAAGTGGCCCAGCTCGGTTTGGCGGGGGTAATGCCGGCAAAGTTGGAGATCAGGCATCCGCCGGTTTCTGTTTGCCACCAGGTATCCACCACCGGGCATCTTTTCTTTCCCACCTGCTCATCGTACCAGTGCCAGGCTTCTTCATTAATGGGTTCGCCCACTGTACCCAGTACCTGCAGCGAGGAAAGATCTTTTCCTTTCAGCGGTTCCGTTCCATGTCCCATCAGGCTCCTGATCGCTGTTGGCGCTGTGTAAAGAATGTTCACTTTATGTTTGTCCACAATATCCCAGAAACGGCCGGCATCCGGGTAGGTGGGAATGCCTTCAAACATCAGGGAAGTGGCGCCGGCACTTAAAGGGCCATAAACAATATAACTGTGCCCCGTGATCCAGCCGATGTCTGCCGTACAGAAATGGATCTGTCCCGGTTTGTACTGAAACACGTTTACAAACGTGTAGGTGGTCCAGAGCATATAGCCGGCACAGGTATGCACCACACCTTTCGGTTTTCCGGTTGAGCCGGAGGTATAGAGTATGAACAGCGGGTCTTCCGAATCCATCTCTTCGGCCGGAAAATGTACCACCCCGTTTCTCTCCACCTGTTCTTCTGCCATTTCCATTTCATCCTCCCACCACAGATCCCTTCCCTTGATCATGGATACCGGTGTTCTTGTACGGGTGTACACGATCACCCGCTTCACGGTTTTATTACCGATCAGCGCATCATCGATCACCGCTTTCAGCGGAATGTCCTTTCCCCCGCGGTAAGCGCCGTCGCAGGTAATGATATATTCTGCTTTCGCATCTTCCAGCCGGTCGGCAATACTTTGTGCACTGAACCCGCCAAAGATCACCGAATGTATAGCCCCGATCCGGGCGCAACCTAATATGGCATAAACCAGTTCGGGTACCATTCCCATATAGATACAGACCCGGTCTCCTTTCTTCACGCCGTTATTGCGCAGCATTTGTGCTACCTGGCATACCCGTTTGTACAGGCGGTTGTAGGTAACGACCCTTACCCGGTCACCGGGTTCATTGGGCTCCCAGATAAAGGCCGGCTTCTCTCCCATTGCGGGAAGGTGGCGGTCGATACAGTTTTCCGTGATATTCAGTTTGGCGCCTTCAAACCATTTCACCCGTGGTTCGGTAAAATTCCATTCCAGCACCCTGTCCCATTTTTTTCTCCAGTAAAAATTTTCTGCTACGGAAGCCCAGAATGTGTCGGGCTGCTCCACACTGCGTTTATAATCCTGGTGATATTGTTCCTGTGATGTTATCTGGAAGGGATACGACATAGTCATTATTTATGGCCTAAATGTACGAAGGGAAAAACGATATTAGGTACCTGGCTGCAGCAACACGGATGATCGTCCCTTGCGTCGCACCCTTCAGCTGCACTGCATAAGGCAGCAGGGCCATTTCAGCAAGAAATTCGCCGCTATCCAAAAATCAATTCGTATTTTAACCTGCCAAACAAAACCCAACATGCTTCCCTCCGGTATCCGCAAAATCATTGCTGCTTCTTCTGTCGGTACCATGATCGAGTGGTACGATTTCTACATTTTCGGTATGCTGGCCAAAACGATCAGTACACAGTTCTTTCCCGAAGGCAACCCTACTGCCGCCCTGCTGAGTACACTGGCAGTATTTGCTGCCGGTTTTATTGTGCGGCCTTTTGGTGCACTGGTGTTCGGCCGGCTGGGTGACCTGATCGGGAGAAAGTATACGTTCCTGCTTACCCTGGTCATTATGGGGTTGTCTACATTCCTCATCGGCTGCGTACCGAATTACAAAACCATCGGGATCGCCGCCCCGCTGATCGTTCTTTTGCTCCGGCTCCTGCAGGGGCTTGCCCTTGGTGGCGAGTATGGCGGCGCTGCTACTTATGTGGCCGAGCATGCACCGGTTGGTAAAAGAGGGTATTACACCAGCTGGATACAGACGACCGCCACACTGGGTTTGTTTGTTGCCCTGGGGGTGATCTTATTAGTAAAGACAAATATGTCCGATGCCGCTTTTACGGCACAATGGGGCGGCTGGCGTTATCCTTTCTGGATTTCGATACTGATGGTGGGCATTTCCATTTATATCCGGATGAAGATGCAGGAATCTCCTTTGTATGCGGAACTGAAAGCCACCGGCAAAACATCGGTGAACCCGATCAAAGAAAGCTTCAGCCACAAAGCGAATTTCAAAATGGTACTGCTGGCCCTGTTCGGCGCCGTCATGGGCCAGGGCGTGGTGTGGTACACCGGTCAGTTCTACGCACAGAATTTCCTGGAGACCAAATGCAATATTGAGTTTGAACAAAGCCGTACGATCATCCTCTGGGCCATCGTCTTTGCCACCCCTTTCTTTATTTTCTGGGGCTGGCTGAGTGATAAGATCGGGAGGAAGTGGATCATGATGCTGGGGATTGGATTGGCGGTGTTTACATACAGGCCGATATTTGGTACTTTTCTGCAAGACTCTGACCCGAAGAACTGGGTTTCAGGCACCACCGAAGAATTTCTCTTTAGCAAGAGTTCGCTCATCAACAGCGATACGATTATTAATGGCAAACAAAGAATGGTTACAATAAATAAATGCCCGTTCCCGAACGGAGGAACAGCAAAAGCAGCTATTACTTATTCAGTGAGCCCGGGAGAAAATCAACAGTTCGAATCCGCCGCTTTCACAAACAAAAAACTTCCGTCAGGCATTTACCGGAAGTTCATTTTTCTTGTTTTCATTTTAATCTTATACGTCACCATGGCCTATGGCCCGGTAGCCGCTTTCCTTGTTGAGTTATTCCCCACCAAGATCCGCTATACTTCTATGTCGCTGCCTTATCATATCGGCAACGGGGTGTTCGGCGGGCTGGTTCCCTTTATCGGTTTGCTTTTATCCACCACCTATCCCGGTGATCCGTTGGTGGGATTATGGTACCCGATCGGTGTGGCCACCCTTTGTCTTATCATCGGGGCATTATACCTGGAAAATAAAATTGACAGAAACATCAACGACTGAAATATGAACGCCTTCAAACGATACTTCGGCCTTCTTTTTTTGATCATAGCCCCCTTTATCATCTTCGAACTGGTGAACGGGGCCCTGCAGCATGCCAACAAAGGCACCAAGGACATCAACAACCCCGTCATCTGGATCATTATCATCACCATTTTTACCCCTATCGCTATCGGGCTTATTATTTTTGGCTGGTATGCACTCCGCGGCGAGTATGATCATCTGCCCCACCGCAACAAAGACCTGTAAACCAGCCAGAAAAAAATCTGACAATTTTCAAACATTTCGCACTTGCTGATGTTATAAAGCGAAATTATTTTCGCACGGCGAATGAAAAAGATAGCTGTCATATTGCTGCTGGTTTTTGGCGTGGTTCAGGCAGGACCCGTCGTTCGTGCAATTTTCAGCGATACCACTTCCATTTTCCTGGCTGATGAAGAAAAATGCCAGGATTCGGCCAACAAAGCCGAGAAGCAGGAGAAAAAAGACTATTCACTTTTTTTCAATCACCTGCAAGCTCTCACACATGATCTTCAGACAGCATTTATTCTCGTAGAGAAAATACATCCTTCTCCCTGCCTGGAAAAGCTGACACCTCCTCCCAATCATTGTTAATCAGTTTCCCCTTTACCGGTACGGCCTTCACGGAAAGGCCCAGTCATTTTTTAACTGATTAACATTCAATAATGCCCCGCAAGCAAACTACGCTCAGCAGGATATCAAACCTGCTCCGCCTTGAGAAAAATGAAATTTCTGCTATCTATGTTTATGCCATCTTCAATGGCCTGATTCAATTATCGCTGCCCATTGGTATACAAGCCATCATTGGGTATGTCATCGGTGCTTCCATGCGTGCCTCCCTGGCCGTACTGATCATACTGGTGGTGCTCGGTGTTTTTTTTACAGGGCTGATGCAGATGAACCAGATGAAAATTATCGAGAAGATTCAGCAGAAGCTTTTTGTACGGTATTCATTTGCCTTTGCAAACCAGATCCCCCGTTTTGACCTGAAGAAAACAGACAATGTCTTCCTGCCGGAACTGATCAACCGGTTTTTTGATGTACCCAACCTGCAAAAAAGCCTGTCGAAGATCCTGCTGGAAATTCCGACCGCTACTATCCAGGTTTTCTTCGGGCTTACACTGCTTTCCTTTTATCATCCGGCATTTATACTGTTTGGTATTATACTGGTACTGCTTCTTTGGGCTATCCTCAAATACAGCGGCCGCCGGGGACTGGAAACAAGTATCGAAGAAAGCAGTTATAAATACAAAGTGGCCGGCTGGCTTGAAGAAGCCGCCCGGGTCATCAGGTCCGTCAAGCTGGCAAGACATAATGATCTGCACCTGCGCAAAACAGATGAACAGGTAACCAGGTACCTTAATGCACGTACCAGTCATTTCCGCATCTTACTGTTCCAGTACCGGGTAATGGTGTTTTTCAAAACTGCCATCACTGCTGCCATGCTCATCGTAGGTACCTTCCTGCTGGTTAACCAGCAACTGAACGTCGGACAGTTTATCGCTGCGGAAATAGTTATCCTGCTGGTGATAAATGCGGTGGAAAAACTGATTGTCAGCCTCAGCAGCGTATACGATACACTTACAGCTATTGAAAAACTGGCAGAGGTAACAGAAACACCTGCTGAAACAGAAGGCACTGTTGAAATGACGGGCAACAACAACGGAATGAAAGTTGAAATGCGGCAACTCTTCTTTGGGTATAATGAAGACAACCCGGTATTAAAAAATATTTCCCTGCTGGTAAATCCCGGTGAAAAAATCTGTATCACGGGTAAAAACAGTGCCGGCAAAACCACGCTGCTTAAGCTTTTAACCGGCAGCTACAGCGATTTTAAAGGCGCTGTATTACTCGATGATGTACCGGTTGGCAATTACAACCTGTCTTCGCTCCGTTCACAAACTGCCGTCATCATCAGTCAGCAGGATATTTTTCATGGCAGCCTATGGGAAAATATTACCCTCGACAACAAGAGCCTGACGATAGAACAGGTAACGGCGCTGGCGAATAAAACGGGGCTCAGCGAATTTGTCGCCACCCTCAAAGAAGGATATGATACGATACTTGACCCTACCGGCCGGCGGCTTTCCCGCAGTGTTACTAAAAAAATACTATTGGTAAGAGCGCTGGCCGCTAATCCACGGCTGCTGCTGGTAGAAAATCTATGGGAAGGACTGGAAGAAAGACAGCGCAAAGAGATCAGCGACCTGCTACGGGGGATGAAGCAGACCACTATCATCATGGTAAGTGATGATGAGAAAACACTAAGCGAATGCGACCGCTTTTTCGAACTGCACCGTAACGGGGAAGGTATTTCATTAAAACAATAAACCAACATTATGCACACCATACAATCATACCAGCATATATACGGACATAATAAAAGCAGCCAGGTAAAACGCTGGTTTATCATCTGCATTTCCGTATTTATCATTTTTCTTTTCCTGCCATGGACACAAAACATCAGAGCCAAAGGTTCTGTCACCACCTTATACCAGGATCAGCGGCCTCAACAGGTGAATACGCTTATCGGCGGCCGGGTAATGAAATGGTATGTAAAGGAGGGCGACTATGTAAAAGCAGGAGATACGCTTGTTCAGCTGACAGAGGTGAAGGTAGACTACCTTGATCCTAAGTTGCTGGAAAGAACAGAACAACAACTGGCCGGCAAAGAACAATCCATCGGTTTTTATAAAAACAAAGTAGCCGTCACCGGACTGCAGATCAATGCCATAAACAACGGTCTGCAGTTAAAACTAAACCAGCTGATGAACAAACTCAACCAGCTGGAGCTGAAAGTACAGGCCGACAGTGCAGAAGCTGCTGCCGCTAATAATGATTATACTATCGGGCTGAAACAATACAACCGGCAGAAAGCGATGTACGACAGCGGGCTTGTTTCACTTACACAACTGGAAACAAGAAACCAGCAGTACCAGAATGCGCTGGCTAAAAAGATCAGCGCAGAAAACAAACTGGCAAACAGCCGCCAGGATCTGACCATCACCCGTATTGAAATGAATGCAGTGCAGCAGGAAAACGTGGAGAAAGTAGCAAAAGCACAAGGCGACCAGTACCAGTCGCTCACACAGATTGCAACCGGTGAAGCGGATCTTGCCAAACTGCAAAACCAGTACGCAAGCTATACAATCCGCAACGGCATGTACTATATAATGGCTACCCAGGACGGACAGGTAATACAGGCACAGAAAGCCGGGATCGGTGAATATGTAAAAGAAGGTGATATGATTGCCCGTATTGTACCGGACAAAATTCAATATGCGGTGGAAATGTTTGTGCGGCCACTTGATCTTCCGCTCATCTCTCCCGGTCAGAAGGTTCGTTTTCTTTTTGATGGATTCCCGGCAATTGTTTTTAGCGGGTGGCCTTCTGCTTCCACCGGCACTTTTGGCGGTGTGGTAGTAGCTGTTGAAAGTGATGTAAGTGTAAACGGAAAATTCAGAGTGCTGGTAAAAGAGGAGCCCGGCGCCAAACCATGGCCGAAAGAACTGAAGATGGGCGCAGGTGCACAAGGCATCGCTTTGCTGAAAGATGTACCGGTCTGGTATGAACTCTGGCGGAACATCAATGGGTTTCCGCCGGATTATTATAAACCAACCATTGAAACAAAAAAATAAAAGGATAATGAAAGTTTTTTTGACGATAGTATTATTGCTTCTTTTACAGGTATTAAACGGACAAACAAATGCTGCCACATCGGACAGCAGTATGACGCTTTCTGAAAAGCAGGTGATTGATATTGTAAAACATTTTCACCCGGTAGCCCGCCAGGCTGCGATTATGGTACAGAAAGCAAAAGCAGATGTAACTATTGCACAAGGTGGATTTGATCCTTCTTTATCCACCGTCATTGCAGAAAAAACATTTGATGGAACTACTTATTACCGCAACACGCAACAGGGATTGCTGATACCTACCTGGTATGGAATTGAAATCAAAGCCGGTATTGAAAGTCTTAGTGGCAGCCGTACTGATCCGCAGGAAACATTGGGCCGCACCAGCTATGCCGGGCTCACTGTTCCGTTGGCGAAGAATTTACTCATGGATAAAAGAAGGGCAGCGCTTCAGCAATCTAAAATATTCCGGGAGATGAGCAAAGTACAGCAGCAAACAGTACTAAATGATCTACTGCTCGAAGCCCTGCAAGCTTACTGGAACTGGGTGCAGCAATACCAGGTGATGCAGGTGGTGAAAGAAGCGGTTAGCGTAAATGAAAAAAGGTTTGAACTGGTAAAGATCGCAATGCGCCAGGGTGATCGTCCGGCAATAGATACCATTGAAGCGCTGGCACAGCTGCAAAGCTTCGAGTATTTATACAATGAGGCGCTTCTGAATTTCCAGAATGCCGGGCTGGAGCTTTCGGTGTATTTATGGAAAGAAAATAATGCAGCATACCAGTTGCCATCAACAGTACTTCCTGATCCGCAATGGCGCAAAACAGGTATTGATAAGATCGCCCTGCCGCTTTTTGAAGAACTGCTTACACAGGCGGCCGCTGCGCATCCTGACCTGTTGCAATACAATTTTAAACTGGATGCCCTGCAGGTGGAAAAGAAACTGAAGTTCCAGGAACTGCTGCCGGTATTCAACTTCCGGTATAATCAATTGGGTAAAGGGTATAACCTGTCGAAGACTATTACGGCTCCCTTGTTTGAAAATAGTTTTCAATACGGTGTTACGCTGGGCATTCCGCTGCGTTTATCGGAAGGAAGAGGTGAATACCGCAAGGCCAAACTGAAAATACAGGAAACGCAACTGGAACAAGGGCTGAAACAACAACTGGTATTGAACAAAGTAAAGTCATACTACAATGAACTCAATAACCTGAAGCGGCAGGTGGTGCTTCAGCAACAGCAGTACCGTAACTACCTGGCGTTGCAGAAAGGAGAAGAGACCCGCTTCTTTAACGGGGAGAGCTCCTTATTCCTGATCAACAGCCGGGAAAATAAAACACTCGAGGCTTTGCAAAAGCTGGCAGAGCTGGAAACAAAATTTTTCAAAACACTCAACAGCCTGCAGTGGGCTGCTGGTCTTTTATTCAAAATATAAAGCCATTACAAATTAAGAAAGGAACTTAGTACTATACCGTTATTCCTTTGTATAATTGTTTTATCATTCACCCTTCTGCCTTGCTGTAAGGTTTGGTTGAAATAACCCGCTTCCAGTGAAAACTGTTTATTGAAGCGGAAACCGGCGAGCAAAAAGATACGGTTCTGGTCAAAAATGTTGGTACCGAGATTTTTTCCGGCGCCGATAAAAATTTCATCGGCTGCGGCAGCATATAATTGTTGTTCACCTTTTTTATACAACGGCCGCTGCAACCTGAACTGGTAGCGAAAGCGGTGTAAAAAAAACCAGTCATTCTCCAATCCGCTAACGCCGTTTATTTTTCGGCGCAGCCAGCGTTGCTCAATGCGAAACCGGTGTGTAAACGTCCATTCTTTTACCGGTTGCCACAGGCTGAGCTGCTCATACAACCGGTGCTCCGGGAAAGCGCCGTTATTAGCAATCGGGTAGTCGCCGTAAGGATAAGTTTCCGCAAAAGCATATCCGGCATGCACTGTGAGTACATCATTGAGGCGGAAATTGACAGCCGTTCTCAAAAGTCCCTGCTGCCAGTGGCGGAAACCATTTACTCTCCGCCACTGGTATTCAATATGCAGGCTCCATCTTTTATTCAACCCGATGGTATTGAATGACTGAATCCAATTAGTGTTATTATAATCATTCACCCTGTCATTCTGTGCATGTAACAAGGATACGGATATAAAAACGGGAAGCAATAACAGTTTCTTCATTAAAAGCCCTTTTTGATAAACCAGTAAAACACCAAGCCGGTATCAGTTCTTAAACGACAGTAGCCCTTCTTGGCCGGTCTCCTGTTCAGATCTTACATGCGATGTATTCTCGATCTTATATTCATCCCGGAAACCACGCAGGTCCAGCTTTATTTCTTTTAATGGCGCTTTGATATCCCTGAACTCTTTGATCACTTCCAGCACATCATAATCGATATACTGTGTTCCGGATGCATCGATCACCACGGTTGATTTTTCCGGCAGATGATCCAGTGTCTGGCGGATAGCCGCTTTATTCAGAAAGGATACTTCTTCTGAAAGACGGATGAAAATAGTATCGCCCTGCTTATGTTTTGCGGCATGGAAATAATAAGAGTTCTTCAGGTTGCCATGCAGGATAGCGCCTGCAGCAGCCATAATCCCGGCAAACACACCAATGATCAGGCCCTTGCCACTTAACAGGGGTACTACTTTAAAAAGATCAATCGAGATAATCACTGCTACGGTAACGATAAACGGAATGAACTGGTACTTACCTGCTTTCCAGAAACCGGTGAACACAGCCGGCTTTGCCAGTTTCCATCCTGTAAGGATAAGGATAGCTGCCAATGCGGCCAGCGGAATTTTATTGAGTATAAAAGGAATCAACAGCACAGTAAGCAACAGCAGCGAGGCATGAAAAATAGTAGAGAGTTTCGTTTTCCCGCCGGCGTTTACATTTGCACTGCTTCGTACAATAACACTGGTAATAGGCAAGCCGCCTATCAGACCTGATACGGTATTACCTACCCCTTGTGCAAAAAGCTCCCGGTTGGTATTGGTAACCCGGCGCTCCGGATCAAGGTTATCAATAGCTTCAATACTCAGCAATGTTTCCAGCGAAGCGATCAGTGCAATGATAACGGCATACATGATAACCGTGCCATTAAAAAACCCGCTGAAATCGGGAAAGGTGAAAAAACCCAGAAACTCTTTCGGGCTTTGAGCAACCGGAAGATTAACCAGGTGCGGAGATTCAATGATACTAAACCGGCTGCCCGTGGCTATCCATACCTGGTTTATACCCACTGCTACCAGCACAGCTACCAGGGCGCTGGGTATAAAGGGAATTTTCTTTTTGAAAGAAGAACGATCCCACAGCACCATGGTAACAATAGATACCAGTGAAATAATCGCTACCCCTACTTCTATCTTCTGCAGCGGGGCGATCAGTTCATGCCAGTCTTCCATACCATAGGGAAGCAGTTCGGTAACATGTCCCTGGTTATCGGTATCTCTGCCGAATGCATGCGGCAACTGTTTGGCGATAATCAGGATACCGATACTGGTCAGCATGCCTTTGATCACGCTGCTCGGGATATAGTTGGCAATGCCTCCGAGTTTTAATGCCCCCAGTGCTATCTGCAATACACCGGCTAATACTACAGCACATAGAAAAAGATTGTAGTTCTGCAAACCTCCTAATGCTGTAATAGCTCCTGCTACCAGTGTGGCCAGCCCTGCTGCGGGCCCGCTTACACTCAAAGGTGAATTACTGAGTGCCCCAATTACAATGCCGCCCACGATACCCGCTATCAGCCCGCTGAAGGGTGTGGCGCCACTGGCAATAGCAATTCCCAAACAGAGTGGCAGCGCTACTAAAAACACTACCAGCCCTGCCGGTAAATCTGCTTTCAAATGTTTTGTACTGATCATCTTCTTTCCGTTTTTAAATTTTCACCGGTTGGATTAATAATTATACTGTTGCTTTTAATGCTTTGGCTTTAGCGCCTGTTTCAGTAAGGTTTTTAAAAAAATCCACCTTACCGGTTTCAATATTGTACACACCGCCTACAATACCGATCTCACCTTTGGTGAACATTTCTTTTACAATAGCACTGCGGGTCAGAATTTCTTCCAGGCTGTTCTCCACGTTTGCATAGGCTGCATTATCATGAAAAAGGTGGTCGCCTTCGCTTTTCAGCATAGCCTTGGCAATTGAAGGCTGTATCCGGTTGAGCAATGATGTAATGTGACCATCTTTCACACCGGCTTTGGCACTTTTGATGGCGCCGCATTCCGTATGGCCCAGCACCATCAATACTTTGGAACCGATGTATTTTACGGCATACTCAATGCTGGCCAAAATATCATCGTTTACAATATTACCTGCCACCCGGATGCTGAAAAGATCGCCCAGGCCCTGGTCAAAGATGAGCTCCACGGAAGTGCGGGAGTCCATACAACTTAAGATCACGGCAAATGGATACTGTCCTTCCCTTGTTTCATTGATCATTTCAAGATGATCATGATCGGTGTTGAGGTTATTTACAAATCGTCTGTTCCCTTCAACCAGTATTTCATAGCCCTGGGAAGGTGTAAGGTTTTGCAAAAACGCTGATGAATGCTTTCTCATTTTTATATTGATTTAAATAGTTAACAGGTGCTATACAGGTATAACTCCGTTAATCAGGTGAATGAATAATAGATAATAATGCTACATGCTAAGGAAACAGGTATGTCCTGCCGTTCAGGCAGATTGCCGTATCAGCAGGCATTAGGAGGAGGAACTAATAGTTCGCCGTGAAAAGCGTTGTAAGTGCCGTCGTTCTGGTGACCGGCATGTTGTATTGTTTCAGCAAAAAAGTGCAGGTGGTCAACCGGGTGGTGAAGAAACTCTTCGGATAAAGAAGTGCCGGATGGCGCTTTCTCTTCTGTGTTGTTGCCTAAAGGGTTGGATGTATCATCATCTGCATCTGAAGAGCGGGTATTTTCTATTTTATCAGCCTTAGCTTGTTTTTGCTGTACCGCAAAAACAAAAGGAGTACTGATGGTAAGCCATAACAGCGCCAGTACCAGGAATACTGAAGTTACTTTGTTGAGGCCGCTGTATATAGTCTTTCTTTTTTGCATAGAAGCGCTGCAAAATACTGCAACCAGCTTTGTTATCCAAACCGGAGGCTGACAGAACCAGCTGTTGATGAATAAATAAGCCGTATCAGCCGTTTAAAGCACTCAGAACAAGCAACTCCGGGTTTTGTTGCAGCATTATCATTTTTCAGTCAGGTTTTTTATAACAGCTGCATAACAGGGCGGAAAGCCATTTATTCAACAGGCAGGATGGGGCTTTTCATTTATTTTTACGATCAAAATAAACCGGATGAAACCATACGAAATACTGCTGCAGAATAATAAAGAATGGGCGGAAAAGGTAACCAAAAGCGACCCGGATTTTTTTAACCGGCTCAGTCATCTTCAGACACCGGAGTTTTTATGGATCGGTTGCAGCGACAGTCGTGTGCCGGCCAATGAGATTACCGGTACCCAGCCCGGCGAAATATTTGTACACCGCAACGTAGCCAACCTGGTAATCAATACAGATGTGAATGTGCTGAGCGTTCTCGACTATGCAGTTAACCATCTTAAAGTAAGGCATATCATTGTCTGCGGGCATTATGGCTGCGGCGGTATCAAGGCTTCAATTACCAACCACGATTTTAAACCGGTGCTGAATATGTGGCTGCGCAATATCAAAGATGTATACCGCATACACCGGGCAGAACTGGATGCAATCAGTGATGCTGACAAAAAAGCGGACCGTCTTACAGAATTAAATGTAAAAGAACAGGTATTGAACCTGGCGAAAACATCTATCATTCAAAGGGCCTGGAAACATGAGCAACGTCCGCACCTTCACGGCTGGGTATATGGATTGAACAATGGTTTAATCAACCCGGTATTTGAAATGGACGCAGGGACACATATTGACAACCTGTATGAATATGATGATCTCTGATCTTAACCGGTGATCGCATGCTGCAATAAAAACACAGCGGCTCCAGCCAGGTAACCCAGCAATGCGATCCACCCTATTTTACGGAGATACCATCCGAAGGGAATGCGCTCCATTCCCATAGCCGCCACGCCGGCTGCTGAACCAATGATAAGTATACTTCCGCCCGTTCCGGAGCAATAGGCCAGGAACTCCCAGAAGAAATGATCGGTGGGATACTGTTGCAGCGGGTACATACCCTGTGCGGCAGCAACTAATGGCACATTGTCTACCACCGCAGACAGCAAACCGATAATAACAGTAACCACGCTGATGTTTCCTACTGATTTATCTAATGCAGTGGCTGCACGGGTAAGCACACCGGTAGATTCAAGAGAACTTACTGCCAGCAGGATACCGAGAAAGAACAGGATACTTGGCGTATCGATCTTCCGCAACGCATGATTTACGGTGAACAACCCTTTCTCTGCATCATCTTTTCCGCTGTGTATTAACTCTGTCAGTACCCACATAAGGCCCAACCCGAAAATAATACCCATATATGGCGGCAGGTGGGTGATCGTTTTAAATACCGGCACAAAAAGCAAACAGCAGATGCCGATGATAAAGACCGTTTTTCTTTCGGCAGGGGTGGATCGCAGTTTCTCTTTCGCTATGGCTGCGCCCTCTATTTTTCCTTTCAGCTGGCGGCTGATCAGGAAAGCCGGAAGAAGAAAGCAGACCAGTGAAGGCAAAAAGGTTTTTATCATGATGTTGGCTGCGGTAACCTGGTGACCGATCCAGAGCATGGTGGTGGTCACATCACCGATCGGGCTCCAGGCCCCTCCTGCATTGGCTGCTATCACCACAAGGCCGGCAAACAAGAGGCGGTCCCGGTGCAGAGGAATCAGTTTGCGCAGCAAGGATACCATGACGATGGTGGTTGTGAGGTTGTCCAGCACGGCGGAAAGAAAAAAAGCAAGAAAGCCGATTATCCAGACCAGCTTTCCTTTGCTGGTGCTGCCGATACGTTCGGTAATGATCTCAAACCCGTCGTGTGCATCGATCAGCTCCACGATCACCATGGCCCCCAGCAGGAAAAAAAGAATACCGGAGATACCGGACAGGTGGCGGGAGAGTTCTTCCGTAACCGTTTCCTTGTCTCCGCCCATCAGCGCAAAGACTGACCAGCAGAGCACACCGGTAAGCAATGCCGTGGAAGCCTTGTTGATGCGGAGGGCATGTTCAAAGGCGATGGCCAGGTAGCCCGCAACAAACAATATGATAAGCAGCACGGTCATTCTCAAAAGTAAATATTAATATCGACTGCACTGTGAGAATCGTCTTTCCTGATTCATCAAATTCGCTAATTTGCAGGCATGTCCATCGAAGTAAAAAACCTGCTGAAAGAATACGGCGGGCAAAAAGCGGTAAATAATATTTCTTTTAAGATCGGTAAAGGTGAGATCGTTGGTTTCCTGGGCCCGAATGGGGCGGGCAAATCCACCACCATGAAGATCATAACCGGCTACCTGCCGCAAACAGCCGGTGAGGCTTTTGTATGCGGGGTCAATGTAACGGAGCAGCCGCTGGAGACAAAAAAGAAGATCGGTTATCTCGCCGAACTGAATGCCCTTTATTACGATATGTATGTCCGGGAATACCTGGGGTTCATCGCTGAGATCCATCAGATCAAAGGCCAAAAAACTAAAATTGAAACGGTGATCGAAACAGTTGGCCTGACCCGTGAAGCCAATAAGCGGATCGGCCAGCTGAGCAAGGGTTATAAGCAGCGTGTCGGCCTGGCCGCCGCCCTGATACATGACCCGGAAGTACTGATACTCGATGAACCCACCAGCGGCCTCGATCCCAACCAGATCGTTGAAATAAGGGAAGTGATAAAAAAACAGGGACAAAATAAAACCGTTCTGTTCTCCTCACATATTCTGCAGGAGGTGGAAGCGATGTGCGACCGGGTGATCATCATCAATAAAGGAAACATCGTGGCAGATAACAAGCTGAGTGAGCTCCGCCAGAAAGGGAAAGGACAGCAGGTAGTAAAGGTCGAGTTCAAGGAAGAAGCA
This sequence comes from Chitinophagaceae bacterium, assembly GCA_046329665.1. Lineage (GTDB taxonomy): Bacteria > Bacteroidota > Bacteroidia > Chitinophagales > Chitinophagaceae > JJ008. The sequence continues at coordinate 500,693 of JAXLUG010000001.1, read as the reverse complement.
GAGACCGGCTGGCTCAGGGCGCTGGCGGGAGTGAGCGAGGTAATAAACATGCAGCGTTCCCTGTTCAGTATCCGGTGTGCAGATGCAGAAGCCGTAAAGAAAGAAATACTGAAGCTTGCCATTGAAAGGAACCTGAACATCGTTTCGCTCCAGAGCGAAAATCAAAGCCTTGAAGAGGTCTTCAAGGCTTTGACAAATTAAGATCAGCCAAGATCAGAATCCTTTTTTATCACCGGCTTTGTCCGGGTCTTTTCCTTTATCGAAATCACCGCCGTATACCATTACCAGTTTTGACTTGTCGAAATATTTCCGCAAGGCTGCATTTACCTGTTCCACTGTCAGTGCTTTTACTTTGTTTTCAAAATCGGTAAAGCCGGTAAGGTCACGGCCATCCCGGATATACCAGCGCAGCTGCCTTGCCAGGAAATCATTCATGCCCAGCGAGGTCTTATTTCCTTCCAGCCAGGCGGTTTTTGATTTCTCCAGTTCATCCTTTGTAAATCCGCCTGCAATGGCCTTATCTATTTCCTGCCGCAAGGCAGAGTCCAGTCTTCCTTTGTAAAGCGGATTAAAGGCTGCATAAATACCCCAGTTACCTACGTCAAATTTATAATTGGTACTCATGAAGCTTCCGGCACCATAGCTCATGCCCTCGTTTTCGCGGAGGCGCTGCGGAATGCGGGAGGAGAGGAAGGCACCGCCGCCGAGCAGTTCGTTCGCCATAAAGACAGCGGGGAAGTCCGGGTTTTGTTCTGAAATATTCAGGTTGATATTCGCCAGCAGCATAGCGTTTGTCTTATCGGGTGTTTTGATGGTCTCCGTCCTTCCTTTTACATCAAAGTATTTGGGGGCTATGATGCTGAAGTTTGCCTTGCTGTCCCAGGTGCCCATTGTTTTACTGAGAAAATCGGTTACCGTTTTTTTATCAAGCTCCCCTACAAAAGAGGAGATGGAATGATTGGCGCCATAAAAGTCCTTGTAAAAATTCTTTACATCCTCCAGGCTGGTGGCCGCAAGGTCTTCCAGTTCTTCATCAGAAGTGCCAGCATAGTTCGGGTGCCCTTTTGGATAATCCGTGGTAAGCTTACCGAGGCGTTCGGACGCCAGTGTCTGCGGGTCGTTCTTATTGGCTTCTATTCCGGCTTTGATATCCAGAACTTCCTTATCGAATTCCGCTGCGTCAAATTTCGGGTTACGAAGCAAATCATCCAGCAGAGCCAGTGCGGCGGAAAGATTTTTCTTATCCGTATTCATGGTGATCACAACACGGTCGGGTCCGGCGGAAAAGGATATGTCTGTTTTGATCTTATCCAGCTCATCACTGATCTGTTTTTTAGTACGGGTGGTGGTACCGGATTTCAGCAGGCTGGCCACCAGCGACGGCGCATATTTTTTATTCATCAGGCTGCTTTCATCCCCGAAACGCAGGATCATGCTGGCGCTGATCTTATCTCCTTTCGTGGGTTTTTGCAGCAGGGCATATTGTGCCCCGTTGGGCAGCTTCCCGTATTCAGTATTCTTTTTGATATTGGCAATACTGTTTTCAAAATTTTCTTTCTGTGCTTCTACCGCTTTTCCTTTATAACCGGTGAGCAGCCGGTCGATATCCGGGGTTTCGTTTACCACCGTTCTGTCCGGTGCAGCATCGGGAATAAATAATCCATAGGTCCGGTTGGATGTCTTATAGTATTTCTTTGCCACGGCTTTCAGGTCATTTACCGTCAGCTTTTCCAGCTGGTCACGGTTCCAGAACCAGAGCCGCCAGTCGCCGGCGCCGATAAATTCTGTAAGCCCGATCGCAAAATCGGTTGTCTTGGACATTGCATCTTCGATATACTTCAGCCGGTTGTTCTTTGCCCTGGCGAGATCTTCTTCCGTAATATTCATAGCAGGGATGGCATCTGCCGCACTCTGCAGTTCATGACTGGCGCTGTCCAGGCTTTTATCTTTCGGTACATCCACCTGGAAATAAGTAATACCCGGGTCGTGCAGTGCAAACGTAAACCCGTATACACTGGTGGCAAGTTTGGGTTCCACCAGTTTTTTATAGAATACTCCGGAGGGGTCGTTGGTCAGTACTTCAATAAGCGCATCATTGGCAGCATAATCCTTATCGGCCAGGGCCGGTGTATGGTACCCCATACCGATATATTGTATATCGCCGGTACGGCGGAGTAATACCTGGCGCTCCCCGTCCTGCGGGGGCTCAACTGTGTAAGTAGGCAGCAGTTTTCTTGCCGGTTGAATGGGCCGAAGTATTGCTGGGCATACTGCAGCGCCTTTTTCTCATCAAACTTTCCGGCTACAATGAGCACTGCATTATCCGGCTGGTAATATTTCAGGTTCTCGGCCTTCACCCTCTCAATGTCTTCTTTACTGCCGATGGTTGACTTACCGTAATTGTGCCAGAGGTACATGGAAGAGATCACCCTTTCCATCAGCACACTGCTTTGCGAGTTCTCTCCGATTTCAAATTCATTGCGTACCACGCTGAACTCCTTGGCCAGTTCCTGCGGAAGGATTTTGGAGTTCACCATGCGATCTGCTTCCATATCCAGTGCCCAGCGCAGGTTCTCGTCCGAAGCAGATAATATTTCATAGTAGTTGGTACGGTCGTACCAGGTAGTGCCGTTGGCAAAAGCGCCTTTATCGGCAATGGCTTTTTTGATGTCGGTGAATTTTTTGCACTGTTTGAAAAGCATGTGTTCCAGCAGGTGGGCCATACCGGTTTCACCAAGCCCTTCATGGCGGCTGCCCACTTTGTAGACAATGTTCACAGCGATGTTGGTCTGCGATTCATCAGGTATCAGCAAAATGCGGAGCCCGTTGTTCAGTTCATATTCTTTGATGCCTTCAACAGTGGTGATGAGTTTAGGGGTTGTTTGTGCAAACAATTTTTCGGCATTCAGCAAGGCAAGGCTGAATACGAAGCTCAGGAAATAAGATCGCATGGTTATTGATTTTCCTTGAAAATAAGGGAAAAGAGGAAACAGGCAAAACCGTCTGCCCAAAATCAACAGGCCGGGGAACCAATTTTAACGGATAAGTGTGGCCGTGCCCTTTTGCAGCACAACTTTATTGTTGTTGTCATAGTACTCAAGCACCCACACAAAGACACCGGTATTCTGTTTTACACCCTGGTAGGTGCCATCCCAGCCTTCGCCATAGGTCTTGGTAAAGAAGATCAGCTGGCCGGTGCGGTTGAAAACGGAGAAGCTCTTCAATCCTTTCATGCCGATCAGGTAGGGCCGCAGCAGGTCATTCAGGCCATCCCCGTTGGGAGTAAAGGCAGTGGGCAGATAGAATCCCGGCTTCTTCAGCACCAGCATTTGCAGGGTATCCGTGGTAACGCAGGTATGTTCATCAGTAATATCGATCAGGTATTTCGTATCATCTCCGGTGGCGAAGAACTGAGTGTACTGCGTGTTATAGCTGCTGAGATTGATCGCCGGTTTCCAGTTGTAGATCTTTCCAATGGTATCCCTTACATGCAGCCAGTGCGAACTGCCCTGCGGAACGGTGATGGTTTTATAGGTGTAGCCCGGTGCCTGCCTGTTCACCTGTACGGTCTTCACCACCCGTTGTGTGTCGTTCTCACAGCCAAGGGTTACCATCTTAAGCATTACATCAAGTTTGCCGGGTGCTCCGTTATAAATGACGGCGGGAGGGTCCTTCAGGGTATAGACAGGATCCCCGTTATTGAATTCCCAGAAGTACCCGGTTTGTGCTGACTGGTTTTCATTGCTCCGGTTAGTGAACTGAACAGGACGGGTGGTACAGATTGAATCCCAGGTAAAGTCGGGGATACCATTGGGCACGATGTCAATACTCTTATCGGTACTGTCTTTACAGCCAAACTCTGTTGTGGAGATCAGCCTGATATTGTATTTACCGGTAGCGGGGAAACTTCTGACGGCATCTGTATTGATATCCGTAATCCCATCGCTGAATTTCCAGAGATAGGACATGGCGGCGCCATCGGGGGCATTGGTATTATTGGTAAAGGTGATAGAGTTATTGGTGATACAACCCGTATCGCTGCTGGGTGTGAACGCTACCAGCGGAAGCAGGTGACGGTACACTGGATATTGCCGGGTAGTATCCACACAACCGCCCTGTGTGATCTGCGCCCAGTAAATACCGGTAAGGGATGGCTGATAGGTGAGATTCACGGCGCCCGGTATCGGCCCGCCGGTTACTTCATACCATTGTACGGGGGTGGAAGTGTTTACAACGGTTAATACAGGCGGTGTTTCGTTTTCACAAAAATCAGGTTTGCCGGATACCACCGTAAGCGTGGTATCTACGGAGAAACTGGAAACGATCACAGAATCGATCGAAGTACATCCATTGATGATATCTGTAGTGGTAATATAATACTTAGTGGGATCCGTGGTGGCCGGAAAAGCAAACGGGTTTGAAACAAGCGGGTTACTCACTTCCGCAGAAGGTGTCCAGGCATAGGTATACTGCGGGTTAGGCGGTACCCCTAACTGAACCTTTCGCCCCTTACATAAGATCTGGTCGGGGCCGCCTTCTGAAACCGGGGGAATACCAACATCCACCCTGGCATATAATGTATCCCGGCAACCAAAGCCCACATAGGGTTCTACGATAACGGGGAAAGTGGTGCCAACAGCAGGGGGAGGTGTTAAGGGCAGTACCTGGTTGGTTGAAAGGATGGTGCTAAAAGTGAGGTCAGAATACCAGGTATATCCCTGGAAGCCGAACGGCGCCTGCAGCCGGAGTTCAGTGGCGCCCGGACAGATATAGTTTCCGCTGATAGCGCCATTACAGGAAGTTCCTACATCCACATACGCATAACCAAAGTGACCGCCACGGGTGCAATCTTCCGTAATAAATTCGAGTTTGATCGTATTACCGATATAGGAATTAAGGTTGATACTTACAGCCGTCCAGTCTTTAAATAACACATTGGGATTACTGGGGGATGGACGGAACCCGCCGGTGGAACTTCCGGAGATAAAATCAAAATCCACACAGGGAACCGGTAAGCCGGTTACTGCATCTACGATCCTTGCCCGGAACCGGGGTTGCTCACTGGGTGCATGACCCGGATCTTCCAGCACGACGGCATAATAGAACAGCATGGAAAAAGTAGACAGTGTGGAAGGGATCGTATAGGTATAAGAAATACTCTCTGCCTGCGCACCGGTGGCGCTGTTGCCCAGCTTTACACAGTAGTTATTACCACTGGGGCACATCTGAGGAAATAACCCGTAAGGATCTGTACCACCAGCAGCCGCATTGATGATCGTATGCCGGCCGGGTACATAGCCCACATTCGGCAACGGGTAAGCACCGGCAGAACCGGTACGGCATTCCCATCCTGAAAAATCACCTTGTTCAAAATCCAGGTTGGAGGGGCATAAACCATTCTGGGCCTTTGTAATGGTACAAAGCCCGGTGAAACTCAGTAACAGCAGTAGTTTTACGAAATGGGGCATTCCAGAAATTCCAGCCAAACTTATTCAAAAAAATGCGGTTAACCGAACAGAATCACAAATACGAACATTTATTTTTAGCGGGCAGCAGGGGGCTGTCCTCGTTTTTTTACGCAAAAAAACAGAGGCCTTGAAAATCATTGCCTAAAACATCTTTTCTTTGCGGGGCGATCGCCTGCCTTTCAATCCGATTATATATTCTTTTAAACCGTTATTCAACATTATGAGCTACATCGCAGAAATTTTTGCCCGCCAGATCCTGGACTCAAGAGGAAATCCCACCGTAGAAGTGGATGTTATAACCGACGAAGGGGCACTGGGCCGGGCTGCCGTACCCAGCGGGGCCAGCACAGGGATACATGAAGCCGTGGAACTGAGGGATGGTGACAAGAAAAACTACCTGGGGAAAGGGGTTTTAAAGGCCGTAAAGAATGTAAATGATACCATCGCCCCCGCACTGATCGGCAATGATGTGGCCGACCAGACCGGCATCGATGAAATGATGATACAACTCGACGGCACCGCCAATAAAGGAAAACTCGGCGCCAATGCCATTCTTGCCGTAAGTATGGCCGTAGCCAAAGCGGCCGCAGAAGAAGCCAGTCTCCCGCTGTACCGTTATATCGGCGGCACGAACGCTAAAACCTTACCCGTTCCGATGATGAACATCCTGAATGGCGGCGCCCATGCTGATAATAAGATCGATTTCCAGGAGTTCATGGTCATGCCGGTTGGCGCCTCTTCCTTCAGTGAAGGACTTCGCTGGGGAGTGGAGATATTTCATGCTCTGAAATCGGTGCTGAAGAAAAAAGGGTTCAGCACCAATGTGGGCGATGAAGGCGGCTTTGCACCCAATATCCAGAGCAATGAAGAAGCGATCGATACCGTGATGGAGGCAATTACAGCTGCCGGTTACAAACCCGGATCACAGATCACCATTGCCATGGATGCTGCCAACAGCGAACTCTGGGACAATAAGAAAAAGAAGTATGTTTTTCATAAAAGCACCGGTAAGGAGATGAGCAGCGATCAGCTGGTGAAATTCTGGGAAGGCTGGGTGAAAAAGTATCCCATCGTTTCCATTGAAGATGGAATGGCGGAAGATGACTGGAACGGATGGGCCGCCCTGACCAAAGCCATCGGAGATAAATGCCAGCTGGTGGGGGATGATCTGTTTGTAACGAATGTTACCCGCCTGCAGCAGGGGATCGACAAGAGCATTGCCAACGCCCTGCTGGTGAAAGTGAACCAGATCGGAACCGTAACGGAAACCATCAATGCTGTAACACTGGCGCAGCATAACGGTTATAACACCATCATGAGCCACCGCAGCGGGGAAACAGAAGATACCACTATTGCCGACCTGGCCGTGGCATTGAATTGCGGGCAGATCAAAACCGGCTCCGCCAGCCGTACGGACCGCATGGCCAAATACAACCAGCTGATCCGGATCGAAGAATTACTGGGTATGTCGGCCATTTATCCGAAAGGAAAGATTAAATTTGGACGCCCATCGTAAATCCTTCCTGAAGGGAAGGACTTAAAAAGTCCGAATATGGAAAACACTTCAACTCATTCAACCGCTAAGAAACCCCTGCTTCGGAGGGGTTTGGGGAAGCTCCCCTTTTTTCTCCGCAACAAGTATTTTATTGCCACTGCGGTTTTTTGCGTAGTAATGCTTTTCCTCGACAAGAACGACTTCTTTACCCAGATGGAGAGAACCCGGGAGCTGAAAGAACTCAGGCAAAGCAAAGCATTTTACACCGCCCGGATCAGTGCCGAACGTAAAGAACTAGAAGGACTTAAGCATAATCCGGCCACCGTTGAAAAGTATGCCCGGGAAAAATACCTGATGAAGAGGGACAATGAGGAGATCTTCCTCGTACCGGAAAAATACGATTCGCCAAAGAATTAGCAATCACAGCACAATAAGGCCCCTGCACCCCCGTTTATTTATCCGGACGTTATTGAATTCCCGCTACCAAGGACAACCTAATTTCTGGACTTAACCGGTTTGCAAATGACCAACTTTACTCCTGAGGATCTTTTATTGTATTTGTACAAAGAGACCTCTCCCGAACGCACCACTGCCATTGAAGCCGCTCTCAAAAAGGACTGGACACTTCGTGAAAAATTAGCTGTGCTGAAAGCATCCATGCAAAGACTGGACAAGATCACTGTTGCCCCCCGCACTGAAGTAGTACTGAATGTACTGAATCATGCCCGGGAACAGGCTACGGAATCTGTACAGTAATCCCCAAAGAACGGTTTTAAAAGAATTGAGTCCTGTTTGGTAATCAGCCAGACAGGACTTTTGTATTTTACACCCCCCTTTATTGATCATGACCCGCAAAGAACGTTACGCTTTTATTATTGACTACTTTGAAAAGAATATGCCGGTGGCAGAAACCGAGCTGGCGTTTGAAGACCCTTACCAGTTACTGGTGGCGGTGATCCTTTCCGCCCAATGCACCGATAAACGGGTGAACATGACAACACCGGCCATTTTTGAAAAATACCCTACCGTACAAGACCTGAGCAAAGCCGGTTTTGATGAACTGTTCCCTTATATAAAGAGTATCTCTTACCCGAATAATAAAACCAAACACCTGATCGGGATGGCCGGCAAAGTGGTCAGCGAATTCAACGGGCAGATACCCATGACCGTGGAAGAATTAATACAACTTCCCGGTGTGGGAAGAAAGACGGCAAATGTGATCACCTCTGTGGTGGACAAACAGCCTAATATGGCGGTTGACACCCACGTATTCAGGGTCAGTAAACGGATCGGGCTGGTGCCGCAAACAGCCACTACTCCTGGCTGTGGAAAAAGAACTTACATCGGGAACATTCCCGAAAAATTAATTCATAAAGCCCATCACTGGCTCATCCTGCATGGCCGCTATATATGCCTGGCCCGTAACCCGAAATGCCGGGAATGTGGTCTGCAGCCGGCCTGCCGCTATTTTCAGCAGGAAATTTCCGGCAGCCTGTAATACGGTGGATTGCGTAAATGCCCGGAGAAAAAATTCATGGGCAGATGGTAAAGACTTTTCCACATAAACTAACCTTTAGCATAATACTTGCAACACCTGGCTGGTTCAATTCTTATTAAAACCGCCAACTGTTGAAGAACCTTTACTCCCTGAGCATGATGTTGTGTCTTTGCATGACTGCACTGGCACAGTTGCCCCCGCAACAATGGGCCCGTCAGTACGGTGGCTCCGATGTTGATATCCCTTTTTCTATAAAGATCACCAGCGATGGCGGCTCCATTGCAGCCGGCTATACCGATTCAAAGAACGGCGATGTAAGCCCGCAGCCTAACCGGGAGTACTGGGACCTCTGGGTGGTGAAGCTTGACCGCTGCGGCACTATTCAATGGGAAAGATCATTTGGCGGCACCAATTATGAAAGTGCCCGGGATGTGGTACAGACGGCTGATGGGGGTTATATTGTTGCCGGCGAAACCAACTCTACCGATGGAGGAGTGGTGAGCGGGTATGGCGGTACAAAAGATATCTGGATACTGAGGCTGAGCCCGGCAGGTACCCTGCTCTGGCAAAAAAGATATGGCGGGAACGGTCTGGATATAGCCAACCGTATTTACCTGAATGCGGACGGGAGTTTTTACCTCGCCGCTTCCTCTTCTTCCAATGATGGTAACATTACCGGCAATCATGGCACGGCCGGTTATACCGATGGTGTGCTGATGAAGCTGGATGCAGCCGGGAACCTGTTGTGGAGCCGTTGCTTTGGCGGCAGCAAGAACGAGGAATTCTTTGCCATCGAAGTGATAAATGGCCGTACCTACCTGGCCGGTTTTGCCAACTCTGTTGACGGCGATATTCCTCCCCAGCAAAAGAACTATGATGTATGGCTGCTGGCACTGGATGCGAACGGGAACAAGATCTACAGCAAGGTGTACGGCGGTTCACAAAACGATGTGGCCTACTCCATGACCCGGGGAAATGACGGTTCACTTACCCTGGCCGGATATACCACCTCCACCGACGGCGATGTCAGCGGGGCCCGGGGCAGCCAGGATTATTGGGTCATCAACATCAACCCGGCCAATGGCAATAAGAAATGGCAAAAAGTACTGGGCGGCACCGATGCCGATTATGCCAGCACAGTGATGACAGATGCCGATGGCGGCTATATCGTGGGCGGAATTGCCTATTCCTCCGATGGTGATGTAAGCAACCCGCTCGGGCAGGGTGATTACTGGGTGGTAAAGCTCAGCAGCGACGGGAAAGTGGTATGGAAACAGAATATCGGCGGAACCGGTAACGACAATCTCCGCTCCATGGCCTTTCTGCCTTCGGCAAAGGAATATTTTCTCTGCGGTGATTCTGATTCAGGCAATGGCGATTTTGGCGGCGGGCAGGGTGATGTGGACTTTGGCATCATCAAGTTAAAACAGCTCGACACGCTGACGGTCGATTCAACCGTATGCAGCCTCAATGGTTTTGTTCCCCCCACCGATACCCTGCGTGATATCTGCGGTAATGATTCGGCTTATGTCACCTACAAGCCCGTCATCATCGGCGGTCCGTTTGACGGGCTCAAAAAGACCGATACCATTTTTGTTGGTGAGAAACTGCAATTGCCCTCGGTGGCCAATGGTAACATCACCTGGAATTCCGATCCTACTTTAAGTTGTACAGATTGTCCCCATCCTATCGCATCTCCCACCGTAACGACTGTTTACACCGCCACCAATTCGCTGGCTGCCGGGTGTCAGCGAAGCGATCAGTTCACCCTGGTTGTACTGAAAGATGCCGTCATCAATATTCCCTCCGCCTTTACACCCAATGGCGATGGACTGAATGACTGGTTTGGCCCGTTGGGTAAAGTGCCGAAGGAGTATTCCATTCAGATCTTCGACCGGAACGGCACGCTGTTCTTCAAGAGCAATTCCACCTATACCAAATGGGATGGAAGGATAAACGGCGTGCTGCAGCCAAACGGCATCTATGTGTACCTGGTGCAGTACAAAGACATGAAAGGAAACATGGTACTGAAAAAAGGAACTGTGGCTTTACTCAGATAATGATCCCTTACGACGCCTGTATGATTCTGTCATACTAAGTCGGTTGAAGTATTTATATCAGTTAAACTACCTCTTATGGACAGAAGAGAATTCTTTGCCAAAACAAAAACCCGGTCAAGGGCTTTCCGCCGCAATGTAGCGACGGGGCTGAACCCGTATGCCGGTGCCTGGACGGTCAACGAAGCGGCACACCTGCTGAAGCGGACGATGTTCGGCGCCCGGAAAGCAGATATCGATCATTTCCTGACCATGTCGCCCGATGCCGCGGTGGATGAACTGCTGAATAACATACCCGTGCTTGGTACACCGCTCCGTGATTACGGGCTGATCGAAGATGAAAACGGTGTGATGCATGATGACCTGGGAGTGGTGCAGGGGCAAACCTGGGTGAACGACCTGAATACCGTCAGCGACCAGGAAGTGAGGGGGAGTATCAACAGCCTGCGCATGGAAAGCCTGTATAAATGGTGGGCCGGGGTGATTCTGAACCAGAACAGGAGCATCACTGAAAAAATGATCCTCTTCTGGCATCATCATTTTTCCGTACAAAGGGAAGAAGTGGGCAATGCCACCATGCTGTGGCGCCATCATAAGATCTTCCGTGATAACCCGCTGGGAAGCATCCGACAGATGGTAAAGGATGTGACCATCGATCCGGCCATGCTGTTTCACCTGAACGGATACCTCAACTCCAAGCTGGCGCCGGATGAAAACTATGCCCGGGAATTGCAGGAACTGATGACGGTAGGCCGGGGCCCGGGATCGCAATACACCGAGAACGATGTGATCGCCGCCGCCCGGGTGCTGACCGGCTGGAGGATCGACAGCCAGACGCTTACCTCCTACCTTGATACCAGTGCCCATGATACGGGATCAAAAGCCTTCTCTTCTTTCTACAACAGTACCACGATCACCAATAATGGCACACAGGAAGTGGATGACCTGGTGAACATGATCTTCAATACGGATGAAGCAGCAAAATTCATCTGCCGTAAACTTTACCGGTGGTTTGTATACTACCAGATCGATGATGCGACAGAAACCGATGTGATCACGCCGCTGGCCGATATCCTGCGGAACAACAATTTCGAGATCCGGCCGGTCCTTGCTGCCCTGCTGAAAAGCGAGCATTTCTTTGATCCGCTGAACCAGGCCTGCTATATCAAAGGCCCGTTTGATATGATCGTTGGAGTACTTCGGGAAATGAATGCCGTGATACCGGCCTACACCGACTGGCAGAACGGGTATCCTTTCTTCAACAATATTTATAATAAAGCCGGTGAGATGCAGCAGGTATTGTTTCAGCCGCCGGATGTATCCGGATGGCCTTCTTACCACCAGGAGCCGATGTATTATGAACTATGGGTAAACAGTAATTCACTTCCCCGCAGGGCCAATTTTACCGACAGCCTGGTGGATGACAGTGTCATTGATGTAAGAGGGTTTGCGGCTGCCACTTCCAATCCGTCGGATCCGGACCAGCTGCTGACCGATATCACTGCACTGCTGCTGCGCTACCCGCTTTCTGTCAATTCAAAGAACTACACCAAAAACAAATACCTGCTGAATAACACGAATGATAATACGGTGTGGACGAATGCCTGGAACAGCAACAACAATACAGTGATCAATGCCTCGCTGCGGGAGCTGTTCAAGTTCCTGATGAACCTGCCGGAATATCACTTATGCTGAACCGAAACGGAAGTACCTGAACACAAAAACAATGCTATGAACAGAAGAAAATTTTTACGCAATACAGTACCGGCATCCGTGATGCTGCCTTCCTTTATCAACGGGTTTTCCTTTACAGCACACGGGTCAGGCCCTGACAGCCTCCTGTCCGGGTTGCTGGGAGAGACCGCTTCCAACGATCATATACTCGTGCTGGTGCAACTTAGCGGTGGTAACGACGGCCTGAACATGGTGATACCGCTTGATATGTATGCCAACTACTACAATGCCCGTCCCAACATTGCCATACCCCAGAGCCGTGCGCTGCGGCTGGATGGAACAGACCGCTCCGGCCTTCACCCGGCCATGACGGAGATGCAAAATATGTACAATGAAGGAATGGTCAATATCGTACAGTCGGTCGGTTATCCCAACCAGAACTTTTCCCATTTTCAGTCCACTGATATATGGATGACAGGCGACAGTAACCGGGACCGTTTCAACCGGGAAAAAAGAGGATGGCTGGGCCGTTACCTTGAATCAGAGTATCCCGGCTACCCGGATGCTTATCCGAATGCCGAGATGCCCGATCCGCTGGCCATACAGATCAGCAGTATGCCGACGGTGGAAGTACAGGGTACCCTTTTCTCGATGGGTCTTTCCATTACGGACCCGGAGAATGTATACAACTTCGTGAACCCGTTCTCGGACTACCCGCTTACTTCTCCTGCTGCCAATAAAGAACTGCGCTTTCTGCGGGTGGTGTCTGAAAAGACAAAGATCTATTCCGACATTATCCGGGCAGCGTACCGGCGGGCCGCCAATATGGCCACCTACCCGCAAAACGGGCTGGCACAGCAATTACAGATCGTGGCCAGGCTGATAAAAGGTGGGTTGAAGACAAGGGTCTATACTGTATCCACCGGCGGGTTTGACACACATAAGAAACAGGTGAATGCCAGTGATACCTCCACCGGTAACCACGCCAAACTGATGAAAGATCTTTCTTCCGCCATCCAGGCCTTTCAAAAAGATATGCAGCTGATGCAAATGGACGACCGGGTACTCGGAATGACCTTTTCTGAATTCGGGCGCCGTATTAAATCCAATGCCAGCCTGGGTACGGATCATGGCGCTGCGGCCCCGCTTGTCCTGTTTGGCAAACATGTAAAGAAAGGGATCCTGGGGAACAGCCCTGATATCCCGTCTGACATCAATGTGGTGAACAATGTGCCTTTCCAGTATGATTTCAGAAGTGTGTATGCGTCTGTGCTGGAACGATGGTTTTGTGTAAAGCAGCCGTTGCTGAACCAGCTGTTGTTGCAAAATTATCAGTCACTCCCCCTGATCAAAGGCGGGCCCTGCGGCCTCCCGGATGACCCGGATGTGATCAACAATAATTCCGACAAACTGGTCCTCCGGATGTGGCCTGTGCCGTATTCCCTGAATGCCACCCTGCAGTTCTCTACCAACGGCGGGCATACCCTGATCCAGCAGATCAACAGTCTTGGCCAGGTCGTAAAGGTGCTGGCGGAAGGAAATTATGCGGCCGGCACCTACAATATTGATATCTATGATGACCATCTTCCTTCCGGGGCGTATTTTATCCGGTTGCAGAACGAATCGCTCCAGAAAATACTGAACATATTAAAGATCAAGTAAGAAGACCCCCTTCTACCGGTGGTGAAAAAACGGTTTTTTCTGTACCAGCAGGAACAGGACAGGGATTTTACGCAGTACTATTCCTCCCGGAGGCTTTGAAAATTCCTATAATTTAATACTTTTACACTCTTCTTTGTCCGTCCATCTCCTCTGCAAGGCCTTATATTTTCCGAACTAAAATTGATAGAGGAATGAGAAAACTCCTGGCCTTCCTGTTTGTCCCTGTGTTGCTGATCAGTCAGTCCCTGAAAGCGCAATACTATTATTACAACAACAAATTTTACGAAAGTGCGGTGGTCTTTGAAGTGGGCTTTAGCGGCGGTGTGATGAACGCACTGACCGACCTGGGCGGAAAAAAGGGCCCCGGTAAGAATTTTATCAAAGACCTGCGCTGGAAAACAGCCCGTCCTTCCTACGGAGTGTATGTACTGGCGATGTATAAGAATGCGATCGCCGGCCGTATTGAAGGTACGTTCGGGCAGGTGGTCGGTTATGACAGTATCTTACGTAAAGTGGCTTCCACCACTACCGGCCGGTACGACCGGAACCTGAGCTTCAGCAGTAAGATTGCGGAAGTGCAGCTGGCCCTGGAAATACACCCGCTTTTCTTTAAAAATTACGGGGATGATGACCCTCCCCGCCTTTCTCCCTATGCCGTGATCGGCGCCGGTTATTTCTCTTTTAACCCGCAGGCCAAGCTGAACGGACAATGGTTTGACCTGGCCCCGCTTCACCTGGAAGGACAGGGCTTTGCGGAATACCCGGACCGGAAACCCTACGACCTGAAACAGCTCAACCTGCTGGGCGGGTTAGGACTGAAATATGAAATAAGTCCTTCCCTGAATGCAAGGATCGAGTTCATTCACCGGAAACTGTTTACCGATTACCTGGATGATGTAAGTACTGATTATATCAACCCGGCGCTCTTTTATAATTATCTTACCCCCACCCAGGCCGGCATAGCGCAGCAGCTTTATTTCCGCCGAAATGAGGTGAATGCCAGTGATGTGGGGCCCAGTAAAGGTGATCAGCGTGGGAATGCCAAGAATAATGACGCCTACTTCACCATACAGGCCAAGATCGGGCTTATGTTTGGCAGGCCCAGAAGGTAAAAAGATATTACGGCCCCGGTTATGAAAGTCAGTTCGCAACTGGCTTTTTTATTTTTAATTTTACCGTACGCCGTAAAGCCAATACTGATTATGCAAGCAGGAAACACCTCCCCTGACGAATCTGTTTTCAACAGCTACCTGTCTTTTAAACCGCTGGTAACTGCCCTGAAAAAAAACATCGCTGAAGGTAACCCCGGCATGCAGAAATTGTATGGCCAGGTGGTGGCCTCTTTTGAGCAGCACCCGGAACTGATGGAAGCTATCCCCGACCAGGAGATACTGGCCCCGTACAAGGAGCTGATCGAGGAACTGCTTTCTGCGGTGTTTCCCCCCACCACCACTAATTATATGTACGGGGTGGCGCTGCCGTTCAAATTCCAGGCAGTATATGTTTCCCCCACGTTTAAGGCCAACCTGATCAAACCGGGTACTTCACAGATCATCATCCCGGAAGTTCAGATGGGCCAAAGCCTGAGCCAGGAAAAACTCAATGCCGCTTATGGCATCATTCTGAAAAAATACCTGAACTACCCGGCCCCGGATGCCTACCGTTCGATCTATCCTTATACCGATCCGGCCACGGGGCTTACCCGCTATATGGAACTGCGGCTCGACACCCGGTTCATTGAAGTGAGACCGAAGGGGGACATGCCAAAGATGCCGGACAGCATCATGGACCATCACAACAACCGGATCATGAAGCTGCATGAACTGATGCACCAGATCCCGCTGGAAGAATTCGTTTTTGAAGGCATCACTGTGATGCGGCTGAATGATGTGACCGAACAGGCGGTGATCGCTGAAATAAAAAACAAACTGCTGGAGTTCGACCCGCTGTCCGAGGCCACGGGCTTTACCGAACTGGAGACGCATGTGCAGAGCCTGATCTCCATCAAGAACCTGAGCATCGGTATCACTCCTTTTTTCAAGATCAACGGGCACTATGTGTACTCCGATCTGCATAATACCAACAGTATCCTCTTCCGCAACCTGCGCTCTTCCCCGGAAAAAGATGAGATCAGCGATTACTGCAAGCTGCTGTTCCGGGAAAACAACCAGCCTTTGCTGTTTGAAACACTGACGGAGCAGATGCTGGCGGATGTGCAGTGCCTGCAATATTATAAGATGGGTGGTGCGGCCAGCCTTATCGTGTGCCCGCTGAAGCAGGGTGATAACCTGGTGGGACTGCTGGAGATCATCTCCACGGAACCCGGGCAACTGAAGCCGATCCATATCAGCAAGATCGAAGCGGCGCTGCCCTTGTTTACGCTGGGACTGGAAAAGACCCTGGAGCAACTGAACTATGAAGTGGACAAGACCATCAAGAAAAAATTTACGGCTGTACAGCCTGCCGTGGAATGGAAGTTCACCGAGGTATCGCTTGAGTTCATTGTGAACCAGCGGCAGAGCAAGGACATCCATATCAAGCGGATCACTTTTGATGAAGTGTGGCCGCTCTATGCCGCCGTGGATATCCGCAATTCTTCGGTGGAGCGGTCGCAGGCCATCAAGGCGGATATACAGGAGCAGCTGGAGCTGGCGATGGAAGTGGTGCAGAAGGCCAAGAAGCACCTGAGCTTTCCGCTGATGGAAGAGCTTGAATTCAAGATCCGGCGGTATGCGGAAGCGGCGTCGGGCCCGCTGCAGACGGAGGAAGAAATGAGCATCAATGAATTTCTGAAGGTACAGGTGAACGGGGTATTCAACCACCTGCATAAGACCGAACCGACGCTGAAGAATGACATTGAATATTACCTGACGGCGCTTGATCCGCAGGTGGGCATGCTATACCGGCACCGCAAGGAATATGAAGCGAGTGTGACAAAGATCAACGAGACGCTGTCCCGCTATATTGATAAGGAGCAGCATGCGGCGCAGAAAGTGTACCCGCATTATTTTGAGCGGTATGTTACCGACGGGCTGGAGTTCAATATTTATATCGGCCAGTCGATCTCGCCCCGTAAGAAGTTTGACGAGATCTACCTGCACAACCTGAAGATGTGGCAACTGACCGTGCTGACGAAGGCGGCGAGAAAGACGCACCGGCTGGAGCAGGAGCTGAGCCACCGGCTGCGCACCACGCAACTGATCCTTTGTTTCAGCCAGCCGCTGGCGGTTACCTTCCGTACGGAGGAGCGGAAGTTTGATGTGGATGGTACGTATAATGTGCGGTACGAGATCGTGAAGAAGCGGATCGACAAGGCGCATATCCGCAATACGGAGGAGCGCATTACCCAGCCCGGCAAGATCGCCATCATTTATTCCCAGGCCAGGGATGCGGCGGAATATATGGAGTATATCGAGTTCCTGCAGAGCCAGGGCTTACTGAAACCCGGTATTGAGCGGCATGACCTGGAAGACCTGCAGGGTGTTTCGGGTTTGAAGGCGCTGCGGGTGGATGTGAACTTTGAGGAGGAACACCCGCAAACGGCCCCGGTGGAACTCTCCTCCACCACTTCGCAGGACCTGGTAGGGAAATAGTTTTTTGGCAGGTGCCTGAGTTACTTTGAAAGCGTTCTTTTGTATATCTCCGTTTTATGATTAGTCAAGAGCAATCATCCCGACGCCATTTAGCCGGAACAGTGCCCTGTTTGCTGAGGTCCTTTCAGGAAGAAGGGCGGGGGCAAATAACAAACATATCCCTGAAATAATTTCTGTCTCTTATTCCGGGTTCTCCTCCATGATCGCCCTGTTCAAAATCGATATAGACTTTCTTATGGCCGGCATATTCAGTCAGGGTAAAAACGAGGATAGCCAGGTATGAATTTGCACCATCAGTCCCCATTGTTTGTGTAAGCACCGCTGAATTCAGCACTTTTACATAGATGACCTCTTTTGTAAGCCTGAGCAGCTTTACCCTGACCTTTTTCCTTTTGTTCAGCTGAGCGATCAACAATTTTATGTCATCCGAATAATACCTGATACTATCACCCGGGACCAGGTATTCGGTTCCCTGCTTGTCAATCTCTACTCCCCAAAGGGGGCTTTTGTTTGAAAAACAACGGCAACCGTTGCAATTAGGCTGCTGGGCTATCCCTGCACTTCCAAACAGAAGCAGCATGCACAGTAATGATATCCTCGTTGATATAGTAATTGAACGTAGCATCAAATTAGTTTTCCGGAGGGTTGTTTAAATCATTTGTAACAAAATCTGAATGATGTAATTGAACATGATTGTTTTGGGGGGACGGTGTTGGTGCAAACATCGTTTTATATATTCCGTCTGCAATTGAGTTTCCCAATTTCAAAAGATATGTGTCGTCATTCATTAGTTTTTCCTGAGCAGGATTTGTAATAAATCCAATTTCAACCAATACCGCTGCAACATCATTTTCCTGATTCTTGATTTGATAGAATCCTTCAGCCCCGCCAGAAACTCCTGATTCCGTCGATGTTGATTCTTTTAATCCTTCAATAATATTATGCTGCAATTCTTTAGAAATGTTATTTGTATTTTTCTTTGTATAAACCCGTACATAGTCGGCCCCGGAGTTTTCACTTGAATTAACATGAATCGATACAAAATAATCTGCTAAGTTTTCCTTCGACATCTGAACTCTTGCTCTTAGACTTGACATTTGTGAGCCCCCCTTTCCTCCAGGGTTTTCATCTTTATTTCTTGTCAAAACAATATTTCCAATCTTTTCATACGATTTCAATCGAGCCCTTATATTGTTTACAACAATTAAGTTTATATCTGCTTCATTACGATTCCCTGCCCTCTTCGGAGCCCCTCCATCATTTCCTCCATGGCCCGGATCCAACACAACCGTCCTCGGAACCCTTGTGGTATCACCCAAAGGATCACTATACAAAATTGGGTTATTTGCCATCGCAGTATATAAACTAAAGATCTCATTTGGCTTGGGGTCAAGTTGCCAGAACCGTCCGATCTGAGGGTCAAGATTTCTGTACCGGGCATCATAAATATCTAATTCAAGTTCCGTATTCTGTTCAATACCGTTGAACTTCATTTTATTTTGTGGCCTGCCAAAATTTATACTCTTTGAGGATATCCCCGCCATCGTCAGTCCAAAGGGATAGTAGTGTGTTTCTTCCAGTACGGGGCCCCTGGTGTGCACTACCTGCAGGTTGTCAAAGAACACATTCACGGGGCTTTCGTTACTGATGTAAATATATACATAGCCGTTGCGGGCGGCCACTTTATTCTGGAGTTCGCTCATATGGTCCTTCAGGCCGGGCTGGTCACTCACGGCACTGAAGCCGGCATTTCCGCTGACGGGGCGGAACTGCTCATCGAGGAATATATAATTGATAAAGGCACGGGGGCGCTGGGGGTAATTGCTGTTGTTCCTTGCCGGGTCGCCCTGGTAAGCTGCCAGGGGGGTGGTAACAGCGGGCACACTGTTCAGTTCCGCCGTACTGGTATGGGCCCCGGCAGTGGCGCTTCCCGGAGCGGCAAGCAACCCGCTGAGCAGCTCCAGCACCGGTACGGATGTATTGGCGGCATTGCCCCCGGTGTTGTTCTGGAAGTAATAGCTCCTGCCAAAGATATCAATCCGGTCGCCGGCCATTACTTTCAGGGTGATGCCCAGGCCGGTCTTGCCGGTGGTGCTGTTCAGCCGGTACAGTTTCTGGCTGGCAGCTGCGGAGAAGGCGGGATCTGCGGGATTGTTGCCGATGCCATTATCATTGGTATAGTCGGGCAGGTCGGTGACGGTGGCTGCCGCCACAATATTTGCACTGTTGATACTGTAATACTGCTGCTCGATGGGCTGCTTCACATCTTCAAGGGTGGCTACGGGGTACTTGTCCTGCCGCTGCTCGTCGGTCAGTACCATGCGTACGTTGCCGAGGTGGTCCCTCAGCATATAGTCAAAGGCCCAGCCCGTAGTACCGGCAGAGAGGGGACGGATGCGTCCTTCTTCGTGGCTGATGAACTGCAGTGTGTCATCCTGGTACACGGCTCCGGCGATGTACAGGGTTGTTTTTGCCGGCCGGCCGGTTTCATTTACGGTCTTGCTGAGTTTGTTGCCGGCAGCATCATAGGTGTACGTGATGGTTCCTTTGCCGGTTACCGTTATCACGGTGGGCAGGTTGAGGTGATTATAAGTAATGCTGCTGATGGCTTTGTTGTTGTCCTGTCCCAGGTTTCCGTTCACATCATAGCTGTAGTCGTCGGTGCCGGTATTGTTTCCGTCTTTAAAGTCCCCCGGCCCTGTGGTGCCGGGTGCGGTACCTCCGGTGGCTGTTTCTGTTACCCTTGCGAGTTTATTGCTGCCGGGCTGGTAGAGGTAAAACAGGTTATCGATCTGTGTACTCCCGGTTATCTTCAGGCCCCATTGCTGCAGCTGGAGGATATTGCCGTTTGCATCGTAGGCGGTGTTCACATCCTGGCCGTCTCCCATCCAGACATCAAAGTTCACCCCGGCTGCCTGGTTAAAGGTTCCCCCGGTGTACTGTGAAAAGTCGGCCCGGAGCAGGCGGCTGGCCGGATCATAACTGTAGTCGTATTTTCTTTTTTCGCCATCGCCCCGGCTCTTCCACAGCATACCGCTGATATTGCCGTTGTATTGTGCTGCGGTGTAGCGTTGCCCTCCCACAAGGTTATTATTGGTTTTATCATAGCCCAGGTCAAAGCCAAAGTAGTTGGTATTGTTCTGGTCCCGTGCATAGTCACGGTTCATGCCCAGCAGCCAGCCCCGGATATTGTATTCGAAGTTCTCTGTCTCTATTCCTTCTGGAGAGGCGGCGCCGAATTGGGGGGAAAGCGTTTTCTTCTTCAGCTGGCCGAGTTTGTCATACTGATTCAGTACGGTGATCTTCCAATCTGCCGGTATGGCCCCGCCATTGATCAAGCTGTTGCTGATCTTTTTTTCGATGGTGGTGACCCGGCCGAGGTCATCATAATTCATCCGGGTGGCTACCACGGTCTCCTGTGCATTCGTCCCCTGCTTCTGCTGTTGCTGCACGATGACCAGGGGCTGCCCGGACCAGGTGTACTGGGTGGTGATGATATCGGTTCCTCCTGTACTATTTTTTGCCTGCACCTGTATCACCCGGCCTTTATCATCATAAAAGCTGACCGAGCAGAGGTACAGGGAGGTTCCTAACACCTTTACCCGGCTGCCGGTGGGCAGGCCCCTGACCCGGCCCGACTGGATGTTTGCCTGCGGAAAGGGCCATTGGGTGGAGGAAGGTGCCTGCAGGTAGGTGTCAAACCCGTTGTTGTAAACTGAAGGCAGGGGGTTGCCGTAATTACTCAGCCAGTTATAGCTGTCGTAAAATGTTTTGCTCAGTTCTTCGTAGCCGGCAGCCGGAGAAGGATAGGAAGAGGAAACGGCAGCATTGGCGAGGTGTGTGCTGAAGGGGGTGGCATCGGTCCACAGTCCGGTTTCCACGGGGCGGTTAAGGGCATCATATTTTGTTACGAGCCAGTTTCCCTGTGCCCGCAGTCCGGCGTCCTGTATCATTACCAGCCGGTCTCGCCGGTCATACACCATATATACTTCCCCTGCACCGGGTACTTTCTTCCTGATCATGCGGCCTCTTTGGTCGTATTCATAGCGGAAGCATTGTTCAGCAGCCAGTGCCGGGGTAAGCTGCCAGCCATTACCGGGGAGTGCCTTTACGCCTTCCGGCTGGATGACGCAGCGGAGGTTATTCTTTACATCATAGATATAATAGGTGCATAACCATCCGGTGTTGTTGCGGCCGGTGCCGTCATCAGCAGTGGCCGTCAGTTGTACCTTCTTCAGCAGCAGGCGGCCTTCCTTGTCTTTAAAGCCGATCACCTGTTTGCCGTGTTCGTCCACAGACACTTCTTTGAATAACACATTGCCCGGATAAGTTCCCTCCACCGTGCAGTTGCCAAAACCGTTTACCACCCCGGTGACGGACCATCGCTTTACCTCATCGGCGGCGGTGTTCAGCCAGTATTTTGTTTCAATGCCCCGGCCGCTGCCCGCCCAGCTATTGCCCGGCGCCATGGTTTTGGTCACCCTGTTCAGGGGGCTGCCATCAAATGTTGTTTTGCTGTAGAAATAGGTTTCTCCCTGGCTCCCGTACTGTGCCGTCATAAAGGCTGCCTGTTGCTCAAAGGGGTTTAGTTTAAAGCCCCCGTCTGCCACGGAGCTGTTGCCGCCGGTGGTGCCGGCCCCGAAGGGTAAATATTTATAGGCTTCCCGGCCAAAGGGATCATACACGACAGCACTTACGAGATCTGCTGCTGTACCACCGGTTTCCATCGAGCCCTGCTTCACGACGGTTTGCAGCGGGCGGCCCAGCCCATCTACGTATTGTGTGGTTTGCCGTACCTCCTGCAAGGGGCGGCCGGCCACGGACGAAGCCTCCTGTACCGGTGCGGACAGTTCCCAGCTTCGTATATAATTGACCGATACTTTCCTGGGGTATCCCCAGGGAAGGTTGGGAGCTTGCGGGTATGCCTTTTTACCATTGAACAACACGAACAGGAATAATAGTGTACGGAGAGGGGGAGTACATCTTCTCTTTATAGCCAGCGCCGGGTTTGGTATGTAATACTGGCTTTAAGGAAGGTACTTGCAAGTAAATAAGATTAGCTCTTATGGCAAATAGTAAAACCTGCTTATTTAACTGGAATTATTGGGGTATTGCACACACACCAAAACTGGGTGCAGCAGACCCGCCTGTTATACCCGGCCCGGGCGGTGGAGGTAGTATGTTACTATTGATCTACTACAATAACATCTGCAACGAAAACAAACGCTATCGGTTTTGATGCTTTGTTGCAGACTAAGCGTATCGGTCTTAACTCTTAAGAGCAGATCATAAAAAAGAACACTCACGCCAGCCTGGTGCTTTAGAATGAGTATGCCCGAAAATTGTTGCCCTCTCAAATCTTTTCGCCACAACCGATCGTAAACGTTTATTCATGGAAAAGTAAGTGAGTAGTAAAAACAAGCCCATACCCTTTTCGGGTTATATCCAAAACAAAGGCCGGTTTACAACCGGCCTTTGCTATACAGTAAGATGAAAGGATCAGAACCTCCAGCCCAGGCCTACCAGCGGAATACCATCCTCACTTGATTTGGCATAGCTTACACTGATCACAAACCGGCGGAGCGGGGCAAACCAGATACCGGCACCATACCCGGTTCCGAATTTGGATACATTATCATTCGGCACCCATACCCTTCCCATATCCACAAAGAAGACCATCCCGATGGATGCGGGGAACAGGTAAGTTTTCAGGTTGGCCCATTTCCAGCGCAGTTCCGCCTGGTTATAGAATTTTGACTTTCCGGCGAAACGCTCCCGGCGGTATCCCCGCAGGTCTTCATTGCCGCCTAAATATTGTGCCTGGTAAAACTCATACTTATCACTGAGGTTGATCCCGGCGCCGATACGGTCGGCAAAGACCAGCCAGTCTTTGGCAATCGGCAGGTAGAATGAGAAATCACTGTTGAGGGAGGATACATTGTCGTAGCTGTTCTTGCCCACACCGGACTGGTAGCGGAGCATGGTATTCCAGGTGATCCCTTTGGTGGGCAGGGAAGGAACATCCCGGGTGTCCACATTCAGCAGAAGTTTTGCCCCCCAGTACGACTGGCGTTTATCAAACACACCCTGGTTCAGCCCGCTGCTGGTATTGAGCTCCACATTCCTTACTTTATTGAACTCATCGGTTGAGTCGTAAGAATAGAACTGGTAGGTGGGGCCGAGGGAGAGGCTCACCTTATCGGAGAAGCGGTGACGGAGGGCGAGGAAGATATCACCCAGGTCGTACCGGATACGGTAGTATTTGAATTTCTTGGGCTTTGTTTTATCATACACACTGTTCATTCCGTAGCCAAAGAAGTTGGTGGTATTGTTCGGGCCTTTGTAATCGATCTCCGTGGTGATATCGGTCTTTCTGCCAAAGACACTGATGAACTCATTGTTGTATGTAAGCCGCACCGCCTTGGTGGAAAAGGCAAAAAGGCCTTTGAACTGCTGCAGGGATTTATAAGGTGTTTTGCGGAACCCGTGTCGGATATATTTAAAGGTGGGCCCGATGAATATTCCATCATCCGGGTTGAAACCCGCCGTGGCAAAAATGGACTGGTACGGGTATTTATAATAAATGCGCTGGAAGGAGTTGCTGATGCTGTCGTTCTTCATCTTGTTCTTAAAAGAACCGGTAATGGTATTGTTACCGTCCCTTCTGTCATAGATCAGCACGGAATTTTCTTTGGTGGCATTTTCAAACAGGTCGCTGCCATCGCCGCCGATGAGGCGGATCTTGATCTTATCGTTCGGGCCGCTTACCACAAACTTATCGTCGCCGCCAAACCCGTAAATGCGGAGTTCTTTGGTGACAAGGGGATTAAAGGTGCGGTCATACATTTTATTATTGGTCAGTTCGCCGTCCTTGTTCATCTTGTACACGGCCACTTCCACGGTGCCGTCTGCATTGCGGATGATGTTGTACTGTTCTTTTTTATCACTGCCGGTAATGCTCACGATCTCAGAAAGGAAACGGTAGTATTCCATTACATCGGCCACGATATAGTTGCGGCGGTCCTTCAGTATTTGGGCGATCTTCGGGCCGTTGATATCCCTGATCTCCCGGGGCTGCTGGGCGATCGCTTTTTCGATAACAGCATCTGTCATTTTGGAAACAAAGCTCTCGGCTTCCCGTTGCCAGTCGGCCTCGCTGAGTTCATTGAGGAAGAAGCGGTCGAGGTTGCGGGCGGCAAAGTTGAACCGGGCAATGCTTTTTGCTTTGGGTTTAAACCCTTCGAGCTGCGGCACCAATGCACGTCCTTTCACAAAGCCGGGCAGTATCCCCTGGTTGGTATAAAAAGCCTGGTCACGGTCTTTGGCAATGGGGTAAAAGGTTTTGCCTTTTCCATTATCCCAGGCACCCCAGTTCCACTGGTCTTCGTGGCGGTCGAGGTCCATTACATACATGTCGAGTATACGTACACGGAGCAGGGCCAGCTGGTCTACCCGGTTGTCATTATCATCTTTCAGTTTATCGGCCACTTCATCGGTATCATAAGCTTTGTTCACGGTATCGGGAATCCTTTCTTCGTACAGGACGAGCAGGTTTTTGAAATCTTCCCTGAATTCGCCCAGTCTCGGATCGTCCGGGATCATCACAATTTTAGGATTACCGTGCGGCACACCGGCGGCTTCTGAAAGTACGGTCATGGAAAGCGCTGCATACGGGTAAGAAGCGGATACCCCGTCTGACACCAGGTCGGCAGCCGCTTCACTCTGAAGGTTTCCCGGCAGTGTTTTGCTGGTAATATATTTTGTAATGGAACGGAACGTGTATTGTTTTCCGTCGGCACCATCCAGGCGGAGGGATTTGGTTTGTTTACCGCCCCCTCTTTTTACAGGGGTTAGGCCGCCGTGTTCGGTGGACAGGTTCAGTACAGGTACCGTAATCG
Organism: Chitinophagaceae bacterium; assembly: GCA_046329665.1. Taxonomy (GTDB): domain Bacteria; phylum Bacteroidota; class Bacteroidia; order Chitinophagales; family Chitinophagaceae; genus JJ008. The sequence continues at coordinate 475,348 of JAXLUG010000001.1, read as the reverse complement.
GGGTGTTCCATTCTTTACGGTAATTGGCGCCCATCCAGGTAGCCCTGGAGTGGCTGGTGCTGAATTTACCACCCGGCACTGTTACTGAATCTGTTTTACCCTGTGCATTGATTTCTGAAGCAAATCTGAAGAGGAAAAAAAGAGCAAGAAGAAAAATTCTCATGGTTGCAGGTTTTAGTTTAAAATGATCTTCAGCAAAGCTGTAAAAGATACAATAAATAAAAATAATCCAAAACTAATGACCGGAGATGCCACTTAGCGGTAAAAATGTCTAGGGCCGGATAAAATGGTATTTTTTGGGCCGAGAGCGTTCAATAACAATGAATTTTATGTAAATTGACCCGCTCAAGCCACATCCCGACTGAACCCGGCCGGGCCATGGCCAGCCTGCCACCAGGCTGTTATTTCAAACCAACCTATACAGAAATTACCAGCGGCTGCAATATGCCCTTTTGATAATAATTGAAGCTGATGAAAAGATACTTCCTGACGGTGATGCTGCTGGTGATCGGACCCGGGGTGCTGCTGGCTCAGAATGACTCCCTGATCCGGCGGATCATTCTTATCGGCGATGCGGGGCAACTGACCAATGGCCGGCACCCGATCGTGGATGCCGTGCGGGAACATATCCCGATGGATGATAAGACTGCCGTTCTCTTCCTCGGTGATAACCTGTACCGGAATGGTCTTCCGGATGTACAATATAAAAATTACTCCAGCCTGCGGGCCGTACTGGATTCCCAGCTATCAGTAGCCGATGGTACCCCGGCCAAAGTTTACATGATCCCCGGAAACCACGACTGGCAAAACGGGAGCCGCGGCGGTTATGACGCTATCGTACGGGAACAGCTGTATGTGGACTTCCTGGGAAAGAAGAATGTGAAATTCTACCCGGAAGACGGCTGCCCGGGACCGGTGGAAGTACCGCTTGGCAATGATGTGGTGCTGATCCTTTTCGACAGCCAGTGGTGGCTGCACCCGCATGAAAAACCGGAAATAGAATCAGACTGCAAATGCAAGACCAAGGAAGAACTCGTGGACCAGATCGCTGATATTGCCGCCCGCAATTCCAAAAAGCTGGTACTGGTGGCCTGTCACCACCCGTTCAAGAGCAACGGCGTGCACGGCGGGTACTTCACCCTTAAACAACACCTCTTTCCTTTTACGGATATCAAAAAAGGCCTGTACCTGCCTTTGCCGGTGCTCGGCTCCATCTACCCGATCTCCCGCAGTGTGTTCGGGAGCCCGCAGGATATCAGTTACCCGGCCTATACCGACATGATCAACCGGATCACCGAGGTTATCCGCCGGTCTTCCCCCAACGTGGTATTTGTATCCGGGCATGATCATAACCTGCAGCTGATCGAGAACGACGGTTACAACTACATCATCAGCGGAGGCGGATGCAAACAAAACCGTACTTCCAAAAACCGGAACAGCCGGTTCAATTCCCGGTCTGAAGGTTTTGCGGTTATGGAAGTGTACAAGAACAAGGATGTAAATGTTGCGTTCTATACCCTAAACGACAGCCTTCAAAAGAGCGAGGTATTTCCCCTGCTTAATTTTTCCAAGCTTCCTCCTTCTTTTGTTGATCCGGATTTGAAATCGGCGATAGATACCACGATGACCTTTCCGGACAGTGTTTCGGCGATCATTGATACCAGCCTTACGGATGTAAAAGGGCTGAAGAAATTTTTCATGGGACAGAACTACCGCAAGGAATGGTCTTCTCCTGTGGATATGAAAATTCTGAACCTCCGTCGTGAAAAAGGCGGTTTCAAGGTGGAGAGCCTGGGCGGTGGCACACAGACCAAATCATTACGCCTGATCAATAACCGGACCGGTGAAGAATGGGTGCTCCGCAGTGTGAACAAAAGCCCGGTGTCCACCATCCCTGAACCTTTTAAGGGTTCGATGGTGAATGAACTGGCTACAGAACTGAAAACTTCTTCGTTCCCCTTCGGGGCCCTTATCGTTCCCGGTCTTACGGCACCGCTGAAGATCGCCACGGCTGAACCGGAATTGTATTTTGTACCGGATGATCCGGCACTGGGTTTTTACCGGCCGCTTTTTGCCAATACCGTTTGTATCCTGGAAAAAAGAAATGCCACCTTCGATGGCAGCAAGGCGCTGACAACGGCCAAGCTCTTTGGAAAAATGCTTGAGGATAATGACCATCGCCCCCTGCAACCGGCCGTGCTGAAAGCAAGGCTGCTTGATTTCCTGATCGCTGACTATGACCGTCACTTCGATCAGTGGAGATGGGGTACTACTGATACCGGCAAGGGAAAGGTATATTACCCCATCCCGCGGGACAGGGACCAGGCATTCTTTAACTCCGACGGAAAGCTGCTGAAGTTTGTCAGCAGTAAAGCCATGCCTTTCCTGAAAGGTTTCCGTTCCGGCATACCGAAAGTAGAATGGCTGGGGTATATTGCCCGTGACTTTGACCGCATCTTCCTGACAGACCTTGACAAGAAGGAATGGGAAAAATCGGTCGCTGAGTTTCAGCAAAGCCTTTCCGACTCCGTGATCAGGGATGCGGTGAAGCGCCTGCCTCCTGAAGTTTACAAAATGGATGGGGAGACGATCATCCGTAAACTGATCAGCCGCCGGGAAGCGCTGCCGGCCGCCGCCATGAAATACTACCGGTTCATTTCCAAAAAAGTGAACGTGGCGGGAAGTAATGAGAAAGAATATTTCAAAGTAACCAGCCTGGGCGATAAGCTGCGGGTAAGGGTCTATTCAAAGGGGCGTGACAATGATACCAGCTTTGTGATGTATGACCGGATCTTCGACCCGAAAATAACAAAGGAGATCCGGCTCTTCGGCCTGCAGGACGAAGATGTGTTTGAAGTGGACAAGGATGCCAGTTCCAAGATCAAGCTCCGCATCATCGGCGGCCGCGGCCTCGATACCTTTAATATCAAAGGGCATGTGGAAGCCATCCTGTACGACCTGAAATCGCCGGATGGCACCAAAGATTATGTTGTAAAAGACAGCAGCCATGCCAAAAAGCGTTTCTCATATGATCCGCCGGTGAATGACCAGACCCTGCTGGGCTTCAATTACAACAGCATTAAATTCCCGCAGGTGCACCTGAATTATAATTCGGATGACGGACTGCTGATCGGGGCGGGGTTCTCTTACCGTACACACGGGTTCCGCAACTTCCCTTATGCCAGCGACCAGCGGCTGATGGCCCTGTATGCCCCCAGCCGGAGTGCTTTCCGGCTGAGCTACCGCGGCGAATTCAATCACATCACCCGCAATATCGACCTGGTGGTAAGGGCCAATTACTACTCTCCTTCGCTGAGTAATTTCTTTGGCTGGGGCAATGGCACCACGATCAATACTTCGCTTGCGCATGACTATTACCAAACCTTATACAAATCATTTGAAGCGGAAGCCCTGATCAGGAAAAGGATCCTGGATATCCTCCGCCTGGTGGCCGGCCCTTATTACTATACTTATAATGCCAGCCCGGGCAAGAATGCCGGAACCGTGCTGGGCAAACCCCTTCAGATCGGCCTTGATCCCAACCGGGTTTTCAGCAGGCAGACATTTGCGGGTTTTAAATTCGGTATGCAGATCGATAACCGCAACAAGGAATTCTTCCCGACCCGTGGTATGTACTGGAACAATGAACTGATCGGGCTTACCCGCATCAGTGCGGGAGAAGGAAAATATGTGGCGCTGCAGTCGGACATGGCGGTATATGCCAGCCTCCGGGAAGAAGCCGACCTGGTGGCCGTAATGAAATTCGGGGGCGGAAGGATCTTCTCCAAGAGCTATGAATATTTCCAGGCCATGAGTATCGGTGCCCATAATGAACTGCCTGGTTTCCGCAAGAACCGTTTTACCGGGCGGTCATCCCTGTACGGGGGCGTTGAGCTGCGGAAAAAACTGTTTGATGTGAATGGGTATATGATACCCGGCCAGTTCGGGGTGGCCGCTTTTTATAATATGGGAAAAGTATTTCAGCCGAATGACCCTACCGGCAGCCGTAAATGGCATGGTGCTTACGGGTTTGGCCTGTATTACCTGCCCTTCAACCTGTTTTCGGTTTCAGCGTATGCCGGTTTCTCCGAAGGTGAAAAAATGTTCAACTTTACACTGGGAACAAAGATCAACCTCACTTACTGACAGTTTGCTCCTCCAGGATGAACCTTCCGAAAAAAAGACCTGATAACACGACACTGCTGGTATCGGTTTCCTTCCTTATACCGGTGGTAATGATCTGGCTTGTCTTTATCTACAAGAGCAGTACGCTGGATGACCGGGTATTCTCGGTTACCGACCCCCTGCTTTCCTCGCCGCTTACCCGGTGTATGAAGATGGTCAGTTTCCTGGGCTCCTATATCTTCCTGGTTCCGGCAAACATCCTCCTGATCGTGTGGCTGCTGGTCCTGAAAAGAAAACAACTGGCCTGGCATGTTACCGTGGTGGCATTAAGCAGCCTGGGGATCATGTCATTGCTGAAGAATCTATTCCGTCGTCCAAGGCCCGATCATCCGCTGGTGGAAGGCGTTACCAACTTTAGTTTTCCCAGCGGACATGCGATGATGGGAGTAGCTTTTTACGGGTTGCTGATCTGGCTGGCCGCAGAATATATAAAGGAGCGGAAAACGAAGATCCTGCTGATCGTTCTTCTTTCCTTGCTGCTTTTGGTGATCGGTTTCAGCCGTATCTATCTGCGGATGCATTATGTTACGGACGTACTGGCCGGTTATGGCATCGGCGTTATCTGGCTCTATACCTGCCTGCATTTCCTGGCCAGGTATGAAAAGAGAATGAAGTAAGCCCGGTGGTTTGTTATTTCTTACGGGTGAATTTCAGGATGGTGGCGATCCCTGTCCCCCCTTCATTGGAAATAAAGATATCGCCCTCCGGTGTAATGGTCATCCCTTCGGGCTGGTTGAAGAGTTTTTCATCCAGCCGGACCACTCTTTCCGGCTCGCCGGTATTCCTGTCTGCCACCACCAGCAGTTTCCCTACAGATGCCACGATGTATAGTTTACCGTCCACGGGATTGATGGCCGCAGCCGATGGCTTGAATAAGGCTGCTTTATCGTTGATCTTTTCCCGCACTTTATTTACATCGATGAGGTAGGCCGGCTCGGGGGCATATGTTTCCGTGCCCAGGTCGAAGCGGTAGGCTGTTCTGACTTCCGTTTTCTTTTCTTTAGCGCATTCCTTGCACAGCATGATGAGGGAGTTCCTTCCTTCATCGAGATAAAGGGTCTCAAATTCATTATTGCCCTTTTCGGGCAGGTCGAATGTTTTTGTTACCATCTCCCCGTTCTCCGTTGTCACTTTGATGATGCTGCCATAGCTCACCAGCATGTAGATCACACCATCCTTGTATACAATATCCTCATAGTCGCCTTTGCCGCCGAATTTTTCCTCGCTTACATGATCATTGCGGTTCTTGAAATCCACCGTTACAATCTTTCCTTTCTCATCATTTTCGGCCAGCATCATATTTTTATCGGGCATCCAGGCCATGCCGGAGATCTCATGCAGCTGGTCGCCGAGTTCCATTTTCTCATCCGGGCTGGCAAAATCATAGGCCATCGGTTTGGAAGGGTCGTCTGTCTTGCCTTCTTCTGCATCCTTATAGCTGAAGATGATAAAGGAAGGCTTGCCGGTTCCGCCCACATTGGTGATGTACATTTCGCCATTCTTGTTGAAGGTGATTCCTTCCGGCTGGGGGAACATTTCAGCAGACAGTTTGTACACCGAATCCACCTTTCCGTTGTGATCCGCAATAACGAGCTGTTTACTGGCCGCAGAAATGATAAATAATTTTTTCGTTACCGGGTTGATCGCCGCTGCGGAAGGCTGGAACTTCGGCGCATCAAACGGTGAAAGGGTCTTAATTGCTTCAGCGCTGATGGTATAAACCGGTTTGGTGTCAAAGCTGTTTGTTCCGGGGTAATACGCATAGGCGCTGACGGTTTTTTCATCATCGGCCTGGCAGTTCTTACAGATCATGATCAGCGCTTTCCGGTCGGTATCGGCATAGAGGCTTTCAAAATCATTGGGGCCGGGGATACTGATCTCTCCGACTTTGGTGATGGAGCCATTGCCGGCACTGTCGAGGTTGAGGGCGGTGAGCATCCCGTTGCTGCGGAGCACATATGCTACCCCGTCGTAAACTGCAATGTCCTCATAATCGCCCTTATTGCCCAGCGGGTACACCTGGCTGATGGCCCTGGAGCTTCGGTCGAGTACAAAGACGGTATCGGAATTATCGTTAATGGCCAGGAACAGTTTATTCTTCTGGTCCCAGGCGATCCCGGAGATATTCTGTAAGCGGGGGGAGAGCTTGGTCACGGAAGCAAAAGCAAAATTGTAATGGGGGGGTGACTTCAGTACCCTTACCCGCTGTTTGCATGATACAACGACAAATAAGGCCAGCCCTGAAACGATAACCGGCAGCGAAAAAAACTTTAGACCCCTCATTCCTGTTATTTTTTCTAAATTTAGCAATAGTTATCTTTATCACATAATGGACAACCACTCACAGCTGATACACGATGCCCAGGTGCTGGTGACAAGTCTCCTGCAAAACAAACTTAGTAAAAGTATTAAGTTCCATACACTTCTCCACACACAGGAAGTGGTATCTGCCTGCCAGACCCTTGCTGATTATTACAAGCTGGGGGAAGAAGACCGTTTTGCGCTGGTGCTGGCCGCCTGGTTTCATGACACCGGTTATACAGGCGGCAGTTCTGCCGGGCATGAGGACCGCAGCATTGAATTTGCCAACGAATTCATGAGCCAGCACGGAATCAGTGAGGAGGTTCGGCAAAAGGTGGTGGGCTGCATCAATGCCACCCGCCTGCCGCAAAGCCCTGCCAGTTCTATCGAGCAGATGATCTGCGATGCCGACCTGTTTCACCTGGGTACAGACAGCTTTGATGAAAAAAACAAACTGCTGCGCAGGGAACTGATCGACCTGGGAGGAAATGACCTTTCCAAAAAAGAGTGGCGCCAGATCAATATCCGTTTCCTGGAAAGACACCAGTACTTCACCACCTATGGTCAGCAAAAACTCCAGCCGGAAAAACAGAAACACCTGGATGCCCTGCTTGAAAAAGAAAAAGAAGATGACCCAAACCAAGACACCATGAAGCCTGAAAAGAAAGAGAAAAACAAAGAAAAGGACAAGGCCAAAGATGAGGAACAAAAGGCCCTCCTTGCTGCGGAAAAGGCGAAGAAAGAAAAGGCCAAAGAAGCCGAACGGGGGATCAATACCGTGTTCCGCATCATGGCGCAGAACCAGAATAACCTGAGCGGTATGGCCGACTCAAAAGCCAACATCCTTATTTCCGTCAACTCCATCATCCTGAGTATCGTGATCTCCACCATGTTCAGCCAGCTGGAGAAAACACCCAACCTGCTGATACCGGTGATCATACTCGTTTCCGTATGTGTTGCCGCCATTGTATTTGCCATCCTGGCCACCCGGCCGAATGTGAACCATGGTAAATTCACTTCTGATGATATAAAGAATAAAAGGACCAACCTGTTGTTCTTTGGAAACTTTTTCCGGATGAGCCTGCATGATTATGACTGGGCCATGCAGGAAATGCTGGCTGACAAGGACTACCTGTACAGCAGCGTGGTTAAAGACAACTATTTCCTGGGTGTGGTGCTGGCCAAAAAATACCGCTTCCTGCGCATCGCCTATAATATTTTCATGTGGGGACTGATCGTTTCTATCATTGCATTTGCCATTGCATTCATTGCCCCCACCCTGCAGGTGCGGGAAACCTACTGATCCGGCACAACTATTTTGCCAACCGGCCCGTATCCTGAATACGGGCCTTTTTTTGTCACCCTGCCGTCATACATTATTTTATTACGGCTCCCTTTGAATACAGGAAATACAGGTTAATTTTACATCCACTTTTAAACCTAAAATCTTACAAATGAAAAAGATTCTTTTCATGGCCCTTGCCGCCTCTTTATTTGCCTGTAACAACAATAAGAAGGAAGATAAACCGGCTGATAACTCGGGGCAAACGACCACTGCCACCACACCATCAGAAAATACCGGCACCACCCCCGCTGCCACCGATGATAATAATAGCAATACCATTGTAGCCGTAGAAGGTAAGGAGCTGAAACTCCGCGGCAGCATCCTGGTGGACAAAGACAAAAAGAACATGCAGCCAGGGGCCCCATACCGGGCGATGATCACCACCAGCAACGGGCCCGGCGACGAAACCGTAGTACTTCGTTTTGTTTTCGATACAAAACCCGGCACCTACCCGCTGACCGGTATGAGCTATATGCGTGGAAAAGATGACAACAACCAGATGTTTGGCGGGCTGATGGGCGGTGAAGAAAAGATCTATGATGCCAAAGTAACCCTGACAGAGGCAAAAGACCTGGGGGATAACGGTACCGGCGGACACAAATGGAGCATCAGCGGCAGCGTGGAGAACCTTACCATACCGGCCATGAAACTGATGCTGATGGACAAAACCAAGAACCATCCGGCGGAAGTAAAGATCGATAAGGTGACCTTCTCAGGACTGGTCTTTGATGATAATGCAGAAGAAATGCTGAAGAAAGCGCTGGAGATGATCAAGAAACCGAAGTAAGGTCTTCCTGCTTTCCGGCTCAAAAAAGTAAAGGCCCCGGGCCGCACGAAGGTTCATTCCTGCACTTCGTGGCCCGGGGCCTGTTTATATCTTTTCTGCCGGTGGTACAGCGCTGCAGGTCTTAATTAAGACCCCCCAGCATTTCTTCCAGTTTCATCACCAGTTCTGTTTTGGTGATGGGTACCCCCATGATCTTATTATAGCCTTTGGCATCGATAAAATAAGCGTCGCGGATGATATGGATAAGCTGGCCATTGTTGATCTCCGGTATCAGCACCCTGTCAAAGTTCTTCAGTATATCGCCCAGGTTTTTGGGGAAGGGCCGTATATACCGAAGGTGGGCATGGCTGACGGATTCACCTCTTGCCTGCAGCTCTGCCACGGCTGATTTGATGGCGCCGTATGTGGAGCCCCAGCCCAGTACCAGTATCTTTCCTTTTTCCGGTCCGCTGTCAAGTTTTTGTTCCGGGATAAATTCTGCGATCTTATCGACTTTCTCCTGCCGGATCTTTACCATCAGCTGGTGATTCTCCGGTTCGTAGTTCACATTCCCGGTGATGTTTTGCTTCTCGATACCGCCGATCCGGTGTTCCAGTCCGGGAGTACCCGGCACGGCCCAGGGCCTGGCCAGTTTCTCATCCCGCAGGTAGGGCAGGAATTTTTCTTCGCCATGCCCGAGCTGGGTCTTGAACTTAACGGAAATGGGTGCCAGTTGATCGGCTGTAGGGAACTTCCAGGGTTCTGCCCCATTGGCAATGTACCCGTCGCTGAGGAACATTACCGGTGTCATATGCTGTACAGAGATGCGGACGGCTTCATAAACGGCATCAAATGCATCGGCTGGTGTGGAAGCGGAGATAACCGGCATCGGGCATTCACCGTTTCTTCCATAGTAAGCCTGCATCAGGTCGCTCTGCTCTGTTTTGGTAGGCAATCCGGTAGAAGGTCCGCCCCGTTGTATATTGACCACCACCAGCGGGATCTCAAGCATCACCGCAAGTCCGATGGCTTCTCCTTTCAGGGCAATACCGGGACCACTGGAAGTGGTCACCCCCAGTGAGCCGCCATAAGATGCCCCGATCGCTGAGGTGATGGCGGCAATCTCATCTTCTGCCTGGAAGGTCTTTACCCCGAAATTCTTGTGTCTTGCCAGTTCGTGCAGGATATCTGAAGCCGGTGTGATGGGATAGGAACCCAGGAACAACGGCAGGCCGCTTTTCTGTGCGGCAGCAATCAATCCGTACGCCACCGCCTGGTTACCCATAACAGACCGGTAAGTACCCGGTTCCATTTTGGCCTTTTCCACCGAATAGGTGGTGGTGAAGGTCTCGGTGGTGTCGCCATAGTTATAACCGGCCTGCAATACTTTTACGTTGCTGTCGAGTATCTCGGGTTTCTTGCCGAATTTTTCTTTGAGGAAGTCGATCGTATTGTTCATATCCCGGTTGTACATCCAGTAGAGAAACCCAAGAACGAACATATTCTTGGCCCTGTCCTTCTCTTTCATCCCCATGGTGATGTCCTTGAGGGCTTCCCTTGTCATTTTCGTTACATCCATTTTAATGACATCATAGCCATCCAGGCTTCCGTTCTCAAGGGGGTTCTCTCCTTCCGGGTAATTGGCGAGGCGAAGGTTCTTGGCATCAAAGCCATCGATATTGGCAATGATCTTACCTCCCTTTTTCAGAGAGGTCAGGTTTACCTTCAGTGCGGCGGCGTTCATGGCAACCAGCACATCTACGGCATCCCCCGGTGTAAAGACATTATTACTGGAAAAACGTAACTGGAAACCGCTCACCCCGGGGAGTGTACCCTGGGGGGCCCTTATTTCAGCCGGAAAATCCGGAAAGGTGGCAAGATCAATTCCCATTAAGGCCGTATTATTAGTAAACTGGCTGCCCGTCAGCTGCATACCATCACCACTGTCGCCGGCAAACTTGATGACCACATCCTGTAAAACTTCCTTTTTTCTTGTCATTAGTGTCGTTTATTGAGCTGCTAATTTAAAACAAGTTATGATTGAAATGGTGGTGATTTTACTCATTTCCCGGTCTTGTCCGGAATCAATCATTTTGCGGGCCGGCCGGGCCTTCCGGCCAAGAGGGTGTATTGAAATAATCCGGTGCGGGAAGATCAATAATATCACGGGCAAATTATATATTGGGGTACGCAAATTCCATCTATGAGTACAACGCTGAAGATCCTGCTGCTGCCGCTGCTGTTGTGGCCGGTACTGGTATCTGCCCAAAACGACGATGACATTTACGAAGCCAACCGCCTGAAGAAAGTTTTTACCGACGACCGGGTGGTGGCCACCCTGGCCGAAGAGGAGTTCACTTTCGACAGGGGCCGGAGCGATGACCGCCTGCCGGTGGTAACCGCCACCTGCAATACCAGCATCAATTTCCTGGCCCTCCGTGAAAGCGCCGGGATCCAGTATTACGATTTTTATAATTCGTTCTGCAAGATCACTTCCTTCAAACAACTGGAAAAAATGAAGGGCATGTTCGGGGTGAAGAAGAACTATAATGTCGGCTATGCCATTGACCGCTCCGCCAGTTCCAGCGACTATTTCTCCGACGACAGCCGGGTCAAGTACTTCAACATCCGCTTTTCCGGGTACGGCGACGTCACCCGGGTGGAAACTGAAAAAAAATACTTCGACAGCAAATACCTTACTTCCGCCTACTTCCACAGTTTCTTTCCTGCCAAGGAGAAAGTGATACGGATCAAAGTGCCCGACTGGCTCGATCTGGATATACGGGAATTCAATTTCGGCGACTATAAAGTGATCAGGCAAAAGACCACCGAAAAGAACATGACCGTGTACACCTACAAACTGCAGAACGTACCCGCCATAAAGAATGAGGACCGTGCCATCGGAATGGCCTACCAGTTTCCCCATCTGGTCTTTGTGGTAAAATCCTTTGATAACGACGGAAAGAAGGAAAAAGGATTTGCTGATGTTGGCGACCTCTACAACTGGTACAAATACCTGTACAGCAAAAGCAACAACAAACCGGAAGAACTGAAAAGCAAGGTAACCGAACTCATAAAAGGAAAGACCACGGACATCGATAAAGTAAAGTCGATCTTTTACTGGGTGCAGGACAATATCCGGTATATCGCTTTTGAGGACGGACTGGCTGGTTTTATTCCCGCCACTGCACAGGATGTGTTCAAATCCAAATACGGCGATTGCAAGGGCATGGCTAACCTGATCACCGAAATGCTGAAACTGGCCGGCTTTGATGCTTATATGACCTGGATCGGCACCCGCCATATTCCGTATGATTACACTTTGCCCTCCCTGGCCGTGGACAATCACTGTATCAGTACCGTGATGATCGGGGGCAAGGAATATTTTCTTGACGGAACAGAAAAATACATTCCCTTCGGGGATTATGCCTGGCGGATTCAGGGCAAGGAAGTACTGATCGGCAAGGGTGACAAGTATGATGTAAAAAAAGTGCCGCTGATGGACATTGACAAAAGCAAGATCCTTACGCAAACCACTTTCCAGCTAAAGGATAATGTACTTAAAGGGCATGTAAAGGCCACCCTGACGGGTGAACAGCGCACCCGTTTTCACCAGTACTACCACGAACTGCCTGCTGATGATAAAAAGAAAGTGATACAGCGGTTCCTTGAATTCGGCAATAAGAACCTTGTGGTCAGCAATGTAAAAACTTCCGACCTCAGCAACCGGGAGATCCCTGTGGTGGTGGAAGGCGATATCGACCTGAGTAATTATATCATCACAGAAGACAAAGAGATCTATGTCGGTATCGACTTCTTTCCTGAAGACCTCCGCGGCATCATCCCGGATAAAGACCGGCAGCAGGATTTTGAACTCCGGTCGGCCTATGTGGCGCAGGACGAAACGGAACTCATTCTGCCGGCCGGCTACAAAGTAGTGTCAACCCCTGCCCCGATCGATGAAAAAGCAGATGATTACGCCGTAACCGCTTCTTATATGACCAGGGACAATAAGATCGTCTTTAAGAAAACGCTTGCCTTCCCGACCGGCCGTATCCGCAAAGCGGATTTTGAGAACTGGAAAAAGTTTACGAATAAGCTGAAGGATTTTAACAGTAACCTGATATTGATCAAAAAACCATAATAGTTTACCGGAAAGTGAATGACTTGTTTTGATTAACCGGTGAAAAAATCATGAACTGATTTCTTTCCATACTAAAACAATATGCAGTAAAATACAAACCACCTGAAATCATCCTCTCTTTGCGGCTTTGCGGGAGAAAATATTTATGAAATGAAAAGAATTATTTACCTCATCTTATTGCTATCCGCTTCAACAACTGTCTTTGCACAAGACGACGATGATACTTTTTCCCCTTCCAAGCTGGAAAGCATCGCCAGGAATATGAAACAGATCTGGGAAGACCCGGATCCGGACTTTGCTGTTACTTCCGTTCCCGCCAAATGGAAAGATGAAAGCGGCGTGATCCTGGCCCAGAAGACAAGGTTCTCCTTCGATAAGGATGCCAACAAACTGGCGGTGTACGAGATCACCCGCCGCCGTATCAAGCTGAATGACCGGGATGCGATCAATTCGTATTCCACCGTCTATTTCCGGATCGGTTCTTCCAACGATGGCGCCGGGATAAAGATCATAAAGGCCAACGGTACGGTGCAAGAGGTATCCCTGAAAAATGCAGTATATGTGGAAGACAACGACGATGTCCCTTCCACCTTCACACCCTACATCGGAAAGGCTAATACCTACTATGACAAAAGCAAGAGCCGTGTCATCTTTTATAAAATACCGGTTCCGGACCTGGATCCCGGTGATATCATTGACTACGGCACCATCTTCTATGATGATAACACGGTGAAAAAAATGAGCTATATCGAATTTGATCCTATCTACTTTGTCTGCACCCGGGAATACCCGGTGCTGAGCCAGAAGTTCGAGATCGACACCGATAACAATTCCTTTGTCAATTCCAAATCCACCATGGGGGCGCCCCTGTTCAAAGAAACCGGCAGCAGTACTGCTGAATATAACTGGGAAGACCGTGACCGGGAGAAGCTGAGTGATACCCGGTGGGTGAACAGCCTGGTGGAATTACCGATGGTAAAATTCCAGATCGTCTTTTCCCGCAGCGAGAACCGCTCTGACCTCTTCATTGGCGACCGCGGCGAACTGAAACAGAACATCAGCCCTGAGGAACTGGCGAAAAAGATGAACAACCTGTACAACAAACTGGATGGTTCATTCTATTATACCATGGCCAAGGCCTACCTGAAACAGGTTGGCTACAGCGACCTGCGGGAAGAGGATTTTATTCAAAAGACCTACTACATTCTCCGTCACATGGCTTTTTACCGGGCCAACGGGTTCAGCAGTGAATTGTTTGCTTCCTGCCTGACGCAATGCCTGGACCTGCGAAAGATCCCCTATGACCTTATTGTGACCACCCCGCTTACCTTGACGAAACCGGAGAACATCATTTTCCGCACCGAACCGGAATGGATGGTACGGGTACGTGATAAATATATTTTCAATGCCACGATCTTTTCCAATCCCTATGATTTCAGGGAAGAGTTCCTCAATACCCCTGCATACATCATTTCGCTGGGCAAGAACCCCACCGCCACACCCATTACCCTGCCCTCCTCCAGACCGGAGGACAATGTAACCACGAACACCATCACGGCCACCATGGATACGGCCTCGAGGAATATGGTGGTGGTACAGCAAAAAGCCGCGACCGGCCTCAGCAAACGTTTTTATAATGTGCAGGGGCTGGTGCATACCACTGCACTGGATGACGACTACCGCAGCTACGGCGGCGAAGATGATGTACGGGCGGGCATGAAAGGTGCAACACTTGACAGCTATGAAGACAAACTTCGTGAACGGAAGAAAGAAGATAAGGAACGTAAACTGGAATATATGAAAGAAGCGCTGAAAGACGACTATGACAACCTCAGCAGCTATACCGAGTTTACGCTTAATTCAGACGGACGTACCTGGCGCAAACAGGAATTGAGCTATACCAATAAATTTGAACTGAGCGATATGGTGAAAAAGGCGGGCGACAACCTGCTGGTATCGGTGCCGGGGCTGATTGGCGAGCAGTTATTCATTTCGCAGGATGAACGTGACCGTAAAGTGGATGCGTACATGGGTTTTCCCCGCAGCAGCAGAAACATTATCAACTTCACCATTCCTGCCGGATACAAGGTAGTAGGCGTACAGAACCTGAATATGAATATAGAGAACGAAACAGGCGCCTTTGCCGTACAGGCCAGCGTGGAAGGCAGTACACTGAATATACTTGTAAAAAAAGTATATAAGAATGCCGTTATTAAAAAGGAGAGCTGGCCGAAGTTCCTGGAGATGCTGGATGCGGCTTTCAATTTTTCGCAGAAGAAAGTGTTGCTGAAGAAAATATAATTAAAGCAGGTCAGCACACCTATATACCGCCTGATGGTGCTGACCTGCTTTAAAATGAATCGGGAGTATTAATTCATGTATCTGAGATCTTCATACCTCTCCGCTTCAATACAATAACTCAGATTCGTCATTTTTTCTTCTTTGAAAAAGGAAGGAGGTTCTTTTTACTAAATGAATAAATAATTGAAAATTCGAAGCTGGTCGGATGCGGCGAAACTGTTGTTTCGCCCGTTACTGTATTTTTGCTGCCCTTATATGTTCCCGTGGGGTTCTTTATTCCGACGTAATACGTTGCTGAAAAACCTATATTTTTATTGATTTTATATTGAATACCTGCCAATCCTTCCAGGTATTTCATATGCAGGGAATATTCATCTTTTACCTGCCTGCCACTTTGATCAGTGAACAAAGAGTCCGTCATTTTATTTGCAGCTGTTTTCAGGTTGTAAGCAATGCCGATAAAAGGCGACAATTTCCCGGAATTAAAATGCAATCTGACCGGCAGCTTTAACACATTGAAACCTGTTCGGTAATAGGACTTAACTAAATTAAGATGGCTTGCATTCAGAAATGGAGCTGCTGAATCACGGGGAGCAGTAAGATGCTGATACATTACTCCGGCTGAAACGCTGAGTTTATTCGTAATGGCCAGTTTGTAATAAACACCACCACTTACACCAGAGCTATACGCAGGGTCAATTGCCTGATATGTGGAAACATCTTTCCAAAGTACCAAACCCGCCTGAACACCAAATTCAGACTGTGCCTGCAATGCCTGGAGGAATAAGGCAAATGTGATTCCCAATAATGTTTTTCTTTTCATAGTGCTTTGTTTGTTTGATAACAGGATGCCGGAAGAAGAAAAGGTTGCACCGGAATCAGCAAGGAAGGCGGGTAAGATGTTTTTATTATTAACCTCAGCTGAAACTCGTCTTACATATTCCCGGATGGAGGGAAGGGGCTTTTCAATTTTGATGGTATCGTGTATGTAAAGCGTATCGTAAACAATTATCGTATCAGTCCTGGTTTTCAGAGGCAGGCTTTTTCCCTCTTGCCCGGCAGCAGCAAGCGGAAAGAGATTCAGTAACAATACAACTACAGGAATATTAGTACGCATAGGTCGTATCTCTTATGATCAGAGGTTGCCTGATAACAGTAACAGGCGTAGCCGTGTCTGGTGATGACCGTTTGCCATTGCCTTCTCCGGCAATTCTGTTCTTATCCGGACGAATTCTGACAGGCTTTGAAGTATCAGTTTTCATTACCGGGCTGTAAGTTTCCTTTGTTACAGTATCGTCCGCCGGTAATGAAGGTTGCGACAGCATTAATGGCTGTGGCTCATCAATCTTACCTGTCTTATGCGTAAACAGGTAAACTCCGGTGATGATGAAAACAGCGGTAATGATTACCGGCAGACCTTTAGCTGCCGGTAATATACCTGGCCCGGTACTGAAATATTCTGCAGGAATTCTAAATGTTTTTTCCGGGATCAGCTTATAACCGGCAAATTTTTTCTGAAATAATAAGTCAACAGTATTGTCAGAGAGGATTATGGGCAACAGAAGTTTCTTTGTTTTTTCTTCTTTCTGTATTTTCTGACTGAGCAAATCCTTCAGTTTTTTTCTTGCCCGGAAAAGATGCGATTTGGAGGTCCCCTCACTGATGCCAAGCATTCCGGCTATTTCCTCATGTTTATATTCATCAACTGTGAATAAATTAAATACCAGCTTATGATGTGCTGGTAATGTATCAATAAGATGCTGATAAAAAGAAACCGGAAGGCTCTCAAGCAAGCCTGTTTCGGGTTCGTGGGCGTTATCAGAAATGTCTGTCATACTCTCTGTAAGTTGAATATTAGTTTTATTGCCCCTCAGGTGCATCAGGGCAGTATTAATGACTATTCTTTTCAGCCAACCGATAAATGAGCCCCGGTTTTCAAACTGTTTTTCATACTTTATCGCCCGAAGAAAAGCATCATGTAATACATCTTCGGCATCCTTTAATCCGACGTAACGCCTGCATATACCCAAAAGCTCCGGCGCATACTCCCTGTATGCGTTTTGCCATTTCAGTCTGTTCATCTTGCTATTGTCATTCTTTTTATCAGATACAGGATTTTGATATCGTTGCACCCGGGGTTGGAAAATATCTTTTTAAAGACTGTTCAGGCAGTTATAACGACATTAAAAGCAGGAATATGATACGTTCAAAAGTTCTCTCCAATATCTTTATTTTCATACCACTAAATTTGAGGTAGCGAATTCCGGAAAAACTCAGGAACCTCATCTGAATAAATACTTATGCCAAAACAAAAACCTCTCTGGAAAAAAGGCCGCGGTAAACTGGGCCTCCTGCACCCGCTTCTGGGCAAGTGGACCGCACAGGGAAATTCACCCATGGGTAAAATGAAATGCACCCGTTCATTTGAGCCGGTACTCGGCGGAAATTATATACAGCTGGATGCCGAATGGGATTTTGGCAAATATGCCTATAAAGAAAGGGCCCTTATCGGCATCAAGGAGGGTGTGATCTCTTTCTGGTCTTTCACCAATGATGGAAAGAATTCATTTGGACAGCTTGCTGCCGGTACCGACGTACATCCGGAAGCGATCTGCTTTGAAGCACAGATGCCCGCCGGATTGGCCCGGATGATCTACTGGCCGGCGGAAGATGGCGGCATTCACTGGGCCGTTGAGTCAAAAACAAAGAAAGGCTGGAACCGATTTACCGAACATCATTACCACGCAGCAAAATAGCTGCAGGGTCTTTTAACATTTTCATGATAGGCAAAGGGCCCCTGATGTCATACATTCATTGTCATGTTCGGCCTGTCATTTCTGTCCATACTGTTGCTGGCAACCATGGCTTCCGGCGCCCAGCAAAATGTGCTGGCCCTTAAAAAAGGGAATAAGACCACGGAGCATTACTGGAAAGGACAATTCATCGCCTTTCAGTTACAGAATAAAGAATGGAGAAAAGGAGAGATCACCGCTATCCGGAATGACTCCGTGTATATACGCCCCCGGGTGATACACTATAACCTGTATACCACCGACACGGCGTGGTTCAACATAGAAGGGTATGCCCTTACAGATATATACGCCCTGCCGAAAAAAGGATACCTGATCGACTATAAGAACGGACGCTTTCAGTATTCCGGCAGCGGCGGCCATGTACACTGGTACTGGGTAAAGAGCGGGTGGCTCTTCAGAACAGCGGGGCTTGGATATGCCGGTCTTAATATCCTGAATGGCGCCATTAATAATGATCTTTCCTTAAAAGATCCCTGGCCCTATATCGCCACGGGTTTGTTTTCAGCCGGCGTATTGCTGAAACATTTATACAAGCCGTGGATACGGATGGGTAAAAAGAATCGCCTTCAAGTGATTCAGCTGAATTAGTTTTGCCCGGCCGCACATAAAATCAAAACAGCCATGAAACATTACCACAGGTCTTTTTTACTCTTACCGGTTCTTTTTTGTTTTACCAGTGCACACTCCCAGTCGGATGATTTGTACCGGAAGATCACCGAACTGGACAGTATCTTTTTCAAAGCCTATAATGAGTGCGATATCGCAAAACAGGAAGCCACCTACTCGGACAGTATTGAATTCTACCATGACAAAGGCGGGCTGTCCACCTCCAAAAAAGACCTGATCGAAGCCACGAAGAAAAATATTTGCGGAAAAGTAACCCGTGAACTGGTCAAAGGCAGTATTGAGGTTTCACCCATTCCGGGTTATGGGGCCGTGGAAGTAGGCATGCACCTGTTTCATAACAAACAGGAGCCGGATGCTATTCCCAAACCCAGCCGTTTTATCATCATCTGGCGGAACAAGGATAATAAATGGACCATTACCCGGGTCATCAGCCTTCATTCATAACGGAGTTTTACCTATGCAGCGGTTCATCTCCCTGCTTTGTCAGGTAAGAAAACTGCTGTATGAAACAAATGACCGGGTTCCTGTTTGCTGCCTTCTTCTTTATCGCCTGCAATAAAAAGTCCGATCCGCCTCAAAATGACGTCTGGATCAGGCTCCAGAATGAGTCCGGCATTGTTTTGGAGGATGCTTCGGTCGGAAACACCCCGTATGGTCTCGTAACCACGGGCCAGGTGACCGGGTATAAAAAAATGGACCTTCCTGTTTATTCCGGTTACTGTGGTTTCAAGACAGGAGGCCAGTTTATGGGAGCCGGCGTTCTTGTTTGCGGTACTCCACCCCCCGCAGCTTTCGATCCCGGGTATTATACCTTCAAAGTATTACCCGCTGTAAATGGCTATTATGATCTTGTAGTGGAAAAAAGATGAGCATGAACAGATACCGGATATTTGTGGCGGCATTGATCCTGGCCGGGTCGTTACCGGCTTTACTGCTATCCTGCAAGAAATCAAACACCCCCGACCCCGTGCCCTGCCAGCTTTCGGTTTCAGCGATTACGGGCACCTACCAGCTGATCAAGGCAGAGAAAGTGGCTTTTGCGGGAGGGGCGGCTACCGATATCACCTCCAGCTTATCCGCCTGCGAATTAAATGCAGAATACCAGTTCGATGCCGGCGGTTCAGCACTTTATACCGAAACATCCCCCTGCACGGGCAGTGGCAGCGGTACCTGGCGGATTGAAGACAGCAAACTGATCGTTGATTATACTTCGGGAAACGGCGCCAGGATCAATTCGACCACTGTTGTATCGTGGGACTGCAGCCAGCTGGTACTGATCACCTCAACCCCCTCCACCCTCTATAACTACAGGTACACCCTCCGGAAGATCGTTCACTGACGGAGGTGCACTGAAGATAGCTTTATACAATCTTTAACCGGTTGTTTCTTTCTCCTGAAAGTTCTGCTTTCTATTTTCACTGCCGGTTTTAAACCACCACCAAACACTTTATGGACCTCCCCGATGCCGCTGGTGATGCTACTGCCTCCCGCACGGCCATTCTTATCAATCCTTATTATTTACTGGCAACACTGATCGTACTCGTGCTGGTCTCCTGCACGGAGAAAAAGGAAAAGCCATTGCCTGCTAAGCCTGCAGCACCGGACAGCAGCCTGGTGCGAAAACAACCGCGGGCTGATTCATTGGCCCGCCCGGCCGCTAAGAAGAAGCTATACTTCACTTTTGACGATGGCCCCAATGCCGGCACCATGCATGTGCTCGAAGCCGTCACCACCATACAGGTACCTGCCAGTTTTTTTATTGTAGCAAAACATACCACCGACAGCAGGGAGCAGCATACCACCTGGGAAAAACTAAAGAGCACCCCCGGTATCGAGCTTTGCAATCACAGCTACAGCCATGCTTCCAATCACTACAGCCGTTTTTACCGGGATCCGCAAAATGTAATTGCGGATCTGAACCGAAGTAATGACAGCCTGCATTTTCAAAACAAAGTGGCCCGCATGCCCGGCCGGAATGCCTGGCGGATCGGAAATAATATTCACACCGATGTAAAAGAAAGCAAGGCTGCGATCGATTCCGTTGGCCAGGCCGGTTATTCGGTCATGGGCTGGGATGTGGAATGGGGCTACAACCATACCTCCCTGGTGCCTGATGCAGATACATCGCTGATGTTCAGAAGAATTCAGAACCTGCTGAACGATTCGGCCACCCGAACTCCCGGGCACCTGGTTCTGCTGGCGCATGACCAGTCGTTCAGAAGAGAGGAGGATATCCGGCTGCTGGAGGCGGTGCTGGCCCATTTCAAAAACGACCCTGAGTATGAGCTTCGGCTTGTCAGTCAGTACCCCGGTGTAAATAATTAAAAAAGCGCTGCAGAACACCTCGTCCTGCAGCGCTTTACCATCCGGGAATCAGGTCAGCTTATTCCCTTCCGTCAAAAATATTTCCCAGGCCTCCCAGGATACTTCCTTCTTCTTTCCGCTTATAGGTTCCGTAAGCAACCAGGCGTCCGGCCAGGCGGCTGATCGGCAATGATTGTATCCATACTTTGCCGGGTCCCTGCATTTTAGCGAAGAAAAGGCCCTCACCGCCAAAGAGGAAGTTCTTGATCCCTTTTACAAATTCGATATCAAACTGCATCGTTGGTGTATAGGCCACCACACATCCTGTATCGATCTTCAGCACTTCCCCGGCATTCAGTGTTTTCTCCAAAATATATCCGCCGGCATGCAGAAACACCATCCCATCCCCTTCCAGCTTTTCCATGATGAATCCTTCTCCGCCGAAAATGCCGACACCCAGCTTACGCTGGAAATAGATACCGACACTCACTCCTTTTGCGGCACAGAGGAAGGCGTCCTTTTGTGCAATGATCGTTCCCCCGAGCTGCTGCAGGTCCATCGGAATGATCTTACCGGTATAAGGAGCGGCAAAACTGATCTTTTTCTTTCCCTGGCCGGCATTGGTAAAGGCAGTCATAAAGAGGCTTTCGCCGGTAAGCACCCTTTTTCCGGCACTCACCAGCTTGCCCAGAAACCCGGTAGGCTGTTGTTCAGACCCGTCGCCAAAAATGGTCTGCATCTGGATACCATCATCCATCATCATCATGGCGCCGCTTTCGGCGATCGCTGTCTCTCCGGGGTCCAGCTCTATCTCCACAAATTGTAATTCTTCGCCATATAATTTGTAGTCTATCTCATGGTTTTTGCGGGTTGTTGTGCTCATAGTAATAAGTTTATTCGGTTTGGAGGGTAAAGGTAATAAGCCGCCGGAATTAATTGCTCCTCCAAAAACAGGAACTAATATGATAAATGGCAGTCATATCCGCCCGGAATGGCTTATTTTTCCTCTCCCGCATAGTAGCGGATCGCTCCAAAAATTATACTATTATGAAACAACGGTTCGTGGCATTAGCCATTTGTATCATTGCTTTTACGGCGGCTTTCGGCCAGGCAAAACTGGTGGAAAAAGTCACCAAACAGGGAAACGAAATAGTGATCCCTTACGAGAAATACGTATTTACCAACGGGCTTACGCTGATCATTCATGAAGACCACAGCGACCCCGTTGTGCATGTGGACGTAACCTACCACGTCGGTTCTGCCCGGGAAGAGATCGGTAAATCCGGCTTCGCCCACTTCTTTGAACACATGATGTTCCAGGGAAGCGACCACGTAGCTGATGAACAGCATTTCAAGATCGTTTCGGATGCCGGAGGTACCCTTAACGGAAGTACTAACCGGGACCGCACCAACTATTATGAAACGGTTCCCAGCAACCAGCTGGAAAAAATGCTCTGGCTGGAAGCCGACCGGATGGGCTTTTTACTTGACGCCGTTACACAACAGAAATTTGAGATCCAGCGTTCCACTGTAAAGAATGAAAGGGGACAGAATTATGATAACCGTCCTTACGGACTGGCCGGCGAAACCGCCTCCCGGAACCTGTACCCTTACGGGCACCCCTATTCCTGGCTGACGATCGGTTACGTGGAAGACCTGAACCGGGTGAATGTGAATGACCTGAAAAATTTCTTCCTTCGCTGGTATGGTCCTAACAATGCCACCCTGACGGTGGGCGGAGATGTAAATCCCGCCGAAGTGGTAAAGATGGTGGGCAAATACTTCGGGCCCATACCCCGCGGACCGGAAGTATCGCCTGTATCCGTGATGCCGGTGATCATGAAGGGTGACCGCTATGCGTCTTACACTGATAACTACGCCAAACTTCCGCTGCTCCTGATCCAATACCCGACCGTTCCTAACTATCATAAGGACATGGGTGCGCTGGCCTGTCTTTCCCAGGTGCTTGGCCAGGGGAAGAATTCTGTGCTGTACCAGCAGCTGATCAAGAAACAATTTGCGCTGCAGGCCAGCTCTTTCAGTAACCTGTCCGAACTGGCGGGTGAATTCACCATTCAGCTGGTACCCTCACCGGGCAAATCGCTGGCACAGATGGACAGTCTTTATCGCAATGCGCTGGATTCCTTTGAAGCAAGAGGAGTGACAGATGATGATATCGCCAAATTCAAAGGCGGTATGGAAGCACAGCTGATCAATGGCCTTCAAAGCGTATCCGGAAAAGTATCACAGCTGGCCGCATTCCAGACCTTTACCGGCAATCCCAACAAGATCGCTGACCTCATCAAAATGTACCAGGCCGTAACAAAAGAAGATGTAATGCGGGTGTACCAGACCTATATCAAAGGCCGCAGCGCTGTACACCTGAGTGTGTTACCGAAAGGGAAAGAGAACCTCATTGCTGCTGCAAATAATTACAAGATCGATTCTTCCGGCTACACAGCACCGGACTATGGATACGCCGGACTGAAATATGAAAAGGCCAGGGATAACTTCAACCGCAGCATTATTCCCGGTAACGGGCCTAACCCGACCGTGAAAGTGCCCAAGTTCTGGAGAAAGGATATGCCAAATGGTGTAAGGATGATCGGAACGGAAACCACTGAGATCCCGACCGTCACCATCACGATCACTCTTCCCGGCGGACACATCCTGCAGGCAAAGGATACCTCGAAGATCGGCCTCGCATCCATGTTCGCCAGCATGATGAACGAGGATACAAAGAACTATACCGCCGAGCAGATGGCCGTGGAATTACAGAAACTGGGAAGCAACGTAAATGTAAGCAGCGATTTTGACGGTATTATCTTCAGCATACAGACACTGAAGAAAAACGTTGACAAGACACTGGAGCTGGTGCAGGAAAGGATGTTCAACCCTAAGTTCACCGATGCCGCCTTCAACCGGATACAGAAACAAAGGCTCGAAAGCTTCAAACAGATAAAAGGTGACCCCGCCGCCGTGGCCGATATTGTCTTTGCCAAAATGAACTACGGTCCCAACAGCATCCTCGGCATGAGCGAAGATGGTACAGAATACACTATCGGGAACCTGAAACTGCAGGACGTACAGAACTACTACAACAACAATATGACCTCCAAAGGAGTAAAAGTGGTGGTGGTAGGTGATATCAAAGAAGAAGAAGTGCTTCCGAAACTGGCCTTCCTGAACAAGTTGCCAAATAAGAAACTGGATATCCCGAAAGTGGAGGCCCCGGCTACCAATATCGACAAGACAAGGGTATATATGGTGGATATTCCCAAAGCAGCACAGTCGCAGTTCCGGGTGGGGTATGCCACCGGCCTGAAATATGATGCTACCGGAGACTTCTACAAATCCAGGCTGATGAACTATGCGCTGGGCGGCGACTTTAACAGCCGGCTGAACCTGAACCTGCGGGAAGACAAGGGCTGGACATATGGCGCCCGCAGTACATTCACCGCAGATGAGTACACCGGGGATTTCGAATTCAGTTCCGGTATCCGTGCAGATGCCACTGACAGCGCCCTGGTGGAAGTAATGAAAGAGATCAGGGATTACAGTGAAAAGGGCATTACAGATGATGAGCTGAAGTTTATGAAAAACTCACTTGGTCAGCGTGACGCCCTTTCTTACGAAACTGGTTTTCAGAAAGCCGGTTTTATTGGCCGCATCCTGGAATATAACCTGCCGGCCAATTATGTAGAACAGCAGAATAAAATACTGGCGAATATGACCAAAGAGCAGATCGATGCCGTGGCAAAGAAAATGCTCAACCCTTCAAAGATGAATATCCTGCTGGTGGGAGACAAGGCAAAGATCTATGATGGTGTGAAGAAACTGGGTTACGAGATCATCGAGCTGGATGCTGATGGAAAGAAAGCGGAGAAGAAAGGGTTCTGACCCCGGACGATACTTTTTAAAAACCTTCCGTGCCCCGGAAGGTTTTTTTATTGTTTTTTTTAACACCGGCCCGGGACGGTTCCCGGAAAATTGTTGTCACTTTTGGAAAGTACCGGTAACCTTTTCACTAAAACTGACAACATGAAGATCACCGCTACACTCTTGCTTTTCTTTTGTCATTCATGGCTGCAGGGCCAGTCATATATGACAGTGGGCTACTCGCTTGGTTCCCCGCAGCAAGCCATGAATACCCATATCAACCATCTTCACAGCCTGACCACCGGCATTTATTTCACCATACCGCAACTGGATAAAAGAGTGCAGCTGGGAGCGGATTTCGGCTGGGGAATGTATGCCAATACCACAAAGGAGCAGACTTTTACCTTCCGGGACGGAAGCACCACCACCACATCCGTGAACTACACCAGTAATGTATTGCAGGGTGCCATCAGTGCAAGGGTGATGCTTCTGAAAAACAAAGCCATCACTCCTTACCTCAGCGGCAAGGCCGGGTATGCCAGTTTTTACAGTAATATATTCATAGAAGACCCGCACGAAGGCGGCTGTCATCCGCTTGACCAGAAAAATATCATCCGGGACGGAACAGTCTTCGGAGGATATGGCGGCGGTTTACAGCTTGACTGGTCCGTTTTTAATCCGAAAAGTCCCAGGAAAAGAAGCTATATCGATCTGCGGGTGCAGAATACCCGGGGCGGGAAGGTCGATTATATCAATACAAAAAAACTCATCGATGCCTCTTCACCGCCACCGGCAGGCGGGGACGGCAAAGCACTTACTGTAAAATTCATTAATGCCACCACCAATGAGATACATGAACACCAGGTGGCCGAGGTATACAGAACCCCGATGCGGATGCTCGAGTACCGCCTCTCCTGGGTATTTGTGCTGGACTGAATTGATTAGCCATAAAAACAAAATGAAAAGCGACCCCTGGAAAGAGGCCGCTTTTTTATTTTGTCCCGCGGGAGCGGGACATACCACCAAAACCAAAAAAGTATTTACATTTCAACTGATCTACATGACAACGTCAGGCTGTCTTTCGCTGCTTCCGTGACGGAGCACCCAGCCAAACTCTTTTGCCCTGGAATAATTTTACCAGGTACATGACCCCCACAAACAGGAAGAACAGGGGTCCCAGGAACCCGAACATGGCCACCCATCTTCCGCCATAGAATTTCTCCATTGGCCGTTTCAGTCTTTCTGCGATCAGGTACATGCTGGGTACCATCACCAGGGTCAGGAAGAAAGAGAACATTAAGCCGAAAATGATGGTCCAGCTCAGCGGGCCCCAGAATACCACACTGTCACCACCGAAAAAGATACCCGGTTTCAGATGGGTGAACAGCCCCGCAAAATCAATGTTGAAACCCACCGCCAGCGGCAACAGGCCCAGGATGGTAGCCACGGCCGTAAGTAATACCGGAATGATCCTGATCTTACCCGCCTGAATGGCAGCTTCCCGTGTACGTAAACCCCTTCCCCGCAGTTCATCCGTGAATTCAATGATCAGGATCCCGTTTTTGATCACAATACCGGCCAGCCCGACGATACCAACCAGTAACATGATGGTGGCGATCGTCATCCCGGTGAAAGCGTAGCCGAGCAACACCCCGATCACAGAGAAGAAAATCTCCGTCACTACGATGAATGGTTTGCTCATTGAATTGAATTGCAGCACCAGGATCAGGAAGATCAGCCCGATTGCGATCATAAAAGCGGTACCCAGGAACGCCTGTGTTTCTTTCTCCTGTTCACTTTGCCCGCTGAGTCTGATCGTTACATCGGCAGGCACCTTCACCCGGTTCTTAAAGTCATCGATCTTATCCTGTAGTTCCTTATTGATCGGGCCAACCATGGTGGGATCAAGCACATTACTTTGCAGCTGGATGGTTCGCTTTACATTCTTTCTTTTTACACCACCGGTGGTGCTGGTATAGTCCACACTGGCCACAGCGCTCAGCGGAATGGATTTTACCTGCATGGTATTCATATCCATAAAAGTGATCCGCATATTCATCAGGTCGGTGATATTGTTCCGCATCAGATCAGTGTAGCGCAGTTGTATCTTATATTCATCTTCCCCGTCTTTGATCTTGCTCACTTCCTTGCCAAATACCGCCGTACGGATCTCCATTCCCACCTGGCCGGTGCTGAGGCCTTCGAACATGGCTTTTTCCCTGTCCACATTGATCGTGATCTCCGGGTTATTAAGGTCCACATCCGCCTGGAGGTTTTCAATCCCTTTTATCCGGTTAGTGTCAAGGTAATTGTACAATTGGGTGGCTACGGCTGCAATACTTTCAAAATTGTCACCCTGTACCTCTATATTCACCGGCGGGTCGGTGGGAGGGCCGTTGTCTTCCTGGTTTACTTCTACGCTGGCACCGGGAATACCCTGTACTGCTTCCCGGATCTGGTCCATATATGGACGGGTGCTTTTGCCGTGTCTCTCTTCAAAATCCACAAAGGAAACCTGTATCCGGCCCAGGTTGGGCTGCACACTTCGGTTATTATCCCGGGGATTGTTGGCACTCACCGCCACATTGGCGATAATGCTTTCCACAATCCCCTGCTTATTATTGGCAGGCAATTCCTTCTCCAGTACTTTCTCCACTCGTTTTTCCAGCATGCGGGTAACACTGTCGGTATACTTTACATCTGTGCCTACCGGAAGCTTCAGGTATACATATACAAAGTGCGGGTCGCCGCTGGGGAAGAAGGTGGATTTGGTCCTTCCTGCCTGTATACTTGCCATCAGTAACCCGAAGGCAAGAATAAAGATGCCAAACAGGGAGATGAAAGCATATACCGGTCTTCTTCCCACCAGTATCCAGCGAAGGAGTTTTTCGTAGCGGGTCATCAGCTTTGGCAGTGCCCTTTTCTGGAAACGATGGATCACATCATTCAGAATATAGGCGTTGAAGACCATCAGCACCGCCATGAGCAGGGCGAAATTGGCTACGCCATGCATGCCGCCCAGGTGGAGCAATACGCCGGAAATGAGCGACGCAATAAACCACTTGCTCCTGAAAACGGCTTTCTTCGGTTTCTCATATTCCTTGCCTTCCGGTTTCATAAAGCTTACGGCAAACACCGGGTTGAAGATAAAAGCCACGATCAGTGATGCAGCCAGGGTAAGAATAAGGATCGTCGGGAGATAGATCATGAATTTACCGATCAGTCCTTTCCAGAACAATAACGGGAAGAAAGGTGCCAGCGTGGTGGCCGTACCGGCCAGTACCGGAACGAATACTTCCCCGGCGGCTTCCTTGGCACTTCGTACGATCGGCACTTTGCCGTTATTATAAATACGGTGTGTATTCTCGATCACCACGATGGCATCATCCACGATGATACCCAGGCCAAACAACAGGGCAAACAGTACGATAAAGTTCAGCGTTACGCTGGTGCCGACAATTGTATCTGCTATTGGTAAGAAGAGGAAAGCAACAAATACACTCAGCGGCACACTCA
Source organism: Chitinophagaceae bacterium (assembly GCA_046329665.1). GTDB lineage: Bacteria > Bacteroidota > Bacteroidia > Chitinophagales > Chitinophagaceae > JJ008. Next base: position 447,167 of record JAXLUG010000001.1, on the reverse strand, counting down.
GGGCCACAAAGAAGGCATTTGTTACTCCCATAAAGAACATCAGGATCACCAGTACCAGGATAAAACCGATGATAATGGTATTGATCAGGTCATTGAAAGAGGTCTTTGTCTGCTTGCTGGTATCGCCGGTAAATTCCACGCGGAGGTCTTTCGGCAGTTCCTCATTGGCCCGCATTTCAGCAACGGCCGCTTTTACTTTGTCCGCACAGTTGATAAGGTTCTCCCCCGCCCTTTTCACAATGTTCAGGGTTACCACGTTCTTTCCGTCCAGGCGGGCATAGCTGTCCTTTTCTTTGATGGTATCTTTCAGTTCTGCAATATCCCGCAGGTAAACGGAGGCACCCTGGGCGCTGCTTCGCACCACAATGTCCTTCATGTCATCCACACTGGCGAACTGGCCTTTCACCTTCAGGGTACGTTTCATATTGCCCACTTCGATCAGGCCGCCTGTAATATCATTATTCTCTCTGGAGATGGCGTTTTCAATATCCATAAAGCTTACCCGGGCCGCCGTCATTTTATACGGATCAACATTTACCTGTATCTCTCTTTCGGGTGCCCCTACGATCTCGGCCCTTGTTACTTCGCTCAGTGCCTCAAACTTATCCTGCATCTTATCGGCATATTCCTTCAGTTTGATACCATCATAATCGCCGCTCACATTCACAAACATGATCGGCATCTCACTGAAAGCAAACTCCTGCACATCCGGTTCCTGGGTAAGGTCGGTAGGCAGGTCTGATCTTGCCTTATCAATGGCGTCTTTTACTTTTTGTTTGGCGATATCTGTCTTTACATCAGTATCAAACTCCACCACGATAAGGCTGTAGTCCGCCTGGGAAGTACTCTGGATCTTATTCACTTTGGCTCCGCTGATGCCTTTCAGTTGTTTTTCGATCGGGCGGGTAACCAGGTTCTCGATATCCTTTGGCGAATTTCCCACATATACCGTGGTAACGGAAATAGTGGGTACCACAATGTCCGGAAACTGTTCCTTGGGCATTGAGTTGAATTTCATCAGCCCGTAGATGGTAATGATGACGGCAATAATATAGATCGCCGTTTTATTATCGATCGCCCAGCTGGTAGGACGAAACTGTTTGAAACTTTTAGACACTCCTTCAAAAGCTTTCATCTGAATAATTTTAAGTCATCAATTAATCTGCTGCCTTCTCATTATTTACCGGTGGTGATCGCCTGGCCATCGTATACGGACTGGTATCCTTCGGTGATGATCACATCACCGGCCTGCAAGCCGCTTTTTATCCAGATGCTTCCATCGTAGGCATCGCCCACTTCCACGGTCCGCCTGCGGGCAATCATTTTATTGCCGTTCTTTTCTGCTACAAACACATACTTGCTCTTTTCATCACTCTGCACCAGGTTTACAGGAATAGTCAGCGCTGCTTTGACCTGCTTGTCCAGTATCTTCATGGTTGCGATCTGGTTGGGCTTCAGGTTAGGTGTGCTGGGCAATTTTGCTTCTGCCGTAAAGGAACGGGTAGTGGGGTCAATGGAGGCTCCCACAACACTGATGACAGATTTAAAGGAGCTATCAACACCCTGGGCGCTTACCCTTACCACATCTCCTTTGTTGATCTTTCCTACATAATTTTCCGGAACATTGGTGACCACTTTCAGGTTGCTGTTATTTACGATCTTGATGCTTGTTTGTGGCATGGCAGCGCTTTGCGGGGAGAAGAACTCGCCAACTTTCACATTTACCTGGTCGATCACGCCGCCGATCTCAGCATATACATTGCTCATGTTGGCCTGTTCCTGTGCCATTGCCACCTGTGCCTGCGCCGCCCTTAATTGTGCTGCCAGGGCATCCACATCTGCCTTTGCATTTATCACCTGTATCTCGGCACCGATATTCTGCTTCCACAGGTTCTGGTATCTTTCATAAACCGTTTCAGCCTGGGCGAGCCTTGCTTTTAACTGGCCGGTCTGCTGCTGGGCAGCCACTACGGCCTGCCGGGCCACGGCATCATCCAGTTTTAATATCAGTTGCCCCCTGCTTACCCGCTGTCCTATCTTAACATAGATGGCTTTAATCAACCCGCCTTGTCCCTTTGGGGCTACGTAGGCCACTCCTTCTGCATCGATCTTACCCTGCAGGTCAATGTAGTGGTTGAAGTCCTGCACCCGTACGGTATCGACTGAAACCAGTTTTTGCACAACAGCGGCATTAGGATCAGCTTTGATGATATTGCCTTCCAGTTCACGGATATCCGCCTCCAGTTTGCTTTTGTCCTTTTTAAGTTTCTCCAGTTTTGCTTTCATATCTCCCAGGTCGCCTTTCTTGTCTTTAGCACCGCCTCCGCAGGAGGCGAGGAAGATTGCAGCGGTTATAAACAGTCCGGTTACAGTCATTATCTTTTTCATACTAGTCTTATTAGTCAGATTAATTTTATTGGTCATTTGCTTCTTTTAAATTCAGAGTTTGCCGGTAGCCTTCAGGAAATCCACTTTGGCGATGATCGCATCATAAAGGGCAGAAACATAGTTTGTCTGTGCAGACTTCATTTCGGTTTGTGCCTGTACGATCTCGATCTGCGAGCCGGTTCCCACTTCATATTTCTTTTTTGTTTGCTGGTAGATCTTTTCAGCCAGTTCCATATTCTTCTTCTGAAAATCCATCGTGGCAATGGCATTCCGGTAATTGTTACGGGCAGCTTCCACATCGTTGTCGATCCAGAGTTTCAGTGCATCAAGCTGGTTATTTACCTTCTCCACTTCTATCCGGGCTTCCTGGATCCTGGATTTGGTGAGGAACCCGTTGAAAATGGGAATAGAAACATTAAGGTTGATGGTGGAGAGAGTGTACCAGTCGCCCTTGCCAAAGAAGTTCCATTTGTTCCGCTGGGCGCTTTTACCATAATTGGCCGACAATGACAAGGTCGGTATCTGGGAAAGTTTATACCGCCGCACATTAAACTCCAGTAATTCCTTGGAGATCGTTGTCTGCTGAAACTCTTTCCTGTCCTCATATTTATAAGCCGTTGCTTCCAGTACGCCGTCTTTTACCTGGTCTTCTGTCACTTTATCGGTCAGAATAAGTTCGTCAGCTATGGGCATTCCCATCAGCATCTTTAGTGCGTAGTACCCGTTGGAGATCTGGTTCAGCAGCTTCTGTTTCTCCGTCTGCAGGTTGGATAACCGTACCGTTTCTTTATCAACATCCAGTTTTTCCCGGAAGCCGTTTTCGTAGATGATCCGGGTATCATGCAGGTTCTTTTCCACCAGGGCGATATTGGCGTCCAGCAATTCCACCTGGGTTTTGCTCACGGCCAGCTGGTAGTAGATCTTATAGATATTGGTCTTTATATTTTCTTCTGTTACTTCAGCGCCTTTTTGATAAAGCCGCAAAGCGGCGCCCCTGGCCTGGAGACCAACAAATACCTGTCCATCAAATAAGAGCTGGTTGAGGCTTATGCCGGCATTGGCACTGAATTTAGTTCCGAACTGTGCCGCAATAAAACCAAAATCTGCGGGCATTTGTATCGGGTTACCATTCCCGTCTTTTACGCCCTGGTCGATCAGCACCTGGTAGGTGGCCGGGGAAATAAAATTGGGAAGTACCTGTGTGGCAATGGCCGGGTTATAGGTTGTACCCAGGCTGGCATTGATATGCGGGTAAGCGGCCGAAGTGAACTCCCTGTTCTGTTGTTCCTGAACTTTTATCTGCAGCAGGGCATTTTTTACATTCACATTGTTCTTCAGGGCATAATCCACAGCCTGCTGTACTGAGAATTCATGCCGGGTTACCTGTTTGGCCGTATCTGCCTGTGCGGCCACTGCCAGTGAAAATAACAGCGGCAACATCACCAGCCATCGTTTACTTCCTGCTCTCTTCATACGATAAATGTTTTTTGCGTTGTTCATTGTATTTCTGTATCAGTTTATGTCCTTTCACGGTGGCAAGCCCGTAAGTAAAATTTTCCAGTATGATCTCTGCGATAAGGGCCAGGTTATATTTTCCCGGCGGAAAGACCCCGATATTAAAGGGTATCATCATGGATTCCATTCTGAATTTTGAAAGGACATCCACGTTCATATCCGGCCGGTACAATTCGTCGCGGATGCCCCACTCGATGTTTTCCCTGATCACCCGAAGCAGGAATTTGTTCTTGTGCTCAAGAAAGCGCTGGTAGGCCTTGAAATGAAATTTCTCCAGGTCATACAGCACCATCGGGTTCATATTGCTGATCTGTTCGGTAATCAGTTCCATCGTAATGAAAATTTCATGGATGGCATCCCGGGCCTGCAGCTTGCAACCGCCACAGTCGTTTTCCATTTTATGGATATGTCCGTCCACCACCCCCATAACCAGTTCATCCTTATCGGCGAAATACTGGTAGAGGGTCTTTTTGCTCATTCCGAGATGATTGGCAATGTCGTCCATGGAAACTGAGCGTATCCCGAATTTCATGAAAAGCTCTTCGGACTTAATAAGTATTCTTTCTTTGGGTTCCATGTTGGAGAATGAGGCGCAAAACTATGGAAACTTTTTTCGTTACCAAAGTTTCCATCAAGTATTATTGCCGTTTTTACCTGATTTAAACCGCAGCTCACCGATATTTTTTACCCTACCTTTACTGTTTAACTGGCTGACTATGAAGAAAGGACTGGGCCGTTTATTTCCTCTTGAACCGTTCCGGTTTAAAAAGATCATTACCTACCTGCTGCAGGGGTTGCTGATCATCGCCCCGGTGGCGGTTACTGTTTATTCCATTTACTGGATCGTTTCTACGGTGGACAGCTGGCTGCCTATTTTCCGGGAACCGGTAAAGGATGCCGCTGGTAATATTATACGGTACAAGGTGAAGAATTACGGCGCTGGTTTTGGCATCATCCTCGTGTCGATCGTCCTTATCGGTTATCTCAGTTCGGTTTTTATCCAGTCCAGGCTGTTCAATCTTTTTGATTCATGGCTGGAAAAGACACCCGGAGTAAAGTATATCTATTCATCGGTAAGGGATTTTTTTGGCGCTTTTGCCGGCGAGAAGAAGAAATTCGACAAACCCATTCTTGCGAACTGCTTTGCAGATAATGTATGGATCATGGGATTTGCCACCGATGAGGAATTACAGAAATTTGATCTTGGCGCCGAAATGATCTCGATCTACATTCCGCAGGCCTACCACTGGGCCGGGCAGCTGTATATCCTGCCCCGTGACCGGGTAAGAAAGCTCGATAAGATATCTTCCGGTGATGCCATGAAGTATGCTGTGACCGGCGGTGTGGTGGATGCCGAGGAAGAGATAAAAAAACAAGCGGAGGAACACTCCGATTACCAGGTATAAACTGTGTGCGGCAGCAAGGCTGCAGAAAGGTGTGTACCCCAAATCCGTTCTGACCAATGAAAAGATTCTTTGTGCTGATGGTGCTTGTGTGCCTTTCCACTCCCAGTTTCTGCTGGGGTTTTTATGCCCACAAAAAGATCAATTACCATGCTGTTTTCCTTTTGCCTCCTGAAATGCTGGTATTGTACAAACCCAACATTGATTTTCTGACTGAACATGCCGTGGACCCGGACAAGCGCCGTTATCTTGTTACGGCCGAAGGCCCCAGGCATTACATCGATATTGACCGGTACGGGAAATACCCGTTTGATTCGCTTCCCAGAAAATGGAACGAGGCTGTGACCAAATACTCTGCGGACACTTTAGAAGCCCATGGTATCGTACCCTGGTGGCTGCAAACCATGCTATCCCGGCTGACCAGCGCCTTTAAGGAAAAGGACCAGGTAAAAATATTGCGCTATTCCGCAGAGATCGGCCATTACATGGCGGATGCCCATGTGCCGCTTCACACCTCCAGTAATCATAACGGGCAACTGACCGGGCAAAACGGCATTCATGGCTTCTGGGAAAGCCGTATACCCGAATTGCTGGCCGACAAGAACTGGGATTTCCTGATCGGGAAGGCCGAGTATATTAAGAACCCGGCAGACTTTATCTGGAAACGGGTGCTGGAAAGTGCAGCAGCAGCTGATACTGTTTTACGGTTTGAAAAGGAACTGACCAGCCGTTTCCCTTCCGATCAGAAATATGGATTTGAAAACCGCAACGGGGTGATTGTACGGCAATATTCAGCCGCCTTCTCCTCCGCCTATGATGCCATGCTGAAAGGGATGATAGAAAGAAGAATGAGACAATCGGTCTTTGCCGTCGCTTCTTTATGGTATACAGCCTGGGTAAACGCCGGGCAGCCTGATCTTACACAGCTTACGCATAAAGAACTGACGGAAGAGGAACAAAAAGAACTCGGGGAGCTGACGGAAGCCTGGAGAAAAGGTATCCCAAAAGGCAGGGAGCATGAATAAAAAGCCTGAATAATTCTGGGAATCCTCTACAATCAGGGACTTATCTTTGCAACTTCATACGATTAAAACTTGAGTGCTGTTCTGCATAATTTCAACGCCGGCCCTCTGTACTTCCCAGGGAAGTGTTTGAAGAGGCCAGCCGGGCTGTATTAAATTTCAATGATACGGGGCTATCCATCCTGGAGATCGGACACCGCACCCCGCTTTTTCAGCCGGTGATGGAGGAAGCCCGCAGCCTGGTAAAGGAACTCATGAACCTCTCCCACGACCATGAAGTACTTTTCCTTCACGGGGGTGCCACCACACAATTCATGCAGGTGCCGATGAACCTGCTGAATGAAAATGGCATTGCGGCGTATACAGAAACCGGCACCTGGGCCAATAAGGCCATAAAAGAAGCCAAACTCTTCGGACATGTGGAAATAGCCGGTTCGTCAAAAGACGACCACTATAAAAGTATCCCGGAGGAGCTTTCCGTAAGCCCTACGGCTGCCTACCTGCACATTACGACCAATGAAACTATTGCGGGCACTCAATGGCACCACCTGCCTTATGACTGCGGCGTGCCGCTTGTTGCTGACATGAGCAGTGATATTCTCAGCCGTGAGCTTGACTTCAACAAATTTGATATCATCTATGCCGGGGCACAAAAGAACATGGGCGCTGCCGGCGTAAACCTGGTGGTGGTAAATAAGAATATCCTGGGCAGCGTGAAAAGAAATATTCCAACCATTCTTGATTACCGGAATCACATCAGGGAGGGAAGCATGCTGAACACACCGCCCGTCTTTGCGGTATACGTGGCCATGCTTACCCTTCGCTGGCTCAAAAAAGAAGGCGGTGTGGCAGAAATGGAGAAACGCAATAATGAAAAAGCAACATTATTCTACAACACACTTGATGCACTACCTGTATTCAAAGGCCTGGTGAGGAAAGAAGATCGCAGTAAAATGAATGCCGTTTTTATCATCGAAGACCCTGCACTCGAAAAAGAGTTTCTTGATCTTTGCAGGGCTGAAGGAATGGTGGGCGTAAAAGGGCACCGCAGTGTGGGCGGGTTCCGGGTTTCGATGTACAATGCCTTAACGGCCGGCAGTGTGAAGGCTATTACAGAACTGATGAAACATTTTGCATTGAAACATGCCTGATACCCATTATTACCTTATTCAATATTCCAAAACCAATGGCAACCATCCGTCCGTTTAACGCTGTCCGTCCGCAACCCGAACTTGCTTCACAGGTGGCCTCCCGCCCGTATGATGTGCTGAACAGTGAGGAAGCAAGGACTGAGGCAAAGGACAACCCCTTTTCCTTTTTGCATGTAACCAAGTCAGAGATCGATCTGCCGGCAGGTACAGACATTCACAGCCAGCAGGTTTATGATAAAGCGTCTGAAAACCTCCGCTCATTCATAGAAAAAGGAACCCTGCAGCAGGAAGAGAAACCCTGTTACTACATCTATCAGCTGATCATGAACGGAAGAAGCCAGACCGGGTTAGTTTGTCTTTCGTCTGTAAAGGATTATAATGATGATGTAATAAAAAAACATGAATTCACCCGTCCGGAAAAAGAGAAGGACCGCATTGATCATATGCGTACGATCAGGGCACAGACGGGGAACGTTTTTATGGCATACCGGGATGTAATGGAAGTAAATGCCCTTATCAGCGGCTGGAAGGCCACTAATAAGCCTGTGTATGATTTTACGGCTGCAGATGGCATCCAGCATACCATCTGGATCATTGACAGGGATACCGTGGTAAATTCCATTACTCGCCTATTTGAAGTGAATGTTCCATTTACTTATATAGCAGACGGGCACCACCGGGCAGCTTCCGCTGCCAAGGTGAGCAAAGAACTGCCCGGCAGCGAGGAGGCAAAATATTTTCTCACTACGATCTTTCCGGCCAGCCAGCTGGCGATCCTTGACTATAACAGGGTGGTAAAAGATCTGAATGGATTAAAGACTGAAAACTTCCTTGGCCAGCTCCAGGATGATTTTTATGTAACGCTGAGCCCGGAGCCGGTAAAGCCTGCCCAGCTGCATGAATTCGGAATGTATCTCGAGGGACAGTGGTATATCCTTTCGGCCAGACCGGGCACCTACACCGATGACCCGGTTGGTGTGCTGGATGTGACCATTCTTTCAAAAAATGTACTCGATAAGATCCTCGATATTGAAGATCAGCGGACGGATAAACGGATCGATTTCGTAGGGGGTATCCGGGGCCTGGGTGAGCTGGAGAAAAGAGTGAACAGCGGTGAAATGAAGGTTGCCTTCAGCTTTTATCCGGTCACGATCGGGCAACTTTTTGATATTGCAGACAGCGGGGAGGTAATGCCCCCGAAAAGTACCTGGTTTGAGCCCAAACTGAGGGACGGGCTGCTCACCCATCTTATCTGAGGTACCCTTCAAATATTTGTTATTTTTGCAACAGGGCCGTATTATAAGACGTCTCTGTTTTTTATTTGCACTATGAAGAAAATTATCCTCCTTCTCTGTATCAGTTGTTCACTTGTTGCAGCAGCACAGCCCGATGACCCTAAAAAAATGCATGAAACAGCAAGGGCGTTCATGAATACCGGTGATTTCGATAATGCTATTATCGTTCTTACAAGGGCATTACAGCAGGACAAGAACAACCTGGAAATGCAGAAAGACCTGGTGATGAGTTATTACCTGAAAAAAGACTACAATAAGGCACTTGACGGAGTAGAAGTGCTCATCCAGCGGGATGATGCCGATGTTGTGACCTTCCAGATTGCCGGTAATGTGTACAAAGCACTGGAAGAACCCAAAGAATGCGAGAAGATGTATAAAAAAGCCCTCAAAAAATTTCCAAAAAGCGGACCGCTCCTCAGCGAATATGGCGAGCTGCTTTGGGCAATGAAGGACTTTTCGGCGATCAATCTCTGGGAGGAAGGCATTAAGTCGGACCCGTCATACAGTGGCAACTATTATAACGCTGCCAACTTTTATTTCTATACAAAGGATAAGGTATGGAGCCTCATTTACGGGGAGATCTTCGTGAATATGGAAAGTTTGAGTGAAAGGGGGGCGGCTATGAAACAACAATTACTCCAGGGATATAAGGAAAAGCTTTTTGCCGAACCCGACCTGATGAAAGGCGAGGAGAAAAACAAAAGTGATTTTGCGAGAAAATTCCTCGAAACAATCAGCAAAGAGTCTTCTCTTGTAAACAAAGGCGTGAATGTGGAAGTGCTTACAATGGTCCGTGCCCGCTTCATACTCGACTGGTATGCGGGCAATGCAGCAAAGTACCCCTTTAAGCTTTTTGAGTTTCAGCGGCAATTACTGACAGAAGGCATGTTTGATGCTTATAACCAATGGCTTTTCGGGCCCGTGGAGAACCTTGCTGCCTATGATAACTGGACAAAAACCCATCCGGAGGAATACAATAACTTTAATGCTTTCCAGAAGACCCGCATATTCCGTATGCCTGCCGGGCAATATTACCAGGTGCTTTAAAAAATATCATTCCAGGGAAAAACGTCACCGGCAAAGTGGCGTTTTTTTTATAATTTGATTTTTCCCTAATTTGTTCTTGTCTTATAAGTCAGGGTAACCCTGACCAGATACAACGATTGCACATGACAGAATATAAACGCCTATTTGATTGCCTGCAATATCACCTGGAAGGCCGGCCGCTGGATGACATGCTGGCTGCCAAAGAATCCGGGCAGTGGAAGAAGTACAGTACCGTAACTGTAAAAGGAATCGTTGACAACCTGAGTGCCGGGTTATTGAGTCTTGGTGTGAATTGCGGAGACATGACCCCGGAAGGCCGTGACAAAGTAGCTATTCTTAGTAAAAACCGGCCTGAATGGATAATGCTCGACCTGGCGGTGCAGCAGATCGGCGCTTTACTGGTGCCGTTGTATCCGACCATCAATGTAAATGAACTGGAGTTTGTGCTGAATGATGCCCAGGTAAAATATGTATTTGTAAATGATGAGGAGCTTTTTCTGAAGGTGCTTAGCCTGAAAGAACGGATCCCCTGTATTCAGGATATTTTCACCTTTGAGCATGTTCCTAATGCGAAACACTGGAAAGAAGTAACTGCGTTAAGTACTCCCGAACTCGTTTCACGGATAAAACCAATCGCAGATAAGATTGCCTACGATGACCTGGCAACCATCATATATACATCCGGAACAACGGGTACACCAAAGGGAGTAATGCTTTCTCATAGGAACATAGTCAGCAATGTCATTGCCAGTATGCCGTGCTTTCCGCCCGGTACAAGGGCCCTGAGTTTCCTGCCGCTCAATCATATTTTTGAGCGGATGGTTACGTATCTGTACCTGTTCAAAGGCCTCTCTCTCTATTACGCTGAAAGCCTCGATACTATCGGAGATAACCTGAAAGAGGTTAAGCCGCATATGTTCACCACCGTTCCCCGTTTGCTGGAAAAAGTATATGATCGCATTATGCAAAAGGGTAATGAGCTTACAGGTTTAAAGAAGAAGCTCTTCTTCTGGGCCCATAGCCTGGCAGAGAAATTTGAAATAAATACCCGGCAGGGTTTCTGGTATAAATTCAAACTGGCCATTGCCAATAAGATCATTTTCAGTAAATGGAGGGAAGGACTTGGCGGGGAGCTTAATGCCATTGTAACTGGTGGTGCGGCCTGCCAGGTAAGGCTCATCAGGATCTTTACTGCCGCAAAGATTGTAATAATGGAAGGGTACGGGCTTACAGAAACATCACCGGTGATCTGTGTGAACCGTTACCAGGAAAGCGGCCGTGAATTTGGTACGGTAGGCCCGCTGATTGATGAAGTCCAGGTAATGATCGCCGAAGACGGGGAGATTCTCTGCAAAGGACCCAACGTAATGGTGGGTTATTATAAAAGGCCCGACTTAACTGCAGAAGTAATAAAAAATGAATGGTTCCATACCGGGGACATTGGTGTACTAACTGAAAAAGGGTTTCTGAAAATAACGGACCGCAAAAAAGAACTCTTTAAGACCAGCGGAGGTAAGTATGTGGCCCCTTTACCTATTGAAAATAAACTGAAGGAATCGCCGTATATCGAGCAGGTCATGCTTATTGGTGCAGAAAGGAAATTCGTCAGTGCCCTGATCGTTCCTTCATTCCCCAACCTGAAAGACTGGTGCCGAAAAAATGGAGTATCAGGGGCCAGTAATGAAGAATTGATCAGGAATCCTGAAGTGATCGAAATGTACAAAGACCTTGTTGAAGGTTTCAACAAATATTTCAATCATGTGGAGCAGGTAAAGAAGTTTGAGCTTTTACCCGCGGAATGGAGTGTGGATACTGGCGAAATGACCCCAAAACTGTCTTTGAAAAGGAAGGTGATAATGGAGAAATACAGGGAGGAAATTGAACGAATCTATTCCTGACGGCTGCTTTTTCTTTTTGAGGAATCCTTTTTACCCCGCTGCATCATCCGTTGAACCAATGAATCAAATTTGGGTTGTTGTTCAGCCGTAAAAAGCTTTCTCACATTTCTGAAGTGTTCAAACATCAGACGATCCAGTTCTGACTGCCGTTCACCTATTTTATTTGAATAAATATTCAGCAGGCTGTCATTCACCTTGCTATCATCTTCTTTAATAAGGGCATAAAATGAGGATTTGGCCGCCCGCATAGAATCAAACAGGGGTTTCACTTTCTGAAAATGCTGTTCCCTTAATTGTTTATATTCAGTTTGCTGCTGGTCAGTCATTTTTAGCTCTTCCACCATTACGGTGAAGGGATCCTTTCCGCCAAAAGGGCCGGTAGTCCTTTTTTCCTTTCCTTTCAGCACAAAAGCAATAAGGGCAATGTTGCTTAATAATAATACCACTACTGCAATGGCCAGTATTTTATTGCTTCTCATGATTATTTTTGTTCGTTTAAATCATAAAGGCTGCTTACATCATTGATGTTGTAATCTGCAGCAATAGATTGAAGAGTTTCTGACTCAGTGGAAGCAGTGGATTCCGGGGTCTTACTTTTATTAAAGATAACCGCCGCATTGATAATAAGAAGGATGGTGAGTGCAGACAGTGCCCAAACCGGCTTAAGGAGTACCGGCCTGGGGGCAGGCATCTTTACCATTTCATTCTCCATCCGGGCTTTTAGCCTGGTATAGAAGAATTCGTCTGGTGAAGCCCTTTTAATGCCATCGAGGCTGTCAAGTATCTCCTCTATTTTCTTATTTGTTTTCATATTCTGACAACAGGTTTTGACGTGAACATGTTATAAAACCTTCGAAATTTTATCACTCCATTTCTTTCTCCAGCATTTTCCGGAGGTTTTGTTTGGCCCTGTGCATTAACGACTCCACTGCTGGTAAAGAGGTTTTTAAAACTTCACTAACTTCCTGATAACTAAGCCCTTCTAACTTATGCAGGATGAAGGCTGCTTTCTGGTTCTCGGGTAGTCTTGCAATAACACTGAACAATTTAGCCACATTTTCCTTTCTGTCAAGAGCTGACCCGGGGTGATTAAAATCAGGTATTTCAAAAACCGGCTCATTATTATCCCCGAAAAGCCGCTGGATGAAACCGAAGCGTTTCTTGCTTTTCCGGCTGCGGAGTAAGTCCAATGACCGGGTGGTGGCTATCCGGTACAACCAGGTGGAAAGCTTGGATTCTCCCTTAAAATCCCCGATGGATCTGTACACCTGGATAAAAACCTCCTGGGTCACATCTTCGGCATCCTGGGCATTTTGTACGATACCAATTATCGTGTTATATACCCTGTCCCGGTATGTATCGACAAGATACCTGAAAGCCGCCTCATCACGGTTCTTCAAACGTTGTATCAGTTCCTGCTCAATCAAAGGCTTTACGATTTTTTTTGATTCGTAACTTGCAAAACTACTTGGTTTCAGTTAGAAAAAAGGCCTGGTTATATCTTCAGTCAACACAGAAAATAAACATTCTTTTACATATACTGGCCGGAAACGCTTCAGAAAAAATCTTAGATTTGTTAACTGACCAACCAATAGTAAAATATTGGTATATGTACCTGGTATTAATTGAAAGTTGGGTATTGCAGACCCCCATTTTTTGAGTTACCATTGGTCTTGGCAGCTCAGGGATAAGATCGTCGACACAGGTATTTTGGTGGCAGCTAACAATAAAATTGGTGAGAAATGAATACAGATAAAGATGACCTCCGGTAAGAAAATATATATCGAAGGTTGCAGACCGGTCAATTCATTTTGGGGTATTCGAAATAAAGCCTGACAAGAGCCGAAACACTCCCCATACAGAACTGTACGTTAAGGAGGGGATAAAAGTCTTGGGATGCGTTGGTGTAGTCCCGACAGGACTATTTACCATATATAACTATCAATCCGTTATCAAAATTCCGTAAAACATTTAGGAAATTATAGAGTTATATTTCCTAGGGTAACTTGTCCATCAAACCATTTAATTGCATCTTCTAAGACTTTTTCATATTTAAACCTATCCTTTTCATCAAATTCATCCAAGAGGAAAAAATCCATTTTTAGATCCTCAAAATTAAAACCAAGTCCATTTAATCCGCTACAATCCTCTCCTTCTTTTCTAATACAAATTACTACCCGAGGGTCTATTAAATGAACAATAAATGGGCCTTTGCTTTTAGTGTCTTTGGGGTCCGAGTAAAGGAAACGGGGATACATTCGTGCCATAAATAAGATACCAGAGTTTATACAGGTGGTGCCCCTGTTTTAAAGGAGCATAAAGATATTCTATTCTTCCTACCCACTAAAATTTAGAGGATGGTGGGGTCAGAAAAATAACGTTCTATTTCGCTGACCGGCACATATATCTTCCTGCGCTTTTTAATGACTCTGATTTTGTTGCCCAGCACAAGCTGGTCAAACTTTGTTCGCTTAATACGGACGGCCTCCATGAACTCTTTTGCGGTAATGTTCTTTTGTGGTATTCCGGCCAGTCCTTTTGTATTGAGCTCCTGCAACTGCTGCAGGATGGCCTGCTGGGAGGTTTTCAAGCCCTCCCATTCTTCCTTCGGAATAAGCAGTATCGTCGCACTGTTCGTTTCCATATTCGTAAGGTTTAGTTTTCAAAAAATCGTTTTGCAAGTTCGGGTTTGGGAGTTCCCAAACCCACTTGACGGGGATTCCCCGTACCCCTTTAGTCCACTTCCAATACTGGTTCCTCATACCAGGATTCAACTACATTTTCATACTCAAAGTCTGGTCTATCTATTTCCCTTTCTCCTGGGCTATCCAAATCCTTGACTCTTTCTTTTTCCTGTGCCCTTGCTCTTATTGCTGATAATGCCTCAAGCTCCTTTGCCAGAGCTTCCCTGTTTTCTAACTCTCGCTGCTTCTGTTTTGTTGGTTTAACTCTTTGTACTGCTGGTATTGGTTTAGTCATAGTCACCGGTTCCTCAATCGCTTTGCATTTATCAAGCAGTCCGATTTTTTCTTGGTCAAATCCTAAGGCACTGAAGCGGTATTTAGTTTTTCCTTCAAACAATATACCCTGTGGTCTGCCATTTCGTTCATATACATGATGCCCCTTTGCTTTTAGTCCGGCTAAGAACTCTTTTTGTGATCTTGCTTCTGCATAAAGCTTTTCGATGGTTTCAAGGAGCACTGCCTTGTTGGTTTGCCTGTTTGCCTTCAGGCGTTCAATCATAACCTCTTTAGTCTGCTTCTTTGTTTTCTCATAGTCCGGCAGGCTATGAACTAAGAATGGGTATGTTTCCCGCTGATACCGGTCAAGTGCGAGTTTGATAGACTTAAACTTTTGGTTTGAGACCCAGGCACTCCTTCCGTTTAACATTGTCCCACTTTGGCATAAATGTATATGTAGATGATCACAGTCTTCATGTTTAGAGCCAACCCACAAACAATTCGGTGCTCTTTCTTCAATATATCTTTTTGCTATGTCTTTGAGCATTTCGTCTGTTATCAAATGCCGGTCACCAGGGGCGAATGAGATAATTGTATGAAAGACTTTTACACGATCCTTCCGGTGTACCAAACGGTATGATTCATTTTGATTGAACTCCTTAATAAACCCCTGAATAGAGGTTCTTGAACGAACATTGTGACGGATGATAAGGTTTCCTTTCAGTACTGTGAGGAGTTTTTCACCGTCACCTTTTCCTTTTGTTTTCTTTTCATCCAGAGCATACCGGAACAGGTATTTGAGTAGCCCGCCAGAAGCGGTGGTCATTGTACTTGATTTTCTGGAAAGTTGTTTAATAATCATAGTTACTTATGTTTCTTCTAAGGCATTAAGTATTGCTTCCTCCAAACGGGTTGCTGATTCAATAATTTCATTCTTAATCGTGTCTTCTAACTGATGTGTTTCCGTCAGCGAATCAAGTATAAAGCAAAACAGAAGTACCTGCTCCCTGATACGACCTTTTAACACTGTTCCTATGACATCATTTCCGGTTAATGCAGTTTGTTTAATGTACTGTGCCGGTCTTAGTTGCCGTGCAACTGCTTTTTTGGTAATAACTCTTGCTTCCTGAAATGAAAACAGCAGGACATACTTTTTACTCTGCTGACGTTTATTCTTCTTCCACTGTTTCCGGTACTGTCTCCAGTATTCCTGCTTGGCTTGTTTAATGGCTTCATCGTTGCCTGTATGAAGCACACCGGTATCAGAGAGGTATGTATAAAGCCCGGTTCCTTGTTTAATTAGTTGCTTCATATGTTTTCTATCGTTTCAGGCATTGACGTTTCTAATTTGATTTTTTGTTCAGACATATATGGAGGTATTTTCGTTCTTGTGTCAAATAGAAAGTGATTGAAATACGGTATAACCGGCAGTCTCAGTGGACGGGATGAATTTATGAGCACAAAAGCCTCACTGCTGGTTCTCACCTGTGCCGCTTCCATTCCATAAGAGTGTCGTTCTTTCCCCTCCTCGCTGGTTAGAGCGCATTTACCAATTATTTCCTGTAGCTCCTTGGATTGTTCTAAACTGCGGCCATTAGGGAGGTACACCTTTGTGCAGGCATTTGATTTAATGGCAAAGTACTCCCCGGGAGAATACTTCATGAGCATCATTTTTTCATCCTGTAGTACACCCATGCACCCGATTTTGTATTTGCGGCAATTTGAAAACACAAGTCCAAGGTCAAGCTTCATAGTCATCATTTCATCAATAAGGAAAAACAAAGGAAGTTGTTTCTTATCCGGTACACTGGTCATTGCTTCCTGGAAGAGCATTTCAAAGAGGACTGCAGTTAACGGAGCCAAGAAATTAACCATGTGAAGCGGAATACATAAGTAGAGTATGGAAGGCTCCTTTCTGAAATTTTCAATAGAGAATGTACTCATTGATGTACAACGGCCAATTTCAGGCGTGCGGAACAGTCTGGTGGCAGCAACAATGGTACTAAGGATGGACTGTCGGGTTTTCTCGGGGGTTGCATTGAGTGTTTTGTACATCTTTAGTAACCGGGCATCTGATCGGACTACAATTCTATCTATTGTCTCTGGTTCTGCCATATAGGTATCTATCAGATCAACAACCTTAGACATGTTTTTTTCTCCAATTTTTCCATGAAAGAATACTAACTGCATAAAAAAGGACAGAAATACCTGGCTTGAAGTGCTCCAAAAGGGATCGGCCTTTGAATCAACGCTACCGTTGACAATAAGGATACGGGCGACTTTATCAAGATCAATAGCATTCTTGCACCAATCAAGCGGATTGAATCCGTCATACGACTGGAGTGGGTCAAAACAGTATATCTTTCTTCTGCGGCGCTTGTGCATGAAACCGCTGCTTAATTTAAATATTTCGGATGATACGTCTAAAATGATAAGGGAACACTTTGCCCTGGTGAGTGTATTGGTAGAACTCAGTAGCGGGCCTGCTGTCTTGAAACTACCGGTAGAACCACATATCAGAATATTACGAAAAGACTGATTAACGGTGAGTGCCTTCATCCCGCCGACAGGTGAGAATCCTTTATTGAAAATACTTAAGTGCTCCCCCGGGGTACCGAATAACGCGTCTACCGGCGACTTCTTTTTTTCAAAGAGTCTTAGGAGGATGAACAATCCGAGTATGCCAATAATCCAGTACATCATTTTCCAGCGTATTTAAATAACAGTTTGCTTCCTGATGAAAAAATAGAGGCGATAATCTTCAGTATCCATGCGACCAGCACTCCTATAAGCTTTAGCACAGATACAATAAGGTTTGTAAGCGACCTTACAAGAATATTGCCTTCGCTGCTCATTCTTTAATTGCTTTTTAAGCGCTCTTCAAGTTTTATGGCTGTGCCTGTACTGTAGTCAATTGCCCGGGCACCGCATTTATCAAAATACTTTGTCCAAAATGTTTGCAGGGCTGAAAACTTTTCCGGGGTCACATTTGTCTGTGAGCCGGTAAGGACTATGATATCAGTGCCTTTTAAATCTACCGGCACTGCTTTTTTAAGAAACGTTTCGGTTTCAGGTTTGGTAAGTACCTTTTTCTCTAAGTTCAATTCTTCACCAGTTTCTGACTGTTGCATATCAGAAAATAGGATAAGAACATTTTGGTGACCTGTCAGAACATATTTTTTGGTTAGCCTGAGCGAACCAAAAATATCTGTCACCTGACTTAGTTGTTTTCTTTCTGCTACTGCTCTGTCAAATGCTTGTTCAAAAAGCGCCATAGCTTTAGCAGCGGTGTCTCTAAAATTTTCCCTCTTCACATCATCAGCCTGGAGTCCGGCATATTCATTAGTGTACTTATTCTTTGAGAAATCATATGAGAACACTTCCTGACTCCAAAGCTCACTACCTCCGTCTACCGGCAGTACAGTTATTCTGTCTTCGACTCCCATATTGCGAATGATGGCGTTTTTGATAGTTTCCTTGTACCAGGCAATAGCAATACTGTCCCGGCTGGCAGAAAAATCTACCGGCACAATAATGTTCTTAGGTGTCTCTTTCTTGTGACAAGAAACTAACACAGTGACTAAAAGCATTAAAAAAGACGCAATAGTAGTTTTCATAAAAATGATTTATGTGTTTTGAAAATTAGTTTCGTGTTTAATACCATTTGCTGCGGGTAGAATATTGGCTGTTTCTACATTTCGCATAGAGCTATTTGCTGCTTGTATTTGCTCTGCCAGGTATTCTTCTACCTCCCTGAGTATTTTGTGCACATAATCAATCTTCGTTTTTATTTCAAGAGCGTTATACACCCCGTAGCGGAACAATTCCTCATGTCCAGCCTGAACGGGGGCAAACTTTCTATAAATGTGGTCGTTGATAGTAAATCCGGGTTTGGACTTAACATCTACATATTCTTTATCCAGGTGCAGATACTTCAGGTCTTGTTCCTGTGCCATTTTGAATATGCGTTTAATTTCAATGATTAGCTGCCAGTGTTTTTCAGTGGTTTGTTCTACAACGCTTAATAGCTTGCAAGAAGTTTTAATTAACTCCTGAGCATAAGTATTTTTCTTTTGAACTGTCTTTTTCCAGTATCGCATTACATCATATTGCTCTGCAATTTTACCTTGCTCTCTTTTTAGAGCTGCCAGATAAATGGCTGTTGCAATGGTAGCAACCATAGTTAGGAGGCTGGCCCACTTACTTGCTTGTTTTACTGCTTGGAGTTTTTCAGCACTGAGGCCAGTAGGGTCAACTTGTTCAATGAAAAAGATGCGCACCATTCCTGAAAAAATGATGACAGCGAGTGTGAAGACAATAAGTAAATACCCAAGTATTCTCTTGTTATTTTGGCTTTTGAGGTCATAGTCACCTATCTCCTTTTTTAAAAAGAGGCTTTTAATTTTTATGTATAAGAAGTGATTTGTAAAGCCATAGTCCAGGCAAATCATACCCAAGCCCGCAAGGAATAATGCTACCGCCAGCTTTGCAATCTCCCCGCCGCCTGGCACAAATAACACAGCGACCAACCAATACAAGAACGCCTCACTGATTAAAAAGAGAGCCTGCACTATTAAGTTAAGCCAATACTTGCGGGTAATGCTGCTGATCTGGTTTTGTGTGAACAGTGGCTGCGAGCTAAGCCGCTGGTGCCCGGTTTCTTCCCGGTGAAGCCGGGAACGGTTGTTTTGGACTGTTTTAATACTCAGTTTGTATGCCAGTCGTTTAATAGATAGCCAGAGTGGTTTGATGCGCTGTTGGATTTCTGAAATAGCATCTGACTTGACGGCTTCAGATTCATTTTTGACCTTGAAGGAAGAGCTGATCTGCTGCTTCAGCTTTAAGATATACCACCAGCGAAAAGCCCAGGAGTGTTTCATATATTTTGTTTTTAGAACTACTATTACTATTTATTAAAAAAGCCAGGCGACACGTCCTGGCTTCAGTTTAGAATTACTTTCATTTTCTGCTTATACGCCTTTAGCATTACCATCCAATCTTCCTTTATCTCGTCAGGGACTGCCTCTATTCTGCTTTTTAACTCAGCATAGCAAGAAGAAAAAACGTCACACAAATGATCCAACTGGTTGGAACAAGTAATGCCCGAAAGCTCTTCACTAGTTTTCAAAATGTTTTTTAGCGTATTCAGCATTGTGTGATGACAATCACTGTTTTCAAAAAGTTTCATACATCTCGTTTTATACCCTTATTCGGGCTTCCACCCGTGATAATCTCCAAAAATTTCAAAGCTTTTATTTACATATTGAGAATGAAGCTCTATTATTTCGTTTGTGTATTCATTTGATATATGATACAGGCTTTCAAGCTTTGCAGTACCTGAGTATATTTTATGAAAGATTTCCTGCATATTGCTGTTACAGGGCTGGCGGCGGAGGCCACCGATATTATTCAAATCATCTTTGAGGTTGTTAAGTGTTTCTCTGATTTTCTTAGAGGAATTATTATCCATGGTTCAGATTTTACGGGTCACTGAACCAGAATCAGATAGGCGTTGCCGGAGAGTTAGATATGCTATACTTACGGTTGGCCTAAACTATTCTGTTAAATAGTTTAGCGCAAGTCATCCGGTATCCCTTCGATTCCGGTTTGGCGCAACCCTCTGAAGAATCAGAGGGTTTTTGCCAACGTAAAGATTTACTATTGTTCTGAGGAGAAAAAGAAAATTGCCTTGAGCGTAATTACTTCCTGCGTGAACGCACATTTTATAAACTCGTACTCAGTTTGAACCTTTTTTTTAGCACTCTAATTTTCCTGTATGATATACCAACTTCAATTTCTCTACCTTGAAATTGTTTGGTAAGGACAACAATTCTGCTCGAATCAATCACTCTTTTTATGAAAGCAATATTAATCATACGACTTCTATGAATTCGAAAAAACATGTTCTGGTCAAAATGTCTTTCAAATACTCCAAGGCCATTTGATTGCGGAATTGTTTTTACCTCATCAGCCTCTTCATAATAAACTTTCGATAGCTTACCTCGCACTTCAATAAAGATTATCTGCTGAGGTGATAAATAATACGTTTTCGCCCCTACCTGGAAAGGCAACTTATTTGTAACAGGGTGTAACGTGTGTTGATGAACAAAGTTCCTTTTAATGACCTCTGCACGAAGGTTTTTGATAAGGTCTGTTTGCCGTCCATCAAACGGGGGTTCAAGGTAGAAATAGCCGCCGGATTTAGTTGCAAGATTCAGCTTCCAAGATAAGGTCTTCTTGTTCTTGAAAACGATCAGGCCGAATCGTTTTTTGCCGACGGTTTCAATGAGATCAATCGGGAATGCAGTTTCGTCAAAAAAGGTGAGATCAAATGAGTGAGAATTTAGGACGACAAGGGCATCGAATACTGCACGGCTTATTTCAAGCACGTTAAATACATCGGGGAATTTTTGAGTAACCTTCTTTATCGCATCAATTTCTGCTTGGGTGGTGTAAAGGATAAGGGTTTTTAGCGGATGAGTGGTTTGCATAGTTTCGGCTTTAAGGTTAAAAAATAGTTAGGTGGCCCATCGGTGAAGCCAAATAAGCCTTTTGAATTAAGCACTGTTCGAGTATTGTTTCTTAATACTCTTGCACTACGTGCATTTTTCGGGAAATTGAATGTTTTCATTTTTTTGTTTTTAATTGTTTGTTTTTATATATAGAAATACCCACTATTAAAAGATGGGGTATTATATTCTTTCTACCACATTACTTCATTAGTGCTTATACACTTTTAAGTAATACGATCAAGATAACTTAACTAAGAAGTGAACTTCCTAGTGTTCCATAATGAAGTTGGAGATGGTTTGATTGTTACGATTAGATTTCGCAGGGCGGGTCAGGAAGCGAGTAATGTTACGGTTATTCTTATATGAATTTATTAAAAATTCTGAAGGCATCAACTAACTAGGAGCTTTTTTTATGCTACACTGTTTCAAATTGAAAATAGATTTAAGCACAAGGATTAAGAACGCATTGATAATTAAGTAAAAAGTGAATATTTTTTTCAACTCTTTGTCTCTTGCATACTCTCCTGCCTCAAGCTACCACTGTACATACGGTGGTAGCTTTTTTGCTTTACAAAGTCTTAGGGAGTATTCCTGCTCCCTAACATTTGACCCATTAGAATGGCAGGTCGTCAGCTATCTTTTCCGTTTGAACTGGTGCTGATTCTACCCTCTTATGCTGGTGTACGGTGATACTGTTTACATGACAGTTGAGGGAGGCTTTCGCTTCTCCATCTAAGCCCTGATAAGCGTTCACAGTGATACGGCCGTGAATCTCTACCAATGAACCTTTGGTTAGCCTGGGAGCTATTGCTGGTGAAATCCAGTACGAGCAGTTGTAGTAGGTGGTGAGAGTGACGCCTTCTGCAGCACCTTTGGGTTTGTAGTAGTCGTTAAGGGCAAGAGCGAAATTCACAACTTCCCTACCATCTTTGAGTTTCTTGACTTTTGCGTCCTGGGTGATTCTTCCAATGAGTACCATAGTTTTACATTTTAAAAATTAAGTAATCCGGCTTTGCCTGAGTTGGCCAGCCGATAGGCAACTGAAATGGAAGCGTGAGCGAGGAGGGCAAGGTTTGCAGAAAAAAATACTACCCACGAAAACTTATGTATTTAAGAAGGGTGGAGATTTTTTTCGTCGCAACCCGCAATGGGCATGACCTTGCCCGACGACCTGTGGAGGAGATACCTTTGCCTTCCGGCTGGCCGGGTTCTCTCTCATAATAACCCTTCACTGGCAAATGAGAGAAACTTTTCCGAAGTCACGATAATATGATCAAGGATTTCAATATCGTGGTACGATGCAGCAACCTTTAGTTTTAAAGTGAGCGCTATATCCGATTTGGAGGGTTTTAGGTTACCGGAAGGATGGTTGTGGCCCAACACAATCTTTGATGAGGCCACTTTAAGAGCGATGGCGAGAATAATTCTGGGATCAGCAACCGTTGCCGTTATTCCTCCCATTGAAGCATTGTATGCATACAATAGCCGGTTAGACTGGTTAAGATACAGTACCTTAAACTCCTCTACTAGTTCAATCGTGTCAGGGTTCCAATAGTGGAGGAAGGCATTGTAGCAGTCTGAGGGCCTGATGATTGTCGGCCGGTCTGACATTTTCGCTCTAACCTTTTTTCGATAGACAACATCAATTTCAGAGACATTTTGCAGTTGTGTGAGATCAAATTTCGCTTTCATGTTCATTCTGATTTTAGGTGAAGAATTAAAGATGAAGCGAAACCACCCATTGGGCAATCAAGTCCAAGAGGAAACGGAATAAATGAAAGGGTTGTGTGCAGGCCGTGTGTTTATGCTGTAGTCTATTGGACGCTACAGCAGCCCGATGGGTATTTTTGTGGAAGAATTAATGGTGAAGTTTCAGCCAAGGGCTTTTCGAAATGTGAAATACTGATTTTGTTCTCCCTATATAAACCAAGCCCATCTTCAAATCTTGTATTGAGGATAATGCTTTAGTTCATCAAGTTCAATTCTTACTCTTACTTCCATTTTTCATTTGCATTGTTTGCTACATCAAGGGACACTGTAGTATTCTTAACCTTTTCTCCTGATTCTGAGGCTATTGGCAAAATATCTGATTTCACCTTCACACCCCATTTCTGTTTAAAAATTTGCCGGTATATATCATCATGACAAATACAGTCAGGTGTATTATTTTTACCAACACTATCATATGTGTATTTAGTAAGTGACCGTAGCAAATTTAGTTTTTGAATAGTGGGCGATTTTCCAGCACGAAGATTATTGCAATCAGTTATAATTTCAGCTGTCAGGAGGATTCCAGCCATTGCTGACTCAAAAGCAGAAGGCACTTCAGCAGCTTCTTTTTGCGGATTACCTGTCAAGTGCATCATTACTCCCCCGCAAATCACTTCGGAATAGAAAACTTCGATTGATTTACCCGTATATGGTAAAAGTGAATTAGGATCAATAGCTTTAGCTTGTGAAATCAGATCAATTATTAGCTCATCAACCAATATCTGTTCTGCCATATATTGCCTAATTATGTTAATATGATTTACTTCCCTTAAACCAAGGCTTTCAGCAATTTTAAGGGGTAAACTTTTTTCCTCTTTTAATGGATGATAAAGACAACATAAGCATGGTTCATTAAGAAAATCATAGTGCCGGGAAATGCCGCACTGCTCCTGTTGAGTCCACGCATTAATAACCCTCTGTGGTAAGGAGGCCTGTACTAACCGTCGGTCATTGGCTGAATCAACACAAACCACAGCCCGGAATATTTTCCAGTCGCCACGCCTAGATATATATTCATCAAAATGAAATGGAAATGATTTTACACAAGGCTGATTTAAGTAAGAGTTTATCAAGTCTGTTTTTGGTCTATCAATATCAACCTCCGCAGCTAAAAGATATCGTTGTAAATTGGTTAATTCTATTTTTTCACCATCAACTATATCCAAACTTCCCTTTAGATCAAGGTCTTTTAAACTCCAAGCAACTGCATTTCCGATAGCACCCAATCCAATCAGCACGGTGTCGTTTAGATTTATCGCGTTTATCCCTGGGCCTTGCTGAGCATTTCCGTTAATACCGCTATTGAAGGTAGAATAAATAAACTCCTCATCAAGTTGGCCTTCAGGCAGCTGTTCTCCGAAAACATAGCGGAACAAATTAGCAGCAGCGAAACAAGCAGCAGCACCCGCACCAAGGCGGTTCTTAGAGTTGCCAGACAACAAGGGCCGGTGCAAAGAAAATCTAGCGAGCCATTGATCAGAACCAATAAAAATCTTCAAACACGAATGATCAACCAGCGTATCACCCACAACAATACACACTGTTGGCTCAGAAATTGCAAGATCAATGTATTCATTGATGGATAAGGCAACTTCATTAAAATACTCCGTATCGGGTGATTTGCCATCTATACAACGCAGTTGCAAACTAGGGTAAAGCCTTGCGAGGATTCGAACAAGCAAATCAATACTGGCAAAACCCTCAGAACTTGCAACTGTTTTTTTATCAAAACAAATACATACACGGTGTGACAAAAGAATACTTTTGAAAACTTCGTAATCAAAGTTCTTTAATACCTGAGAAGCACTTAGTGCCGATTTGTCAAGAAATTTTGCTAATCCCATCTTATACTATTTGAAACAATTCATTTACATCCTTCAATGAAACTTCCTTCCACCCATCCGGCTGTAGCCGGTATACTGCCCAGTATTTTTTATCAATCGGGTCGAAACCGAAGTTGGGGATCACCAGAGAGAGTCCACCCAGCGTTGTTATTATAGGAAATGCATCATCGGTATCAGAATGATACGCCCGTCCCGGGTGGCTATGTACTTGGGCTAAGAGCACTAATTTTTGTTCATAGGCCCATTTATTGATTCTATGCAGTTCCTCTCCTCCTACCTGGTATAACAATCCTTCCTCCATGCGGTAGGCTTTTTGCTCCGGTATAAGGCTGCTATATACAGTGAACAGATTTCCCTCCTGTCTGCCAAACCATAGTCCAACTCCTTCCACACCTTCCTTGCCGGCGTTGCGGATATGTCCGTATATATGTTCTACAAACCGAGTGGGCAGGATTATCTTTGTTATTTTTTGAAAATCGATCATGAAGGAATTTTATTGGGATCTATGCCCAGTGGTATCTGGGGGATGGTTATTTGCAAGAGATATCCGTTCAAAGATGCGATTCCATATTGATGAAGCTTTTCGATTATAAAACCAAGTGTACCTTCTCCACCTTTGCCACGATGAGTAAGCCACGGATCATTAGAATGATCTGGATGGTTGTGATATTCACGTATTCCCGGCAAACAAATAAAAGGTGTTCCATCAGGTAATCCCAATGCAAGTGGCTGAATTTGCCCTTTTCCATTTACAACCGGGCCTCTTCTTCCAAATTGGTGGCGTAATTCTTGTACCGAGATCAACCTGAATGTAAATGGATCAATAAACTTTACAGATAATGGTTCCATATCATAATTCGTATAATTGATATTTACTGCGAACACAATTGGTGTGGGGATTATCTGCGGAGCGCAAAATGCCAGCTTGATATCAGGGAATTCATAATCCAGAACAATTATGCCCCGTTTTCTATGTATCTCTACACCATCGAGGAATTGTTCTACTTCCTGGTCAAACTTTGCTTTTGAAATGGCTGGATCAATTACTTGTAAAGAAGGGGCAACCGGTTTAGCCGGTTGCACTTCGATTACAATTGCTGGATTAATTTGTTCCACCGGTTCCCGCTTTAAGGCTTAGGAAAAGTTCTGCTCCATCTTTTAATCCATAGTCCTTGACTTTTTTGTCCATGTCAAGAACCTGATCGCCCAGTTTCAACTCATAGTCACTGAGCGGCCTCCCAGTATTTTTTGTCTGGTCAAGTGCTTTTTGAGCAGCATTTTTAAGGGGTACGTTTTCATTAACCGTTACTTTTGTCGGTGTTGTATTGACCACGATAGTCAGGGTAACAAACTTCTCGTTGCCACCACCAGCACCGGGATTACCATTACCGGCATTGCCTTTGTTCTGTACATTAGTATTCATAATCTTCTTTTTTTACAAGTGAAACATTTGTTTCTCCAAAGATACAAACTTGTTTCATATCTAAAAAAAAATTATCTTTGCCGAAACATCCAAACAATGCCAATAAATTAAACCCTATATGCACTCTATCAACATCGATGCGCTCTCAAAAATGATCAAATCGAAAAGAAGTGACAGAGGATTAAGGGAAGTGGCCAAGGAAATAGGAATTAGTCTTTCAACACTCTCAAGAGTAGAAAATGGCAATCTGCCAGATATAGATTCCTATATGAAGCTTTGTAAATGGCTGGAAGTTTCGGTTGATTTCTTTACACTCCCTGCACAGAAGGCTGACTCAATGAGGCAAATTGTGGTGGCAAATCTTAGAGCTGATAAAACGCTGCCCAAAAAAGTGTCTGAGTCGTTGGTAGAAATGATCAACTTGGCATACAAGAGCGTAAAGTAAATTACCCTCGCCAGGGCATGTTTTTTACACCGCTCACCCCGAGCCGGTAGTGTACCATTTTTTCACTTGCATTGAACAACTTGGAAATATCAGGAATCGCCATTCTTTTTATCTTATGATAATAAAACAATGCCGGCCTAGGCAATTGCAAGCATGCGCCAAGCCATCCTGCTTCATCTTCCTGCTCCTTATCATACTTACGTAGTGGAATTATTCCACCGGATACTGTTGTTTCCAATTCACTAAACTCATGCTTACAAATAGAATGAGCTATCTCATGCATAAGATCGCTTTCCTGCCGGTACGGTGAATGAGTGGGGTTGTAAATGATGAATTCTTTATCATCACATCTTAAGATTGCGGCAGACCAATTGTCCTTTCCTGTGTTTAATAATACTTCAAGGAGGTCTTCAGTAATGCCTGGTATTTCTTGTGGTGTTAGAAGTTGAATTTTCAGATGAGAAGCAAGGTCCCGGCTAGGCAGTGGGTCACGCTCTTTTAATTGGAGTTCTTTCCGATAAAATGCAGCATGTCGTTCGGCTTCGGCTTTAAATCCTCTTCTCACTCTTGATTGATTTAGTAGCTTGTTTCACTTCCCCGCTTGTTCACCTTCAATGAAAAATAGTAAAATGAAGCGATTATTACCGGTTTTTTCATAAATAAATAAGAAAGATATTAGGTGTTGTAAAACAAAACATTCCTTCAAGCGCCACCACCAGCGCCAAGCGTTTCCCGTGGCTAAGTCGGGCATACTAAGTATAAAGACTTAGCTCATGTGTGGCTTGGTTTGCGTGGCATGGATAATAAGGCAGGATCAGGTGCCAGCAAACCAACTCTCAGCTTTCTGTGCCAGCGACGGGAAACGCAAGCGGTGGCGCTCCCGCCACAAGGCAGACAAAAAGTATCAGCGATTCTTCTGTGCGTGGAGATACTTTGCAGGATTGCCGCAGTGGCGGGGAAAATAGGAGGATGCCGCTAAGCTGTAATGGAGGTAGTGGGAAATAGCCCTACCTCTATTACAGATTAAGGAGCGGCAGGACGAAGGTGACTGACCGCAGCCAAAAACCATGACAGTGGGTTGCAAATAGGTGCTTTCCTCGGTGGAGCATCAAGAGAAAGAAGCAAATGCTATGGAGTCAGGTGAAGTATGTAACCGGACGAAATAGTTTGCGTATTTCTCTGCGAAGCCGGAAAGGAAAGTCCTATGAAGCAACAAGCCCAACGCTATATGTGTAGTGTTGGGCTGTACGCTGGCGTGTGTTTTTGTGGCAAGGGAGGGAGACCGAGGCCTTCCCAGCCGCAGGCGGTGGAGGTAGTATATTACTACCGACCTATTACAAAAAATAATCAATAAACAAAAACCTCAATAAAGAACAGGGTGCAAATTTGCACTCTGCCTGCCTGCAGCAGCAGGTAAATCATTTGTTTGACGCAATTCCTGAAAACCAGCTATTTTGATACATTACCCATTACCACACTACTTACATTCAATATAACAGATATTTTTAATTGCCCCAAAATATTTGCCTAAGTGACCATGTGAATGTGCATCAAAAACACCTCTTACTATTAATTTTCTATTACATATATTATTAAATGTATCTTGAGACCCAACTAAATAGAATCCAGAAGTTAGATTTTTAAGTGAATCTGCACCCTCGGAACTTAACCATAAAGATCTACTCGTATTATTAATATGTCTTTTTGTTGAAAGACTAGACTTTTCATACCCACATGAATAATATCCTTCAATTTCAATCAGCTTTAGATTGTAGCTTATAGGAGAATCAAAGAGTTTATTAAGTGTCACTTTTTCGTAAGCACTATCTAAACATTTACTCTCGTATATTAATTGTGTTTTCAATTTATTATAGCACGAAGAAAAAAGTATTACAAGAAATACAAAAACAAAAAATCGCAAGCTGGTTATTCTATCTTTCATAACATTAATGATGTATTGTAGTAGTTATTTTATTCTTTCTGACGTCATGAGTCACAGCAACATTAAGCCTATGATAGGAAGCGTCCATTGAAGAGAATCCAGGACGTTGAGGATTAAGACTTTGAATTCTTTCCGTCCAAAGTTCCCCAGTCCTATATGGAATTTCAAAGTTTTTAAAATTTTCTGGAGAAGATGATTTGAAATACTTTGAATGGCCTAAAACATTTTCCGTGTACTTCATACGCATTACAGTCTCACCGGACATTGCTCTTAAATAATTTTCGAATCTAACTGCAAAATATTCAAGACGTTTTACATTCCAAAACCTCCCTTTATATTGCCCACCTAACCTCATATTCTTAGCCCATGCATGTGCAATTTCATGACCGAGTGTCACAAAATCATGTGCTAAAACGCCATCAACATCAAAGCCCCTTCGATCATATGCAATAGAATTTGTTGTGCCGTCATATTCTGTCCCACTAGAGTAAAACAAATTATTTTTAATTGTTAATCCTGCTTCCATATTTTGAAGATCAGTTATCATACTATTGCCGACATCAAAACCTCTTATTTTATCTAAGTCGGCGACTGCGTTAGCAATAAATGACCCAGACTGAAGTGTATGCTCTTCTCCTTTAACAATTTTACCACCTTTTTGAATAGCATTATAAACCTTTCCATCTTCATAAATTACACTGACCTGAGCTGCAACTGATTTTCCGCTTGCATCAGTCGTCGTTTCCGTGCCACTAATTAGAATATAATCGCCATTTATATCAATGTAATTAATAGGGTTATTACTCGTGTATTGATACGGAGAAAGAATATCATATTCAAATGCAAAAAAATCCTGCACAAAGAATCTTCCTAATTGAGCATCATACATTCTCGCCCCATAATCCAACCAATCCAAACCAGCACCGTCACTAAATTCATTTTTTTGCTCTTCTTTGCCATTATATTTCTGTTTCTGGCTTACCGGATTCCCAAACCCTAATGCTGTCGCGGAGATTCCATTCAACTCCAATCCCCACGGTGAATATGCCTGATCCTGTACCAGCGGCCCTCGTACATGCGTTACCTGCAAATTATCAAAGAACACATCGATATTGGTTGTCTGGTTACTTACATAAATATAAACATATCCGTTCTTTTTGGTAACAATATTCGATATCACATGATGTGTTAAATCATCACTATTCCCAACTTGTTCAAATCCACTGCTTGCTGCTATATAGTTAAAGCGGTCGTCAAAAGCTATCCAGTTTATAAAAGCTTTAGGATTGCTCGTATTATAAGAACTCTGGCTGCTAAGAAAGCTGCTAACCCCACCCGTAAAGTCGGAGTTAGAGGCCAACCCGCTTTCATAGTGAGGGTTCTGCTGTATCGCTCCGTTTCCGGCTATTACGGAGGAAAGTAATCCTGTTATGCTGAGCGAAAATCCTGAACTGGGTGGGTTTTTATCGCTCCACCAGCTATATACCTGCATATTCAGCGTATCCCCCGCCATTACTCGTAAAAGTTTTCCAGGGCCTAGTTCCAGCCGGGGGTCAGGCCCTAATTGGGTACTACCTCTCACCTTCGCTATTTTTTCTCCATGTGCCGGCTCGGGATAGGTTGCCGGATTATCAACCCTTGTTATAGCTACATTATCATATAGTGCCTGCTCCACGGTTGAGTCCGCTACTTCCATGCTTGCTGCCGGATAGGCGTCCGTTCTCGTCTCATTGGTCAGCATCATCCGCACATTGCCCAGGTGGTCTTTTATCATATAGTCATATACCATCAGCGTACTATCCTTTATCCTTGCTCTTCCTTCCTCAGTTACTATATATTGCAATGTATCGTTTATGAAATTTGTCGCACCAAGGTATAGTGTTGTGGTTGTTGTTACAGAGGCTCCGGTACTGTCCCTCGTCACCTTCTTCAGCTTCATTCCGGATGCATCGTAAGTGTAAATGATGTATCCCTTGCCGGTCACCCGAATACTGTCAGGCAGGTTCAGGTGGTTATAGTGTATCAGGCTTATCTTCTTATTGGCATCACTGGTCAGGCTGCCGTTGGCATCATAATCATAATCCTGGCTGGTGTTATTTGTCCACTCTTTAAAATCACCCAACAGGCTGGCCGTATCATTGGCCCGGTCATTCACATAGTTCAGCTTATTACTGTTTGTATTATATCCGTACAGCAGGCTGTCAATCGTTACACTCCCTCCCAGCTTCCAGCCTTTCTGGTTTATGGTCAGTATATTCCCGTTGGCATCATAGCTCATGCCGCTTACGCTGAAGTCGATCTTGGCTCCTTTATTAAAGCTGTTGCTGTTTAGCTGGTTAAAGTCGGCGCTCAGAAAGCGGTTGGCAGCATCGTAGGTAAAGTCATACTTTCTCAGGTAGTCGTCACCAGTGCTGCGCCAGAGCATACCATTGATATTGCCATTGTATTGTGCCGATGCATAGCTCAGGCTGGTACCATTTACCGTAAAGCTGGTCTTATCATACCCCAGGTCAAAGCCAAACCAGTTGGCCGTGCTGGTGGTGTCTTTTACAAAGCTTCGGTTCATCCCCAGCATCCAGCCTCGGATATTATATTCATAGTTCAACGTTTCCAATGGCGCATTACCCAGTTTCTTTTTCTTTAGCTGTCCCAGTGCATCATATTCCGTCTCGCTCATAGTAGTCCAGGAGCCGGGCATGGCGCCACTGCTTATTTTAGTACTGCTGATCTTCTTTTCTGTCTTGGTCACCCTGAACAGGCTGTCATAGGTCAGTTTTGTTACGGCAATGGTGGTTTGGCTGTTAGTGCCTGATTTTTCCTGCTTTGCAATTGCAAGTAATGCCTGCCCAGTCCAGCTATATTGTGTGGTGGCAATATCTGTTCCGCCGGATACATTGGTGGCCTGCGCCTGTATCACCCTTCCCTTTTCATCATAAAAACTTACTGAATATAAGTAAGTGCTGGTTCCAAGCACCTTGGTCTTGGTACCGGTCACCATGCCCCTCAGCCGGTTGCTGCTAGCCGTGGCATCCTGTGGGTAGGGCCAGGTGCTGTTGCTGGCTGAGAGTAAATAACTGTCATAAGTGCTGCTACGGGTATCGCTCAATGGGTTGCTTTCACCACTCCGCCAGGAGTAGTCATCGTAAAATGTTTTGTTCAGCACTTCAATTGTCTGCCCGCTCAGGTTTGGGTATGCATAGCTTGTATCTGCCCTTTCTGCATGGTAACTTCTCAAGTTTCCGTTAGTCCAGAAGCCGGTGCTAACCGGCCGGTTCATTCCATCATAAATAATGTACATCCATTTGCCTGCCGCCCGTTGGATACTGTCCTGGGTCAGTACAGGTCTGTTACGCAGATCATACACCAACCAAACAGAACCGGCACCCGGCACCTTTTTCATTATCACCCTTCCTTTCAGGTCATATTCATAACGAAAACATTGTTCATTCAATAAAGTGCTGTTTAACGTCCATCCGTTACCGGCAAGAGTTTCCACTCCAACAGGTTGCACGACAGCTCTAAGCTGGTTGAGGTCGTCATAAATATAATAGGTGCAAAGCCAGCCTGAATGATTCTTTCCCGTCCCTGTATCTGCGCTTGCTGTAAGCTGAACCTTTTTCAATATTATTTTTCCTTCTGTATCCTTAAATTCTATAACCTGGTTATTATGCTCATCCTGCATCACAGCCTTAGTAAGTTTACCTTGTCCATAGATAGCGCTTGTTGAATATGTTCCAAAATCACTTGTCACATCGGTTACGTTCCAGATTCTTACACTGTCTGCCACTACATTCACCCAATTTTTTGTCTTAATCCCTCTTCTGGCTGATTCACTGCTTTGTCCTGCCGTACCTGCCCAATTATCTCCTGCAGCATAGATTTCCTTGGATCTGTTAAGAGCCGATACTTCAAAAATGGTTTTATTGTAATAGTAATTCTCATCTGTAAAGATCCCTTTATTAAAAGCAGAGTCCTGCTGGAACGGATTCAGCTTAAACTTACCATCCCTGATTGAAGCATTGCCGCCTGTAGAGTTGGCAACAAACGGCAGGTATTTGTAGGGTTCTCTGTTGTATTCATCATATACTAAGGGGCTTACTAAATCTTTTGCCGTATCACCAGTTATCATTGATCCTTTCTTTACCACCGTTTGCAATGGCCTGCCAAGCCCATCATAATAGGCCGTGGCCTGCCTTACTTCCTGTATGGTGCGGCTGCTACTTATAACATCACTTTCACTTGAATAAGGTTTTACTGGTTCCCAACTACGAATATAGTTGATCTTAACGTTGCTATTGTACGCAGCAGGTGCGGTTATTTGCGCCTGCATGGCGATAAGTATAAACGAAGAAATAAACAGTAATCCTATTTTTTTCATGATCTGATATTTAAGTTCGCCTTCCGGGTATTAAAAGAAAAAAAAACAGATTTATTAACTTTAATTAGCTAATCGATCATTCAGTATTTCCCGCTTTATATTTATATTCTACTCTTTTAAGGATATTCCCCTCCTCATCTTTCACAGTTTTAAGGTACCCAGGACCCCAGTAATCAAAATAGCTGATACGGCTGGCAGCATCACAAATACTCTTTACACCAAGTAATTCTTCGTAAGCATATGTCTGCATTTGGGCATCCTTGGGATAAAGTCGGAGTTCATCGATATAGGAGGTTCCGCTCCCGCTCACCGTTATCGAGCTTACCCCCGTTACTGTATGTTCATAATAGGTCCATCCGTTTAGTGTTCTCCCCTGCACAGTTCCGGTACTACCGCTCACCGTATAATTTCCGTTTCGGCTCCAGTAGGAAACAATATAGGTTTTGCCAGTGCTAAGCCCTGACCTGGTGAGACTACCTGAGGATAGCTGATAGCTTCTTCTGCCGGTAATTGAATACACTGAATCTCTTGCTGAGCCGGCTCCCGTCCAGCCGCCATTGGCAAATCCTTCAAACCCTGCATAAGCAATATCTTCGTAGGAAGCATTTGCAACTATTGCCATCGGGCCATCAAAATACACATCCCATATATAGGAACTCATGTTACTGTTTGTAACTACAGTTTTAGGTTTTACTATACTATCCCAGGCAGTAATCTCCTGATATAGTTTATACCTAGAATCTTTATAAAATCCGGAAGAATCATTGTATGACAAATTGAAGGATCCATAGGGTATTTTATCGTATAGCTTAAACACTTTGGAAATATTTAATCCTTCATACTCATACAATACTGCCGAGACAACGGTGGAATTAGTAGAGTCCTTCTTTTTTACCCTTACAATCGTTTCAACAGGTTCGGTTTTCATCCAGCTATCCCATAACATTTTTAGCTGGAAATTCTGCCCGGTAGAAGCTCCAGGCAGGTAAATGTAATCCCCGGTATATTTAATGCTTGTAATGGTAGTGTCCCCTTTACTGTCTACCGTTCGGCTTTCTTTAACGGATGTGTTATCCTGGTCATACTCAAATTTTACACCTGTTTCAATCATCCCACCCTTTTCATACTGCTTGGCATAGCTTTCTTTTTTGGCTAAGGTCTGGCGAATGAGCTTATATGCATTCAGAGAAGTATTCAGATTCATGGGATTGGTGCTGTATGGATCATTACCTGGCCATACGATCCACCCGTCCATCACCATTGCCCACGCTACCTGTGCGTTCCAGGCATATTGGTCTTCATTCGTAATACCGTCAATAACAGAAGAGTCAACACGTAAAAGAGAATAAACCCCGTTATCATATTTGTATGTTTCAGTCTTATATTCAATACCTATCAGATCACTTCTTATTCCATATTTATTATGAGGAACCCCGCAACACATATTAATATAATTCTCATTAGCATAACTGTAAAAGCCGGTCATGTGATGTCTAGTTCTGAAATCTCCTTCACCACCAGTCACTTTTTCCAGAATCGATGTGTATAGCACCGGGCTGCCCTGATTAGGGAATAAGGGATTAATGGCATCACCTTCAATGCGGTAAATAACATCACTGGCGGCCCCGCTTTCATACTGGTATTGATAATATTGTACAGGCATTTGAAGAATCTGGCCTGAGTTGACGCCACTGGCATCCTTATATTCAAATTCCTTAACTATATTTTTGCTGGCCACACTATCCACTTGAGTAATTCTTTTTATACGCAAACCACCCACCAGCGTATCCGTACGGTTATTCTCGTACTCAAAATTTGTAGTCCCACCGGTTGGATATTGAATAGATTTTAGGACTCCGCACTGCGTATAGGCGGTATCAACATTTCTGTTACTCTGGGTAGGTATACCTAACAGGGTTAATGCGTAAATAGTGGGTATCGTTGTCGTATTTGTAGTCTTACCATTATAAAATCCCCAGTGATCAAATGCATAAGAATAAGCGCAAGGCAGTTTTACATCATTTTTGTAGGTAAAGACATAGGGTTCTTTAACAAGACTATCCCCGGTACCATTGAATTCAGTTTCTCTGATGCTTGATAAGAAAAGGCGGTTATACGGAGTAGTGCAACGGGTGCTGGTGTCGGAAGTAAGATAAAAGTAGTCCAGCTTTATACGTTTTAAAAGGACATTGCGGATATTATACACCTGGATTTCCCGCAAGGCTTTGGTGCCACCATCCAGCCGGTTTGCAGTATCCTTGATGAAAAGGGCTTTTCCTTCGCCAAAATATATAGCATTAACAGAATATTCATCTCCTTCTCTTTCTATATCAGTATTATCTGCACCATTATAATAAGGATTGGCGCCAACAAATTTGTAGTCCACCCACATGCTTTGGCCTGTAACCACATCAGAGTAATTATTATCATAATTAAAAGTAACAGACTTGCCGGTCTTTGGATCACTGACAGTTGTCAGGTAAAAAGCATTCGTCAGATATTTCATCGCAGACCCCATACCTTTTTTAAAAATAGGGTTCACTATATATTCTTTAAGACCAAAATGATATAAAAGCCCATTTTTTGTTTTAATAACAAAAGTGCTGTCTGAACTGAAGTAATTGAATAAGATTGAAGTACCATCGGGCTTATTATTGATAAACTTGGATTCCCTTTGGTCATAAAAGAATGTTCCTCCGGTTTCCGGTGTTGAAAAGAAGTATTCATCCGCCTCACCATCTACGAGTCCGTTTGCGATACGTCCGAGAAACCTTTTCAACGTTTCACCATTTGTGTTTATCCAGTTTGAATTAGCACTGTCGATGATATCGGTAATTGTTGAAAAATTGCTGATGAAAGCACTATAATCAGGATTAATGTAATTATACTGAGGGCCGCTGGTTCCGTTTGGAGAGGAATTAGTGCCATACAGATCGTCATAACCATTTACTCTCTTGTTAATACTGCCACCTGCATCAAGAGACCAGTTTGTGCCAACCCAGGAGGCCCGTTCGGTTACTTTAACCCCTCCTGCATTATATCGAAGACTAATCGGTATAGTTATCCGACCCACCTGTATAGTATAGAGAGGAATTGAGATAGTTGGCAGCCCGGTAGCCAGATTGACAGGGAAATCAAAATATTTGCCGAGGCTGCCAGCATTAGGTGACGCGGGTGTACGCTCTACCAAGTCAACAGTGGTGCTGGTCGGGCTTGACTGGGAATAAGCAGCAATGCTCATAAATACTGACAATAAAGCCGCTCCAACTTTTAATGGTCTCATAACATAAATATTTTCATTTAAACGTATACCCTATTCGGAACAGCACCGGCTGCGTCCTCGGCACCTGCCGGTAGCTTAAAAAATCCCATAACAACTGCACTTTCGTTTTCTCAAAAAACTTACTCTTTATTGGTATGTTTTTGCTCAACCCCAATAACCCGCTCTGCTGCCAGGCATTAAGGTTTTGCAATTGTGCCACATTACTAAAAGCAGTCTTGTAGTTCATTTCAAACCCACCAATCATCCAGAATATTTTCTCTACTTTCCAGTCAATAAAACTTCGCAGTCCCACTCCCTCATTGGAAAACCGGATCGCATTCCATCCTCTCCCAAGTCCCATTTTGTATGAAGCACCGATGCCGATGATGGAGCGGTCATTGAGTTTATAGCCCACCGATAAACCGAGGTCGGCATTATTCACGAAGTAGTTATTCCCTTTCTGTGTTTGAAGGTTGGTGCCATACTCCAGTCTCTGCCAGAACGATTTTGTCTTCTGATTATTCGGTGTAAATCCTTCTGGCATCGTTGCATCACTGCTATGCCCTCCACCTCTTATGATCTTGTTTTGTAGCGATCTTAATTGATCCTGTGCAGAAGCCATTTGCTGTTGAAATGCTTGCGCTCCATTCGGCCCCGCACTCCGGATTTGTTGTTGCACCAGTGCCTGCACCTGTGCTCGTGTCTGTAGTCCGGCAATGCTTGCCATCGTCAGCGGTACATCCGGGTCCTGTATGCGGAAGAGGGAGGCCAGTATGGAGTTCTTCCGGAAAAAGTCCTTCCAGATCTTTGTCTTGCTCAGTAGTTCCAATGCTTTTTTCTCGATCATCTTCGGGTCGTTCAGCATGGATTTGCATTCATTCAGTTGCTGGGCGTAGTAATACATCTGCTTATTCAATCTCTTCAACTTCTTTGCAAAGCCCAGCTTTTCTAATCGTTCTTTTAGAAACTGTTTCCTTTCCTTCAGGAATGATTTAATGTCTTCCGCCTTCTGTAACTGCGCCTTCAATTCATCCACTTTCCCAAGCGCATCCGTTACTTTTACTTTTGCCGTTGTTAACCCAGGGGAATTATTTAGAAAGCGGAGTGTGGTGTTCATGCTGTCCAGTCCCGGGATATAGTTCATCAGCTTACCCGGGTTTGCGAGTTTCGCTTCTAATTGTGCATACCTTTCTTTGGCTATTGCGGCCAGTTCCTTTGCTTTAGAGGAATCAATCTTGGATATTTTTCGGATGATATTATCTTCCTGCTTCTTGAATTGAGAAAGTGCCTTTACTGATTTTTTATCAAGCCGTGATTGAAGTGTCTTTGCTTTAGAGGAAACTGCAGTGAGGTATTTGTCGGGAGATAGCTTAGAAAGCGTACTATCTGGTGTCTGTGCTTTAATGAGCAGTCCTAGAAATAAACAACATACACCTATAGCTATCCGTATTCGCATAGCAGCGGTTTTAGTATTGCGGTAATTTCACGAAGGCAGCAATCTCCGTAAATATGCTGTCTTTGATCAGTTATGTTTCTGTTAAGAGGCATAGAAAAATGATTTCCATACACCTCTTGTTATTTGCGTTATTCAATATCTAAGCTATGTAAGTAGATAATACGAGACAATAACCTTTTTAGGGTATATTCGGTAAGTGTTTATACTCAAATGCTACTATTTTTTAATCTCCACTTCAGTATGATACGCCAAAATCAAACACTTTATGGGTACTGCCTTGATACATGGATGAAGCCGCAAACATAAAGCAATACTCTCCGGGCTTAAGTGAGTTCTGTGGCTGGACTTCATACACCCCTTTACTAAGCTTCCGGGAAATAAACGCCACTTTATCATCATTATCAACTCCGATGTCGACCTTTACATTGTTCTCCTTCCCCACCGTTATCTCCCTGCTTTTCTTTTGAACCTTGAGCTTGACCAAGAAAAACTCATTGGGGCTCTTGACATCAGACCATAAGGTATTTGCGTTCTGAAAGCCACTGATCGTAGTGTCAAAGACGAAGGTGAATACTGGTTGGGTGCGTTTAAACTGGAGGTTTGCTGAAGAACCGCTTAAAACTGCTTTTTCCTTTGAATTAAAGAGTCCGGTGATTGATCGTTTTAGTGCTTCTCCAAGTCCGCCGGCCTTCTGATTCGTGAGGACAGAGGCGTCACACTCGACATAGGAAGAGGTGGTGGAGTCGAAGTAATAGATGCCGGGAGCAAGGGTAGATATCAGGGAACGAGGTTGGGCTTCTGGTTGTGGACCGGGCTTTGAAAACATGGCTGTTATGACTTCATCAGGGATACTTGCTTTCTTTAGTGCAATCAATCCATCAGTGGAGAGATCAAAGGAACATTCAGAGGATTTGATTTTTGAAATGAGTACCTCCTTTCCAAGTCCTGCTTTAAAGAGGTCAATGATGGTTTGGTTTGTGACCTGACTGGAAGGCTGTTGGGCAAAGAGTAGCTGGGTTAACAATACGGCGAGAGTAACAAGCATGGTGCGCATGGCGGTGTGATTTTGTGGTTAGGAAATCAGTACGTAATCAGAGCGCCAGCACAAAATGATTTTGGGGGACGTTTCTGGCAGGGACAAACATAGGGAAAATTGCAGATTGTAAAGATATATCTTTACAATATTTTTTTTGAAATAGGCAACCTTGTGTCCTTTAGAGACAAGGTTATGGCTATAGAAGCCTTTCAAAAGAAATTAGGAAAGCAAATTGCCGCTTTAAGAAAAAAGTCTGGGCTTAGCCAAACTGCTCTGGCCCATAAGATTGATAAGGATCGGCAATGGCTTAACTACATAGAAAAAGGTAAAGGAAACCCTACCGTAAAAACTCTTTACCTAATTGCAGCTGAATTAGGTGTAGACGTAAAACACTTCTTTGAACTAGAATAAAAGCGTTCCTTTTGAAACTTCAGTATATATGCTTACCCTCTAAACCGTATATGTCCTACTCCACTCTCAAACGTTATTCCATCAGGCCTGCGTTCATCCTCAAAAAGCATATCAAGAAAACTCAGTTCAAGTAATGTATCACTCTGCAAGAATATCTTAGAATCTTTAGAAAATACTCGATACAAAATATCTCGAGTTAAATTATCTAAGTAGAAAGAAATTTCTGTAAGGTCTTTCTTATATCCCTTAAAAGAGTTCCCATGAAAATAGGTTGATCTGACAGCATAGGCCTGCTTTAGTTGTTTATACACGGAATGTCGAAATATTCGAGTATTCGAAAAAAATAGAGCTGCTCTTTCGGCGATTTGGTGGCTAATCTCCCCAGTTGTCGTACCATAAAACAATGTCTCATATACACAAACGTAGAATGAGATTTTCAACACTAACTGATTACTCCTCCTTGCTAGATCCAAAAAATGAAATGCTCTTTCAATTCTAGTTTGCTTTTTAAAATCATATGGCAAGATTTCCCTGACTTGCAAATCCTCTTGCGGAGGATCTTTTAAAGTCTTTTGTTTATAATTCTTGTGATAAAAGAACTCACTACTCTTCGTCAACAAAGACCCAACGCTCATCAATGCATCGGTTGTGAATGTAGTTTCTACATCTGACTCACCTTTACTTGTTGATGTGAGAGGGGTAGGTCTCCGTATAAGCATCTTTTTTACAGCAGGTAAGTACGCATACAGTGAATTTAGTGAACAGCAATTATCCTTAGAAAACCAAAGAAATGAAATATACCTTTCTAAAACTCCATAATATATAGTGATATTATCTTGTACAGTTTTTATTTCCTGCTCCGATATTTCATTGTCTAATTTGGTATTTAAATCCATTTCCCCATAAAAGAAGGGCAAAGACTCGAATTGAGAGCGTTCTACACGCCCTATACTTTTCTGAATACCTTCATTTTTTAATACCTCGTCAATTTTAGATCGGTCTGATGAAAGATTGAACCTTACAAGCTCTAAATCTTTTTCAATCGGCCCCATGTTACTTATACTGCAGAAAAAAATGACCTTCATATGTCGCATTTGTATTTTAGTATGCAATATTTAAATATACGACCCTCACCTCAATCTGAAAAGGTCT
Organism: Chitinophagaceae bacterium; assembly: GCA_046329665.1. Taxonomy (GTDB): domain Bacteria; phylum Bacteroidota; class Bacteroidia; order Chitinophagales; family Chitinophagaceae; genus JJ008. The sequence continues at coordinate 406,857 of JAXLUG010000001.1, read as the reverse complement.
GATCATAAACACTCCTACCTGATTTTCCGGCACTCTTTATGTATGATTATTAGAACAGCGCATTGGGCTGATGTCCTTTTTGTTCACAGTATTTCTCTTCTATCTTCCCCACTATTTCAGGTTCTGATTTTCCGTATCGCTTTGCCGAATATGAAATAATCTGGCTCTTGAATGAACATATAGGTGTACGAATGGACAGTGTAGTTGCACTAAATGGCTTTGATGCTGTACCGTCAATTAAGAGTCTAAGATATATGTGATATTGTGGCAGGTTGAGGAAGTCAGTTTCAGAGAATATCGGATAAAACTCTTCTGCCAGCACTTTAGCATCCCGTGCACCAATCCGGAAGGAAATCAAGGTGCCGGTGTTTCCAATCACGGCATGCAAGACATCTTCATCTAATTGTTCCATGAACTGGTGGGTGATAAAGAGACCAAGGCCGTATTTCCTGGATTCACTCAACACATCAGCAAACGATTTGGTCATAAATGAGTGGGCTTCGTCTATGAAAAGATAGAAGGGTCTTCTTTGGGCTATAGGAATAGATACCCGGGCAAGAGAGGCTGTTTGGAATTGAGTGACTAAGAGCGACCCTAAGAGTTGGGTTCCAGCCTCTCCTAAGACTCCCTTTGAAAGGTTTGCAATGAATATCTTTCCTTCATTCATCACGTCACTGATAGTGATATTGCCTTGTACCTGGCCAACAATGTTCCTGAGCACCGGGTGTGCCTGAAACAACCCCACCTTATTCACTATCGGTGCAATAAACTCATTTTTGAGTTGTGGCGAAAGAGGGTCAAACTCCTTCTTCCAGAAGTCGTGCAGAGAGATCTCAGGTACCGCATAGAGTATCTTGGTTCGAAACTCAGGGTTCGTAAGCATAGGAACAATATCAAGGAGTGTTGCTTTAGAATAGTATGAGAGGGATAACACCGTATTTCGAAGGATATGTTCCATACGTGGTCCCCAGGAATCAGCCCAGACTTTTTTAAGTGCAGTGACGATGCCGGCAATGGTGATATAGCGGTTTGTGTGGGTGATGCCGGAAAAGGGGTTATACGCCACAGGGAACGCTGTATCAGTTGTATTAAGGTATATGACATCCTGTATTCTTTTCTCTGGTATATATTCCAAGAGTGCTTCTGCTAGGTCACCGTGCGGGTCAATGATGCCTACACCATTTCCCTGCTCAATATCAGCAATTGCCATATTAAGCAGCAATGTTGATTTACCACTCCCTGTTTTCCCAATGCAATAGATATGCCCTAACCGGTCCTGTGGTTTTATGCCAAAGGGTTGCCGTTGGTTTCGGAAGTTGGTATGGCCGATGGGAACTATTTGAGACATCAATTTAGCTTACTGAAATAACTGAAGCACTATAAGAAAGGGAAAATTGAATATTCTTCAAACCTGTACATATCATTCAGTACTCAAACTACATTTTATGATAACTGTGGGTCATTTGTTGGGTGTCCAAATTTCCCTACCAGAGTATCCAACTCTTCGGAAGCAAAAATGTCATGCATGCCTTTAACGAGAGGCTCCTTTGGCACCGTGAGGGAAATTTGCTTAAATCTGCGATTTGACTTTGCAACCGGGTGGGTCACTACCTGGGAAAGTGAGGCAGAAATAAACTGTTTGAGCTTATACAGTAAGCATATTTTGGTGGTTCGACACTCCACTCCGTCAAACTCGATTCCATGAGGGAAGTAGAACCACTGCAATTTTATCCTTTCGTCATAACTTGCCTTTTCCCAAAGTTCTGCCGGATTAAGCATAAGGTTGCGGATGACTGTAAGGAGATTTGCTGGGCTAAAGGGAGTTTCCTGTCTGTTCCTGATCCGGGTGTTAATCTCAAAGAGGGTACAATCAATTGCCGCTACTTCCTCTCTACAAAACTCATCACTGATTATGCCGTTGAGGTTTTTCTCAAGAATCTTTGCCCTTTTCTGTTTAAGCTGTTCATACTGCCTTTCCAAAAGTTCTCTGTGTGAATGCGCTTCACTCAGTTGCTTTTCGGCATAGTTTTGTGTGAGCCGGTATATCTTTTCAAAATGCATCATGTCAAGCTGGAAACAGTCGATGAGCCATTGTTTAAAATGTGTTTCTAAGGTTTCCTTGCGTATGTTGATACCAGTCTTGTGGAAAAAGTAGTATGGGTACTTGGTGGAGCGGCCTTGCGACCAGCAACCAGTTAAAAGCCTGCCGGAAGAATGAATGAAAAACCGTCGCAATGGAAAATCAGTTTGAGTGCTCTTCCGCACAACCTGATGCGATTTGCCGGATAAAATATATTGAACAGCATTAAAGAGTTCTTCGGAAATAATGGGCTTGTATGAGCCTTTCACTCTCAATCCAAGCTTGTTTATCCAGCCGGCATAGACTTCATTTTTTATCATCCGATAGAATACTGATTTTGATACCGGCTTGCCGTTTGCTGTTTGCATTCCTTGTTCTGAGAGTTCTTTCCTGATCTGCTCAGGTCTAAGTTGTCTCTGTGCAAACATGCGAAATGCCCGTTCAACAAACACTGATTGCTCATTGGGAGCAATAGTTGATTTTCCATCTATTTTGGTATTTACATACCCAAACGGCGCTTGCCATACATACCTTCCCTCTCTGACTGCATCTCTCATGCCTCCTACGCTTCTCTCTGTCCGCACATCATTATCAAACTGGGCAACATTGGCAATAATGTTTTCCATAAACCGACCGGCAGGTGTATCCTCAAAATATTCAGTGGTTGACTTGATTTCTACACCATAGCGCTTCAGGAGTATGCGAATTTGACTATAGTCATCCGTGTTTCTCGAAATGCGGTCAATCTTGTAGGCAATAACTACAGAAACATTATTTTTCTTAGTACTACAAAATGCGAACAACTTCTTGAGCTCGGTTCTGTCTGTTGTCTTGGCGCTTTCGCCCATTTCAATAAATGTCGCTACTATCTCGTACCCGTACTTTGTTGCATATTCACGGCAAATACGCTCTTGTGTGGCAAGGCTATTTCCTTCTTCAACCTGTTCTTTTGTTGACACCCTGCAGTATATGACTGCTTTCTTTTTCTCCGAATCCATGATAGTGCTTGAGATATATTGTTCCAATAATGTGAGCCAGATATTCAAGTGCCATGTCTTCAGTCACCGTATCGGCACTGGTATCTAAAAAATCCAAAGAGGGAGAACGTAAACCGCTTCTGTTGCTAGACAAAAGAGTTCGTTCCCCCTCTTCGGGTTCAATCAATATAGATTCGGTTATTTCCCTTTTGTCTAGCGAATTCATTATAGCATATTTCTAATTGCTTGTAATAGTATAAGTATGGCAAGGGTATTCTTTCTGCATAAGGGAGGTTGATTTGTATAGAATACAATTCTCTCTACCACATTGACGCTTGTGGGTAATATGCCACAAAAGGTTATGTCTGATAGAATGGAACAAAAACCTAATGGCTTCAAAACACAAAAAAGGAGCCACTGGCTCTGTACTTTCAAAAAGCTCGTTTGCTGAATCACTCCATGCTATTGCACATCGCTTTTCCCGGCATACAGTCTTTGATGACTTCCTCACTCTAGCAATGACTTCTTGTACACAAGACCCGGGTACTGGTAAATCATGGTATGAGGATGAATACCTGGCAACTATTGCCAAGTACAAAGATTCAGATCTCCGACATGAGTTTCCGAAAGCGTTTGCCTGTTTGGTGCAAGAAATGGAAAATCGGTATGATGCTCAAGAAGGAAATGATGTACTCGGAGAGTTCTTTGAACAACACATTTCCAATGGGCGCAATGGCCAGTATTTTACTCCCTTCCCAGTTTGCACCATGATGGCAACAATGACTCTTGACCGAACCACTGGAAAACCTCCACAAAGAATTCTTGATCCGACCTGTGGCTCTGGTAGGATGCTCATTGCCGTAGCTAAAGTCTGTGGTCCTGATAATGAGTATTACGGGATTGACATTGACCGGGTATGTGTAAAAATGACAGCTTTGAATCTCTTCCTTAACGGAATCTTTAATAGTGAAATCATGTGTGCCAATGCATTATTTCCAGACGATTTTGTTATTGCATACAAGATATCCTTTCTTCCTTTTGGGATTTTCAAGATCGAGAAAAAGGAAGATTCCAGACTATGGCATTTGCAGAAGAATTCGTTTGAAAAGAAGACAACAGGTACGAGTTTAGAAATCACCCTAGACCAAACGCCATTTGAAGTGCGAAAAAAGGATGATTCAGTACAACTGGAGCTTTTTGATTTATAACCTTGGAATACAAGGTTATTTTTTTATATAAAAATTCCCTTCACTTGATGCTCAACTAATTCTATAATTGGGCAACAAATTAGCCACAGGATTAGGTCAAGAAAAAGAAAACAAAAGAAAAAAGAATAAATTATTCCTCAAAATTAATATTGCCAACAGTTAATAATTCAAATTTTCCTCATAACTTTGAATTATGAAAGGACCGATCTTCCATAAATTACTCTACCAGCTTTCCAAGGAGCAGCGCAAGGAATTCTTTGGAGAGGGTTTTACTTTGAATAAGGCGGTTGAGATGCAGGATAGGGTGAACAAGGGATTGGACGAAATATTTTTCTTTTGTCCAACTTGTAATAGTCATATTCCAGGCAAGATAACAGGTGAAGTTGCCACAGATAACTTGACAAGGTGTTGTGGTTTTTGCGGAGATGAAATACAGCTGTTTTATGTCGAACTTATAAGCCCACAAGAGATACAGGAAGTTGTATTAAATTATGACGGGCTTGAAAAGAAATACGATATTGAGCATTTGCATGATATTCTTTCACAACTCAGGGCAATCCCTGAAGAGCTGTCTATTACCAAGGATGGTTTATATTGGACAGAATTAGTATCGGATCTATTCAATGAACTTAAATGCATACTTGACGATATTGTTAAGAAGCTTACCTGCCAATTTGAAAGGTTTGAAATTATAAATTTCAAAAGTCCTATTCAGGATGGGCGAAAGCGAATCAGAGCCCGATCGGCATTTCTGTTTAAGAATTTACCTGACTTTTCTGGTTGCGAAGATGAAGCCGGTTTAACTGAACCAGCGGTTAAACAAATCAATTCATCTTTTAAACTCAAGAAGTTATGTTTTACAATACAAAACCTTTACTTGCCGCGCTTGATTCCCTTATCGAATCTGCGCATGACAGGTTAACAGCTGAAGAATTGCAATTACTGGCCGATATCAGGACTGGAATTGCAAAAACCAAAAGTGACAAACTTATCGAAGAACATTTCGTAAGACTTATTCAGTTTCTATTGTTAATTAAAGAGTACATCGACAAAATATCATGAATATCGGAAATGCAATAAAGCAAGTGAGACAACATTTTGAGATTAGCCAGGTCGAGCTTAGTGATCGCACTGGCTTATCTCAAACCTCCATATCACAGATCGAAAGTGGTGCGAAGAATCCAAGTAAATCGAGTATCAGAAAAATTTGTGAGGCATTTGAAATTCCTGAAGCAATTTTGTATGTAATGGGAATGGAAGACTCCGATGTACCTCCATCAAGAAAATATGCATACAAGGAACTATATCCCGAAATGAAAAATTTCGCGATCCAGATGATTGGAAAGCGGAAAAGTAAAATATTACAATAATAAAATTGTCCCGGCTATCCCCTGAGTTACCTTTTCGACTATCTATATCTGATGTCTGGTTCACGGACAAAAACGAAATATGTAACAGCGATTTTGGGCTAATGCTATGCCGTGGTTTCATGGAAAAATCGGAGAACTGGCCGCACTGAGATAAGCTCCTTGTGTTATTGCAAGAAAAGCTCTTACTTATTTAAGAGCATTCAAGTACACAGTAATCATTTAAACTTTAATCTTTGAGTAAAATTCCTTAAAGCCTTTTCCAAAATTGAGTTTTCTCTTTATTTAATCCAAGGAGGGTATATACCCTTTTTATGGTATTTTTCACGGTACTGAACGCTTACTTCATCTCAAAACTTTGAGTTTTCCCATATATTGGTTGAAATACAAATTCCCCTCCCTTATCTCATTTTCAATCTTTGCATACACTGTGCTGCATGGAACGTAGTCGTATTCCTAACAAGCTTCGATCATACAGACGGTGTCATGGTCTGTCACAAAAGAAAGTGGCGCGGATACTTGGATTAAAAGATACCAGTACTGTTTCCCGCTGGGAACGAGGGTATCTCATGCCAAGTACGGTGCAGGTGTTCCGGCTCTCACGGATATATCAGACCCTGCCACAAGAGCTCTATGACGTGCTTTGGAACTCTTGTAGTTCTGAAGCGGCCTTGTTGACTCCCCCGGAGTCTATTATCAATCAATCAGAAAAGGACATCTGAATGTCCTTTACATATCTGCGCAGTTAGAAAGAAAATTTCTAGTTGCCGGATATATAAACGAACGAAACGAAATGATAAAAGAACGTATCGTATAACGTTTCTATTAAAAAAAGTAATTATCAACTAACAGCTTACTTATGTATCAAGACTATAGTTCCTATGAAATCAAACTTGCCAATGAGATAGCCGATACATTAGGAGATCGGGATTCGCTGGCATTGCACCTGCAGTATGCACGAAAGTATACCGAAGAGTATCTGCGAACGGTGCTCAATAAAGTGATGTCACTTGATGAGCGGAAAATCAGGAAAAGCCGTGCCGCTCTTTACACCTACCTTATCAACCAGGGTGTCCGACATGGCCGTCCTCGGGATTAGTACGAACACACGGCTCCTTGGGTTAGCGATTATAGAGGGAGGGCAGTTAACAGACTACTCAATTCGTCTGTTTAAAGTCTCCTGGTCACCGTCTAAAGCAACCGATATAATCACCAGCCTGGAGCCGTGTGTACGTGAACACTGCATCAACAGCGCTATTTTGTCAATACCACCCAAACATCATCAGACTAAGGAGTTCCAGTTCCTGGCACTTCGTATCGAAGAATACTTTAAATCGCTTGGGATACCGGTATCTATCTGTACCCGGGAGAAATTGCTCTCAGTGTGTACTGTGGGGCATGAAAAGACAAAGAAAGCACTCATGCAATCGCTGGTGCTTCGCTATCCTGAGCTTACGTATTGTCATCAAAAAGAGTTAAGGAACAAAAACAAGTATTATGTGAAGCTCTTTGAAGCGGTGGCAGTGGCGACGGTAAGTCAGTGAATACAAAGACAGGGTGAAAGCCCTGTTTTTGTTTTCCATAGTATTTGATATAAAAGCAAAATACCCTCTCTTATAGCAAGGCAGTTCATCAGATACACTCAGAGTGATATTGTTCATTCTACAATCTAAAAAACTCTGAATTATGGATTCACAAAACACTTCATCCACAAAGCTGGATGTGTATCAAATCGTCACTGACAGTATTGTTAGTTTACTTGAACAAGGAACCGTTCCCTGGCAAAAGCCATGGACTGATGCCGGCATCCCGTCTAACCTCATCAGCAAGCGGCCGTATAGGGGTATTAATCTCTGGTTATTGCTCTCACTTAACTATGAGCGAAACCTCTTTCTTACCTGGGATCAGTTGAAGAAAGTTGGGGGTTCTGTAAAGAAGGGAGAACACGGGCATGTGGTTATCTATTGGAAAACACCACCGAAAAAAGATGACACCTTAGAAGGAGAGAATGAAAAGAAAGTACCCATTCTTCGTTACTACAAGGTGTATAACATCGCTCAATGTCGGGAGCTACCTGCTGATTTAGTTGAGCCATTACAACTTCCTCTTTCTACAGAGTACTTACCGGTACCAGAATGTGAAGCAGTCATTTCAAAGATGCCCAGTCCGCCGGAGATACAGCATAAGGAGCCATCTGCCTATTACCAGATTGATGGTGACTTTATCAATATGCCAAAGCGGAAGACATTCAAAACTGTGGAAGGATATTATGCAACACTCTTTCATGAATTAGTGCATAGCACCGGTGCAGAAAAGCGTTTGAACCGTAAAACCATTACCCAGATGGCTGAGTTTGGTTCTGAAATGTATAGCCTGGAAGAACTCGTGGCAGAATTAGGTTCGGCATATCTCTCGTCATTTGCCGGGATACTTGAGAAGCAGGTAAAGCATTCCGTAGCGTACATAGATGGATGGCTTGGAAAGCTTAAGGGTGACAAAAGATTTATGGTGCAAGCGGCAGGGATGGCACAAAAAGCGGTTGACTATATTATGCATCAGCTTGAGGGAGCAGCGGAAGCAACAGATTCTCCCGACACTGCTACGCAAAGCTGAGAGTAGGTATAGGTTAGATAGACAAAGCCTGGAGTTTTAAACTTCAGGCTTTTTTATGAACGAAGCCTTGCTACAGATACAGCTACTTGCAAATTCTATACTGATCTGCTATAATAAAACCATTATTTCTAATATGGACAGCAGGCAATCCAATGGAAGGAATCAAAAAAGAGAATAACAATGAAAACAAAAGCACAACTCTGCCCCTGGATCAAGATAGGGTAACATCTGCAGCCTGGGGAGAATCTCTTGAAGAGATTACCGGAGAATTGATAAAAGTCCTGTCTATATTGAACCATCTACAAGAGAAAAATCTTAGAACAAAAGAAGACTTTGATAAAATAGCAGTTGATCTTTTTTCAGAGTTTAATGTTTCCATATTTGACTACGATGACATTTTTACACCTTCATTAGTAAATAAGTTCCTTCATGTGCAGGAGATTAATGGAATCTCTTTTATGATGAATAACACTCCCATTGTGATAAAAAGAGGAGATACGGTTGAATCTATTGTAAGCGAATGGCGGGAAAAAACCATCGACTCTCCCAAGGCCTTGCAAGAAAGAGAAGAGACGTTAAAAAAAGAAGCCGAGTTAATCAAAGCGAAACAGATTTCTCTGGATACTTTATTTGCCGGGCTTGATTCAATCGACTTTAACAATCCGGGACTATTAATGGATTGGTTGTACCAATACAATTCCCATATCATTCATGGCTCAAACATGCATGAAAAATCATTGCTGGAAAAATTCCAATCACATGGATACGGCATTGAAAAAAACGATGGCATTGAATACATGCTGGGAGAAGCTCTGCAGGATCGGGAGCGTACCGGAAAGGTTATAATTGCATATATGTTACAGAACTTGGGGCTGTTTTTCAGGTCCGGGGTGAAACAAGCAATTGAGAAATGGAAAAAACAGGCTAATAGCTGAAACCAGTATTGTCTTTACAATTCGAATACTTACTCGTTCGTTGAAACTTTTGATTGAACAAAGTCCTCAACATTGTCATCCACCTTTTTCATCTGCTGCACCTGCCATAACCGTATCGCTTTTTCAGCTATTGCTGCCTGAGCATCCGCGATAGCAGTCATTACCTTTTCATTGATCGCATTCTGTGCGAGGCTCTTTTTAATATTAATCGCCCGGATAGCCTCGATCTCAGAGTTAATAAGCTCATGTATGTCTGATTTCCTTTTTTGCTGTTGAATAAAGACTTCGTATTCATTCATGGCCAGTATCTCATCATAAGAACCCTTTGGAGTGAAGAACTTAACAAAGATGGGGGCGGTCTCTATTCCCAGGATTAGTAAAAAGAATATCCAATAAGCTGCAAATACATATTTATTTTTAGAAGTCAGTCTTTTCAGTGCATCCATCTGGGAACTCAGACCGGTAAATTTAATCGTGTCAGTAGCAGGTCTGGGAATAGCTGCAATCTGAGAAGTGATCTCGTTGACTCTTTGTTGATTAATTGCGATCTGTGGAGTATCTGTTGCCATGACCTGGGGAAGTATTGTTTTCTTCGCATATTCCCTCTGATCTTTCAGATCATTATAAGAAGTGCCTTCTCCAACTTGCTTTGTGAGTCCCTTACCGGTTCTTTCCAGCGACATTTTATCATTGAGCGAATCAATTCTGTTTTGAAGAGACCCTATTTCTGATTTCAGTGAATTGTTGGAATGAATCAACTTTTCCCTTTCATCCAAAAGCGGGTTTACCCGTTTGTTATATTCCTCGTTGGCTTTGCTTTGGTTCTCGATCTTGCGCTCCACTCTCATCGTGACCAACTCATCTGTTATTTCAGTAGAAAAGAATTTTAATTCGAGCGGTATGGAAATCGAACACCCTAAAATTAATGCAAGGATCAAACGTGGCAGGATCAGCTTGAACTCATCTGAATTCCGGTCTCTTTTTTTATAACTTGTGATGATATAACTGTCTAAGATAAAGATGGCAAATCCCCAGATGATACCGGCAATAAAGGCAATAAACGGAGATTGGCTGATTGTCTGAATAGCAAAGAACATAGAAACCGATGCCATCACCGCGGTAGAAATAATGATAGCGCCAATCCGTTCATGGCGACTGATCTCATGTGTACATCTGGGATCGCTGAGTATCGAAAGATCCGAGCCCGCTACTCTGCAGAGTAATCTGCTCAGGCCCCTTAGCTTTGCTGGCTTGTAGTTTTTGCCGGGTGTATCAGCTTCCTGATACTTTCCCGTATTTTTTTCTTCCATATTGAATGAATTAAATGTGTTGTTTGTTTTTGCTTTGCACTCAACGTCTGAAATATATTATTCGGGAACAAAACAGAATTAACCAGTTTTTCGTTGAACAAAATGTGGTTGGCAATTTTGTCCAGTTCCGTGAACGGTATAGTACTTGCAAAGGCAGGTAGTTTTACATAAATATTTGTCTGGCCATTAAGAGGGAGTTCTTTTAACGGCTCTATCAACACTTTCTGGAAATCAAATTTGGGTGCCTGGATATACACAGTTTCAATGACAGGTGCGGGAATCGTTTGTACCGGGACTGACCGTTGTGATGAAATCCCAAAATAATTCTGTGCTTTTAATGTATAAATGCAATTCTTTGCTGATGGAAAGATCATAATCTCCGAAAGACTTGTCACATCCCCGATTCCATTATTGATCGTAATCCTTTCCGCCCCTGTTACTTTCCAGGAAAGCTCTATCGGATAATTTTTAATTACTGTGTTCTTGTCGGATGTGAAAAATTCTATTGTCGGCGCAGTATTATCTGTGTCAATTTGTATTGTTTGTGAAACTGTCTCACCACTTTTATTTTTTGCAACCAGAGTGATTTCTTCGGGTTGCATGCAATGAAAGAGCATATTGCCTTCCGAAACTACCTTTTTGTTATTTACCCTTACAGTACTGACTTCATTAACCTTCCAGCTGATCGTTGCTGGTTTTTTATCTGTTAAGACTGTTTTATCAGTTTTAAAATAAACAATCTCAGGCCTGGTGACCGGGCGTTTGCTATTTTTGAGGGAAGATTGCTTCCCCATTGAGTCTGTGGCCGCTTGTCTATTATCCGAATCAGAAAGTTCTTTTTCCGATTCCGGAGCCTCCCTGAATTTGCCAGTATCCGGATCATACCAAATAGTGCTCGATATTTTTTTCATTTCCGCCATCCATATATATTTTAGACAGCCGCATATTCTCTGAAACTGGCAATAGATACGGTATGGATCTTAGTCCCCCAATGCGACTCCAGGTGTGAGGTGAGGTAATATTTCAGTTTTTCCGATAGCGTTTCAATGTTGCTATAAAAATCATTCTCGGTAATATTGTTCACCTTCAATTCGATATTCAATGCATCCTCAATAATTTGCCGCATTTTGCTAGTGCGCTCGCCAGTCTTTTTACTCCCCAAAAGCGTCGCATCATTCATGGTGTATTGAGTAACGACATTCAAACTCATTTTTTTTCCGGTATAGGTTGTAATACCATCAATGCAAAATAACTGGGTTTGTAAATCTGCATTGTCCCAGGATGTACCATTAAAAAAAGGAAGCACCCAGTACCTGTTATCACTTAGGATCATTTCAGCGGCGATCTCCGGCACTTCTGCCAGTTTTCCATTTCTCATTGCCGGAGATTTCCAATCAGGATTTTCAGTGATTACATAATTCGCAGACCGGTAATTACCGACGGAGCTGTTCTCCTTCACAGTGCTGCCTGAAAGAGTTTTGATAAAATAATTCACGTCAGTCCTCAGATACTCATCTGACCTTAATTTCAGGATTAAAGTGGAGAAGGTCAGCGTCTCTTCCGCTTCCACTTCGATAAATAAATTGTTTTCCAGCAGTTCTAACTGAAGTAGTCTTGTTGCCATGATTTATCCCGGTTTAGCTATTACAGAATTTATTTTCAGGTATTGCCTTTTTTTGATCTCATATCGTTCCTCTGCAAGAACAGGAAATTCATATTCCGGTTTTTTTGTTTTGATTCTGCTGACAAGTGTATTCAGCTTTTTTACAGCATCAAAAGAGCCGCAGGCAGGCATATTAACCAGTTCTCCATTTGTTGTCCTGACGATCCATTTGTATTCTTTTTTTAATTCATCCGCATAACCCTCAAGGAAACTAATGTCATCATAAAGCTGGTAACAGACCTCAAACGACTCCAGCAGTCTCTCCAGGTAGTCTAAATTGAATCGTGACCATTTAGGGTGGTTGGCATAGTCCCGAAACTGGGGTTGTACGGACTTGATTCTGGCGCTTTCGATCTTGAACAGACGGTCGGCAATATCTTTTTCCAGGGGCCTGCACTCCTCATCGGTCATTCCATGAATCTTGCATTTTTCAATATGAGATCTAACCTTACGAATGATTTTGACAGAAGGGTCTCTATTAACAGCACTTTTTCTGATCTCCACCAGGAATTCTGCTAAAGCAAAATAAACCCATGTCGCCACTTCGCCTGGTGCGAGTTCTTCCGCCTGTTTGCAATACTGAAGAGCAATATCATATTTATTATCCTGCAGGTTATTACTGATGTGAGCAAGTATCTTATCATATTGTTTGGCTTCATCCGGTAACAGTGTTCTGTACATAATGATGTTCTTATCCACATCACTGTTTGTGATGATAAAAGTTTGTTTGCACTTGTCATTGTCACAGAATTGCCTTCCGTATTTTTTTATTTCAATCTCCTTACCGCACTTAGGACAAGGAAATTTTTGACCCTTTGGAGTCTTGATTGAACTATTAATATAATTGTTAACTATATCCCTCCCTGCATTGGCAACGTGCATTTCCTCGATATCAGGTTCTTCCAGCACCGTTGGCTGTTTTCCCAAAATAGTAGTCTTGAATTCCTTCTTTACTTTAGCTCCCGTTTCTTCCTTCTCTTCTTCCGCTGGTTCCTGATCCATTACCTCCTCTTCCGCCATAGACTCAGCTTCACTAGTATTTTCCGCTTCTTCCCCTTCCTTTTCATTCTCTGATTCTGGCTGCTTACTTCCTTCGGTATCGTTTCCTGAAGAATTTATAAGTGATTCCGGATCGTTAGCCGATGCCCCTATATGTTCCTTATCATTTTCCATCCTTATTAAAGAATTGTTGATTGAAATTTTTGATATTTCCATCCAGAATAAACAACACCTGATCCCCAGAATTATTGATTACTTTTCCCTTTCCAGTGTTCTTTTGATTTTTATTGAGATGCTTTCCGATTTTTCGAACTAACTCCTTTGCAATTTTTTTTGGGCCATGATTCCAGTCTAAGCAAAATTTGCCTGCCAAGTAGGGATATTTGTCAAGAGAAAAACCTCTACCCATATTTACAGACAGCAGTTTAGAAGAATTATTAGTAGATTCTATCCTTGCTGTAATAGCTTCAAATTCTACTTTTGTGTATTTCTTTTCCGGATTAAAATAATGATTAGACAATAAGACGATAACAAATCTTGCTTCTTCCTTATAAATTCTTGTTAGCGTACTTTTAAGTTCCTCACCCCAATGTTCTCCCTGCTTATCAGGATAATAATAGACTTTTTTTATCCCTTCCATTTCAAGAGCAAGCACTAGTGCCAGCGCAGCATCCCTATCCTCTTCGGCAAAGGATATTGCAACATCGTATTTATAGCCCTGCTTCATTAATTTTCGGGGAGATCAGATCTTTTTTTGTTTTGCCAGCCTCCAGTAATGGTACCCGAGTGCGGTCAACCGGCAGGATTTGGATTGCATGGCTGCAAAATACATATGCTCTGCATCAACCGGTACTACTAGCCCTACGCTTTGCAGTTTTTGAAGCGTTTTAAATTTGACTACATTTTCATCAAGGGCAAAAGGTTCAATCAGCGGCTGGTGCGTGGCCGGTGTATTGGTAAATTCAAACGATGGGTTTAATTTATACTCCTGCTCTGGTGTGGGAAAAAACTCAATTATTTTCTTTAAAACTTCGGGTAAAACAGAAGGTGTTATTCTTCTTAAAGAAATAAACCGGATGATATTAGTTTTAAATACAGGCCTTTGTTTCCACCAGCTAAGTGAATTATCAATATACGCATAAAGACTGCCAGGGGTAATGTTGCCACTCACATCCGCGGCACCACCTCTTAATGCATCAATAAGCAAACTAGAAAAAATTCCGTGATCTCCTTTTTCAACAGCCACCTCCTTATCTCTGCAGGCTGTTAAAATTGTAATCCCCTTATGCAACAATGAAGCTCCGTTTCCCAAAATAGCAGGAGTACCAAATACACCAGAATAGCAGCAATCCAGAATAATTATTTTATTTCTTGCCTCGGATTTTCCGGCAAGTACCAGTATTTCATCCATCGAAACACCTTCGTCATAGGATTTATAGTCAGGCGTTATAATAAAGCCCCCCAATTCATTTACGTATCCATGACCGGAAAAAAAGAAAAGTGCACAGTCGCTTTCTCCCTCGAAAAGATTTGCGATCATTTTTCTGAGGGCGGATTTAGTGGGTACATCTGTTTCAACATGGACCTCGAAATTCGGAGAACCATCTCCATTCGTTTCCAAGATTGCTCCGACTACAGAAGCATCATTGATGCAGCAACTTAACGGGGAGTCGGGATAATTATTAATTCCAACAAGCAGTGCTTTTCTCATAGCAAGTCAATGTTTTTGTATTTATAAGAAGGTTTCTCACGACTTCTGACCCAATCCCTGATAGCGACATAGGAATTCGCTGACTCCGTAATAAACAAGTCGGGGCTATAAGTAGTTAACTCAGCATTTTTCACATAAGGGTATAATTTTAGATATTCAGACCTTTCAAATGTTTTAGGTGGGTTTATGTCCCGGGAAACGGGGAATAAAGCACATTGACCCGTCAGCCCGTCAACAAACCCCAGCTCCCAGGGGATCCATTTTGACAGGCCGGCGTTGGTTGAAACAGCGAGCAACAAGGATTTTGAGGCCTTTAGTCTTTTGCGGATGGTTTCAGCAGCTTCTTTGGTTACATTATCCCTGCTCAAATGAGGATCTATAATCCAGTCAACATAAACCGAATATCCTTTTTGCCGTAATTCAATATAGATTCCCTCAACCTCATCTTTATCCAGGTAGCTGTGCGAAAGAAAAATATCAAATGCAGTATGCTGGGTTCTGCTCTCAGCGATAAGCCTGTTTTTTACAGAACTCAGCGTTTCTGATGAAAGATTTTTTAAGTAACGGCTTGAATATAAAGACATGTATGTTATTTTAAAATCTTTTCCAAATTTTTCTAGGACCATTCAATAATCCTGCATCCTTTTAGTTCAGGAGGGATGGCTCCCTTGTCATTTTTTTTGACGTGCATACCGATTACACGGAGTCCTTCTTCCTTTGCACATTTTATTTCCCATCGCGCTCCCTCGGAATGCCAGATATTTTTGCTAAGCAATACGATCATACAATCACATCGTTTTATTTTCGTCCGGCATTTTTGCTTCCATTCTCTTTGAGTCCATGGTTTCTTCACAGACATATCGACAAAATCAAAGGGACTTCGGGAATTCCTGGCCTGTGCAACTAAAAAATCACGATACTTTTTGTCTTCAATAGCGAAACTGATAAATACACGTTCCCGGTCATCAGACCGTGAAGTATCATTTCCCAGCAACCAGTCAAAAAATCCCATAACTGTTTATTTATTTTTCCCTTCTTTCATGCATTGGTCGATCATTTCGGCGATCTTCTCCCAGTCCCATTCAATGGTTCTGCTTCTTCTCAAGCCATCCGGTAAAGTAGTGGAGGCAGTGGCTTCTCCCACGTAAATCCCGAATACCGGCACATCATTGGCAACCGCAAATGAAATTTCTTTTTTTACACCGGTAGCTGAGTATGTTTTCTCACCAACCAGTACAATCAGCATATTGCACTTGTTGATTTTCTCATTTATCAACTGCTCCCATTCCCGCTGCGGCAGATGTGTTTTGGAGGACCAATCCTCAATATTGAAGGGGGTTCTTGAATTCTTAGCCTGTCCTGCAAAAAGATATTTCTCTGATATGTTATTATCAAAGTCGAAACTGATAAAAGCCCTTGGATTTGCCATAATGAATAAAATTTTAAACAAAACTTGGGGATTTCAAATCTGGAAAAAACCTGTTTTTTGGAGAGGAAAAACCGGCCAGGAAGGAATTTTCCTGTTGGAGAATCAGGTTTTTTACTCCTTCGCCTGACCATACTTTTGGGCTGAATTAAAAACAGAAAATTATGTCAGGCAACCAAACAGCAATTCCGTTACCGGAGATTTTTATCGGCACGGAAAAGGTTAATCAGCGCATAACCCTTTATATGCAGAATAAGCGCCCACTGCTAAATGGGGCGTTAAGTACCGGTGGCACAACAAGGGAGGAAACCAAGTCCATCTGGTACTCCAAAGAGCACCTTGAAACATTGCTCAGTGAAATAAACTTAATGCAGGGCGATGGAATACGGATTTACTTTGGCGCCTATGAAAGTGATAACGACATAGCGCCGGATCAGCTTTGCCTGCTGATGATGGTAACACGGCCCGGAGTAACGGCAGGGTCTCATGCGGATATTATTTATGAAAACGAACCAGGATTTGCTGAAAGGAAGGAAGCAACGACCCGCTCAAAAGCTTTTCACGGCAATGATTCGGATACAGAGGGCAGACCCAAGCCATTTAACTATGGCGCTCCCTGTCCGCCGATATGCTGACTGTCGGGGCTTTCCAGGGAATTGAGTACTTTTGATAGATGCTAAAGGTGATACAGCACATTTTCATTATACCACTGCTTTTAAGTACTTGTATCAGTATAAAAAGCATAAGATTTAAATGGCCTTTAGCCTACCGGATATTTGCTGCTCTGCTGATTTTGATATCGTTTATTGAAGGGTTTGAGATCTTATGGAAATACTATCTGCATGATGCCGGTCGATGGCGCTACTCCAATTCCAATCTTTGGATTTATAACCTTTTTCTGATCCCCCAATACCTGCTCTACATGGCAGTATTCTATCAGGCAATCATTTCCCCTGTAATTCGAAAAACGATAATTGTCCTTGCAGTTGTATTTGTTTCTTTTTCGATGATTAACTGGGCATACCTTCAATCGTTCAATAGTGTAAACAGTTATACACTACTTTTTGCGAGCGGGATCATTATTTTTCTGACGGTTTCCTATTTTGAGCAACTAAGAAAATCAAAGACTATTATTTCGCTTTATTCCCACCCGATGGTCTGGATATCTTTAGGCGCTTTTATTTTTCATGCTGCCAACATTCCATACATAATAAGCCTGAATTATCTTATCCGCAGTAACATTTCCCTGGCCGTGGCCCTGTTTTACATCTTTCTGGGGCTGAACTGCATAATGTACCTGTGTTATTTAAAAGCCTTCTTATGCCGGCCTCTTCCACCCAAATATTAACCCTGGTTATTGTTATTTCGACTTTATTACTACTGATCTTCGGAAGTATCGTAGTGAGATATATATTTCTGTACCAGCGCAAGCGATACCGTCACGAGCAGGATGTCCTGGAAATGAGAGAGGCATTTAATCAAACACTATTACAATCTAAAATAGAAATACAAGAACAAACGCTCAATCATATCTCAAAAGAGCTCCATGCAAACTTCAGTCACCTGGTATCGCTCATCAATATTAACCTGTCCGCAATTTTACCGCAGAGCACGGAAGATGCAAAGTCCAGTATTCTGGAAACAAAGTCCCTCGCCAAGCAATTACTCGGCGAACTAAAGGCACTGAGCGCCAGCCTAAATACAGATCACATCCTGCATATAGGGTTTGAGAATGCATTGAACAACGAACTGAGAAGGATTGGCACTGCAAAAAAATATCAGATTATCTTTACCAAGACAGGTGAGGAGTTCAGGCTTCCGGCAGAGAAAGAAATTATTTTATTCCGGCTATGCCAGGAAATACTGAATAATATTTTAAAATATGCAAAGGCGACATCTATAACCACTGTGATAAATTACACAGACAGCCTGATAATAATGGAAATTTCCGATAATGGCGTTGGCTTCGACCTGAATCTTGTTTCTGCTTTAAGTGCTGAACGGGAAAGCACCGGTTTATTGAACATTCAAAAAAGGGCAAAGCTGATTAAAGGTGAGGTGGAAATAAAAAGCGGACCAGGAAAAGGGACAGCCGTTATAATTTCTATTCCCAAAAATTAATCTTTTGAGCAAAATGTCAGGTGAAAAAGAGCAGGTCGGTCTTGGGATTGTGGACGATCACAATCTGTTCAGAAAGGGTTTAATAAAGCTGATACACCTGGGAGACAAGGAAAGCAGATATAAAATCATATTCGAAGCTGCAAACGGAACCGATCTCAAAGAGAAGCTGGATAAAAGACAGTTGCCGGATATTATCCTGATGGATATTGATATGCCTGAAACGGACGGATATGAAGCGGTTGAATGGCTAAAGAAAAATTATCCTGAAATTAATGTCCTTGTTATATCAATGTTTGAGACCGAACAATCTATTATAAAGATGCTCCGGTACGGCGTTAAAGGATATTTATCAAAGGATATAGAGGTGGAAGATATTCATATGGCATTAGAGGCGATCATCAACAAGGGGTTCTATTATTCAGATACGGTAACCGGCGCAATGGCTCACTCTATACAAATAAATGATACTGATTCCAAAACAAAAATGAGGTCTGCGAATGACCTGTCAGATCATGAGAAAGATTTTATAAAATTTTCCTGCTCGGATATGACCTACCAGGAAATTGCTGAAAAAATGCACCTCAGCCCAAAAACCATTGATGGGTACAGAGATGCCCTTTTTAAACGATTCAATGTTAAAAGCAGGGTTGGTCTGGCTATGTATGCTGTTAAAAACGGCTTATTTAAATTATGAAAGGTGTTAAATAAACTGATTAATTCAATTTTTTGAATTTCCCTACAAGCCAATTGCAACATTTCAAGTATGATTTCCAAATTTGGCTAAATCCCCAGTTTTTTAAAATCAACGCGTTTTGTTCCTTCCACTATTTCTGGAATATTTATTGAGAAGTAATTTTTCGTGGTTTCCTCTTTTGTATGCCCCATCATCTTTGAAACAATCGGCCGCTCAGCGCCATACCGTACCCATAATTGGGCATTGGTATGCCTCGCCACTTTGTTACTCATATTCTTTTCAATTCCTGCAAGTGCCGCTATAGTTTTCAAGTTCCGGTTGTACGCTTGTTCTTCAATAAAAAGTGTTGGGTCAAATATCAGTTTCTCCGAAGACTGAGATTGGTATTTTCGAACGATTGCAGATGCATACGGGAATTTAAATAGTGGAACCAGTGTCTGGTTTCCGTTTTTATCCCTTGCACCAACTATGAAATAACCAAACTCATCATCAGTCACCAGCTGTTCTTTTTTGAAAGCAAGGAGATCTTTATAATAATAGCCGGTATAGATTTGGAAGAGGAATAAGTCCCTGTCTCGCTCCAAGAACTTCTTATCTGCCGGAAATACTAAACTCTTCCATTGCTTTATTTCTGAAATCTCAAGGTATGTCCGCTTCGGAGTTTCAACCTTTATTTTGACATCATCAAAAAGAAACTCCATTTGAGAAGGATCAATATAATTCTCTTTCCGGGCAGCTTTCACCACTCGTTTAAATCCTTCCATATACTTCTTACAACTCCCACCCTGCAGTTTTAAAGTTTTCTGCATGTAATGATAAAATCCTTTCACCAGGGCCGCATCAATATCAGGGAAATAAAGCTCCCTCTTAAAGCCCCGAAGATGTGCTAAGCAGGTCTGATATTTCTTTATAGTGTTGGGTTCAAGTTTTTCAGGAGGGTTTTTAATGAACTCCTCCATGTACTCATAGAAAGAATGGGATGCGCCTTTTTTCTTCAGGTATTTAAACACACTATCAAACGAAAGTGGTTTATTGAGATTATAACTCCGTTTGATGAGTTCATTCACTACATTCTTTTTCTCAATGATCTTATTGTTTATTTCAAAAGAAAAGGGATGATTCTTGACCCATCCATCTTCCTTCCCTGTCCACTGAGAGAGCGAAATCTTTTGCGGTACTGGTACTTTATAGTATCGGGAATCTCGATTGATCGTTACCCTGAGATAAATAGAATACAACCCAGATTTGTTGTTTTCATTCCGCCAGTTACACACAACTGCTATTTGAGGGATTCGCATAACTTAAAGGTACGGAATTATTCTAAAAACCGTAAAACAAAATGTAAAACAAATAACGGGAATTAACGTGAAGTAGAAAATGTATAAAATGACAAAACCCTTGCCAATACAGTGTTTGACAAGGGTTTGAGTGTTGTTAGGTCTTTTTTAGACTTGTTTCTTGTAGTCCCGACAGGAATCGAACCTGTATCAAAAGTTTAGGAAACTTCTATTCTATCCATTGAACTACGGGACCATCACTTCTGTTGTGCAGAAGGACGGCAAAAATAATGGTTTCCGGTAAAAGGATTAAGCACTTTATTGGCTATCTTCCTGCATAATAAACTCTTTTATAATGAAAAACCGGTTCCTCCTCCTGTTACTCCTTTTTACGGTGTCCCTGTGCGCCAGCGCCCAAAACAACCCTACAAAGCCGGCGCTGAACCATATTGCCGTGTATGTGAAAGACCTGAACATAAGCACCCGCTTTTACCAGTATATCATCGGGCTCGACACCATTCCTGAGCCCTTTCACGATGGGCGGCACACCTGGTTCAGTATCGGGCTCAAAAGCCACCTGCACCTGATACAGGGCGCTGCCACCATCACCCCGCATGATAAAAACAGCCACACCTGCTTTACCGTAGCCTCGGTACCGGCTTTTATTGAAATCCTGGATAAAAACCATATCCCCTATGAAAACTGGGCCGGCGATAAACAGCAGGTAACCACCCGGGTAGACGGGGTAAAACAAATCTATTTTACCGACCCCGACGGCTACTGGATCGAGATCAATGATGCAAAAGAATAACCCCTTTTAGTGTGAGGCCTTATCTTTGCAGCCCCGGAAAATGACCCGGGAAAAATTACGGTAATGAAATTCTACAACCTGCTTATAAAATACCGCCTCTGGATCGGCCTCGTACTGATCGGGCTTGGTATATATGTAAACTATTCGGGCAGCTTCTGGCCGGCCTTCCCGCTTTACCTGGTTGGCGTGATACTCGTGCTGGGGCATTTCTTCTTCGGCCCCCTCCGGCTTATCCAGGAATACATGGAGAATGGCGATATGGAAGGCGCCGAAAAAGTGCTCAATTCCATTAAATTTCCCAATCTTCTGTACAAGCCGATCCGCTCGGTCTATTACACCCTGAAGGGTAATATCGCCATGATGAAACAGGATTTTGACGGGGCAGAGAAAATGATGAAAAAAGGACTGGACCTGGGGATGCCCATGAAAGAGGCCGAAGGGGCCAGCATGCTGCAAATGGGGATGCTTTCCATGCAGAAGAATGACCTGAAGCAGGCCGAAAGTTATATCCGGGCCGCCATCCGCAAAGGGCTCCCTGATAAAGAAAACGAAGCCGCTGCCTACCTGCAGATGTGCAGCATTATGATGAACAAAAGGGAATTCAGGGCCAGCAAGGAATTCTTCCGTAAAGCAAAGGCCTTAAAACCCACCACCCCCCAGATCGTGGACCAGATCAAACAGATCGAGAAATATATCATGAGGATGCCGGGATAAGAAATCATCCGGCTTTTGCCGGCAGTTTTGAAAAAAGAAGCCGATAAATGATTTATCGGCTTCTTTCGTTATCTGTATTCCGGATCAGCTATTAATGACTGACCGCCGGCATTAATTCATCTTCTCAATATGCATCTCCAGTTTCTTATCCTTCTTGTAGTAATCCATGATCAGTACCTGGCCCTGTGAACCGGGATAGATCGCTGAGAACTTTGCATCCGATTTGGTATTGATCCGGTCCGTAGTGAACTTGCCATCCGCATAGGAGATGGAATTGAACGTGCCGCCCTTGTAGCTTCCCTTTTCCTTTACAAAATCGCTGTAAAAAACAGAAAAGGATGTCAGGTCCTTATTGGTCTGGGTATAATCATAGTCGAAGCCGCCATACTGGTACTTAAGCATCTTGCCGAGAAGCGGTGTGCTCATGAAATCAAAGCCACCCGGCAGTTCGATATTATTGGAGTTCTTATCATACATCTTCGCTGCCTTGATATTAAAATCCTGGTCGAAGGTCAGGATCACCAGGTCCGTTACTTTGATCTTGGTCACGCTGGCCCGTCCACGTCCGCCGGATAAAATGGTAGAGGCGATACCCAGGGCGCTGGCCACTTTCTTAAAGCCTTCGCCTATGGCATAGATCTTTCCGTCGGACATCTGTACGATCTGGTGCAGGTACATAAACCCGAAGTCAGCGATCTTTCCTTTAGATGTTACATCCAGGTACTTGCCCATATCCACATCCCAGGAAACATACTTTTCGTTCAGCACCTTTCCTTTCTCATCCACATTCCAGAAAGCAAACCCTTTCGATTTATCCTTCATGATATTATCATTCACATCAAAATATTCTCCGTAGATATAAGCCTTGCCTTCGTTGATAAGGGACATACTGGCCGGATAGAACCTGAATTTGCTGTCCGTTGGTTTTTCAAATAACAGCTTACCGGTTTCCAGGCTCAGCCCCAGGATATAGGAATCCGGTTTCTGATCGAATCCACCGCCGAAACGGAGCACTTCAATAAACACCGTACCATTATAGCAACCAAGAAAGTCGCCGGTGAATCTTTTACCTCCTTCTGTAGGCGTATAGGTCCATTGCTTTCTTTTATCGGTACCAAAATAATCCACCTGGAAAGTATAATCCTTATCCTCCCGGCTGGGCATTACGGAAATGAAACCCTTTGCTTCAATAGGGTATAATCCTTTATACACTTCATCTTCTTCGTCCTGGCCCAGGTAAGTGGCTTCGAGATATCTTTCTTCTTTTTTGGTGAGCTGGCGGTTATAAGAGAACTTCTTCTTTCCGTCAGCGCCGTATATCTGGTATTCAAAGGTCCTTTCGTCATCATTATACAACAGGAATACCAGGTCGGTACCGTTAAAGGAGGACTCCAGGATGGCCACATGTTTTGAATCCTGGAATTTGATATCCTTCAGCACCTTCAGGGCGTTGTCGGTAATGCGGAGTGTGTACTCATTGGTTTTCTTGTCGATCTTGTCGCTGATAAAAAAGAAATAGTATCCTTTTACATCAGAACCCTCCCTGATCGCCGCAGCATTGCGGGGGGAGGCCTTGTACACATTCTCCACTGTCATTTTCTGGGCCTGCAAACAAATTACCGTTGCAAGCAGCATGGTCATGGCTAAAATTACTTTTTTCATTTTCTGTTTGGTTAGTTATAAAATCAGTCGTGTGATAAAAGAAAGGTCTTTGCTTTATTCATTTCCTCGCCGAAACCGTCGTACCCCTTCATCTGGTCCTGGTAGTACGTACAAAAAGCGGCGTTCAGTGCTGCGATCTCATTCAGCCGGAGGCGGTACAGCATCCGGAGCAGCAGGTTGTAGCTTTCCCTGTACTTCCGGTTCTCCGACTCAATGAACAACCCGAGGCTGTGGTCTTTCTGGTAAGTATAGATCAGGTTCAGGTCTCTTGCCACAGAATATATCGCCAGGGGTTTGTACCGCCCTTCCTGGAGCAGGCACAGGCTGAGATAAAGGTTCAGGCTCACATTACCTGCTTTGTATACTTCTTCCACAATCTCTGGAATAAAATCCTCTTTCAGTTTCCGGAACAGCTGCTCATCCACCAGGAATTCACGGCCGCTAATGGCCCTGGCCGAATCCGTAAACATGGCGATACGCCTGCTGCAATCCGGGTGGGTCTTCAGCGAATCCTTTTCTTTTTGGGTAAGCCCGCTGGCATCATCCGGGTTCATGGCACCGAAGATCACCGATTCCTTTTTGATCCATCTTTCTTTGAACGGATTGCCCGGAAAGGAGAGTAGTTTGCTCAGCTCCGGCTCTTTCAGGAGGACGGTGTCATCCACCTTGTCCAGTTTTTGCATACAGGTAATGAACCCGTAGCCGGTATACCCTGTATTTTTCAGGAACCGCAGCCCTACCCTGTCGGCCTCCGTCTCGCCTTCCCGGCTATGCCGCCGCACATCAAAGGATAATGCCCTGATCAGTTTCTCTGCCTGCGCCCCCACACCATACTGCTGTTTCCGGAGCCGTTTGATCTCTTCCTTCAGGCTGTCGCTGTTCATTGTACGCACCATCTTATCAATACGCTTTTTGCTGTGATCAAGATAGTAGTGCGCCAGCTCATGACAGATCACAAAAGCCATTTCTGCCTCATTATCCAGGTAGACAAACAAACCGGCATTGAAAGCAATGGTTCCGTCGCCAAGGCTGAATGCGTTCGGGTAATAATCACGGGAGAAAACCACCCGCATGTCAAGGCCCTTCAGTTCGGGATTAGCCTGGACGATCTTTGCAACGATCGCCCGGATATAGTTGTTGGCCTTTTCGTCGGTCACCGTTCTTGAACTGATGAGCAGGTCCTCCACGGTTTCAAACATACTATTATACGCCTGCTTATAATCTTTTGTATTGTCTTTGGGAAGGCTGCTGAGCAGAATATCCTTCTTCTTCAGCGCCTCGTTGTAATATTTCCGTTTAAGGAGGGTATCGTCCTGCTGAAAGGTAAACACCGGCTGCTGAGCAAACAGCTGGGTACAGCGAAAGAGCAGGCAAAAAACAGGAATGAACCTTACGGTCCTCATGCAGCAGTGTTTGGGCGCAAGATAGGCCAAACTCGGCTCAAGAGGCGGCGAAAGCCGCCATTTAAGATATCTTTTCCATATCAAATCTTCCAAACCGTTCTTCCACTTTCCGGAAGCGGTAGCTGAATATCTGCTCCAGTTTCTTTCTGACCACTAACCGGTTGATCAGCCGCCCGATAAAGCCCAGCGGTATCTTATAATGAACGATATCCGTCATCTCCACCCCTCCCGGTATCTGCCGGAAGTGATGCTGGTGATGCCAGAGCCGGTAGGGGCCATACCGTTGTTCATCAATAAAATATTCCGGTTCTTTCACCTGTGTGATCTCCGTCATCCAATAGACCGGGATGCCCAGCAGGGGTTTTACCTTGTATTCGATCAGCTGACCGGCATACATCTTATCACCGTGATACCGGGAAATGATCCTGAAACCCATACCGGCAGGGGTAATGGTCTCCAGGTTGGCCGGGCTGGAGAAAAATTCCCATGCTTTTTCTGCACTGACCGGTATTTGTTGCACTTTCTTAAAGGAGTGGGCTGCCATGATAATTATACAGGTATCGGTCTATAATAGCTAAATTCGTTTTAATAACAGGCAATGCTGCCTAAAGTTCAAAAGAATGTCGCTTAATAAGGAACGGTTAGAAAAAAAATTCGCAGAAGAGTACGAAAAGCTGAATGAAAAGCAACGGCTTGCCGTGAATACGATCGAAGGACCGGTTATGGTGATCGCCGGACCGGGTACCGGCAAAACGCAGATCCTTGCCAGCCGGATCGGCAGGATATTACTCGATACCGATGCCTCGCCCGGTAATATCCTCTGCCTGACGTATACCGATGCCGGGGTGGTGGCCATGCGCAAAAGACTGCTCCAGTTCATCGGGCCGGAAGCCTACAAAGTAAACATCTATACTTTTCACGCCTTCTGCAATGATATCATCCAGGAGAACCTTTCCCTTTTCGAAAAAACAGCGCTTGATCCCATTTCAGAGCTGGAAAAAGCCAATCTCTTCAAAGAACTGATCGATTCTTTTCCAAAAAACCACCCGCTGAAACGTTACCGCGGCGATGTATATTTTGAAGTCAATAACCTGCAGTCACTTTTCAGTACGATGAAAAGGGAAGGCTGGACACCGGCCTATATCAACGGGAAAATTGATGAATACCTGGCCGACCTGCCCAACCGGGAAGAATTCATCTATAAAAGAAAATACAAAACATTCAATGCCGGGGACCTGAAGAAAGATAAACTGGAAGAGGAAAAAGAAAAGATGGAAAAGCTGCGGGCTGCCGTAGGTGAATTCAGCCGCTTTCAGCAACTGATGCGGAAGAAGAACCGGTATGATTTTGATGATATGATCAACTGGGTCATCACCGCCTTCGGGGAAAACAAGAACCTGCTGGCCAGTTACCAGGAAAGATACCAGTACATCCTGGTGGATGAATACCAGGATACAAGCGGTACACAAAATAAACTGGTGGAACTGCTGATCAGTTACTGGAACAAACCAAATGTGTTCGTGGTGGGTGATGACGACCAGAGTATCTACCGCTTCCAGGGCGCCAACGTGGAGAACATGATGGATTTTGCCAATGCTTACCAGCAAGACCTGCTGACCGTAGTGCTTACCAATAATTACCGCTCCACGCAGCCGATCCTGAACCTGTCAAAGTCGGTGATCGATAAGAATGAGGAGAGACTGGTAAAAAAGATACCGGGGCTGAGCAAGGAATTACTGTCCTCCAATGAAAAGATCAGCTCCCTCACCCATCAGCCCGTATTGAGGGAATACGAAACCCAGCGGCAGGAAATGATCGGTATTGCCAGTGAAGTGCAGCAACTCGTGGCGAAAGGGGTGCCCGCCGGGGAGATCGGTATCATTTACCGGGAGAATAAGTACGGAGAGGAACTGGCCCAGTACTTCAAACTGCTGAATGTGCCGGTATACAGCAAGCGCAGCCTGAATATGCTGGAGCTGCCCGAAGCCCGGAAGGTCCTGCTGGTACTAAAGTACCTGGCTTCAGAGCATGACATCCCCTTCAGCGGTGATGAAATGCTTTTTGAGATCCTGCATTTCGACTGGTTCCATATTCCGCCGGTAGAAATTGCCAGGCTCAGTATTGAAGTGGCCGATAAAAGATACAGCGGTGAAAAGACTTCGCTCCGGCAATTCCTTGCCGAAAAAGCTGCTGCTCCTGCCCGGGATCTTTTCAGCACCGGTATCCATAACGGGTTACAGATCGCTTCGGCCGCCATTGAAAAACTGATCGGCCTTGTTCCCAACCTTACGCTGCGGCAACTGTTCGACACGATCATACGGGAAGCCGGCGTGCTGAGCCATGCCATGCAAAGCCCGGATAAATTCTGGCACCTGCAAATACTCACCGGCCTGTTTGATTTTGTAAAAGAAGAAACACACCGGGATCCTTTTCTCAGCCTCCAGGGACTGGTGAACCTGGTGGAAATGATGGAAAAGGAAAATATCTCTCTTCCGCTGGTGCAGGTAAGCGGCAACGACAAAGGGGTAAACCTGATGACGGCACACGGCTCCAAGGGACTGGAGTTTGAATATGTGTTCGTGGCCGGCTGCAACGCTTCTTTCTGGGAAAAGAAAAGAAAACCGGGCGGCGGGTATAAGATCCCCGATACCTTATTTACTTCCCTCACCAGGGAAAACAACGCCGCCACCGCCGGGGAGGGAGGCGAGACCGAAGAACTCAGGCGTCTTTTTTATGTGGCGCTGACAAGGGCTGAACAGCATTTGTATATTTCATACAGCAAATACAAAAACGACGGCAAGGAAATGGAGCCCTCCATGTTTATTGCCGAGATACAGGACCAGCAGGACCTGCCGGTGGTAAAAATGATCATCAGCACGGAAGTGATCGCAACATTTGCCGCACTCAGTTTCGGAGAAGACATGGCCCCGGAGATCGGGAAACTGGAGGAGCAGTTTGTAAGCCGTGTGCTGGACAGGTTTGTCATGAATGTAACAGCCCTGAACCAGTACCTGAAATGCCCGCTTGAGTTTTATTATAAACAGATCGTACGTATCCCCTATCCGAAAAATGAAGCCACTGAATTCGGATCGGCGGTTCACTTTGCCCTCGAACGCCTGTTCAAAAAAATGCAGGACAGCGGAAAAGAGCAGTTCGGGCCAAAAGAAGCGTTCATTGAAGACTTCCGCTGGTATATGCACCGGCACCGGGAAAGCTTTACCAAAGAGCAGTTTGACAGAAGGCTGGAATATGGAGAGGAAGTGCTGGGCAATTATTACGATAAATACATTGGCGGGTTCAACCGTATTGTGGCCATTGAACGGAATATCCGGAACGTCCTGGTAAAAAATGTTCCCCTCAAAGGAAAGATCGATAAACTGGAATTCGACGGTAAATCCGTGAATGTGGTGGATTATAAAACCGGCGACCCGGACAAGGCCCTCCCCAAATGCAAAGGCCCTTCTGAAAAAGAACCGCTGGGAGGCGACTACTGGCGGCAGGCCGTTTTCTATAAGATCCTTATCGACAACTACGAACAGAAGGACTGGAAAGTGGTAAGCACCGAGTTTGATTTCATCGAACCCGATAAAAAAAAGCAGTACAAAAAAGAAAAGCTGGTCATCAGCCCGGCGGATATGACCACGGTTACAGAACAGATCACCAGTACCTGGGAAAAGATCCGGAACCGGGAATTCTACACCGGCTGTGGCAAAGAAGACTGCCACTGGTGCCGTTTTGTAAAGACAAATAACCTGGCTGTCGCACTCCATGAACCGGAAGAGGAAAACCCGGATTAACAGGATTTTGCAGCATTATTTACAAATCAGCAGGATTCAATACGCATAAACGGTTTATGTTTGCAATCATTCATGAAACGGGTTTTCTTCTTTTTACTCCTTGCACTTATTGTCCTGCAGCAAACGACCCTTTTGCCTGGCTGCGCCAATATCATTCCGCCGGCCGGAGGGCCCAGGGACTCTTTACCGCCTGTTCTCAGCAAATCGAACCCTGCCGATTCAACCAGGAACTTCAGCGGCAACCGGCTGATATTTACCTTCAATGAATTTGTTGAATTGCAGAACCCGCAGCAGGCGCTGATCATTTCCCCGCTGCCAAAGAATTTTCCTTCCGTTGATTACCGCCTCAACACGGTGACAGTAAAACTAAAAGACACCCTCGAACCCAATACCACCTATACCTTAAATTTCGGTGATGCCATCAAGGATTTTACGGAAGGGAATGTGCTGAAGAATTTCACCTATATATTTTCCACCGGTAATTATATTGACTCGCTGGAACTCCGGGGAAAGGTGATCCTGGCCGAAACAGGCAAGGTGGATACCACGCTTATTGTGATGCTGCATACTAACCCGGATGATTCTGCCGTGGTAAACGAAAAACCCCGGTACATCGCCCGGCTTGACAGCAAAGGACAGTTCGTTTTCAAAAGCCTTCCGCCAAAAACATTCTACCTGTATGCCCTGAAAGACGATGGCGGTTCACGCCGTTATTTCGACGAAAAACAACTATTTGCTTTCGCCGGCAGGCCTGTACAGGTAAACAGCAACCCTGACACCATCACCCTCTACGCCTATTCAGGGAAACCTTCTTCCGGGGCTGTCGCAAATATCCCCCCAGTCAGCATTGGTGCAAGAAATAAACCGAGGAATACAGAAGAAAAAAGACTCAGGTACCAGACCAACCTGAGCGGTAATAAACATGACCTGCTGAAAGATTTCATCATGACGTTTGATGATGAACTAAAAGTATTCGATTCCCTCAAGATCAGGCTGTATACCGATTCCGCCTTCAACCCTGTTTCCGGTTATCATTTTACCAGGGACAGCACCGGTAAGAGTATCACCCTGCTGAATAAATGGAAGGAGAATACCCTTTACCACCTTATTATGGACAGGGATTTTGCAGAAGATTCTTCCGGGAAAAAACTGCTGAAAACAGATACCCTCAGCTTTCAGACAAGGAAACTGTCGGATTACGGATCGCTTAAGCTCCGTTTCAAAAATCTCGACCCCGCAAGTAACCCGGTACTGCTGATCCTTACGGGAGAAACTATTTACAAGTCGTTTCCCCTGACCGGTAACGAGATCAATGAGGCCCTTTTCACTCCGGGTGATTATGATCTGAGAATCCTTTATGACCAGAACAGGAATGGCAAATGGGACCCGGGCGAATTCTTCGGAAAGCACCGCCAGCCCGAGATCGTAAAACCGGTCGAGAAAAAAGTGTCGGTAAAAGCTTCCTTCCAGAATGAATTTGATATAACGTTGTAGTGAAGGATCAGTTCTGCACGACTGAAAACTCACCACTCACTATCTTTGCCCCATGCAATTCGCCTCTGCTTTATTGGAAAATGCGGTCAATGAGTTTGCCCGGCTGCCTGGTATCGGCAAGAAGACAGCCCTGCGCCTGGTTTTACACCTGCTGAAACAGGACCCTAAAGAGGTCAGTCATTTCAGCGAAGTGATCGCAAAAATGCGGAGCGAAATAAAATTCTGCCAGCGCTGTTTCAATGTGGCCGACGGGGATATCTGTTCCATCTGTGCCAATTCCATGCGCCGGCAGGATACGATCTGTGTGGTCGAGAGCATCCGTGATGTGATCGCAATTGAAAGTACGCAGCAATACAATGGCACCTATCATGTACTGGGGGGGATCATTTCTCCACTCGATGGTATCGGCCCGGACCAGCTGACTATCGAATCCCTCCTTCACCGGGTGGAAAAAGAAAACACGGCCGAGATCATCTTTGCCCTCAACCCCAATATACAGGGCGATACCACGATCTATTATATTCAGAAAAAACTGCAGGGCCAGTCAGTACGCATCACCACGATCGCAAGAGGTATTGCCTTTGGCGGCGAACTGGAATTTGCCGACGAAATGACACTAGGCAGAAGCCTGCAGAACCGGCTGCCGGTAGACAAATATGTAAACGGATAGAAAATCCGCCGGCCTGAACCTAACCTGTTACCGCTCCCGGAACGTAAACAGGATGTAGCTGTCCCGCCGGCCATAGCCCTGCCCCTTGTTTATTAGCCTTATATACTGTAGCTTTGCCCCATTACAGGCGGATTTGTTTATTGTTCGGCCTGCCGGAAACCCCGGGTAAATAACGGAACTAATAAACGTCAGCGAAACCCCGCCTTTGTTTCCCAGCGTTTATAGTTCACAAACAGGAATGTTATGAAAACAATTCAGGATTGTTTGAATGAACGTATTTTGATCATCGACGGTGCCATGGGTACCATGATCCAGCGGCATCGGCTTACAGAAGAGGATTACCGCGGCGAACGTTTTAAAGACTGGCGTTCTGATGTTAAAGGCAATAATGACCTGCTTAATATCACCCGGCCGGATATTATCACCGGTATTCACAAACAATACCTTGATGCCGGCGCCGATATCATTGAGACCAACACCTTCAGCAGCACCGCCATTGCCATGGCCGATTATGAAATGCAGTCACTGGCCTACGAACTGAACGTGGCGGCTGCCGGCTGCGCAAAGAAAGCCAGGGCCCTTTATTACAACGAACACCCGGGCACGGAAAGCGAAAACCCGAAATTCATTGCCGGGGCGATCGGTCCCCTGAACAAAACACTTTCTCTTTCACCGGATGTAAATAATCCGGGCTACCGGGCCGTTACCTTCGATGAAGTGGTGAACGCCTATTACGACCAGGTAAGCGGACTGGTAGATGGCGGTGTGGATATATTACTGATCGAGACCATCTTCGATACACTGAATGCGAAGGCGGCCATATTCGCTATCAAAAAATATTTCCGGGAAACCGGGAAGACCCCGCTGCCGGTCATGATCAGCGGAACCATCACCGATGCATCGGGCAGAACACTCAGCGGACAAACACTGGAAGCTTTCTACAATTCTGTCATGCATGCAAAACCGCTCAGCATCGGGCTCAACTGTGCACTCGGCGCCAAAGAAATGCGGCCGCATATTGAGGAACTGTCCCAGATCGCATCCTGTTATGTATCGGCATATCCTAATGCCGGTCTTCCCAATGCCATGGGCGAATATGATGAACAACCGGGCGATACGGCACATTATATAGAGGACTGGGCCCGGGAAGGCTGGGTGAACATTGTCGGCGGTTGCTGCGGTACCACACCGGACCATATCAGGCATATTGCGATGGAAGTAAAAAATATAGCTCCCCGGAAACTTCCGGTAACCGAAACCGAATTTGCATGAGCACTCCCCAGTGGCTTATATTAATATCCATTCTCATACTCATTGTAAACAACTTTTCCCTGCTCAGGAAATTGTTTACAAAAAAGAATTCATAGATGCAGGACACCGTTGTTATCAAACCTTACTTACGCCTGGCAGGACTGGAACCACTGATCATCAGGCCCGAAACCAATTTTGTCAATGTAGGCGAAAGAACCAATGTGACCGGTTCCAAGAAATTTGCCCGGCTGATCCGGGAGAACAAATACGAAGAGGCCCTCAGCGTAGCCCGCCAGCAGGTGGAAAACGGGGCACAGGTACTTGATGTAAACATGGATGATGCACTGCTGGATGGGGTAAAAGCCATGACCACCTTCCTGAACCTGCTGCAGAGTGAACCGGATATAGCGAAGATCCCGATCATGATCGACAGCTCAAAGTTTGAGATCATTGAAGCCGGGCTGAAATGTGTGCAGGGAAAATGCATTGTGAACTCCATCTCCATGAAAGAAGGAGAACAAAAGTTTATCGAACAGGCCATTACCTGCCAGGCGTATGGCGCCTCCGTGATCGTGATGGCCTTTGATGAAAAAGGACAGGCCGATACCAAAGACCGCAAAGTGGAGATCTGCCAGCGAGCTTATAAGATACTGACTGAGCAGGTGGGGTATGATCCGCAGGATATCATCTTCGACCCCAACATATTTGCCGTGGCTACCGGGCTGGAAGAACACAATAACTATGGTGTGGACTTTATCGAAGCCACCCGTGAAATAAAGAAACGGATGCCGCTCACCAAGGTAAGTGGCGGTGTAAGCAACCTGTCTTTTTCCTTCCGTGGCAACGACCATGTGCGGGAAGCCATGCATGCCGTATTCCTTTACCACGCTATCAAAGCCGGTATGGATATGGGCATTGTAAATGCAGGGCAGCTGGTCGTCTATGATGAAATAGAACCACAGCTCCGGGAACTTTGTGAAGATGTGATCCTGAACCGGCACAACGACAACAATGAGGCCACTGAAAAACTGATCGCCTTTGCAGAAACCGTAAAAGCAAAAGGAAAAGCCGAGGTAAAAGATGAGGCCTGGAGAAATACTTCCGTTGAAGAAAGATTAAAGCATGCGCTGGTCAACGGTATCACAGATTATATAGATACGGATACAGAAGAAGCCCGCCTGAAATATCCCAAGCCGCTGGAAGTGATCGAAGGCCCGCTGATGGACGGAATGAATGTGGTAGGCGACCTCTTTGGTTCGGGCAAAATGTTCCTGCCCCAGGTGGTGAAAAGCGCCAGGGTAATGAAGAAAAGCGTAGCATGGCTTACTCCGTTTATCGAGGAAGAAAAAAAGAATAACCCGCTGGCCGGAAAAGGCAATGTGCCCAAAGTGCTGCTGGCAACCGTGAAAGGCGATGTGCATGATATCGGGAAAAACATTGTCGGCGTGGTACTGGGCTGCAATGGCTATGACATCATTGACCTGGGTGTGATGGTACCGGCTGACAAAATCCTGGACACCGCAGAAAAGGAAAAAGCCGATATCATTGGTCTCAGCGGCCTGATCACGCCTTCGCTTGATGAAATGGTGCATGTGGCCCATGAAATGAAGCGCCGGAACATGAAACAGCCGCTGCTCATCGGCGGAGCCACGACATCCCGGATGCATACGGCTGTAAAAATTGCCCCGCAATATGATAATGGTGTGCTGCATATACTCGACGCCTCCCGCAGCGTGACCGCTGTAAGCACTTTATTGAGCAAGGACAAAGAAGTACTGCTCCAAAAAACAAAGGCAGAGTACGAAGGACTGCGCCAGCAATTCCTGAGCAAGGACAAGAAGAACCTAATTCCCTACAGCGAAGCAGTAGTGACCAAAGAATACTTCGACTGGAAAAATTATAAACCGGCCCGCCCGGCTGTGCAAGGCGTCAAAGTGCTGAAGGGATTCGATCTCGCTACCATTTCCCGGTATATCGACTGGGGGCCCTTCTTCATTGCCTGGGAAATGCCGGGCCGCTTCCCGGATGTATTATCAGACAAAATCTTCGGAGAGGAAGCAAGCCGCATTTATAAAGATGCACAGAAACTCGTGGAGAAGATCGTTGCAGAAAACTGGTTCACCGCCGATGGGGTGATCGGCTTCTGGCCGGCTAACAGTAATAATGCGGACACCATAACCTTGCAAACTGGTAAAGGAGAGGTGAAACTGGAAATGCTCAGGCAGCAATTGAAAAAAGCAGTGGGACAGCCTGCTTTTTCCCTGGCTGATTTTATCCGACCGGATACCGGGCAGGGTACAGATTACATGGGTGCATTTGCCGTTACCATTCATGGTGCTAAAAAACACATAGACCAGTTCGCAGCCGAACATGATGAATACAACAAGATCATGGTACAGATACTGGCAGACCGGTTTGTAGAAGCATTTGCAGAATGCCTGCATGAAAAAGTCCGGAAGGATTACTGGGGCTATGATAAAGACGAGCAACTCAGCAATGAACAGCTGATAAGAGAAGAATACAAAGGTATACGGCCGGCACCCGGTTACCCGGCCTGCCCTGACCATACCGAAAAACTGAAACTCTTCAGCCTGCTGGATGTAACCGGGAATATTGGCATTGAACTGACGGAGAGCCTGGCGATGAATCCTCCCGCTTCTGTTTGCGGCTGGTACATTGCCCACCCGCAAAGCCATTACTTTGGTTTAGGCAAGATCACCCGTGATCAGCTGCAAGACTATGCCAAAAGAAAAGGCATGAGCCACGAAGAAGCGGAGAAATGGCTGCGGCCGGTGCTGGACTAAACAAGAAACAGCCGGACACTCATCACCTTTTACACGGGTACATATCCCTGATATAAAAGACGCCATCAAAGCAACGGGTCCATTGGGCCAGTGCGTTTTGCTGGTGTGCCTTCCCTTTCATATAGAAAAATTCCGGTACGGTAACAGACCGGTTATAATTTGCAAAGTCGATAAACGAAAAGGTGTCATCTCCAAACCAGTTTTCGGCAGAGCTTTTCTTTGGCTTCCTTACTTTGAACGTCTTGTTTACAGTTATCCTTCCGGCTGTACCCGTTTTTGAATCAAACCCCAGTACATAGGATTGTTCCCGGTTCTGGCTGTCCTTCAAAAATTCATTGCCCATCGAGTAATGTTTGCCGGCATTATGCCCCATGGCATCCCAGCTTTTGTCCATCACATGATAATTATGGGCCCAGACAATGATTTTTTCACCTTTGTATTTCACATTCACCAGCCAGTTAAGGTTGGCGGCCATTTGCGCATCCCGGATATTCAGCTTGCTGAAGCCTGCAGTATGCGACTGGTTAGCGAATGTTTTAATACTCATCAGCAGGTTGCAGGTAAAATCCTTCCCGTAATGCTCCGTATGATACCTGACAAGCTGCTGCAGAAAATTATCCATGTTCGTATATAAAGCAGTGGGGGTATATCCCCTTCCGTAATTTTTTATCAATGTATCTGTCCAGTCCAGCAGCTGCGCCTTCTGCGCATCAAAGTTTTCGAGCGGGTACTTGTCTTTTGTCAGAACGGAATCCAGGTACCTGCGGTAGTTTCTTTTTGAATACCAGGAATGCGGCTGGTTATCGAACCCGGTCAGGGTAACCGGCCGGGAGGAAGTGAACGCAGCCGGCAGGAAATCATAAAACAGGTCATGGCAGGCATCGCAATAGGTCCAAATCGTAAAGATATTGGCCTGCATATATTTTCTGAAGGACAGCGTATCCTTTACTCCTTTCAGCCCTTCATTCATGCCAAAGAAATCGCTTTCAAAAGCCAGTACATTGAATCCCTTCTTCTCGTGGAGGTATTTTATCAGTCTTGTCTTGGCCAGAAAAGAAGGCGCATCGCCGTGGTCCTGCTCGCCCAGGAACACCACTCTTTTATCGCCGACTGCATTCCCGAAAACATCCAGGTCGCTGTAATCTGTATCAGCAGGGTCTGTGGTGCGGATCACCTGCTTCTGGCTTTCAACATATGTGCGGATAGTGTTCTGGGAAAATGCCGGGTACCATACCAGGAGGGATAAAACAAAAACGGTATTTCGCATAGCAGGAAGTTTGCGTACTAAAGTAAGCCCTCTTCCTTCAAAAATGTTGTTAAATGACGGGCGGAAAGGAAATGATGGGTGTTGATGTTCAGCTCACGGGCTGCCAGTACATTCCGTAAATTATCATCAATAAACAAGGCCTCTTCCGGTTTTACAGCATACCGGTCAAGCAGGCGCTGATAGAATTCAGGAAAGGGTTTCCTTGTTTTCTCTTCACCACTCACTACCCTTCCATCAAACCAGTGAAGGAAATCATACCGCACCAGGGCGATATGAAAAAGATCCGCCTGCCAGTTGGTCAATGCATATTGTTTATAGGTGCCGGCTGTTTTCAGTTGCCGGAAGATTGCCACGGTATCATGAACAGGCCCTTTCAGCATTTCAGTCCAGCGCCCATAGAAATCCCTGATGGGTTTTTCCCAGCCGGGAAATTGTTCTACCAGCAGCTGGGTGGCTTCCACAATCGAACGGCCGGCATCCTGCTCTTCATTCCAGTCGCTGGTGCAGATATGATTGAAGAAATGATCCTTCTCCTCTTTGGATGCAAAATAATCGTCGGTAAATACATAATGGGGGCTCCAGTCGAGCAGCACCCCGCCAAGGTCCCAGATGATCGTCTTAATAGCCATACTATTGATGATTGTACTTCATTTTCAGCAGGATCATGAACGAAGACATGACCAGCATGACTGCATTGGTGGCAATGATGACCCAGTTATTGATCATAAAACCATACACCAGCCACATGATCTCATTCAGAAAAGCAATGATGAACATATAGAGTGAAACATCCTTGGCAGATTTTTCCTTCCAGGTTTTGATAACCTGGGGCAGGAATGTAAAAGCCGTCAGTGCGCCTGCGGCATAGCCAAGTATATCAGCTGCATTATTCATTATTTATACATTTTAATTTGTGCGGCGTCCCTGGCAGAGGCTGGCATGATGCTGATCGCGGTGCCGCCACCAGGCGCCAGTTTAAGCTGCAATATCGTACTATTGTCCACAATAAACTTTTCGATCGTGTAGGCTTCCGGGTTGGCACTCCAGTCTGCATCAGCGGCATCCCGGTAGATAGTCGCCACATATTTCTTACCCGGATCAAGGAAGGAGAGTGATGCGGATAAATCCCTTGCACTTTCGTCGGTAATGGCACCGGCAAACCAGTTGCTGCTGCCTTTTGCCTTCCGGGCCATCACAATGTAATCGCCGGGTTCGGCAGATAATATTTTTGTATCGTCCCAATCTACTGCCACATCCTTGATGAACTGGAAAGCATCCATGTGGGCTTCATAATTCTCCGGCAGGTCGGCAGCCATTTGCAGCGGGCTGTACATCGTAACATATAAAGCCAGTTGCTTTGTCAGCGTGGTATGCACCTGCTCCTTTTTATTCGGATCGTAATAACTCATTTTGATCTTGAAGATGCCGGGTGTATAGTCCATGGGTCCCCCCATCAGTCTTGTAAAAGGCAGGATGGTTTCATGTTCCGGTTTATTCCCGACACTCCAGGCATTGAATTCATTGCCCCGGGCCGCTTCACAAGCCAGCCAGTTGGGATAGGTACGCTGCAAACCGGTGGGCCGTACCGGTTCGTGCATATCCACCATGATACGATAAGAGGCGGTCTTTGCAGCCACCCTTTCATAATGTTTTATCATCCATTGTCCGTCGTGGTGTTCGCCCCGCGGAATGATCTTGCCGACATACCCTGTTTTTACCGCATCATACCCGAACTTCTTCATGAAGCGGTAAGCGGTATCCATCCAGCGTTCGTAATTGGTAACTGAGGCGGAGGTTTCGTGGTGCATGATGATCTTTACCCCTTTTGCTCTGGCATAGGCCGACAAGGCTTTTACATCAAAGTCAGGATACGGTGTTACAAAATCAAATACATCCTCTTTCCATTGGCCAAACCAGTCTTCCCAGCCCGTATTCCATCCTTCCACCAGCACACTTTTGATCCCGTTCTTAGCAGCGAAGTCGATATACTTTTTTACATTGGCCGTGTTGGCACCATGCGGCACTTTGGTGGCCTGCTGCGAACCTACCTGGCCGCCACTGTAGTCCCAGCTTGACTTACCCACATGCATCTCCCACCATACGCCTACAAACTTCTGCGGCCTGATCCAGGATACGTCGGTTATTTTAGAAGGTTCATTCAGGTTCAGTATCATCTTTGAAGCCAGTATCTCCGGTGCCTTATCACTTACGATCACGGTCCTCCAGGGTGTGTAAGCAGGTGTTTGCAGGTACGCCTTATTCCCCACCGCATCCGGTACCAGGTGGGCATTCAGTTTAAAATTGGATTTATCGACCACCAGGTCCATGGCCGGGTAGTTCACCAGCGCCGCTTCGTGTATATTAATATAGAGACCGTCTGCCGATTTCATCATCAGGGGCGTCTGTACGCCGTTCTTATCGAAAAAGGTCTTGGCATAAATTTCCTGGCTCATCTTGCTGTTGGCAGCATCCACCTCGCTGAGTTTTGTGGTGTTGTACATGAATTCGTTGCTGTCATAATCACCCGGTATCCAGAAGGTCTTGTGGTCACCGCTCATGGCAAACTGTGTCAGTTCATCCGCCACCACGAAATGATTCAGCTTCTCCTGCTGCGGGAATGAATAACGGAACCCGATCCCGTCATTGAAGACCCGGAAAGTGATACCGACACGGGTGCCCGACCCGTGTTTATCCTCGAGCATCAGCAGCAGTTGATTATAGTGATTACGTATCGTACTTACTTCGCCCCATACCGGCTTCCAGGTTTCATCCACCCTACTGGAGTCAGCGGCTTTCAGATCAAATTCGGTCAGTACTAATTCCGGGCTGCTGAACTTCATCCCTAATGAAGAGGGTGCGATCACCGTTTTCCCTTTATACTGTAACTGGTATTGCAATGCCCCCGAGGAGTGAAGTGTAACGGAAAGCAACTGGTTGCCATCGGGAGAAGACATTGTGATGGTGGTATCAGCGCTGGCAGAGAAAGAAAAGAAAAGGACGGAAAGTACAAATAGCAATCTACGCTGTCGCATAAAAATGAGTTTGCTATGAAGATACTACTTCAGGGGTAACAATATTCAGACAGGAGTACTCACCGCTTCTCAAATAACCACCACAAACGTTTTCGGGGCTTGATTTTATAGTTTTTACTGATGTAGTAGCGGATATGCTGCATGGCTTCATCCACGCTATCGGTTACAAGCAGCAGCCGGAGGTCATCTTTTGAAATGGTGCCCTGTTCCGCCCATCCCTCTATTGCCTTCAGCAGGTTACTGTAATAATCTTTACCAAACAATACGATCGGGAACTGGGTGATGCTGTTGGTCTGAACCAGGGTCAGTGTTTCGAAGAATTCATCCATGGTACCGAATCCGCCCGGCATGATCACAAATGCATAGGAGTATTTTACAAGCAGGACCTTTCGCACAAAAAAGTGTTCGAAGGTAACCGACTTCTGTACGTAAGGGTTTGCTTTCTGTTCAAACGGGAGCCGGATATTACACCCCACGGATTTTCCCCCGTTTTCAAAGGCACCGCGGTTGGCGGCCTCCATGATACCGGGACCACCGCCCGTCATGGTGGTAAACCCGGCTTCAGCGATCTGTTTGCCAAACTCCCTGGCCCGGGCATAATAGGGGTTATCCTCTTTGAACCGTGCCGAACCAAATACCGTGATACAAGGGCCGATAAAATGCAGGTTCCGGAATCCCTTAATAAATTGCCAGAATACCCGCCAGGCAAAAAGCAGCTCATATCCCCTGCTC
Organism: Chitinophagaceae bacterium; assembly: GCA_046329665.1. Classification (GTDB taxonomy): domain Bacteria; phylum Bacteroidota; class Bacteroidia; order Chitinophagales; family Chitinophagaceae; genus JJ008. The sequence goes on along the minus strand of JAXLUG010000001.1, from coordinate 366,839 downwards.
TTGGGTCCGTCAAGGTAAACCTGTTCTTTAGGAGGAATTAATTCACTTTCATTTGTTTTAACCGAAGCTTCCATAGTAAACCGTAAATTGCCGGACAATTTAATCAATAATAAGATGCGAATCATTTCTTATAACGTAAATGGCATCCGTGCCGCCATTAAAAAGGGATTCATCGACTGGTTAAAAACAAACCCGGCCGATGTGATCTGCCTGCAGGAAACAAAAGCCGTACAGGGTGATGTGGACGTAAAGCTGATCGAAGCGGCCGGTTACCAGCATCACTGGTTCAGTGCGCAGAAAAAAGGTTATAGTGGCGTGGCCGTGCTGACAAAAGTAAAACCGGATAACGTGGAGTTTGGCAACGGGCATAGTGCCAGTGATGATGAAGGCCGGGTGATCCAGCTTGATTTTGGAAAGACCCGGCTCATCAATGCATACTTCCCTTCCGGTACCAGCGGCGATGAACGCCAGGCATTCAAATACAAATGGCTGGATGAATTTTTTGTCTGGCTGAACAAACTGAAAAAAAAGCATCCTGACCTGATCCTCTGCGGAGATTATAACATCGCCCACAAAGAGATCGATATCCACGATCCGAAGGGGAATAAAAATTCGTCCGGCTTCTTACCGGAAGAAAGAGAATGGATGACAAAATTCCTGGACAGCGGCTGGGTGGATACCTTCCGTAAATTTCATCCTGAACCACACCGCTACAGCTGGTGGAGCCAGCGCTTTCCCAGCGTGCGGCTGAATAACAAGGGATGGAGGATCGATTACATCGCTGTAACATCTCCGCTTGAAAAGCAATTAAAAGATGCCGAGATATATCCCGATGTAAAGCATAGTGATCATTGCCCGGTATACCTGGATATTAAAATATAATGACACTTTGATGATGGTACGGAGAAGAATCTTCCGGAAACTTTAACAACACCCGTTAAAAGACATTAAAAGAAAATGTTCTTCTGAATTTTTTCAGCGGCAGGCCGATACTTTTAATCCGCCAATTAAAACCGCTGCAGCAAATGTCTCTTCCACCAGTTCATCTTTCCTTTGTTGCCCGGCGGTTATTATTAACCAAACCTCTTCAAGATGGGCGGACTTATTCTTCTCCTCATCCTCGTACCCACCGTATTATTAATTCTGCAAATCAGTTTATTAAGCCGCAGCAGCGAACAGCGCCGCTTACTGGAAACCCTGTACGATAACATCAAAGACCTGAATAGTGAGATCTCCCGGTTAGCAAAACAAGGAAAAGAACCGGTGATTGCTGTTCAACCTGTTTTTAAAGAAAGCACACCGCTTACCATTGTTCCGGAAAAGCGTGAAGTCATTAAAGAAACACCGGTCGTACCTCCACCGGAACCGGTAACAAAACAAGAGCCGGTCAAAACACCCGAACCGGAGATCATAACCGCATCACCCGTTAGTACCACACCGGCAAAAAAAGAAAGTCTTCCTGTTTTGCCACTCAAAGTGGATGATGATATGGAGAAATTTATCGGGGAGAATGTAGCCAGCAAGATCGGTATTGCCGTACTGGTGCTTGGTATTTCCTTTTTCGTAAAATATGCGATCGATAAAAACTGGGTGCATGAATCCGGCCGGGTCATTATCGGTCTTGTCAGCGGATGCATCCTGCTGGGAATAGCCCACCGGTACCGCAACATGTACCGCTCATTCAGTTCTGTGCTGATGGGCGGCGGTCTTACTGTTTTTTATTTCAGTATTGCTTTTGCTTTTCATCAATACCATCTTATTGGCCAGACAGCCGCTTTTATTTTAATGGTGGCGGTTACGGCATTGGCCGTGTTTCTTTCTTTGTTTTATAACCGGCAGGAGCTGGCCATTCTTGCCACCATCGGTGGCTTTATCACTCCTTTCCTTGTTAGTACAGGACAAGACAATTACATTGCCCTGTTTACCTATCTATGTATCCTCAACGGTGGAATGACCGCACTTTCCTGGTTCAAAAAATGGCCGGCGATTAATACGATCTCTCTTTTCTTCACCACCATCATTTTTGGCGGCTGGCTTATTAACAGAATGTTCGTGGATGATACCGTCTTTTTTCCGGCGCAACATGCATTTGGCTTTGCTGTTCTTTTTTACCTGCTGTTCATTGCCATGAACATCATCAATACACTCAGGGTAAAAGGCCGGTTCACGTCGTTTGACTTTATGATCCTGCTGAGCGTTAATTTTCTTTTCTACCTGGCGGGCATATCGATACTGGACCACTTCGGAAACCCGGACCTGAAAGGAGTCTTTACTTCAGGGCTTGGCATCTTCAACCTGTTACTTACCGCCGTATTCTACGGAAAGAAAAATGCCGACCGGAATTTTGTGGCGTTACTGACCGGACTGACACTGACTTTTATTTCGCTTACCGGCCCGGTATGGCTGAGGGGAAATCATATCACTCTTTTCTGGGCAGCCGAGACGGTGATCCTGCTGTACCTGTGGCAGCGGACAAAATATACACTCATTAAATATGCTTCACTGGCTGTATTGGTGCTGGCGATCTTTAGCCTGGTTGTCAACTGGGTCAAGATCTATGTTATACCTGTCAATATCATTCCGGTGATCTTTAATAAAGGATTTATTACCGGCCTGGCCGTATCATTGGCGCTTTTTATCTATCATCAGTTGCTGAGGAAAGAGAAAGAAGAGCTGTTTGTGTCAGATTACCCGGTTTCCTTCTTCCGGAAAACAATTCATGTTACATTCCTCGTGGCCCTTTTCTTTACAGGCCTGCTGGAAATATACTACCAGTTCGTCAACCGTATCCCTGAAGTACCTGTTCATACCCAGTTTACCCAGTTGTATACATTTTTGTTTGCCACGGTACTGCTCCGTTCGGCGGGAAAGCAATCTTACTTCCCGGTATTGAAAACCAGTCTGACCGTCTGCTGTCTTACCATTTTTCTTTTCAATATAAGAGTGACACAGATTGTTTCCGAATCATTGCTGGCCGGGAAGGCAGCGGGTGTCTTATTCGGGGCTCACTGGATATCATCCATCATTTTACTTTGGTTGCTGGTTGATTTTGCCCGTTATCTTTTTAAAAACAGGCCCGAAAGCAGCGAGGTATTCACCTGGATTACCTGTGCTGCCATCGTCACCCTGCTCAGTATCGAAATGTATAACCTGATGCTGTGGAGCGGGCAGACCTCAGGCAGCGACAGGGCATGGTGGGAGAACCTGTATTACAAGGCAGGCCTCAGTATTCTATGGGGTGTCTGTTCCTTTATACTGATGTGGCTGGGCTTGCGATCGGAGTTCCGGGTCTGGCGGATCATTTCATTATCACTGTTCACTATTACGGTTGCAAAACTGTTTCTTTACGATATCCGCAATATTCCGCCGGGTGGTAAAATAGCAGCGTTCATCCTGCTGGGATGTTTGCTGCTTGCTGTATCTTTCATGTACCAGCGGCTGAAAAGGCTCCTGCTGGATAATGCTGCAGGTGATAAACAGGAAACAGATGATCGTTTACAACGTAACAGTGAAGACTGATCACTCCATCGCCGGTGCATGGCTGCACTGGCTGAAGGAGGAACATATCCCCGAAATACTGGCAACGGGTTGTTTCACCCATGCTGCAGTACACCGGTTACTGGAAGTGGATGAGTCTGACGGCGTGACCTATGCCGTGCAATACCATGCAAAGAGCCGGGCGGATTATGACCGTTATATTTCAGATTTTGCAGAAACTATGCGCAAGAAGGGTACGGAAAAATGGGGAAATAAATTCATTGCCTTCCGAACGCTGATGCAGGTTGTGCATTGAGTGTGCAAAAAGAATCCGGGATGACCGGCAAGGCGGTAATCCGCTGAAATCCTTGCCAGATGCTGGTTAGAACAAATTACAGTTGCGAAAAAGATCGCAACTTTTTTTTGCTGCTATTAAAAAGCCTCTAAATTTGTCGCCACTGCCTAACCAACAAAAAAAGTAGTTACTATGAACAAAGCTGACCTGATAAACAAGATCTCTGACGATACCGGAATTACCAAAACACAGGCGAATGATGCCCTTGACTCATTTATTGAAGCGGTCACAAAAACCCTGAAAGGCGGCGGAAAGGTCACGCTGGTTGGCTTTGGCACATTCCTTCTGTCTAAAAGAAAGGCCCGCAAAGGAAGGAACCCGCAAACAGGAGCCGAGATAACCATCAAGGCCAGGAAGGTAGCCCGCTTCAAAGCCGGGAAAGAACTTGCCGCTAAATTATAACCGCAGTTCAAAATATTTTAAAAGCTCCGCTTCTTTGCGCCGGGGCTTTTTTATTCCGCTTAGTATTAATAACAACATAAAACAATTACAATGGGAAGAGGAGATAAAAAAACAGCCAAAGGAAAACGTTTCAAAGGTTCATTCGGCAAAAGCAGACCCGCCAAAAAGAAGGTTGCCAAGAAGAAGGCCTGAGCAGGTGATAAAATACCAGGTTTATAAATGGATATGCTGACCTGTCAGCTGTTCAGCTGATAAACTGATTTGCCGGCACTCAGGGTGCCAGCCTTTCGATCTTCCAGGAACCATTACCCGATAAGGAATACTGCAGCCTGTCGTGCAGACGGCCGGGGCGGCCCTGCCAGAATTCGATAATGACCGGCTTTACTATGTATCCGCCCCAGTGCGGGGGACGTTCAATGGATTTTCCTTTCCATTCCTTTTTCATCTGTTTAAAATGATCGTCCAGCCAGTCCCTGCTTTCGATCACTTTGCTTTGCGGGGAAACAGCTGCTCCTATGCGGCTTTCTTCCGGCCGTGATAAGAAATAGGCGGTACTGTCGGCTTCACTGATCTTTTCCACCAGTCCTGTAATGCGCACCTGGCGCTCCAGTTCCTTCCAGAAGAATACCAGGCAGGCCCTTGGATTTTCTGCAAGCTGGCTTCCCTTGAAACTATTATAGTTGGTAAAAAAGGTAAACCCTTTCTCGCTGAAATCTTTCAGCAGCACGATCCTGGCGGCGGGCATCCCGTCTGCCGAAGCAGTGGCCAGTGTCATCGCATTCACTTCGTCGATCTCGGCCGCTATGGCATCCTTCCACCATTTGGCAAATTGCCGGTACGGGTCTTCGGCTGCCTTTTTCTCAAGTAGTTTTTTCCGGGAGTAGGTTTTCCGGATGTCTGCAATTTTTCCTTTCATAGATCAAGCGGTTTAGGCACTGCAAAGATAGCCTGGCCCATATGACAAATGCCCCGGAACGGGGCAAAGGCAAAATGATTTTTATCAAGAGCGGATTCAGGCCTTGATCTGTTTTTTGGCCAGCTCGTCCCTTTCTTCCGACACCATATTCAGCATGCTTTCCAGTTCACCGATCCGTTTAAGCTGCCCTTCCAGTTTTTTATTCGCATCGGCCACGGCCTGCATATCATTGTTAAGCTCTTCCAGGTAGGCCACTTTTTTCTGCAACTGTAACCGCTGGAAATTCGCCTCCCGCAATTTATCACCGGTTTCATTTAAAGCAGCCTGCAGTTCCTGGTTCTCGGTATAAGCGGCCTGGTATTTTTTCTTCTGCTCTTCAAATTCCTGCACCATCTTATAATGTTCTTCTTTCAGGTCTTCGTATTCCAGGTTTAGTTTTTTAGACCCCTGTACCTGGGATTCGAGTTTCTGGATCTTGTCCTGCAGTAATCCAAACTCGGTATAGGCATTTTCCAGCCTGGAGGCCATTTCCGTGGTCAGTTCATGCTTCTGGCGGATGGTATGGATCTCTTTTTCCTTTTGCGAAAGCTTATACCGGAGTTCATCGATCTGGCCGGATAATTCCTCGTTACTGCGGATGATCTCCTGTTGTTTTTCCTCCGCTTCTTTTACAATATCGATCTGCCCGAGTATCCCGCTGATCTTTTCCTGGTATTCCTTCAGGCTGTTTTGTGCCAGGCTCAGCTGGTTCATATAATCTCCCGCAACCGGCGGTGCGGCAGCAGGTTTTTGTTCTTTCAATGCTTCTATCTCGGCCAGTAATTTCTTATTCCGTTTTTTGGTCTCTTCGGCTTCGATGGTATTGATCTGGTTGTTCTCTTCTTCTTCTGCGAGTTTCCTTTTCAGGTTTTCGAGTTCTTTATCCCTGTATTCGATCTCGTTGAAGTAGCGGAGCTTCCACTCCTCAAGTTCCTTTGCGGTTTGCATCATCGCTGCCGGGGAAGATGCCTTTAATGTTTTTCTGCTGGTAATAAAGAAGTGAATGGTAATGCCGAGGACAATGGCCCCCAGCATAAGCACAATAATTTCTATTATAGACAGGCTCAGTTGGCTCGTCATAAACAGTAACGTCGGTTGTTAAGCTATTAAAAAATGAGAAGAAAGCCTTCAATAGTTTTTCACAAACGGGGATAATGGAAGCAGCACAAGATAGTAGTTACTGCAAATTGGAGAATAGGAAATATACCTGGTAATTATCCTCTGACCAGCGTACCCACCTTTTCACCGGTGACGACCCTTCTCAGGTTGCCCGCCTTATTCATATCAAAAACGATGATAGGGAGGTTATTCTCCTGGCAAAGGGTGAAGGCGGTCATGTCCATGACCCGGAGATTGTTGGTCAGGCACTCCTGGAATGTAATGACATTGAATTTGGTAGCGGTAGGATCTTTTTCGGGGTCGGCTGTGTAGATACCGTCCACCCGGGTACCCTTCAGGATCACATCGGCATTGATCTCAATGGCCCGGAGGGAGCCGGCTGTATCGGTAGTAAAATAGGGGTTCCCTGTTCCCGCCCCGAAGATCACCACCCTTCCTTTTTCCAGGTGACGGATCGCCCGGCGGCGGATATACGGTTCGGCGATCTGTTCCATTTTGATGGCACTCTGGAGCCGGGTATACACCCCCACTTTCTCCAGCCCGGCCTGCACCGCCATTCCATTGATCACCGTGGCGAGCATTCCCATGTAATCACCATGCGCCCTTTCGATCCCGGTCTCGGCCTCATTCATCCCCCGGTAAATGTTTCCGCCACCGATCACCACGGCGACCTGAACGCCCAGGTCGGTAACCGATTTGATATCCTGTGCATACTGGGCGATAACATCCGTATCAAACCCGAAACTCTTATCACCCATCAATGCCTCACCGGAAAGTTTGAGCAATACTCTTTTATACTTAGGCAACATGCAATTACATTTTTCTTCCGAAGGACTTCTCCGGCGGGACGAAGATAAGGGAATTGATCATTGTTTAAGGGCCTTCAGGCTGTACACCATCGGTATCTTTCCTTCCAGGCCGCTGATATACCATTTGCCTTTTTCAAACTCGGTCATATTCCGGAAACAGGGGTAGGGTGAATACATGAATTCATTAAAGAGGCTGAGCCGGAGCCCGGCCTCCATCAGTGCATTCAGCACCTCGCTGAGGCTGTGGTTCCAGCTATATTCTTTGCCCTTTATATCCGCCTCCCGGTCGGTGTAGGTACCTTCATTTTCCGTTACGATCACTTCCCTGTTCTCATAGGAATACTGTATACGGGTAAAGTCATTGTCGAAGATCCAGACCACCGGGTGAAATTCGGCCATATAAAATAACCCGCCGGGTTTCAGCTTTGCGGCTATCACCTGTGCCCAGGGCCGCAGGTCGGGCAGCCAGCCGATGACCCCGTAAGAGGTAAAGACGATATCAAACTGTTCCTTTACATGATCGCAGGTGTCAAGCACATTACAGCAAACAAACCGGGCATCCAGCCCCAATTCCGCATTGATCTTCCTGGCTTCTTCGATCGCCGCATCTGAAATATCCACGCCGGTAACACGGGCACCCCGCCGGGCCCAGTCCAGGCTGTCCATCCCAAAATGACATTGCAGGTGCAGCAGGCTCCGGCCTTTCACATCGCCCACCTCATTTAATTCGATCGGGGTAAGTGCCGTTTCTCCGGCCCTGAACCCGGCCAGGTTATAAAAAGTGGAATCCTTGTGTACTGCAGTACGCTGGTTCCAGAGTTCCTTATTGGCCTGGAAATAATTCTCGCTGTTGCTCATTGCCCAAACTTATAACAATTACACCGGAAGGATAAAATCACACCCCGGTGTTAGTGCTGCATCATGGGGTTTATTGATTTTCCAGACTCATTTTACCGGTTCGGGAAATTCTGTACCTTCTCCCGGGATATATAACCATGAAAAAAACACTGCTTATCCTCGGTCTTCTCTTCAGCCTGCCGGCCCTGGCACAGGACATGGACCTCGTTATTAAAAACAGCAGTACCGACAAGGAGAAAGCGGATACTCTTTTTTCCCTTGCCCGGAAGAATTTCCGGAAAGGCCGCTTCGACAGTGTGGAATACTGGCTCGACAAAGGGCAGTACTATGCAGAAAGAACAGCCAGTGACGAGATCATGGCAAGGTATCTCGTGGAAAGGGGAAACATGAAGTATATGCAGGGAAAATTCCGGGAGGGGATTAATAACCTGAAGAAAGCCACGCCTTACCTGGCCGGCACCGATTCCTACGACCTGCACAACAGTGCCCTGCTGATAACCGGCAGTTGCTTCAAGGGCCTGTACCAGAGCGATTCGGCCATTTACTTCTACCAGCTGTGCGAGAGATACAATAATGAGAAGTTCCCGTACAGGAACTACCTGGTGTATTCTTTGATGGCCGAAGTGTTCAGCGATGCTGATGACTATAAAAGAGCGGAGGATTATTTTCAGAAAGCCTATACCCTGACCGTTGCGAAAGAAGGAAAGCCCGATCACGGCTATGTGCTGACCATGTTTGCCAACTTCTATGTGAGCTGGGATAAACCCGGTGAGTTCGGTGAAAAGCTGAATGAATACAATGAACTGATGGACCAGCGCAAAAAAACCGGTGGCAGCGAGCCCTCCCATAACCTCCTTTTTATAAACTGGAGCAACAGCACACTTGACAACAAGGTGGCCTTTATGGAAAAAGTAAAAGAATCCAGCCTTAAAACGGGGAACTACCTGCAGGCGATCCTGGCGAATGCCTATATCATCGGCTTTTACGAAAAGAACAAACAACCTGAGCTGGCGCTTACCTATGCGGAAGAAAATGAAATGCTCTCGAAGAAAGGCGGTATCATCCAGAACGAATACACCAGCGTAAAAGTAAAGTATGACCTGCTGAAAAAAACTGGCAGAAGCGAAGAAGCCAATGCGGCAGCAGACCGGCTTTTTGCACTGAAGGATACCATCCTCAACAGGCAGCGAAGAACGCTGATGTACGAACTGGAAACAAAATTCAGGACAGAACAAAAAGAGAAAGAGATCGCCTACCTCACCTCCCAGCATGAACTGAACCGGACGCTGCTGCGGGCGGAAACTGAGAAAAGGGAAGCCCTGCAGCGGGAGAACCTGCTGAAAGAAGAAAAACTGGCCCGGGAACAACTGCTGCGCCAGGCACTGGAAAGGGAAAATACCCTGAATGATTCATCACTGGCCCGTGAGCAACGGCTGAATACGGTGCTGGACCAGCAGGCACTGCTGAAAGAAGGACAGCTTCGGAAGGAGAAGCAACTGACCATGGCCCTTTCCCGGGAAAACGAACTGAAACAGGAAAGCCTTAATAAAGGCCGGCGCAATAAACAAATACTCTGGGCAGGGATCGGCCTGCTTACCCTGGCCGGAGGTATCATTCTCGGGCAATTCAGCCGCCAGATCAAAAAGAACCGGATCATTAAGCGACAGGCGGAAGAAATGGAAGTACTGAACCGGGAGATCCACCACCGGGTGAAAAATAACCTGCAGGTGATCTCCAGCCTGCTGGACCTGCAATCGCAGTCGCTGAATGACGTGGAAGCCACTGATGCGATCAAAGAAAGCAAGCAGCGGGTGCAGAGTATGGCGTTCATTCACCAGAACCTTTACCAGGGCAGTGCTGCCAATGAGATCAAGATCAGCAGTTATATTCACCAGCTGGCCGAGCACCTTTTCCAGACCTATAATATCCGGAAAGACAAGATCCGTTTCAATGCGGATATCGAAGACATCACCCTTCATACCGACACGGCCGTGCCGATGGGTATGATCCTGAATGAACTGATCAGCAATGCCCTCAAGTATGCCTTTAAGGACCTTGAAGATGGGGAAATACATGTGGAAATGAAAAGAAAGGAACATGAACTGTACCTGCGGGTGAAAGATAACGGAAGAGGACTGCCGCCAAACTTTGATATCAGCCGGCAGGATTCTTTTGGCTATAAAGTGGTGCGGGCCTTTGTGCAGAAACTAAAGGGCCGGCTTACGATCGACGGCAGCCGCGGCACCGATGTGCAACTTTTTATATCCAAATACAAAACCGCCTGACAGTGACCGAGGCCATCCGCATACTGATCGTGGAAGATGAACCCCTGATAGCAGAGAACATTTCCATGTACCTGAACAATCACAACTATTGCGTATCCGCCATTGCCTATGATGATGATGAAGCATTTAAAGAGCTGAAACAAAACCCGCCGGATGCCGTTTTACTTGATATAAACCTGGAAAGCCCGCGGGACGGTGTGCATATTGCCGAATACATCAATGCGTACAACAAAGTCCCCTTCATTTTCCTCACCTCCTACAGCGATAAGAATATCCTGGAACGGGCCAAAAAGACAAACCCCGCCGGTTATATTGTAAAACCATTCAATGAACAAACCCTCTACACCACCATCGAAGTAGCCCTTGCCAATTTTGCCATGCAAAGCAACAAGCATGTGCCCGCCCTATCGGCCACCCGGATCAACCAGCAGCTTTCTTCGCCGCTGAGCGACCGGGAATTTGAAGTGATACAGCTTATCTACAACGGGATGACCAACCAGCAGATCTGTGACACCCTGTTCATCTCCATGAACACGGTAAAACGGCATGTGACCAATGCCTATTTTAAACTCGATGCCAACAACCGCTCTTCAGCCATTGCGGCAGTAAGGGCGCTAATGCTGAAATAACGTTCCCCCCTTTCCTAAAATCACCCGCTGGTGTTATCGGCCTGCTTTCCTTTTGCGGGACTTTTATTGCCCTAACCACAAACAACACCGGTATGAAAAAATCAGTCATTCTTTTCTTCCTGTTTACCCTCAGCACCGTTTTTTCCCGGGCCCAGGTCGCCGCCGTGAATTTTTCCGGCAGTACAAAGATTGAACCCGGCTCCAGTAACCGTATCACGGTATCTGTAAAGAATACCCAGAAGCTGGATATTGTAAAGACCAGGACCCCCTGGCTGGTGACCATGATCTACAGGGGCTCGGCAAACGAAGGCCAGGCATTCAATAAAACACTTGACCTGGGTAATATCCTGGAAGCCGGCCGCACGCAAAACTTTGTTTTTACAGTACAGGGCCCCACATTACCGGGAGAATATGATGTTGATATCGTTTTAAAAAGAGGCAGTGATGTGGAGAGCAATGTTGAGAAGGTCACATTTGTGGTGGCGGCCAGTTATGAAGTTTCCATTTCACCGAAGGTTACTTCGTATACGATCGACAGGGGCGGTACCCAGTCGATCTCCTTACGGTTTACCATGACCAATACCGGGAATACGGCCTGGCCGGAAGGAAAATACAGCCTTGATTTTGCTGCTCAAAGTTCTCCGAGCGGGGCCAGTTCTGCAGACAGGAAGGTATTTGACTACGACCCCAAAGAGGTGGAGTTCTGGGACCTGGAGCCGGGCGGCAGTGCGGAATTTGACATTCCAAAATTCACCCCGCCTTATTCCGGCGGATCCTACTCCTTCCGGGTGACGCTGTTACTGAATGGCCGAGCCTTTGATGCTTCGGGTAATCCGAAAACCATTACACTCAACTTCAATGTTAAATAATCAAAAACAACCAGCATGAAAAAAACAACTCTTCCCCTGATAATTCTGTTGTTCACTTCCTTTCTTTCCAGCGCCCAGTGGCCCTCCGGTGTAACGACTGTGGATATGAATGGCAAAGATTCTGCAGTAGTACAGGGCGATATGGCCAAAGGCTCGCCCATGCAGGACCTGAGCTGGGCATGGAACAGCGCCAATGCCTGTTTTCCCGGTACACAGGCAGCGAAATTCAAAGGCAACCATGTTTTCTTTGCCGTGAGGATGGCACCCAAATCAGAAATGTTCATCAGTGTTACTCCCACAGATGCCAGTGCAGACCTCAGCATCTATGCATACCGCATCGGTGCAAACGAATATAACCTGGTACCTGACCTGAACAGCTGCATTACCTGTGAAGCCGACCATAAATGGGACAGGCCCTGGAAAGGCAAGGTACAGACCAGCGAGCGGCATGTGAGCTTTCAGAACCCGGGTACGGAAACCTATAACATCCTGATCGGTGTATCCGGTCCTGCTTCAGCCACCAGCGGAACATTCAACCTGAAGATAAAATACCAGTAGAATCATCACCATTCACCAAAAACAAAGGGCTGTTTCCGCTAAGAAACAGCCCTTCTTATTTCAGCGATATCCGTTCAGGCAACAGCGGGAGCCATACATTCCTGGTTGATCGCTGCAGAGAGATCTTCCAGCAGGTAATGATGGTCTTTGCTTTCCGGAAAGGTAGATCTGTAATCGACCTTTCCCTGTGCTGTATCAAGGTCGATATACAGCCAGCAGGGAAAATGGATCTCCATTTCCTGGTTCCGGCCATATCCCGGCACCACATCGGTAGCCCGGGCTTCCCCGATAACAATGCCTTTGCCCCTTTCATTCATATCGGAATGCTGAATGGTGAATTTTCCCAAAAGCCGTTTTCCGTTCAGCGATTGCAGCCTTTGCCTGATGGCAGGCATATCGGGCTGCTGTGCCAGCGGTTTTGATGTGATCAGTATTCCCAGTGATTCGGCATAGGATTCGATCGAATGCTTCCCCGATTTCAGATCGTCAATGATCTGTTTTGCCGTACCGCTGTTTTGGGACCGTGCCCATTGCGACCTGATCCAGGCTATGGCGGCGGCCAGCAGAAAGGCCGCTCCGATGATGATTTTCAGCATAACTGTATATTCATGAAAAAAGGGAGCTGAACTCCCTTTTACTATCGTTTTATTGACCGGTTATCCTAAGGCAACCCTTTTAAAGCCTGTTACTTTTACGTCTCCGCTTTCTTTCAGGTATTGCTCCACGGTTTTGCTGCCGTCTTTTACGAAGGCCTGGGCAGTGAGGGTTTGCTCTTTAAAGAAAGCACCCATCTTACCTTCGGCGATCTTGGCAATCATTTCATCCGGTTTGCCGGCCATTTTCGGATCCTGTTTCATCACTTCCATGATGATGTCTTTCTCACGGGCGATCACATCAGCAGGAACGGAAGCGGCATCCACAGCCACCGGGTTCAGTGCTGCGATCTGCATCGCCACATCTTTTCCGGCTTCGGGTGCTTCTTTGCTGAGGCCTACCAGCACACCGATGCGGTAAGCACCATGAATATAAGAAGATACATAGGGAGCATCGATCCTTTCGAATTTTGTCACCCCGATCTTTTCACCGATGGAAGCCAGTTTATCGTTCACCAGCTCAGCCACGGTTGCGCTGCCGGCCTTTGTGTTCATCAGTTCATCCAGTGTTTTTACATTGCTGGCAATAGCGGCGTCGGCAATGATCTGACCGAAGGCCACGAAATCAGCATTCTTTGATACGAAATCCGTTTCGCAGCTTACGCAAACAACGATACCCGTTTTGTTATCGGCGGTGGTCTTTGCGATCACCACTCCTTCTTTTGCTTCACGGTCACTTCTTTTGGCGGCTACTTTCTGGCCTTGCTTACGGAGCCAGTCGATAGCGGCTTCAAAATCACCATTGGTTTCCGTCAGGGCTTTGCGGCAATCCATCATTCCGGCGCCGGTTGCCTGGCGAAGTTTATTTATATCTGCTGCGCTAATAGTTACAGTTGACATATTGAATTATTTTGAAATTGTTGAGTTGGGAAATTTTGAAATCCTTGCTGCACCCGTCAAATGCTCAATAGCGTTACTGAACGATGAAGAGTGCGACGCAACAGGCGATGACAGCAGTAATGCAGCCGGGTTTATAAAACAAAAAACGATACACCACCAGCCGCACACCGATCTTACCTTCTTCCGCCACCGGGTCCGCGGCTGCCGCCCGCAGGAGTCCTGCGTCTTTGTCCGCCACCGCCGGTGCCACGGCCTCTGCCCCTGCCACCGCTTTCAGCTTCTGCTTCTGCCTGCAGCTTGGCTGCTTTCCTTTCTTTTTCATCATCGGTCATATCTTCCACTTCTTCATCTTTTGCAGCCTGTCTTTCAGCAAGACCTTCTGCAATAGCGGCGGTGATATAGTTTACGATAATGGCGATCGATTTTGTTGCATCGTCATTGGCCGGCACGGCGAAATCCACTTTATTGGGATCGCAGTTGGTATCCACCACCCCGAAAGTGGCAATACCAAGGCGTTTTGCTTCTGCCAGGGCAATATGCTCATGCCCGATATCCACAATGAAGAGTGCAGCGGGGATACGGCCCAGCTGGGCGATACCACCCAGTACCTTTTCCATTTTGTCTTTATCACGGCTCAGGGTCAGCCTTTCTTTTTTCGTGATGCTGTCGAAAGAACCATCGCCCAGCATTTTTTCAATGCTCTGCATCTTCTTCACACTCTTGCGCACTGTGTTGAAGTTGGTCAGCATACCACCCAGCCACCTTTCGGTAACGAAGGGCATGTTTACTTTCCTGGCACACTCGTTCACGATATCTTTTGCCTGTTTCTTGGTGCCAACGAAAAGGATCTTCTTTCCGCTGCGGGCAATCTGCTTGAGGGCAGCTGCTGTTTCCTGCAGGCACTCCACGGTCTTATTCAGGTCGATGATGTGGATACCTTTTTTCTCAGCAAAGATGTAAGGGAGCATCTTGGGATTCCACTTCTTTTTCAGGTGACCGAAATGCACACCTGCTTCGAGAAGTTGCTGCTGTAAGGATGTATTGTTTTCCATTTTTTTTATCCGCCTCCCCCACCCCCCCTGAAGGAGGGGCTTTTGGAGATTCTTTTGAGTTTAAAAATCATTTTACATTATAAACGACCCTGCGTCCTCCTCCGGAGGATTCAGGGGAGCCATTAACGCTTGGAGAACTGGTAGCTTCTTCTCGCTTTCTTGTGTCCGAATTTCTTCCGCTCAACTGATCTCGGATCCCGTTTGAGCAGACCGGCTGCTTTCAGGGCAGGACGAAACTCAGCATTGAGCTCCAGCAGCACCCTGGCTATACCGAGCATGGCGGCTTCGGCCTGGCCTTTGATACCGCCACCGGCCGCATTGATCTTTATATCGAATTTGCTGATCGCATCCACTGTTTTCAGCGGACGTTCCACCTGGTTTTGCAGGTATACCAGCGGAAAATATGTCTTGTAGTCTTTGTCGTTTACAGTGATCTTACCGTCACCTTTGGAGATGAAGACCCTTGTCACAGCTTCTTTACGACGGCCAACACCATTTTTTTGCTTTTCCATTTTCTGTTTATTTGGTCCCGATCGCTATCGGGATGGGGTTTGTTGTTTGTGATTTCAGAACTTTAATTCCTTCGGGTTTTGTGCTTTGTGCGGATGTTCTGCACCGGCATAGATGAACAGTTTTTTCACCATTTTGCGGCCGAGCCTGTTTTTGGGAAGCATCCCTTTTACTGCTCTTTCCACGATCATTTCAGGACGGCGCTTCAGCAGGCTGGCAGCGCTTTCTTCCTTCAGACCACCGGGGTAACCGGTAAAGTGGTCATATACTTTCTGGTTCAGCTTGTCGCCGGTCAGCACCACTTTTTCTGCATTGATAACAATGATGTAGTCGCCGGTGTCAACGTGAGGCGTGTACGAGGCTTTGTTCTTACCGCGGAGTACTGCAGCGATCTTTGAACACATGCGGCCTACGGTTTGATTAGTACCGTCCACAACATACCAGTTGCGTTTAACGGTAGCCTCGTTCGCATGTTTGGTAGTGAAATGTAGTTTACTCATTCTTTAAGCTTTGATCCCGCCTGGCGGGAAGTGATTAAATAAACAGCGGAGCTATCCCTCTGCTGTTTCCCCTGCAGCCGTCAGCTGTTTTTGGGGTCGCAAAGATAGGTTTGGGCAACCTGCCTGCCTAAGAATTGGAGGGGTAATTTTTATGACACCTTTACAACTGGCTGTTTTTCAATAAAAATTTTGACTGAGTTTAGATCTTCCCCGGTTTTATACCCACCACCGGCTGATGGGGTACACATTATTATTAATAGAAACCGGTTCTCCGATGCGGGGTGTGGCGACGGCCAGCCCTTCTTCCGCCGCCTTCTCCACTACCCGCTTCACCGGTTCATTCCAGGCATGGGTGCTGAGCCGGAACTTGCCCCAGTGAACCGGCAAAAGGATTTTTGCTTTTAAATCCAGGGCCGCCTGTACGGTTTCTTCCGGCATCATATGTATCAATGGCCACATTACATTGTACTGGCCGCATTCAAGGATAGCGAGATCGAACGGACCGAACTTTTTTCCGATTTCTTTGAAATGGCTGTCGTAACCTGAATCGCCGCCGAGATAAATGGTATGTGATGGTGTTTTTAAAATAAAAGAAGACCATAAGGACTGTGCCCGTTTCAATCCCCGCCCGGAGAAATGGCGGGCCGGTGCAGCCGTGAGTGTGATATCATTATCCAGTTCTTCTGCCTGCCACCAGTCCATTTCAGTAATGATATTTTTATCAATACCCCAATACCGTAAATGGGCCCCCACACCCAGGGAACAATATATACTCCTGATCTTAGGCTTTAATCTGCTGATCGTTTTATAATCGAGATGATCATAGTGATCATGCGTCAGGACCAGGTGATCGATCACCGGCATGTCTTCTGCTTTATATTCATTACTGCCCGGAAAGGCCTTTACCATAAAGGAGAATGGCGCCGCATTACCGCTGAATACCGGGTCGATCAAAAAAGTACGGTGGCTTATTTTCAGCAGGTAAGAAGAATGACCAAACCATACCAGCACCGGCGGCACTGATCTCAGTCTGACCAGGTCGGTCTTTACAAATGGAAGCCTGACGGCCGGCGCCGTGTCCGGATGCTTTTTGAAAAATTCACGCATCATCTTCCAGTAGGTTATCCCCTCCTGTTTCATCGGCGTGGGAGAGATATTTTGAAAAGCCCCGTTCTTATAGTTAGGCGATTGCCTGATCCTTTCTTTATACTTACCGGAAGGCAACTTACCCGTTATCCGCATGGACATCGCTGTTGTTTTGCTGCAAATTACCCGGCACCGGCCTGCCCCCGGTACCGATTTCGGTAAACTCACCGGCAAACAGGGCGAACAGCAGATTAAGTATATTGCCGGCATAAACCCGTCCGCATGTCTTCCCGTTTTCTGAACCGCACCCATTTTGGTGATCCGGCCAACTCCGGTAATGTGATCCCGCCTGAAGAGGCAAACGCTTTACTCGCTGAATGGGTACCCAATGAACGGTTGCGCCTGCACATGCGGCAGGTGGCCGCCAATATGAAAGCCTGGGCGCTGGAAAAAGAAAATGCAGATAGTGACACCGCTTATAAATGGGAACTGGCCGGTTTACTGCATGATGCCGACTGGGAAAAATACCCTGACGATCATTGCCGCATCATTGTGGAAGAACTGGAAAGAAGGAATATTGACCCGGAGATCATCCGTTGCATTGCCTCCCATGGACCCCGGGTGTTTGGCGTGGAGCCTGAAAGCAAAATGGATAAAATGATCTATGCCATTGACGAACTCAGCGGCCTTGTGCATGCTTACAGCCTGATGCGCCCCGAAGGCTATGCCGGTATGGAAGTAAAAGGCGTAAAAAAAAGACTGAAAGAAAAGACCTTTGCCGCCGGTGTGAACCGGGAAGATATAACTGATGCCCTGTCAAGAATAGATACCCCGCTCGAAGAACTTATCCGGTTCATTATTGATCACCAGCAGCATGTATCGTAATTCCACGAAGGATATATTTTTTTAATGTTTAGTTAAACCCTGTTGTGTAACATAGGTCACAGACCTGCCTGTGTATTTCCTGACCCTTTCGTAAGAACATTTAGTCACCAAAAAGATTTACGTATGAGAAAGCTCTACGCTTTGCTCGCAGGGTTAGTATGCACCTTGCTGGCCGCAACTGGTTTTGCCCGTCCCGTTACCCCCGATGCAGCAAACTTCACCGTTGCTATCCAACACGAAACAAAAAATGTGATCTTCACCAACACTTCGGTGCTGGGAAATGAACCCGGTATTCGCCGTGCCTTCTGGACCTTTGGCGATGGAAGCAGTGTATGGACCGGGCCGCTGGAAGGTACACAGCATCATTACCTGCATCCGGGCACTTATAATGTATGCCTGAAGATATACCGGTACAGGTCCGGTACCGCTACCCCGGTCTTGTCGGCGGAGATCTGTAAAACCATTGTCATCAACACAGTGTGCAAAGCCGATTTCCGGAAATTGCCATTCAGTGTTGCCAACCCGCTGCGCACGGAATTCAAAGCCCTGCCCTGGCACAACGACGATAAAAGACCCGTGCGAATATGCTGGAATTTTGGCGATGGCAATGACACCTGTATCAATTATGCCAATGCAACCCCTGCCTCTTATAATGTAACGCACACGTATCAACATCCCGGCATTTTTGAAGTATGCGTCCGGATAACCTATGCCGGCGGATGCGAGTCAACGAAATGCAAACCGGTTCGTATCGGCAGGCCGGACAGCTGCAGTGCGGATTTTGAAAGGATCCCCTCTTCTTCGGCCAGCCCGCTTGATGCTGCTTTCAGGGCCTTACCCTGGAACAACAATAACCTGAAGCCGCAACGGATCTGCTGGACCTTTGGGGATGGCAGCGATACCTGTATCAATTACCCGGCAACCTACAACGGTGGCTATACCGTGTCACACCGGTATAACCAGCCCGGCAATTATGAAGTATGTGTACGGATCAGCTATCATGGCGGCTGTGAATCCAGGAAGTGCAAACTCATCCGCATTATGCCGCCCGACAGTTGCAGCGCCAATTTTGAAAAGCTGCCGCTGAGTTCTGTCAACAACCCCTTACTGATCACCTATAAAGCACTCCCCTGGCATAATAACAACAAGAAGCCTGTCCGTATCTGCTGGAACTTTGGCGACGGCAGTGATACCTGCATCAATTATCCTTCCGGGTATACCGGCCAGTACCTGGTACGGCACCAGTACCCTGTACCTGCGGAGTATGAAGTATGTGTACGCATCCTTTATGCCGGCGGATGCGAGTCAAGGAAGTGTAAGAACATACTGGCCGGCCGGCCGGATAGCTGCAGTGCCGATTTTGAACGTATCCCGGTATCGTCTAACAACCCGCTCGAAGCCGGTTTCCGGGCATTACCCTGGCATAACAACAATAAGAAACCTGTACGCATCTGCTGGAATTTTGGCGACGGTAATGATACCTGTATCAACTACCCGTCCGGCTATGCCGGCCCTTATACGGCATTCCACCGCTATGCGGATCCGGGATTGTATGAAGTGTGTGTACGCATTCTGTATGCGGGCGGATGTGAATCCAGAAAATGCCGGAACATACAAATAGGCCAGCCGGATAGCTGCAGCGCCGACTTTGAAAGACTGCCGATACCGCCTGCCACCCCGCTTACAGTTGGCTTCAGGGCGCTGCCATGGCATAGCAATAACAAGAAACCGGTGCGGATCTGCTGGAACTTCGGCGATGGAAGCGACACCTGCATTACCTATTCCAATACCTATACCGGTCCGTATGGTGTGGTACATCACTACCAGCAGCCGGGTCAATATGAAGTGTGTGTCCGTATCCTCTATGCCGGCGGATGTGAATCGAGGAAGTGCAGCATGATTGCTGTTCCTCCGCCACCCGTCAGCTGCAGCGTCCGGTTATTCGAGATCATACCTTCGGTTACCAGCCTGGTACGTGGATTCCTGGCGGTACCGCATGCCGAACCCGCCCGGAGACCGGAACGCATCTGCTGGTTTTTCGGAGACGGTGAGGACACCTGCATGATGATCGATCCGCAGCAACCCTTGCCTGACTTTGTAATCCGTCATACCTATCCCGGCCCGGGTGTATACAGGGCCTGTGTACGGGTACGTTTTGCCGGCGGCTGTGTGGCTGAAGATTGCAGGGAAGTGGTGATCCGCAGCGCCAGCAATGTATGCGGCGGCTTTATGATCGATTCTCTCATCGCACCCCGGACCTATCAATTCAAGGGCTTCAGTATACATGTTCCGAATGATGAAGTGATCAGTTACCGCTGGACCTTTGGCGACGGCAGCGTGACCGTGGGACGTGAAGTAACACATACTTATGCCCACGGAGGCGATTATGAGGCCTGCCTCTACATCACTACCCGGCTGGGTTGCGAAACAAGGGTATGTAAAACATTACGGGTACCAGGCAATAACCAGCCGCAACTGGTACTGACACCCAACCCGGTGGTGAATGTGCTGCATGCTGCTTTCTTCTCCACGCATTCCGAGCCTGTCAATATCCGGATACTGAACAATAATGGTACCCTGGTAAGGAGCTATACAAGAACGGCAACAGTGGGACCCAACAACTGGGATTTCGATGTGAGCACCCTGTTGCCCGGGCTGTACTCCTGCGTGGTGCAATCACCCAACCAGCTGGCCAGCGCTATTTTCATCAAACAGTAATCAACGATTTCTTACGTCAGGGCTAACACAGAAAGCCGTTCCTGCAAAGGGGCGGCTTTTCTATTGAATTTTATCAACTGCAAACGATTGGAAATAGGAAATATGAAAGCAATGTGTGAATTTTAATTCCTGCAATAAACAACTTACCAATGAGAGCACTGACGATTGCCTGCCTTTTTGTTTGCCTCCCTGCATTGATCCATGCACAGGATGCCTGGAAGATCAAAGCCGATAAGATAGACCCCTCCGCTTATTATGGTGTAACGGTCGCCAATGGGATGATCGGGATCGTATCCTCACCGGAGCCTTTTAAAGTAAAAGACGTGGTGCTCGCCGGCGCCTATGATCTCTACGGCAGGGGCCGGGTAAGCAATTTCCTCCGCAGTTTCAACCTGCTCAATATGTACCTGGAGATCGACGGCAGGCGTATCGACGGAAAGTCCGCTGCCGGAATGCAACAGGAACTTGATATGCGGCACGCCTCTTTTACCACCACCTTCAGCTATACCGACAAGGCCACGGTCAGCTATACCTATTATTCGCTCCGGCATTTACCCTATACCGTTCTGATGGATGTGACCGTGACAGCTAAAAAAGATATCAGCATTACCGGTGCCAGCGTGATGGAGGCTCCGGATGCACTGAAAGATGTTCAGAACTACTATAATGAAATAGACCGGCCCCATGTGGTGATCAGCCTGCTGACCTCTTCCGCCAAAAGCCCCACCGGCAAACTGCTGATGTGTGCCAGCAATACTTTTCTTTTCAGTGAGCCGCATGGAAATGAACCCAGGGTGATACATGAGATGTGGGACAATAATATGCACCTGATGAAATTCTCCCGGAAGGTCAAAGCCGGGGAAACCTACCGCTTTTCCATTGCCGGCTCTTCTATCACTTCTGCCCATCATGATGATCCGCTGAATGAAGCGGAACGGGCCACCATCTTTGCCAAACTGGAAGGAAGGGACCGGCTCCTGCAGTTTCATAATAAAGCCTGGGATGATCTCTGGAAAAGTGATATCACCATCGAAGGTGATCCGCAGGCACAGCAGGATATACACAGCATGCTTTACCATCTTTACTCATTTACCCGTGAAGGAACAGCGCTTTCCCCATCGCCGATGGGGCTGAGCGGGCTGGGATATAACGGGCATGTGTTCTGGGATGCGGAGCTATGGATGTACCCTTCCTTACTGGTATTGCATCCGGAGCTGGCAAAAAGCATGATAGAATACCGCTACCAGCGGCTGGAGGCAGCCAAACGAAATGCGTTCAGCAAAGGGTTCAAAGGCGCTATGTTCCCCTGGGAAAGTGCAGAGTCCGGCGTGGAAGAAACACCGGTGTGGGCACTCAGCGGGCCCTTCGAACATCATATCACGGCCTGTGTGGGTATCGCTGCCTGGAATTATTATTGTGTGACGCAGGATAAGACCTGGCTGAAGGAAAAAGGCTACCCCATCTTATCGGCCACCGCCGATTTCTGGGCCAGCCGGGTAGAGCGGAATGGCCCCGGCAAATATGATATTAAGAATGTGGTGGCGGCAGACGAATGGGCGGAGAACGTTGACAACAATGCCTTCACCAATGCCGCCGCCCGGTCCAACCTGCAGTTTGCCACCGAAGCCGCAAAAATACTGGGCCTTACCCCCGACCCCGACTGGATGAATGTGGCGAATAATATTCCCATCCTGAAATTCCCGGACGGGGTTACAAAAGAACATGCCGCTTATAACGGAGAAGGCATAAAGCAGGCGGATGTGAACCTGCTGGCCTACCCCTTAAAAGAAGTAACCGACCCGAAAGCGATCCGCAAAGACCTTGAATATTATGAAACCCGGGTACCCAATGAAGGCACACCGGCTATGACGCAGGCCGTCTTCACGACCCTGTATGCCCGGCTGGGTGATGCCGATAAAGCCTATCACTGGTTCAGGGATGCCTATATCCCCAACCTCAACCCGCCTTTCCGGGTCATTGCCGAAACCAAAGGAGGCACCAACCCCTATTTCGGCACAGGGGCCGGTGGCATTTTGCAAAGTGTCATGATGGGATTTGGCGGACTCGAGATCACCCCCGCCGGGCTAATCCAGGTAAAGAGTGTGCTGCCAAAACAATGGAAAAAACTGACCATCAGCGGAGTCGGGCCACTTAAGAAAACGTTTTCGGTAGGGGAATAAATTGACCCGGATGAATTATATCCCCGATTTGGTGTGATTTTTTAAAAATAAAACTATCTTGTACCGCTTTGAGAAAGGTGGCTGCCATATTGCTGGTCTTAATCTTCTTCTTTAACCTGGTTGGTTACCAGTTCGTTTTTTCCATCCTTCAAACAAAGGCTGATCAGAAACTGGAAGCACTCATTGATAACAACGAGTACAATGATGCCGAACTGATCGAATTGCGGGTGCAGCTGGATATGCCCTATCAGTACCGCTTTACTGATTTTGAAAGACATTACGGCCAAGTTACAATCGATGGCAAAGAATACACGTATGTAAAAAGAAAAGTGGAAGGCGATGTGCTGATCCTGAAATGTATTCCCAATACATCAAAGACAGCACTGAAGAATATCGCTGCTGATATCACCAAAGCCAACAGCAACAATACCCAGGGTGAATCACCCGTGAAATCATCTGTAAAAGTATTCAGCTTCGAATGCGATGAAGCAGTTGCACAAATTCCTGCTTCACCTGACCAGGCTGTATCATCTTATTATATTCAGTATGCAGACAAACTGAATAATACATCTCTTTCGATACCGCATCAGCCGCCCCGCTGCTGATCACTGCGCTTAGTGCGCCATTTTTTTCATCTCAAATAAAAAGGAGTTTTTTATGCGAACAGCAATTGTTGCTGTTGCAGGCATTGTAACATTTGCTTCCTGCAACAGTAAAAAGGATTATGAAAAGATCATTCACGACCCGGCCTTATTCTCAAACACGGTACATGAACTGAACACGGTGGTAATGGGCAACAACTTCAGCCCGATCGTTGCCTCCCGTAATTACACCTATGCCAGCATTGCAGCCTATGAAGTGATGGCCGCCGCACACCCCGACCAATACAATTCGCTGGCGGGCCAGTTGCATGGCCTGGGCGACCTGCCCAAACCCGAAGCAGGAAAAAAGATTGACTTTGAACTGGCTTCCATCCTGGCCTTTATCAAGCTGGGCGAAGCGGTCACGTTTCCGGAAGGAAGCATGACCGCCTATACAGACAGTATCAAAAGCCTTGCAAAGGACCATGGCATGCCCTCCGATGTTTTCAGGAACAGTGTGGCTTTTTCCGATACCGTTTCATCAGTGATATTGAAATGGAGCAAAAAAGATAATTACCTGGAAACCCGCACCGCCCCCAAGTACACGGTCATTGATACTCCCGGCAGATGGATCCCCACACCGCCGGCATATACACAGGCCATGGAGCCGCACTGGAATGAGATCCGCACCCTCGTTCTTGACAGTGCCGATGAGTTTGTGCCACCCCCGCCGCCGCCCTTCAATATCAAGGATACGAGCAGCAAATACTATCACGAGGTAATGAATATCAAAACCGCCGTGGAAAACCTGACCGATGAACAAAAACATATTGCTGATTTCTGGGACGATAATCCTTTTAAGCTGAATGTAAGCGGCCACGTAATGTTTGGCACCAAGAAATTCTCCCCTCCCGGTCACTGGATGAGTATTGTAGGCATTGCCTGCAAACAGGCGAAAGCAGATTTTGCCACCACGGTGTATGCCTATGCCCTTACCGCCATCACCCAGTTCGATGCCTTTATCCATTGCTGGGATGAAAAATACAGGGCCAACTATGCCCGGCCGGAAACCGTGATCAATAAATATTTTGATTCGAACTGGCAGCCTTACCTGCAAACACCGCCTTTCCCGGAATATACCTGCGGGCATTCCACCGTTTCCGCTGCCAATGCTGAAGCGCTGACCCATGTATTCGGCGACAACTTCGCCTATACCGATACCACTGAACTGGAGTTTGGCATCAAAAACCGGTCATTCAAATCATTCAGGGACGCCGCTATTGAAAACAACTGGGCCCGCTTTTATGGCGGTATCCATTTCCACAATTCCTGTATCATCAGCACCGAGTATGGAATAAAAGTCGGCACCTTCATTACAGGCCGTTTGAAAATGAAGAAATAGACTATTTAACAGAAACAAAAACCAACAATTATGAGAAGGACTCATTTATGTATTGCCTTGATCGTTTCGGTGGCCCTGCTGCAACAGGTCCGTGCACAGGGTTGTGTGGCTATTAAAGGTACCGGTGGCGGATGCAGCCTGCATCCGAATGCCAAAGGCTGGCAGATCGACCTGAATAACCGCTATTTCAAATCATACAAGCACTTCGTTGGCACGGCTGAACAAAAACAACGGGAGGAGGAAGGATCAAATGTAATTAACCACTCCTACGAGCTGGATGTGACCGCCACCCGTACCATCAATGCAAGATGGTCGCTGTCTTTTACGGCGCCCCTGCTGAGCTTTGCCCGTTCTTCGCTGTATGAGCATGACGGGAAGACCCGTCATTCCACGCATTCATTTGGTCTCGGCGATGTTCGCTTCTCCGCCGCCCGCTGGATGTTCGATCCGGCCAAATCAC
Organism: Chitinophagaceae bacterium; assembly: GCA_046329665.1. Lineage (GTDB taxonomy): Bacteria > Bacteroidota > Bacteroidia > Chitinophagales > Chitinophagaceae > JJ008. Next base: position 341,656 of record JAXLUG010000001.1, on the reverse strand, counting down.
ACAAAGCCAATGTACAGGTAGGGCTGGGTATCAAATTGCCAACCGGTGACTATAACTACCAGGATTATTTCTTCAAAAAACAGGATTCGCTGATACTCGGTCCGGTGGATCAGTCTATACAGTTAGGCGACGGTGGTACCGGTATTACCCTGGAAGTAAATGGCTTTTTGAATTTCACTCCGCAGTTCAGCCTCTATGGCAACTTCTTTTACCTGAGCAATCCACGTGAAGTGAATGGCACTTCCACCTCCAGGGGAAGCGCTGCCTCTGCCACCAACAAAAAATACAATACGGATGTGATGAGTGTGCCCGACCTGTTCATGGCCCGTGGCGGCCTGGGGTATATGGTAAAGCATTTCACTTTCACCGGTGGTGTTCGTATCGAAGGGCTTCCTTCCAAAGACCTGATCGGTGGCAGCAAGGGTTTCAGAAGGCCGGGGTATATCATCTCTGCTGAACCGGCCGTGATCTATACCGGTAAAAAGATAAGTGTGAACCTGGCCGTACCGGTTGCATTAAAAAGAAACCGTACACAAAGCGATGCTGACAAACGCCGCTCTGCCGATACCAAGACACATGTACAGGGTGATGCCGCTTTTGCTGATTACCTGATCAGTGCAGGCCTTTCTGTAAGATTATAAAAACAAAAACTAAACATGTATGAGAAAATTTAAAACAAGTATCTTTTTCCTGCTCTTGTCGGTCTGTGCAGCTGCACAAACAGACATTGACGGGTTAATGATGGAAAAAAGCGCCTTTTGTGTGGGGCCCATGGCCAGCCACAGCAGCTGGACAAACTACTGGGAAGGAAAACTGAAACGAAACAACCTGAACCTCGGAAAGGTTTCCACGACCGCCTACAGCATAATGGGGAACTATGGTATAACCCGTAACCTGAATGTGCTGTTCGGTGTTCCTTACATCAAGACAAAGGCCTCAGCCGGCACTTTACACGGAATGAAAGGCGTGCAGGACCTGAACCTTTTTGTGAAATGGAGATTCCTGAATAAGAAGAAGGGATACGGAAGGCTCTCCTTATTTGCAATAGGCGGCGTATCGGCCCCGCTGAGCAATTATACCCCGGACTTTCTGCCGCTTTCTATCGGTCTGAAAAGCAAAACGGCTTCTGCCCGGATAATGGCCGACTACGAGAGAGGCAACTGGTTTGCAACCGGGTCTGCTACGTACGTTTTCCGCAGCAATATTGAGATCGACAGGACATCATACTATACCTCCGAACAGCACATAACCAACAAAGTGGAAATGCCGGATGCCCTGAACTTCAATTTCAGGGCCGGTTTCCGCAACCGCCGTTTAATTGCCGAAGCAGTACTGAACAACTGGACAACCCTGGGCGGTTTTGATATTACCCGCAACAACATGCCTTTCCCGAGCAACCGGATGAATGCCTCTATGATCGGGGTAAACACCAAATATGTTTTCCCGTTCCTGCCGGAGCTTTCCATCGTGGCAGGTGTAAACACTACCGTAGCAGGAAGGAATATGGGGCAAAGCACGGCTGTGTATGGTTCGTTCTTTTATGTAATTAACCTCGGAAAGAAAGAAAAACCTTCAGACAAAACCGACAAAAAATAATTGTATGAAAAAAATATTCCTTTTAACCCTTGCCACTGCTGTCACAGCATCCCTGTTCATACTCGGTTGCAACAAAGATGTGGAGGGCAGAACGGATGATATACCGGCGCTGAACCCGGCCAATATTGACATCAATGCAGGCACCTGGAAACCGGTACTGCTGACCGGGCCCACCGAGTTTCCGGTAGCCGCACCTATTGCCACCAACACCCCGGAATACATTGCACAGATGAATGAGATCAAAACCTGGCAGACCGATCTGACCAAAGAAGAGAAAGACCTGGTAAAATACTGGGGTGCCGGTGCGGTGCTGCGCTGGAATGAGATACTCCGGGAACTGGTGGCTAAACACAACCTGCCGCCCTATCAGAATGCTGATGGCACCTATCCTTTTCCCAGTGCAAACAACCCGCTGGCTTACCCGCAGTTTCCCTTTGCCAACCCGCCTTACGCCGCCAGGGCCTATGCATACGTAGCCGCCACGCAATATGATGCACTGGTAGCGGCCTGGTATTATAAAAAACTGTACAACAGGCCTGCCCCTTATAAAGTGGATGGCTCCATCAAAACATTGCTGCCGCAATCTGAACTTCCATCTTATCCCTCTGAAGATGCGGTAGTGGAAGGGGCCACCGTAGAAATGCTGAAACTGCTTTTCCCCGGCGACCAGGATTATATACAGCAAAAAGCAGAGGAACATAAAAGGGCCCGGCTGATAGCCGGGATGAATGTTCGAAGTGACCTGGATGCAGGCGAAGCATTAGGCAAATCTGTTGCCGGCAAATTCGTAACCAGGGCCCGTGGCGACAGGGCAGGTGCTGCCGCCGGCACCCAGGCGCAATGGACACAACTGGAAACGGATGCCCTTGCCAGGGGTGAAACACCCTGGTATAGTTTGGAAACACCCCGGCGTCCGCCGATGCTGCCCATATTCGGAAAAGTAAAACCCTTCCTGTTTGATTCATTAACGGTGATCTCTCTTCGTCCGCCACCGCCGCCGCCGGTAAACAGTGCCAAGATGAAGTCGGAAACAGAAGAAGTGTACAATTATATCAAGAACCCTTCAAGAGAGAATATCCGTATCGTTCACTTCTGGGCAGATGGAGTAGGAACCTATACCCCGCCGGGTCACTGGGATGCCATCGCTGCGGAGGATTTTATTACAAAAAATTTCAGTGAGGTACGCTGGGCAAGAAATATGGCGCTGCTGAACATGGCACTCATGGATGCAGCGATCGTCTGCTGGGATACGAAATATTTTTATTTCAATCCCAGGCCTACTCAGCTTAACCCGGCCATTAAAACACTTACAGGGATTCCCAACTTCCCTTCGTATATCTCCGGTCATTCTACTTTCAGCGGGGCCGCTGCTACTATTTTGGGGCATATCATACCTGAAAAAGCAAGCGCCTATGCTGCGATGGCAAGAGAAGCCTCCCTGTCAAGACTGATAGGCGGTATTCATTACAGGGCAGATTGTGAAGTGGGGCTGACCACAGGAAATAATGTAGGCGCCTACGCTGTTGCCCGTGCGGTAACAGATGGCGCTGAATAAAGAGTATATATTACAGACTAAGCAATACACGGCGCTGTAATTCTTTACCGGCGCCTTTTTTAACTCCTGAAATTATGAAAAAAAGGTTCTGTTTGCTTTTGATACTGGTCTACCTGGGCCCTTTACAGGCACAGGACAGTACAGCCCATCAGAAAATGCTGGACAGTATAACCATTAATGCCGTACTGAATCAGCAACTCATCAAACCTTTACCGCCCGTATCCGGAATGTTCATCTTCTCCGGAAAAAAAACAGAGGTGATCGATCTTTCCCAGACACCCGCCGATGTGACCAGTAAGATTGCCCGGCAGGTATTCGCCAAGATCCCCGGTGTATTTGTGTATGATATGGACGGGGCCGGCAACCAGATCAATATTGCTTCCAGGGGACTGGACCCGCACCGTGGATGGGAGTTCAATATCCGCAAGGACGGTATCCTCACCAATTCCGATATGTATGGCTACCCGGCCAGCCACTACAGCATGCCACTTGAAAGTATCAGCCGGGTGGAGCTGGTCCGTGGAACCGGTTCTCTGCAATACGGTGCACAGTTTGGCGGCATGCTGAATTATGTATCCAAACAGGCCGACAGTACGAGACCAGTCAGCTTTGAAAGTATCAGCACAGCAGGGTCGTATAATTTATTAAGCACTTACAATGCCATTGGGGGAACAATCCATTCTTTTTCCTATTACGCCTACCTGCATAAAAAAACAAAAGACGGTTACCGTGACAACGAACATACCAATAGTGATGCGGAAGGTATTATCCTGACCTGGGAGCCCTCCGCAAGGATCTCCCTGCGGTTTGAATGGAGCCGCTCAAAATACATTTACCGTATACCAGGACCTCTAAATGACAGTATGTACCTGGCCGACCCCACCCAGTCCACCCGTTCCAGGAATTACTTCAGCCCGGCTATCCATATACCGTCCTTTACCCTCGGCTGGAACCTCTCGCCTGCCACAAAATTGCAATACATCTCTTCTGCCGTACTGGGAAAGAGAAGCAGTGTTATGTTCGATAAACCTGCGAACATAAAAGATTCCATCAATGCTTCCACCCTGCAATACAACAACCGCCAGGTGGATATCGACAACTTCAACAGCTATACAAACGAACTGCGGGTCATGCAATCCTATAAAGCCGGGCGGCAAACGCATATCATCAGCGCAGGCATACAATACATGAACAATGACCTGCACCGGACCCAGCTGGGCAAAGGCACTACCGGCTCCGGCTATGACCTTACACTGGTAACCCCCGGCTGGGGAAGGGATCTGCATTTCAAGACCACGAACTGGGCATTTTTTGCAGAAAATAAATTTCAGCTTACTTCCGCCCTTTCACTTTCAGCCGGCGCCCGGATTGAATCCGGTACCACCCATATGAGCGGCACGATCACTTACTACCCGGATAACCAGATCCCCTTAAAGATATCCCACCGCTTTCCCCTGCTTGGTGTATCTGTTTCGTATAAACCCTCCGATAAAATGGAATGCTATGGCGGCTGGTCACAGGCTTACCGGCCCATGCTTTTCAAAGACGTTATACCGGCTTCCTTGTTTGAAAGGGTCGATCCCAACCTGAAAGATTCGAAAGGTTACAATGCTGAAGCGGGATGCCGCGGCAACTGGAAATTCCTGCGCTGGGATATCAACGCCTTTGTTCTCCGCTACGATAACCGTTTCGGTACGCTGGCGCTGACGGATAATGCCGGCAACTTCTATACCTACAGAACCAACATCGGCAACTCCTTTACCAAAGGTCTCGAAGTACTGCTGCAGGCAAACTGGCTCACCCGGAACAGGTGGTGGTTCTCTGTATTCACTTCCACCGCCTTTATACAGGCCCGGTATAAAAATGCGGCTGTAAAATCGGGCAACAATAATATTGATATATCAGGCCATCAGGTGGAAAGTGCCCCCGGCCTTATCAGCCGCAATGGTTTTACCATACGGCATAAAAAAATAAGCTTCTCCGGTCTCTATAGTTATACCGCTGAAAGCTTTGCCGATGCGCTGAACACCCGGGAACCGCAAAAAGGCACCGGGGCAGTTGGGCTGGTCCCCTCTTATGGTTTACTGGATCTGAATGTGGCGGTTCGTTTTTCTCATACCATTGAGTGGCGGTTGGGCTGCAGCAACGTGACAGATAAGAACTATTTCACCAAGCGGCCCCTTTTTTACCCGGGTCCGGGTGTGTGGCCATCTGATGGCAGAAACTGGAGCACCACGATCACCTTTCGTCTATAAAAATAAAACAGCTTCCCTATGCCATATATAACACTGGAAGAACACCTGCCGGGCATCACCGGCCTGCTGGAATACAGCAAAGAAACCGCAGCCCCCATCCGAAAGCTCACCCAATTTCTGCTGCGTGGCCCCTCCACTCTCACAGAAGGAGAAAGGGAACTCATCGCCACGGTGGTGTCTTATCGCAACGAATGCACTTTCTGCTGCACGGCACACACTGCTGCCGCGGATATCCTGCTGGGCGAAGACAAAACAACGGCCTGTGTAAAGAACGATATCAGTACCGCTCCCGTCAGCGATAAAATGAAAGCCCTGCTTACCATCGCTGCACAGGTGCAGGAGAGCGGCAAGTCCGTTACCACGGAATCAGTGAACAAAGCCCGTGAGGCCGGCGCCACTGATGTGGAGATACATGATACCGTGCTGATCGCCGCACTATTCTGTTTATACAACCGCTATGTGGATGGGCTGGCTACCGCTACCCCATCTGACCCGGCATTTTATAAAGGGCTCGGCGAAAGGATCACCACACACGGGTATAACCGCCTTCCGCAGGGCTATGATCATTTAAAAAAATAATATGACCCTCACCCGTCAGCAGGACCGGATCACCTTATATCACTGGCTGTTGTTCCTGGTTTGTTTTTTGGGAACAGCATTCGCCGGCGTCACTTCCACGCTCATGTCGGTGTACCTGCCGGTAGCCGTAAAGGACCTGCTGGGTAATAAAAGTGAAACGGAATTCAATACCATCAGTGCTTATATTAATAGTGTATTTCTTTTTGGCGCTGCTTTCGGCGGTCTCTTAGCAGGCATCCTCAGCGATAAGGCAGGAAGAAAACCGGCGCTTATCCTCTCCATTGCCTGTCACGCCCTTTTCACACTACTTACCGGTATCATGCCCGGCTGGCAGGCAATAGTGGTATGCAGGTTCCTGAGCGGCGTGGGGCTGGGTGCAATCCTGGTAACAGCTCCCACCATTATGACGGAGGAATGGCCGGCCCGGTCAAAAGCGATCTTCATCGGCATACTTTCCATCGCAATCCCCGTTGGTATCTTTTCTGCCGGAACCATCGATTATTTTGTTTCCTCCTGGCGGCAATCTTTTTATGTGGGGCTTATTCCTTTACTCATCGCCGTGGTATCGGTATGGTTACTCCGGGAATCCGGTCAGTGGAGATCAGAGAACCAGGGAAGGACTTTGCACAAAGGGGCAAGCTCCGGCATCTTTGCCACTGAATACAGAAGCAACCTGGTTTCCGGCACGGTCATCTTCGGGGCCATGCTCATTGGCCTGTGGGCCATCTTTCTCTGGGTACCGACATGGATAAGCAGCCTCATCACTTCCGGCGACGGGCAAAAAGAAAGAGGCATCAGTATGATGATGCTGGGAGCCGGCGGGCTTACGGGCGGATTTTTCTCCGGCTGGCTGATCAATTTTGCCGGCGCTAAACGATCGATGCTTACCTGCTTTATCGTTTGCTCGGCACTGTCCTTCCTCCTGTTCAAAACCAATCATACGTTTTCTCCCGTGATCTATGCAGAGATCGCCTTGCTGGCGCTTTCATTCGGTGCCAGCCAGGGGGTATTATCTGTTTACATCCCGGCTTTGTTCCCGGTAGTGATACGGGGAACCGCTACCGGTTTTTGTTTTAATATCGGGCGTTTCTTCACTGCTGCCGCTGTATTATTTGTAGGTGTGCTGGTAGACACACTGGGCGGATTTGCCAATTCTCTTTTCATTTTCTCATGGGTCTTTGTAGCAGGACTGATCGCCACCTTTTTTACGAAAGAAAAAAAAGATATAACATGGCACACATAAAAGTACCGGAAGATGTACCGGGTATCCGAAGCCTTGTGCTGTTCAGACCGGAAACCGGGGAGCACCTGTATGAACTGGCCCAGGTGCTATTACGGGGTGCCTCCCCTTTAAGTGAAGCAGAAAGAGAACTGATCGCCGCCTATGTGTCCAAAAGAAATGAATGTGTGTTCTGCATGAGCAGTCACGCCGCCGCTTCCCGCTGCTTATACGGCGAGGAGAAAAATATTGTTGATGAAGTGCTGAATGATCTGCCGCACTCCGGTATCAGTGATAAACTGAAATCGCTCCTGGTCATCGCCGGCAAAGTGCAGGTACTGGGGCGGGAAGTAAAGGAGCAGGATATTGCCGAAGCAAGAAAACAGGGCGCTGCTGACAGGGAGATCCATGATACCGTGCTTATTGCCGCCGCATTCAGTATGTTCAACCGGTATGTGGACGGGCTTGCCTCGTTTACACCCACGGACCCGGCCATCTATGAAGAAATGGGAAAAAGAATGGCGGCGGGGTATGTATTGCCGCAGCCACCAAAATAAAATATATGGCAGATATATCATTACCCGAAGGGCTTCCGGGTATCCGGGGGTTAATGGCTTTCAGGCCGGAAACAGCTGCCCCGCTGAATGAACTGGCCGAAGTGTTACTCCGTGATGACCATAACACCCTCAGCCGTGGTGAACGGGAACTGATCGCTACTTATGTCTCATCGCTCAACGATTGTTTCTTCTGCCAGAATGCACACGGGGGCATTGCACAGCATTACCTGCAATGCGATATGAATTTTATTGATGCCGTTAAAAAAGATCCGGAATCAGCGGAGCTGTCTCCCAAAATAAAATCATTACTCTCCATTGCTGCCAGTGTGCAGAAAGGGGGACGTACTGTTACACCCGGGCAAATAGCGTTGGCGAAAACAAACGGGGCCTCCGACAAGGAAATACATGATACCGTACTGATCGCAGCCGCTTTCTGTATGTTCAACCGCTATGTGGATGGATTAGGTACAACCGCTCCGGCCGACAGACAGTACTATATCAACAGGGGGAAGCAGCGGGCCGAAGAAGGATACCTGCATTTCGATCTTTATAAATAACAACATATGAAAAAGTACTTCTGGTTTGGCCTGGCGGGCCTTTTCCTTTTTGAGATCGCCAACGTTTACTTCATCATGCCCATGCCCGGCAGTCAGCGGATGAACAGTATCGGCCTGGCCTATTTCCTCTACAAATGGAGATGGATATTCCGCGGGTTATTTGCCATCCTGCTTATGGCAGGACTGCTAAAAGGAAACTGGAAAAGGAAATGGGTGCCGGTACTGCCCCTGCTCCTGGCCGGCGCTGTTATTTATATGGCCAACTTCAAAATGGCGGCTGATGCCATGTTTAAACAACCGCACAAAGTAGTGATGGCAGATACGCTGTCCAACAAAATCGATAAGGAGAGGCTTGTGATCGGGGTAGAAGTTAATGGCGAAGCAAAGGCCTACCCGGTGCAGCTGATCGGTTATCATCACCATGTACAGGATACGGTAGGCGGCAAACCCATACTGGTGACCTACTGCACCGTTTGCCGCACCGGCAGGGTGTATGAACCGGTGGTTAATGGCAAACTGGAATCCTTCCGGCTGGTCGGTATGGATCATTTCAATGCCATGCTGGAAGACAAGACCACAAAAAGCTGGTGGCGGCAGGCAACCGGTGAAGCAGTGGCCGGAAAACTGAAGGGACAAAAGTTACCGGAAGTATTAAGCTCGCAGACAACACTCCGCAAGTGGCTCGCACTGCATCCCTCCTCCACCATCATGCAACCGGATGGCGCCTTTATAAAATCCTACGACAGTTCATTCAGGTATGAATCCGGCAAGAGCAGGAGCAGCCTCACCGGCACCGACAGTGTTTCCTGGAAAGAGAAAGCCTGGGTGATCGGTATTACAACGCAAAGCGGCTCCAGGGCCTATGACTGGCATACACTGCTGAAAGAACGGCTCATCACTGATACCAAAGGACCTTCCGGAACACTACTGGTGCTTGCCACGGATAACAAAAGTTTTTTTGCTTTTGAATACCCTTCCGGAAACCTGCCGGTCTCTTTGATCAATGATACGATTATTGTATCGGGCCGCCATTTCCGTATTGACGGGAAAGGGATTGATACAACAGGTTCGCTTAAGCGGGTGCAGGCCTACCAGGAGTTCTGGCATAGCTGGCGGACATTTCATCCGGGTACGGGCAGGTACTGAGATTTTACGACAAAAAGGAAAACATTATCTTTAACCGCACCTTACCAGCTGCAGGTAACGCAATATGCAACAAAGCACATTAAAGGTATTATCTGAGACCCTGGGCATCAGTGTATCCACTGTTTCCCGTGCTTTAAGGGACCATCCTGATATTTCGGAAAAAACAAAGCAGCGGGTAAAGGAACTGGCCGAAGCACTGGAGTATGAACCCAATAATTATGCGGTACAGCTCCGCACCCGGCAAAGTAATATCCTCGGCATCCTCGTTCCCTGCATCGACAATTTCTTTTATGATACATTCATTGCAGCCGTGGAAGAAGAAGCCCGCTTACAGGGTTATCATGTAATGATCATGCAGTCAAGAGACAGTGCCGATGTGGAAAATGCCAACCTGCTTTTATTCCGGAAGAACAGGGTATCAGGTTTGTTTGCTTCCATCTCCATAGAAACTGAAGACATGTCGCTCTTTAATAAACTGAAAGAGTCGGACATACCCGTAGTGTTTATCGACAGGGTGCCGGAAGGGGGACTGTATAACAGGGTTTGCCAGCCGGATGAAGCGGCAGCCCGCCTGGCAGCAGAAACGATCATCAGCAGGAATAAAAAGAATGTGCTGGCCCTGTTTGGCCATCCCCACCTGAGCATCACCAAGAAAAGATTTGCCTCGTTTACCGGTACGTTTGCAGAAAAGGCCCCATCGGTACAGCTCCGGACAGATTACCCGGAGAATATTGAAGCGTCAAGAAAAGCAGCACTGGCATTCCTGCAGCAGCCCGGCCGGCCGGATGTAATTTTCTGCATGGGCGACCTGATCCTGATGGGAGTGATGCAGGCCATTCATGAACTGAACCTGAAAGTGCCGGATGAGGTAGCCGTGATCAGTATCAGTAACGGGCTGATCCCCACTTTGTTTGCCCCCAAAGTAACGTATGTTGAGACCAGCGGCTATAAGCTGGGCAAACTGGCTTTCAGCCAGATGCTGAAAAGTTTACAACAGAAAACGATTTCGGAAGAAGTTTTTGTAGAAGCGATCCTGGTACAGGGCGGTTCGATATAATGAATACTGTATTTTCCATTTGACAAAAACGATTGCCATGCAGCATTTCCGCACCAAAGTATCCCTGTACCTCAATTATTTTGTATTTGCCATACTGCTGAACAGTGTCGGGATTGTAATTGCAAAATCCATTAAAGTATACGGGGTCGACGAAAAACAGGCCTCCATCCTGGAAGCATTCAAGGACCTGCCGATTGCCATCGTCTCATTCTTTGTCGCCTCTTTCCTGCCACGGTTCGGGTATAAGAAAGCAATGCAAACAGCGTTACTGATCGTTTTTGCCGGTTGCCTGGGTATGCGTTTTGGCAATAGCTTCTGGTCAGCCAAACTGATGTTCTTATCCGTGGGGGTAAGCTTTGCCCTTATCAAATTATCAGTATACAGCCTGGTGGGGGTGGTTACGGATACCCCCAGGCAGCACTCCGCACTGATGAGCTCTATAGAAGGATTTTTTATGGTGGGGATAGCTTCCGCCTATTTCCTGTTCCCTGCATTTTATTCTGATAGCAACCCCGATGCCTGGCTTAATGTTTACCTCTTCCTTGCCGGGCTGGTGCTGATCTCTTTTTTATTCCTGAGTTTTTCAGGCATCCGGATCGTATCGGAGACAGCGGGATCCAACTGGAAAGAAGATATGAAGGCCTCGGCCGGGCTTATCGTAACACCGCTGGTACTTGTTTTCATATTCTCGGCCTTTTTCTTTGTTATGATCGAACAGGGCATCATGACATGGCTTCCCCGGTTCAATGAGAAGATATTCTCTTTTTCTGAAAAGCTGAGTGTGCAAATGGCGTCCCTGCTTGCTTTTTCACTGGCAGCCGGACGGTTCCTGGCCGGGTGGCTGTCCAAAAAAATATCCTGGTCCGTCATTGTGATCTGTTGTGCGGTATTTGCCGTGGCCCTGCTGCTGCTGATACTGCCGCAGCTAAAACCGGCCGGGGAGGTAGTGGTACTTAAAAGCTTTACAGATGTTCCCATGCTGGGCTTCGTGTTGCCCCTGATCGGTCTTTTTATTGCTCCCATTTACCCGTTACTGAATTCAACTGTACTGAGTCATTTGCCGAAGAGCCTGCACTCGCCAATGTCCGGCCTGATCATTATTTTTTCTGCCCTGGGCGGCACACTGGGCTCAAGAATTGTAGGCATATTATTTAAAAATACCGGCGGAGTAAAGGCATTTTATTTTGTGACCATCCCGATCGCCCTGCTGATCGTTTCCGTTTTGTTTATACAGGCGATGATCCGCAAGCAGGAAAAAAATGCAGCACCGCCGAAATGAATTTTGCACTGAACAACTGATCTATGTTACAACCATTTTCCGTTACCTCCCTTTTTGAAAAAGTTCAGCTGAACAGGGTTTTTGCTGACGGAAAAATATTTGCTGATTGCCTGCCCAGATTTCCTGAACAGGAAATCTCAGCCCGGTACGAGCTGCAAAAGGATCAGCCGGGCTTCCGTCTTGAACAATTCATCCTTGATCATTATACGTTACCCGTCCCGCATTCCAGCGGCTACCAGAGTGACCCGGAAAGATCTGTTGAAGAAAATATTGAAACCCTCTGGGATGTATTGACCCGCCAGCCGGATGAAAAAAAGGGTTCACTCATCCCCCTGCCTTATCCTTACATCGTTCCGGGCGGCCGGTTTGGTGAGATCTATTACTGGGACAGTTACTTTACTATGCTGGGCCTCGAAGCGTCCGGAAAAACGGATATGATCGAAAACATGGTGAAGAATTTTGCCTACCTCGTCGATACCGTTGGATATATCCCCAACGGAAACCGCACCTACTATATCGGCCGCTCCCAGCCTCCTTTCTTTTCCCTGATGGTGCGGCTGCTCAGTGAATCAAAAGGCAAGCCGGTGCTGACAGTTTTTTTACCCCGGCTGGAAGCAGAATACCGTTTCTGGATGAAGGGTAGTGAAACGCTGACCCCTGAAAACAATACTGCCCGTCATGTGGTGCGCATGCCCGGCGGCGAGTTGCTGAACCGCTACTGGGATGAGAACGACAGCCCGAGACCTGAGTCCTACCGGGAAGATGTGGAACTGGCTGAACAATCCTCACAGGATCAGGCAACGGTCTTCCGGCATTTACGGGCCGGGGCTGAATCCGGCTGGGATTTCAGCAGCCGCTGGTTCCGGGATGGCAGCTCATTGTCGAGTATTCATACCACTGATATCGTCCCGGTTGACCTGAACTGTCTTTTATACCACCTGGAACTGACACTGGCGGAAGCTTATGCCATCAGCAACAACCCGCTTGCCTCACAGTACGAAGGGGCGGCAGAAAAAAGAAAGGCTGCCATACAGCAATATTGCTGGAGCAGCATCGCAAAATTTTATACCGATTATGACCTGTCTGCCGGGACGACCAGCAATGAACTGACGCTTGCCGGTGCTTCTGCCCTTTTCTTTCAGCTGGCCACAACAGAACAGGCCGGAAGAATGCAACAGGTGCTGCAGGACAAATTCCTGAAACCGGGTGGCCTGGTGACCACTTTGCTGACTACCGGTCAGCAATGGGATGCCCCGAACGGTTGGGCACCTTTGCAGTGGATAGCCATCACAGGGCTGGAGAAATACGGGTTTAAGGAACTGGCCACCGTCATAGCTCACCGATGGATCCGATTGAATAAAGAAGTGTTCAGGCGGACGGGTAAGCTGATGGAGAAATACAATGTGGTGGATACCGGGCTTGATGCCGGCGGAGGCGAATACCCGGGACAGGATGGCTTTGGCTGGACAAACGGCGTACTGCTGGCCCTGATCAAAAAATACGGAGGCTCCCCGGAATGAAACAGCAGCTGGCCCATATTACCATACTGGTGAATGATTATGATGAATCGATCAGTTTCTACACGAAAAAACTACACTTTGAGCTGACCGCGGATACGCCGTTAACGGAACACAAACGATGGGTGCTTGTTACCCCCAAAGGTTCTTCCTGCTCACTGTTACTGGCAAAAGCGGCCGATGAAAAACAAAAGGCAAGGGTGGGTGACCAAACGAGCGGGCGGGTGTTCTTATTTCTTCATACCGATGATTTCGACAGGGATTACCAGAACCTCCTGGAACAACAGATTACCATTATCAGGCCCCCGGTTAAAGAAGCGTACGGCAGGGTTGCTGTTTTTGAAGACATCAACGGTAATTGGTGGGACCTTATAGGCCCTGCTTAGGTTCAAGGAGGAAGAAGGAATAGGGCGGCAGTACGAAATAGCTGTCATCCCGCTGAACGGTAAAGACCTTTTCACTCCAGTGATCATACAGCCTCACCGGTTTCATTCCGTTTTCTTTGAATACATACCAGGTAAGATGCTGGTCCCTGTCGCTGAAATTAAACAGGCAATAGACCCGGTCATCATCCCAGGCCCGCAGGTAACCGGCCACATGGATATTATGCGGTGTCAGCCAGGTCAGGTTTTTCTTATCGGCTATTACCGGCAGTTCTGTACGTATGCGGATCAGTTTTTGTGTTCCGTTGAAAATGATATGCTCCACCGTTCCGGGCTGATCGAACTTTCCGTTCTTTTCCCAGTTGATGACCGGCCGGTGCATCCAGCGGTTATCGTAACTCTTCCCTTCCTCCTGCAGGTAAGAATAATCATTCGTGTGTGCTGATTCATCTCCATAAAAGATCATCGGCGTTCCCCCCAGGAAAAAACTATGGGCCTGCATCAGCAGGATCTTTTTTAAAGACAGGTCCGTTGCCGCAGGGTCGTTTTGCTGCAGGGCAAATTCCAGTCCGCATAAGGAGGCCAGTGATCCGCTGATCCGTGCATCGCCCGTCTTTTCATTAACTGAAAACAGCGCCCCCCTGGCCGGGGAGCCGTTGTAGTTGCCGGAGTAATATTCTTTCAGGAATTTCCGGTGTTCGTACGGATCAAACCCGGCCTGGCGGATCATATCATCTTCGTAGCCGAGACCGATATCGTCATGGCAGCGGGTATAGGTGATCCAGGAAGTGCCGAAAGGTTTTTGCAGCAATATATGCTGGGCTGCCAGCATCACCCGGGTATCGCCGGTTGCCAGCGCATCCCACTGCAGGGCCATGTGAGTGGCATTATAGGCGAAGTCGCATTCTTTAGCTTCTTTTTCACCCGTGCCGAAATATTTCATGATCTGATCCGGTGCCACGATCGCTTCACCGAGGATCGCCATTCCGGGTGCTGCCATATGCACACATTGTTTTATCAGTTGCAGAAGGGTGTGTGCCATCGGAAGGTTCTGGCAGGTGGTCCCTGCTTCTTTCCAGATAAAGGCAGGGGCATCCACCCGCAGTATATCCACGCCCAGGTTGGCATAGAAGAGAATATTATCTACCATCTCCACCAATACCTGCGGATTACGGTAGTTAAGGTCCCACTGGTAATTATGAAAGACCGTCATCACCCATTTACTGCATTCCGGCACCCAGGTAAAGTTGCCGGGTGCCGCTTCCGGGAATATCTCCGGCATTTTCTTTTCATATTCATCCGGCTGCTGCCGGTCGGAAAAGAAATAATAGTAGTCCTGGTATTGCTGTTCACCATTCCTGGCCCGCCCGGCCCAGTCGTGACGATGAGAAGTATGATTGAGTACAATATCCAGCATGAGGTACATATTCCGCTGCTGCATGCTGTGCTGCAGGGCGTACAGGTCTTCCAGTGTGCCGAACCGTTCATCCACTTTCCGGAAGTCTGATACGGCATACCCGCCGTCGCTTTCCCCGGCAGGGCTTTGAAATACCGGCATGAGATGAAGAAGGTTTACGCCGAGCTTTCCAAAATAATCAAGCTTCTTTTCGAGTTCCTTCAGCGAACCGCAAAACCGGTCCACATACAAACTCATCCCGGTAATTGTATTACTCAGGAACCAATGATCCGGTTCTGCCTGGTATTTCGCCGCATCCCTTTCCTTCAATAACAGCGGCCGCTCTTCAAAGGCCCGGGTGATCACCGCAAGCAGCGCTTCGAATTTTTCCCGGTTGGCCGGATGGAATCCATACACCTGGTTGTAGAGATTACTCAGCTCGCCTAATCCATGCTGGAAGCGTTCATCAAAAGACCGCTGGCTGGCGGCTCTGCCTCCTGTTTTTTCAGTACCCGTACTGTTCATTTGAATATATCGTTGCTTAAATGTTTGAAGGCCTCCATGGCGCCCATGTATTCGCAGGTTCTTGCACCGGCTTTGTTCCCGTTCAGGATGATCCGTCCCCATTCTTCACGGGACAGTTGCTGTATCTCGTCTTTTTCTTTATCCGCCAGCTGGTATAATACGGCGCCCACAAATGCATCTCCTGCCCCCGTGGTATCCACCGGGCTGATCTTAATGCTGGGAACAATGACCGTCTCACCGTTGATACCGAGCAGGGTGCCTTCCTTTCCCAGTGTAATGGCAAAGATGGCATCACACTTTTCAAGCAGGTCGTTTGCCGCATCGGTAAGGGTGGCCCGGCCGGTGAGCATCATGGCTTCTTCATCACTCACCTTAAAGAAGTGGCAGCTGTTCAGGAAATTCCAGCTCTGGTCAATGAAGGACTGTTTATCGTTCTGGAAAAGCAGCTGCCGGTAGTTGGGGTCAAAACTGATAAAGGTATTTTCCTGCAGGGCTTTCTGCAGCAATCCCTGGTAAGCTGCCTGCAGCGGGCCGGGCAGGAAGCCGGTTGCGGATCCGAAATGCACGATGCCGAATTCGGTAAGATCGATCCCCTCCACTTCCTGGCGGCTCAGTTGCCCGTCGGCGCCGCGGTTGAAATAGAAGTCCCTTTCGCCGTTTTCCATCAGCGATACAAAGGCGAAAGTGGTGAAATGGTCTTTGTCCTGCAGCATCCATTTGGTGCCCACGCCAAAGGATTCCATCACATCCACCAGGTGTTTGCCAAACGGATCAATGCCGACTTTGGCAGCGAGTTCCACTTCACCGCCCAGTGCTGCGATGGCCGCAGCGACATTGGTAGGGGCGCCACCGGGTTTTTTCAGGAAGTTATCGCCTTCCGACAAGGGCTTTCCTTTATCCGTACAGATCATGTCGATCAGCGCTTCCCCGATACAAAGTATTTTGCTCATGCAGTAAGATTAATGACCAATATTTCGTTCCATATTTTCCAGGGCCACCCCTTTGGTTTCCGGCATCAGTTTCCAGACAAACAATAATTGCAGCACCATCATCACGGCAAAGAAACCGAATATCTTAACCGGGCCGATGGATGGCGACTCTGCCACCAGTGTAAAGTTCTGCGATATCAGCGCCGCAAAGACCCAGTGTGTGAGGCTGCCCAGCGACATCCCTGCTGCCCGCACCGAGTTAGGGAATATTTCTGAAATAAAGACCCAGATCACCGCTCCCTGTCCGATGGCATGTGCAGCAATAAACAAAAACGTAAACCAGGTGATACCGCTGTGGAGGTGCACCTGGAATGAATAGGCGATCAGCGACAGTGAAACAATATAGCCCACCGAGCCGATGTACATCAGTGTTCTTCTGCCCACCCGGTCGATCAGGTACCAGCCCAGCACGGTGAAAATAAAATTTACCACTCCTATTCCAACACTGGAAAGAAATGCACTGCTCTTTTCCAGCCCGGCCATATTGAATACCCTGGGTGCAAAATAGATAATGGCATTGATGCCGGACAACTGGTTGAAGAAGGCAATGAGAAAGGCCAGCAGGATCAGCCGGTTGAATTTGCCGGAGAAAAGTGATTCTGTCCTTTTATGTGTTGAGTGCTTGATTTCACGGATCACCTCATCGGCAGGGGCGCCGCTCATAGCAAATATCTTCCTGGCCCCTTCTTCATCATTCCGGTGCAGCAACAGCCATCTCGGGCTCTCCGGTGTGAACAGCATGAAGAGGGCAAAAAGCAAGGAAGGTATCCCGACCACCCCCAGCATATAACGCCAGTCATTCGCTCCCCCCACGCCCTGCAGCAAATAATTGGACAGGTACGCAAATAATATCCCGGCCACAATATTCAGCTGAAAAGAAGCCGCCGGGCGCCCCCGGTATTTGGGCGGTGCTATTTCAGAGATATAGACCGGCGCCACCACGGAAGAGGCCCCGATACTTAACCCGCCCAGGAAACGGAAGATCATAAATGTATACACATCCTGTGCAAGGGCCGCACCTACGGATGAAATAAGAAAAACGACACCGATCCAGATCAGCGTTTTCTTCCGTCCAAAACGATTGGCCGGAAAACTTCCAAGGATGGCACCGGCAATGGTGCCATACAATGCCATGGCGATGGCCGTTCCATGCATGATCTTACTAAGCCCCCACAACTGCTGTATCACCTGCTCGGCGCCGGAGATGACGGCTACATCCATGCCGAATAAAAAACCGCCCAGGGCAACGGTAACAGACCAGAGAATAAGATTTTTATTCATCAGTGTGGTTTTACAATTCGTATATCACAGCTTCATAGGGTTGCAGGGTGCCATCGGTGGCGGGCGTTGGGTAATTACTGATCAGCACTTTCGCTTTCGTGAGATCAGCCCCGGCATTTACTTTCACCGGCCGGCTCCGGAAATTCAGTACGACCAGCATTTTCTTTCCCGCCATTTCCCGGGTATAGGCAAATACATCGGGGTTCGCTGCATCCACCAGTGTAAACTTTCCGTAGACAAGCACTTCATTTTCTTTCCGCAGCCTGATCATTTTTTTGAAATAGTTCAGGATGCTGTTCGGGTCCTTTTCTTCCTTCTCAACATTTACTGCTGTATAATTGGCATTGACCGGTAACCAGGGTTTACCGGTACCAAAGCCGGCATTCAGGGTGGTATCCCACTGCATGGGCGTACGGCCATTGTCACGGGAGGATATTTTCATTCCTTCGAGGAAACGTTTCAGGTCGCCGCCTTTTGCCTTTACCTGCGCATAATTGGTGAGCAGTTCCACATCATTGTACTGCTCCACCCGGTCGAATTTAATATTGCTCATACCGATCTCATCGCCGAAATAATAGTACGGTGTGGCCCGCATACTCAGGATGAATGTGGTAAGCAGCTTGGAAGAATACTCCCGGTATTCCGGTGCATCATTTCCCCAGCGGGTAAGCATGCGGGGCTGGTCATGATTGGCAAGATAGATCGTGCCCCAGCCTTTATCGGTAAAGGCGGAATCCCATTTATAATAGATCTTTTTCCATTCAACCAGGTCATACCCTTTCGGGTCGGGCATTTTATATTCCCCGGGCAGGTAGCCAAAGTCGATCGCTTCAAAGTTGTAAGCCATATTCAGTTCTTTCCGGTCTTCATCCACAAACATCTTTACCCTTGGTATATCGCCGACGGCTTCGGCTACGGTGGCGGCATCATATTTACTCAGTACTTCGCGGTTCATCTCCTGTATATACTCATGCAGGTGCGGGCCGCTGGCATAGTAGAGGCCCCAGTTGCCTTTGTATTCTGCTGGCAGGGGCGGCCAGGTGGTGTCTTTGCTGATGAATGCCAGTGCATCCATGCGGAAGCCGTCCACACCCTTGTCGAGCCACCTCCGCATCATTTTATAAATTTCCTGGCGCAAGGCCGGGTTTTCCCAATTCAGGTCCGGCTGGAAGTCGGCGAAGTAATGGAGGTAATAAGAGTTTGTTTCTTTATTGAATTCCCACCCGTATGCCTTTTCATCAAAAATACTCCAGCGGTAAGGCGGCTCTCCTTTCTCTGCCGGCCACCAGTGAAAATAATTGTAGTACGGGCTGTTCCTTGACTTCCTGGCTTCCCGGAACCATGTATGTTCATCGCTGCAATGGTTCAGCACCATATCCATCATTACTTTTATGCCCCTGTCATGAAATCCTTTCAGCAGGGTATCGAAGTCGGCCATGGTTCCAAACTGCGGGTTGATATTTTCATAATCGCTGATATCATACCCGTTGTCCTTTTGTGGTGAGGCATAGACCGGGTTCAGCCATACGGCATCAATGCCGAGGCTTTTGATATAGTCAAGTTTGGAAATGATCCCTTTCAGGTCACCGATACCATCGCCATCGCTGTCTTTAAAACTGCGGGGATAGATCTGGTACACGGTGGCTTCTTTCCACCACTTCTTTTCGGTTTTTACCCCGGTATTGCTCTTACTGGTTCCTGGTCTGCAGGACGACAGCACCAGTGCCCCGGTAACAAAAAGCCAGAAGACAGATTTCATAAAAAATATTTTTGTTTAATGTCCGCCGCCGGCCGGCAGTACGATATCCCCTTCCGGTTTTTTGGACCTGATCAGTGTGGTGAACAATGCCGCTACCAGCAGTAATACTCCCGCAAAGAGGATGGCTTTACCGGGATTATTATCCAGGAAATGCTTCAGCACATAACCGAACGTCACGGTCTGGAGCAGCATAGGGATCACGATCATCATATTGATAACCCCCATGTAAACGCCATACCGTTCCTTCGGTATCTGGCTTACCACCATCAGGTAGGGAATACCCATCATGCTGGCCCACCCGATGCCAAAACCGCTTATCGCCACAAACAACAGTGTTTTATTGGCAAGGAAAGGGAAAAGGATAAACCCGGCCCCGGCCAGCAGGAGGCAAAAGAAATGCACCCACTTGGGGCTGTATTTTTTGGCAAGACCGGCCAGGGCAAAGGCTGTCACGAAGGTGATGATATTATACCATCCGTTCACCGAACCGGCAAGGCTCACTGCTTTTTCATACATCTCCTTGTTTTCCGGGGTGGTATGATATACAGACAGCCCGATGCTCTTTGCACTGTTTTGCCAGTAACAGAATAATGCATACCACTGGAAAAGGTAAACGAGGGCCAGTTGCCACATGATACCCGGCATCTCGGCAATAGCTTCAATGATCTCTATGTTCTGCGCAAAGAGGATGCGTGCCGTATTGTTCTTCTCCACCCGGTAGATCACTTTCCTGATCAGCCCCTTTACAAACAGGGAGGGGATAAGCAGGATCAGAATGACCGCATAAGCGATGATGGTGGTGATGATCGACAGGAAGAACTGCACCAGCGGATGAGGCATTCCTTCATTCTTCTTTTTTATCTCAGCAAGTTCTTCGGCTGTTGGAGGTATCTCGGGAGTGGTACGCATGCTCCACCAGACAGAAGCTACCGAACACACTGCACCCAGAAAAAAAGAAGCAAATACCCAGGTGGGCAGTTTACCTGAATACCCGATGAAGACAACAGGAAATACAGCCAGTGAAAAGTTGGCCAGGGTTTGCCCGAAGCCGGTAAAAAAACTTTGCGCCTGGAAACCGGTGGCTTGTTGCGATGGATCAAGCTTATCGGCCACAAATGCCCGGTACGGTTCCATGGCCGTATTATTCCCTGCATCCAGGATCCAGAGCAGCCCGGCGGCCATCCACAAAGCGGAGCTGAAGGGGAAGAGAAACAAGGCAATACTGCATAAGATCGCACCGGTAAAAAAATAAGGCTTTCTTCTGCCCAACCGCGGATGCCAGGTTTTATCACTTAAGGCCCCGATAATGGGCTGAATGATGAGACCGGTAAGAGGGCCTGCCAGGTTCAGAAAAGGAATTTCATCCGGCTTTGCCCCGAGAAAGTCATAGATAGGATTGACGGCACTTTGCTGTAACCCGAAGCTGTACTGAATCCCAAAGAACCCGACATTCATGTTGATGATCTGCCAGAAGCTGAGCCTGGGCTTAAGCAAAGACATAAGCAATCGTTTAAATTCATCTAATATACCCCATGAACTGCTTACCCGGAACACCCCGGCACAGGGCTTTATTTTGCAAACGTTTGCTGTTGGAAATCATTTTACATCCTCCTTCTTCGCCTGCTAAAAGCCGCTGCCCTATTTTTGTACCTCTTCCGATATGAAAAAGATAGTGCTGATCCTCTTAATGCTGGTGGTGGTGGTTTGTGGTTTTGCTTACCTGTACATACCCAATACCATCGTCATCAATTCAGCAAAAGCCATCCCGGTCAACAAAGAAGGACTGTACCGTAAACTGGGAGACACGGCTGAATGGCAAAACTGGTGGCCGGGAAAAAAACGGGGTGCTGAAACAGGAACATGGGACAGCAGGGGCTTCTCTTACCGGCTGGCGGATATTAAAACGCTTTCACTGCCGGTCACTGTTTCGGGTAAAGGGTTTTCAGCCGAAGCAGAAATTACCCTGCTGGCGGAAGGTCCGGACTCCAGTGTTATCAATTTTCACAGCAGCTTTCCTTCTTCCTCCAACCCCGTTAAAAGAATAGCGGCTTACTTCCGGGCACAAAAGATCAAGAAGACAGCTGATGAGATGCTGGCAGCCGCCGGGAGTTACTACCGGCAGACGGTACATCTCTATCATTATAATATAGAAAAGGACCATGTGGTGGATTCCACGCTGCTCTTTACTTACCGGGAGACGACCAGCCCGCCTTCCGTGGAGCTTATATATTCCATGGTGGATGAGCTGAAGGCCTACATTATAAAAAACCATGCAAAGGAAACAGGCTTCCCGATGCTGAATGTGTTTACCAAAGACAGTATCCGCTACCTGGTGAAGGTGGCCATTCCTGTAGACAGAAAACTGCCGGATGCAGGTACTATCAGCTACCGCTGGATGCTGGGAGGCGGCAATATCCTGATCACGGAAGTAAAGGGCGGGCCTGCCGGGATAAAAAAAGCCTATACGTATATTGAACAATATGTGGAGGATCACCGGCGGATCGCTCCGGCCATTCCTTTTGAATCCCTTGTTACCGACAGAAGAAAGGAACCGGATACCAGTAAATGGATCACCCGGATATATTATCCTGTTATGTAAGACCTATTTTGCGGAGAAACTGATCACCCGCATTGCTTCATTATTACAGGCCAGCACATAAGCTTTCCGGCTGCCGATCCTGATCGGGCAAATATGACGGACCTCTCCTTTTACAACCACCCCGTTCAGGGATTCACAGGAGAAATTCCCTTTCCCTTTATTAAGCAGCACAAGGCCGTAGTCTGCATCATACCTTCCCATTTCAATATTATTTCCATAATAATTGCCGCCCAGCAGCACATCGGGCAGGTTGTCATGATTGGCATCCACTACCGCGGCATCCCGGAAAGAAGTGAGCTGTGCTTCAAACGGCAGGGCGGTAACTGAAAAGTTCATCTTACCATCATTGATAAGAACGGCGTTCTCAAAATAATCGGCGGTAAAGTGATCTGCCTTATCCAGTTTTTCTTTTCCGAAGAGATCGGTCAGCGTAGCTTTTGCAAAATTTTCGGCGTACAGGAACTTCTTCTTCAGTACCGGCATTTGTTTTTCGAGTTCAGCTTTATTCGCAAAGGGCAATTCTTTCTTTCCCAGGTAATAGGTCAGTACCTGTTCTTTTTTCCCGTTCCCGTCAAAATCATTGTAATACATTCTGACCGGTTCTTCCGGTGTTGCTTTCAGCCGGCTGTTGAGGCCAAGGTTGCCGGCCACCAGGTCCATGTCCCCGTCGTTATCAATATCACAGGGCAGGAGAAAATTCCACCAGCCTTTATTGTTTATCAAAACCTTTTTGGTGAATTTACCTTGCTCATTGATAAAGGCCGTCGGGCTTCCCCATTCCAGGGCCAGCAGCAAGTCATTGTCCCCATCCTTGTCGATATCGAACCAACG
Organism: Chitinophagaceae bacterium; assembly: GCA_046329665.1. Classification (GTDB taxonomy): domain Bacteria; phylum Bacteroidota; class Bacteroidia; order Chitinophagales; family Chitinophagaceae; genus JJ008. Next base: position 318,576 of record JAXLUG010000001.1, on the reverse strand, counting down.
GGCATCGGTTACAAAACCGGCGCTGCTCAACCCTGGTGCATATTGCTCCGTTACATCACTGAATTTGCCGGTGCCATCATTCAGCAGCAGGAAGGACCTGGGCATTTTGCCATACTCCCAGGGAACAGCCCTTCCTCCGATGAAGAGGTCCGGGTGACCATCGTTATTGAAATCATTTACTTCCAGGCAGGACGCCGTCAGATAGAGGTCCTGAAAGGCATCGGGTTTCCGTATAAAATTCGCTTTACCGTCATTCAGGTATACTCTTGGGGCATTGTGCTGGTCAGGTCCGTAAAATTCATTCCCGCCACTGGCAACGACCAGGTCCATGTACCCGTCGCCATTTACATCTGCCCAGGCTGCACCGGTGTCTTCATACATGCTATCGCTGTCCAGTACCTCCTGTTGGGTCCTGCTGAATTTTCCGCCCGGTTGCTGTACAAATACGGCCGGTCTTGAATTTCTTGCCCCGCCGATAAAGACATCCTCAAGCCCGTCTTTATTAATATCCCCGACAGCAAGACAAGGGGATTCTGTGGAGACCATATGCGGGATCAGCAGTTCCCGGTCAAACTCAACAAACTTATTTTCCGTATGCACATAGTTCAGGCCTGTTTCGGTGGTGATATCGGTGGCCGGCAGGGAGCTGTTTTTGTAAAACCCGGTGATGACCCGGTAATTGAAAGCGGGCAGGCCTTTGTGATAAGTGAGCAGTCCCTCTTTTTTACCGAGCAGGGAGTCGATACGCTGGCAGGAATTATCGGGCCAGATAAGAAAGGCAGAGTCGGCTTTTGTACGGGTCGTACCGATCAGCAGCGGCACTTCCATGCTGGACAGGAATCCCTTTACAGGATATTTTTCGTAGGTCCTTATTTCGTTCCCGGCAAACAAGACCACCCTTGCACCGGTAGCATTCCGGTTCAGGCTGTCGCCCTTCAGGCGGATCGATACGGATGTTTTTCCGGATGACCCGGCGGTTTTGTTTTCATATACCAGCGCTTCATCATTTATGTTGTTGACGATAATATCGAGATCGCCGTCATTATCCAGGTCGGCATAGGCAGCGCCATTGGAAAAAGTGGGGGGACTGTCCTTGACTGCCGCTTCATCATCAGAGAAGGAAAGATTGCCTGTATTCCTGTAAAATTTATTCGGAAGTTTTATTTCCGGGAATTTATTGATGAGGGCCATGTTCTTCCCTTCCATCGTATTGGTGTTGATACGTTCCTGAATTTCAGAATTAGAGATAAAGTTGATGTAGTCGATATCATTCATCCGCTTGGGGATACCGTTTGATACGAACAGGTCCTTCAGCCCGTCATTATCAAAGTCCATCCAGAGCGGCGCCCAGCTCCAGTCGGTGGCGGCAACACCGCTGTACAGTCCGGTTTCGCTGAAATAACCGTTGCGGCGGTTATACTGCAGGTTGTTCCGGGTGTACTGGTAACTGTAGCCTACACCAACTTTATAGTTGAAGATATCGTAGGCATCTTCGCCCAGCGACCGTTTAAGGATGTACGGGTCCGATGGAAGCATATCCATGGAAATGATCTCCGGCCAGGCATCATTGTTGATATCGGCCACATCCACCCCCATGGAGAACTGGCTGGTATGCATCATCTCCTCTTCGCTCAGTTCTTTGAAGGTGCCGTTATGCTGGTTGATGTAGAGGTAATCATCTTCATGAAAATCGTTGCCGATATATACATCAGGATAGCCATCGAGGTTGATATCCGCCACTGCGATTCCCAGTCCGTAACCGATCGCCGAACTGTTGATCCCTGATTCTTTTGTTACATCTGTGAACTTACCGCCATCATTTCTGAAAAACCGGTCGCCGGCCAGCGGGTGGTAGGTGTTGAGGAATTCACTCCTGGGTTTGAAGGTGCCGTTCTGGTGAACGGAATGATTCATCAGGAACATATCAAGATCGCCGTCGAGGTCATAATCGAGAAAGGCGGCCTGTGTGCTGAACCCGGAGAAGTTCAGCCCGTATTGTGCTGCCTCATCAGTAAACGACGGGACGCCGTTTTTATCAATCCCTTTGTTGATCAGCAATAAATTCTTGCTGTGCAATGTTTCGAATTCCCCGACACGGCACACATACATATCCAGCAGCCCGTCGTTGTTGATATCAACGACGGAGATACCGGTGGTCCAGCCGCCATCGGAAGGTATGCCTGCTTCTTTTGTTACATCGGTGAAATGAAGCCCTCCCTTGTTGAGGTACAGTTTGCATTGTCCCTGGTTGGAGCCGAAGAAAAGATCGGTCAGTCCGTCATTATTAAAATCACCGGCCCCCACTCCGCTGCCATTATAAAAATAGATGTATTTAAAAAGGTTGAATTCTTTGTTATAGGTCAGGGTATTACTGAAACTGATCCCGGTTCTTTTACTGGTCAGCGTTTCAAACAGCACCGGCGTGTTTTCTTTTTTCTTATTACTGCAGGAAAAAAGGAACCCCAGCAGGGCCGTGGTCAGCAGCCTGTAAACTGTTTTCATATCTGTCAATTGCCGATGCATTCTTTCGTTGGTTATTTTATCCTGTACAGGAGAGGTTGTTCATTATTGATCGTCCACAGCAGGTATCGGTGGCCGGCCCCTGTCTTCACCATTTCTATATCCTTCACTTCGCCCCGTACCAACAGCCCTGTTCCCGGCGCACTGACCGTCTTCCAGCCGCCGGCTCCGTCATTCAGCACCACCCAGCCATAACTGCCATCCAGCCTCCCGAACTGCGGCGGAAACGTAAACAGGTTTCCCCCTGCCACCAGGTCCTTCTTCCCGTCTCCGTTCAGGTCCGCTGCCACTACCGCCTTTACACTCGACAACTGAAGCTCCTGCGGCAGCTTCTCCACCCGGTAACGACCGCCCCCTTCATTGTAAGCCACCACACTGCTGCAGTAACTGAACTGCCGCACCACCGACCGCTTCATCACCTCCCGCCCAAACAGATCCTCCACACTCTTCACCGCATATTCACTGTGCTTCAGGTTCTGCTTCTTCAGCGCCGGGAACTGATCCGTTATCTCCCGCTTCAAAAATACCGGCATATCCCGGTCACCCGTCCGTCTTGTCAAAAACCCTTCTTCCTTCCCGTTGTGGTCGTAGTCATTCATCCACAGCTTCACCGGGTGATCCTTGTCCGGACGCAGGTAAAAATTCTCCCCGATATTGCCCAGCACCAAATCCTCCTTCCCGTCGCCGTTCAGGTCCGCTGACGTCACCGTCTGCCACCAGCCGTACATCCCTTCCAGCCCCGTGTGCTCCTGCCGGTTAAAATGGCTGGTCTTCTTATCGTACCGGTAGATCTCCGGCTCCATCCATTCTCCCGTGATCACCAGTTCCTTTATTCCGTCTCCGTCCGTATCCGTCCACACCGCTCCCGTTATCATGCCTGCCACACCCAGTTCCTTGCCCGCTTCTCCCGTCACATCGCTAAAATGACCCTGCCCGTCGTTGCGGTAGATATAGCTCTGCGGTAACGTGCCGTAACTGTACGGTACGCTCCGGCTGCCCACATACAGGTCCTCATCACCGTCCCCGTCATAATCATAGTTCACCGCCACCGCTATGTTCATATCATTATTCGGGAATGACCTGAGGTCGATCGTGAAGTTCCCCTTCCCGTCATTCTTGTACAACCGGTGCTGTGATTCCCGGCTGCCCGGCGCATTGTTATTACCTCCGGATCCGATATACAGGTCCATATCCTTATCCCCGTCCGCATCAAAAAAAAGTACTGCCACATCTTCAAAGGCCGCATACTCCTTAAACACCTCTTCCTCCTTCTTCACAAATCCGCCTTCCGCCGTCTGTATGTACAACTGGCCGGCCTGTCCTTTCGCCCCTCCTATGTACAGGTCTTCCAGCCCGTCCCCGTTCACATCGGCCCTGCCGGCCTGCGGGCCTTCCCTTGACAATTGTTCCGGCACATTCCGCTCATAGTAAAAATCTATGTAGTCATCTTCCCGGTGCCGTTCAAACGGACCGGCTGATAGCTCCAGCATCCCCTCTGCCGGGGCCAGGGCTGCCACAGGTACCTTGCCCCCCTGCGGTTCCTGCAGCCGGTGCACTTTATTCAGCTCCGGGCTCTTCCACACACTGCGGCTCCGGTCGGGCCAGATCACTTCCAGGGAATCCACCGCCTTTAAACCGCCCAGGCCAATGATCTGCTTATAATCCACGCTGCTCTGAAAACCACGGCTGGGTACCACTTCCCGGTAATACACCTTGCTGCCCTGGTACACCCGCACTTTGCTGCCCACTGCATACACATTATTCCCAAGACCCCTTAACTCCACACCGATATAGCTGTTCCCGTTCTCCTCCCGGCTCCGGTTACGGTATACAAAGGCCTCCTGGTTCTCATTGTTCACCACCAGGTCAAGATCACCATCATTGTCCAGGTCGGCATAGGCAACACTGTTGGAAAAAGTGGGTTCACCAAATCCCCATTGCTTGCCGATATCTGTAAAACTCAGGTCACCGTTATTTTTGAAGACCCGGTTGGGCAAGGGCGTCACCGGTATATGTTTCAATACTTCATCGATCTCATCCCTCTTCCCGGTCTGCACCATTTTTTCATATACTTCATTGGAAAAGAAATCAAGAAAATCCAGGTCTCCCAGGTCTTTGTTGATCCCGTTGCAGACATAGATATCATTGTACCCGTCGTTGTCCATATCAATGAACAGCGAGCCCCAGCTCCAGTCGGTACCTGATACGCCGGTATAATTACCGATCTCGGAGAAGGTGCCATTACGGTTATTTAACTGGAGTGCATTCTTTACATATTGGTTATATAAGCCGGCCTTTATCTTACTGTAATAAAGATCAATGTTATCAAATGTTCCCGTGGTCTTCAGGCGGTAATCATCGTCCGGGATCATATCGGTGGTGAAGATCTCCGGGTAGCCATCATTATTGATATCTGCCAGATCGCTGCTCATGGACGACATGCTGAGATGCTGGATACACTTTTCCAGGTCATCTGTAAACGTACCGTTATGCTGGTTGATGTAGAGGTAGTCCTTTTCAATAAAATCATTGCCGATATAAATATCAGGATAGTTATCGCCATTGATATCGCCGACGGAAACGCCGAGGCCGAAACTGATGAGCCCGGTATGCAGTCCTGCCTCTTTGGTTACTTCGGTATAGTGGTTGTTGTCGTTGCGGAACAAGTGGCTGCCGCCTCCTTTCAGGTTCTCGCTGATATTCCACCTGGAAATATCTGCATCACGCATATCGGCATAATTAAGTGAACTGAACGGGAGGGGGCTGTTGTTGATGATGAGGCAATCGAGATCACCGTCGAGGTCATAATCAAAAAAACTGGCCTGGGTACAAAACCCTGAATGATCCAGCCCGTAGGCGGCGGCCGATTCGGTAAAACCGAGGTTGTGGTTGTTAATATAAAGTTTGTTGCGCCGGTTGCCATCATTCAGGTGGCCGCTGTTGCAGACGTAGATATCCAGCCAGCCATCATTGTTGATATCCGCCATCACGGCACCGGTGCTCCACATACTGTCCTGGTGCATACCGCTCCGCGGGGTGATGTCTTCAAACTTCAGGTCCCCTTTATTCAGGTACAGTTTATTCTCGCCCTGGTTGCTGGTGAGGAACACATCGCTAAGACCATCGTTGTTGATATCTCCCAGGGCCACACCGCCCCCGTTGTAAAAATTGCGGAAGAGAAAGCTGTTGTCGGTTTTGCTGTCAACAACCTTGTTTATGAAACTGATCCCGGAGTTCTCAACTTTTGTAAATAAAGGACTACCGGTCTTTTTATTGTGACATGAAAAAGACAGGTAACAGAAAATAAAGAAGAAAATATATCCTTTACTTGCACGCATTCGCTTGATCGCTGCTATTTTATCCTGTACAGGAGAGGTTGTTCATTATTGATCGTCCACAGCAGGTATCGGTGGCCGGCCCCTGTCTTCACCATTTCTATATCCTTCACTTCGCCCCGGACCAACAGCCCTGTTCCCGGCGCACTGACCGTCTTCCAGCCGCCGGCTCCGTCATTCAGCACCACCAGCCATAACTGCCATCCAGCCCCGAACTGCGGCGGAAACGTAAACAGGTTTCCCCTGCCACCAGGTCCTTCTTCCCGTCTCCGTTCAGGTCCGCTGCCACTACCGCCTTTACACTCGACAACTGAAGCTCCTGCGGCAGCTTCTCCACCCGGTAACGACCGGCCCCCTTCATTGTAAGCCACCACACTGCTGCAGTAACTGAACTGCCGCACCACCGACCGCTTCATCACCTCCCGCCCAAACAGATCCTCCACCCTTCACCGCATATTCACTGTGCTTCAGGTTCTGCTTCTTCAGCGCCGGGAACTGATCCGTTATCTCCCGCTTCAAAAATACCGGCATATCCCGGTCACCCGTCCGTCTTGTCAAAACCCTTCTTCCTTCCCGTTGTGGTCGTAGTCATTCATCCACAGCTTCACCGGGTGATCCTTGTCCGGACGCAGGTAAAAATTCTCCCCGATATTGCCCAGCACCAAATCCTCCTTCCCGTCGCCGTTCAGGTCCGCTGACGTCACCGTCTGCCACCAGCCGTACATCCCTTCCAGCCCCGTGTGCTCCTGCCGGTTAAAATGGCTGGTCTTCTTATCGTACCGGTAGATCTCCGGCTCCATCCATTCTCCCGTGATCACCAGTTCCTTTATTCCGTCTCCGTCCGTATCCGTCCACGCTCCCGTTATCATGCCTGCCACACCCAGTTCCTTGCCCGCTTCTCCCGTCACATCGCTAAAATGACCCTGCCCGTCGTTGCGGTAGATATAGCTCTGCGGTAACGTGCCGTAACTACGGTACGCTCCGGCTGCCCACATACAGGTCCTCATCACCGTCCCCGTCATAATCATAGTTCACCGCCACCGCTATGTTCATATCATTATTCGGGAATGACCTGAGGTCGATCGTGAGTTCCCCTTCCCGTCATTCTTGTACAACCGGTGCTGTGATTCCCGGCTGCCCGGCGCATTGTTATTACCTCCGGATCCGATATACAGGTCCATATCCTTATCCCCGTCCGCATCAAAAAAGTACTGCCACATCTTCAAAGGCCGCATACTCCTTAAACACCTCTTCCTCCTTCTTCACAAATCCGCCTTCCGCCGTCTGTATGTACAACTGGCCGGCCTGTCCTTTCGCCCCTCCTATGTACAGGTCTTCCAGCCCGTCCCCGTTCACATCGGCCCTGCCGGCCTGCGGGCCTTCCCTTGACAATTGTTCCGGCACATTCCGCTCATAGTAAAAATCTATGTAGTCATCTTCCCGGTGCCGTTCAAACGGACCGGCTGATAGCTCCAGCATCCCCTCTGCCGGGGCCAGGGCTGCCACAGGTACCTTGCCCCCTGCGGTTCCTGCAGCCGGTGCACTTTATTCAGCTCCGGGCTCTTCCACACTGCGGCTCCGGTCGGGCCAGATCACTTCCAGGGAATCCACCGCCTTTAAACCGCCCAGGCCAATGATCTGCTTATAATCCACGCTGCTCTGAAAACCACGGCTGGGTACCACTTCCCGGTAATACACCTTGCTGCCCTGGTACACCCGCACCTTGCTGCCCACTGCATACACATTATTCCCAAGACCCCTTAACTCCACACCGATATAGCTGTTCCCGTTCTCCTCCCGGCTCCGGTTACGGTATACAAAGGCCTCCTGGTTCTCATTGTTCACCACCAGGTCAAGATCACCATCATTGTCCAGGTCGGCATAGGCCGCCCCGTTGGAAAAAGAAGGTTGTGTAAACCCCCATTGTTTGCCAACATCAGAAAAACTCAGGTCGCCATTGTTTTTAAATACTTTGTTGGGAATCGGTGTCACCGGTATATGGCTCAGGACAGAGTCAACACTTTTCTTTTTACCGGACACGACCATGTTCTTCACAATATCATCGGCGAAGAAATCCATGAAGTCGAGGTTTGTTACGTCATGGTTGATGCCATTACAGACATAGATATCATTGTACCCGTCGTTATCGGCATCAAAGAATAAAGCACCCCAGCTCCAGTCGCTGGCGGCCACACCGCTGTAGTTGGCCGTTTCCACAAATTCTCCGTTCCGGTTATTGATCATAAGGCAGTTCTTCATAAACTGCCGGTACAGGCCCACTTTGATGCGGATGTTATAGAGGTCGATATTATCGAAGGCACCGAGGGTCTTCAGCCGGTAGTCGTCATCCGGGAGCATGTCGGTGGTGAAGATGTCCATATACCCGTCGTTGTTCACATCAGCGAGATCAGCCCCCATGGAAGAGAAGCTGTTTTGCTCAATACACTTTTCCATTTCATCTTTGAAAGTGCCATCCTGCTGGTTGATGTAGAGATAGTCCCTTTCGTACGAATCATTGGCCACGTACACATCGGGGTACCCGTCGTTGTTTACATCCCCGACAGAAACACCAAGTCCAAAGCTGATCAGCGTACCGTGAATGCCGGCCTCTTTGGTGACTTCGGTAAAATGACCATTATCATTCCTGAACAGGTGATCACCACCGCCTTTTAAGAAATCGGATACCGGCCAGTCTTTTTCGGGAATATCCCTTTTGTTTTCATACCCCAGGTTATTGGTGGGTATGGGGCTGTTATTGATCATGAAGCAATCGAGATCGCCGTCGAGGTCATAATCAAAAAAGGACACCTGTGTGGTGTACGCTTTCGTATTAAGATTGTAGTCAGCCGCAGCTTCGGTAAAGCTGAGGTTATGGTTATTAATGTATAATTTGTTACGGCGGTTGCCGGAAACCATATTACCGCTGTTGCAGACGTAGATATCCAGCCAGCCATCATTGTTGATATCCGCCATCACGGCACCGGTGCTCCACATACTGTCCTGGTGCATACCGCTCCGCGGGGTGATGTCTTCAAACTTCAGGTCCCCTTTATTCAGGTACAGTTTATTCTCGCCCTGGTTGCTGGTCAGGAACACATCGCAAAGACCATCGTTGTTGATATCTCCCAGGGCCACACCGCCCCCGTTGTAAAAATTGCGGAAGTAAAAACTGTTTTCCAGTTCGCCATCGGTTACTTTATTGGAAAAGCTGATCCCTGAATTTTTCTCAAGGGTGAAAAGGGGTTTTTCGTTCCTGTTGCAGTGAACGGATATCACTGCAAGAAGAAGAAAAAGAAGGGGCTGGTAAGCTGCTGAACGGGTTCTTTGCATCATGGACAAACAAGCTTCAAAAGTAGGCAATTTACTAAGCGGGGTATGTTAACCGGGAAGGAAAAAGATATAAAAAAGAAAAAGCCATTAATTAAATAATGGCTTTTTCAGATATACTAACTGCTTTGTCTGAAAGTCTTAGTATCCCGGGTTCTGGGTCAGGTTCGGGTTAGCGGCGAGCTGACCGTTGGGGATCGGGAAGTATAAATATTTTGGATCAGAAGCTGCTTTTTCCTGGCGGGAATTCAGGTATTTTCCGAAGCGGATCATATCCTGTTTTCTCCAGCTTTCCAGATAAAGCTCACGGCCTCTTTCGTCAAATAACTGATCGAGTGTAACAGATCCGAGTGAGGAAGCACCTCTTGAAGGGTGTGTCCTTACTGAGTTTACCAGTGCCACGGCCGTGGTACCGTATCCTCCGGCGTTTACGGAGCTGGTACCGCCGCGAAGAATGGCTTCGGCTTTCATCAGCAGTACATCGGCGAGCCTGAAGTAAACGTAGTCGTTATCCACGTTTCCATTATCATCATACTGGAAATCGATAGGATATTTATATGCCCTGATACCGGTTACTTCCAGGTTGGTTCCTTTTTCGATGATCTTCACATCATCGGTGAAAGAAAGCGGGGCACTGGTCCTGTCATTCAGCGGGGCGTCGGTAGTCCAGTTATACTGCTGACCCCTGAGGAAGCCCACGTTGATCCTGTTACCAGGATTTGGCGGAGCGCCGGGAGTAGTATACGGATAGTTGATCCCTCTTCTTTTATCCGCGGCTTCAAATTTATTATAGAAGTCGGACAGGGTGGTGAAACCGTTCCAGCCGGAAGGGTTCTGGTTGTAGTGCATGGTTGAGTGCCACCTTGAGCGCAGGTTACCTGCAGAGGTACCACCGATATTTTCCTGTGTCCAGATGTTTTCTGTACCGATGGTTCCGTTGTTAGGAGCAAAGGCATCAAAGTAAACCGGGCGGAAGGAATACAGACCTGAGTTGATCACCTGGTCAGCCAGGGTAATCACCTGGTTCATATCAGCGGCATCAAAAGTCGGGGCCGCCCTGTTGGCGATCATCCCTTTGTTCAGGTAGCATTTCATCAGCAGTACCCGGGCGGCATTTTTATTGGCCCTGGTCTTGGGGGCATCCGGAAGGTCCGGAATAACCGCATTCAGTTCGCTGATGATATAATCAAGCTCTTCAGTTCCTTTTCTTACACGGGGCGGAGTGATATTGCTTTCGCCCGGATCCCTGTAAGGAACCTGTCCCCATCCGTCCAGCATCATGAATTCTGCAAAAGCACGGAGCATTCTGGCTTCGGCTTTTTGCTGCGGTGTGGGGTTAAAGCGCAGGAGGTCGGTAGTACTGTACATAACACCACCGAGTGCGGCAAAAACTTCCCGGACACGGATATGGTCGGGGTCGAATTTATGCGCATATAATACCCTCCACGCACCGTTATCGTCCCAGTCGCCACCACGGGTGGGGCCGATCAGTTCGTCAGTGGTCATTTCCCAGAGGGCATATACACCCGCCTGGTCCTGGAAGGTTCCTTTGATGTTATCGTAGATACCGTTTAACAGACCGGCAACGTTGGCAGAGCCGCCGCCGCCGCCTATCTGGCCTTCATTCAATTGCCCGTTAAGGTTCTCATCCAGCTTGGTGCAACTTAATGTTGCCAGGCCGAGAATGAGCGTTGAAGCGATTAGTTTACGTATCATAAGATGATCTGTTTAAGCTGTTTTATTAATTAAAATCCAACATTTAAACCAAAACTGATGGTCCTGGCTGAGGGGTAAGGAATATATTCGATACCTGTTGAAGGCACACCGTTAATATTCTTATCAACGTTAACCTCGGGGTCAAAGCCGGTGAATTTGGTGATCGTGAACAAATTCTGGCCGGTTACATAAACCGAAAGTCCTTTGATAAACTTACCTACATCGCCAAAAGCATAGGAAAGGGTTGCGTTGGTCATCTTCAGATAATTGCCTTTTTCCAGGAATCTTGAAGAAGCACTCAGCGGGTTGGCGAAGGATTCTTTTACGGGATCCTTAAACACGGAGAGGGCAATGTTCTTACCGTTGTTGATACTACCTACGTTGATCACACTGTTCAGGGTGTTATTGTAGATATCATGACCGAATGCTCCGTTCATATTAGCTACAAAACTGAATTTTTTGTACCGGAGTGTAGTAGTGATACCGAGCAGGGTTTTGGGATTGGGGTTACCTACGTAGTAAAGCGTATAACCATCATCCTGGTACAGTGCAAAGGCAGTACCCCCTGCACCTGTTTTGTCCCAGCCGATAAATTTCTTGGTAAAGAAGGCATTGATCGGAAGACCGTTCTTAATTACCTCTACTGTTGTACCGGTAATACCCTGACCATCCAGGCTGCCTGTATTGATCTGGGAAGAAAGACCCGATACTTCGTTCTTTACAAATGTTGCGTTCACACCGAAATCCCAGCCAAAATCTTTGTTATTGATGATGGAGGCATTAACGGCAGTTTCCACGCCTTTGTTATCGATGTTACCATCCAGGTTTACCCATTTAACCACACCACCCGGGGCAGCCGGCTGTGCAGGTTCGCTGGGGAACAGCAGGTCTGTTGTTCTCTTATTGAAGTAATCGATTGTAACAGTGATTTTATTCTTCCAGATAGAGGCGTCAATACCGACGTTGAACTGGCGGTCAGACTGCCATTTCAGATCAGGGTTGCCGTTGTTGGCAGCATTAACCGCACCTGAACCGTTGCCGGAGAAAGAGTAGCGGAGCTGGGCAGAACCTGAAGGGAATTCAGAGTTACCGGTTTTACCCCAGCCGGCACGCAGTTTCAGGGAGTTGATGAAATCAACATGGAAGAAGTTTTCTTTGGTGATGTTCCAGGCGGCTGCAAATGAAGGGAAGTAGCCGTACTTATTGTTCTTACCGAATTTAGTGGAACCATCCGCCCTGAAGTTACCTGTAAAGAGGTACTTGTCTTTATAGTTAAAGTCTGCTTTTACAAAATAGGACTGCAGTTCGTTAGTAGGATCTGCATAAGAACCGAATGTCCGGTTGGTAGGGTTGGTGAACTGGATGTAGTCCGCATAGTCCAGGCCATAATCGCCAAAACCGCCGGCAACACCAGACTGGCCGTAACCAGACAGGTCATATCCTTTATTCTTGAATTTGATATACTCAAAACCGGCAAGAGCTTTCATACTGAGGTTCTCGGTCAGTTTGGTATCGTAGGTAAGGGTATGTGTAACCTGTATTGTGGTAAGCTGTGCCTGTGCCAGCCTTACACGGCCTTTGCCATATACATCGTTGAAGTTGATGAACGGCTTGATGGTAGTACCCCTTAAACCTTCGCCATAGTTAACGCTGTAAAGGAACCGGTATTCAAGACCTTTGATGATCTTGAAATAAGGAGAGATGCTGCCGAGGATGGTAGTAACCCTTGCCCTGTCGGTGATCGCTTCCTGAACGGCAACGGGGTTCAGCAGGTCACCACCCACCAGTACGTTGATGGAGTCGCCGCCGCCTACTTTTGTCAGGCGCAGTTTTTCAGTGGGGTTCCACTGAAGGGCGTTACCAATCAGGCTTCCCCTTGAACCGGCGTTATTTGAAATAGGAGCGATATCTTCTATATACTGGCTGGGGATGACATTGATGTCAAGACCCAGTTTCTTGCTGGGGAGGAATTTGAAGTTGCCGCTTACATTGGCGGTGTACTTCCTGATACCGGATTTTTTCACGATACCTTCCTGGTCGAGTACGCCGAGTGAAAAGCGGTACCTGGCATTTTCATTACCACCGCCTACTGCTACGTTATAGTTCTGCACCATACCTGTCCGGGTGATGGCATCCATAGCATTTACATTCGATCCTTTATCATTGGCATTGCTCAGGCCATAATAGGTAAGCGCCTGGCGGAATTGGGATGCATCCAGCACTTCGATCTGCTTGGCCATTTTAGAAAAGCCCACAGAAGAAGTGAAGTCGATCCGGGGTTCGCCGGTTTTACCTCTTTTGGTAGTGATCAGGACCACACCATAAGCCGCCCTGGATCCGTAGATCGCTGTGGCAGACGCATCTTTAAGGATGTCGATCGAAGCAATATCAGCCGGGTTAATAAAGTTAAGCGGGTTGTTGCCGGGGTTGCTGCCTCCTAATCCGATATCACCCAATCCCGGGCGGGGAGATCTTCCATCCAGGGGAACACCATCCACCACATACAGCGGCTGGCCGGATCCTGTAACCGCAGAAGCTCCGCGGATCTTCACCGTACTGGCACCACCGGGTGCACCGGTATTATTGGTAACCTGAACGCCGGATATCTTACCCTGTATCAGCTGGTCGGCTGAGGTATATACTCCTTTGTTAAAATCTTTTTCCTTCAATGATCCTACAGCACCTGTAAGATCTTTTTTCCTGGAAGTGGTATAACCTGTTACCACCACCTCGTTAAGGTTAGCCACTGCAGAAGGTACCAGTGAAACATCCACTGTGTTACCTGAAATAGCAACCTCCATCCGGTCGTATCCCACTGAAGAAACCACCAGGGTAGTTACAGCTGATCCTACAGTAAGAGAGAAGGTGCCATCAGCACGGGTGGAAGTACCAGCCCGGGAACCTTTGGCCTGTACAGAGGCTCCCGATACAGGAGTCCCTTCTTTAGAATCAGTAACCTTTCCGGTAATTGTTCTGTCCTGTGCAAAGGATAGTTGAACGACACAAACGAAGACAATGCTAAAAATTGCAGCTAGCAGTTTTTGTGCAGACATAAGCAATCGTTTTTTTTTAATTTTTATATAATACAGAAATCAACGTCCGTAACTACGAGGAGCCCCAAGGGCTAAAATGCCAAGGATAAGGTGATTAGTTGGGCTTTTGCTGTTTGCCTTAACCCTAAAACAACTCTTTTTCTTAGCAAAAGTTTAACCAAACAAGGTAAATTTAGCAGGAAAATATGTGTACGATGAACACTTTGCACTAATATTTTTACCTTCGTTCTGTCGCAAACATTTCCGCAAATGTTTTCGGTGGATAAATTACCTGCGAAAACCCGCTATGGGACAGACCGCTACACTTAAAAAGATTTCTGAACAGCTCAGCCTGAGTATTTCCACGGTATCCCGGGCACTGAAGGACCATCCCGATATTTCGGAGAATACCCGGCGTAAGGTAAAAGAGCTGGCCGCACTGATGGAATACGAGCCCAACGCCCTGGCCGTAAACCTGCGTACCAGCAAAAGCCGGGTTTTGGGACTGATCGTTCCCAGTATTTCCAACATGTTCAACGATTCTTTTATTGCGGCTGCTGAAAATGATGCCCGCAAAAGCGGGTATTCGCTGATGATCCTTCAATCGGGTGACGATGCACTGAAAGAAGCCGAGAACCTGAAACTCTGCAAGCATTACCGGGTGGATGGCATCATGATTTCCGTGGTGGCCGACAGTTCTTCCCCCGAGATCTTCAAAAGATATAATGAAATAGGCGTGCCGGTCGTCTTCTTCGACAGGGTGCCTGAAAGCGGGAATTTCGATACGGTATGCATGGCTGACGAAGAAGCCGCCATCCTTGCCGCCAGTACGATCATCAAATACAAAAAGAAAAATGTACTTGGCCTTTTTGGCAATGCGGACCTTTCTATTACCAAAAAAAGAAAGGATGCTTTTTCCAGGATACTGAACAGGGAGGGTGCCGCTGTAAAATACCGCCTTGTTTGCTGCAAGAACAGCCAGGAGGCTTTCGATACCGTTTCAGCCGCCCTGACCAGCCCGGATCAACCGGATACCCTTTTCTGTATGAGTGATGAACTGCTTATCGGCGCCATGAAGTATATCAATAAGGCAGGCCTTCGGGTACCCGATCAGGTTTCTGTGCTGGCCATCAGCAACGGGTTCATCCCCGGCCTGTTCAGCCCGGAGATCACTTATATTGAAACCAGCGGGTATGAGCTGGGCAAACTTGCCATCAGCCGGATGCTGGAAAAACTGGAAGAAAAAACTCCTGCCAAATCAATTCTCCTCCCCTCCCGGTTTGTGGAAGGGGGCTCCCTTTAAAAATTTTTGCGGTAGCTGATGATTACACCGGTTTTGTTCTTCTTCGCCGGTATTGTTTTTTCAATGCATACAGTTTGCCGGGGCGGTGCGGTTTGTCGATCTCCATTTCATCCAGGTCCAGCAACCAGTCTTTCAATGCGATCTTTTTTCTGAAATTCCTGCGGTCCAGCTGAACCCCCAGTATGGCCTCGTATAATTCCTGCAACTGGCGCAAAGAAAATTTTTCCGGGAGGAGGTTGAACACCACGGGGTGTTCCATGACCTGTTCCTGCAGCCGCTGCAAACAGGTGTTCAGTATCAGAGCATGGTCGAAGGCCAGGTTTTGGATCTCGCTGATGCCATGCCAGTTCAGTTCATTATGACTGAGCTTCAGTTTATGGTGGCTGATATCAATGAGGGAATAATATGCAATGGTGATCACCCGGCCTGAAGGGTGGCGCCCGGGATTGCCGAATGCCTGCACCTGTTCCAGGAAAACATCATCAAGTCCGGTCCTTTCCCTCAGTACACGGTAAGAAGCTGTTTCAATGTCCTCGTCCGGCTTTACCAGGTCGCCCAGCAGGGAAAATAACCCGGAAAACTCTTCCAGGTCCGACTTGATCAGCAGCACCTTCAGTTCCTTTTCATCGTAACCGAAGATCACACAATCAACAGATACGGCAATATTGAAGTAATCAAGGTGACTGATCTTCTCCGTTTCCGCAGTTTTCAGGATGATTTCTTTCCCGTTCATGAAAGGCAAATTATTTTCAAATGTAAAAAGCCGGGTACAATAAAAAAACTCCTGCCTGTTTTTCCCTTCATACCGGAAATTTATTCCTTCTCATCCGCTTAATTTTACAGTACAAGCAGCAACTATGTACGATAATGAAAAGACAAGGGCCCTGCAGCGCCTCACTACTGAGCTGATAAAAAAAGAAAAGGCCGCTTCCCTGTCGGTAAAGGAACTGACTTCCCTCCGGGATGTGTTACGCTTTCACGAATACCGCTATTATATCCTGAACGACCCGCTGATCTCCGATTTTGAATATGACCAGTTATACAAGGCACTGGAAAAGCTGGAATCCGTCAACCCGAAACTGATTACGCCTGACTCCCCCACGCAACGGGTGGCAAAAGGCCTCACCCGGGATTTTCCAACGGTGCAGCACATGGTGCCGATGCTTTCGCTTGACAACTCTTATAATGCCGATGACCTGAAGGATTTTGACAGAAAGGCACGGGAACTATCCGGCCTCAGTACCATTGAATACTGTGTGGAACCAAAGTTCGATGGCGGCAGTATTTCCCTGATCTATGAAAACGATATGCTGACCCGTGGCGCCACCCGTGGTGACGGGGTGGAAGGGGATGAGATAACCACGAATATCAAACAGATAAAAAGCATCCCGCTTTCAGCCAGGTTTTCAGCGTATGGCCTGCAGCAGATCGAGATCCGCGGTGAAGTACTCATCAACAAAAGCAACTTCAAAAAGTATAACGAGAAACTAATGGAAGAAGGCCTGCCGCCGCTGGCCAATCCCCGAAACGCTGCAGCGGGCACCCTGCGCATTAAGGATCCGAAAGAAGCCGCACGGAGAAACCTGGAAGCATTCGTTTACCACGTCAGCTATTATTCGCTTGCAAAAGGCAAAAAGGTTCCTGAAGGGCTCACCACGCATGCGGGTTCCATCCGTATGCTCTGGGACCTCGGCTTCCGCAGCCCGGAGAAAGAGAAGAAAATTTTTAAAGGCATCGATGGCGTTATAAAATACTGTATGGACTTTGAAGCGGGCCGTGATGACCTGCCTTATGAAATAGACGGCATGGTGATCAAGGTAAATGATTTTGCCCTGCAGGATAAACTGGGTATGACCTCTCACCATCCCCGCTGGGCCATTGCTTATAAATTCAAAGCAAGACAGGCCACCAGCAAACTCATCAATGTGGAGTTCCAGGTGGGAAGAACAGGGGCCGTGACCCCGGTGGCCAAACTGGAACCGGTGGCTGTGGGCGGTGTGACCGTAAGCAGTATCTCCATCCACAACGAAGAATACATAAAAGAAAAGGATCTCCGCATCGGCGATGCCGTACTGATCGAACGGGCCGGAGACGTGATCCCGCAAATTGTAAAATCACTTCCGGATGTAAGGACCGGCAAAGAGAAGAAGATCAGCTTTCCCAAGACCTGCCCGGTATGCGACAGTAAATTATACAAGGAAGAAGAAGAAGCCGTATGGCGCTGCAGTAATATTGAATGCCCTGCACAGGTAGTGGAACGCATTATCCATTTCGTAAGTAAAGATGCCATGGATATCCGTGGCTTTGGCGATGCCAATGTCCGCAAATTCTATGAGATGGGATTACTGAAAGACGTACCCGGCATCTACAAACTGAACTTTGATAAGATCAGCGGCCTGGAAGGGTACGGACAAAAATCAATCGACAACCTGAAGACCGCTGTTGAAGGCTCTAAAAAGCAACCGCTGCACCGGCTCATTTACGCATTGGGTATCCGCTTTGTGGGCGAAACCACGGCAAAGACACTGGCACAGGCTGTAAATCACCTGATGGACTTCCGGAAATTCTCCCTGGAAGACCTGCAGAACCTGGAAGATGTGGGGCCAAAGGTGGGCGGCAGCATCCATCATTTTTTCAGTAATAAAAACAACCTCCACATGCTGGAAGAACTGGAAAAACTGGGCCTGCAACTGAAGAACGAAAAGAAACAACTGGCAACCGGCGGTAACCTGGAAGGGCAGACATTTCTCTTTACCGGTACCCTGCCTACCCTGAAAAGAAGTGCTGCAGAAGCAATGGTGGAAGAGAACGGCGGCCAGATCCTGGGCGGCGTAAGTGCCAAACTGAATTACCTCGTGGTGGGGGAAGATGCCGGCAGCAAACTTGATAAAGCAAAAAAACTCAACTCCGTGAAGATCATATCCGAAGAAGAGTTCCTGAAAATGATAGGCAAAAAATAAAACGGGGATATTGCCGGATTTAATAACTTACGATAGTTAAACAAGACCAACAGCTCCGATAACCTCTTATTGTACCCCGTTATCTCTGCCATCCTGCCCCTGATTAAAATTAAAAGTTATGATCAGGAAAATTCCCGGCGAAAGCTGGATGCAGCTTACTTTTTCCGGATGGAAAAGTATGCGAAACAGGTATGCCGTCTCCACACTTGGACGTATTGCGAGCTACAGAAAAAACGTTCATGATGACGGTAAACTGTTAAGCGGATCCCTTACTACCGGCTACCGTACGTTAAACCTTCACCGGCCAGATAACAAAGGGACCTTGTACATACACCGTGAAATGGCTTCCCTGTTCCTCAAAAGACCCTCTGCTGCCCATCGCTATGTTATCCATATCAACCACAACAAGATGGATAACCGTATCAAAAATCTGAAATGGGTAACGGCGGAGCAGATGACCCGTCACCAGCAATTGAGCCCCGCCCGGATCGCTTACAAGGAAAAACAGGCCAACAAAACCGAAGGATTGAAACTGAATGCGGCTCAGGTCAAAAAGATCAAACAGCTTCTCCGTAACAAGAACAGGAAGATCACCATCCGGAAGATGGCGCAGCAGTATGGTGTTAGTGAAATGACCATCTACCGTATCAAAAGCGGGGAAAACTGGGGCCGGGTATGAACCCGAGACCTGGCGGATTTTTGCTGATCGGAAGGAAAGCTTTCCTAATTTTATTTTTCTTTATTCCTTTTGATCAAGTCAACCCTGTTATATGCTCCAGCCCTCTACTCTCAGGTTTCTGAAAGACCTTAAGAAGAATAACAACAAACCCTGGTTCGATAAAAACCGCAAAGCCTATGAAAGTGCAAAGGCAGACTTTGCCGGTTTTATACAGGCTGTGATCGACCAGCATGGCAAAAAGGATCCTTCAATAAAAGACCTGCTGGCCAAAGACTGTATGTTCCGTATCAACCGTGACATCCGTTTTTCAAAAGATAAATCTCCTTACAAAACAAATTTCGGTGCCAGCATCAACAAAGGCGGCCGTAAGGCATGGAACAGTGCCGGCTATTACTTCCACCTGGAGCCGGGGGGCTGTTTTACCGGTGGCGGGATATATATGCCCGACCCGGATACCCTGAAAAAAGTACGACAGGAGATCGATTACAACCTGCCGGGTTTTAAGAAGATCATTCAATCAGGTACCTTCAAAAAAGTATATGGCAGCCTGGATCAAAGTGCAGAGTTCTCCCTCAGTCGAGTACCGAAAGGATATGAACCGGACAACCCGGCGGCAGCTTTTCTTAAACTGAAGAGTTTTATTGCCATGACCCGCCTCACGGATGCCGACCTGACTTCCCGCCAGCTTATCAAAAAAACGGTTGCAGCTTTTGAAGCATTGCAACCGCTGATCGGGTTTATCAATAGCGCCGTGGAATAATCTATCCCAGCAGATTTTGGGAAAGCAAATACTCCGCTATCTGCACCGCATTGGTAGCCGCCCCCTTCCGCAGGTTATCGCTGACCACCCACATGTTTAGTGTTTTGGGTTGTGTTTCATCCCGGCGGAGCCTTCCTACAAACACCTCATCCTTTTCATGGGCATTCATCGGCATGGGATATTGCTGGGTGCCCGGATCATCCACCACGATCACACCCGGTGCTGACTGCAGAAGGCTTCTTACTTCACCGAGGTCAAACTCAGTATCAAATTCCACATTCACACTTTCACTGTGTCCCCCCATTACCGGTATCCGCACCGTAGTGGCTGTGACCCTGATCGAATCATCCCGCATGATCTTACAGGTCTCTTTCACCATTTTCATTTCTTCTTTTGTGTAACCGTTTTCAAGAAATACATCGATCTGCGGAATAGCATTCAGGTCGATCGGGTATTTGTATGCCATCGGGTAGTCTGTCACTTCGCCCTTTACCTCCCTGGTCCTTTCCCCCTGCAGCTGCGCCACCGCTTTGGCCCCCGTCCCCGTTACACTCTGGTAAGTGCTGACCACAATTCTCCTGATCCCATATTTTTTATGGAGCGGGTTCAGTGCCACTACCATTTGTATAGTGGAACAGTTCGGGTTGGCGATGATCTTGTCATTCTTCGTCAGTACATCCGCATTGATCTCCGGTACTACCAATGGTTTGGATGGATCCATCCTCCAGGCCGAAGAGTTATCGATCACCGTGATCCCTGCTTCCGCAAACTTTGGCGCCCACTCCAGGGAAGTGCCGCCCCCGGCAGAAAAAATGGCAACCGCCGGCTTCGCCGCGATACCATCGGCCATGCCCACCACCTTATACTTCTTTCCCTTAAACTCCACTTCTTTTCCAATGGACCGTTCGGAAGCAACGGGAACCAGTTCTGTAACGGGGAAGTTTCTTTCAGCCAGTACCTGGAGCATTTTTGTTCCGACCAGGCCGGTGGCGCCTACAACTGCTACTTTCATATTGATGTTGTTTTACTTTTTTACCAGTTTCTGATTGTCCGGCGGCAATTATCACTCAACAAAAAGGCCTTCCGGTGAAGGAAGGCCTGCTGAACTTTTATGTTATTACACACATAACGCTGCAAACCTTCCGTCAGGAATGTTTCTTTGTGCGTTTTGTATGTTTCATGATCATCATGCCGGTTGCAAATGTAATAGCCGCAGGGATGAACGCCAAAAAATCACTTACAATTTTTATGAATCACTTATTTTTATACGGAACAAATAAACCGTACCCGATGATGAGAGTGATTTGGCTGTTTGTTTTACTTACACCTGTTTGTTCAATCGCACAAAACAGGTTTGATGTTGTGATCAGCGAAATAATGGCCGACCCTTCGCCGCCTGTTTCCCTCCCCGGTAATGAATGGATCGAATTAAAGAATACCACCACTGCAGCGATCAGCCTGCAGAACTGGCGTATTGGCGATGCTGCCGGTACCAGTGGCCCGATGCCCGCCTACCTGTTACCTCCCGGCGGAGTAGTGATCGTTTGCACCGGCAGTGCCGCAACTGCCCTGTCGGTGTATGGCCCGGTGATCACCGTTACCAGTTTTCCCTCCCTTGACAATGATGGCGACCTGCTTTTTCTGCGGGCAGCTAACGGAAAGACGATTCATGCCATAAACTATACCAGGGACTGGTATCAAAATGAATTGAAGAAAGAAGGCGGATGGACCCTGGAAATGATCGATCCGGCAAACCCCTGTGCCGGCAGCAGCAACTGGCAGGCCAGCACCGATCCTGCAGGGGGCACTCCGGGCAGAAGAAATTCCGTTGACGCTTCCAATACCGACAACATGGCGCCGCAACTGCGCAGGGCCTATGCTGCAGACAATCTTACGATCGTACTGGTGTTTGATGAGCCTGTCGATAGTGTATCCGGTGCTGCCGCCGCCAACTATACCATTGATGGCGGTCTTTCCATAAACAACCTGGTCACCGTGCCACCGCTTTTCAACACCGTTCAGCTGAAACTGGTCACCCCGATGAGTATGAACGTTATTTATACCATCACGGCATCGGGGGTTAGTGATTGCAAAGGAAATCTTATCAGCAGCGGCAGTACGGTACGGGTGGGGCTACCGCAGGAGGCCGTTACCGGCGAATGCATCATCAATGAGCTCCTTTTTAATCCCCGGAGCAATGCTTATGACTATGTGGAATTCCTGAACAACAGCCAGAAGATCTTTGATGCCTCTAAACTGTATATCGCCAGCCGTAACAGCAGCGGGGTTGTCAGTTCCGTCAAACAAATAAGCGCTGTTCCTTTTTATATTTTTCCGGGGGAATATTTTGTTGTTACAGAAGAAGCCGCCAGCCTGGCCCGTGAATACCTTGTGCAGCAGCCCGGCAATGTCATTGAGGTTTCACCCCTGCCCTCTTTTCCGGATGAAGAAGGCGATGTGGTGGCCTTGAATGCACAGGGTATTGTAGTGGATGAAGTTCAGTACAAAGACGACTGGCATTTTAAACTGATCGAGAACCCGGAAGGTATTTCCCTGGAAAGGATCGATCCGTTTGGTCTTTCACAGGATGCCGCCAACTGGCATAGTGCTGCCTCCACGGCCGGTTACGGAACACCGACCTATAAAAACTCTCAGTATAAACGGGCGGACCCGTTGCAGGCCAATGTGGAGATCACGCCGAAAGTATTTTCACCGGACAATGATGGTCATGATGATATTGCCACCATAGCCTTTGCAGTAACCGAACCGGGGTTTGTGGCCAATGTCACCATTTTTGATGCAGCAGGCCGGCCGGTAAAACATCTTGTTCAAAACGGTACACTGGGGTTGAAGGGCTACTGGAACTGGGACGGGCTGAATGACAAAGGCCAGAAGCTGCCCGTGGGAAATTATATCGTATTGACAGAGATATTCAACCTGCAGGGCAGAAAGAAACAGTTTAAGAATGTAACGGTACTGGCCAGGAAACTGCAGTAAAGAAAGCCTTGTTACAGGCGGCGGTTACACCAGTTCAATATCAAAGCTCACCAGGTCTTTGAACTGCTGAATACGGGCATCGATATCTTCCCTGGTCACCTCTTTCAGGCGGGTAGGGCCGAATTTCTCCACGCAAAAGCTGGCCATGGCCGAACCGACAATGATCCCCCGCTTCATGTTCTCAAATGAAATATCTGCACTCTTGGCTATATGCCCCATAAAACCTCCGGCAAAAGTGTCGCCGGCGCCAGTGGGATCAAACACATCTTCAAGTGGCAGTGCAGGTGCATAAAACACATCTTCGTGATGAAAGAGCAGGGCGCCATGTTCCCCTTTCTTGATGATAAGATACTTCGGTCCCATCTGCATAATGGCTTTGGCCGCCTTAACCAGGGAGAACAGGCCGGTAAGCTGCCTGGCTTCGGCATCATTCACGATCAGCATATCGACATAGCGTAATACGATCTTCAGTTCCGGCATGGCTGATTCCATCCAGAAGTTCATCGTATCCATGGCAATGAGCTTGGGGCGCTGTTTCAGTTCCTGTATCACATTCAGCTGGGTGCTCGGGTGCAGGTTGCCCAGCATAAGGAATTCCGCCCCCTGGTAGCTGTCGGGTATTTTCGGGTCAAAATCGGCGAGTACATTCAGGTCGGTGACCAGGGTATCCCGGCTGTTCATATCCTCGTGGTAACGGCCGCTCCAGAAAAAGGATTTCTTATCAGGTACTATTTCCACTCCATCCAGCCACACCCCTCTGCCGCGGAGTTCATCCATTTCTTCCTTTGGAAAATCATATCCCACGATGGATATCTGTTGTACCGGCTTTACAAAATTGCTGGCGGCATACGCCACATAGGTAGCCGAACCGCCCACTATTTTATTCGTCTTTCCAAAAGGGGTTTCAATCGCATCAAAGGCCATCGTTCCAACGGTGATAAGAGACATGCGGGAGTGTTTTAATTCAACTGATTTTTTGACAGGTATAAACCGGGCACAGGTCCCGGAAAAAGCGTGGCAATATTACAGCTTATTTGGTTACCGGCAGACCGGGAGACCCTGATATTACATCTGTACATAATTTAAAACTATCTTTGGTATATGGCGAAAGCACCCAGAAAAAAAGCATCAAAAAAAGAACTGATCCTCCGCCGAGCGGCCTCTATGTTCCGGGAAAAGGGATTTGCGGCCACTTCCATGCGTGACCTTGCCGAAACGGTCGGCATCGAAGCCGCAAGCCTGTACAATCATATACGGTCCAAGAACGAGATACTGGAAGCCATTTGTTTTGATGTGGCCAACATCTTTAACACACACATGGAAGTGGTGGAAAGCGCCGGCAAGAAAGCTATTATCAAAATAGAAGACCTGCTCCGCTTTCATATCCGGCAGATGATCGAAAACTACGAGGAAGTGTATGTAAGCGACCGGGAATGGAAACACCTGGAAGAACCCTACCTTTCCAATTTCCAGAACCAGCGCCGCAGTTACCGGAAAAAATTCGCCGCCATCATTGAAGAAGGCATCGAAAAAAATGAGATCCGGAAGATCGATGCCCCCACAGCCGTTCTGATCATTCTGCATGCCGTGAGCGGTATCGAAAGCTGGCATCGCAGCAAGGCCAAGATCAGTGCTGAGGAACTCGAAGAAAACATGCTCAAGATCATGATCGACGGGCTGAGAAAACATCAATAGGTTATGTCCATTCATTTTCATCGTCTCACTGTAAAAGAAGTAAAAAAAGAGACCCCCGATTGCGTATCTGTTGCCTTTGAAATACCCGAAGAACTGAAAAAGGATTTCCGGTTCCGGCACGGACAGAATCTTACCATGCGCACCACCATCAACGGCGAAGAAGTACGCCGTACCTATTCACTCTGTTCAGCCCCCATAGACAACGAATGGAAGGTGGCCATCAAAAAGGTCAGCGGCGGATTATTCTCTTCATACGCCAATGAACGGCTTAAAAAAGGTGATGTACTGGAAGTAATGGAGCCGGTCGGCAAATTCTACACCGAACTGAACCCCGCCCACCAAAAGCAATACCTCGCCCTGGCGGCCGGAAGCGGCATCACACCGGTCTTGTCGATAATAAAAACCACCTTATATACGGAACCCAAAAGCCATTTCACCCTCGTGTATGGCAACCGCAACCGTAACGCCATTATCTTTTTTGAAGAACTGGAGGCCCTGAAAAATAAATTCATGGACCGCTTCAGCCTTATCCATGTCCTGAGCCGGGAACGGACCGACACCCCGCTGAATTACGGAAGGATCGATGCCGCAAAACTGGCAGACCTGAATAAACTGGTCGATTACCGCAGCATGGATGAGGTATTTCTATGCGGGCCTGAAGAAATGATCTTCCTGGCAAAAGACTTCCTGGAAACGGCCGGGCTCGACAAAAAGAAGATCCATTTTGAATTATTCAGTACGGCGGGACAAAATAAACCTGCTAAAACAGCCGAACAAAAACAGGGGGTACAAAAAGAAGGCGCCCTCTGCCAGGTAACAATAAAACTCGATGGCCGCTCATTTGATTTCAGTTTACCGCTTGCCAGTGATACCTCGCTCCTTGATGCGGCCCTGCAGCAGGGAGCCGATCTGCCCTTTGCCTGTAAAGGCGGAATGTGCTGCACCTGCAAGGCCAAACTGCTGGAAGGAGAAGTGATGATGGATGTGCACTGGGGACTGGAAGAAGATGAAGTGGAAAAAGGATTTATTCTCTCCTGCCAGAGCCATCCGAAAACAGAACGGGTGGTGATGGATTTTGATATCAAATAACCTTATACATACACCACACTATGAAAGAAAAACTTGTTTTGCTGGCATTCCTGTGCCCGGTACTTACCATGGCCCAGTCAGAAGCCGATATCCGGAAACATTACACTGAAGTGAACAAACAGATCACCGAATCCATTGAACAGGGATTTGAAGGGTCTTTATACAACAACCACTGGGAAACCAATAAGAATGGCAAAAGCTGGCCCGCTGTGGGAATTTATTCGGAAACCACCGACTTCTGGTACGATGATGCCCCCGATCATTTACCCCCCGCTGAAAGAAACCCGAAGAATGTGCTGGTAAAGGTGAACATAAGCCGGCACTCCTCGCACCTGATGACCAATGAAGAATATCTTTTCAAAGACGGCAAACTCCTTTTTTATTTTTCCAGCGAAGGAGAAGAAGGGAATACCTGGGAAACCAGGATATATTTCAACACCAAAGGGATTTCCTTCAAAAGCAGTGTAAAGGCAAATGGAAAAGAACTCACGGCTAAAGATTTCCTGACTGAGGAGTACAAAGACTTCAAGCCTGTTCCGGCGAATATTATGGCCGCTGCCAGGAAGCTGCAGGATCTCTTTGTAAAAAGCATGTAGCGGCAAAATACCGTGCCCACGGTATGCCTGCCGGGGCAGCACGGTTTATTTTTATTCAAAATTAAATCTACTATGTCAGCAGTAACCAACTGGATGAGCTGGGAAGGCGGTGTGGACCTTGCAGCCGTTACTTCCCCCGATCTGCAAATGCCTAATGTAATTGTACACCTTGGCCGGATAGTACACACACCCGTGGGAAGTGCTCCCAGCGGTATGATCTTCTGGCAGCCCGATCCGAAGGGCATGCCGGCGGTCTTCGGGTTTGTGGGTACCGATGAAAAAGTGGGCAGCTATTTCGGACCGAATATTTTCGCCGGAACACCGTTTGAAAATGCACCGGTTTTAAACGCCACGATCGATATACAGATCAGCGATGGAAAAGCGATCAGCAAATGCGTGGTGGGCGACTACACTTTTGAAGTGGAGATGAGTGATTTCAGCGAGCCTTACCTGATCGACCGCAAGCCGGCCGCCATGCCGCCGTTTTACCAGCAGGGCGTGGAGATGCATGCCAGAAAAGTTTCACTGAAAGTAAACGGGGAACTGATAAATATTATCGTGCCGCCCGTCGGTATCTCCGGCGGTCCCGCCGCTGTGGTGGCGCCGAACGGGGTATATGCACGGTAAGCAATCAGCAGGTAATTTAAGCGGTATCCCCGGATACCGCTTTTTTATTTGCCCATGACAAACATCATGAACAAAGGCTCCAAACAGGTGTTAGTTTTGGCTACATTTGTAAGCCAAAATTCTTTATATGCCTGTTCAGGATTTCGATAAAATATTCCAGCAAAAGATCGACAATGAAGTAAAGATCGAGCCCCGGGACTGGATGCCCGATGCATACCGTAAAACGAATTTGCGGCAGATCAGCCAGCATGCCCACAGCGAGATCGTCGGAATGCTCCCGGAAGGTAACTGGATCTCAAGGGCCCCTTCATTAAAAAGAAAAGCGATCCTGCTGGCCAAAGTACAGGACGAAGGTGGTCACGGCCTTTACCTTTACAGCGCCGCAGAGACCCTTGGCCAGTCGAGGGAAGAAATGATCAATGATCTCCACAGCGGAAAAGCAAAATATTCCTCCATCTTCAATTACCCCACCCTTACCTGGGCCGATATCGGTGCCATCGGCTGGCTGGTGGATGGAGCAGCCATTATGAACCAGGTAATGCTGACCCGCACTTCTTACGGACCCTATGCCAGGGCAATGGTACGCATCTGCAAGGAGGAAAGTTTTCACCAGCGCCAGGGGTTTGAGATCCTGCTGGTATTATCAAGAGGTTCTGCCGAACAAAAAGCCATGTGCCAGGATGCGATCAACCGCTGGTGGTGGCCCTCCCTGATGATGTTTGGCCCGAAAGACGGCGAAAGCACCCATAGTGATCAGAGCATGAAATGGAAGATCAAAAGAAAAAGCAATGATGAGCTGCGGCAGAGTTTTGTGGATATGATCGCTGAGCAGATCAAAACACTGGGTATGAAACTGCCCGATGATAAGCTGAAATGGAACGAAGAAAGAAAGCACTATGACTTCGGGGAAATAAACTGGGATGAATTCTGGCAGGTGGTAAAAGGGAATGGGCCGTGCAATAAACAACGGCTTGACGCAAGAAGAAAAGCCTGGGAAGATGGTGAATGGGTGAGGGAGGCTGCAGCCTCTTATGCAGCCAGGTACCGAAAGAAACACAAAGCCGCCTGATTATTTATTACTAATTATTGATTATTGCGTGGCAACGTATAACCATTACTGCGAATTACCGGTTTATCAATTATGCAGGGCTTTCAGAAAGAAAATCTCAGCTATTGCCAAAAAGTATTTTCCCAAAGCTGAAGAATATCATTTGAAAGCGCAGCTACCGGATTCCGGTCGTTCTGTCACTGCAGATATTGCCAAAGGTTCGGAAGGTTTCATTATCAGGAAAACATTCAGTTCTGCAGGCAGTCCGGAAGTTCTCTTACTGAAACATCAGAGCATATGATAACTGCCTGTGACGAAAAATATATTACAAAAGATCTTTTAGGTGAAATAAATAAGGAATATAAAAACTGCTTGAAAGAATTGAATGGGTACTTAACATATTTAAGAACTGCGAAATTGGGAGGAAATAATAATCAATAATCAATAATCAATAATCAATAATAATAATCATGAATTTTGGAGTAAGAATATTCTATTATGGAGATATTCCCGATGAAAAAGGGGGCGGTAACAGCAATGCAAAACAGTCCGGTCACGACTGGCCGCTGTGGGAAGTGTTTATCCGCAGTAAAAACGGGCTGGACCACAAACACTGCGGCAGCCTGCATGCGGCCGATGCACAGATGGCCATTGAAAATGCCCGGGACGTGTACACCCGCCGCATGGAAGGAGAAAGCATCTGGGTGGTGGAAAGTAAATACATCGTCGCTTCCAACCCGGAAGAAGCGGGTGAATTGTATGAACCGGCAAAAGATAAGATTTACCGTCACCCTACCTTTTACCATCTTCCGGATGAGGTGAATCACATGTAGGATCATTGATCGGTCACTTTTACTGACTGCAGCGCATACAAGTGATCAATACATCCTATTTAATAATAAAAAAATGAACTCTTCTTTTATTGAATATATCCTTCATCTGGCAGACAACTCCGTTATTCTTGCCCAGCGCAATGGCGACTGGTGCGGCCATGGACCGGTGCTGGAGCAGGATATCGCCATCACCAATATTACCCTCGACCTTGTGGGCCAGGCAAGAAGCCTGTACCAATATGCCGCAACGCTAAAAGCAGACGGCTCCACCGAAGACTCGCTGGCTTATTTGCGCACAGAAAGAGCATTCCGGAATGGCCTGCTGGTGGAACAGCCCAATGGTGACTGGGCACAAACCGTGCTGCGGCAGTTCCTGTTCAGCAATTATCAGCACCTGCTTTATCAGTACCTGCTTACTTACCCTGATACAACCCTTGCCGGCATCGCCGAAAAATCACTGAAAGAAGTGGCCTATCATCTCCGGTGGAGCAGCGAATGGGTGATCCGCCTCGGCGATGGCACCGCGGAAAGTCACGACCGGATACAGCGGGCAGCAGAGGAATTGTGGCGGTATACCGGTGAGATGTTTGTAGCAGCCCCGTATGAGCAGGAAGCGGGCATCGACTGCAGTTCGCTGAAATATGAGTGGTCGAAAAAAGTAAAAGATGTTTTTGATGAGGCCACCCTGAAAATACCGGCCAATGTTCATATGCAACTGGGCGGAAAGACCGGAGTGCACACCGAACAGCTCGGTTTTATCCTTTCGGAAATGCAATACATGCAGCGGGTTTACCCGGGATGTGAATGGTAACGCATAAGCAGGAGACCATGAAAACAACCATCATTGATAAGAAAACATTACTGGCCTACCTGGAAGAAATAAAGGATCCGGAGATACCGGTCTTATCCATTATTGACCTGGGTATTGTCCGGGATATCAAAGTACAGGATGATGAACTGGAAGTGCTGATCACCGCCACTTATACCGGCTGCCCGGCCATGGATATGATCGCCCACCAAATACGGATCGAACTGGCCACCCTGGGTTTTGAAAAAGTGCGGATCACCACCGTTCATTCCCCGGCATGGACCACCGAATGGATTTCTGAAGAAGGAAAAAGAAAGTTGCAGGAGTACGGCATCGCACCGCCGGATAAACGGTTTATCATCCCTCATGACGGGGTGGAGTGCCCCCAATGTCACTCAGCAAACACCCGGCTGGTAAGTGAGTTCGGCAGTACCGCCTGCAAGGCGCTTTACCAGTGCAACGACTGCAAAGAGCCGTTTGATTATTTTAAATGTCACTGATGGCCCCGGCCGAAATCATCCTGCAGTCTTACAATATCATCTTCGTCAGAAGGATTATCAGCATGTATATGCTGCCAGATCTCTGCCACCACCCCCCACTCCTCCAGCCCGATGAGCCGGTGCCGTTCCCCGCAACGTAGTTTTATTTTATCTCCCTTTTTCAGGATACGTCTTTTTGTTTCCTCATCCGTATCACTGATCGCCACAGATACTTCCCCTTCAATACAGCGCCATATCTCGGCCCTGCGATTATGATATTGCCAGCTCAGGCGTTTACCCGGTGCCACCATCAGGATCTTCGGACTCAGCCGGTCGGCAATTTTCAAAGCCTGAAAATCCTCTTCCGGAAAAAAATGCCGGGCAAAGGCCGCGGCCTGTGATTCATCGATCACATAAAATCCGCCCCAGGGCCGGGAGAGGTCTTTGTCACTAACGGACAGCTGAAGGTCTTTCAACAGTGCGGCTATACGGCTAAAAACAGTATCAGGAGACTTCATTTTCGCTTTGGCCTGTTTGCTCAGGCTTGTCAAAGAAAATGTTTTCTTTTCATTTGAGTTCAATTTACCTGAGACCGGGTTGTTAATATTGAGGTCCCTGCCGGGCTGGTTTTTACAAACAGAATGTTTCCTAACTTGCCATAAACATTGTTGCATGTCTCCTGTTCTGTTCGAACGCAACGGCAGCGTTGCCATTATCACCTTAAACCGCCCCGATAAGTTCAATTCCTTCAACCGGGAAATGGCCCTGCTGTTCCAGGAAAAACTCGATGTGTGCAAAAGCGAAGAGATCAGGGCCGTGTATATTACCGGCTCCGGAAAAGCATTCAGTGCCGGGCAGGACATCGGCGAACTGACCGGCGAAAACAAGATCGGGATCAAACAGATCCTTTCAGAACATTATAACCCTGTTGTATCCCGCATCCGCAAACTGGAGAAACCTGTTGTCGCCGCGGTGAACGGTGTGGCCGCCGGCGCCGGCGCCAATATCGCCCTCTGCTGTGATGTGGTGGTGGCGGCACAATCTGCTTCCTTTATACAGGCCTTTTCTAAAATCGGCCTCATACCCGACAGCGGCGGTACTTATTTCTTACCAAGACTGATCGGCTGGCAAAAAGCTTCCGCCATCTGTATGCTCGGCAATAAAGTGCCGGCAGCAGAAGCCGAACGAACCGGAATGATCTATAAGGTTTTTCCTGATGAGCACTTTGACGCCGAAAGCCGGAAACTGGCTGACACCCTGGCCGCCCTGCCTACCAAAGGCCTCGCCTATACCAAACAATTGCTGAACATCTCCTTCCATACCGACTTTACTGAACAACTGATGGAGGAAGATGTCTTTCAGCAAAGAGCCGCCGCTACAGATGACTACCAGGAAGGCATTAATGCTTTTCTGGAAAAACGACAACCTGTTTTTAAAGGAAAATAAACTCATGGACAACCTGTCGCAATTTTTTTTACTCCGCAAGGATGTTACCTACCTCAACTTTGGTTCGTTCGGCGCCTGCCTTCAACCGGTATTCGAACGGTACCAGCAATACCAGCTTGAACTGGAAGCGGAGCCTGTGCAGTTCATCACTGCAACCGGGCCGGTGTACCTGGAAAATTCCCGCAAAGCACTCGGCGCCTTCATTAATTGCCACCCGGATGATGTGGTGTATGTAATGAACCCCTCCTATGCAGTAAATATTGTTGCAAAAAGCCTCTCTTTAAAACCCGGTGATGAGATCCTGACCACCAACCTGGAATACGGGGCCTGTGATAATACTTGGAATTTCTATTGCGAAAAAAACGGAGTGGTCTATAAACGTCAGCCCATCTCCCTTCCTGTACTAAGTAAGGAAGCGATCGTTGAGGATTTGTTCAGCGGGGTGACCGCCAGAACAAAGCTGGTGTTTATCAGTCACCTTACCAGCAGCACAGGTTTGCGGCTGCCGGTGGAGGAGATCGTTGCCAAAGCAAAACAACTTGGCATCATGACATTTGTTGATGGTGCCCACGGACCGGCGCAGGTGGAGGTCGACATGGAAAAACTCGGCGTTGATATCTATACCGGTGCCTGTCATAAATGGATGATGACACCAAAGGGCAGTTCTTTTCTTTATTGCAAAAGGGAATGGCAGCACCTGCTCGATCCGCTGATCGTAAGCTGGGGTTATAAGGCCCTGTTCCCTTCACATTCCGCCTTCCTGGATTATCACCAGTTGCAGGGAACAAGAGACTTCTCTGCATTCCTGACCATTCCTGATGCTATCGCATTTATGAAAGAACACAACTGGCCCGCCGTTTCGGCCCGCTGCCGCCAGCTGGTAAAAGATAATGCCGCTGCATTCTGTTCCCTTTTTAATTCAACACCGCTGGCCCCGCTGACGGATGATTTTTTCGGACAGATGCTGAGTTGTGAAGTAAGGACGGCCGCACCGGAAAAACTGCATGACCATTTATTTGAAACCTACCGGGTTGAAATACCTGTGATGCGGCATGAAGGAAAAACATATATGCGCTATTCCCTGAACGCCTTTAATGACCAGGAAGATATGGATACCCTCTTTGCTGCAATACAGGATATCAAAAAGAAAACCTCATTACTGGAAAACTGACCTATATGCCTGCACCTGCCGAAGTAGTAACACACATGATGCAACACGATCTTTTCAGCCAGTGGCTGGGAATTGAAGTGCTGGAGATCAGCGAAGGCCAAAGCAGAATAAAGATGACGATACGGCCCGAAATGATCAATGGTTTCGGGATCATTCACGGAGGTATCGCCTTTTCCCTGGCCGATTCCGCCTTTGCATTTGCCTGCAATAACAGGAATAACCTGTCGGTGGCACTGGACACTTCTATCAATTTCATCAAACCGGTACATACCGGCGATGTACTGACGGCAGAAGCAAAAGAGCTGCACAACGGGAAATCAACCGGGCTCTATCATATTAATATATATAACCAGTATGATCACCTCGTGGCACAGTTCAAAGGACTTTGTTACAGAACGGGGAAGAAACTGATGGGCGAACCGGATACAAAGCCATAAACAGGCAAAAAGGCCCGTCACCTTAGCTGCAAAGCCTTCCCTTCCCTGTTCATTCGGTAAACCCGGGAATCCTGACATTACACTTATCCCTTTAACGATATAAAGCAAATCATGTTCTACTCATTCAAAGGCACCAGGCCGGTCGTACACAAATCCTCCTTTGTGCATCCGCAGGCCATTATAACCGGTGATGTTATCATTGGTAAAAAATGTTATATCGGTCCGGGGGCGGCCTTGCGGGGAGATTGGGGCCGGATCATCCTGGAAGACGGGTGCAATGTGCAGGAGAACTGTACAATACATATGTTTCCCGGAATAACCGTATTACTGAAAGAGAATGCACATATCGGCCATGGAGCCATTATTCATGGTGCCACGATCGGTAAGAACTGCCTCGTAGGAATGAATGCAGTGATCATGGACAATGCTGAACTTGGTGATGAATGTATCGTCGGGGCCCTTACCCTGGTGAAACAGGAGGAGAAGATACCCGCCAGGAGCCTGGTGGCCGGAAACCCGGGAAAGATCATCCGGCAGGTAAGTGATGAGATGATCCGTTGGAAGTCCGACGGTACTGCCCTGTACCAGCAACTTCCTGCAGAAATGTTCACCGGGTGGGAGGAATGCAGGCCATTGCGAAAGAGAAAAGGCAACCGGTCTATAAAACAATCATTTTACAAACCGTTCAAAAAGAAGGAATAGCAGTTAGAAGACCTACCATTAATATGGTATTTTTTGATTTTTCTTACCCATACAGTTGCAAATTCAAATTCCCCTATCTACATTTACTTCCCTTTTTTCCATATATCCTCCGGAATCTCCTCTCTGATTGAGCAATTTGATCCACCAATCCTCTAGGAAGCTTCATTGAGTTTAACATCCTGTTGATCTAACCGCTTCAATTTCCTGAATGACCAGTTTTTCCGGACTGTGTAATCTTTTTTTTCTACATAAACCTTGAAGCATGAAAAAATCTACTTTTTCATTGCTTGTTGCAATTGCAGCAAGCATTATTTTCTCGCAGGATATCAGGGCACAGGTCGCCCTCCGCGGGACTTCCACGAACACAGGAACTTCCACAAGCATTTCAGTGAACAAACCGGCAGGCGTTGTACAAAACGATGTGATGATTGCTGTCATTGCAAAAGAAGGCAATACAGCAAATGCCACTGCACCTGCAGGCTGGACCTTAATTGCCGGAACGAATCTTGGCGGTGGTACCAACCGTAATGGTACAGTGTTTTATAAAGTGGCCGGTGCTTCAGAAGGTGCCAGCTATTCATTCACCCTCGGTTCAGGTACAAACCATGTAGCCGCGACTATCGTGGCCTATTCCGGTGTGGATGTATCAGGGCCTACGCCTTTTGATGTGGCTCCTGCCAGTTCATTAAACCTTGGCGGATCAGGCGCAACTACTGCCACTGCTTTGTCATTAACTACTGTAACCAATAGTGCCGGCATTGTAATGTGTACGATGGCCGCAGGATCTAATCCTTCATGGTCTGCATGGACCACCACTTCACCAGGCGCTTTAACTGAAGTGGCAGATATTGCTGAAGGAAACGCAAGCGATGGGGCTTCGGCAGGTGTGGCCTGGGCTATTAAATCTACAGCCGGCGCAACAGGTAACGGAACAGCAACATTATCCCCAGGTGAAAGAAATGGTGCTATCCTTATTGCATTAAAATCAACCGCAGCCTTTACAGTAAATGCAGGAGCAGATCAGCTGGTAAGCGGAACATCCGTTTCTTTATCCGGCTCTACTACGGCAGGTTCTCCAACATATTTATGGACAAAATCTTCAGGACCCGCCGGCGGCTCTATCACAGCGCCAGCTAACTCATCTACAACTGTCACCGGTCTTTCAGCTGGTACCTATGTATTCAGACTGACTGTAAATGGTTCTGTGTTTGATGAAGTAACTGTGGTGGTAATCACCGGAACAAATCTCTGGGCCACTTCAACAGACGGTACACAGATATCCAGCTTCTCTGTTTCACTGGGAACAGTAAACAGCGGCCCTACAAATATGTTTGCACCTTCCTTCACGGGTTCTACCAACACCTATACCAGGACTGCCGCCCTGGGAAGAAATAATATTCCTTCCGGAACAGCCGGGTATTTCTATTACCTCGGTTCTTCTACCGGCGGACAAACCAATGATGGAATTGTGGAAGTATGGGGCGCCAGTGCTGCCGGAGCAATCGCCAAGATCGGCCAGCTTGACCTGAACGGTGCGGGTAATGGTGCAGAACTCGGTTTTGTACGCCTCGGTATGGGCCCTGACGGAACCGGATGGATCCTGGCGGGTGATGGTACTACCCTGTATCTCGCCAAATTTGCCTCCAACGGTCTTAACCCTGTTACGCCTGTTATTGAATCTTCCAACGTAACGCTTGTTGGCGGAACGGCTGCCACCTTCGTAAATGGTGACCTCTGTCTTGATGGTAACGGCAAACTGGTGGTACTCGCCAACAACGGCAGTGGTACTACACAAATCTATACCGGTTCACCGGCCGGCAACAGTACGACACTGACCAAAAAATGGGATGTGTTCGATGGCAGCGGAAATGCTTTCTCCAACACCGTAAATGGTGTGGCCTTCGATGTGGTGGGCGGATTGTATGTATCTACCAGCGACGGACTTTATTATATCAACCAGGCGACAGCCAACAGCAATACAAATACCGTTAATTGTGTGCTGGCCCTGGCAGTAACCGGTCTGCAGGACCTTGCTTCCAACGTATTCCCGAACACCATTATCACTCCGGTGAAGATGGGAAGCTTTGATGTAACAAAACAAGGCAGCAATGCTGTACTGAACTGGACAACCGTTTCTGAGATCAACAGCGATCATTTTGAAATTGAACGCAGCACTGACGGAGTAAACTTTGTGAAAGTGGGCACCAAACAGGCGGCCGGTAACAGCAGCAGCGTCAGAAGCTACCAGTTCATCGATCCGATCGCTGCCAATACTGATATCCTTTACTATCGTATCAAAACTGTTGATATAGATGCCAAGGCTGCTTTAAGCAAGATCGTAACCCTCCGTATCAACAGCAGTATTGTAAAAAGCATGACGGTATATCCGAATCCGTTCAGCAGCAACCTGAAAATAGAGCTGAATACCGATAAGGATGCAGCGATCACCCTCCGTATCAGGAATGCCGCCGGCCAGGCCATTGTTGACCGCAGCATGCTGGTACAAAAAGGAAATAATGTAATAGTATTATCATCTGAGCTGGCATCAGCAAATGCAGGTATGTACCTGGTGGAAGTTATCACAGAAGAAGGAAAACAGGTTCAGAAGATTATTAAACGCTAAGTGCTCAGGGTTTTTATACCTATCACCCCTCCTGCCTTTCGTGGCGGAGGGGTTCTTTTTTCAACCAACTGGTAATCAGTGGTATCAGCAGTCAATAAAATAATCCCTGCCGCACTTGCAAAACGTTTCCAAGTATTATATCTTTACCGCCTGTATTGAGCATAACAGGCTTTAAGCGCCTGGTCCTTCCTCTGATTACAGCCACCTCTCCTTATATCTTCTGAAAGCCTTCCGGAAAGAAACATCCTGATGAAGCCTTTTTCCATGCCTGGTTAAACCCTTCGAACAAGTCATTTCGAGCACCATTCTTAACTCAAAAACCTGAGAGCATGAAAAAGTTTATTTTTTTATCTGTTGCTGCATTTATTACAGCGGGGAGCCTGGTAAAAGCACAGGTAACCCAGCCAGCTGCACCTGCCAGTTGTAATGCAGGAAACTGTACCCAGCCTACTTCTGAAACCTGCTCACCCGGCGGTTCCACAGTTGTAACAAGTTTTACCGGAGCTACCCTCCGTTCAGGAAGTCCTACTTCCCTTCCGGCAGTTTATTCATATTACAATATTGCTACGATCAGCGGTCAGCAAATCAATGCGACCGTGACCGTGGAATCACAGTCAAACTGTGCGATGAACGGCACCAACTTCAGCATTGATGATGACGCTGCTACCGACCAGGGCGGAAACAGTATTGCCAGTTTCTTTGCCCCCCGGATCACTCCTGACCAGAACCTTACCAATACTGACAGGAGAGGGTATGTACAGTTTGTAATCCGGTTTTATGTGTCAAATGCCACAGCCGGTGAGCAATACCCCGGTGATTACACCACTGTTCCCGTCGGTGGTCTGACCGGTCTCAACTACATTCACTATGATATCGATGGATCTACCGTTGGTACCGGCGGTGGCTGGTTCAGGGAAACCGGCCTGGTGGAAAGTGTAGCCGGATCCGTAATCAATGGAGACGTTTCTACTGAACTGGTATCTTATACTTATACCGATGGCGGGTTTAACTGGAAAGGTTTTGCCGGCTCTGTGTGTGAACGTACAGGTGTATCCCGTTGTGCCCAGGTAGCCGCTGCGGCCAATTATGCCACCGCCCAGTCACTGATCAGGTTCCGCATGGGATATGATTACAACTATGTGAGCGGTTCTACATTTAACAGCCAGCCCACCCGTCAGTACGGTTCACGTTTTGGCTGCTTCAGTTTCCCGCAGCAAACACCGCTTCCTGTTAAGCTGCTCAGCTTTACCGGAACATATAAGAACGGCGCCTCCACCCTTAACTGGGTTGCAGAAAACCAGATCAATTTCTCTGCGTATGAAATAGAGAGAAGCATTGACGGCAGCAGGTTTGAAAGTGTGGGGGTGGTCACCCGGCAGGGTATGGGTCTTGAAAAACAGCAGTACCAGTATGCAGAGAACCTGACCGGTCTTCCTGCAGATGCATTCTATTACAGGCTGAAAATGGTGGACCTGGATGGTCATTTCAGCTACAGCAATATCATCCTGCTGAGAAAAGATGGCATCAAAGCCGGTGGTCTCAGCATCAGCCCCAACCCGGTTGTTGGCGGAAGCCTCGCCACAGCAAGGTTTGAATCCACCCGGAAAGCGCTGGTTGAAATCGCAGTGCTCGATATGAATGGCCGTGTATTACTCCGCCAGCAGAACCAGGTAATGGAAGGCGTTAACAGTATTGCCATCAATAACCTGAACCGGCTCCAGCCCGGTCTTTATACCCTTCGTGTAAATGACGGACAGGATGTTCAATCTGTAAAATTGTCAATCGCCAGGTAAGCGCCCGGCTCAACAGTATCATTTAAAAGAGATGACGGTTAACCCGTCATCTCTTTTTTTTGGGCCCGGCTGCCAAAAAAAATCTTCGGCGGCTTCAGAAAATGCTGTAATTTAACCTCGTTTTATCCATCCGATATTTGTCGGATATAACCCTTAAAAAAGAAACTATGAGAAAAAGCTTACCCCTGTTATCATTACTTTCCGGGGCTGTGCTGAGTGCCACCTCCGTATTCTCCCAGCAAGCAGACCGTTTTGCCTACTCAATTACTGACGGCCAGAACCAGGCTAACAACTGGGTGCAGTTAAGGATCATGAACCTGGAAACAGGTGTCT
The DNA here is from genome assembly GCA_046329665.1 of Chitinophagaceae bacterium. Taxonomy (GTDB): domain Bacteria; phylum Bacteroidota; class Bacteroidia; order Chitinophagales; family Chitinophagaceae; genus JJ008. Next base: position 280,267 of record JAXLUG010000001.1, on the reverse strand, counting down.
ACAGCGAGCCGCTGCTGAATGGCCTGTCCGACCAGCAAGTCGTTTTCGACGCTTTTACCAAAAAAAGGATCACCGACCTGAGCGTAAACAAAATGGGATTCAATGAACAGCCTGCTTTTAACAGCGGGGTGGCCGCCCTTGCTTACGACAGCAGGCATGCACGGCTTTATTACACGCCCATGTTCATCGACCAGCTGCGGTATTATGACCTGAAAACACAGCAGGTGTATTACGTTACGATCCCCTTCACCGGTAAACCGGTGAAAACGACTGACCAGGGGAATATCGTTACCCGCATGGTGATCGCTTCAGACGGAAATGGGTACGCCATGACCAATGATGCCACTCAGCTGATGCGTTTCAGCACGGGAAAAAAACCGGCGATCACCGACCTCGGCAGCATTGTTGATGACCCGGCTAATAAAAATGTATCCATCCACAATTCCTGCAGCAGCTACGGCGGGGATATGATCGCTGACGATGATGGCAACCTTTATGTTTTCTCCGCCCGCAATCATGTTTTCCGGATCAATATCGAATCCAGGATTGCCACACACCTGGGAATGGTTTCGGGGCTGCCAAATGGCTTTACCATCAATGGTGCTGCCGTGGATGCAAACAATAAAGTGGTGGTAGCAAGCGCCACCGACGCTTCTGCGCTTTATTCAGTAGATACGAAATCATGGGCCGCCACACCGGTTGCCGCTGCCGGTACATTATGGCATGCCTCTGATCTTGCTAATGGTAACCTGCTGGCCAGCGGCAACAAGAAAACAACCGAAACAGTAGAGTTGTCCCGTAACCAGCCGGTGGCTGCCGATGATGCTGCCGCAGGTTCTGTCAGTATCTTCCCCAACCCTGTTACCAATAACCAGTTCACCCTTCGTTTCGGACAGCTCCAGGCCGGTAATTACACGATCCAGGTTACAGATGTGATGGGCCGCCAGCTACTGCAGCAGGCTGTGGCCGTGAATACAGAAAACCAGGTGCAGAAAATCAAACTGGGCTCCTCCGCCTCAAAAGGAGTATATCTTATTAAAGTGCTGGATGGTAGTAATAATACAGCCTTCAGCTCAAAGATCGTTGTTCAATAAAACAATGTCCCTGATGTAAAAAGCGATGGCGCCACCATCGCTTTTTTTATTTCACCGGCTGTCTTTCCAGATAACACGGACATGCTGCGCATTGGCGGAGAAGTCAGCACATTTTCCATCACCGTGGCCGGATATCCCGCCGTAGGGGGCGCAAAGCAGGTTACAGCTTTCGTCATACAACTCTGAGTACTGATCGCAGCAGGGGGCATTGAAGAGGTATACCTTCTTACCATTATATATGTATTCATCCACCTGGGCAGGAGGGTTTGCTTTACTCTCTGCTTTCAGCCGGGCAATCTTTGCTTCGATACAGGAGGGTGCATCATATTCAGCTTTATTGCACTGAAAAGAAAGGAGCCCTGTGATCAGCGTTGCCAACAAAATACTTTTCATAAATGGCTGTTTCCTGTACTGACAAGGTATATTTGCGCATAGCTGCATCTACTAAATGGAGAAAAGCAATTTTGTTGACCAGATACGCATCTTTTGCCGCAGTGGCCACGGGGGCGCCGGCAACAAGCATTTCATGCGTAATAAATTTACAGCGATGGGGGGCCCCGATGGCGGCGACGGCGGCCGTGGTGCCCATATCATCCTGAAGGGAAACAGGAATCTCTGGACCCTGCTCCACCTGCGCTATCACAAGAACATACTGGCAGAGAACGGTGAAAAAGGCGGTGCTAACAACAGCACCGGCCGTGATGGTAAAGACATCATCATAGAAGTGCCCCTTGGCACCATCGCTGTCGATGAGGAAACCGGCAAACAGGAAGCGGAGATCCTGGAAGACGGACAGGAGATCATCTGGCTGCCCGGTGGAAAGGGCGGCCTGGGCAACTCGCATTTTGCCACGGCCACCAACCAGGCACCGGAATATGCACAACCGGGACTGCCCGGTATAGAAGGCTGGAAGGTACTTGAACTGAAAGTACTGGCTGATGTGGGGCTTGTCGGCTTCCCGAATGCCGGCAAATCAACGCTCCTCTCCGTAGTTACCGCGGCCAAACCAAAGATCGCCGACTACGCTTTCACCACCATCACACCCAATCTCGGGATTGTAGAATACCGCGATGGAAAAAGTTTCTGCATAGCCGACCTGCCGGGCATTATCGAAGGGGCCGCAGAAGGAAAAGGGCTGGGCCACCGCTTCCTCCGGCATATTGAAAGAAATGCCGTGTTGCTTTTTCTCATTCCCGCAGACAGCAATGATCATAAAAAAGAATTTGAAATACTAGTGAACGAACTGAACCAGTACAATCCCGAGTTGCTCCACAAGCAATTTGTCATTGCCATCAGCAAAAGCGATATGCTGGATGAGGAGCTGAAAGAGGCCATTGAAAAAGAACTACCGGAAGAAATTCCGCATCTTTTTATTTCTTCCGTTACCCATAAAGGACTTACTGAACTAAAAGACCTGTTGTGGGAAGTACTTAATAAACCGGCTGAATAGGATGAATATACAAACCTGCCTGTTTTGCGGACATACTGCCGCCCTGGTGCATGTGCATGGCCATTACCAGTGCCCCGTTTGCCACACCAATGCCCTCCCCTGCTGCGACGGTGATAATTGCGATACCAACCTGCTGTTAAGAAATAATACGGAACACCCGCCTGCCCCGCCGCTGGCCCCGGACAAACTGCTCCTGCGGCCGGGAGGCCGGTAAGAATACCGCCTGTACGGTATTGCCCCCTGAATACAACTCCTTTCCTTTGTACATCTAATACATATTACATGAAAAAGATCTTTCTGTCCATTCTTCTGTGCAGTGCGGTTGCTGCCTCTGCACAGGTAAAAACAAGGACGCTTACAAAAACAACTGAACTGCAGATGGCCCGCACCGAAGACGATGACTATCCGGGTACCCGCGGCGCCAGCGTGGCCTGGCATCCTCTCCAGAAAAAATATTATGCGGCGATGGCAGGAAATCTCAATTACCCGCTTTGTGTATTTGATGCAACGGGAAAAAGGTTATCGGAAGATGATGAAAGCACCCTGATAGATATACGGGGGCTCTGGTATAACCCTGCAGCAAAAACCATCCAGGGAAATGGCTTTGATACCGTTGGTTGGTTCAGCTATAAATTTGACAAAGGCGGTATCACGGCTGAACTCGACAGTATTATGGAAGGCCGGTATCAGCCCGGCCAGCATTGCACCGGTGCGTTTAACCCGGTTACCAGAAAGGTGCTTTTCCTGTTTGAGGGAAATGTATATTCCTACAGCATAGCTGATGGGGTGCAGGACAGTAAGGTCACCAGTATCTACTGGGGCAAATCTGTAAAACCGAAGGGAACTCCCGAAGAGGAGGGTATCACTGCAGACGGGTATAACTACACCACCGTGGTGTATACAGGAATTCCAAAATCAGAGTATGGATTTTTAAATGCGCTGGAACGACAGATCGAACTGTACGATGCCAAAACCGGTTTGCTGACACAGATCCTGAAGTTACCGGATGAAGCGGAGGCGCCGGAGTCCTTCAACTTTGCTTATACCAATGGAATCTACTGGATATTTGATATGGACAGCAGGGTTTGGTACGGGTATAAATAATAAGGAATAAAACAAAGGTCTCTTCCGCTGCACTCATCAGCACCGCAGGCAGATCCGCTGATCTGTTAACACACCAGGGGCCTGGGTCCTTGCTTTACAACCTGTTATAGGTAACGGGAGAAAGCACCGGCGCACTGCCCATAATGATAGTACTGCCTTTATGGTATTACCTACCTTTGTTTTGCCATCTTTCTTTGTTCACCTAATAAACTGAACATGAAAAAGATACTCTTCAGCCTCTTTTTTGTACTGCCTTTTTTACTGCAGGCCCAGCTCCAGAAAACACTTAAGAAAACCATTGAACTTAAAATGCCGGGGAAGGTATACATCAGCGTTAACACAGGTGAAGACAGTATACCCGGAACGAGAGGAGGAGCAGTGGCCTGGCATCCTTTAGAGAAAAAATATTACGCTGGCTTTGCAGGAAATATGTCCTATCCGCTGGCTGTTTTTGATGTGAACGGTAACCGCCTGTCGGGTGACGACCTGGTTACCATGGAAGATATAAGAGGCCTTTGGTACAATCCGAAACTAAAGACCATCTGCGGTAATTGCTATTCTGATTATGGGTGGTTCAGTTATAAACTTGATACAAAAGGCATCCCGCTCAGCAGTGATATTTATGCAGCCGGAATGAACCAGCCCGGTATACAAAGTATCGGCACGTATGACGCAAAATCAAACCTTGTCTGTTTTTTGCATGGCCAGCGGATTTATAAATATAATGCAGATGCCATGCAGGAAGAGGACAGCACCATACGACTCTACCCCGGAGTGGTGAGGACAGAGGATATAAATAATTCAGATGATGGTTCTGCTTTAAGTGAAAATTACAACTACAATGTTCTCCTCTATACCGGCATTCCGAAAGCTGAGTTTGGTTTACTGAACATAGCCGAAAACCAGGTGGAATTATATAACAAGAACACCGGGTTACTGACGCAGAAACTAAAACTCCCGGAAGATGTTCCCACCTGGGCTGCCTTCAATTTCAGTTACGCAAACGGAACGTTCTGGGCATTTGACCAGAAAACAAGAACATGGACAGGTTATAAATAGAATTTTCAGCGCAACCAGGCCTCCCTGTGCCTGCAGGCATTCCGGTAACAGGCAGATTTGCCAACCGGCAGCGCTGACCCTGCATCGTCTTCCTGATCATGCCGGCAGCACTCCTGGTGCAATCCCTGGCAAAAGGTACTTTTCAGAGGAAGTACCCGGTCAAAGGCCCTTACAAATGAAAATAGATGGATGCCCCGGATTTGAGGAAACTTCAGCTTTTTCATACCCCTTTTTACGTAGGTTTGTCACCTAAATTTTTCTTGTATGAAGAAGCTATTAATTACGTTTGTTTTTGTCATCACCCTGGCCGCCAGGTCATTTGCCGATGAGGGGATGTGGCTGCCGCTTTTACTCGGGCAGCAGGTGTACAATGAAATGGTGAAAAAGGGGTTGAAGCTTACCAAAGAGCAATTGTATAATATCAACAAACCCTCGCTCAAGGATGCGATCATCATCTTTGGCGGCGGGTGCACCGGTGAGATCGTCAGCGCAGAAGGCCTGATCTTCACCAACCACCACTGCGGTTATGATGCCATCGCTAATGCCAGCACTGTGGACCATAACTACCTGGCCAACGGTTTCTATGCCCGCAGCAAAGGGGAAGAGATCCCGACCAGCCTCACGGTACAATTTCTTCTCCGGATTGATGATGTAACAAAGGAAGTGATGGATTCACTGCAGGGACTTACCGGACCGGACCGGGTGAGAAGACAAACCGCGGTGCTGGCTGCCATCAATAAAAGGATGAGTGACGAAAGCAAGAACATTGAAACCAGGGTAAGCGCCCTCTTCAAAGGCAACCAGTTCCTGGCTTTCGTATACCAGCGCTACTACGATATCCGTCTCGTGGGTGCACCTCCTGAGAGTGTGGGCAAATTCGGCGGTGATACCGACAACTGGGAATGGCCCCGCCATACCGGCGACTTCTCCATCTTCCGTGTATATACCCATCCCGACGGAAGCCCGGCTAAAAAAGAGGAAGCGACAGATGGAAATATCCCGATGAAACCCAAATGGTACCTGCCGGTATCATTGCGCCCGCTGAAAGATGGCGACTTCTCCATGATCTGGGGATACCCGGGCGGCACCAACCGTTATGAAAGTTCTTACGGCATCAAACTGTCCACCGACATCAATAACCCCACGCTGGTAAAACTCCGTGACATGCGGCTGAAATATATGTTTGAAGAGATGAAGAAAGACCCGGCTATCAAACTGCAGCTCGCTTCTTCCTATGCCAGCATCGCCAACTACTGGAAATTTTATGACGGGGAGACCAAACAGTTACTGAAGTATGACATCTACGGCCAGAAAAAAGCTTTTGAAGATAAATTCAATGCATGGGCAAAAGGCAAACCTGAATACGAGAATATCTTTTCCGACTGGGGCAAAGCTTATGATGCCTGGAGACCTTATGCCAAACTCCGTATGTATATCAATGAAGGTGTGGCGGGTTCCCCGCTCATTGCTTTTGCCAGCTCATTGATGCAGCTGGAAGCCCTGCTGGTAAAGCCCGGAAGCTCCCAGGCAGATATCAAAAAAGCTGCGGAAGCCGCCAATAAGCAGCGCACCGGGTTCCTGGAAGAAGAAAATAAACTATCCGATCAGCATATCGTAGGGTCTGTCACTCACATGTACTACGAAGACCTGCCGAAAGAACAGCACCCGCTGGGCTTCTACGGTGGTATAAAAGACAAGTACGGCGATCTGAACGATGAGGCCACTTACCAGAAGTATGCGGCTGATATGTTTAAGAACACGATGATCTTCGACGACACAAAATGGAAGGCTTTCATAGCCAACCCGGATGCCAATACGCTTCAGACAGATCCGGCCTTTGCACATGCCAGCGCCTTCTTTACGAATTATACCAGCAAATATTCCCCGCTGTTCCAGCAGTTCAGTGCTAAGAATGCAGAGTTCGGCAGGCTGTACCTGAAAGGTATTATGGAAATGGATCCGGCCAAAGCAAAGATGATGTACCCGGATGCCACCTTCACCATGCGGGTGAGCTATGGCAATGTGAAATCCTATCACCCCAGGGATGCCGTGTTCTATGATTATGTTACCACTTCTAAAGGATTACTGGAAAAATACAAACCCGGTGATTATGAGTTTGACCTGCCGGCCAACCAGATCGAGCTGCTGAAGAAAAAAGATTTTGGCCAGTATATGGACCCGACCCGCAAGGAACTGGTGATCGGTTTTATCACTACCAATGATATCACCGGCGGCAACTCCGGTTCCCCGGTGATCAATGCCCGCGGCGAACTGATCGGGCTGGCCTTCGACGGCAACTATGAAGCCCTCAGCCATAAACTGGCTTTTGATAAAGACCTGAACCGCACGATCTGTGTTGACATCCGCTATGTACTCTGGTGCATCGATAAACTGGGCGGCGGTACCAATATCATTAAGGAGCTGAAGCTGATGAAATAATTTTTTCCATTCACTATCTTTAAGTGCCGGATTCATTCCGGCACTTTTGTTTTATGAAGTATTTCATTTTTTTATCGGTGCTGTTCGCCTGCTCGTGTAAAGGGCGGGTGTACCGGGCTTCGGGCAGCAGTATGGAAGAAACGATCAAACCGGGCGAACCGTTTTATGTAAAGGCCACCTCCCGCTTTGAACGGAATGATATTGCCGTATTCGATTTTTACGGCAATGATTATAGTGGCAGCCGGGATGAAAACGGTCAGTTCCGGCAGCACTGGGAAAAAAGGATCTTCCGGATCATCGCTATGTCGGGGGATGTGCTGGAAATAAAAAAGGATACTGTGTACCTCAATGGTGTGCCCCGGCCCTTTCCTCCCGGGTCGAAACTGCCTTACCGTCTCTGTTCCCGGCAGCTGCTGGAGGATGAGTTCGTGAATCAGTTAAACCTGATGCCGTATGATTCGCTGCTGAGAGATACGTTCCTGTATACCGGGTCCCTGTCTGCGGACCAGCTCAGCGAGCTGAAAAGCCAGCACCCGGAGATCATCAAAGCCGTGCGGATACCTTTTCTGTATGCAGGCCCGGCCGATACGGCCTATGCCAGGACATCGGCGGAAGACCACTGGAACACTTCCGACTACGGGCCGCTGAAAATACCCTCCCCCGGCGAGGTCATCACGGTCAACCCGGAAAACTACAAACTGTATCACAACATCCCGGGAATCCGGCCAGGTGAGAACAGGTTGAAAGAGAAACTGTATTTTGTCATGGGCGACAACCGCCACGGGGCAGAGGACTCCCGGTTCACCGGACTGATCCCTGCTTCAAATATGTATGGCATCATTAAATAACCCTGTAAATTCGCCTTTAAACAACGCATTGCGGCAAACCCGGAAAATAGTACTTGTTATTCTTCTGCTTACGGTGGCAGGTAGCTCCTTCTCCCAGCAGGGCCGCATCAGCATTGCTACCGATCTCAGCCTGCAGCATAATTTTAAAAAAGAACAGCGCTTTACCGTGATCGGGCATACGGTACAGGCACAGTTCCACCTTACGCCAAAAGAAGGGATCTATGTCTGGTTTGTCTATTACTCCAACGGGAAGTTTAAAAACAATCTCAGCGCCGTTGCCAAATCTCCCTCCACCACCCCGCAGACGATTGCTTATGTGAACAGTGCCAATATGCGGCTTAAGGAATTCTCTGTGGGCTGGAAAAAATACCTGAAAGGAACCTGCGAAACAGAAACAGGGATTAATATTTATGCCTACGCTGGTTTTGGCCTGCTGCTGGGACGTGTGGAGAACAGCCACTCCGTGGGCATTGATACCAGCCAGTACGAAGTACCGGTGATCAGTGGCCGGGCAAATTTCAAACGGCTGACCATTGATCCGGGGATCGGTATCGACAGAAACCTGGGCGGTGACCTGTACGGCTATGTGGAAGCCAGGGTCTGGATACCCACCGATGGTTATCCCAGCCGGTATATCTACATCAATGAACGGGCTCCCTGGACCGGGATGGTAAGTGTGGGACTGAGGATATTGTTCTGAGCGAAGAGCGATGCGCCTTCCGGTAAGTTTATCCCGTTAGTATTTTATATCAAACCTGCCTTCGGTCACTGTGATCGTCCTGGAAGCATCCACCATATTTTCTGCATTGAAGGCAAACGTACCTGCTACGATATGTGCTGCGGTATCAAGCCGGGTGATGGTGATGCTGCCGGTTTGTGCTGCCGAAGTGATCCATTCATCCAGCGGGGTTAGCCTTCTTTTTACATGATATGCATAGGTGGTGAAATCACTCGGATAGCCGGTATTGGTATTGAGCGGGTAGGTGCCGGGTCCGGTAATGCCTTTTATATGCAGGTCAAATTGTGTTTCGGTAGGAGAACTGGAAAAATTCTGCGCCGTGATGATGAGCACATCCCCGAGCAGCCGGGCCTTCAGCAGGTCTTCATCAGGAATGCCTGCAAAACCCTGTGGCACCCATAATGTGCCATTCAGTTTAAGGCCAAACGTGTTGGCGCCGGTCTGGGTGGGCGCCGGCAATTCCGTGACTTCCTTTTTACAGGACAGAAAAAAAATAACGGAAAGACAGGTAATGATCGTCTTTTTCATGCTCAGGTGTTCCTTTAATAACGCTTTGTGCGGAATTTTGGTATCTATGCAGAAACCATGCTAAAAAAGAGGATTATCAGCCGGTTTCTTGTGTCATCGGAAGAAATGGCCTATCTTCACCGCATCATGAAATTTCTTCTCCATACAATGTGCTGCTGCTGTCCCTCCGGGACGAAATGATCCCTGGCCGGGCCGGGCCATCAACCGGTTGTTTTCAATCTTATTTTTTTCATCTTTGCTTCATCGGAGTTACTGCTGCTGAACGGAGCGTCGCAACGGAAGTTCAACCAGGGTACTGAAGCCGGTCAAACAAACAACATGTCAGACTTAAAAGTTTATAATTCGTATTCCAGGCAGAAAGAAGTTTTCACCCCGATCACTCCCGGCCATGCGGGTATGTATGTGTGCGGACCTACCGTGAGCGGCGAGAGCCACCTGGGCCATGCCCGGCCTTATATCACCTTTGATGTGATATACCGGTACCTGCAGCACCTGGGGTATAAGGTCAGGTATGTACGAAACATCACCGATGCGGGGCATTTTGAAGAAGAAGGCCGTGAGGCAGAAGATAAAATATCGAAAAAGGCCATACTGGAAAAACTGGAACCCATGGAACTGGTGACCAAGTACACCAACCTTTTTCACTGGGCGATGGAACAGTTCAACACCCTGAAACCTTCGATAGAACCCACGGCCACCGGGCATATTGTGGAGCAGATCGAAATGATCAAACAGATCATAGCCGCTGGCTATGCCTACGAGGTGAAGGGTTCCGTATATTTTGATGTAAAGAAATACGCTGCCTCACACGACTATGGCAAACTGAGCGGCCGGGTCATTGAGGACCTGCTGGAAACAACAAGGGAACTGGAAGGGCAGGAAGAGAAAAGGGATACGGCTGATTTTGCCCTGTGGAAGAATGCCGCCCCGGAACACATCATGCGGTGGCAGAGCCCCTGGGGCGTGGGGTTTCCCGGCTGGCATATTGAATGCTCGGCGATGGCGACCAAGTACCTCGGTGCGCAGTTCGATATTCATGGCGGCGGTATGGACCTGCTGTTCCCGCATCATGAAAGTGAAATAGCGCAAAGTACGATCTGCAACCATACGGCGCCGGTGCGGTACTGGATACATAACAACATGATCACGATCGACGGCCGGAAGATGGGCAAAAGCTACAACAATGTGATCAGGCTGACCGAACTGTTCAGCGGGAACCATCCTTTACTGGCGAAAGCCTATCACCCGATGGTGATCCGGTTCTTCATTCTGCAAACACACTACCGCAGCACACTCGACTTCAGCAATGAGGCGCTGCAGGCTGCAGAAAAAGGGCTGAAGCGGTTGTGGGATGCGTATGAGAAACTGCAGGCGATGAACTATGCGCCGGGAAAAGAAAGCGCCGACACGGCACTTGAATCTAAAATTACCCGGCTGACAGCTGAATTTGATGAGTACATGAATGATGACTTCGGTACAGCAAGGGTGCTGGCCAATATGTTTGAACTGGTGCCGGTGATCAATTCGATGAAGGACGGGACGATCCCGGTAAGCTTGGTGAGCCCGGAAACATTCATGCTGCTGCAAACAAAGATGAAGACCTATGTGGAAGATATCTTCGGTTTGCAAAGTGTAACCGAAGCAGATAACGAAAAACTGAAGGGCGTAATGGCGTTGCTGATCGACATACGCAGGGAAGCAAAAAGCCGGAAGGACTTTGCCACTTCGGATAAGATCAGGAATGAACTGACCCGCCTGGGCATCAGCCTGAAGGACGAAAAAGGAGGAGGCATGAGCTGGAGCGTGGAATAGCCTTTTGCCGGGCATCCCGGGCCAGGCCGGTGTCCGGCCCCTGAACTTTATCACCTGAATATATTTCTTCACCGTGAAGCCGGAGCTGCTGTAAACAGCGCTTCCGGCTTTTTTATGGACCGGATCCCACTCCCTTGTTGTGAAGGTTCACTCCCCGGATACGACGATTCACTCCCGGCAGGCCGCTATTTGTTTTTTGCTGCTGTTATCATTTTAATAAAACCAATCAACATGGAACTTAAAAATTTTTTCAGCAGCGTATTCATCAGCGGCACACTGGCAATGGCCGTACTGGCCACCGGTTGTAATAAAGACGATGACCCGGTGACCACCAATACCATCACCGATGTGGTGGTTAAAAATGACAACTTCAGCACCCTGGAGGCAGCGGTACTGAAGGCGAATGCACAGGGCACCCTGAGCAGTACAGGCCCCTTTACTGTTTTTGCACCGGACAATGCTGCCTTTACTGCCTCCGGTATTACCACTACGGTGCTCAATTCCCTCACACAGGCCCAGGCCTCCACAATCATCCTGTACCATGCCCTGGGCTCCAGGATACCTGCAGCCAGCGTACCGGCCGGGCCGAATGCGAAAGTAGTAACGGCCAGCGGCGACTCTGTATTCGTAACAAGGAATGCCAGCGGTGTTTTTGTAAACGGGATCAAAGTAAAGACAGCTGATGTGGGTGCGGACAATGGTGTGATACATGTAGTGGAAAGAGTGTTGCTGCCGCCCTCCGGCAATATCGTACAAACAGCGGCCGCCAGCGGGCTTGACTCCCTGGTAAAAGCAGTAAACCGTGCCACTACTGCCCCCGGTGGTGACCCGACCCTGGCCACTACCCTCAGCACGGCTACGCTGACTGTGTTTGCCCCGACGAATGCCGCCTTTACCCAACTGCTGGCGGCCTTGAGCCTTACCGATATCAACCAGATCCCGGTGGCCACACTGCTGGCAGTATTGCGGTACCATGTAGTAGGCGGAAGGGCCTTTTCTTCTGACCTGGCAAATGGCAACCTGGCCATGCTGGCGGGCGGAAATACCACTATCAGCCTGACCGGCGGCTCCGGTGGCGGACCCAGCATCCGCGGTAACGGAAACGGAGGCAATGCTTCGAACATTACTGCCACGAACATTATGTGCCGGAATGGTGTTGTACACCTGATCGACCGGGTACTGTTACCCTAAACAGGGGTTTTACGAAATAAGGATTTTCAAGCAGCAGTAAGGTTTTATGAAAACCGGCCGGTCCTGTAAACCAGGGCCGGCTTTTATACCAAGCTATGTTGTTTCATCATAAATACAGGTACTGGTTCATGTTGCTCCTTGCGCTGTATGCCTTTATGAATACTGCGCTCTGCAACGTGTATTATTATTTTGCGATTGACATAAGCTGGTATCATGCCCTTCTTACCATCGTACTGGTAACGGTACTGACCTGGGAGGGGAACCGGCTGGTCAAACCCGGGTTCAAAAAACGTTTTTTGCAGGGCGGGCATAACCTGCGGTTCCTGGGTTTCTTTTTTATCGCCGGTAATATCATTGCCCTGCTGTCGGCTGTGGCGGCCGTATACATAGTGGGCGGGCTGATCTATGGTTACAGCTGGTCGCAAAACTGGACCCCGCTAAAGCTGAATATCATTTATGCCACACTGATCAATCTCTTTCTTCACCTGGTAAATGCCATCCTTTTCTTTTTCAGGGAGTATAGACAAAAGTGGACCGAAGCAGAAGAGCTCAGGCGAAACAGCCAGCAGGCACAGCTGCAACTGATCCGCAGCCAGGTGAACCCGCATTTCCTGTTCAACAACCTGAATGTACTGTCCGGTATGGTGATACGTGATAACCCGGAAGCCAATCATTTCATCGAAGAGTTTTCCAAAGTGTACCGTTACATCCTCAGCAACCAGCAAAAAGAGCTGGTTGACCTGAAGGCGGAACTGGATTTTGTGGAGCCCTATTTATTCCTGCTGAGCAAACGGTTTGAAGAGGGCCTGGATGTACAGATACGGGTAGCGGAAGAATACCGCAGCTGGCAGGTAGTGCCGGCTGCCCTGCAGATGCTGATCGAGAATGCCATCAAGCACAATATCGTTAGCCGGCATAAGCCCCTGCAGATCGATATCCATACCAATGGAAATAATACACTGATGGTACGAAACAACCTGCAGCCCCGTACGGTAAAAGAACCTTCTACCCGTACCGGTCTTCAAAATATCCGGAAGCGGTATGAACTTATCAGCGGAAAGGATGTTATGATCAGGCAAACAGAAAGGTTTTTTGAAGTAAGTATCCCGCTGCTCCGTTTAAACTGATGCTATGAAAATAGTAATCGTTGAAGATGAACGCCTGGCAACCGAAAGGCTCCTGACCCTGCTCCGGCGGTATGATGCATCCATTGAAGTGCAGGCCTGCCTGGAAAGCATTGAGGAAACGGTAAGTTACCTGCGCTCCCATGCCCATCCCGACCTGCTGTTACTGGATATACACCTGGCCGACGGGCACAGCTTCGAGATCTTCAAACAGGTGAATTTCAACCGCCCGGTTATTTTCACGACCGCATTTGACCAGTATGCCCTGGAAGCCTTTAAAATTTTCAGTATCGATTATATCCTGAAACCGGTAACCGCAGAAGCACTTGCTGCCTCTCTTAATAAATTAAAAGCATTGCCCTTCAGCCTGGGGACAGATTTTCGCCAGCTGTCGCAGGCAGCGCCCGCTTCCTTCTATAAAAAAAGGATCCTGGGAAAAGTGGGCCAGCGTATCTACTTTATACCTGCCGGGCAGATCGCCTATTTCCAGGCAGATAATAAGATCGTTTACCTGGTTGACCGGGAAGGTCACCGCTATGTGGTGGACCATACGATGGAACAACTCACCATTATGCTGGACCCCCGGCAATTCTTCCGGCTCAACAGAACATTTATCATCAGCATTCATGCAATTGAGCAGGTAAAACCCTGGTTCAACAGCCGGTTGAAGATTTCCGTGGCGGGACAGCCTGCTGCGGAAGAAATGGTGGTAAGCCGTGACCGGGTGGCTGAGTTTAAATCCTGGGCCGAGGCCTGAGGTGGCTGAGTTTAAATCCTGGGCCGAGGCCTGAGCAGGCCGGGCTCTTTCCCTTTTTGATCAGCCTGCTTTTTTGGCCCTCACCATTTCCCGCTTTCCTTTTGGTCCCGGTATCTTTTCTACCATAAACCCTGCTGCCTGCATGGCCCTTCGCACTTCGCCCTTGCTGCAGTAAGTTACCAGGATGCCACCGGGTGTCATCAGCCGGTAAAGTTTTTCAAATGCCTCTTTTGTCCAGAGTTCCGGTTGTGCGGCCGGGGCGAAGGCATCAAAATAAACGATGTTGAAAGATTCATCGGGGGCAGAAAGATCAGCCAGGGCGGACCGGTGTTTGGTAAGACGGAAGTATGCCGAGATCTCAAACATTTCTTCCCAGCCGCAATCATGCATTTTCTGAAAACGGGGTTTGTAGTCCGGCCGGTTCAGCAGATCACAATAGTTGAGCAGGTTTATTTTTTCCTCTTCCAGCGGGAATGGCTCAAGGGCTGTATAATAGATCCGGTTCTTGTGTTTTTCCGCCTCCGCAAAACTGAGCAGGGCATTAAGTCCTGTTCCGAAGCCTATTTCAAGTATGGAGTGAACCCCGGTGTATTCCAGTATCTGTGCATCCAGTAACCCTGCCTGTATGAACACATGCTGCGATTCCGCGATGGCACCATGAACGGAATGATAGGTCACGTTCAGTGCCGGTACGCTGATGGAGTGGGATCCATCTTCCGTCAAAATTATCTTTCGCTCCATCCTGTAAAATTCTATATTTATCGTGACTGAAAGACAGAAACACCGGTAAAATCATTCTATGCATTATGTCAAGCATCTTTCCAGAGATCCGCAACTGAAGAAACTGATCAAAACGCATGGTCATTTCGCCCTGGAGAAGAAAAAGAATCTCTGCCTGTACCTCTGCTATTCCATCATGAGCCAGCAACTGAGCACCAAAGTGGCCCGGGTGATCAAACAGCGGTTCCTTGACCTGTACGGCGGACGGGAACCCCATCCCCGGGAGATCGTGGACACTCCTTTTGAAAAGCTGCGGGCCATCGGGCTGAGTAATGCCAAAGTGAATTATATACAGAATGTAGCCCGTTTTGAACTGGAGCAGGGTATGGACGTAAAAAAACTGTCGAAGATGGATGATGAGGAAGTGATTGCCTACCTGACACAAATAAAGGGCGTGGGCCGGTGGACAACAGAGATGCTGCTGATGTTTGCCCTGGGCAGGGAAGACCTGTTTGCTATTGACGACCTGGGATTGCAGCAAGCTGTAATTGGTTTGTATGGATTAAAGAACCGGAAGAAAAAAACATTACATGCCGCCATACTAAAGATCACAGAACAATGGCGCCCCTACCGCACTTATGCCTGTATGTATTTGTGGAGATGGAAGGATAATCCGCCGGTAACGGGGACGAAGAAGAAGGACAAATGATACATCGGGTTAGTGTCATATCTCCAAACTGAAATATAATGTTGTGCACCCCTGGTAAAGCGGCGGTGGATCGTACAGCGGAGTTCACTTCGTAGTTTCCTTTTTCGCGGAAGGATCTTTTACAACTGCCCGGTGCTTTCTGTAAATGGCAAAGGAGGTGGCCGTTACCGCTCCTAACTGGTCCAGATCACTATTTCCGCCATCCGTTTCCAGTTGCCGCTCTTCCTGGAAAAAATAAAGACGGAGCCATGGTCGCAGCTTCCGTTACAGACCGATTCAACATATACTAAGGCATGCTGCCGGTCCCTAGTATACAATGGAATTCCTGCATGGTAGTAGAGGGCCGTCATGGAAGGGCGGAACTTTTTCCGGAGGTCATCGTAAACCGGGATCTCTTTCTTTGCAAGCATTCTTTTGTCCCATGCCGGTACTGCTTTCTCATATTTCCGGCACACCGCCTGCATGTCTTTCAGGTCCTCTTCTGTAAACAGGGTGTCAAAAGAAAGCGGAATTCCTTTTTCCGCCAGGTAGCGGGAGAAATATTCCCGGTCCAGGAAATTGATCAGGTACACGGTTTCATTGGTAAACGCTGCTCCCCGGGTACAGAAATAATATGCACGGCCGGAGGAGTTCGTATCCTGGTTAACAACGGCCCTGAACAATGAATAGTTTTCGGGAGAAAGATATTCCTGGCAGTAACTGTGCAGGAAGAAGGCGGCAGACAGCATACAGGTAAGGATACGTTTTTTCATAAGGTACAACACGGTTTACTTTATTCACTAAACCGGTACCTAAGGTAAAAGAGAAAGCAGCTGATCTGCCTTTTTTCGCTTCAGGAATTATTGGGGTGGTTCGATCAGGGAAAATTGGTGTAGCTACGTAATAAGTTTTTGAGATAGCGCTCCTGGCTCTTACTGAGTTCTCACCAGTTTATTTACAATATGTGATCCGGCTGCGTACACCGGGTTCGGTACATTATCGGAAGAGATCACATTGCTTCCGCTGAGAATAAGTATATCATTTTTAAATGAACAGGTAAAGGTTGCGGTACCATTTACAAACATTGGGCTCATGGCAAATAATGCTTTTGTCTGCAATGTTTCACCATTCATCGTATAGGATCCTGCATTCACTATACTCTGGTTTGCCCGGGCCAGTTTCACGCTATCGCTCTGCGCCCATACCCGTGGGGCACCTTGCTGGCTCGTCCAGCAGAATGTATAATATCCTTTATTGAAATAAGCGAAACTTTCGGTTGGCAGCGTGCTGGTAATGCTCCCATCCTTCCTGACTGTCTGCACCTCCACGATCTTCCAGGCGCCTTCGATCTTCAGTGCAGGAAAAGGGCGGAAAGCAGAAAAGAATACAGCAACAGTAGGGATCAGCAAGAGGGTTGTTATCTTTTTCATACAGGTTATTTTAAAATGAAGCCTGTATAAATATCCTTCATTTGCTCTGACAGCTGCCGCCATTCATAATGGGAATAGCACCGGTAGTGGATTCGCCGGCTTTATTTCCGTACAAATTCATCCCGGAACATATGGATGGTCTGTTCCATGAAGACCGTTCTCAGCTGATCGCCCTGTGCTTCTGTCTTTTCAAACCTGGCATCATTGATCATATAATCGATCCGCACCCTGTATGTATGGCCCGGTTTGAAATTGTTCACGGGACAGCCGAGTATCATATCCCTCAGTGTTTCCCCCTTCGCTCCTTTTTTAAGATCCATCTGTATCCTCGGCGTTTCGCAGCCCATCGACTGCCAGCCGGAATCTGTTTTTGCTTCAAACTGCATGAATGCTATATAATGCCGCTGCACCCAGTTGATGGATAACATGGATGACCAGCGCTGGTAAGCTCCGTAGATCGTACTGTCATTATTATTAATAACAGTGTAATCCGGGGAGATTATCGATCTTTCCCCGAACTGGTGCGCAGGATCCCACATACGTTTGAATGTAACGCCGGGTAATGAATCGGTATACTGGTCCAGGTAAATCCCGCTGCCATCGGGATGCAGCTCGATATTGAGTGAAAAATATGCCGTCGCCGGCTTTATCAGCAGTTTTCGTTTTACTTCCCGGCGGGTTGTGCTGTCTTTCCAATGAACGAGCAGCGTGTATTCACCGGTGGGGACCTTCTTCCCGGTTTCCTGCATACCCCAGCCGGGCACAGGCCCCTGGTGATGAAAGGCGACCGTATCGGCCGTATTGATCAGGTCTACCTGTATGGAATCTTTTTGCGACAGGTCGGAATGAATACCCAGGATCACCGGGACCGGCTTACCGTAGGGAGCGGCTGTTGTATCGGAGGTTGCCGGCTGGTGCCGGCCACAGGCGCACAGGCTGATGAGTACAGTAACCTGCAGCAGGCGGATTCTTTTCATGGCTTCAGCGGTTTTTTTTGCTCAGATAAACCCGGGTTACAGCCGGACAGACAAATAAACCTGCCCTGATGTTGCCTTGCCCCTGCATACTTTTTGTTTAGATCACCGCCTTTTCCATCGCAGCAAGCCGCTGCTCGTCGATCACCGCTCCCAGTCCCGGTGTGTCCGGCACCTCGATCACCCCGTTCGCCTTGTATTGTATCCCACCGGTTACGGGATCTTCCCGGAACATCAGGGCGGTATCAAAATCATAATGCTGAATGAGCGGATGGCAGAGGGCGAAATGGGCAAAGGCTGTCATCCCGATGCGGGACTCCAGCATCGCACCAACCTGCATATGCATACCGGCCTTTTCGGCTTCCTTTACAATTTTCAGTGCTTTGAATATGCCGCCGGATTTACCCAGTTTGATATTGAACATATCACATGCCTTCAGTTCAACCAGCCGTTCGGCATCGTGTTCGTCGCCGCAGCTTTCATCTGCCATGATAGGAATGGGGGAATGTTTTTTTACTTTTCTCAGCTTCATGAATTTCCATCTCGCAATGGGTTCTTCGCAATATTGTATACCAAAGGGGGCGAGTGCCACCAGCGTATTGATCGCTTCATTCACCCGCCATCCCTGGTTGGCATCTATCCGCAGCGGAATTTCATCGCCTACGGCTGCCCGGATGGCCCTTACCCGTTCCACATCGGTAAAACCATCCTTCCCCAGTTTTATTTTAATGGCCGGGTAACCCTGCTCTTTAATCTTCCGTGCATCGGCAGCCATCTTTTCCGGATCGCCGATGCTGACGGTATAATCCGTTACGATGGTCTTGTTTTTTTCACCGCCAAGGAACTGCCAGAGCGGCTGCCCGGCGTATTGTGCCGCCAGGTCGTAGCAGGCCATGTCAAAAGCA
This sequence comes from Chitinophagaceae bacterium, assembly GCA_046329665.1. Taxonomy (GTDB): domain Bacteria; phylum Bacteroidota; class Bacteroidia; order Chitinophagales; family Chitinophagaceae; genus JJ008. Next base: position 261,405 of record JAXLUG010000001.1, on the reverse strand, counting down.
CTCTTGATGCTGGTGTTCCCATAAATGATCTTATCCATCAGCTCAATATTCCCTTCTGTATCCAGCGGGTTGCGGCCAATAAGGGCTTTGGCAAAATACTGGCCCACGGCAAAACAGGTATCCTGGCTCTCTCCGTTAATAGGCATATAGGGGCTGCATTCGCCAAAACCAACCGGCCCTTCTTCGGTAAGCAGGCGGACCAGTACATTTTCTGCTGCATACTCCGTACCGAGAGATGTGGTAAAGGGTTCAGTGAGCGGAACAGACAGTTTATAAATTTCAGCCTGGCGGATAGTAAGGGACATAGCGTTGCTTTATGGAAAGGATAAAGATAAAAATTAAAAATTCAGGTAACCGGCCCGGGCAATACCGCTTTATTTTTCTTTCTTCAGCTCCAGGTCGGCAACCAGCATGAAATGATCTGAAAGATACTTCACCACCCGGTTGAACTGCTGAACACGGAATTTTTCCTGGGCAAAGATGTAATCGATCCGGAGTGTCGGCGACAGCCCGGCAAAAGTACGGCCAAGTCCAAATCCCTTTTTCAGGAAAGCATCCTGCATATCTCCCCGTACGGTGTTATAGGCAAAGGAATTAGGGACATCATTCATGTCCACACAGATCAGGTAAGGATAAGGGGAGTTGCTCATCACCTCATGCACCAGCCTGGCCTGTATGCTCCGGCGGGTGAATCCCTTCCTGACTTTTCCGAGAATGCTTTTGGAGTTGGCCACCATACTGTCTTCCCCGTTGCGGATCTTGCGGATACGGTCGTAATCAAACTTTCCCAGCTGCACGGACTGCAGGTGGGTGGTATAGATACGGATCGTATCATCACCTGTTTTGATATCGGCATACATCAGCACATCCGGTAAGGTGGGCCTTGGGTACCGGATCCGGCCGGTATCAACAAACGGAAAGCGGGAAAAAATGACAGAGCTGTAATAGTGCCGGTCGCCATCATTATCAAAGGAGAAGTAATAGTAGGGATATCCTAATTCTTTTTGTATCGGGGTGATATTATCGTAGTAGTTCGAATCAGTGGACGTATGAAATTCCTGCAGGCAAAGCACATCGGCATTTTGCTGGCGGATGAGGTCAAACATCTTCAGCCGTTTCTGGCTGCCGGCATTATTATTCTTCTTCAGTTCAATGAACCTGGCCACATTCCAGGAGACCACCCGTACCGTTCCGGGCTTTTTGGAATAATCAAACCTACCGCCGCCATGAAAGGCAAACAGCACGCTGACGTTCTTTATACAAAACAGCAGGGCAATCCCTGACAGCAGCGCATAGCGGGGCCGCAGGATGATCAGCCAGCCGGCCACACAAAGCAGGTTGAGAAATAAAAGAAACGGAAAAGCCAGTCCCAGGTAAGCGATGAACCACCACTCCGCAGGATCCAGGTAAGGTACCAGGCAGGATAATAAAAGGAGAAATACCAGTACCAGGTTGATAATGATAAATACCTTTTTGGTAAAGACTCGGAAACGGGCGGCCATTGTCCGTGCAAGTTATTGAAGGGAGCTTAGATGACAAACAGGAAGAAGACGGGCAGAGGTAAGGAACCGGTTTTACCGGAGATAGCGGAGCAGTCTGCCTTTACCTGGTCTATATATCTTCCTTACTCGCCTTCTGGAGTATTTCCTTTTCTTCTTCCGTCAGTGATTGATATCCCTGCTGGCTGATCTTATCAAGAATGGCATCCACCCGTTGCTGTGTGATCTTTGGTGACCGGGTATAAGGGGAGTGTTCGGACCTGTAAAACAATTCTTCCTTTATACTATGCCCTTTCCGGGGTCTGTCCGGGTTGAAAAGATTGGTTATCCAGTCAAAAAAATTATTCATCCATTCGCTCCAGTCGTGCCCGTTCCGGTAGAACCAGATAAACAACAAACCGGTGACCAGGGCGCCGCTTAATGTGATCAGCATTCCTGTATCACTGATGGAAACGCTGATAAAACTGCTGACCAGGTACAGCAGCGTGATGACCCAGAGCGGGATGCCGCCGCCGATCATCGGAAACAACCTGTAACCCGGAGAAACAAACGTGGTAACGATCGCTACTGCCATTACACCGCAACCGGCTCCGCCCAGTGTGGCAAACGGCAGCAAGGGGCGGAGTGCCGGAATAAAGTTATAGGCCAGGATAAAAGCAATACCGCCGCCAAAGGCCCCGTATAAAAAAACAGGGATGATCTTTTTGCCCCCGGTAAGGTCCTGCAGGATAAAACCAAAGGACCATAACCAGAACATGTTGGAGAACACCTTCCATACGTCATTATTATCATGTATGAACATGGAGGTCAGGATCGTCCAGGGTTTGTTCAGCAGGGCGCCGCGGTCTGCCGGCAATGTAAACAAGCCCAGCACCTGGTGATTAAACATGGCTTTGGTCACCAGTTTATCATCGGGGTTATTGAAATACCATAATGCTTTTACAAAAGCAAAGGAAACAAACACGATCAGGCAGGTGGCAATGAGCAAAAAAAGGTCATTGCTCGTTTTGGCAGCGAGTATCTTTTTACGGTATTGTTGTTCCTGGTAGGTCATGAAGAAAGCAGGTGATCCTTAATAATAATTAGTATAACGTCCGCCGGTTCTTTTTGTTCCAGTACAGTAAAATTAAAAAACCGGTAAGTGCACCGCCGAGGTGGGCAAAATGGGCCACATTATCCCCGGAAATATTTCCGAATCCGCCAAAGAGATCAATGAGAATGTAAATCAATACCAGCCACTTCGCCTTTATGGGTATAGGGATGGGAATGATCATCAGTTCTGTATTGGGGAAAAGGTAACCGAATGCCACGAAGACACCCATCACAGCACCGGATGCGCCGACAGTGGCCCCCCCGCCACCGGTAATGTATTCCACCAGCAGGTGTGTGCCGGCAGCCCCGATCCCGCAGGCCAGGTAAAAGAAAAGAAACCGTTTCGGGCCCCAGATATTTTCCAGTATCCGGCCAAACATGAAGAGGCCGAACATATTGAACAGGATATGAAAGATCACGATGTGGGAGCTGAACCTCGTACCTTCATAGGAAGCATGCGCAAACATATGGGTAACGATCTGGTATGGCTTGAAGTTAGGATCGGATACCGGGTACAGGGCGATCTTACTGGTAAGCTCCATGTTGGCGATACCACCGCTTTTATCATAAAACAACTGCGCTACCCAAACCAGCAGATTGATGATTATAAGATTCTTTACGATCGGAGGGAAACCGCTTACCGGCCTGAAACGAACATTACTCATGAGGGCGTAAAATTAAGCTAAGAGTTCAAAAGCGGGAAAGAGATTAACGAGATTATAGAGGATATAAAACTGCCGCAGAGAGATCCGTTTGCAAATTTTGCAGGGTACTGTACTACTAAAACAACAACTCCCTTCCTCATTCCTTCTCCTTTAACCTCTTAGCTTCAGCTGCACCACATTCTCGGTATGATGTGTATGCGGGAACATATCAACCGGCTGCACCTTTGTCACCCGGTACTTTTCATCCAGCAGGCGGAGGTCCCGGGCCTGCGTGGCCGGGTTGCAACTGACGTATACCACCAGCGGCGCTTCTGTTTCCAGTATTTTACTGACCAGTTTCGGGTGCATTCCGGCCCTTGGCGGATCCGTAATGATGACATCAGGCCGGCCGTGTAAAGCAAAGAAGGCATCATCACAGATACCGGTCACATCGCCGGCAAAGAATGCTGCTTTATCCAGCCCGTTCAGGGCCGCATTTTCTTTAGCATCTTCGATGGCCGCTTCAATTACTTCCACTCCTATGATCTTTGCTGCGTGATCACTCACAAAGATCCCGATACTGCCCGTGCCGCAGTACAGGTCATACACCGTTTCTTTACCGGTCAGCTCCGCAAACTCCCTTGTTACCCGGTATAATTGTTCGGCCTGCTGTGTATTGGTCTGGAAAAAAGACTTGGGCCCGATCTTGAACCGAAAGTTTTCCAGCTTCTCCGTCACATACCCGTTACCGGAATACGTCACAGGAGAAAGGTCATGCAGGCTGTCATTCTTTTTGGTATTGATTGTATATACCCAGGTGGTAACTTCCGGCAGGCTTGTCTTTAAATATTCCAGCAGTGGCTGGATCTTCGTTTCATCAGGTTCACCCACTATTACATTCGCCATTACTTCCCCTGTGGTGCAAACCCTCAGCTGTACATTCCTGATAAATCCGCGGTGATGCCGCACATCATAAAAGGAAAGGTCATTGGCTTTGGCATATTCCCGGATCGCTTCCCTCACTTTATTGGAGGGCTCCTGCTGCAGGTAGCAGGTGGAAATGTCGACCACTTTATCAAAAAGGCCTTTGGCATGAAAACCGGCAGCTCCTCCTGCCTTCTCCCCGTACACTTCCGGCTCCTTTCCGGTGGCGGGGCTTCCGGGATTTTCGGAGGCCGGTTCCTTTTCCGGTGCAGGTGAGTGGGTTCTGTATTCCCCTTCGGGAATATACCGGCAGGTGCCAAATGTATATTCCAGCTTGTTTCGGTAGTAGCGGTCGTTCCGGGCCCCCAGGATCGGTAAAACAGCAGGAAGCTCCACCTTGGCGATCCGCTCCAGGGCATCGATCACCTGCTGGTATTTAAAGCGAAGCTGTTCTTCGTAAGAAACACTTTGCCACTGGCAGCCGCCGCAATCCCCGAAATGGCTGCAGAAGGGCGTAACCCTTTTGGGCGAAAGCTCGTGAAAAACAAGGGGATACCCTTCTGCCCAATCTTTTTTATTCTTGAACAGGAAAACATCCACCAGGTCACCGGGAACCGTCCTTTCAATAAAAACCACCTTCCCTTCCCACCGGGCCAGGGAGCGGCCTTCGGCAGCATAATCCTCCACCCTGATCCGTTCAATTATCCTTACTTTCTTCTTTTTTCGGGCCATCGGGCAAATGTATGGCTTAAAGGCTGAATGACTTGAGATTTGAACCCGGAACCTGCCGCCCGGACAAGGCAACCAACCAGCAGCTAATCAAGTCTTTTGGACTGTTCAACCTTAAACTTATCTTTACCAGCCCTCCGCCCGGATGCGGGCGGAATTCTGAACTTATGAAACGATTTTACTCCTTGTTCTTACTGGTTTTGACCCTGCAGGCTGCTGCCCAGGACGGCTATGAAATAAAGATCACTTTCAAGCCTTTCCGGAACCAATACGTTTATCTCGGACATTATTTTGGCAAGACCTATCCCATCGTTGACTCTGCCCTGCTCAACGACAAGGGCGAAGCCGTATTCAAAGGGAAGTCAAAACTTAATGGCGGCATCTACCTGGTCGGGTTCCCGAACAAGACCGGTTTTTTTGAGATCCTGGTCGACAAGAACCAGCGGTTCACCATAAAAGCCGATACCGCTACCCTGGCAAAGGGTGTGGCCTTTGAAAATTCGCCGGATAATGTTCTCTTCAACAATTACCAGCAGACGATGAGTGCAAAAGGCACTGTCATCAATAAACTGCAGCAGCAGCTTAAAACGGCAGCGAACCATACAGATTCATCTGCGATCCTGGACGCACTCAATAAAGCAGATAAAGAAGTAAAAGACTACCGTGAAGACCTGATCCGGAAAAATCCCGGCAGCCTGCTCACCACCCTCCTGGTTGCCATGCGTGAACCGGAGCTTACCGGAAAGCTGAAAGACCCCAAAACAAGACAGGACTCCCTGGATGCTTATTACAAGTATAAAAATCATTACTGGGATGGCGTGAATTTCTGGGACGGCCGCCTGGCCTATACCACTTTCTTTGAAGAGAAGATCGACAAATATTTCAACCAGCTGGTGGCCCCGCATCCGGATTCGGTCATCAGGGAAATTGATTACATGCTGGGGTTTGCCAGCGCCAGTGAAGAAATGAACCGCTTCCTGCTGGTGAAGTTTGTAAACCGTTACCTGAACCAGAAATACATGTGGGAAGATGCGGTGTTTGTTCACCTCTTTGAAAAATATTTTGCCAGTAAAGAATATGCGTGGCTTGGCGATAAAGGCAAGAAAACGATCACCGACCGGGCATACAGCCTGATGGCAAACATCATGGGTAATCCTGCCTCGGATGTGGTGCTGCCCGACACCAGCGGAAATATCAGCGGGCTGTATGATATGAAGGCGGATTATTCCCTTGTTGTTTTCTGGGATCCCACCTGTGGCCATTGCAAAGAAGTACTGCCGAGGATCGATTCTTTTTATACCGCCAAATGGAAAGCGGCCGGTCTGCGGATCTTTGCCGTTGCCAAAGAAACGGATGGCAAGAAGGCAGACTGGTTCAGTTTCATTCGTGAAAAAAAGCTGGGCGACTGGACACATGTGTATTATTCCAAGACAGAAGACAAATCCAGGATCGACGGCGGGGTGCCCGGTTACTCGCAGCTGTATGATGTGCAGACCTTCCCCACGCTTTACCTGCTGGATAAGGAAAAGAGGATCGTAGCAAAAAAACTGGCGGTGGACCAGATCGACGAGGTGCTGGACATAAAGAGAAAAGGAAACTGACCCTGCTGCATCGTTTATTGCCCGGATGAAGCAATGAACAAGAATACAGACCAATGCCAAATCTTACGAATAGTATGAAACCACAAAAACCTTTCCTGCTTGCCGCCGCTTTTATCCTGTCGGTGGCAGCCCGTTCACAAACCCTGTTTACATATGGCAGCCATGCGGTGGATGCCAAAGATTTCCTGAAGGCCTACAACAAGAACAACAACGGCCCGGTAAAGGACAAAGCCAAATCCATCAGCGATTACCTGGACCTCTACATCAAATCCCGGCTGAAGATTCAGGAGGCCTATGAAAAGAAAATGGACACCCTCCCTTCCATGCGGGTGGAACTGTCCAACCTGCGGGCACAGATCACTGAAGGTTACCTCAACGACCCGCAACTGACCACCAAAATGGTAAAGGAAGCTTTTCAGCGGAGCCAGAAAGACATTCATGTGGCACATATCTTCATTTCTATCCGTAACGCCGGCGGGTTTGTAGATTCGGCCGCCGCACAAAAGAAAAGGGACGAAGTGCTGCAGCGGCTGAAGAACGGGGAAGACTTCCGCAAGCTGGCCCGCCAGTTCTCGGACGATACCTCTGCGAAAAGCAATGGGGGCGATATCGGTTATATAACAGTGTTCACCCTGCCGTATGAATTTGAAAACGCCATTTATAACACCGCCCCCGGTAAATACTCTGTTCCCGTACAATCAAAAGCAGGTTACCATATTTTCAAAAACCTGGAGGAAAGAAAAGCGGTGGGTAAAATAAAAGCACAGCAGATCCTGCTGGCCATTCCCCCCGGCGCTGATGAGGCCGCCAAAAAACAGATCGCCGCCCGTGCCGATTCCTTATACAAAAGGGTGCTGGCGGGTGATAATTTCAGCCGGCTGGCTACGGCCTTCAGCAATGATTATGTAACGGCTGCCTCCGGCGGGCTGATCCCCGACATCGGCGTGGGCCAGTATGACCCCGCTTTTGAAAAGATACTGTGGTCGCTTCCGAAAGATGAAGCAGTAAGCAAGCCATTCCTTACCTCGCATGGCTGGCATATCCTGAAACGTGTTTCCAGGAAACCCGTCATCACGGATCCAAACAATAAGGACAACGAACAGGACCTGAAACAACGGGTGATGAATGACAGCCGCTGGAGTGTATCAAGGGATTTTGTGTACAGAACGGTTACGGATAAAAAGGGATTCAAAAAATTTCCTTACGAGGATGGGGCCCTCTGGAATATGAGTGACAGTGTACTCGACCTGAAACCGATGACATCCGGCTGGGCGATCAAGGCCACCACCCCTTTATTTGCCATCGGCGATTCGGTATATGATGCCAATAAATGGATAAACTATGCCAATATGTACCGCTATAAACAGGACGGCAGCGGTGCCAAGCCCTGGGAACAGGTAAGGGAGGAGTGGATCAGGTTTTCAATGCTTGAATACTATAAAACACACCTCGAGGAGTTCAGCGACGATTTCCGTTACCAGATGAGCGAATTCAGGGATGGCAACCTGTTCTTCGAGATCATGCAGCAGGAGGTTTGGAACAAAGCACAGACAGACAGCGCCGGGCTGATGGCCTTATACGAGAAGAACAAAAAGAACTATCTCTGGAAAGAAAGTGCCGATGCTGTGCTTTTCTTCTGTGCAGATATGAACACTGCCAACCCGCTTTTTGAAAAAATAAAAGCCAGCCCCGAAAGCTGGCGGGCTGCGGCTGACCTGTTTCCCGATAAAGTGATCGCCGATTCATCCCGCTACGAATGGGAGCAGATACCCAATCTCGGCAAGGTGATCCCGAAAAAGGGAATGCTTACTTCACCGCTGGTAAATGTAACAGATAATACCGCTTCCTTCGCCTACATCGTGAACGTGTACACCCAGCCTTCGCAGCGTTCGTTCAACGAAGCCAAAGGAATGGTGATCAACGATTACCAGGCCATCCTCGAAAAACAATGGGATGAGGCGCTGAAAAAGAAATACCCGGTTGTGATCAACCAGAAGGTGCTGGCAGAAATTTCTAAATAATTATACCGGAATGAAAAAGCCCTGTTGTACCACAACAGGGCTTTGATTCATAACTAACACTGCCTAATCAAAATTCTTATTCTCACCGGCTTTTACGGCCTGAACATTCAGCACGGCCTTTTCTCTCCTGTTCTGGTTATTGGGCCCCTGTACCACAAAAGCAACAACACGGCACTTATTGATATCGTACCCGGTCGTATTGATGGTAAAGGACTTTTCATAAATACTTCCTTTCACCTGGCTGGTTGCAGGAATATTGTCGCCAAATATGTCTGTGCTGTTTGATCGCAGGATACCGTCATGGACATAATCATTGATCGGGTCCGGCAGGCCGAAATAGCCGTAATTAGTTTGCGGATACACTTTTCCGTCTTCCACCAGGTAAACAACCAGTTTCAGGTTAACACTGGTGGTGACATCGAATTTTACTTTTGTTTTTACATTAATGTTACTGCCATTGATACTGGTTTCAAAAGCCAGGCCCAACGGCGCCCTTCTGCCGGTAAAGGCAGCATCCAGCTGGCTGGTGTTTTCATTCCATACGGAATTACGGTCAATCCATACGGTCGGATAGCCGGTAACATTGAAGGCATTTCTGATGGCGACATGATTAGAGAATGTGTATGGATCGCTGCTGGGTCCGTGATTGGCAACAATGATCGCATTCGGATGGCCATTATTCACATAAGTGGCCAGGTTAATGCCCACCCGGGGACAGTGACCGCACCAGGTTCCGGTGTAATCTTCCAGCAATATCTTTTGTGTAAAAGGAGACGGTCCGGGGTCAATGGCCTTCAGCGAAACAGCAGCGGAAGTGATCCCATTACGGCTTGCTTTGAACTGGTAGGTACCGGCAGTGGTGGTCCTGTAGGTGGCACCGGTATAATTGTTATTATCCAGTGTAATGGTGCAGGCGGCTGTTACATCATTGTTATTCTGATCCTTGACCGTGTAGGCAGCTTCTTCCCAGCCGTCGGCATAGATCTGGCTTTTATCGAAGCTAATAGTAAGAGCTTCCGCAGGTGGCGGGGGCGGATTATTGTTTCCACCGGAATCGTTCTTTGAACAGGATACAAGAAAGACGGCTGCTGTAAACATGGTACAGGCAGCCAGCAAAATTTTTCTCATGATTTACTTTTAAACAGTAAAAAGGATTGGTTAGGTGCCGGGCTTTGAGGAGTGAATAAATTTAGCAGCAGGGAAAACAAGTTGTTGCTTTAAAAAGCAGAAAAAATCGGCTTCAGTAAAATCGGGTAAAACCCCTACACTAATAAGTATAGTTTACTTACTCAAGAACTTGGGCGTCATTAATCTTGCTACACTAATAGTGGGGTGGTCTTGACGATCTTCATAAAAAAAGATGGAGATAATTGCATCGAAAAAAAAGTTTATCCAATCCATGGAGTAATTTTCCACCGGCATTGTTCATACTGCAATGCCGGCCCCCTGTTTCTTTCCTTTCAGCTTACGGTTTTATCCATTGACCTTTCTTGTTGATCAGGCGATATCAACGATCAGTCAGGTTAATGCTCATCGATCAAATGAAAGCTGGATCACCAATCACTCATATAAACTCCCCGGTTCATGAAGAAGCTGACCTTTCTACTCCTGTTCACCTGTGTAAGCAGTTTGTTGTTTGCCCAGAATGCCTGGCCGTCCGTAAAACTGAAAGACCTCTCCGGCAGGGAGGTGCCTTTTGACTCCCTTTTAAACAGGAACGATACCGCAGTTATTGTAAGCCTGTGGGCCACCTGGTGTGTACCCTGCATCCAGGAACTGGAAAATATCAGTGACCAATATGAAGACCGCCGCAAAGAAACACCGTTTACGCTGCTGGCTGTTTCAATAGATGATTCAAGAACGGCAACGAGGGTGAAATCATTTGTAAAAGGAAAGGGATGGCCATACCTTATTTACCTGGATATAAACAGCGAACTGAAGAGAGCCCTGAATATTAATGATGTGCCCCATATTCTCGTATTCAAACACGGAAAGATCGTTTACCAGCATAGTGGCTATGTAGCAGGAAACGAAGAAGAACTTTTTGAGAACCTGAAATCCCTCTGAGAAATCACTCCGGTGCTATGAAAAAATATCTGTTGTCCCTTACCGCCTTTCTCTTTACCGTTTCTGCACAATCGCAACTGACATCCGGTCACCTCGGCGGCAGCTTTGAAAGTTACAGCCAGTTTTATCATAAGGATTCGGCCATCAGTGCCGTGGTGCCGCCGGACAGGATCGGATCGAACAATTATCTGAAGCTTGATTATAATTACAAGCAGTTTGCCGCAGGCATCCAGTTCGAATCCTACCTGCCGGCCATACAGGGTTATAGTTTTGTGCTGAACAGCAGCAAGCTTGTCAATAAATATTTCCGGTACAGCACCGGCAATTTTTCGGTACAGGCCGGCGATTTCTATGAGCAGTTTGGCAGCGGGCTTGTCTTCCGCTCCTGGGAAAACCGGCAGATCGGTATCAACAATGCACTGGAAGGGGTGAACATAAAAGTGAAGCCTCTTCCGTTCCTCGGCATCAAAGCCCTCTATGGCAGGCAGCGAAAAATAATTGAATACACGAACAGCACGATCAGGGGCGCTGATGCCGAAATTGATTTTTCAACACTTTTTAAAAAAGAATCAGGGGCCAGGGTAACAGCCGGTGCCAGTTATGTAAGCCGCTACCAGCAATATACAGGAGGTACAGCTGGCTTTCCTGCCACCGTGAATGCCCATGCCTTCAGACTGGATATAAGCGGTGGCCTTGCTTCTTTTTCCGCAGAATACACAGGTAAGAGTAAAGATCCGCACGATGCCAACCGGTATGAGTATGCCGGCGGTAAGGCATTCCTGGCCAATATTTCAGCCGCCAAGGGAAATGTGGGCGCCACCCTTACCTTCCGTACGCTGTATAATATGGACTTCCGCAGCGAGCGGGAAGCGATTCAGAGTATCGGGCTGATGAATTATATCCCTGCCCTGACCAAACAGCATGATTATCTTACCACCAATATCTATTTATACAATGCCCAGCCGATGGGTGAAGCCGGCGGACAGCTCGATATCTTTTATCATGCAAAAAAGGGTTCTTTCCTCGGAGGGAAAACAGGGTCCCGGTTCTCGCTGAATGTTTCCCATTACCGCGGCCATAAAAATACCGGGGACCTTTTCAGCTTCGGCAACGATACCTATTTCCAGGACCTGAATGTAGAATGGCGGAAAAAATGGAATGAAAAATTCTCCGTCATCCTTTTGTACCAGCAGGTCATCTATAACCGGCTGGTGATCGAAGGAGATCCTTTACCGGATGTAAAAACACATACGGCTGTACTCAATGCCCTCTTCAGGGTGGCAAAACGAAAAGCGATCCGCATTGAATTGCAGCACCTCGCCACCCGGCAGGATAAAGGGAACTGGGCGGCCATGGTCACAGAGTTTTCTTTCGCACCAAAATGGGTCTTTTACATCAGCGACTTGTATAACTACGGGCTGACCAACATTCACTACCCGGTGGCAGGGGGCAGCTATACCCGGGGAGGGACAAGATTTGGATTGAGCTATGGCAGACAAAGGGCAGGCCTGTTTTGTGCCGGCGGTGTATGCCGTTATGTACCTGCCGCAACAGGGATCACTGCAACACTGACCACTACGTTTAATAATTAGCAGGAGAAGACCGGTCAGAGCTGCCGGGCCACATTGGCCACCACATGGGGTTTGCCCAATGTGTAATAATGCAGCACAGGAACCTTGTTCTTTTTCAGGTCACGGGATTGTTCGAGCAGCCATTTTTCCCCCACCTTCTCCACCTCTTCATCGGTTTTGCACTTAAGGATCTCATTGCTGAGTTCATCGGGGATATCGATATGAAAGGTTTTGGGTAAAATAGTTAGCTGTTTGCGGGTGGTGATGGGCTTTAATCCCGGAATAATGGGAATGGTGATGCCTTCTTCCCGGCAGGCATTTACAAAATCATAGTATTTCTGGTTATCGAAAAACATCTGGGTGACGATATAGTCCGCCCCCGCTTCCACCTTCCTCTTCAGGTAGCTGAGGTCGGTCTTCATGTTCGGCGCCTCAAAATGCTTTTCCGGGTAGCCCGCCACCCCGATACAGAAATCGGTTTTATGAGTGCCTTTCAGTTCATCCTCGAGGTAAACACCGGCATTCAGGTTGGCTACCTGCTTCAGCAATTCGTTAGCATATTTATGACCGCCGGGCTCCGGCTCAAACGCCGTTTCGTTTTTGGCCGCATCGCCACGAAGTACCAGTACATTATCAATCCCCAGGTAGCTGAGGGTAAGCAACGCATCTTCTGTATCCTGCAGGGAAAAACCGCCGCAGATGATATGCGGAACCGTGTCCACATTGTATTTGTTCATGATGGCGGCACAGATCGCCTCGGTCCCCGGACGTTTGCGTATCACCACTTTTTCGAAGCTGCCATCGGCCCTTTTCTTAAACACATGTTCGCTGCGGTGGTAGGTAACATTGATGTAAGCAGGATTGAACACCATCAGCGGGTCAAGATGTTTATACAATGCTTCAATGCCCTTTCCCTTCAGCGGAGGGAGTACTTCAAAGGAGATCAGTGTCCCGGTTGCTTTTGCGATATGATCGGTTACCTTCATAAGGCTGCAAAGCTAATGATGCAGCGGCATTAGTCAAAACCACGTTAAATGAACCCCAACCCCGGTTCTTAGGCCTTCAAAGCTTATTTTTGCCGGGTATGCCTGTATCCATTCTGACAAAAGACCTGGTAAAGAGATATGGTAACCGCACCGTGGTCAACCATGTTTCCTTTGAGGTAAAACAAGGGGAGATCGTAGGATTGCTGGGACCGAACGGTGCCGGCAAGACCACTTCTTTCTACCAGGTGGTGGGACTTGTAAAACCGGATGAAGGAAAAGTGTTCCTGAATGATCAGGATATTACCTCGCTTCCGATGTATAAAAGGGCCAAGATGGGCATTGGCTACCTGCCGCAGGAAGCATCGGTATTCCGAAAACTGAGCGTGGAAGATAATATTGCCGCCGTACTGGAGATGACCAGCCTCTCCAAAGCAGAACAGCGGGCCAAACTGGAATCGTTGCTGAAGGAATTCCGCCTGCTGCATGTACGGAAGAACAACGGCGATGTACTGAGCGGCGGCGAAAGAAGAAGAACAGAGATTGCCCGGGCCCTTTCCGTTGACCCCAAATTCATACTACTCGATGAACCCTTTGCCGGCATCGACCCGATCGCGGTGGAAGATATCCAGGCCATTGTTGCCAGGCTCAAATACAAGAATATCGGTATCCTGATCACCGATCACAACGTAACCGAAACGCTTTCCATCTGCGACCGGGCCTACCTGCTGATCGATGGAAAGATATACAAACATGGTACGGCAGAGGAACTGGCTGCTGATGAAGAAGTAAAAAAATTATACCTCGGAAGGAATTTTGAACTGAAACGCAAGGATTGGCTGCATGAGGAAGCAAAGTCTACAAGCCAGTCGGACCGGTAAACAAACAGATCTTACAAATCACCTGACTGAATTTGAACTACCTTAATTGGATATGTCCTTCAAAGTAATTGCCTTCGATGCCGATGATACCCTCTGGGTAAATGAACCTTATTTCCGCGAAGCGGAAGATAAGTTCTGCACCCTGCTGGAGGATTACCTGCCGCACCATTCCGTTGCCAAAGAATTATTCAAAACAGAACTCCAGAACATCCCGCTGTACGGCTACGGTGTAAAAGGCTTTATGCTGAGCATGGTGGAGACGGCCTTGCGGATATCCAATAACACCGTCCCTTTGCCGGTTATCGAAAAAGCCATTCAGTACGGCAAAGACCTGCTGGATAAACCCATTGAACTGCTCGACGGGGTGGAAACCACCCTTCACCAGCTGAAAAAAAAATACCGGCTGGTGATGGCCACTAAAGGTGACCTGCTGGACCAGGAACGGAAACTGAAAAAATCGGGGCTTGCCCCCTATTTCCACCATATCGAGATCATGAGTGATAAACAGGAAGCCGATTATCAGGAACTGATCCGCCACCTGGACATCAGCCCGGATGAATTCCTGATGCTGGGCAATTCACTCAAATCGGACTGCCTGCCGGTGCTTGCGATCGGCGGCCATGCCATCCATATTCCCTATCACATCACCTGGGAACATGAAAAGGTGGAGGAAAACATCGTCCATCCCAACTTTCGTCATGCGGAAAGCATTAAAGACATTCTCACCTTCCTGTAGATTGGTTTTTTAGGTTATTTTGCGGTTTACTCTATTCAATTGAGCAGTGACTATGGATTTCAGCCGGCTTCCAAAAACAGAATTGCACCTGCACCTCGACTGCAGCCTTAGCTACAAGGTGGTGCAGCAGATCGATCCTTCCATCAGCTATGAACAGTTCCGGGAATCTTTTGTGGCACCGCCCAAATGTACCGACCTGAACGATTACCTTACCCGGGCCGTGAAAGGATATGAACTGATGCAGACCAGGGAACAACTGCGGCTTGTCACACTTGATCTTTTTGAACAACTGCAATCCGACCAGGTGATCTATGCTGAGATCCGCTTTGCCCCGCTCCTGCATATTGCCCGGGGTCTTACACCGGCCGAAGTGGTGCAAACGGTAAACGATGCCGTGACGGAAGGCCGCAACGCCACCGGTGTGGAAGCCCGGCTGATCCTGTGCACCCTCCGTCATTATTACGAAGAGCAAAGCATGGAAACCGTGCAACTGGTGCAGCAATTCAAAGGAACAAATGTGGTGGCCCTTGATATTGCCGGGGATGAAGCCGGCTACCCGATCGATTCGCATGTGGCTGCCTTTGCCTATGCCAGGGAAAACAATATCCCCTGTACCGCCCATGCGGGAGAGGCCTGCGGTGCCGCCAGTGTGTGGGAAACGCTGGAACATTTTCATCCGTCCCGTATCGGGCACGGTGTACGCAGCGCTGAGGATGAAAAACTGCTCGATCACCTGAAGCAGCATAACATTCACCTGGAGGTTTGCCCCACCAGTAATGTTCAGACCAATGTGGTGGATACGATCAGGGATCACCCGGCCGATAAGATCTGCCGGCACGGGGTTTCCATGAGCATCAATACCGATTGCCGGACCATCTCTGATGTAACGCTGAGCAGCGAATACCACCTGCTGCAGGAAGTATTCAAATGGGGGAAAGAAGAATTTCTCCGTTGCAACCTGGAGGCGATAAAACATTCATTCTGTGACGATGAGGTAAAGGACCGGCTCAGGCAGCGGATTCTTGCGACTTACAGCACTCTCTGAGCGGAAAAATTTATTTATTTTACCAGCCTTGTGAAATTGCTTTCACCCGCCATATCATCTCTGGCCCGCATGCGGCACTGGCGTATCAAGGCCTGGAAGAATAATCCCCTGGATGCCCAGCGGGAAGTGCTGCAGGAACTGGTCACCTCCGCCCAATACACCGAGTTTGGCAGGAAATATAATTTCTCCAACCTTTTCAATGTACGGGATTTCAAATCAGCCATACCGGTGCATGAATACAACGACCTGAAACCTTATATCGAACGCACCATGCAGGGGGAGCAGGACCTTTTATGGAACACCCCCATCTACTGGTTTGCCAAAAGCAGCGGCACCACCAGTGACAAAAGCAAGTTCATCCCCATCAGCACGGAAAGCCTCGAAGACTGTCACTACAAGGCCTCCAAGGATGTGCTGAGCATGTACTACCAGTACAAACCTGACTCCGAACTGCTGACCGGCAAAGGGCTGGTGATCGGGGGCAGCCACAGCATCAACCCCGTGAACCATGAAGCCCACTACGGCGACCTGAGCGCCGTACTCTTTCAGAATTCCCCCTTCTGGGCACACTGGCTGCGCACACCTGACCTTAGTATTGCATTAATGGATGAATGGGAAAGCAAGATCGAAAAGATCGCTGAAGCGACCATTAAAGAAGTGGTGACCTCCGTATCAGGCGTACCCACCTGGACCCTGGTATTATTTAAACGAATACTGGAACTAACGGGCAAGGAAACGATCAGCGAGGTTTGGCCAGCGCTTGAGCTTTATATGCACGGCGGCGTTTCCTTTACCCCGTACCGGGAGCAGTTTCAGAAACTGATCGGCAAAAACATCAACTACCTGGAAATGTATAATGCCAGTGAAGGCTTTTTTGCCGCACAGGAACAGCCCGGTGACGAGGGTATGCTTTTATTTACCGATCACGGCATCTTTTATGAGTTCATGCCGGTAAGTGAATACGGAAAGAAAGAACCCCAGACACTGGGACTGCACCAGGTGGAGACCGGCCGGAACTACGCCCCGGTGATCAGCACCAATGGCGGGCTTTGGCGCTACCTCGTAGGCGATACCATCCAGTTCACTTCGGTGTTTCCCTTCCGGGTGAAGGTTTCCGGAAGACTGAAACATTTCATCAATGCCTTTGGGGAAGAAGTGATCGTGGACAATACCGATAAAGCTATTGCCATGGCCAGTGAAAGGACCGGCGCCGTGGTGAACGACTATACAGCGGCCCCTGTTTATTTCTCCCACACCTCCAACGGGGCACATGAATGGCTGATCGAGTTTGATAAGGCCCCGGATAACCTGGATACGTTTACCGCCGAGCTGGACAGCGCCTTAAAAAGCATCAACAGCGACTATGAAGCCAAGCGGCACAAGAACATTGCCCTGCGGATGCCGGTCATACACATCATAGAACCCGGTGTATTCACCGAATGGCTGCGCACCAAAGGCAAACTGGGCGGCCAGCACAAAGTGCCCCGCCTCAGCAATGAAAGAAAGCTGCTGGAAGAGATCCTGGCCCTGGTTCAAACTGCTTCCGCATGAAGAAAACCCTGTGCTGTTCCTTTTTTGTCTCTCTTTCTTTAATCGTTGCCGGTCAACAGCCGGTACAACTGACTGAACAGCCCATTCAGCTGAAAAACAAACTTTCCTTTTCACTGCAGGTTCCCCGCGGATACAAACTGACCGTGGCAGCCGAAGGACTGAACCGTCCCCGCTTTTTTTGCAAAAGCCCGGACGGCAGGTTGTTTGTTACTGATATGTATGACCGGTCGGACAACAAAAAAGGCAGGATACTTATCCTTGAAAACTGGAATGACAGTTTGCGGAGATTTGAAAAGATTACCACGTATCTCGACAACCTGCATAATCCCAACCAGGTGGCCTTTTACCGGGCCGGAAACAACCAGTATATTTATATCGCTGAAACCGGCAAACTCAGTTACTTCCCCTACACGAACGGCGACAACCAGCCTTCCCCGCCTGCCACCGTGATCGCATCCTTTCCGGATTACGGGCTCAGTTACAAATACGGCGGCTGGCACCTTACCCGCAGCCTGGCCTTTCATAACAATAAACTTTATGTAAGCGTAGGCAGCAGTTGCGATGCCTGTATTGAAAAGGAAGAGATAAGGGCCACTATCGTGGAAATGGATCCCGATGGAAAGAATCTGCGCTATTATGCCCGGGGCCTGCGCAATGCGGTTGGCCTGGAATGGGTGGGTGACGAACTGTGGGCGACCAATATGGGCCGTGACAACCGCGGCCCCGATAAACCGGAAGAACAGCTGATGAAGATTACAGAGGGTGCTTTTTTCGGATGGCCCTATTATTTCCAGTATAAAAAACAAATTATCACTGACCCTGCGTTCAAAGATTCCGTGAAACCGGCCTGGGTAAAGCGGCCACCCCCCGGCAAATGGGGTATTAAGGCGCACTCCGCACCGCTTGGGTTTACCTATGTATCCGGCTTTGCAGACAGCCTGCTGAACCACTCCTTCATTACAGCCCTGCACGGCAGTACCAGCGTCTGGCGGCAAAGAGGCAATGCCGTGGTACAGATGCTGGGCAACGGAACCTACCGGGAGATCGTTACCGGTTTCTTACAGGGAAAAACAGAAGACAAACGCTACGGAAGGCCCTGTGATGTGATCCAATGGGATGATCACTCCTTTTTCATCAGTGACGATAAGAACGGCGTGATTTATTGCCTCCGGAAAGAATAAAGACAACGGTTTCCCGGTTCCCTTTTGTAATTATGGCATTTGCCATTATTTTCTTTCTTTTGCCAATACAAACTATCATACATGAAATTACTCGAAGGAAAAGTGGCTATCGTTACCGGCGCTGCCCGTGGTATCGGGGAAGGTATTGCTGTAAAATTTGCTGAACAGGGCGCCAGTGTAGCTTTCACCTATGTAAGCGACAACAGCAAAGAAAAAGCAGCGGCCCTGGAATCGAAGCTGCAGGGGATGGGGGCGAAAGCAAAAGCCTGGCAAAGCAACGCCGGTGATTTTGCCCGGTGCGAAGCCTTCGTGAATGATGTGCTGAAAGAATTCGGTACTGTGGATATATGCGTGAACAATGCCGGTATCTCCAAAGACAACCTCCTGCTCCGCATGACCCCTGAACAATGGAATGAAGTGATACAGGTAAACCTGAACAGTGTATTCTATATGACCAAACAGGTGATCCGGCCGATGATGAAAGCAAAAAGCGGTTCCATCATCAACATGAGCTCCATCATCGGCGAGATCGGGAATGCCGGGCAGGCGAGTTATGCCGCCAGCAAAGCCGGCATTATTGGTTTTACCAAATCGGTGGCCAAAGAGCTGGGCAGCCGCAACATTCGTTGTAATGCCATTGCCCCTGGTTTTGTGGAAACAGACATGACCAGTTATTTAAAAGAAGGGGAGGCAGCCGATAAATACAAAGCAGGGATCCCGCTCGGCAAATTCGCTTCAGCAGAAGATATAGCAAATGCCGCCCTCTTTCTGGCCTCGGATCTTTCCTCCTACATCACCGGGCAGACATTGAGTGTGTGCGGTGGCTTGAATATTTAAGCAGGGGGGTAAAAAAGAAAAAGAGACACTTTGAGTAATCCCTTTTCTCTGCCGCTCCTCGTTCAGCCTTCCAGCTTAATATTTCGTTTCTTAATATAGCTATGCCACAAAATCATGCTCGCAATCGTTCGGTAGGGTCGCCAGGGTTCGGCGATCTTCAGCATTTTTTCCCGGGTTACATCTTTGGGCAGCTTCTTCACTTCTTTCAGGCTGTTCACTAATGCGATATCTCCCAGCGGGAACAGGTCGGTGCGCTGCAGTGCATGCATCAGGTATACATCCACTGTCCAGTGCCCGATACCCTTGATCCGGATAAGTTTTTCCCGCACCGCCTCATCCTGCAGGGCGTCCATTTTCTTCAGGCTGATCTTTCTGTTCTGTACCGCCCGGGCCAGCTCCCTTGCATACACGATCTTTTGCCGGCTGAAATAACAGGCCCTCAGTTCTTCATCAGTAAGCCGGAGGATGCGGGCCGGGGTAACATACCCGGTCTTTTCCCTCAGTTTCCTGAAAGCCGCATAGGCCGATGCCAGCGATACCTGTTGTTCCAGGATAAAGAGGATCATCGTCTGGAAATTATTCGGCCGCACCCACATAGGCGGGTAACCATACGTACGAATGATACCGGCCAGGTCTTTATCCTTCCGGGCCAGCTGATCACAAAACCCGTAAAAATTGGCCGAATCAAAAACAAGCTTTCGGGATGACATCAGGATAATTGTTTAACTTTCGGTATACCGCCAAAACCTTTTCTATGAGAAGAATTATTTTCCCATGGCTGCTTTTCCTTGCTGCCTGCGGCAGTAAACAGGACCATAAAGCAGCTGCAAAAAATGAAAATACAGATTATCCGGTAAGCATGGAGGGCATCGGCCCGGTAAAAACGGAAATGTCTCAAGCCGAGCTGGAAAAAATTCTGCAGCAAAAAATTCCGCTTACCAACCCCACCGATACAGTCAGCGGCTCCTGGACGGATTCGGCCGTTATCAGGTACAAAGATGCCGAGCTGCGGCTGCGGTTTGAACGCACCTACGCTTTCGCAGCGGCACCGGACAGCTTCTACATGCGGGTAACAGAAATAAAATCCGGGCATCCGCAATGCAAAACAGCCGAGGGGATCGGAATCGGTTCCGGCAAACAGCAGGTCATTGACGCCTATCCCGGTAACCTGCTCATCATGGAGCCGGGCTATGATAGCGAAACGGACACAACATACAGCAAAACTTTGTACACGATAAAGATCAGGCAGAACCGGGAAGGCCCGCAGATCGTTTGCTATCTCAGAAACAACAGGGTCTATGCTTTTGAGGTAAGCAGCTTCCACGACGATGCGGAGTGAGCCGGCCTTCTTCTCCCTGTCCCTTCAGGAATCATTCATCAAAACCAATCATATCAGCATGAGAACAACTATCCTGTTTCTTTCAGCCGTGATCCTTTTTATGGCCTGTAAAGACAAAAAAGATCCTTCCGGTAAAAAAGATATCAAACCGGTCCCACCCGAATACCTTCTTTCCAAGAATGGCATCGGTGAGATAAAGATCGGCATGACCCGCACAGAGATCGAGAAACTACTCAGGCAGTCGCTTACAATGTGGCATGCCAAAGACACCGGTGATACCTGGGCGGATACCGCTACTGCGAAATACAGGGACCTGGAGGTTTCCTTGTATTTTCAGCGGCAGTATTCCGAAACACCCACTACTGAAATGGAGCTGACCGGCATCAGCACCAAAAGCCCGCTTTGTAAAACGGCCGGCGGACTGGGCGTGGGAGACGACAGAAATGCCGTGCTCGCAGCCTATGAAGATAACCCCATCAGCATGGGGCCGGAAAGTGTTATGATCAATGATTCCACCTGGGGACTTAGCAAAACAAACTATTACATTACTATCAGCGATTCTGCATGGGATAAGCAGATCACCTTTAACCTGGTCAATAAAAAAATTGCCAGCGTAGAAGCGTCGATACAAATGGGAGACTGACCGGCGTTACCGGGCCTTGAATTTTGCAATGGCATTCCGGGTAAAATCGCTCAGTACAAGCCGTCCGCTTATCCCGGCCCTGTCAGTAAGCAACTGGTCCCAATGGTCGGTACCGGCCCAGAAAATCTTTTTCATCTCTTTCATGGCTTCCGGGGAAGACTGGGCCAGATGATGGGTCAGCCGGCGGATGGCTTCATCCATTCCATCGATCCCTTCATGTACCTCCGAAAACAGGCCTTTGCGCCGGGCCCATTCCGCATTGCGCCACCCAAAGGCATCAATGGCGAGGGTGCTGAAAGCAGCCGTGCCGATCTTTCTTTCCACAGCCGGACCTACCACAAACGGTCCGATACCGACGGCCAGTTCACTCAGTTTCACTTCAGCACTTTCTGTGGCAACAGCATAATCAACCGATGCGGCCAGACCGACCCCGCCGCCGACGCATTTCCCCTGTATCCTTCCGATGATGAATTTCGGACAGCTGCGCATGGCATTGATCACCTGTGCAAAGCCGCTGAAGAACTGTAATCCTTCCTTCTCATTTTTTATAGCGGTCAGTTCATCAAAAGAAGCCCCGGCACAAAATGCCTTCTCGCCGGCCGACCGGAGAATGATGACCAGTGTGTGCGGATCAGTGCCTGCATGGGTGATCGCTGAAGCAAGTTCCTGCAGCAGTTTCCCCGGCAGGGAATTGCTTTGCGGATGAAAGAATTCGATCGTCTTTACTCCCTGGTGGAGTTCCGTTTTTACATAGCCTTCCATAACAGTATATGTTGCCCAAAACTACGGGGCTTTACAATACCATTACCTGTCCGGGATCAGTTTTCAGGAAGTAACCCAGCGGATGGCGGCAGAATAGTCGCCCTTCTTAATCCCGAAAAAGGAGATATCGATTTCCAGCGGCAGGTTCTTGGAAACCGTTTCGCCAATGCCGGGTTGTGCCTCAAAGCTCAGTGTATCGGTAACCGCTGCCCCGATATCATCGGTCAGGCTCGGAAAAACATAATGGCCCAGCAGGCCGCAGGCTGCGGACGCCACTAAAAGGGCAAAAACGAGCGGGAAGCTTATGCCGGGAACAAACATAAGTCCCATCGCTGTCGTCAGCAATAAGACTTGCGCAACCGAAAAGGCGGCCGCAAGTTTTTCTCCCAGATCAGTATTATGTATGATATCTGCCTCCACGATAAAGATCCCTGCTGATAACACAATGGGGAATTCTCCTGTTGAGCCCCCATCGACGGGGAAGCTGAACAGGTTGCCGGCCGCATTCAGCGGAAGGGTGTCCCCCTTTTTGAATTCCCCCACCAGGAAGGGCGCTTTATTAAAACTGTTTCCCTGGTTATCGCTGGCAAAGGCAGCAATGTTTATTTCATCCTTACGCAGGTCATTTGTTTTATTACAGGTCAGGCTGTCTACGATAAAATCCACTTTGCTGGCCAGGGCAGCCTGGCGGGGTGCGGCCGGGTGTTTTGAGAGAACCGCTTTACCGGCCTGTTTCCCGAAATCATGTTTTTCCAGGTCTTCCTTTGTAAACTTCATCTTCTCCGGAACCGCTATGTTTTTGACCTGCTCGTGTACCGGTATATTGCTTTTCAGGTTTACGGCATGGAGGTCACCATATTTCTGGCGCCTGCCGGCATCTGAAGTATTAACAGCCGCTTTCAGTTTTTCCGCAAAGTCATCTCTCTTCCGTTTCGGCAGCGCCATCGCCACATCATAAAAAGCCCGTTCCAGGCTTTTTGTACCGGATGGCGGCAATGGATAGGCAGAAGGATTCAGTATATGTGCAGCTGCCTTTTCCGTGGCAAGCAGGACGGTATCCTTTAATCGGTTTTGCAGGAATTGCTTTTTGGTTTCGGTGGACATAAAATTAATTTTTCCGAAAATAGAAGTCCCTTGTAAACCGGGCAATACCACAAACCGGTGGTTTTTCCGGCTTGTGAGCTTTCGGGAATACCATTTTCCGGGTATTGGACGGCGCCCGGTTACGTGTACATTTATACATCATCTTATCCAGGCTCGAATGAAAAAGACGATCCCTCTGTTTTGTCTCCTGCTGATCCTGGCGACAGCCAATGCCCAGCATTGCCCTTTTGATGGATCCTCTGCAGTGCTGATCCGGCTGCTGGATACAAAGGGTTTGCCTGTAACGGATACCCTCTATGCCTGTTTCCTGGCAGAAACAGATACAGCAATATCCGACTCCTGCACTTATGCTGAAGGCCCCATTCATTTACCATTTCGGGATATCGGGGAGGAACTGATTAAAAAATATAATGGCGGATGGGAAACCAGGGCAGCAACCTATGTTAAAGAAACCACCTTTAATCAAAAAGGATACCGGGTAATCGTACTGAACCAGGCGGAAACCTATTGTATGCTGAAAAGGGGGAATGATTTTGATTTTCACTTCCGCACCTACGAGATACAGGTAATGAAAGCGGGGCAGAAAATAAAAACCATACCGGTTGAAAAAGAGAGTATTTACAATCTCTGTTCAAGTGCGGGCAAATGGAGCAGAATCATTCCGGTTGAGATAGTTTTGGAAGACTGACAGTCTTTGCTTTTGCGAAATATATTTTCCAGTAATACCCGGCAGCCTTCGGATCGTTTTGTATATTAGTTCAACTTTTTAATGGAAAAAGGGGAGCTTACAGATATCATTTCTTTACTAAACAATCTTTGTCCTGAGGTACAACAAAGCTTCAGAGGTAAGTCTATTACGGTTTCCTTTCACCACACTGACGGCAAAATCATCATTCCTTTATCTGAGAAAAAGCTAAAGGAGGGGATAACCGGTCTCATGCGACTTATACTTGATCTTGTCCCGGCAGGTAACTCCCTTTTTGTAAACGCAGAAGTCGCCAGTAATGAAACAGGGAAGTACTGTTCCGTAAAACTTCGCAATACAGGCATCAACCTGAAAATTGTTGCAGGTGTTTTCAAGAAGAGCCTTTTCCCGGCTGCTATATATTCGGCTGGAGAAAAAGAAACTTTATTCGAAGTCCATCTGCCTTTGGCAAGTAATGGTACTGACGCCACCCCTAACGGAACCCGCCCAGTAGATGACTCTCCATTCAACTATTTATCCGTATTAAAAGGAATCCGCACTTATTTTTCAAAGATCAAATCTTCTGCCGAGCTGCTTGCAGAATCAAATCCAAAAGAAGGAAAGTTTTTACAAAGTGTAAATACAGTAATACTTACCAAAATAAGTGACGAACAATTTGATGCGAATGCGCTTAGTGATACCCTTTGTATGAGCCGTGCACAATTATTAAGGAGGCTTAAAAAATTAACCGGCCTCTCACCCGGCCAATATATTAAATCCATCCGGTTGCAAAAAGCAAAAGAAATGCTGGAGGCAGATGCTACTGTTAGTGAAGAGGCATTTGAAAATGGATTTGGCACATTAAGCAATTTCACAAAAGTGTTCCGGGAAAAATATGGTATCACACCTTCACAGTGGCGGCAAACAAGGCCGGTGCAACAAATGAATAAAAAATAGCAACAAATGAAATATTCTCTTCCCTGGTTGCTATCCTATTTTTACAGTAAATAAATCAGCATGGAACAGCAACAAAAAAACAAGGAATTTCTCATTAACTATTTTACTGATTTTGCTTCTGATGTTGCTAAAACGAGGCAGTTTCTTGAAAAGTATATGACGGATGAAGCCCTGATCAGCCATATAGAGTTTTTTGATGCCGCCTTCCCAGGATACCAGGTACATGTTGATGAAATGACAGCTGAAGGAAGCCGTGTAATAGTCAGGGCACGGATTACGGGTACACACCTGGGAGCGTTGGGCGACATTCCTCCTTCAGGGAAAAAAGTTGACTTCCCGTTTGTGATTTGTTACGAAATAGAAAACAATAAAATCGTCAGCCACTGGATGATTGCTGACCAATTGGCTTTGATGGAGCAAATAGGTGTGGTACCTGCAAACGAAGCGGCGCATTAATTTTTAAACACACCATTAAACTAATCTGTATGGATCAGGCGCAAAAAAACAAAGAATTCATCATTAACTACTTTAATGAAGTTGCCGGCGGTGTTCCAAAAACAAGGGCATTAATGGAAAAATTCACCACCGATGAAACCCTGATTGCTCATGTTGAGTTTTTTGAAAAAGCATTTCCCTGCTATAGTCTCCTGGTTGAAGAAATAACAGCTGACGGAAACCGGGTAATTGTAAGGGCAAGATCCGTGGCCACCCACCTCGGTTATTTAGGTGAAATACCGCCTACCGGTAAAGAGGTTGACTTTACGTTTGTGGTTTGCTATGTAATTGAAAACAACATGATCGTAAATCACTGGATGATTGCAGATCAAATGGCTTTAATGCAGCAGCTTGGCGTAGTGCCTTCAGCTGAACCGGCACACTAACCTCACCACATACAAATTAACCTAATCATGAAAAGTAAAATTTTATGAAACAGCTCCTTATTGCCCTTACTGTAATAATAACCGCAATTTTATTCAGTTGTACGTCAAAACAAAATAGTACACAACCAGATGCACCGGCGAAAAATATACCATCTCCCATAGAGGGAAATTGGGAAACAGTTTCATTTGAAGTAAATGGTAAACCAACTCACCCGAAAAGGGTTCCGCAACAGTTTAAAATGTTTCATGACGGCTTCTTCTCCCTGCTGGCATATAACGATGAAGGCGAATTTGCTTTTGCCGGAGCAGGCACTTATGAAGTAACCGGGAATATGTATAAAGAAACCTGCACTTATCATTCTGCAACAGCTGATATAGGTTTTACTGACTGGCAAAAATGGGAGATAAAAGGCGATACACTGGTAATGTATGGTTTTGAAAAAGCTCTGATGGGTGATGGAAAAGACATAACAAAGGAAGTGAATGCAAATGGAATGTTTGTGGAGAAAAGAGTGAGAGCAAAAAAATAATTTTCCTTAACAGCTCATCAGAATAAAATTGAAAAATCTATGAGGCAAAATATTATTTTCCTGTTGTTCGGGCTATGTATCACAAATATTGTAAAGAGCCAGTGTACTTATTATTCCAGAATTTCCGGAGGCAAGGGATTATCCTCTCATACACTCGGACTTAAAACGGATGGAACGGCATGGAGCTGGGGTGCAAACGGACAGGGCCAATGCGGTAATGGTACTTATAATACCAGTTACCAGCAAATACAGATAGGAACAACGGCAGACTGGGCCGACCTTTCAGCAGGAGCGGTTCATAGTCTTGGCCTCAAATCTGATGGTTCACTTTGGGCATGGGGATATAATGCTAATGGCCAGCTGGGTATTGGCTCCTATACCGGAAACAATGCACCTGTACAGGTAGGCACTTCTTCATGGAAAGACATTTCAGCGGGCAATACCCACAGCCTGGCCATTAGAACTGACGGCACTTTGTGGGCCTGGGGTGATAACAGTTTTGGCGAACTGGGAAACGGCACGAATACCAGTTTCAATACGCCTGTACAGGTTGGAACAGATATAAACTGGAAAAAGGTTATTGCTTCTTCTTTTTTCAGCCTGGCTATTAAAACAGATGGCACACTCTGGAGCTGGGGTTATAATAACGGAGGAATGCTGGGTGATGGAACCGGTACCGACAGAAACTATCCTTTACAGGTTGGTACAGGTAATAATTGGGCAATGATAGCATCCGGCGGCGGACATGTTATTGGATTAAAAACAGACGGTACACTATGGAGCTGGGGAAACAACCAGGATGGTCAGTTAGGTAATGGCACATTTGGCGGGGTTCAAACAACCCCTGTACAGGTTGGGACTGAAACCGATTGGAGCTGGGTAAGCTCGGGTGGAGTATCCAATCTTGCAGTGAAAAAAAATGGTTCTCTCTGGAGTTGGGGAAATAATGTTTACGGTCAGCTGGGTGATGGTACAACAGTAAGTAAAAACAGTCCTGTACAAATCTTATCATACTTAGATGATGTCGCCGTTAGTGCTTCGGGTTATTATACTTCTTTTTATATCGGATTTGACGGAGCATTCAGGGCCTGGGGTGATAATGGTGCCGGGCAGTGCGGTATTTCTGGCGGCCCCTTCTATATGCCTAATATAGCCAATGGCACTCCTTTCAACCCGGGTTTAGCAACAAATGGAACCAGCGTTTTACAAGTACAGGCAGATATAAATTACTACACATCTCCCGACTGCCGGTTGATGACGAGGATAAATAAACAGGGAACAGCGCCCAATCCTGTAAACGGTACTACAACCACCAGGGTTTGGGTGGAAACAATTCAACCGGCAAGTTTTGTAAAAAGGCATTACGAAATTACTCCGGGCACAAACCCCGGTACTGTATCCGGTAAGGTGACATTATTTTTTACCCAACAGGAATTCAACGAGTTCAATACTATAAACAGCGTAAAACTTCCTGTATCAGCAGCTGATGCTTCAGGTAAAGCTAATTTGCGTATAGAAAAAAGGGATGGTATATCTTCAGATGGAACCGGGCTGCCCTCTTCCTATACGGGCACTGTTACTACGATTAATCCCGACGACAATGATATTGTTTTCAATTTTCAATTAAATGCCTGGGAAGTTCGTATCGATGTGGCGGGCTTTAGTGGCTTTTTTGCAAAAACCATAGGCAATGCTCTGCCACTGAAGTTACTTTCCTTCTCAGGAAAAGAACAAGTAAATCTTGTGCATCTTACCTGGCAAACATCTGATGAAGCTAATACCAGTCATTTTATTATACAACGCAGCAGCGATGGAAGATTGTTCATGGATTTAGGGAGCACAATCGCAAGAAACACCAATGGCAATAACAGCTATGATTACATCGACAATCATCCTCTAAGTAATATTAATTATTACCGGCTGCTTATGATGGACAGGGACGGCAAAAAGACATACAGCCAGGTTATCAGGATTGATTTTAGTTCCCGAAGTACAGATATGCTGGTGTTTCCCAACCCTGCTAAAAACAGTATCTCGTTAAGCAATCTTACAGCCGGAAGCATGATAAGAATTTTCTCTGCCGATGGCCGGGTGGCTAAACAATTATCCGTAACAGGTAACAGTATGCTTGCAGATATCAGCTCGCTTGCCTCCGGCTTGTATATTATTCAATACTGTAAAGACTCTCAGATACAACAACAGAAATTGATTAAAGAGTAAGTCGAATATACTATACCGAGGACAGACCTGTACAATTTTACAGGTCTGTTTTTTTTGCAACCATAGTGAGTATTGTTGCTACACCAGTCACTTCACCGGTCTCGTCAATCATTTCCACCAGCCACTTCACAATGCCCTTGTCAATATCATCGCCCCGTTTAAAGTCTTCCGGTTTTTCAATGACCCGCTTGTCGTTCGGCAGCTTTTCCTTGCAGGTAAACCTGATATGAATTTCAGCACCGGGATAAACCGGTTTGGTAAAGCGCAACTCATCAATGCCATAATTCAATAGCACCGGGTTCTTTTCATAACTGTCTACAAACAAACCGGCAGCAATGCTCATAATAAAATATCCATGCGCCACCTGCTGTTCAAACATGGTTCCGGAAAAGTCAGTCGTTTTAATATGTGCATAGAAATGATCGCCGCTTAAATCAGCAAAGCGGTCAATATCCTCTGAAGTGATCACCCGTTTACCTGTAATGATCTGTTCGCCTATTTGCAGTTCTTCAAAATACTTTTTGAATGGATGTTTACCGCCGTCTTTTCCTTTCCCGTTTGGCTGGTACACCCCGGTGACTTCTGTAAGGGTGGTGGGAGAACCCTGCAATGCTGTACGTTGTAAATAATGTTTTACACCCCGTATCCCCCCCATTTCCTCGCCGCCGCCGGCACGCCCCGGTCCGCCATGCACCAGCATGGGCAGGGGTGATCCATGACCTGTATTTTCCTTTGCACATTCGTTATTCAGCACCAGTATCCTTCCGTGGTGGGTGGCGGCGCCGATCACATATTGCCTTGCTTCCTTGTAATCATCGGTAACGATGGTGGTCACGAGGCTGCCCTTTCCCAGCTTACTCAGGGCGATGGCATCATCCATATTTTTATACGGCATGATCGTACTTACCGGCCCGAATGCTTCCACTTCATGCGCCTCTTTTGCTTCAAATGGTTTTGTGTTCATTAACAACAGCGGCGACATGAAAGCGCCTTTTACTGCATCTGCATCCACTACTTCCACACTGTCTAACGAACCATAAACAATTTGAGAACTCGCTAAAAGTTTTTGCACCTGGCCTCTCACTTCTGACCGCTGACTCTCTCCTGCCAGTGACCCCATTCTCACTTTTTCATTCAGCGGGTTACCGATCACGGTTTGTGATAACGATACCCCGATGGCCCTCCACACCTCTTCCATTTTATTTTCCGGTACAAAAATGCGGCGGATGCCGGTGCACCGCTGCCCGGCTTTCAGTGTCATTTCCTTCCTGATCTCTTTTATGAAAATATCCCACTCCGGTTTATCCGGTGTGACAGCTGCCCCGAGGACAATACAGTTCAGGCTGTCTGCTTCCATATTGAACGGCACATTATTCTCCAGGATGGCCGGTGTTTTCTTCAGCATCAGCCCGGTGGAGGCACTGCCCGTAAAAGTGACCACATCCTGCGACGTAACATGATCCAGCAGGTCGCCGGCACTGCCGCAGATCAGTTGCAGCGATCCTTCGGGCAGTATTCCGGAAGCGATGATCTTTTTTACCACGGCTTCGGTCAGGTAACTCGTCACGGTGGCCGGTTTTACGATCGCCGGAACGCCTGCCAGTAAGTTCACTGCTATTTTTTCCAGCATTCCCCATACGGGAAAGTTAAAGGCGTTGATATGGATCGCCACTCCTTCCTTGGGAACCAGGATATGGGTGCCCATGAACGTACTGTTCTTACTAAGGTTATGGCTTTCCCCGTCAATACAAATAACATCATCCGGAAATTTCCTTCGAAGCGAGGCGTTGGCAAAAAGGTTGCCGATACCGCCTTCTATATCCACCCAGCTGTCGGCCCGGGTGGCCCCTGTTTTATAACTGAGCGCATAAAACTCCGGCAGGTGTTTCCGTAAATGCAGGGCCAGTGCCTTCAGCATGTTTCCCCGCTGGTGAAAGGTCATTTTACGTAATGCCGGGTTGCCGGTTTTACGGGCATACTCGGTCATCCGTTTAAAATCAAGTCCTTTTGTGGAAGCCCTTGCTACCGGTTCGCCGGTTACGGCATTCACCAGCAGTTGCCCGTCCCCGTCGCCTTTTACCCAGTTACCGGCAACATAATTTTCAAGTGTCATCATACGGCCTGCATTTAATGCAGCGAAATTAATTTAATTGGCATTACCCGTTTCTTTCCTTTGCCGGCAGCCGGTCTTAACCGGTTTTTGTTATTTTTGCGCCTGCTACAGTGAAAAAAGCATTTGCGTTCATATTGCTCCTCTGCATCACGGCCCAGACCTTCAGCCAGGTGCTCATCCGGGTAGATTTCTACCTTAACCGGCGGTATATCGCCAGGAACCTTTGCGAAAACCGCTACCGCCCGATGCTTCATTGCAACGGGAAATGTGTGCTTGCAAAAAAATGGAAGCAGGAACAAAAAAAGGACGAACAGGCTCCGGAAAGAAAAATGCAGGGCCGGGAAGAGATCAGTTCCTGTGATGATTTTATCACTGTATCGGTCCCGTCACTTTCCGCAGCAGCAAGTGTTTACTCTTCCCTATCGGACAATACTGTTGTCGACCAGCCGGCCAGCTTTTTCCACCCGCCCGGCCGTTGAGTTGCTTTTTCTTTTTCCCCTCAATTGTCATCCTGCCCTGGCTGCAGGAGACTGTTCTGTCATTTCAACTCAACAAACTAATGCTATCATGAAAAAGTTTATTCTTTTCTCATTCATATTCCTTTCTTATCTCAGTGCCGGGGCCTGCGAAATTTGCGGTTGCGGCATGGGCAATTATTATATCGGCATTATGCCGCATTTCAGGAGCAAGTTCATCGGTCTGCGCTACCAGTTCCACAGTTTCCGTACCCGGTTAACGGATGACCCCACGCAGTTCAGCCGTGATTTTTACCAAACCATGGAGATATGGGGCGGCTTCAGCATCAGCCACCGGCTGCAGGTGCTGGCATTTGTTCCGTATAATATCAACCACCAGGTTTCTGACGAAGGCACCAGTAACCTGAGCGGCTTTGGCGATATGGCGCTGCTGCTTAATTACAAGGTCTGGGACAAAACCTCCAAATCGGCGAACGGAAATGTATCGCATGAGCTCTGGCTGGGCGGTGGTCTCAAACTTCCGACCGGCCGCTTTGAAATAGAACCGGGTGATCCCGATATGGCTTCGATGGCCAATATGCAGCGGGGCTCCGGCAGCAGTGATGTATTGCTGAATGCCATGTATAATTTCCGTTCCGGAAACTGGGGCGTGACCAGCAATGCCAGTTACAAATTAAACAGCAGCAATAAGGATGAGTTCAGGTTCGGGAATAAATTCTCTGCCAATTCCTTTGTGTACCGCTCATTCAAGACCGGCAGTAATTTCATCAGTCCGAATATCGGGCTGCTGTATGAGAACACACAGGCCAGCCGCCTTAGCAATGCGAAGGTGGATCTTACCGGGGGCTCATTATTCCAGGCAGCGGCCGGGGTGGAGTTTGGCTTTAAGAAAGTGGCGGTGGGCTTTAATACCCAGTTGCCCGTTTCGCAGCATTTTGCCGAAGGCCAGACCAAATCAAAAGTGAAGGGCATGGTGCATATCACCTTTGCTATTTAAAACATGGCGGGGTGCGGGTTTATATCCTTTGCAGGAAACCGGTGAGCAGGTTTGAAAAAACGGACCCTGACCGGTCCTGCACAGGATCTGTTCGCAACAGCCAACAATTGTATCTTCGTCAAAATTTATACGGAATGAAAAAGATGATCCTTTCAATTGCGGCAGCATTCGTTTTCGTGGCCTGCCATAACAGCGGAAAAGAAGACCATACCGGCCACCCCTCCAATGAACCCAAAACACAGGAGGACAGCCTGATGGCAGAAGTGATGGACGGGCATGAAGTGGGCATGTCAAAATCAAAAAAGCTGGAGGACATGCAGGCGAAAGTAAAGGCTGCCCTTGATTCCATTTCCAAACTGCCTGCAAAGGCACAGCAACAGCTGGCGCCCTATAAAATACAGCTGGATAGTGCTGCATCCGGGCTGAGCTATGCGGTTTATGCAATGGACAAATGGATGGAAGAGTTCAACATGGATTCTGCGAAAGACAATATCGAAGCCCGTATCAAATACCTGACCGATGAGAAGATGAAGGTTGGTAAAGTGAAGGAGGCTATCCTGAACAGCCTGGCAACAGCAGATTCCCTGCTCAGGGCAAAACTTTAAGACTGAAGCGGCTCTGCACCAAACTGTTTCAGGTGGTGCAGGGCATGCTTATGCAGCAGTTGTATATTCTCATTGAAATCCAGTTCGCCGAAGATGGGATGCACCGTTTTCAGCGCCGGGTCTTTCTCAAAGACTTCAAAGAAACGGATAAGCTCCTGTTGCAGTTCCCCGATGGCTGCCTGCAGGGTACGGGTATGGGTGGGCGGAGGATCTTCCGGCAGCAGCGGGTTTTTGGTGTTTTCCCGGAAAGGCTTGTCACTCATCATAAATTCCCTGAGCACCGGCAGCCGGCCGGCGGGGGTCACCACTTCGAGTTTCTTTGTGCCGTTTGCCAGTGTGGTTACATCCGTAAAATGCTCGATCATCTGGTGCAGGTTCATCTTGCCCCAAACCGGAGGTGTGGCAGGGTCCAGCTTCTGTAAAAGTGGTATCAGTCTGCTGCGAAGAAAATTCTCCTTTTCAATGCTCATACAGGTAGGTTGTAGTGGTAAACCCTGCTTCAGTCCTGTGTCTTTTTCATCCTGACATCAATGGCCTCGCAAAGACGGCCGAAAATATCCTCTACAGATCCCTCTCCTTTCACCGACTGGAATTTTTTGGCCTTCCGGTAATGGTCGGCTACCGGTGAGGTTTCGTTATTGTAAACAGCAAACCGCTGGCGGATCACATTTTCGTCGGTATCATCACTCCGGCCCGAGGTCTTTCCCCGGTTGAGCAGCCGTTTGACCAGTTCTTCTTCGTTCACCTCCAGTGCCAGTACGGCTGCAATACCGGTCTTTTTCAATTCGAGGAGTTTATCCAGTGCCTTTGCCTGGGCCACGGTACGGGGAAACCCGTCAAAGAGAAAGCCCTTTGCCATTTTATGCTGATCAAAATAAGAATCCACCATGCCGATCACCACTTCGTCGGGAACCAGTTGTCCTTTGTCAATAAAACTCTTAGCTTCAATACCGAGCGGGGTTTTGGCGGCTATTTCAGCCCTGAGGAGGTTGCCGGTTGAAAGATGTACGACACCATATTTTTCCACCAGCTTCTCGGATTGCGTTCCTTTTCCGCTTCCGGGAGGGCCAAAAAGTATCAGGTTAAACATAAGCACTTCAGATCTTGGTGAGTTGACAAATATAATGTACGAAGGCTATATTTTTTATGTTATTCTTCAGGGGCAGGAACAACCATTTTTTACCCGAAATGTTAAAGAAAAACAGGTGTCACTGTCCCGACAATCTGCCCCGGACACAGTAGCGTAAATTTGTCAAATGAAAAAAATGAAAACAGCAACCAGGCTCATCCTGCTGACCGTTCTTGCCGGCTTTATGCAGCAGTGCAGCTATTCTCAAAACAAATCATCAACAGAAAATCAAATAAAAATGGATACCACGAAGAAGAACTACGGCCTCACCAAAGAAGGGGTCCCTGTTTATTCAAAAACAGATACCGGCCAGGTAACAATGAGCGAAGAGCAATGGAAAAAAATACTCCCGGAAAACGTTTACTATATCGCCCGGATGAAAGGCACCGAGCGGCCCTGGACCAGTAAATTCGAGCACTTTGATGAAATCGGCACCTATTACTGTGCCGTTTGCGGAAACCCGCTTTTCCGCAGCAATACCAAATTTGACAGTGGTTGCGGCTGGCCCAGTTTCTATGAACCCATTAGCAAAAGCAGTATTATTTACACTCCTGATAATTCACACGGTATGAGCAGGACCGAAGTGCAGTGCGGCCGGTGCAAATCGCACCTGGGGCATGTGTTCGATGACGGACCTCCCCCCACCGGTCTCCGGTACTGTATCAACGGTGTGGTGCTTGACTTTGAAAAAGCCAGGGAGGCAGAAAAGAAATACAATGAAAAGCCTCAGCAATAGTTTTTTCGCTTCTCCCCTTCAAAACCCCCTTTCAGCTAAAAGGGGGTTTTTTATTTTCAAAAGCAACGTCATTCCGATAAATTTACGTTCCCTAAAAACAGGATGATGTTCAGGAAATTCCTTTTGTCCCTGGCGGGATCCTTCTCGCTTATCCAGGCCGGTTTTGCACAGATCAATATGGACCAGGTGATGCCTGTTGACCCTAAGGTAAAGATCGGGCGGCTCCAATGGCCTCACCTACCATCCGCCACAACGGGTTGCCGGAAAAGAGGGCGGAAATGCGGCTGGTGGTCAATACCGGTTCTGTGCTTGAAGACGAGGACCAGCTGGGGCTTGCCCACTTCATGGAGCACATGAACTTCAACGGCACCAGGCGTTTCCCCAAGAATGAACTGGTCAGCTACCTCCAGAGCATCGGTGTTGAATTCGGCGCAGACCTTAATGCATACACCAGCTTCGATGAAACAGTGTACATACTTCCCGTACCTACCGATAAACCGGGCCTGGTGGACAAAGGAATACAGATCCTGGAGGATTGGTCGCATAACGCCCTGCTTGATTCCCTGGAAATAGAAAAAGAAAGAGGGGTGGTGATAGAGGAATGGCGGCTCGGACGGGGTGCGGATGAGCGGATGATGAAGCAGACATTACCGGTACAATACCGGGGATCGAAATATGCAGAACGGCTGCCGATCGGCACCAAGGCCTCGCTGGAAAACTTCAGCCAGGCTTCCCTCCGGCGCTTTTATAAAGACTGGTACCGGCCCGACCTGCAGGCCGTGATCATTGTGGGCGACATTGATGTGAACGAGATCGAACAAAAGATAAAGGAAACCTTTGGCAGGATACCGGCCCCTTCCTATCCAAGACAACGGGAAGTTTTTGTAGTGCCCAGCCATGATGAGACCCTGACCGTGGTGGCCAAGGATAAGGAAACGGCCTTCCCCTCGGTGGAGATCATGTACAAGAAGAACACCATGCCGCAGGTTACCGTTGGCGATTACTGCCGGTATATCAATACCCGGCTGTTCACCGGCATGCTCAACAGCCGGCTTCGTGAACTGACCTTAAAATCAAACCCTCCCTTTGTGGCGGCCGGTTCCTTTTACGGCAGCAGCTATGCCCGCACCAAAGATGTGTACCAGCTCTACGCCAATACCAGCGACAGCGGTATGGCCCGCTCCCTTTATTCCCTGCTCCAGGAGAACAAACGGGTGCTGCAATACGGTTTTACTCCCTCCGAATTTGAGCTGCAGAAAAAACAGATGCAGTCCTTCTACGACCGGATCTTTAATGAACGGGAAAAAGAAGAATCGTATAAATATGTGGATGAGTACGTCAATAATTTCCTGGTCAATGAACCCATACCCGGTATTGAATGGGAATATGATTTCGTAAAACAATTTTTCGCTACCGTAAAACTGGAAGACATCAACAAGCTGGCTGCACAGTGGATCACGAAGGATAACCTGGTGGTGACCATGAATGCACCGGAAAAGGAAGGGGTCAGGATCCCCTCCAAAGAAGAGGTGGACAGTATCATTGGTATGGTGGAAACGGCCAAGGTTGAACCCTATATCCAAAAGGCTGTTGCCACTGCCCTGATGGATCCGGCCAAACTAAAACCGGGAAAGATCATCAGCACCAAAACAGATGAAAACCTCGGCATCACCACGATCAAACTTTCCAACGGGGCGACCGTAATACTGAAGCCCACGAATTTTAAGAATGATGAGATCATATTCAGGTCCTTCAGCAAGGGCGGGCATTCACTGGTGAAGGATGCCGATTATTATTCGGCCAACAATGCCGCCATGATCGTAAACCAGAGCGGTGTGGCCGGGTTCTCTGCCACCGATCTTTCCAACATGCTGAAAGGCAAGAGTACAAACCTTGGCGTGAACATCGCTACCTACAGCGAAGGAATGAACGGGAGCACCATTCCAAAAGAGACAGAGACCCTGTTGCAGCTTATCAACCTTTATTTCACCTCGCCCCGCAAAGACATGGGGGCATTCGAGTCCTACAAAACAAGACAGAAACAATTATACAGCAACCTCGAAGCAGACCCGCAGATCTATTTCAGCAGTGCTTTTCAGAAGCTGATGACGCAGAACCATCCCCGGGGCGGCGGGATACCCAAGCCGGAGAATTTTGATAAGATCAACCTGGACCGCAGCATACAGTTATACAAAGAGCGGTTTGCCAATGCCGGTGATTTTACATTCCTGTTTGTCGGGGCCATTAATGAACAGGCCATCAAACCACTGCTGGAGAAATATATCGGCAGTCTGCCTTCTTTACCTAAAAAAGAAAACTATAAAGACCTGGGCATCCGGCCACCCTCCGGTATGATCGATACGGTCATTTCAAAAGGTTCGGAGCCCAAGAGCATGGTGAATATCGTCTTCACGGCACCGGCTGTTTATAAAGCTGAAGACAACTATGCCCTTCGCAGCCTGGGTGAAGTGATGGATATTAAACTCGTGGAGAAGCTCCGGGAAGAGAAAGGCGGTGTGTATGGCATCAGTGCATATGGTACCCTGGCAAAGATCCCCTACGCTTATTCCAACTTCACTATTTCTTTTCCCTGCGCCCCGGAGAATGCAGACTCCCTGACGGCCGCCGCCCTGGATGAACTGAAAAAGATCATGCGTGACGGGGTAAGCGCCGAAGACCTGGAAAAGATAAAGGAGCAGCAAAAACGGAAGCTTGAAGTGGACATCAAGCAAAACGCTTTCTGGATCAATAACCTCTTTGATGCGTATTACTATGGTAACAACCCCGCCGATATCCTGAACAAACAAAAACAGATCGACGGGCTGACCTCGAAAATGATACAGGAGGCGGCCATAAAATACATCAATCTGAACAGCTACATACGGGCCGTACTGAAGCCGGACAAGAACAGTGAAAAACCCCTGAAGCCTTTTTAAACAGAAGCCGCAGATGAAAGCCTTAAAGCCTTTTTTCACCTTTCTCATTTTTGTCGTCATTTCGGCCGTCATTCTTTCCCTGGTTACCCCGGCCAGCCAGAAGGTGGAGAAAACCATTACGATCAATGCCCCGGCTGCAATAGTATATGAGCAATTATCCAGGCTGGAGCATTTTAACCAGTGGTCGGTATGGAGCCGGCAGGATTCGGCAGTACAATTTTCAGTCAGCGGCACCGATGGCACCGTGGGGGCTTCCGCAGCCTGGAAAGGGGATCCGGCCCTGTCGGGCGAAGGCCGCATCGTGATAAAGTCGCTTGAGCCGGGCCACAAAGTTGTTCAAACGCTTCAGTTCAGCAAGCCCCGGAAAGGAAAAGGTGAGTCTGTTTTTACCGTTACAGAAAAGAACGGGCTGACCACTGTTGCCTGGAAATTTGAAATGGCCACCCCGCGGCCCTGGAATATCTTCAACCTCTTTTATAGCATGGATAAAGAGATGGGCAGTGATTTTGAAAAGGGGCTTTTCGCCCTGAAAGAAATAACAGAAAAACAAGCTGGTACTGCCCCGCAGAAACAATTTGAGGTAATGATGATGGACTTTCCTGCCACCAGCTTTGCCATCATCCGGCAGGAAGTGAAGTGGACAGATATCACTTCTTTTTTCGGTCAGCACATCCGCATACTTTATGAAGAGGCGGGTAAAAACAAAGTAAACGCCGGGGCCGCAACCGGTTTATACTATGTATGGGATGAAAAGAACCAGCAAACGGATATGGCCGCCGCCGTGCCGGTACCTGCCGGCACCAGGATCCAGAACAACATTATCCGGATCGGCAACATTAATAGCTCAAAAGCAGTATATGTAAATTACCCCGGTGCCTACGATAAAATAGCCGATGCCCACAACAGCCTCGACCGGTATATTGCCGACAAGAAGCTGACGCAAAAATTCCCTGTTATCGAACAGTACATCAGCGGACCGTTCAATGAGAAGGACACCGCAAAATGGCTGACCAAGGTTGTTTACCTCGTGGAATAACCCGGCAAAGGACAAAGCCGGTTCATTTTCTCTCTGCGAAATGATACATTTGTTGCCTGGTCCGGCCGGCAATGAACGGGCCGCAGGTGACTGCTGCACAACCTGCCGGTACCAGCGGCCGGAACAAACCTGAATTAAACACATTAAACCAACTATCATGATGAAAATGAATGCGGGGGTCTGGATCGGGATCATCGGCGGTATTATCGGGCTTGCTGTAGGTGTAGGGGCGGTTATTGCAACCGGCGGACCATCGGGGATCTACATGGGTGCCGGAATGCTTGCCTTATTCGGCGGAATGTTCTATCTCTTCTACCGCCTCTTTTTCAAACCCATGATCAATGCAAGCCGGTTACAAAAGACAGGCATTCCCGGTACCGCCAGGATACTGGAAGTGAGGGATACCGGTGTTACCATCAACAATAATCCGCAGGTAAAACTCATTCTCGAGGTAAAGAATAATTTCGGTCAGCGGTATAACGCTCAGTGCCGGGTGCTCGTTTCCCGTATCAATCCCTGGGCGTACCAGCCCGGTATGGAAGTGCCCGTCAAGATCGATCCGAAGAATGAACAGAATGTGGTGCTTGATTTTTCGGGCAGCACATCCGCTGCTGCGCAAAAGCAATACCAGCCGGCAGCCGGCAATGAAGACACCCTGAAGGCTGAACTGGAAAAAATGCAGTCCGATAATAATGCCATTGCAGCCTCCGGCCGGCCGGCCCGGGCTGTCATAAAAAAATACACCTGGCTGGGGGCCTATGTAAATGGCAATAACCCGTATGTTGAACTTGAGCTGGAAGTGTTGCCGGATAATGCCCCCTCCTTCAGCGGAAAGGCCAAAGGGGTAATCGCTGAGGCATCGGTGCCGAAATACCAGCCGGGCCAGGTAATATATGTTAAGTATGATCTCTACGATAACAGTAAAGTTGTAGTGGATCATTCCTGATGCGGGGTAAAATTTACCCATGTTCCCGCTTTTATCCATACAGCTGAGAGTCAGTTGCAGTAACTGATTTTAACCCCTGGCGGTTTGCCCTGGCACCGTCTTTGAAAACCCTTTACTGTACTTAAAACTTAAAGCGTATGAAAAAGACAATTGCAGCATTGGCCATCATAATGACCGTTTCGCTGACTGCCGCTTCGGTACAGGCGCAGGTACGGGTAGGTATCAATATCAATATCGGGCAGCAACCACCCTGGCGCCTGAGCGGCTATGATTATGTGGAATATTATTATTTGCCGGAGATCGAATGTTATTACAATGTACCGCAAAGACAGTTCATCTATCTGTCGAACGGCCGCTGGGTGTTTTCCGCATCACTGCCGGCCCGGTACAGGAACTATAATCTTTATACCGGTTATAAGGTGGTGGTGAACAGGCCCCGTGCATACCGTTATTTTGAACAAGACCGGAGAATGTATGGCAGGTATGAAGCACGGCATGATAACGGGCGTCATAACGGCTGGAACAAAGGCAGAAAACACCATCACTAAAGAATAAGGGTATTCAAAGAAATCAGGTCGCCGAAAAGCGGCCTTATTTTCTATTTGAACAACTCATTACCCGGCTGGGAAATTTTCAGTACGTTTGCCGCAAAGGGTTGGTGTATGAAACTTTCTCATCTATCTGAAACACTGATCGGTTCTGAAATTGTAAAACTGGGCGGTGAGATCAGGGAAAAGATCCGCCAGGGTGAACGCATTTATAACTTCACTGTTGGCGATTTCGACCCGTCCATCTTCCCGATCCCCAAAGAACTTGAGGATGCGATCGTGGAAGCTTACCGCAAACACTTCACCAACTACCCCGCAGCAGAAGGTAACCTTGATCTCCGGGAAGCGCTGCATTCCTTTATGAAGGATACTGAAGGGCTTGATTACGGGACAAACGAAATCCTGGTCGCTTCCGGCGGCCGTCCGCTTATCTACGCTGTCTTCCGGGCCGTATGCGATAAAGGTGATAAGGTCATTTATGCCGTTCCCAGCTGGAATAATAATCACTACACCCATTTTGTAGGCGGGGAGCATATCGTCATTGAAGCAAAGGCAGCGACCAATTTCATGCCCACCGCGGCAGCTATCAGGCCGTATGTGCAGGAAGCTTCCCTGATCGCCCTGTGCTCGCCGCAAAACCCCACCGGCACCACCTTCCGCAAAGAAGAGCTCGAAGCGATTTGCGACCTGGTGATCGAGGAAAACAAGCGAAGGGGTGATAAGGAAAAAAAGCTGTATGTAATGTATGACCAGATGTACTGGCACCTTACCTACGGCGATATACAGCATTATGACCCGGTCTCCCTGCGGCCGGGCATGCGGGATTACACCATCTACATCGATGCGATCAGTAAAGTATTTGCCGCCACCGGGGTGCGGGTAGGCTGGAGCATGGGGCCCGCCAATGTGATCGCTAAAATGAAAGCCATCCTTACCCATATAGGCGCCTGGGCGCCGATGGCGGAACAGAAAGCCGTGGCCTATTATCTTGCCAACCGGGAAGGCATCAAAAAATTCCTGACCCATTTCAAGAAAGAGATCGAAGAAAGACTCCGGCTGATCTACGATGGCTTCATGCAGTTAAAAAGCGAAGGCCTTGCCGTGGATGCAATTGCTCCCGAAGCGGCCATCTATCTTACCATCAGGATCGACCTGGCCGGCAAAACCACAGCCGAAGGGAAAAAACTGGAAAGCCAGTCAGAGGTGACGGCTTACATACTTAACCATGCAGGCCTTGCTGTAGTGCCTTTCTATGCCTTTGGCGCCGAAAGAAGTTCTCCCTGGTACCGCTTAAGTGTGGGCACCTGTAAGAAAGAAGAAGTGAATGAGATGATCGGTAAACTCCGCCAGGCCCTGCAAAAGCTTTCCTGACCTTTTCGTCAATGATACAGTAAGCCGGCCGGGACTGCTTTCCGCCCTTCACCTTTTGTCTCCATCATCAGTTGCAGGTCATCACCGCCGGTCTTTTCAAAGAATTCCACCCGTATGGTATGATAGCCTGCTGCCAGGGCGATGGAGCCTTTCTTTTCGGTCATTCCGTGCAGGCCGTCGTTATTTATCACAAGCTGGCCATCAATATACAGCATACTGCCGTCGTCGGAAGAAAGATAGAAGGTGCTCACCTCTGCTTTACTCATCCGGATATATCCTTCCAGCACCACCCCGTACTTTTCCTTATTATGGAATGTTCCCGGGGAAACGGTGGGCTGTATATCCGATTGTTCCGGTTTCAGTTCCCGGAAGACGGGCATACTGTTCCAGTCCCCTTTGTAGTAAAAGGCCTGTAATCCCGGGGCAGGGTTCATTACCGACAAGGCCGGCAATGCCTGCACCTTTTTAAATTGTTTTTCGGTGGTGCCGCTCACCGGTTTGTTATTATAAAAGCTTTTCGCTTTCAGCAATACCGGTTTACTGATCACTATTTTTCCTGTATACAATTTTGACTGAAGCGTTGGTTCACTGCCATCGGTAGTGTAACGGATCTGTATCCTTTTTTCCGCATCCGGCAAACTGATCGTTGCTTCCGCATCGGATATAAATTCATCTGAATAAGCCTGGATGACCGGTGATTTATACACCAGCGGATTGCCGCTTATTTCGGCAACGATCACTGTACAAAGCGAATCCGGCGCTGCGGCCGGTACGGAAACAGAGACGGTATTTTCATTACTGGTAAACTCGAGTTTTTCATTGTTTGAAAGGCTGTATATCCGCAAGGGTGTGTTACCAAGACCGCTTAGCTGCAGGATGCCATTGGCCGGCCAGTCGAATACATGCAGGTACAGCCTTGTTTTATCACCGGCTTTCTTTTGTGTTACCCTTCCCCAGGGAATATGCTCAAACGGACTGGCTGATGTGCCGTAGATGGATTCTCCGTTTACCTTCATCCAGTTTCCGATCGCTTTCAACCGGTCAATACTTTCCTGCGGAAAAGTGCCATCTGCCTTTGGCCCGATGTTCAACAGAAAGTTGCCGCCTTTTGAAGCAATGTCCACCAGTTTCTGCACCAGGTCCTTTACTGATTTAAAATTCTTATCTGCTTTATTGTACCCCCAGTTGTTGTTCATGGTCATACAGCTTTCCCAGTATACTCCCGGCAGTCCTGTTTCCGGTATCTCCTGTTCGGGTGTGCCAAAGTCGCCGGCATATCCGTCGGAGGTGGTCATCCCCGCCATACCGCCCCTTCCTTTATCTACCCTGTTGTTGATGATGATGTCCGGTTTAAGGCTTCTGACATAATTATAAAGGTCTACCCCATCCTCATGCTTCCAGAAGCCTTCCCATTCTCCATCAAACCAAAGCACCCCGATATCGCCGTAGTTGGTAACGAGTTCTTTGAGCTGGTTCTTGAGGTAGCTGATGTACCGCTGGCGGTCTGTCCCTTCAACCGGCCTGTCTTTTTCCCAGGGCCTTCTTTCGTTATAGTCCGGGTGATGCCAGTCCATGATGGAGTGATAAAAACACAGTTTGATACCGCCGATCTTACGGCAGGCGTCTGCCAGTTCTTTCAGCACATCCCGTTTGAAGGGTGTGCTCATGATATCAAAATCGGTTTGTCTGGAATCCCAGAGGCAGAAACCATCGTGATGTTTACTGGTGATAGTGATATATTTCATCCCGGCATCCTTTGCCATCTGCACCCAGGCTTCTGCGTTAAAGCTGACCGGGTTGAATTGTTCTGTAAAGTGGTTATACTCCTCCAGCGGTATCTGTGCCGTTGTCCTGATCCATTCTGCGTGGTTGGTGGCCCCTTTCCATTCACCGGCCGGTACCGCATACAGGCCCCAGTGAATAAACATCCCGAACCGGGCATCTTTCCACCATTGCATCCGTTTGTCTTTTTCCGTTTTTGTTTCGTGCATGTAATCCTGCTGGGCCCTGCAAGGAAGCAAAAAACAACCCAGCAAAATAACCGTAGCGATTCTTTTGATCATATGGCAACATTATCTCACTAAGTTCGTAACAACCCCGGAAAAAAGATCACCTTCAGGGGCAGAAAGACAAACGGTTGCAGCGAAGCACAGGAGATCAGTTCTTGTTGATGAAGAACCGGAAGGGGCGGGGAGAGATCAATCTTGCTTCCCGGAGTATTTTTTTGGGATCAGAGGTGATCCGGTTGCGGTTAACCAGTTCATGAGCAATACAGAATTGCTCCGGCGATTCGGTCTTTTTCAGTAAAGCATGGAGGGATTGGAGCTCTTGTTCGGTGACAACTCCTTTTTCGGGCAGCAGTATGTCTCGGTTAAAATAGATCATGTTTCACCATTACCAGCCGCCGCCACCCTTTGTAGACGGGCAGCCGCAGCCTTTTCCTCCCTTGCCAGAACCGGA
Source organism: Chitinophagaceae bacterium (assembly GCA_046329665.1). Classification (GTDB taxonomy): domain Bacteria; phylum Bacteroidota; class Bacteroidia; order Chitinophagales; family Chitinophagaceae; genus JJ008. The sequence goes on along the minus strand of JAXLUG010000001.1, from coordinate 217,569 downwards.
ATAATAGTTTTTGCTGCAGGAAGCAAACATGACTGCTGCTGTCAATACAAGCAGGAGGGCTATTTTGCTGATCGTTTTCATAATTTGAACTTTGGATCCTTTTCGAAAAGAGTTTCTAAATTAAAACTATTTTAGAAACAAAATAGTATCCCGGCCGGCAAAAAGGCGCAAAAACTTATCATGGATCACCCGAATTCGGAAAAAAAAGCAGGAAAACCCCGCATTTTAGTTGCACCGCTCGACTGGGGCCTGGGCCATACCACCCGCTGCATACCCGTTATCCGGGAGCTGATCCACCAGGGTGCGGATGTGATCGTGGCCGGGGAAGATGTACAGTTACAACTCCTTACAGCCGAGTTTCCCGGTATCCTCTTTATTCCTTTACAGGGTTATCATATCCGGTACAGCCGGACCGGAGGCGGCCTGCCCTGGAAGATGATCCGGCAGGGGCCGCGGATACAGCGGGCGATCCGGTACGAACACCAGTGGCTGAAGCAGGCGGTGAAAGAACATAAGATCGACGCGGTGGTAAGTGATAACCGTTTCGGGCTTTACCACAAAGACATTCCCTGTATTTTCATTACACATCAGCTTGCCATAAAAAGCCCCTGGGGCAGGTGGACAGAAAAAATATTACAGCAAAGAAATTACCGGTACATCAACCGGTTCACTGAATGCTGGGTACCCGATCAGGAAGGGGCAGGTTCGCTGGCCGGCAAATTGTCTCATCCGCTCCGCAAACCAATGGTGCCGGTAAAATATACCGGCTGGCTGTCCCGGTTCAGCAAAACAGGCACCGCAGAAATAGAGGATCATTTACTGATCATTCTTTCCGGGCCGGAGCCGCAGCGGAGCCTGCTGGAGAACAGGATCATTGAAGATATCAGCCGGTACAACGGGACAGCTGTTGTGGTAAGAGGGCTGCCCGGGGCCGGCCGTATCATTCCATCTACGGATATGATCCGGTTCCATAACCATTTACCGGCAGCTGAATTGAACACGGAAATGCAAAAGGCCGGGTATGTCATCAGCCGCAGCGGGTACAGTACCGTGATGGATGCGGCCACGCTTGGAAAGAAATGCATCTTCATTCCCACACCGGGACAAACGGAACAGCAATACCTGGGACAGTATTTAATGAAAATGGAACGGGCCCTTTGTGTACCGCAGGAGAAATTTTCTTTGCAGGCTGCCCTTGGGGCGGCAAAAAAATTCAGCTACCAGCCATGGGGGGCCAATGCCGAAAGCCTGCTTGCCGAAACCATTCATTCCTTCCTTCTCAGGCTGTCAGCCCGGCTTTAGGATAATCGAAGAACCAGAATTCCTTTTTGCAATGCCGGAAGTCGCTCCATTTTTCGCAATCTGCTTTTATGGCGAACACACCACAGGTAGGAATATTATCGATCCGGGCGTCGGTAAGCTGGTTGGCAAAATCGGTGATGCCTTCATTGTGTGAGAAGAGCGCCACTGTTTTATATTCATCATCCAGTCGTTCCACCACATCATAGAACACAGACGGCGCTGCGAGGTAAAGTTCTTCCTTGTATTCAAAGTCCTTTTTCTTTACTTCCAGTTCCTCTGCAAAGGCTTTCGCCGTTTTAGCCGCCCTTTTTGCCGGGCTGGAAACGATCGCATCCACTTTGATCTTTCGCTCCGCAAGCCGTTTTGCCATGGCGGGTGCATCCTTCTTTCCCCTTTCATTCAAAGGACGTTCGAAATCACTGAGACCGGGATCGCCCCAGTCGCTTTTTGCATGGCGGACCAAGAGAAGTGTTTTCAAGGCAAAATTATTTATTGAAAAAATCGCATAACAAATCCTGTAGCGGAACGGAAGGCTCCCGGAAAGGCCGGACCCGGGATCTGCGGCCGGGTTTTAGTATCCCCTTACATTCTTTCCTTCCATATAATTCATAAAGGCTTTGTTCACCACTTTGTTTCCGCCGGGTGTGGGATAGTTGCCGGTAAAGTACCAGTCGCCCAGGTTGCCGGGACAGGACTTATGAAGGTCCTCAATACTCTGGAAGATCACATCCACCGGGACAGTAAGTCCTTTCGGCGTGATCAGTTCTGCGATCCTGGCCGATATTTCCTCCGTGGTAAATTGTTTGTACACCTGCTTCACCACATTCTCTGTATGCAGCTGGTTATTACGCTGCAGTTCTTTACATTTTTCATGAAGTTCCTTCAGGCAGCCTTCCTTTCCCCTGTCTTTCATCAGGTCCACTGCGGCATTAAAGGCGATGAAGTCGCCCATTTTGCTCATGTCGATACCATAACAATCCGGGTACCGGATCTGCGGCGATGAGGAAACGATCACAATGCGTTTGGGTTTCAGCCTGGAAAGCATGCGGATGATGCTTTCCTTCAGGGTGGTGCCTCTTACAATTGAATCATCAATGACCACCAGGGTGTCTTCGCCGGCCCTTACGGTACCGTAGGTAACATCGTATACGTGTTGCACCATTTCGTTCCGGTTGGCATCCTCGGTGATGAAGGTCCGCATCTTGACATCCTTTATCGCCACTTTTTCAATACGGATCTTCCGCTGTATCATTTCACTCAGCTTTTCCGCATCGAAATCTTTTCCCCAGCTCAGTATCCTTTCGATCTTCACTTTATTGAGATAATCCTCCATTCCCTTAAGCATACCATAGAAAGCGGTTTCGGCCGTATTGGGGATGAAGGAGAAGATCGTGTTCTTCAGGTCATGATTGATCACATTGAGCACCTGTTCACTCAGGTTGTACCCCAGGGCTATCCGTTCCCGGTAGATCTTTTCATCACTTCCCCGTGAGAAATAGATCCGTTCAAAGCTGCAGGCTTTCCTTTCCTTTGGTTCCAGTATCTGGGCTATTTCTGTTTCGCCTTTTTCGTTAACGATCAGTGCTTCCCCCGGCATCAGCTCTTTTACATCGCCTTCCCCTACGTTGAAAGTGGTACGGATGGCTGCCCTTTCGGATGCGGCCACCACTACTTCCTCATTCATGTAGTAATAGGAAGGCCGGATACCGTGTGCATCCCTGAACACAAAGCCGATACCATTGCCGGTAAGCCCGCCTACATGAAAGCCCCCGTCGAGCAAAGGCAGTGTTTTCTTCAATACCTTTTTTATATCCATATGCCCGGGGGAGGCCTCGTCTTCTTTGCAAAGAAAAGTGTGCATCAGTTCGATCATGGCAGCCAGGTCGCTGAACCGTACGGTATCATTCGGTTCTTTGCCGATAAGTGCGAACAATTCATCCGAGTTCACGATATTGAAGTTCCCGGCAAGGGCCAGGTTACGGGCTGGTATTATATCCCGGTTGATAAACGGGTGGCAATATTCCAGTTTGTTTTTTCCCTGGGTTCCGTAGCGAAGGTGCCCAAGCATCAGTTCGCCTAAAAAATTCACATGCCCCTTCATCAGGCCGGGGTGGTTTCTAATATCAGTATGGTATTGTTCAAGTTCCTGTATCTCTTTGCCAATTCGCTGAAATATATCGGAGATAGCCTGTGTGGCATTACTGCGGATCCGGTTCATAAAGGGATAACCCGGCTCCACATTCAGTTTTACTGTTGCCAGCCCGGCGCCATCCTGTCCGCGGTTGTGCTGCTTCTCCATCAGGAGGTACAGTTTATTAAGGCCCCACAACACGGTGCCGTATTGTTGCTGGTAATACGAGAAGGGTTTTCTCAGCCGAATGAATGCAAGACCACATTCATGTTTTATCGGATCACTCATGGTTACTGGGCTGCCTTTAGCATAGGGACATTTGTCGTGAACAAAGGCAAGGCGCAAAGGTAGGCCTTAAATCCTTTTTACTATATTAATTCATGTTCCGAAACAGGATGAAGCGGGATCGTTACGGTAATGGTGCATCCCTTACCCGGCGATGAGTCGATCTGCATCCTGCCTCCGAAAAGACTGGCCCGGTTGGAAATATTACTTAACCCCATCCCTTTCTTATATCGTTGAGGGTCAAACCCCTGCCCGTCATCAGCAATACTGAACCGGACTATCCGGTGATCTGATTCCAGGTTGATCCGTACTTTATTGGCTTTTGCATGGCGGATGATATTGCTGACCTGTTCCTGGATGATCCGGAATATCATCAGCTTCATATTATCGGGCAGGTATTTTTCTGCAAAGGAATGATGGGTAAACTCCATACTGAAGGAATGGACTCTCTTTAGCGACTCACACAGTTCCTGCACCGACTCTGTAAGGCCGATATCGCCAAGGGTAGGCGGAACGAGCGACTGGGACAATCTCCTGATCTCGCTGACGATGTCTGAGAGGTTTTTATGGGCGAGGTTCACCAGTTCCTGTACTTCTCCTGAGCATTTGTCCTTTGTAACCTCCAGGTAAAGCCGGGTGGTGGTGAGATGCTGGTTGATATTATCATGCAGTTCCTTGCCTATTTCCAGCCTTTCCCTTTCCTGCCCGTCGATTGTGGCCTGGGTGATCAGTTTTTGTTTCTGTATTTCCTGTTGTATCAGCGCCTGCGACATTCTTCGTTGCTCAGTGATATCTGCATAAGAACTGATCACATTGATAAGTTTTCCTTCATCATTGAATACGGGGGTTGCATTCACAAGCAGCCACACCCTGTCATTCATCGCCGGCCGGAACAGGCCCATCACCACATCTTTTACCGTTTGTTCGGATCTCAGCACCACATTCACCGGATATTCTTCAATGGTAAAGGAGCTGCCGTCTTCATGTATGATATCCCACTGTTCGTTAATCGCCCCTGTATGCAGCAGTTTTTCTTCCGAAAAGCCCAGCATTCCGATAGCCGACTGGTTGCAGGTAAGCATCTCGCCTTTTTCGTTGCGCAATACGATCCCCAGCCGCAGGTTGTGGATCATATTCCGGAAACGGGTTTCGCTTTCCCGCAGTTTATCCTCGATCTCTTTTCGTTTGGTGTCATCGGTAAAATAGATCACTATGGATCTGAGAACCGGATCTTCCAGCAGGTTATGGGCCCTTACGAGGCACCACACCCACCCGCGGGTGGCATGCCGCAAACGGATGATGAGGTAATTAAGTACCGATTCCTTGTTTACTTCGGTAAAGAAAGACTGGATCGCCAGCATGGAATCCTCCGGGTGTACAAATTCAAAAATGTTCCTGCCGGTAAGCTCTTCGGGCCGGTACCCCGATATTTTTGTTATAGACGGGCCGCAATTCTTTAAAATGCCGCTTTCATCGGTAAGGATGATGCCGTCAAAAGAATTTTCAGCAAGGGTCCGGTAAAAGACCTCACTCTGGTGCATCTTTTCTTCTGCCATTTTCTTTTCCGTGATATCAATACCGGTTCCGATAATGGCCGTCCTTTCCCCCGCTTCATTCAGGAGGTAGGATGCCGTATGCAGCACTGTTTTCCTTACCCCTTCCCTGTTGAGGAAAGATATCTCCCCCTGCCAGTACCCCTTTTCGTCGAGTATGGCAGCCACTTTTGCTGAAGACAATCCTTCATATGTGAGTCTGGTAATATCGCCCAGGAATTTCCCAAGCACCTCCTCTTCTTTATAGCCCACTACCTGTTCCGCCCTTTTATTCCAGCTCAGGACCCGGTAATCAAAGTCGCAGGTGATGATGAGGTCAAATACATTACTGAGGGTAATGGCCTGGTTACGCAATTCGCTGAGGGCTCTCATGGGGACAGTATTGTCATGAAAGTAAATGACCATACTGCCGATTATGGGATTTTCGAACATATTATGGGCCCTTACACTGCACCAGAGCCATTGACCGTCACTTTTGCGGAGGCGGAGATTTATATAGGGGTCTTTTTTTATACCCTTCAGGGCGTTACTGAAAGATTCCATCGCCTTTGCCATTTCTGCGGGATGAACAAATTCAAAAACATGCCGGCCCGTCAACTCTTCCGTACGGTAACCGAGTATGTTGACGTCTGACGGCGCAGCAAAGCTGATGATCCCGTTTTCATTGGTGATAACGATCCCGTCGGCTGATTCAGCGATCAGGTTCCGGAAAAACAATTCGCTTTTCTTCAGTTGCTCTTCTGCTTCTTTTTTATCCGTTATATCCCTGCTTACACTTAAAAAGCCGCTGTGGTCCCCGTCCGCAGTATGCAGCAGGGTGATGGTACACGACAGGGTTTTCGATTTCCCGAAGCGGTTCACGAAAACAGATTCCCCGGTCCAGGCACCTGTCCGCATGACTTCTTCCAGGATCCATTCATCGGCAACACCCTGTGATCTTGCTCCCAGCAGTTCCTGTAAGGTCTTCCCTGCCGCTTCGCCGGCGGTGAAGCCATATACATTCCCGGCCGCTTTATTCCAGCTTACGATCCTGCGTTCCTTATCATATGAGATAATAATATCAGATACATTCTCCAGCAGCATGGAGAGATAGCGTATCTTCTCATGGGCCAAATGCTCCTCGTCAGGCTTGCGGTCAGCCGGGGAATAGCCTGTTTGCAGATGAAGGTTACCGGTAAAAGACATGTGGGTAGTTGCAGTAGGTCGTATAAAAGTAATAAATACAGAAAACAACTGCAATGCAAATAAAAAAGACCCCATCAGGGGTCTTTACAGATTTTATTTGGCCGGGATCAGAATCCCTTTTTATCTTCTGAGAATTTCTTCAGGAGCGGGCATTCTTCAGACGCCGTCTGGTCGATCATCACGTAATAGGTCGGCGCTTTTTCCCTGATCCACTTATCAAGGGCCTTTGATTTTTTCTCTTCAAGGGCAAATTGGGCGATCTTGCTGTAATCATCATGCATATTCATCCGGTGCGGTTCAGACCTGGATTTGAGATAAACGATACGAACGCCTTTTTTATCCTGGTCTCCTGAAAAAGGAGTAGGCTGAGAAATATCGCCCACTTTCATTTTGCTGAGCATGCCGACCATTTCCTTGTCAAGCTGATCAATGGTTACATAAACAGAGCCATCCCGGTTGGTAATAAAGGGCCCGTTGAACTTGGCGGCCTCATCATCGCTGTAGCGGGATGCTGCTGCATTGAATGACAGGGAGCCGTCGAGAACCTTTGTCCGGATACTGTCCAGTTTTACCTTCGCTTGTTTTATTTCTTCATCTGTTACCGGGGGGATGCGGAGAATATGCCTTACATCTGCATCGTCGCCATTTCGCCGAACCATTTGTATAATATGGTACCCGAATTTTGATTTTACCGGAGCGGATATCTCGCCTTCTTTCAGGCGGAATGCAGTGGAGAGGAAGACCGGGTCCCAGCTTTTCTCATTCCGGTTCACCTGGTACTGCCCGCAGCGGTCCTTACTGCCCGGGTCTTCTGAAACCGTTTTGGCCAGCTGGCAGAAATCTGCCTGTTTGGTTTCCAGCTGCCGTTTATAATTAATCATTTCGCCCAGTACATACTGTTCAATTTCCCGGGAGGCTTTGGGGTAAACGATGATCTGTCCTATTTCAAGTTCCGATTCATAGTAGGGCAAGCTGTCCCTGGGTATTTTATCGAAAAAGGCTTTTACCTCTGCCGGGGTGATCCTGATATTGTCAACGATCTTCCGTTGCATGGCAGCAGCCAGTTTCTGCTCTTTCACAGATTGTCTTGCATCATCCTTGATCTGGTAAATGGTCTTACCTGCCATTTCTTCCAGTGCAGCCTGGCTGCCTACCTGGTTGATATAGTAGCGAACCTTCTGATCGAGTTCTGCTTCCACTTCCTCGTCGGTTACAGGCAATGAATCTTTTTCGGCCTGGAGCATCAGTATCTTGGAAACCACGGCCTGTTCGGTCAGCATACAGAAAGCATTCTCCGGGATCTGTCCTCCCTGCCGTTGTATATCAAGTATGGAATTCTGAATATCCGAATACAGGATGATCCGGTCGCCAACGATGGCAGTGATCTTGTCGGCCACTACTTTTTGCGGCTGGGCAAAAGCTGCCCCGCTACACAGTGTGAGTATAAAGCAGACAAGTGCAATTCTTTTCGTAATAAGCATAGCTTCAAAAGTACTTTCCTAAAGAAAAAACCGGTATAAAGACGGCCGGTATTTAACAAAGATTTCGGAAGCCGGTAATACGGCCGCCGGAATACCGGCCCCTGCCGGGGTTATAGTGTTCTTTTTACTTCTTCTTCTTCGTAGGCTTCCACCACGTCGCCCGGTTTCACATCACTGAAATTCTTAACGGTAAGACCGCATTCCATTCCGCTTTGTACCTCCTTCACATCATCTTTGAAACGCTTCAGTGAGCCCAGTTCGGCCACATTTCCGGCAGCCGGGTAGATAACGATACCATCCCGGATCAGACGGATCTTTGAATCCCGCCTGATCTTTCCGTCCATAACATAGCATCCTGCCACGGTGGCCTTATCAAATTTAAATACTTCCCTGACCTCCACGTTCGCCACGATCTTCTCCTGCACTTTGGGTTCGAGCATTCCTTCCATGGCGCTTTTCACTTCTTCGATGGCATTATAGATGATCGAATACATCTTGATCTCAATGCCTGCATTTTCCGCAAGGCGGGAAGCCTGCAGGGAGGGGCGCACATTGAAAGCGATCACGATGGCGTCAGATGCTTCTGCCAGTACGATATCACTTTCATTGATCTGGCCAACGCCTTTATGTATTACGCTGACAAGGATCTCATCTGTTGAAAGTTTCTGCAATGAGTCGCTGAGGGCTTCTACTGAACCGTCCACATCACCCTTGATGATCACTTTCAGTTCTTTGAAGCTTCCCAGGGCCAGGCGGCGCCCGATCTCATCGAGGGTAATATGTTTCTTGGTGCGGATGCCCTGTTCTCTCAGGATCTGTGCACGGCGGTAGGCGATCTCCTTTGCTTCTGCCTCATCTTCGTACACTTTGAATTTTTCACCGGCCTGCGGGGCGCCATTCAAACCAAGTACAACGGCTGGTGCAGACGGGCCTGCTTTATCTTCCTTCTTATTTCTTTCATTGAACATGGCCTTTACCCTTCCGAAATACTGACCGCTTACAATCAGGTCACCGGGATTTAATGTGCCATTCTCTACCAGCAGGGTTGCCACATAACCCCGGCCTTTATCGAGTGAAGCTTCAATGATCGTTCCGCTGGCTTCCCTGTCGGGGTTAGCCTTCAGGTCGAGCAGTTCAGCTTCGAGTAATATTTTTTCGAGCAGTTTGTCCACGTTAAGTCCTTTCTTGGCAGAGATTTCCTGGCTCTGGTATTTACCACCCCATTCTTCCACCAGCAGGTTCATTTGTGAAAGCTGTTCGTATATTTTTTGGGAATTCGCTCCGTCCTTATCGATCTTGTTGATGGCAAAGACCATCGGCACACCGGCCGCCTGGGCATGGCTGATGGCCTCACGGGTCTGCGGCATCACTGCATCATCCGCCGCGATGACGATAACGGCTATATCGGTGACCTTGGCACCCCTTGCCCGCATGGCGGTAAAGGCTTCGTGACCGGGTGTATCAAGGAAGGTGATCTCTTTTCCGTTTGAAAGTTCCACCTGGTAGGCACCAATGTGCTGGGTGATCCCTCCGGCCTCACCGGCCACTACATTGGCATTCCGGATATAATCGAGCAGGGAGGTTTTACCATGGTCTACGTGACCCATGATGGTGACGATCGGTGAACGGGGCTGAAGTTCCTCTTCACTGTCCTCCTCCTCTTCCTCTTCTTCCATCTCCATTTGCTTCTCCATGTCGATGAATTCCACATCAAAGCCAAACTCACTGGCCACCAGTTCTATCACTTCCGCATCAAGTCGCTGGTTGATCGATACCATGATGCCGAGGCTCATACATTTGCTGATCACATCTGCAAAACTCACATCCATCAGGTTAGCCAGTTCGCTTACACTAATGAATTCGGTTACCTGCAGCTTGTTGTCCTGTTCGGCTTCGCCCATGGCCTCTGCTGCTTCCTGTCTTTTTTCCCGGCGGAGTTTTGCTTTCAGGCTCTTACCACGGCCACCGGCCCCGGCAAGTTTTGCCTGTGTTTCTCTTATCTTTTCCTGTATCTCTTTTTCGTCGATCAGTTTTTCTTCCTTGCGGGTATTGCGGTTATCCCTGCGGTTGCCGCCGCTGCGGCCGCGGTTCTGATCCCTGAAGCCACCTTCACTTTTCTTATTATCCCCTTCCTTATTGATGAATATCTCCCGCTTCCCGTCTTTTTTCTCTATCGGGATACGTTTCCGCTTTTTCTTCTCATCTCTTACGGGACGGGTATCATTATTAACCGGCAATTCGATCTTCCCTAATATCTTGGGACCGGTCAGTTTTTCCACTTCAATATTCTCAATGACCGGGGCCTGGTCTTCTTCTGTCGTTGCGGGGGCGGGTGTTACTTCTTCCGCTTTGGCCACAACCTCTTCTGCGGCTTCTTCCTTCTTTGTCTTCTTTCCCTTTGTTTTGGGGGCTTCGGTTTCTTTTGCGGGGGCCTCTTCTTTCTTTGCTTTGGCAGTCTTCTTGGGTCTTGTGGAAGAATCGATCGTTGAGAGATCGATCTTCTTAACCACTTTAGGGCCTTCCAGTTCCGGGGTTTCCACTTTTGCCACTTCCTCTTTAACAGGCGTTTCTTCTTTTACCGCCGGTTCTGTTTTTTCTTCAGCAGCTTTGGGCTCCTCTTCTTTCCTGGCCCTGGATACTTTTTCGTCTTTTTTGAAAAGTATCTCTTCTTCTTCTTTCTTTTTCTTTACATCTGCAGCAGCTCCCTTGGGAAGTTCAAGCTGGTCGCTCTTCATCTTGGCTGCTTTATCGCTGGAGAACTCCTGCTGCAGGGCACGGTACATTTCTTCGCTGAGCTTTGAGGTAGGCTTCAGTTCATCTTTCGGAAAGCCTTTTCCAATCAGGAAGTCAATAAGGGTGTCCTGACCAATATTGAATTCCTTGGCTGCAGCTAATAATCTGGGAAGTTTTAATTCTGCCATTCAGTTTTAATTAATGTAAAAATGTGAGAAACGGGAAATGTGAGCATGTGCCGGACCTGGATCCATTTTCACACTTTCATATTATCTCATTTACACATTTTGTTTTATTCTTTTTCAAATTCTTCTTTCAATATTTTTCTCACCTCGGTGATCGTTTCCTTCTCCAGGTCAGTCCTTCTTTCGAGTTCTTCGGCGGTAAGGTCGAGTACACTGCGGGCTGTATCGCATCCCACTCTTTTCAGTTCATCGATCACCCATGTATCGATCTCATCGCTGAATTCATCGAGGTCGATATCAAACCCTTCTACTTCTCCTTCATTGTCACGGTAAACATCAATTTCGTAACCGGTCAGTTCGCAGGCCAGTTTAATATTCACTCCCCGGCGGCCGATGGCCAGTGACACCTGGTCCGGTTTCAGGTAAACATTCGCATGCTTTCCTTCATTATCCAGTTCCATACTGGTGATCTTGGCGGGTGTAAGCGAACGCTGGATCAGCAACTGGATGTTACTGGTCCAGTTGATCACGTCAATATTTTCATTCTTAAGTTCCCGTACGATCCCGTGGATACGGCTTCCTTTCATCCCCACACAGGCGCCAACGGGGTCGATCCGGTCATCATACGACTCCACGGCCACTTTGGCCCTTTCTCCCGGGTCACGGACGATCCTCTTGATAACGATCAGTCCGTCGAAAATTTCCGGTACTTCGATCTCCAGCAGTTTCGCCAGGAAATCAGGTGAAGTGCGGGAAAGGATGATCACCGGGTTATTATTTTTCATGTCTACTTTCTTCACCACGGCACGGATACTCTCTCCTTTTTTGAAGTAATCCTGCGGTATCTGCTCGCTTTTGGGAAGTATGAGTTCATTTCCCTCTTCATCCAGCAGGAGTATCTCTTTTTTCCAAACCTGGTATACTTCTGCGCTGATGATCTCGCCGATCCTGTCACCATATTTTTTGGCCAGGGCATTTTTCTTCAGGTCGCTGATACGGCTGGCGAGTGTTTGTTTGGCGGCAAGTATGGCCCTGCGGCCAAAATCATAGAGGTCGATCTCCTGGTAAAGCTCTTCACCCACTTCAAAATCCGGCTCCAGTTTAATGGCATCAGTATAGGCGATCTGTGAAAGCGGGTCTTCCACCTGTCCGTCTTCCACGATCATCCGGCGGCGGATGATCTCAAGGTCACCTTTTTCAGCGTTAACGATCACATCAAAATTCTCGTCACTGCCATATTTTTTACGAAGTAGTGTTTTGAATACGTCTTCCACCACTTTCATCATCGTGGGGCGGTCGATATTTTCCGCTTCTTTAAAATCACGGAAGGCTTCGATCAGGTTAATACTTGCCATAGTTCATGTTTAAATTACAATGAGTCGGGTTAAAACTTAATTTGAATTTTTGTTGTTTTTATTTTATCAAAAGGAATAGTGTGTTGCACTGTTTCCGTTTTCTTTCCTTTTCCTTTCACTTCTTCAAGTACAGCTTCCTGTTCTGTTACCGATACCAGTTTTCCTTCTTTTTTTACCCCGTCCGTATCTGTTATTTCAGCAAACCGTCCGATGTTTTTCAGGTATTGCCGGTGCATTTTCAGGGGTTCGTCCAGCCCGGGGGAGGACAGCTCCAGCGAAAAGTCACCGTTAGGGTACAGGGCAGATTCCTCGATCTCTTTATACAATTTCCGGTTGTAATAAACGAGTTTTTCTATACTAACTCCCTGATCTCCATCAATGAAGACCTTAATATTATTGGTCGGCTTGATCCTTGTTTCCACCAGGAACAGGCCTGGTTCCGCTTCCAAAAGCGCCTTTACTTTCTGTTCAATAACCTGTATTTGGGCTTCGCCGGTCATATTATATAAAAGAAGAAGGGAACGGCCTCGTTCCCTTCTTTCAGCTATTTCCGGTGCAAATGTAATGGAAAAGGGCTATACCGTCCAAATAACAGTGGCCCGGGAGACGATTTAATAGAACGGTAAAGTAGCGATAAAACAGGGCGGGCTGCAAAAAGGCCGGCCTATCTTTGTGCCGTGAGATATTTATTGTATGCCTTACTGATCTATCTGGCTTATCAGTTCATTTTTAACCTGGTCATCCCCGTATACCGGGCAAGCCGGAGAATAAAGAAAAGTTTCCGGGAAATGCACAGCCGGATGCAGGAACAGCAGCAGGAAACACAGGCGCATACCGGACCCCGGGTAAAATCGCAGCCCCGGGTCGACCCCAACGATTATATCGAGTTTGAGGAAGTGAAGTAACCCCTACCTTTTCTGATATACCCGCACATAGTCCACGAACAGGGTGGCCGGGAAAATACTGTCGTCAACCCCCTGCTGACCGCCCCAGTCTCCGCCGACCGCCAGGTTTAGTATCAGGTAAAACGGGGCATCAAACGGCCATTCGTCGGTCGTTTTATGCTGATTGGAAAAATCAAGGTAGTGCTGGTCATCAAAAAAGAAACTGATCTTTTCCGGTGTCCATTCGACTGAATAAGTATGAAAACTGGTATAGGGGTCCCGGATGAACATTCCTTTTGTCGTTTGGGTACCTGCTACGTGGTTGTATGCCTTTGTATGAATGCTTCCAAATATGGAGTCCTTTTTAAAACCGACATGCTCCATGATATCGATCTCGCCGCAGGCCGGCCAGTCGGCCTTATCAATGTTATCGCCGAGCATCCAGATCGCCGGCCAGGTACCTCTTCCGGCCGGCAGCTTCGCCCTGACTTCAATCCTTCCGTACTGAAATAATTTCTTTCCTCTTGTGATCAGTTTGGCGGATGTATAGCCATTCTTATCAAATTGTTTTTTTAATGCTGTAATGCGAAGCAGCCCGTCTTTTACAAAAGCATTACCGGTATCCCTGTCTGTATAGTATTGCAGTTCATGGTTGCCCCATCCATGCCCTCCTGTTTCAAATTTCCACTTCGTTTCATCGGGCAGCCCGGTGTAATTGAATTCATCACTCCAGTGCAGCGCCCACCCGTTTGCCGCCGGTGATTTACGGGCCTGTTCAAACAGCAGCTCCGGTTCATTGGTAGTAATGGCATCAAAACCGTTTGCCAGCAGCCAGTCCATATCGGCCGCATCATTCACCGTCCATGCATTGAGATCTATCCTGTTCTTTTTCGCTGAAGCGATCCATTCAGGTTTTGATTTAAAGACAGAGTAATGGTAATCGGCACCTTTTATTCCATCTGCTTTCAATTGCTCCGGAGATTTGTCGCCGTTCAGGTATTGTGTGTTTGCCCCGGGGTCTGTACTGAGTACCTGTTTCAGGATATCGTAGTCGAAACTGATATAAATAACGTGCAGGGCTGCCTTCAGTTCGCTGAAAAGGTGTACTGTTTTAGCAGCGATTGCCCTGGCTCTTTCCTTGCTGATACCGGATGGTTTTATTTCACAAATGAGTTTGGTCCTGCTGTTATCTTTTAAACCGGCCAGGATATATTCCCGCAGCGTGGGCAGTTTCTCCCCGTTCGAAAGGCTGAAGCGGGTAAGGTCTGTATAGTTCGTTTTCTCTATCTCCAGGTTATTATAATGCGGATCATGGTTGATCACCAGCGAGTCGTCTGCCGTCATCCTTACATCAAATTCACTGCCGGCACACTGCAGGCGTATCGCTTCCCGGAGCGAGGCGACCGAGTTTTCCGGAAGACCGTTCTTCTTCCAGGCGCCGCGATGGGCAATGACCTGGTTATATAAATTTCCGTTACCTGTATCTGTTGTCGTTTTCAAAGCCGAATGACAGGAGGATAAAAGAATTACAACTGCAAAATGAACTGTCTTTTTCTTAAAATTCATTGTTGTTCGTGTTTAGCACCGTATCGCCGGGATGGAGTTCTTTTACCGCCTTCCTTATAAAAAATGCAGCATTACTATCTGCAACCCTTTGCAACAGTCTTCCTGGTGTGGTTTCACTCATTTGTTCCAGGTGACCTTTGTTTTCAAAACATTGTCTGAACTGCCCCCGATCATGATCTCAAAGTCTCCCGGCTCCCAGTCGTACCGGAGGGTGTCATCATAGAACTTCAGGTCCTGCGTAGTAATGGTGAAGGTAACGGTTTTGCTTTCCCCTTTGCGGATCATTACCTTCTGAAATCCTTTTAATTCCTTTACCGGGCGCACTACCCGGCCCACCAAATCCCGGATATATAACTGCACTACTTCTTCGCCATCAAATCGTCCGTCATTCAGAATGGTAACAGATGCTGTCAGTTTATCAGCAGCCTTCAGCGAAGTTTTATCCACCTTCAGGTCACTGTAAATAAAATCGCTGAAGCCGATGCCGTACCCGAAGGCATATTGCGGACTGTTGGGCAGATCAAGATATGCCGACACATAATTATTATCATTATCATTTGCAGCCGGGCGGCCGGTATTGTAATGATTGTAGTAAACAGGTATCTGTCCTTCCGATCTCGGAAAGCTGATGGGCAGTTTGCCGGAGGGGTTGTAGTCGCCAAACAATACATCTGCGATCGCTTCTGCCCCGCGGGTACCCAGCCACCAGGTATAAAGTATAACCGGCGCATGCTCGGCAGTCCAGTTGAAAATAAGAGGGCGACCGGCTGCAATGACCACCACTACAGGCTTGCCGGTGGCAATAACGGCTTTGATCAGCTCTTCCTGCACGCCGGGCATATGAATATTGCTTTTACTTTTCGCCTCACCTGTCATGGCCCTTTGTTCGCCCACATACATGACCACCACATCCGACTGACCGGCCGCACTGACTGCTTCTGCAAAACCTGCCCTGCTGGTATCTGTTATATCACAACCCTTTTGATATATAATCTCCGTTTTGTCACCGGCCCTGGCTTTTACCGCATCATACAATGTTTTTATTCGTGCTGCATCATCCGGCCAGTCATAGCTCCAGAAACCTAAATGGTCTTTACCGGACATAACAAGGGGGCCGATGAGGGCAATTTTGGCAGTGGGTTTATAGGTCTTTATCGTATTCAGGTAATCCCTGAATGGTAAAATCCTGAATCCGCCTTCCCCCGAATAGGTATACATGCCGTTTTTCAGCATCACTATACTTTTTCTTGCCATATCCAGTTCCGCATCAAGGTTTGCTTTATTGTCCCACTGTTGTTTTTCCCGCTGCTCGTTGCAGTACCGGAACGGGTCATCAAACAACCCCATTTCAAATTTTTTCCGGAGGATCCGGCGCACGGCCTCATCGATCACCGTCATCTTTAGTTTTCCTTCCTTTACCAGCTTTGCAAGTTGCTGGATATAGCTGCGGCTTTCCATATCCATGTCGCTGCCGGCATTTGCTGCCTGCCAGGCCGCTTCATAGTTATCCTTTGAATAGCCATGGTTGATCATTTCCCCCACGCTTCCCCAGTCGCTCACCACAAAACCTTTGAAACCCCATTGGCCTTTTAAAATATCCCGCTGCAAATACTTGTTGCCGGTGGCGGGTATCCCGTTCAGGTCATTAAAGGAGTTCATGAACGTGGCAGCGCCGGCATCCGCTGCTGCCTTAAATGGCGGGAGGTACACCTCGTACAGCTGGCGCAAACTCATGTCAACGGAATTATAATCCCTTCCTCCCACCGCAGCGCCGTATGCCGCAAAATGTTTGGCGCAGGCCATTACGGCATCGGTATCCCCTAATGCTTTTCCCTGGAAACCGCTCACCCTTGCCCTGGCGATCTGTGAACCGAGGTAAGGATCTTCACCAGCCCCTTCCATCACCCTTCCCCAGCGGGGATCCCGGGCAATATCCACCATGGGGGCAAATGTCCAGTGCACACCGGCGGCACTTGCTTCCGTGGCAGCGATCCTTGCACTGCGTTTTATGGCTTCCATATCCCAGCTGGATGCTTCTGCAAGAGGTATCGGGAAAATAGTTCTGTAGCCATGTATCACATCCTGGCCAAAAAGCAGGGGTATCTTCAGCCTGGACTGCATGGCCAGCTCCTGCAATGTCCTTGTATGGTCCACACCGGTTACATTCAGCATGGAGCCAACCATTCCTTTACGTATCTGGTTCTGCTTGTCGCCGTCTCTGGTAATGGGGCCGGTGGCATCCCAGTCGCCGTTGTACTGGTTCATCTGCCCGATCTTTTCATCAAGTGTCATCAGCTTGAGAACTGAATCCACCCGCTGATCAATTGTTTTCTTTTGTGCTGCAAGTGTTGCAGAAATAAAAAAGCAGGCGGTAACAACGCCTGCTTTACAGATATGTTTCTTTATGCTCATCATGATTTGATATGTCCGTTATTTATTCCAGGTAACCTTACCCGTTTTTACATCCCTTGAATTTCCCCCGATCATTATTTCAAAATCCCCCGCCTCCCAGTCATAGGTCATATCGGCATGATAGTATTTAAGGTCGGCAGGAGTGATCGTAAAGGATACGGTTCTGCTTTCGCCGGGTTTCAGCTCTATCTTTTGAAATCCTTTCAGCTCTTTAACCGGCCTGGTGTTAGCTCCTACCACATCATGGATATACAACTGCACCACCTCTTTCCCCGTTCTGCTTCCGTTATTAGTTACCGTTACAGATGCTGTTAGCGACTGGCTGCCTTTCAATGAAGCCGAACTGAGTTTTACATCGCTGTAAGAAAACTGTGTATAGCTCAATCCATATCCAAAAGGATAAACGGGGTCATTGCTTACATCCAGGTAGTTGCTGCGGAATTTTTCAAACCAGGTACCGAGGGGGCGGCCTGTACTTTTATGGGCATAGTACAAAGGTACCTGTCCTACATTCTGCGGCCAGGTAGTGGTGAGTTTACCGGAAGGGTTTATATCCCCGAACAATACATCGCTGATGGAATAGCCGGCCTCACTGCCGCCAAACCAAACATTTAATATGGCCGGCACATTTTGATTTTCCCACTTAATGGTAAGCGGCCTTCCGGTAAATAATACAAGCACTACCGGCTTGCCTGTTTTCAATAGTGCCGCCAGGAGATCTTTCTGCACCTGCGGAATATCCAGGCTGCTGCGGCTGGATGATTCACCGGACATTTCAGCGCTCTCGCCCAGTGCTGCCACCACCACATCGCTCTGGTTAGCGATGTTTACGGCTTCTGCGATCATTTCGCCGGCCGGGCGGCTGTCACGGTGTAATGATTTTCCGAACATACCGGCCCTTTCTTCAAACATACTGTCTGCATCAAGATTAGATCCTCTTGCATGAAGGATCTTTACTTTGCTGCCTGCCGTTTCGTTCAACCCCTGTAATAATGATACTGCCTGGTCGAACCGTGCCGCTACAGCCCAGGTGCCCGGCATATTCTCTTTGTTATCTGCCAAAGGCCCCACGACTGCGATGGTGCCTGATTTCTTTAAAGGCAGTACATTATTCTGGTTTTTTAATACCACAAAACAATCCGCAGCGATCTTTCTCGCCTCGGCCCTGTTGGCAGCAGAATACACTTCTGTTTTCGCACGGTTCTCATCACAATATTTATAAGGGTCGGCAAACAGCCCCAGTTTATATTTTGCTTCCAGTACCAGGCGGCAGGCATTATCGATGTCCTGCATGGTCACCTTTCCCTCTTTCAATGATTTTTGCAGGGTGGTCAGGAATCCTTCTCCCACCATATCCATATCGATGCCTGCTTTCAGCGCAAGGGCTGATACCTGCTGCAGATCGCCGAGGCCATGTGCCGTCATTTCATTGATACCGGTATAGTCTGTCACCACAAATCCTTTAAAGCCCCATTGTTTGCGAAGCACATCTGTCATCAGGAATTTGTTGGCCGTAGCCGGAACGCCATTCACATCGTTGAAAGAAGCCATCACACTGCCGGCGCCGGCATCCACGCCGCCTTTGTACGGAGGAAGGTATTCATTGAACATCCGGGAATAACTCATGTCGGTGCTGTTATAATCACGGCCGGCTTCGGCAGCACCATACAAGGCATAGTGCTTTACACAGGACATGATGTTATAGTTCTTTGACAGGTCGCCCTGGTAACCCTGCACCATGGCTTTGGCAATCTGGTACCCGAGGTAAGGGTCTTCACCATTGCCTTCGGCGATGCGGCCCCAGCGGGGGTCCCGGCATATATCCACCATCGGGGAAAAGGTCCAGCAGATGCCATCGGCGCTGGCTTCCTTTGCGGCGATCTGCGCACTTCTTTTTATCGCTTCCATATCCCAGCTGCAGCTGAGGCCAAGGGGAATCGGGAAAACACTTTCATAGCCATGTATCACATCCATGCCAAAGATCAGCGGGATCTTCATCCGGCTTTCTTCCACCGCCACTTTTTGTACGGCCCTGATCTTTTCCACCGATTTAATATTGAACAGCCCCCCTACTTTTCCTTCCTTGATCTTTTTACCAATATCCGAGTTGGAGGCCTGGCCGGTCACAATATCACCGCTGCCCGGCAGGTTCAGCTGGCCTATCTTTTCTTCGAGTGTCATCTTCTTCATTAAGCCATCGATAAAGGATTTCATCTTTGCATCCTGTGCATTTGCCTTTGCTGCAAGTGCCAGTACAAGTACAACCAGCCATTTTTTCATTTCGATCTGTTTTATTTTACTAAATACGGTTCCAGGAGCTTCTGCCAGATGGCATAGCCTTTACTGTTCATGTGCAGTTTATCCTCCAGGAAGATATCTTCCATCGGGCTGCCATCCTTTTGCAGCATGGCATGATATACATCAATGAATTTTGTTCTCTTTTTTCCCCGTAAAAAGGATTTGATCATTACATTGGCCACATTGAATTTCGCCATCAGGTTTTTGCGGCTCGGGCTTGGCTTCATAGAAATATACATAACGGGCACTTTGGGAAAATGCTCTCTTATCAGGCCAAATAATTTTTCGAACCGCTCTGCAACCTGTGCCGGGTATAAACTATCGTTGGCAGCAAAATCATTTTCGCCGCAGTAAATAACGATCTGTTTGGGCTGGTAGGGAAAGATCACCTGGCCGGCATAATAGATCACATCCGTAAGCGTGGAGCCGCCAAAGCCCCGGTTGATGATCGGATAAGCCGGAAAATAATCCTGCACATCTTTCCACATCGTAAAAGAAGAGCTGCCCACAAAAAGTATTTTACCCGTACCGGGAAAATGCAGACTGTCTTGTTTCTTAAAAGCGGCAATATCCTCTGCAAATGGCTGTGCATCGGCCCTGGTTAAGAAAACAAGGGAGATAACAGCCAGTATGAATTTCAGCTTCTTCATCAGGTTAGTCTTTATCCGTCCGGAAAGGTACGGCAGGGAATCCTTCCTTGTTATACAAATTCGCATCCATGGGTGCATTGGCCCAGGCGTACCTTACATACACAGGTTTTGCTACTTCCCTTGCGCTGATCCGGATCGTATTATTCTTTGAAATAGTACCGGTGGCCGGATAAAACACCTTATCCTCTCCCGCCAGGGAAAAGCCTTTCAGTTCTTTGCCTTTTATCATCAGTCCGCCGCCGGTGTTGTTAAAACTCACCTGCATGATCTGCCTGCCGGCAACTGCCGCCTGGTAAACGGGCCCTGAAGCCACTTCATTTTTATAGCCGTACACGATCCTGAATGCATTCGCCGCCAGCCTTTCCCCCACTTCTTTTTTTCTTTTCGGATGAATATCTTTCTGATCTCCCACATCAATGGTTACAGCCATACCGGTATTGGGAAGACTGAGGGCCCTGGTCTGTGCTTCCCTTAAAAATGCCCAGTCGCTTACGGGTGGTTCTGTGATGGAGGGATTGAATGAAGACAGCTGCACAAACAGGAAGGGAAGGTCGCCCTGGTCAAATCGTTTTCTCCACCGGGTGATCATGGCAGGAAAAAGGGTTCTGTATTCTTCATACTTAGGGGCATTGCTTTCGCCCTGGTACCAGATAGCACCCCGAATCGGAAGCGGAAGCAACGGAGCGATCATGGCATTGAATAACACACAGGGTTCATTCTGCATCCCGGAAAGGTTTATACCACCCGGCTGATTCAGCGGTAACAATAATTTTAGCTTGGCGGCACCTTTGAGATAGATCTTTTTTCCTCCGATATCGACATAATAATTATCCGGATCATTATTCAGGCCGCCGCCACCCTGGTCGTCTTCCACCCAAATGGTAAGTGTGTTTTTCCCCGGCTTTAAATACCCGGGATTGATCTTATACGTTCTCAGTTCATTCCACACGTTGTGACTGCCAATAAATTTTCCATTCAGGTACGTGGAATCAATGTCATCAATGGCGGGAAGATGAAGTATGGCTGGCTGGCTGGCCTCTGCCTCAGGAACAGTAAAGCTGATGGTATAGGCGGCGATACCGTCAAAGTCAGGGTGTCCGCTGTTTTCCCAGGCACCCGGAAGCATGGCATCTTCCCAGTCGCTGGTGTTAAGCTGGGTGGTGAGAAAGGTTTTGAAGGTGGCGGCCGCAGCTGATTTCTTGTTTCTGAAGTCCGCTTCAAACTGCTGTTTAAGTTCATTCAGTTTTGAAAGGTCAATTGTTTTAATGGACTTATCATACGTTTCCGCATAGTCTTTAAAAGCTGTAATACCGGTTTCATCCATCCAGGCCTGTGCCGGTGTGCCGCCCCAGGAAGAAATGATCAGGCCGACAGGCACTTTCAGTCGCTCATATAATTTCCTGGCGAAGAAATAGGCCACTGCCGAGCAATCCCCCACATTGGAGGGGGTCACCGATGCCCAGCTGAGCCGCAGCGGGGCATTTTTTTCTTCCACATTGCTGAAGACATTTTTAACTGTTGCAAACCTGATCTTGCTGTTGGCCGCCTTGCTTATCTCAGCAGCATAGAGCTCTTTAAATGCACTGAGCGGAAACTCCATATTGCTCTGGCCGCTGCAGATCCATACTTCGCCGGCCAGTACATTCTTCAGTACAATTTTTTCCTCGCCGGCCTGTATGGTCATATCACCCCCCTGGCCGGCCTTACATGCCGGAAGCCAGATTTCCCAGGCGCCGGTCTTTGCATCGGAAGCTATCAGGCTGGTAGTATGGAGGAAGGAAACAGTAACATGCTGATCGGGGAGTGCCGTGCCCCATACATGGATCTTTTTTCCCTGCTGTACAATCATGTTGTCGCCGAAGATGTCCGGTACCCGGAGCCTGGCATTCAACTCTGTACTGCCGGCTAAAGCGGCAAGGACCATTATTGTTTTCCCGATGACTGTTCTATTCAACTTTGACTGTTTTATATTTTTCAGAAACTCCATTTTCATTCACGGCCTCAATCGTGAAATAATATGGCATTTTCAGGTCCATCGCCTTGAACCAGTATTCATTGATGGTGTTGCCCATTACCATGATGCAGTTGTACAATTTATCCGGCGCCGTTCCATAATAGATGTTATAGGCATATGCATTATCCACCGGGTTCCATTTTATCCAGGCGCTGCGTTTATCTTTATCTGTTCTTAATACGAAAAATGTTTTGACCGCTTCCGGCTTTGCACCGTTACCGTTTCCAAATACCCGCAGCCCGCTGATGGCAAACCTGCCCGTTGGCATGTGAATGTTCTCCAGCCGGATGTAGCGGGCCTGTACCGGTGCGGGCAGTTCTACATACTCATGCGGGATATCCGTTTTGTTATTGCTTTTATCAACCAGTATTGTCCATTTCTTTCCATCAACGGAAGACCAGAGTTTGTACTGGTGGTATTGTTCGCCGCCGTTTATTTTTCCAAGGTGATCGGAGGCCACATCCTGGTCGGCATAGTTGATCTGTACCGCATTCACCCTTGACACATTTCCCAGGTCGGTTTGTATCCATTCGCCTTTATTGGCAGTAGCAGCGCTCCAGTAGGTTTTTATATCCTCGTCGTTGGCATTGTTAGGATAATAGCTGCCGAGGGTGGATGAAACAGTAACAGGTTTTTTATAGTTCAGCAGCATCCAGCCGGTAAAATAATGCTCTGTCATGCTACGGCCGGCATTTCCCGGAGGGTATACAACAGATTTATCAGGTTCAGGAAGCAAATGCGGGTAATCGCCAAATGCGGTATTGCACCACATCACATCATCTTTGTCAAAACCAGCCGGCCAGATACCAATTCTTCTTTCAAAATTATTCTTTACAGAAAGCATGATCGTACTCACATGCCAGTAGTTGCCGTTATTGTCCTGGAAGGTGGACCCGTGACCGGCACCTCTGGCAAATCCGCCCAGTTTCATACTTAACGGATCACTTTGGGGAAATATCTGGTGTCCGTCGAACAAGGGCGCATCACTCACCACCACTCCATCGGCATAGCCGCTGAACTCCGTTCCCGGCGCCCCGTACTGAAAATAATATTTGCCATTGTGTTTTGTCATCCAGCTTCCTTCTATGAAGGGATCAAGAAAGGTATTATCCATGTGTTCGCCAAAGCGCTGCCAGCCATAGCGCCAGTCCTGCAGCATATACATCGGCATCCGGGTACCAATGGGCTGAAAGGTTTTCCGGTCCAGCTCGACCCCGTACACCGGGTATGTATTACTGCTGCCATTGTACATATAGAATCTTCCGTCATCATCTGTAAAAAAGGCGGGATCCCATCCGCCAATATCAAAACTATCCACCAGCGGTTTCCAGTCATTGGCTTTGGGGTTGGTGCTCATCCACAGGGTGAACTTTCTGGTATAGGTTGAACCAAATACCAGCATCGTATCCCCCACAATACCCACGGCAGGTGCACAAAGCTCATCGTAGGTGTTGGTATTCCAGGGACGCAGAAAGCGTTTCGAAATATAGTTCCAGTTCAGCATATCGCTGCTCCACCAGTAGCCCCACTGGTTGGTAGAGAAGAGATAGAAATCGCCTTTATAATTTACGATCACCGGGTCGGCGGTGGCCCGGTGCCTGCCCCAGTCGCTGAAATTAGGAATGGGTGTATAACCATAATCTATGTTGACGGGGTTGCAGTAGGTTCGCTGCTGTGCCGTACAGGGTATGGCGTGTATGCAGAAAAGAAGACCCGCAACGACAGCAAGCTTTAATGAAAAATAGTTCCCGGACCGGTTCATTATTTATTATTTAAAGTAAGGACTTTGAAAGCCCAGTTTTTTTAACCCTGCCTGCACTTCCGGGCAGCTCATGAATAATTTCCACAACAACCCTGTCCGGTAATTCTCCATCATTACCACGATAGGTCCCTGGTCAATGGCCAGGTACCAGGGTTTGTACCAGTTGGCCGTTTCACTGAAGGCGTCATAAAAACCACAGGGGCCCCAGAGTTTATCTTTCATATCAGTATACCAGTGCTTCATAGCGGCCATTGACGCTTTGGGTGTGTACGGAAAAGAAGACAACGCTGCGGTAGGTGATATGACCCCGAGGTCATTTTCCTGCGAAGGGGCATGGGCAGCGTAAAAACCCAGGGAGTAGCTCGCTGTCAGTCCCCAGCTATCGGGCCCGTATCCTTTATAGTGCTTCGGATTATCCACGCACCACTGGTAATTGATCGTAGCCATGGTTACGTTTTCTTTCCAGTAATCTGCATACTTATCCTTCAGCCCGGTTGGGTCCAGTCCAAGGTAGGAATAATGCGCCCAGAAAAGCGGTCCCCCGTGCGGAGGATTCCCCTGGTAGTGCAGCTGCAATTTATAGTTGCCGTAAGAGGGGGGCTTTTTAGTGATACGTCCGTTCTCTGCCCAGCCTTTATGATAGACCCCGGCAGGAATGCTGTGTGCAGGTGAAGAGGCCGCCAGCACATACATGATCTGGCATTCATTGAACCCATGTACCGGAAAATTCATTTTCCAGCCATATTCCGGGCTCCAGTGCCAGTACAATACATCCTGCCCGTTGCGGTACCAGTCAAACTCCACTTCTTTCCAGAGCTTATCGATCCGGGCTGCCAGTTCTTTTTCCCCGGCATTACCATCCTTGAAATACTGGCGCACACATAACAGGCCCTGCAGCAGGAAGGATGTCTCCACGAGGTCACCGCCGTTATCATACTGGCCAAAGGGTTTTACTTTTCCCGTCTCGCCGTTGATCCAGTGCGACCAGGCGCCGTGAAAGCGGTCGGCCTTTTCAAGAAAGCCCACTATTTTTTTAAACCGTTCCGCCCCTTCCCGGCGGGTGATGAACCCTCTTTCAATGCCGACCAGGATGGCCATGATACCAAAGCCTGATCCGCCACTGGTAACGATGTTCTCATCATGGTCGGGGTAATCGCCGTCTGCATGAAACCGTTCCCTTCCCATACCGCTTACCGGTTCGGCATTGTTCCAGAAGTACTGAAAGGTCTGTTCCTGTACTTTTCTGAAAATAACAGAATCCGGCTCCGTGGTGACAGGTTGTGACGAAGCCCCCAGGCCCGCTGACAGAAATAACAGTATTGCAGGTATCTTTTTCATTTAGCCGTGCCTTGCTGTATTACAAATTTCCTTTTTTCAGCTCTTCCATGGCATGATTGACGGCCCGTGCCGTGAATGCCATATATAAGATGGACGGGCTCTGGCTGCCGGTACTGGTCATGCAGGCGCCGTCTGTAACAAATACATTTTTGCAATGGTGCAACTGGTTCCATTCATTCAGCAGGGATGTGGCCGGATCTTTTCCCATTCTTACGCCGCCCATTTCATGGATATCAAGACCCGGGGGCCAGTTGTTATCATAGGTGTTCACTTCTTTTATACCGGCTGCTTCCATCATGGCCTTTCCCTGCTCCAGGAAATCCTTCAGCATCTTCTCATCATTATCATCGTACCCCACCGATGTAATCAGAAGCGGTATGCCCCATTGATCTTTTTTCGTGGTGCTCAATCTTACATGATTCGATTCCCGGGCGATCGTTTCGCCCTGCATGTACATATACACACTCCAGCGGCCGGGTACGCTCAGCGCTTCCTTGTAAGAGGCGCCTATCGGTTCCGTTGCGTTGTAATCGCTCAGCTTTTCCCTTCCGGCTCCCGAATAGATCACATAGCCGCCATAGAAGTCAGTATCTCTTTTCTCCACGTTCCGGAAATTGGCTATGATGCACTCCGCCGGTTTACTCACCTTATAATACCATTCCTCAAACCCTTCCATATAGCCCCACATGCTGCCGCGGTAATTATGATGACAGATATGTTTTCCCAGTTTGCCGCTGTCATTACCCAGCCCGTTGGGAAAACGGCGGGAAGTGGAGTTCAGCAAAATAAGGTTGGTGTTTAATGCGGAAGCATTGACAAAAATGATTTTCGCATAGAACTCTGTTGCTTCTTTCGTATTGGTGTCGATCACCCGCACCCCCACGGCCTTCTGTTTTTGTTCATCGTAAATAATGGAATGAACAACAGAGAAAGGACGGACCGTGAGGTTGCCGGTTTTAACTGCCCAGGGCAATGTGCTGCTTACCGAGCTGAAATAACCGCCCAGCGGGCAACCCCGCATACAGAGGTTCCTGTTCAGGCATTGCACCCGGCCCTGGTCCTTGTGTATTTGTTTCGGTTCGGTGATATGTGCCCACCGGCCGGAAACATAATGCCGGTTGAATTTTTCTTTGATCACTTTCTGCATATGCCTTTCCACCATGTTCAGTTCGTAAGCGGGCAGAAATTCTCCGTCGGGCATGGAGGGGATGTTATCATAATTGCCGCATACGCCGATGAACCGTTCCACATGACTGTACCAATCCTTGATGTCATCATAGCCGATGGGAAAGGAGTCGCCATAGCCATATCTGCCGGGCGCAGTAAAATCATAAGGGCTCCACCGGGCACAGGCCCTTCCCCAGGTAAGGGATTTGCCGCCTACCTGGTAGCCCCGTATCCATTCAAACGGTTTTTCCTGGATGTACGGATGGTCTGCATCTTTGACAAAAAAATGCCGGGTGGTTTCATCATACCCGGCGGCCCGGCTGATCAGCGGGTTATTCTTTTTTATTTCAAGTGTGTTGTCACCCCGGTGCGGCAGTTCCCATCTTGAGAGGTTGGCGGTGGGATAATCTTTGATATGCTGTACATCACGGCCCCTTTCGAGCACCAGTGTCTTCAATCCTTTTTCACAAAGTTCCTTTGCTGCCCATCCGCCACTGATGCCGCTGCCGATCACAATGGCATCAAAACTGTGTGCGTCTGTTCCGCCTGCATTGATATGTATGCCCGTGGTATCCGGCATGATTATTTTTTTGTTTTACGGTAGAGCCATTTATCAAGGCTCATGGCGCCCGGGCCGGTAAAGAAGAACAGCAAGCCGAATAACACAAAAAGAAAGGGATGCTGATCATCCATCCAGAATTTACCGTTCCCGGTTCTGAAGGTGATAAATAAAAATGTACAGATCGTTATCAGCGCCGCCACCCGGGTCAACAACCCGAGCACCAGCATCACCCCGGCCGCAAATTCCGCCCCTTTGCCCAGGTAAGGCAGGAAGGAGGCGGATGTAAAGCTATCCCACTTTACATACTCCTGCATCTTTGCCGGGTCAAACACTTCCTTTCCGTGGATAACGAGGAAGATGCCAATAATGATCCTCAACAGAAAGATACCGAAATTGAGGTTCCATGTATGCGGCGATACCAGTTTATTCATCATGCCCGTTATGTTTAAAATGACGCCCCTTCACCCCCCTGTAATATTTTATAAGGCTGGCCGATCTTGTAGGCCTCCCAGGCAAAATCTTTTACATCTGCCGTATTGAATTCAAACATATCATAGTGGCAGGGGATCACATAGCCGGCGCCAATGGCTTTACCCAGTGCTGCCGCTTCACTGCAGTCCAGGTTACCGGCCACTTTTCGTTCCGGCTTGTTGCCATTGATCGGTAAGATGGCCACCTGCACGGAAAAAGGTTTCAGCAATTCTTCCATCCCGTCAAACCAGAGCGTATCACCACTGTGGTAAACGGCATATTTTCCGAAGCGGATCACATATCCCATGTATTTACAGTTCCCGTTCTCATCCCGGTCGATCTCATTATGCTTTGCCGGTATGCCGTGAAAAGTAAACCCGTCGAAGCTGACCGACCGGCCATCATTCAACCCGGTTGGAAAATCCGCCGCACACTGTACTCTTTCTGCCACAAAGGCCCTGTTGGCCTCCGGGATGATGAACCGGATACCGGGGTTATTCTTCAGTACCGGGACCAGTGTTTCGGCATCCAGGTGGTCTGTATGATTATGGCTGGAACTGACCAGGTCTATTCCCCGCAGTAATTCTGGTTTTATTACCTGCTCAGACATCCTGGTATGCGGCTTGTCGGTAGCCAGGTATTTTTTTGTCAGTGCGTCTGACAGGTACGGATCGATCAGCACCCTTTTTCCATTCCATTGCAACAGGTAACCACTTTGCCCCAGCCACCAAAGATGAAAGGCGGATCTGTCTTCTAAAAGAGAGTCCATCTCTTCGATCAGTGCCTCATTTTTCTTTACAGCCTGCTTCATTAATCATTGAATATTGAACATTGAATACCGTGCACTTACTTTAAACTGTTTATGCTCAATATTCGTTCATACTGTTATAAAGAAGCCCGGACCTTTTTTGCCCCGGCCACCATGTTCACCAGTTTCTTTCTGGCCGCCCACCTGGCCGTCTGGCTCAGGCCGCAATCGGGCGCCACGGATAATTTTTCAGCGGGTACATATTTAAGACAGCGCTTAATCCTTTCCACCACATCCTCTTCTGTTTCGATATAATAATTCTTTACATCAATGATGCCCACCGCCACCTGCATCTTCTCTGCAAAGGGGGCCAGCAATTCGATTTCAGCAAACTCCCGGTTCGCCATTTCGATATGTATCTCATCCACCGTCATATCCAGGAAATCGGGGAGCATGGGTTTGATGCTGCGGTAGCCAACAGGTCTTCCTTTAAAATTACCGAAACACAAATGCGTGCTGAGATGGCACTTCCCGGTCACCGGCTTCACCGTCCGGTTGAAAATATCAACGAAGCGTTTGGTGTCTTCTTTGTAGGCATAACAACTCATCGAAGGTTCATCCACCGTTATCTCTTTACAGCCGGCGGCGACCAGGGCCTCCAGCTCTTTGCTTACAATAGGGAGCAGGGCTTCAGTAATGGCATACCGGTCTTTGTATTTTTCATTGGGAAGAAGACGTCCGCTGAGGGTGTACGGTCCGGGAATGCTTGCTTTTAATACCGGGCCTGCCGGGGCCAGCCTTTTCAGGCGTTCAAATTCTTTTACGGCGCCTAACCCGGCCGGTGCTTTCAGTTCGCCTGTAATATTGTTTTTACCCCGCTGATCATGTGCAGGGGGTCCGAATTTTCTTGTTTCGGTTTCGTTATTCTCAATACCGCTGATGAATCCGTAAAAAGAGAGATTAAAGTCCAGTCTTGTTTGTTCGCCGTCCGTGATCACATCAAGCCCGGCGGTCACCTGGTCATGAATCGCAGCGATCACTGCATCTTCTATCATTTCTTCTATATCTGCCGCCCCGAACCGGGAAAGATTTTTTGCGCCGAACTCCAGCCACCCGGGAAACGGATAGCTGCCTACAACAGTGGTCCTGATGGGATGTTGGTTCATATGGTCCTGTTTAAAACCCGGGATATGGCAAGGTCAGCTCCGGTTGCCTAAAGACACTAAAAAACGCCGTTTACCCCTAAGAAAATGGTCAAAAACCGCTGAATAAATGGGATATACGTCGGGCATGTTCATCATACGCCGCTTCGAACAACTCGCTGGCTTTTTCGGCTCCGACAATACAGGCGGCCGTCAGCACTTTGGGGGGTTGTCCTGCCTCGGTCAGCAATTGTGCCAGCTCTGCTTTGATACTGTTGATAATGATAACACCCCCCACTGAGGATCCGGGGGAAACGGGTGTATCAAGGCCTTTTACATATATCATTGAATCACCGGCAGGCGCCCCTGTGTCCAGTACAAGGTCAGCAAAGTCGGTCAGCTTCTTCCCGTCCTTTCTTTTGCTGGTGCTTTTTTCAAGATGCGCTTTTGATACCAGCACAACGGTCCGGATGCCCCGCTGCTGAAAGAGCTCCGCCATTTCTACGGGGACAATATTGCAGCCGCTGGAAGAAACGATCAGGGCGGTGTCTTTTTTATCCGTATTGAAATTGCGGAGTATCCTTTCCGCAAAACCGGCTACATTTTCCAGGTACATGGCCTGGCGCTGGCCGTTGGCTCCGGTTACATTGTTGTGATACGTAAGCGACAATTCCACGATCGGGTTGAAACCGGGAAAGGATCCATACCGCGGCCACATTTCTTCCACCATGATGCGGCTGTGCCCGCTGCCAAACACATGCACCACCCGGCCCGCCAGTATGCTCTCTGCAAACCAGGCAGCCGCCCGCTGCACCGCTTCTTTTTGTTTTGAGATCTTTTCGATCAGCATACTGCAGTGATGTAAATACTCTTCCGAAGGACTCATCATGTATTTTTTTTAGCCGGGTAAAGGTAAATAAATGACCCTGCATTTCTCTTTGTTTACCAATAGTTTTATACCTTGTCCGCAATGAAAAAAACCGGGTATGACCGTTACTGTTTTTGAAAACTATGAATCACTTTCGGCACATGCCGCCAGCCTGATCGCTGATGCACTGAAAAGAAAACCTTCACTCACCTTATGTATGGCTTCCGGGCACACACCGGCCCGTACCTGTGAACTGCTGGTAAAGATGATAAAGGAAGAGAACATGGATCCTTCCGCACTTCGTTTTATCGGGCTGGATGAATGGGCAGGCCTTTCACCGGAAAATCCGGGGAGCTGTCATTATTTTTTCAAGACAAAACTGATCGACCCGCTGCAACTGCATTCATCCCGGTACTTTTTATTTGATGCCTTATCGGCCGACCTTCCCGCCGAATGCAGAAAGATGGACGCCGTAATTGCTGAGAATGGTATCGATGTGATGCTGGTTGGCATCGGCATGAATGGTCATATCGGTTTTAATGAACCGGGTATTTCGTTTGATCTGCCTTGTCATGTAGCAAAACTGGAAGAGATCACCAAAGAAGTGGGGCAAAAGTATTTTAATGGAGAAACAGAACTTGATAAGGGTATCACCATCGGGTTAAAACATTTTATGAATGCCTCGACTGTTATACTAATGGCGAATGGGGCAAAGAAAGCCGGAGTGATACAGCAGGCAGTGAAAGGACCGGTGAGTGAACAATTTCCGGCCGCTATCATTCAGCGGCACAGGAACGGAGCTGTATTGATCGATAAAGAAGCCGCAAGCCAGTTGGAAAACGGATTGAACGGATTGGCGGATTGCCGCGGATAATATCAGTGTTAATCATCAGCGTTAGCCGTGTTCCTGTTTACTCATTGCAAAGCAGGCCGCCCCGATCGCACCGGCCAGGTCACCATGCATTGCTTTTACTATCTGCGGACGGATACCACCCGGCTGCCACTCGTATTGATCAAACCATTTATTGAGGGGGACAAAAAGATCATCATTCGCTTCTGCAATACCGCCGCCCACCACAATAGTGTCCGGTGAAATGATATTACTGACCGATGCCAGACCGGCCGCACATTTTCGCACAGAAGTGAACCAGACATCTTTTGCAAACGGATCGCCCTCATGCATGGCTTTCAGCAGCTCATGGGTGGAAGTGAATTTTCCTTTACTTCTTTTTTCAATCGTGCAGTTGCCGATACAATCTTCCAGGCTGCCGGGCATACCGGTTACATCACCATCGCCATCACTGTCCACTACTATATGCCCTACATGGCCGGCTTTATTAAAAGATCCCTGGAAGGGTTGTTTATTGATAAGAAGTGCACCACCCACACCGGTGCCCAGTGTCACCATCACCGCATTGACGCTGTCTCTTGCTGCCCCTGTCCTTGCCTCCGCCACCAGGGCTGCCACTGCATCGTTCAATACATACACATCGCATTGCAGGTAATCGGTCCAGCGGAAGTTTTCTAACCCTGCCAGCCGTCCCGGCATGAAAGCGATAGCGGTGTTGGAATTATCCGGCAGCCCCGGGGCCGAAATGCCTACACATACTTCAGCGGCCGCGGTCTTCTTTTTCAGCTCCTCCACTGTTTGCCGGATGGCCGCTTTCCAGGATTCCCCTTCCCCATCATTCGTGGGTGTATATTGCTGGTATAAAACATTCCCGGAAGCATCAAGCGCCACCCCTTTGATCCTGGTTCCCCCCAGATCGATTCCTATGACTGCTGTATTGTTCACTGCTTATTGTTTCAATATTGCCCTTCCGTTACCGACCAGCCACCGTCTACATTTATGACCTGTCCGGTGGTGAATACCGACTGATCACTCATAAAATAAACAGCCAGTCCATCCAGGTCATCTGCCCTTCCTATGCGGCCGCCGTCGAGGGGTTGTTTTGTTTTAAGAAAGGAAAGGATGGCTTCATCGCCGGCAGCCCGCTTTGCCATCGGTGTTTCCACCACAGCCGGAGCGATCACGTTCACCCTGATATTATCTTTTGCGTAATAAGCTGCCACCGATTTGCTGAAACCAATTATCGCAGCCTTTGCAGCAGCGTATGCATGGGTGGCAAAAAAATGCGGTGAAGGCGAATGTCCCAGTACTGAACCCATATTGAGAATGGTTCCTCCTTTTTGCAACTCAAGGAATTTCCGCACGGCCTCTCTTGTACTCAGCATGAGTGAAGTGAGGTTGAGGGCAAGTGTGCTGTTCCAGCCGTCCAGCGTCATTTCGTGAAGAGGGCCATCACCCATTTTACGTCCGCTGCCGCCGGCAACATGGTACAGGCCGTCAAACCCGCCAAAGGAACTGATGCAGGTTTCAATGGCACGGGTGGCTGTACCTTCCTGTGTGGCATCCCCGGCCAGGGCTATGGCCGTATGGCCAAGCTCCTGTTGTGCAGCCGCCACACTATCGCTGTTGCGGCCTGCCACCACCACTTTAGCGCCTTCCCTGGTATATGCCCGGGCTGCAGAGAGGCCCAGCCCCGTGGTGCCGCCGATGATGACGATCTTTTTATCCCTGAGTAAACTCATCTTCTTTCTATTGATCCGGTTTGTTTATGTTTTACAATGACCTTCTTCTCCCCCGAAGGCAGTATCTCTTCTTTGATGAGGTAATAGTTATCGTCATAGCTGGCAAATTCGTGCTGCTGTTTCTGTTCGTTGCTGCCCCGCCAGTCTTCGATGATCACCGGTTCCCACTGCTTGGTTCTGGCCGACCTGTATGCCGCATCCAGGATCGCATTTACAATATACCCGTCGTAAAAGTTTTCTTCCGGTTGTTTGCCCTTTTCAATACTGTCGAACATATCGGTGAACATATGATTGTACCCCAGTTCATGCACTTCATCTCCCACGGGGAATAACCAGCCGCTGTTACTCTCTGCTTTTTCAGCCACATAGTTCACGCCTTTCCCGGTGGAATACATTTCAAAACCGGTTCGCAGAAAATTATTGGCCCAGATCGTTCCTTCGGTACCCATTACTTCATCCCGCAGGTCCATGCCACCGCGGAAAGACCAGCTGACTTCAAACTGGCCGATGGCACCATTGGCATACTTTACCAGGGCCACGGCATTATCTTCTGCATCGATGGGGTGCATGCGGGTATCGGCCCAGCAGACCACTTCCACCGGCCGGATATCCTTCCCGATAAAATTCCGGGATATCTCCACGCAATGGCAACCGAGATCGATGATAGCGCCGCCGCCGGCTTTTTCCTTATCCCAGAACCAGTCGCTGTGCGGCCCGGGATGGGTTTCCCGGCTCTTAGCCCAGATCACTTCGCCAATTGAACCGCCTTTGACCGCTGCCAGTGATTTTAAAAACTTTGGTGTATAACAAAGATCTTCGAGGTAACCGCCCGTTACCCCGGCGGCCTCCACTGCTTTCAGCATCTGCAATGCTTCTGCCGCATTCCGGCCCAGGGGCTTGGTACATACCACATGTTTTTTGGCGGCCGCACAGGCCAGTACCGCATCAAGATGCACATAGTTGGCCAGGCCGATCACCACCACCTCCACGTCGGGATGTGATACCGCTTTCAGCAGATCAGTTGAATAATGGGGAATATTGTAGGCCTTTGCAAATTGTTTCGTTTTTTCCTCCTCCCTTCCATACACCATTACCAGTTCATCCTTGCGGCGCTGCGCCACGAGTGACTCTGCATAAAACCGGGAAATAAACCCGGTGCCGAGAATTGCAAGCTTCATATGTTAGATTTCATTCTTTACTGCGTTACCACAAGAGTTCAATACCTCCTTTGGAATTCGTGACCGTTACCGAAGGATAAAGCTTTTGACCGGCTGCCTCCTTCAGTACCCGGAAATAACCAGGATCATAAATATCTGAAAGGTTTTCCAGCGGATCGATGATTTTTAACCCCGTGCGGGTGAAATACTCTATCCGTCCTGACTTATTGATCTTTTTATCTTCCGCACCGCCGGTGACGGTTGTTTCCGAAACTGTAAGTTCCGGGGGAAGCTGATCAAACCCGTGAAAGATGACCCGGAGTTGTTTGTATTTCGAAGTCAGCACGCCGGCCTGGGGCCTGATGATCAATTTTCTTTCTGCCGGCATAAACTCCATCACCCGGGTGCAATACATCCCCTGCCGGTAGGCAAAGCCATCGCCGTCATCTTCATAATAAACGTACCTGTTTTGTTCGGTGCCATTGAATACATGGATAAACAGGGTATCGGAAGGTTTGTCTTTGGTCGACTGTACCGGGCCCTGCATCGGGATGATGGAAGAGGCCTTTACAAATACCGGGACCTGGTAAACGGGTGCGTCCCGTACCACTTCTTTTTCACCGCTGAGGCGTTCGTCGGAATAAAGATCGAACCAGTCTCCTTGGGGCAGGTATATTTTTTTCTGGGTTTCTTTACTGGTGACAGGGGTTACCATAAAGGCATCGCCAAACAAGAACTGGTACTGGAAAGTATTATCATATACCCTGTCATCAAACGGATAACTGATACAAAGGCTCCTGGCCACCGGCATACCGGATTCACTGGCTTCATGAAAAGCCGAGTAGAGATAAGGCATCATCCGGTAGCGGAACCCGATCCAGGTTTTGGAGATCGCTTCGGCT
This sequence comes from Chitinophagaceae bacterium, assembly GCA_046329665.1. Classification (GTDB taxonomy): domain Bacteria; phylum Bacteroidota; class Bacteroidia; order Chitinophagales; family Chitinophagaceae; genus JJ008. The sequence goes on along the minus strand of JAXLUG010000001.1, from coordinate 182,826 downwards.
TCTTCACCATAACTCCAGGGTTCATTCGCTGTACCAAAATATTCTTTATGATTGCGCACATACGGTGAAAACATGCCTACTTCCATCCAACGCTTGAACAGGTCTTTGGTGCCATCCCCGATATAGCCGCCGAGATCGGGACCAACAAAAGGAATTCCGGACAAACTCATCTGGCTGTTGAGCAGTACACCGCTCAGCAGCCCTTCATCACTGGCCGTATTGTCCCCGCTCCATACGGCGGCATACCGTTGCACACCGGCAAAGGCAGAACGGGTTAACACAAATGGTCTCCTGCCGGGTTCATGCTGAAGCCCGGCTTCAAAGCTGCTCCTCGCCATCTGGAAACCGTACACATTTTTTGCTTCCAGGGAAGAGGCTTTTCGTCCGTCAAAATCAAAGAGGAGATTGTCCGGCAAATAACTGCCGCCAACGGCGGGTTCGTTCATATCATTCCAGTAACCGTGAATGCCGTTCTCTTTCATCCACTTCATCCGGTCTATCCACCAGGCCCTTGCTTTGGGATCGGTGTAATCGGGCAACATTACTTTCAGCGGCGCTATCTCTGTTTTAAAGGGTTCGCCGTTGCTGTATTTAATGAAAATATTTTTCGCCAGCCCGTCTGTCCAGGAGAAATAAGTACTGTCGATCCGCACACCGGGGTAAACCGAGGCCGTCAGTTCGATATTCATTTTTGCCAGCTTTGCTGATAAGCCGGGCATATCGGGAAATCTTTTCAGGTTGGTACGGAAGGGCTGGTAATCCTGCTGGTAGTCGGCATCCAGTACAATGCCGTCTATCGGTATTTGCTTTTTGCGGAATGTTTCTGCCAGCCACTCTACTTTATCCTGCGGAAAGTAGCTGCATCTTGATTGCTGGTAGCCCATACTCCAGGCCGGGGGCATCGGCATTCTTCCGGTTATGGCCGTATAGTGACCGATGATACCGGCCACACTGGTATCATAAAAGAAAAAGTAATCGGCATCCCCGCCTTCTGCTGTTACAGAAGTAAACGGCGTGGATTGCCCGAAGTTGAAAATGGTCTTGTACGTATTATTATAAAACAAGCCGTACACCTGCTGATGATGTATGCCGATGAAGAACGGGATGCTGATATACATCGAAAGCCTCGGATCGCCGTATTTATAAGTATCCGTATTATTGAGTGTAAATCCTGAGCCCCGCTTATCCAGGTTGCCCAGTACCTCCCCCAGCCCAACAAAGCGTTCACCTTCCTGCAGTTTCTTATAAGAATTCACCCGGCTGCCGGCAAAGGCGGTACCAAAACTTTCGCCGGCTTCATCTTCGTTGATCACATCGCCGTTCCTGTTTTTAAAAATGATCCGCAGGACGGGTTGCTTCTCCACCACCGCCGTCATGGCAGGTGTGGCAATTTCAATTGTATTTCCTTTATCCGTAACCGATGCGCTGTATGCGGGAAGTGTATTATCCTTCAGTGCATAGCATACCGTATTGAAGCTGCTGTTCCGGGTAATGCGCACCCGGATGGTATTATCCGAATATGCATGAACGGCGAAAATGGCATTGGCCGTTTTTCCTTCAATGCCATTGCTGATCTTTTTGTACGAAACAATTTTACCGGCATTTACCAGCTGCCCGTTTCCTTTTACGGAGAAAAGAAAAATGGAGAGCATTAAAAAAAACCGGAGACGTTTTTCTTTCATAATAAACTAAACCATTGGCCAGGGGAATTTACTTTTCAGGCTGATCCTTCTGCCTGTTTCCTGTGATTTCCTGGCGGCTTCAATTATTTCTAATACATGCAGGGCATGTTCTGCATTAATGCGGGGTTCCGTTCCTTTTACGATACTTTCCCCCACCACCCTTGCTCCTTCCTGCCATTCATACCCGCCTTTATCGGTACAAACCAGTTTGGGCGGCTCATTATACGAGGTATCCATCATGATCCCGTTGGTTTCCCAGTCGTACCCGATCAGGCGCATATTTCCTTCGGTACCCCATACCTGTATCGAAGCAAGGGTTTGGTTACCGGCTTCATGTCCGTGCGGGTCAAAGAAGTTGAAGCCGCACATCACATGGCTGATCACCCCGTTGGCATGTTCCAGCAGGATGTGTGCATTGTCCTCTGCTTCCACTTTTATTTTTCCTTTATCATCCACGGTCCTTTCTTTGGTGACAATGCTGGTCATCGCCGATACACTTTTTGCAGGACCGAGCAGCCCTGTGAGTGTGGCCATATTATATACTCCAAGATCGGGCATGCTGCCTCCTCCTTTCTCATAGAAGAAGGCACTCCAGGAAGGACCGGTGTGTCCGTATTGCCCATGTGCAGCGGCCACCCTGCCTAATTTACCTTCCTGTATCGCTTTGCTCATATAAGCAAACTGCGGGCTGTTTACCACGGCCGGGGCTCCCCACAGGCGAAGTTTTTTACGGCGGGCCAGGTCGAGCAAGGCTTTTCCTTCTGCATAGGTATTGGCCATGGGTTTTTCACTCCATACATGTTTACCGGCCAACAGTGCTTTTTTATTCAGGGCGCCATGCACCTGCATATCCGTCAGCGTTACCATCATATCAAAGGGAACGCCGTTGAGCATTTCATCTATGTTTCGATAGGTTTGTGCCTGCACCCTGTACTGTTTGTTTTGCGCCAGCGCCCTGTCGTATTTGATATCGCAGAGGCTTACCACTTCTATCATTTTTGAAGAAAGAAGCTGGGGCAGGTAGCGGTTGCTTACACTGCCGCACCCGATGATGGCGACCTTTAATTTTTTCTCATCGGTTGAAAGGGCAAAGCTCTCCAGCGAAGAGACTAATACGGCAGCGCCGGCGGCAGCCGTGTATTGCAGGAATTGCTGCCGGGAGATAGGCTTACTCATAGCTGTCTGGTTTTTCCTTTTTTTCATCAGCGTGGATGACCCGGCCGGGTAGTACTTCTTTTTCCGGTGGCCCCTGCGAATCCGGCCCGGTTGTCCATCCCGGTGGTTTTACAAGATACAGCAGTTTGTCCTTTTCTCCTTTTGCATTTTTTACAGACCGGGCAGAGTGGCGCCCGGCCCTAAAGCTGGCATTCGTGGCCTTGCTCAGATGCAAAAAGGGCTGAAAAACTATCAGCCCTTTTCTTATGTGTTACTGCCGTTTGATGGAGTGGTTCCTTCAAACCGGCCTCTTATCGGGTACTCACCTGGCGGTGGCCATTATCTGCCCTGCGCAGTAATGTAAGATCCGCAATGCTTTACTGTTTCCCGGTATACAATGCCTGGATCTCAGCTGTGCTAAGCACTTTACTGTAGAGCCGTAACTGGTCCAGGCCGCCCTTAAAGGAACAAGCCAGCCAGTCACCAGAGTCATAACTGGTGGAGGGTCCGGCCCCGACCCTGTATTCACTGATCTTGGAGATAGCCAGGTCTAACGGGCCGTGTGTGCCCCAGGTACGAACATTGGGGTTTTGTACGCCATCAATATAGAGTTTTGCTTCACTGCTGGTCTGATCGTAAGTAAGCACCAGGTGGTGCCAGTTGTTATCACATATACCGGCTATGCTTTGTGCTCCTTCCCAGGTAAACCAGTTGTCGCCGCTGTTGCTCACAAAAAGGCTTTTTACAGCACAGGCGGTATTGTTTCCTTCCAGGAAGAGTAAGGCGACCGAATTGCTCCAGTGAAAATTATCAACCGCTTTTACCGACAATATATGTGCAGGGCCATTGGTTCCGATATTGTTGATGGTCTGTCCGTCCTGTTTGAACCATACTGAGATGGAAACACTCTGGCTGGAAGCCCAGGAGTTGAAGGAAGCATATTTAATGTACTTCTTATTTACACCTGCTGCCGCTTTTCCCCGTACACCATCGATCACCGTAAAAGGATTATCAGCGGGAAAATTTGCTTTGATGCTGTCCACCGCATTCCGCAGGGTGCTGGTTGTGTTGCCATCAAATGCTACATAGAACTTAAGCGGGCCATTGGGAGGGTTCGTATCTTTTGGATAATCCCCGAGGGCGGGTCTTTCCATTTTCTGGCAGCTGGCCAGGGCAAGTGCAGCCAGGGAAAGTACGCTGATTTGTTTAAGCTTTTTCATCGTTTACGTATTTTAAATGAAGTCACCGGTTTTGATTAATGCTGTTACGGATAGTCCGGGTTTTGAACCAGCCTGGGGTTAGAAGCGATCGCACTGGAGGGTAACGGGTACCAGTGGTTCTTTGGCTGATAACCCAATCCGCTCAATACCGAAGAAGCATCACCCCATCTTACCAGGTCCCAGAACCTTTCAAATTCACAACCAAATTCCACCCGGCGTTCCTGCTTGATAGCCGTCCGCATTTGTGCCTGGTTTACAAATAATACTTTCGGAAGAACGGCATTGTTACCACCTCTTGCCCTGGCCCTGATCATTTCAAGATAGGTTTCTGCCAGCGGGCCGTTACCCACTTCGTTGGCGGATTCTGCAGCAATTAATATGACATCTGCATACCTTAATAACCGGCAATTCATGAAAAATGAACCATTCAAGCTGCCTGAGGCGGCTCTTTCCGCATTGGAAGTATAGGCTTTCTTATTCCAGTACAGGGCATTGGTATAGGGAGGCATGGTTTCGCCATAGCCACCTGTGGCCTCTCCGCCATCATATTGACCGGAGAAAAGGATCGTGGCTGCTTTTCTGGGGTCACCTGGTTCATAAGCGTTAACCAGGCTGGCAGTAGGTGTGTTCCATCCCCAGCCAAGGTCCCAGCCATCGGCACCATTGCCCCTTACACCCTGGGCAGTACCAAACCAGCTCCAGAGTTGTCCGCCATCACCCGGTGCATAGGCAGCCTGTATTTCAAAAATGGATTCTTTGGAAAGTTCGTTTTCTGTTTTCCAGAGTTTGGCATAATCAGGATACAACTGGTATTCGCCTGAGTTGATCACTTCCTGGCAAAGAGCCAGTGCCTGCGACCATTTTCTTCTCCACACATATACTTTGGCAAGCAGGGTTTTGGCGGCGCCGGAAGTCAGCCTTCCTGCAAACTTGGCGGGCCAGTTTTGCGGCAGGTGTGTGGTTCCGTACAACAGGTCGGCCTCGATCAGGTCCAGTATCTGTGTTTCGGTAGCCTTGGGCACCTGGGCCTGGGTGGAAGTATAGATACGGAAATCGATCTTGGGAACTTCACCGTAGTTCCGCACCAGGTCCCAGTAGGAAAGGGCCCTGAACCATTTTGCTTCGGCAATATTCACCTGTGAGCTGGGATCGTTCAGGTTAAGTGAATCCGCCAGTTGGAGGATGGTGTTACAGTTATTGATCAGCAGGTAGTGCTTATCCCAGTATACACCGGAAGCCCAGTCGTCTTTTGTGTAATTAAAGTTGTCGTAAGTCGCATGCCATTGTGCAGCACCCGGGTCAGACACGATCTCCTGGTCTTCTGAGCGGAAACCATTGATGCCGATCCAGGGGATCGACTGGAAACCATCCCCGATATAAGGCTCACCGGCAGAGTTGCGCAAGGCACCGTATAAACCTAATGCCTGCGGTTCGATACCACCCTGGGCATAGTCGGTCAGTACTGAGTTCAGGGGTTTTCTGTCAAGAAACTTCTTACAACCCATCATCGTCAATGAAGTGAAGCCTGCAACGGCAAGCATCCCTATTGAAAACTGTTTTTTCATATTCAAATGCATTAAGTTTTTTAAAAAGTCAGCGTAAATCCTGCAGAGAAAATTCTCGGGAGTGCTCCGCTGGCACTTCCCACATCAATGCCAAATGCTGTAGCGGATCCGCCATATTCAGGAGAGTACCCCAGGTTATGCTTCCAGGTTTTGAGGTTCTGGATGTTTACATAGACCCTTCCGTTTTTGATGTAGGCTTTGCTGAATTTGAAATTATACCCGAGCCCGATATTCCTGATCCGTATATAGCTCCCGTCCTCTATGCCGAAACTGGAAGGCACCCGGTTAGTCAGGTGTTGTGCGTCCACGATCGGTACCCAGTTAGATGTTCCGGGACCATTCCATGCTTCCAGGAAGTATTTGGGATAATTATATACCGAGTTTTTTTGCTCAGAGGTTGACCAGTACCTGTAAATTTCATTGCCATATACACCGGCGATATCAACACCGAGATCAAATTGCCGGTATTTCAGTGTCACATTGGCGCCGTAAGTGAAGTCAGGGGTCGGGTTACCAATTATCGTTTTATCGTTCTCATCAATAACGCCATCCGGTTTGCCGTCGGGTCCGCTGAGGTCTGCATACTTAAAGTCGCCCGGCTGTACTTTCGGTCCTGAGATCTTAACGACAGGAGAGGCGAGGATGTCCGCATAAGACTGGTACAGGCCTTCCACTTTGTAACCAATGAAATAACCGATCGGGTAACCGGCTTCTGTCTGGTTGGGATACTGCGGATCAGAAGGGATGAGATAGTTAAGCTTTAGTACTTTATTGTTATAGGTGGTAATATTGCCGCCTACTGTCAGGCTGAGGTCTTTGTTGAATTTCTGGTTCCAGGAGGCACTGATCTCAAAACCTTTGTTCAGGATCTCGCCGGAGTTGGTCAGCGTAGGCAATACCCCGACAGGCTTGAGCAATGCCAGCAGGTCTTTTGTTTTCTTGTTGTAGTAGTTGATATCGCCATGCAGCCTGTTGTCGAGCATGTTGAATTCGATACCGATCTCTTTGGCATGTACGGTTTCCCAGTGCAGGTTCGGATCGGGCAGATAGCTGTTTTCAAATACGGAGACCGTGTTCACCCCGAAAGTGGCCTGTGTGGCGTTTACTCCCGGATAGAACGGATAGTAACCACCGATGGTACCGGTATTAAAATTACCCAGCACCCCGATGGAGCCTTTCAGTTTCAGGTAGTCGAATACTTTCACGTTCTTCATGAAATCTTCCCGGGTGATCTCCCAGCCCAGGCCGATGGCCCAGAAGTTCTGTGCCTTCTTAGCATAGTCATCGTTGATATTACTTGCATAGTCACGACGGAATGTACCGGTGAAATAATACTTGCTTTTATAGTTATACAACAGCCGGCTCAGGAAAGAAACGGTAGCATATTCCCACTGGCTGGAAGAAGGGCCGCTGGCAGTTGCAAACCCGTTTGATGCATACCAGAATCTTTTGTTATCCGGAATGGGCTGGTCGCCTTCCTTCTGCTTGGCAAATGCGGAATTACCTGCATAGTCAATTTGATACCAGGTATTACCCAGCATGGCGGTGAATGCATGATCACCGATGGTCTTTTTGTAATTGAGAATATAGTCCTGCTGGAATGACTTCTGCAAAGAGGTTCTTACATCAATCCTGGAGAACTGGTTGTAGAGGTATGCCTGGGTGCCGATCGCCGCAGGGTTATAGGCATAATAAACAGGTGTATATACCCTGTTATCAGCAGATGCGATATCGGCATAGTAGGTAGCCCTGAAGTTGAAATCTTTCAGGAAAGTAACTTCTGCAAAAGTGCTTCCCACCATCCTGTACCGGTCATTGATCTCCCGGCCTTTGGTGTTTTCCAGCACCAGCAGCGGGTTGTGTTCCGTATTCTGGATAACGGGAGTACCGGAGTACAGGTCGTAGAAAGCACTATCAAATACGGTGAGGTAAGGATTCCGGAGGTAGAAACGTTTTGTATCGGACCTGATGATGGGCAAGGTCTTTCTTGCATCATAGAGCTGGCCGCTTCCGCTGAAAGGCAGGTTCTCTTTTGAACCGACAAAGTTGAATCCGACTTTCAGGAATTTGTTCAGCTTGTATTCGTCGCTCATGTTAATGGAGAACCGCTTGTACTCCACGTATTTTACCAGGCCCTGGTCGGCGTTATAGCCCAATCCCATTACAAACCTGTTCTTATCGTTTGCTGCAGTAAGTGTCAGGTTGGTATTATAGAAACCCGCTGTACGGGTAATGGCATCCACCCAGTCTGTATTACCGGTCCATTTGCTCATTTCGTTGTTTACAAACTCTGTATTCTTGATACCGGCTGTGGGATCATCATCATTCAGGCCATTGGCGGCTTCCATGGCGAAGATCTTTCTGAAGTCGTCACCGCTGGCCAGCGCCACCTTGTCCACCAGTTTCTTGGTGCCTATACTGGTGCTGAGGGTAACGTTCACCTGGCCGGCCTTCGCCCTTTTAGTAGTGATGGCAATTACACCGGAGGCCCCCTTCACTCCAAAGATGGCCAGTGAAGAAGGGTCTTTTAATACTTCGATGCTCTCAATATTGTTGGGGCTGAGGTAGTCGATATTATCGGTGAAGATCCCGTCCACCACATAGAGCGGGTTCACTGAACCCATACTCACTGTACCGCGGATACGGATATCAGGCTGTTCGCCCGGAACACCGCTGTTCACAATACTAAGCCCTGCTACTTTGCTTTGCAGGGAAGAGATCGGGTTGGTGTTCGGCTTATCTGCCACTTCACTGCCCGATACTTTTACGATAGACCCGGTAAGGTCTCTTTTATTGGCGGTACCATAACCGATCACCACCACAGCATCCTGTACTTTTTGCGATTGCTCCAGCACAACATCCACTGTTGTTCTTCCGTTCACAGGCACTTCCTGTACCTGGTAACCCACATAGCTTATTATTAAAACGGCATTATCTTTTACTTTAATAGTGAAGGATCCGTTGGCGGCGGACACCACAACATTACCGGTTCCTTTCTCTGTAACAGAAGCACCGGCAAGTATAACGCCATCCTTATCACGGACAGTCCCGTGTACTGTGATATCAGCTTTGGTGTATTCATCACTAATATTAGTGTGGTGATCAAACCAATTTGCGTGAAGTTCTCCTGCGAAGTGTAAAAGATTCAATAAAAGAACAATTCGAAAAAAGGAGGGAAGCATTTTTCTTTTCATAAGTACGTAATTTTAGTTGCAGGTTGAGGAAGGCAGCATCATCTGCTGTTTCATTTGTTCAACACCAATAAATTGAAATCGTAAAGCTAAAAGCAACCAAAATCACAAACTACCAGTTTGCTTTATTAAACTGATACTATTTTAGCAAACTGAAATGACAACTGTACCTGATGTGATAAACTGATCTGTGATGAAAGCTTCCCTTGAACGATTGACGCCGGAACCGGGCGAGTCATTTGTGGTCCGGCAATTTGATTACAGCTATTTTCCTGCACGCCGGCATTACCACACGGAATATGAGATCATGCTGGTAACCGAAAGCACCGGCAAACGTTTTATCGGCGATAACATTGCTGCATTTGCTGCTGGCGACCTGGTACTGCTCGGGCCCGGCATTCCGCATAGCTACTGCAATGATGAGGCGTATTACCAGCACGGATCATCCCTCCGGGCAAAATGCATCCTTATTCATTTTTCGGAGGGATCCCTTGGCGCCGACCTGCTGAACCTGCCGGAGGCCATGCCGATCCGCCGGTTATTACAAAGGGCCGGTCAGGGGATAGCGATTACCGGCCAAACCCGGCAACAGGTAACCGGCAAGATCCATGAGATCGTTACACAAAAGGGATTGCTCCGCTGGCAAACCTTATTGAAAATCCTGGTGCAGCTTGCCGAATCTGCCGAATGGTATCCCATCACCCGTACTGTACAGACCACCTTTAACAGGAAAGAGACGGTTCGCCTGTCCGGGGTGTTTCACTGGCTCAGTGAAAACTATACTTCTCCGGTGCGGCTGGCGGATGCAGCACAGGTAGCCGGCATGAACGAAAATGCCTTTTCAAGATTCTTTGCCCAGCGCACCCGTAAAACGTTTTCTGGCTATGTGCAGGAGATGCGCCTGCAAAAAGCTGCCCGCCTCCTGATAGAAGATAAAATATCGGTAACGGAAATTTGCTACGAGTGTGGTTACAATAACATATCCAACTTCAACCGGCAGTTCCTGAACTATTATCAAATGAGCCCTGTTGCTTACCGGAAAGCTTTTCTTCAGGCGGAACGGGATACCGGGTGATAAGATCCCGGTGCTCTTTGCTGCATCAGCTTTTTTTCTACGGCTTAAAGTAGGGGCTCCTGAACCCGAGGCGTTTCAGCCCGTTTTGTACATCCGGAATGTTCATGAATAATTTCCAGAGTAACCCGGTGCGGTAATTCTCGATCATGGTTATGATCGGCCCCTGGTCGATGGCAAGATGGCTTTTTGCATACCAGTTGTGATGGATACTGAACCCATCCACAAAGCCATACCTGCTCCAGATCTTATCGCCCAGTGAATAATAGAAATAGCGCAATGCGGCCATGCTTTCTTTTGGTGTATAGGGCATGGAGGAGATCGCTGCTGTAGGTTGTATCACGCCGCGGTCGTTCTCGGGGCTGTGTGCCACATATCCTTTGTAGCTGTCGCCGGCAGTAAGCCCCCAGCACACATCGCTGTATCCTTTGAATTTATTCGGGTTTTCCATGCAGTAGGCCCGGTTGATCAGTGTATGATTTTTTCCCTGCAGGAAATAATCATTGCCTAATGAATCAACCAGTCCGTTCGGATCGATTCCCTGGAAAGTATATTGTTCAAAGAAAAGCGGGCCGCCCTTGTCCTTATCATAATTACCCAGCGGTAATACATAGCCATAATACTCTTTGCCGTTCCTGAATCCCTGGCTTCCTGCCCAGGTTCCGTTATATACGTCTTTAGAAATAGCATGGTAGGGCGAGGAGGCCGACAAGATATAAGTGATCAGGCATTCATTCCATCCCCAGACCGGGAAGTTCATATCAAAATCATTGTTCGGGCTCCAGTGCCAGAATAATTTTTGCTGCCCGTTGGTATGCCAGTTCCAGTTGGCGGCGCCCCACATCTGGTTGATCCGTTTGCGCAAATACACCTCTCTGGGCACATCCCGGTTGAAGTACTCCCTGGCGCAGAGAAAGCCCATCAGCAGGTAGGATGTTTCCACGATATCTGCGCCATCATCCAGCCGGTCAAACTTAATGGTCTTCCCGGTTCTTCCATTCATGAAGTGGGGATAGATGCCATGATAGCAATCTGCATTGATGAGAAAGTCGGCGATCCTGATCAGTCTCCGCACCGCCGTATCCCGGCCGATCCATCCGCGGCTCACGGCCACCACTGTACTCATGATACCGAAACCGGTTCCCCCGATCGCTCCTGCATCCGGACCAAATTCTGTATGGGAAAAGTTGGGCTCATCCCAGGCTTCGTTGATAAAATCCCAGTAATGTTCTGCCAGCACGGTGTTGCTTCTCTCCAGGGCCAGCCCGCTTACCGGGTGGGCGCCATGCCAGAAGAAACGGAAGGCTTGCCGCTGAACGGTTTCCAGCAGCTGATCATCTGTAAGGTTTTTAAGGATGCCGGCCGGTGCAATGCTATCCGGGCCATCCCCGTATTTACCTTTTGTAAGGGAAACAGGTTTTACCTGTGCCGCCAGTGCCGACACCACCAGGATCGCCAGCGCAAGTACAGTTGTTCTTTTCATAAGCAAACGGTTATTTATCGTATTAAAGTTGCGGTTCCTTTCAGCGAGACCTTTTTTCCGGAAACATCGTTGTACTCCAGTGTCCACACATACACCCCGGCAGCCTGCAGCGCTCCTTTCCTGGTGCCATCCCAGCATTTCGTTCTGTCCCTTGTTTCAAAAACCAGCTGGCCGGCCCTGTTATAGACCCGGAACAACAGGTCTGTGGCTTTATAGGCATTCAGCGGGCACAAATGATCGTTCAGGTTATCGTTGTTGGGCGTAAAGGCAGAGGGAACAGCTATATAGCAGTTATCGGCCACATGTATGAAATGAAATACCGTATCGGCACAACCCGAGGTGTCCCGGACCATCAGTCTGGCCACAAACAGGTTATCGCTGGCTGACATGGTATAAAACTGCGTACCGGGTTTTGCCCGGGTAGTGGATTGCCCGTTGCCAAAATCCCATTGCCAGTAATTAAGCCTGCCGGTGCTGTGGCTGGCAAACGACAGCGAATCAGCCGGGCGGCATACATAATCGCCTGCGGCTATAATGGCTTTTACCTCTTCTTCATTCTTCAGGGTGATCAGCACACTGGCGGTATCGCTGCAGCCCCGGTCGCCAGTGATCTTCACGGTGTACCGGGTGGTCTTATCTGGTTTGGCCCGGGGATTTCTTATCGCAGCAGAAGAAAGACCTTCCGCCGGTGTCCATGCATAGCTATGGCCATCACTTGCGAGCAGTTTTACCGTTTCTCCTTTGCAGATCACGGTGTCGGAATAGGCTTTTGCTTTGACCCCTGCAATTGTTACATGGGTGCTGTCCTTTGCCCTGCACCCGCCAAGGGAGATGATCTCGACATAATACCAGCCGGTATCGTTTTCCGATACGCTGTTCACCTGCGGGAACTTCACATTATCTGAAAAGCCATTTGGCCCCGTCCACAGGTAGGTGGTGCCCCCTTCTGCATTTAGTTTGACCGGTTGCCCCGCACAGACCGGTGAGTTGTTAGTGGCGCTGTGTTTATCCGGCGGTCCGTCCACCACCACTTTCAGTATTTCCGAACCGATACCACAGCCCGGATGGGAGATCAGTGCAGAGTCCGCTGCACGGAGCTGAAACAGGTAGACACCCGGTACCGAAAAGATACGGGAATAACTATACCCTGTAGCGCCGGGTATATCCGACCAGCTTCGTCCGCTGTCTTTGCTTTCCTGCCATTGTATAGCAGGGTTGATGATGCCGTTATCCACGGTACCCGTCATGGTGATCTGTTTATGGTCCTGGTAACAGGCCGAAGTGACCCATATACCCAGTGGCAGGTTATCAAATTTTACATTCACCTTGGCGCCGGTAACCACTACTTTGATATCATCGACAGCAAGAAAATTATTACAGGAAGAAAGGGCCTTTGCCTCATCGATGAGTTTAACGGTAATGTTCGGGGAATGACCGGCAGGTATCCGGAAGTTTACCGTATACTGAGTAAAATGATAGCCCTGGCTGTACACGGCAAACTGAATATCTCCCGTGGTGGTGGTGCCGAGAATATTGCCGGCATCATCCTGTACCGCCAGCGTAAAACTCGAAAACCGGTGGCAACCGGTAAATGTTGGCTTTTGCAGGTTAATGATTGAAACCGAAAACTGGTAGTTCACTTCGGTGCAGGCCTGCATGGAGTATTCGAAAATGGTACGGGGTGAGGAAGTGGCAATATCATTCAGAAGCATCATGTACCCGTTATTATCCGGGGGTGGCGTGTTGTCGGAAAAAAGAGGAATGAGGGTGGTGTCGCAGGCCACATCGATTCCGGTGACGACCCCATAGGTATTCCGTCCGGGACATACGGTTGGCACAAACGGGATATCTGAATGGCCCAGCAGCATGGCATGACCGGGAACATGAACATCACCGGTGGGTGCCTGTCCAAAATCCATATTGAGTAAAGCCCCGCCCAGCCCGCCGATCTGTGCCGTGCAGACAGTGCAGCAGGCCATACAGCAAGCCACCAGTAATCTGTATTTTAACCGTAATACTGACATTAACACGGTCTCTATCATTTTTACCTACAGGTACGGGGCGGAAAAGCCAAGCACATTCTTCATTCCGTTCTTTATCTCCGGGCAGCTTGTCAGCAGGTTCCAGACCAGGCCGCTTCTGTAGTTTTCAATCATGATCATAACAGGACCCTGGTCGATGGCGAGGAATGAATCTGCAAACCAGCCGTCTTTCAGGGAGATGGCATCCACAAAACCATACTGCTTCCACATCCTGTCACCAAGTTTATAGTAAAAAAACTTCAGGGCATTCATACTTTCGGCGGGTGTATAGGGGAAAGATGATAAGGCAGCCGTGGGTGAGATGACACCGATATCATTGTTGGGTTCGTTGGCATTGTACCCGGTGGGTACATCACTTGCCGTAAGACCCCAGCAGGAGGCACTGTAACCGAAATATCCTCTCGGATTGGCCCGGCAGTATTCGTAATTGATCTTTGAATGGTTTACCACCTGTGCCTGGTAACTGGCATAGGTATCACTCAGGCCATTGGGATTAATACCGAGGAAACTGTAGTGCGCCCAGAACAGGGGGCCGCCATTCGCCGGTCCCAACGGCAGCGGGTAACCATAATAAGAGGCGCCGTTTGCCATGCCGCCGTTTCGGGCAAACCCTTCTTTGTACACCACCTGCGGAATGGCAAACGTGGTGGAAGAAGCCGCCATGATATAAGTGATCAGGCATTCATTCCATCCCTGTATCCTGACATTCATCTGCCAGGCGTAGTTGGGGCTCCAGTGCCAGTACAGAACATTTTGTCCGCCCTGCCTGAACCAGCTCCATTCCACATTATTCCAGAGTGTGTTGATGTCGTTTCTCAATCCTGTCTCTCCCGGATCGGCCCCGTTGAAATATTGTCTGGCCGTGAGCAGCCCGGCCATCAGGTAAGAGGTCTCCACCAGGTCGGCCCCATCGTCCTTGGTGCTGAAAGGAATGACCACACCGGTACTGCCATTCAGCCAGTGAGGAAAAGCGCCATGGAATTTTTGCGCCGTGTTCTTTAAAAAGCCCACGATGGTTTGCATCCGGGTCAGCCCTTCTGACCGGGTGATCCATCCACGGCTGACGGCTACGGGGATACACATTATTCCGAAGCCACTGCCGCCGCTGGTCACAGTTTCCGGGGAGGCATTGCTTCGCTCCCTTGCCAGCCCGCTGACCGGGTGGCCATACTCCCAGAAATAGCGGAAGGTTCTTTTCTGCACTGAGTCGAGCAGGGCATTGTCACTGATCGCGGGGAATTTATCGGTGGAATCTATACTGGTAGTGAAAAAGAACTGTGTGGTGCCGGCCAGCGCCGTATTGTCTGTGCCCTTCAGGTTATCTGTTATATTCAGGGTATACCTCACAAGGTACAGCAGGTTTACATCCGGCTTTATCACTACGGTGCTGTCGCCGTTCTCAAACAGGTACGAAGCGGGGTAAGTGCCGAAATAGTAAAGAAAGGCGCCTCCTGATGTGCTCCTGTTTATTTTTTTATTGAACCGGATCTTTACAAGTGCATTCACCGGTATATCGTACTGCGTGGAAGACGGCAAAGTGGTGGTTTTGTCGCCGATCTTCACTTCCACAACAGAAAGAGGGCCGGGGGCCGGGGGCGGTGTCGGGTCAGGCGTGGTTCCTTTTTTACCACAACCGGTAAAAAGCATCCCTGCCACGATAACATATATCAGTTGCTTCATACGCCTCAGAATACAATGGTTTGAATGGAGTGGGGCAGCGCCTGCAGTTCAGCTGCTTTTCCTTTTACCCACAAAAAGAAATTTGTTTTGTTACCGGTCGGGTTCATCACGATCGTTACCACTTTACCATCCGGATTTTTAAAGGCCGTGGTCAGCAACTGGCTGCGGCTGGCGCTGCTGATGATCCTCTTTGCACCGGGCTGAATGAACCTGGAAAAATGACCGATATAATAATATTCATTTGTATAGATGAGCTCCCCGGTTTTGGTGTTCCCGATCAGCGGTGCAAAGCAAAAGTTTCCTACATGATTGGGGCCTCCGGTTTCATCGAGCAGTACATTCCAGTCGGTAAATCCTACCATTCCATTGTTGAAATCGTGTATCATATTGGCGCCGTACTTCTCACCCAGTTGCCAGTTGCCGGTCTTTGCCAGGTCAAAGGCTTCTTTGCATCCTTCCGTAAAAAGCAGGTGGGTGTTCGGGTAGGATTCATTTACCAGTTTGACATTATCATACATCGGTTCACCGCCGCTCCAGGGTTCATACCAGTGAAAGCCGATACCCCACAGGTATTTTGCCGCCTCCTTATCATTCAGCAGGGTGCTGGCCCGCTGGTAAAGCAGGTCCCGGTTATGATCCCAGCCAATGATCTTCTTCTCTTTCAGCCCTTCCTTCTCCAGGGTTGGTCCCAGGTGGTTTTTCAGGAAGTCCCTTTCTTCTTCGCCGGTATAAATACAGCTCTCCCATTTCTGGGTGGCCATGGGTTCATTCTGGATCGAAACACCCCATACCGGTACACCTTCCGCTTCATAGGCCTTGATAAACTTAGTATAATAAAGCGCCCAGGCCGGGGCATACTCCTGTTTCAGTTTTCCGCCATGCAGTGTTTCATGGTTTGTCTTCATAAATCCCGGCGGGCTCCAGGGGCTGGCAAACAGCGTCAGTTTGCCGCCGGCCGCCTGTATCGCTTCCCGGATGAACGGAAGTTTGTATTTCTTATCATGTTCGATGCTGAATGACTTCAGCTCCTTATCGGTACTGTCCGTAACATAGGCATACATATCGCTGCTGAAATCACAACTGTTGATATTGGTCCGGGCAATGGTATAGCCGATCCCTTTTTGTTTATCAAAGTAGGCCGTAAGGACCTCCTGCTGTTTTTCCTTTGGCAGCTTGTAGAAGGTCTCTGCCGAAGCATCTGTCATAGCGCCACCGATCCCGAAAAAGGTCTGGAATGTTTTATCCGGGTCCACAAACACGATCACTTCATTTTCGAATGGCTGCGGTTTATCGGTAAAGGAGGCCGAATCGGCCGGTGAAAGCCGGAAGGTTGTACTGTCTGCCGTAACATAACTATGAGCCGTTCTTCCATCAGCACTGAAAGACCCTCCTGCAGCAGTGCTGCTGCCGTTTTGTTCTTTCTTATCTGTGCAGGAAGCAATCACCAGCAGGAGCAGGAAATAACTAAAATGACGTTTTCTCATTGGCTTGATTTATTTAGATGAGTATATTTTAATACCGAATCGGGATAAATGGCGATATAGTGGGACCGTATCAGGGAAGCCACATTTTTATCCTGGTCCTCCAGCTTCACGGTAATGATATTGGAAGGACGGAGCGGCATGTGACAGTCGATACAATTCTTCTGAATATTCGTTGCCTGCCGGTGTGCAGGTGTGCGGAAGTTATCCGCTTTGGTATCATGGCAGGTTATGCACCGGGAAGAAAACATTTCGGTGGCCCCCCGCTGGTTGACATGGGTGTTGTGACAGGTATTACAAGTCATGTCACTGTTCTTGAAGCACTGGCTGGCATGCAGCAGCCCGTACTGGTTACCATGCACCTCTGCATCATTGGCAGAAAGGGCCTTGTCATCAAATTCCTTCGGTACAAAGTAATCGGTGAGCTTATCGCCCGGTTTGAAGGAGAAAGACGGTTTGGATTTTTCCCACTTGCCGCTATGGCAAAGGGCGCAGGCATCAAGCTGCTGTATCCGGGAGAGGGCGGCCGGGTTGGTGATGTATTTTCCTTTCTTCTCGCCGGGATTCTCTTCATGAAATTTTACATGCATGGCTCCCGGTCCGTGACATTTTTCGCAGGTTACCCCGTAGATGATCTTCTGCGGGTCAAATGATTCGGGTTCCATCTCGGTACCGCCTACTCCCTGTGCAAAGCAGGCATGACATTCAAGACAGCGGGAAGTGATCGGCCGGTCGATCATCACTCTTTTTTCGGGGAACCCGGGGCTTGTAGACCATTGGTTGGCGGCCGTAAAAAATGTGATGGGCATCTGGAATAACCTTCCGTTGCGCCAGTTGAGATAGGATTGCCCCATCACACCTGAGCCGATCACGATATCAAAACGAAGGGACATCTTATCCTCTCCCTGGTAAAAGATATGCTGGTAATAGCCACTGTCCCTCTTTTCCATCCGTACCTGCAGATCCGGCGTATAATGAAACACATTCGTCCCATCATCAAAACTGCCTTTCAGGAATTTATCTATTGCCGGCTGGCCGGTAAGGTAGTGGGCGGTCCGGATATGGTTTTCATAGATCTCTTTATGACAGGTGCCGCATTTCTCCGGCCCGGTATAGTTCTCAAATTTCCGGGCATCGGCATAGGGCTGCTCTTTATTGTCTTTACCGCTGCAGCGTACCAGTATGAAAACGACCAGGCCTGTCATCCCGATGACCAGTGCAGCTCGTTTATACCTGAAGTTTGGTTTCATGCAAGCATTTTATTGCCAGATAAAGGTTCCGGCAGTTCCTTCCGAAAGATTGGCCACAGCTGTTTTCCCTTTATACTTGATAGCAAAACTGGTGGGAACGTTCTTATCATTCAGTACGAGCAGGACTTTTTTTCCTTCGGGGGTTACAAAGGCCACATTAGGCAGGTCATAGTCAGGCAGTGTGCTTCCTATTACCACAGAACCCGGCGGTACAAAACGGGCCACCTGCCCGATTATATAGTAAGAAACATTCCTGTTAATGGCCCCGTCGAGTGTAAGGGCGCCTTTACATTCGGTACATCCGCCCGGGGTGTGCGGGTTATATGACCCGTCGCTGGCCAGGTTCCATTCCAGTGCCACCCGGCTCCAGTTGCGCATAGACCCGATGATCACATTCCGGATATGCCATTTGAAATCTCCGGAGAAAGCAGCGTTGGCCCCTGTCCATTGCTCGGTAAAATAGAGTGCCTTGTCCGGATGACTGCTGTGCACTGCTGAAAGCGCACTGATGTCTCCTCCGTACAGGTGAAAAGCCGTTCCGTTGATAAAGGGTTTGGCGGCCGGGTCATTCAATATGGAAACAGGATAGCCGGGATTATCACAGTTATGGTCCCAGATAATGATCTTGGTGGTGATACCGGCAGCATTGAAAGCCGGTCCCAGGTGGTTCTTGATAAAGTCGGCCTGCTGGGCGGCGCTCATCACCATGCTTGGATTATTGCCTCCGTGCTGCGGTTCATTTTGCACGGTAACCGCATCAATGGTGATCCCCTTTGCCTTCATGGCCTGTATATACTTTACAAAGTATTGGGCATATACTGAATAATACTGGGGCTGCAGGCTGCCGCCGACGGAGCTGCCATTGTCCTTCATCCATACCGGCGCACTCCAGGGCGAGCCCATGATCTTTATGGAAGGATTGACGGCAAGTATCTGCTGCAGCAGCGGGACTACATCCACGGTATCTTTTGAGAGGCTGAAGCTGGTGAGGTTCACATCCGTTTGCCCCACCGGGATGTCATCGTAGCTGAATACTTCCGGGTTCAGGTCCGAAGCCCCGATGCTGATCCGGAGATAACTGATGCCGATTGAATTATCATTCCTGGCAAAGAGTTCCTGCAGCAGCGAATTCTTTGCCGCTGTGTTCAACCGGTTGATCAGATACGCACTGCCGCCGGTAAGGGTGTAGCCAAAGCCATCGATCGACTGGTATTTTGCGGAGGAGTCCACTTCGATCACCGAAAGGGAGCCGGCATTTCCGTTGAAAGAAAGATTGGAGGGCTTTTTCTGGAGTAATGCAGACTGGTCGCTCTGGGTGACCCAATAGGTGATCTCACCGTTCCCCGGGTTACCGGTTCCCCCGCCCTGGCCGGATGAATTATTTTTTGAGCAATCAGCGGCACCGGTTACCAGGGCGATCACGATCAGCAGCAGCGATAAATTTTTTGTACGCATACGTTTCATTTCATGGGTTGCAGAAAGATCATCGTATCATTATTCCTGGCCAGTACCAGCACGGGTTTGCCTCCTTTCCCCGTCAGCCACCGGATATCCCTTATTTCCCCTTCCCCGTTCTTAATAATATTCCGGACTTCAAATTCACCGGTTGATGTATTGAATGCAAACTGAGTGGGCAAAAGTGCATCATATCTTCCTTCATACGGGATCACGCCGTAAAAATTTCCGCCGGCGATCAGTTCCCCCGGCTGCTGGCCGATGCAGAACGACATCACCGGTGCCATCTGTAATTCATCCGGGAGATCGATCCTTTTGAAGCCGCCTTTTCCATCGTTGATGAAGCAGGATGAACTTAAGGTTTCCGCCTGCAGGGTCCTGTAATTATTGAAAAGGTCATAGAACATATAATCCACGGTCTTTCCTGCCACATCGCTGTATTTCAGGTAGGCCTTCTTCAGTACCGGCAATGATCTTTCCAGTTCATCCTTGGCAAGGAATGTATAGTCCTTTCCGTTCATGCTGCAGGTCATCACCTGCTCGATCGATCCGTTCCTGTCAAAATCTTTGACAAATAGTTTTACCGGGCCGTTCTTTCCTGCCCAAAGCTTGGTGTTATGCCCCCAGTTGCCGGCGAGTATATCTGTAAAGCCGTCCCCGTTCACATCGGCAGTGCAGATGGTTTGCCACAAGCCGGTTGATCCCGGCACATCCTTTTCCGTAAAGCTGCCTTTATTATTCATGAATATTTTCATGGGCATCCACTCACCGCTTACGATAAGATCAGGCCAGCCGTCATTATTGATATCAGCAAAAGAAGAGGAGGTAACGATGCCAAGGCTGTCAAGTCTGATCATGGAGGAAGCAGCCGGCTGAAAACTGCCTTTCCCGTCATTGAGCAGGAGCCAGGAGGATTGCGGGATGCCGTACCTGGCTGCATCTGCCAGCCCGCCGATAAACAGGTCGGCATCTCCGTCCTTATCGACATCGGCACTGCTGACACAGGATTTGTTCTTCAGCAGGGCAGGTATGGCACCGGACGGGGTAAACCCGCCCTTTCCGTTATTAATATATAAATGATCGGCGAGCACTGAATCACCGTCTTTGGCCACATTGCCGCCCGTTACCACATAGAGGTCGGGCCAGGAATCATTGTTGGCATAAAAGAAAATGGCATCCACTTCATCACTTCGTGCTGCTTTTCCAAATACAGCTGTGCTGCTGCTGACAAACCTGCCGGCGGCCGTCTGTATCATCAGCTGGCCGGGCTGGCCGCTGGCGCCGCAAACATAGAAATCACTTAACCCGTCTTTGTTGACATCACCAACAGCCACTTTAGGGCCCCTGGTCGATTCCATATGCGGAATCAGGTATTGCTGGTTATAATCGAGGAAGTCGTCTTCTTTATGTTTCCAGGTGATGCCGGTATTACTGCTAACATCTGTGTAAGGATCCGGTTGTGCCGGAAAGAATTTCTTATACTCAAAATCCTGCCCCGCATTGATCTGCAGGGCTTCAAGCCTGCCGATCGGCGGCGTGTTGATAAAGAGCTGGTACTTCTGCGTGGGCCATACCACCAGGATGCTGTCAATGCTGTGGAGGCTATCGAGGCCGAAGTGGAGTTTGGGCTCAACAGATGACTGGAAACCCCTGGTGGTGGAAAGTTGCTGGTATTGCATGTGACGTTTACCCTTCATGTCCTTATAGAACATCCACACTTTGGTGCCGATACCGGTGGTGTTCATCCCTTCCCCTTTGAACGTGATGTTCATGGTGTGTTTGCGGGGTGCATTGTTCTTCAGTATCACCGCAGGGGCATCAATACAATTGATGATGACATCCACGTTACCATCCCTGTCGAGGTCGGCATAGGAGGAGCCGGTGAAATAGCCCTTCATCTTTCCGGTACCCCAGGCACCGCTTACATCAGTAAATTTCATACCACCATCTCCCTTGAAGAAGAAGGGGTGTGAAGCGCCGTCCGGCATGCTGTTGATGGCTTCATCATCATACTTATCCGTTTGCTGGCGGCCTTTTCTCATGTCCAGGTCGGTGATGAAGCGGATATAATCCAGGTCAACCGGTCTTTTTACAATACCGCTTGAGATAAAAAGGTCTTTGTTCCCATCATTATCAAAATCGGCAAATAAAGGCGACCAGCTCCAGTCGGTTGCCGCCACCCCGCTTTGCAGGGCGATATCGCTGAAGTTATCTCCGTTGCCATTATTGCGCTGCAGGCAGTTGCGGGAATATTGTTTCTGGTAACCCCGCAGGTCGATCTTCACTTTATAGATATCCGGGTTCTCATCACTTCCATAGGTCTTCAGCACCTTTTCATCGGGCGGCAGCATATCCACGGTGATCACATCCGGTTGTCCGTCGTTATTAAAATCATTTACATCGTTGCCCATACTGAAGCGGCTGTAGTGCATAAAGTGTTTGGCGCCGCTTTCGGTAAAGGTGCCGTTACCATTATTGATATAGTAATAATCATTTTCATGAAAGTCGTTGCCGATATAGATGTCATCCCATCCGTCATTGTTGATGTCGGCCACAGCAAGCCCCAATCCGTAGCCCAGGTTGCTCTGGTATATCCCGGCCTGTGCGGACACATCGGTAAATTTCCCGGTCGTGGCAATGTCATTGCGGTAGAGGCGGTCGCCGGAAAGCGAGTCGTAATTTCTGCGGAGACTGGTGTCCACGATATTTGCATGCGGGTGGTGCGACTGGTTAAGGATATAACAATCCAGGTCGCCATCATGGTCGTAATCGAAGAAAGCAGCCTGTGTGCTGAGGCAGGAGGTGTTCAGCCCGTACTTTGCGGAACTTTCGGTGAACGTAAGGTTCCCGTTGTTGATATAAAGTTCGTTATGGCCTTTCAGGTCATACTTCTGGCTGATGGTGCTGACATAGATATCCAAAAAGCCGTCGCCATTCACATCGGCCATCGTTACACCGGTACACCAGTCGGAGAGTCCGGCTACACCAGCTTTGGTGGTAATATCTTCAAATTGAAAATTTCCTTTGTTCAGGTAGAGCTTGTTGCCGCCTTTATTATTTGCCGTGAAATAAATATCAGGGAGCCCGTCATTATTGATATCGCCAGTTGCCACGCCGGCACCGTTATAGTAATAGAGATAATAAAGAATATTGAAAAGTTTATGTTTCTCCAGTTTGTTGGTAAAACTGATCCCGGTCTTAGCGGCGGAAAGTTGTTCAAAAAGACCCGGCTTGCTGTCGCTGCCGCAGGAAAAAAGAAAACAACTGACAGAGACTGATAATACCACTGCTGCTAACCTGTGTAGAACCCGGGCGGACATGAGTGAAAAATTTAATGTACTGAAAAAATGAAAGGGCCGTACAAATGTACCAGCCCTTTCTTGCTTATGTTGACTCTGCTTTACGAAATTTTCGTTACAATCTCTTAGAGCTTGCTGTTATATAATGCAAGAACTTCAGAGGCTGTCAGCGCTTTGCTATAAAGCCTGAACTGGTCGAGGCCGCCCTGCCATGACTGTATCCATCCGTCAGTAGGGCCGCTCAGTCCGGCGTGCTTGTTCCATCCGCCCAGTACAAAGTTCGACACATGCTGCAGGTTCATCGCCCCGTGCGGGGTGGCGCCATCCAGCCAGGTGGTAAGATTGGAAGGTAAGCCTGTCAGCTTCACGCCATCCACATAATAGCTCATGGTGGAGGTAGTGGCATCGTAGGTGAACACCATGTGGTGCCAGTTATTATTGAGGAGGTTACCAGGCATACGGTTAGCGCCGGTAAACTCAAACCAGTGATCCTGTACGGCGATCTTTACTACGGCATCGGTGGCAGTGGATCCGGCTCCGTCATGATCGACGAGGATAAAGACACCGCTGCTGTGCCAGTAGTCTGATGAAGGAACCGACATGATGAACTGGGGGCTGCCGCCTGTCGGTACAGTATTCTTTTCCCAGAAAGAGATCGTGAAGCTGGAAGAAGCGGCAAAATCATTGGCAGAAGCGTACTTGATCGCTTTCTGATCTTTGCCCTGTGCTCCTTTCCCATTGATACCGGCTATGCTGGTAAATGGATTGTCTGCAGCAAAGTTGGCCTTGATGCTGTCCACCGCATTACGGGAGGGGTTGGTGGAAGTACCGTCAAAGGCCACATAGAACTTCAGCGGCCCGCCGGGAGGGTTCTGATCTTTCGGGTAATCACCTAATGCAGGTCTTTCCATTTTCTGGCAGCTGGCAAAGACCAGGGCTGCACAGGCAGAGACCAGGATGAATTTGGGTGTTTTCATTGATGACTATTTATAATTTTATATTTATCGATGTTTGGACTATAAGCAATAGCTTATGGATAATCCGGGTTTTGAACAAGTCTCGGGTTAGAAGCGATCGCACTGGACGGTAACGGGTACCAGTGATTCTTTGGCTGATAACCCAATCCGCTCAATACCGAAGAAGCATCACCCCATCTTACCAGGTCCCAGAACCTTTCAAATTCGCAACCAAATTCCACCCGGCGTTCTTTCTTGATCGCATCCCGCATCTGTGCCTGGCTGGTATATGTCACAGGAGGAAGAATGGCGTTATTGCCATCTCTTGCCCTGGCCCTGATCATTTCAAGATAGGTTTCTGCCAGCGGGCCGTTACCCACTTCATTAGCGGCTTCTGCTGCCGTTAATACCACATCGGCATAACGGATAAGGCGGCAGTTGTAGAAATAAGAACCGTGGATATCGCCGGATGCTGCTCTTTCTGCATCGGAAGTATAGGTCTTCTTATTCCAGTACAGGGCATTGGTATAAGGCGGAACTGTTTTTCCGTACCCTCCATTAGCGGCATCGTCTGACTGACCGGAGAAAAGGATCGTGGCTGCTTTTCTCGGATCGCCCGGTTCGTAAGCAGATACCAGGTTGGCAGTAGGTGTGTTCCATCCCCAGCCAAGGTCCCATCCATCGGCACCATTACCCCTTACGCCCTGGGCGGTACCAAACCAGCTCCAGAGTTGTCCGCCATCACCCGGTGCATAGGCAGCCTGTATTTCAAAGATCGATTCTTTACAAAGCTCATGATCTGTTTTCCAGATAGACCAGTAAGGTCTTACCAGTTCATATTCGTGTGAGTTGATCACTTCCTGGCAAAGGGCCAGTGCCTGCGACCATTTTCTTCTCCACACATATACTTTGGAGAGTAAGGCCTTGGCGGCGCCGGAAGTCAGCCTTCCTGCAAACTTGGCGGGCCAGTTTTGCGGCAGGTGTGTGGTTCCGTACAACAGGTCGGCCTCGATCAGGTCCAGTATCTGCGTTTCGGTAGCCTTGGGCACCTGGGCCTGGGTGGAGGTATAGATACGGAAATCGATCTTGGGAACTTCACCGTAGTTCCGCACCAGGTCCCAGTAGGAAAGGGCCCTGAACCATTTTGCTTCGGCAATATTCACCTGGGAACTGGGATCGCTCAGACCAAGTGAGTCCGCCAGCTGCAGGATGGTGTTACAGTTATTAATGAGCAGGTAGTGCTTATCCCAGTATACACCGGAAGCCCAGTCGTCTTTTGTGTAGTTGAAGTTATCGTAGGTGGCATGCCATTGTGCAGCACCCGGGTCAGACACGATCTCCTGGTCTTCTGAACGGAAACCATTGATGCCGATCCAGGGGATCGACTGGAAACCATCCCCGATATAAGGCTCACCGGCAGAGTTGCGCAGGGCGCCGTATAAACCTAATGCCTGGGGCTCGATACCACCCTGGGCATAGTCGGTCAGTACTGAGTTCAGGGGTTTTCTGTCAAGAAACTTCTTACAGCCTGACACCGAAAAGGAAGCTGCCCCCAGCACTGCCAGTATCCATATTGACACATTTTTTTTCATATATGATGTATTATGCGTTTTTAATTAATTAAAACGTTAGGGTAAAGCCTGCAGAGAATATTCTTGGAAGCGCTCCGCTGGCGCCGCCGCCATCGATACCGAATGAGGTGGCTGAGCCGCCATATTCCGGTGAATAACCAAGATTATGCTTCCAGGTTTTCAGATTCTGAATATTGATATACACCCTGCCATTCTTAATATACGCTTTGCTGAATTTGAAATTATAGCCGATCCCGAGATTCCTTATCCTGAAGTAGCTGCCATCTTCAATACCGTAGGTAGAAGGCACCCGGTTGGTCAGGTGTTGTGCATCCACAATCGGTACCCAGTTAGATGTTCCGGGGCCATTCCAAGCCTCCAGGAAGTATTTGGGATAATTATATACCGAGTTTTTTTGCTCAGAGGTTGACCAGTACCTGTAAATTTCATTGCCATATACGCCGGCAAAGTCAATTCCGAGGTCAAAATTCTTGTATTTCAGTGTCACATTGGCACCGTAAGTGAAGTCAGGGGTCGGGTTACCGATCACGGTCTTATCGTAATCATCGATCACGCCGTCCGGTTTACCATCAGGACCGCTGAGGTCAGCATACTTGAAATCACCGGGCTGTACAGCAGGACCGGATATTTTAACAACCGGAGAGGCGAGGATATCCGCATAAGACTGGTACAGGCCTTCCACTTTGTATCCAATGAAATAACCGATCGGGTTGCCGGCTTTTGTTTGGTTCGGATACTGCGGGTCTGCCGGAATAGGATAATTCAGTTTAAGTACCTTATTATCGTAAGTAGTGATGTTACCACCCACGGTAAGTGTGAGGTCCTTATTGAATTTCTGGTTCCAGGAGGCACTGATCTCAAAACCTTTGTTCAGGATCTCGCCGGAGTTGGTCAGCGTGGGCAGCACACCTGCGGGTTTCAGCAGGGCCAGCAGGTCTTTTGTTTTCTTGTTGTAGTAGTTGATATCGCCATGCAGCCTGTTGTCGAGCATGTTGAATTCGATGCCGATCTCTTTGGCATGTACGGTTTCCCAGTGCAGGTTCGGATCGGGGAGATAGTTATTCTCAAATACAGAAACCGTGTTCACCCCGAAAGTGGCCTGTGTGGCGTTTACTCCCGGATAGAACGGATAGTAACCACCGATGGTACCGGTATTGAAGTTACCCAGCACCCCGATGGAGCCTTTCAGCTTCAGGTAGTCGAACACTTTCACGTTCTTCATGAAGTCTTCCCGGGTCATTTCCCAGCCCAGACCGATGGCCCAGAAGTTCTGTGCCTTCTTGGAGTACACATCATTGATGTTGCTTGCATAGTCACGGCGGAATGTACCGGTGAAATAATATTTGTTCTTATAATTATACAGCAGCCGGCTCAGGAAAGAAACCGTGGCATATTCCCACTGCCTGGAGGTAGGAGCACTTGGTGTGGCAAAGCCATTGCTTGCATACCAGAACCTCGGGTCATCCGGGATAGGCTGGTCGCCGTCCTTTTGTTTAGAAACAGAAGAGTTGCTGGCAAAATCAATCTTATACCAGGTATTACCCAGCATGGCGGTGAAGGAGTGGTCACCAATTGTTTTTTTGTAGTTCAGGATATAGTCCTGCTGAAACGCTTTTTGCAGGGCTGTGGTAACATTCACCTGCGAAAAGTTATTGAACAGGTAAGCCTGGTTGCCGGTGGCTGCAGGATTATAGGCATAATACACAGGTGCATACGCCCTGTTCTCTCCGGAAGCGATATCGGCATAGTAAGTAGCCCTGAAGTTGAAATCTTTCAGGAAGGTGATTTCAGCAAAAGTGCTTCCCACCATCCTGTACCGGTTATTGACCTCCCGGCCTTTATTGTTCTCCAGGATGAGCAGGGGGTTCCTTTCTGTATTCTGAATGACCGGTGTGCCGGAGTAAAGATCATAATAGGCACTGTCAAACACGGTCAGGTAAGGATTCCGGAGGTAGAAACGTTTTGTTCCGCCGGGGATGATCGGTAAAGCTTTACGGGCATCATCCAGCACCCCGCTTCTGCTCAGCGGAAGGTCTTCTTTGGAACCTACAATATTGAATCCGACTTTCAGGAATTTGTTCAGTTTGTATTCGTCGCTCATGTTTATGGAGAACCGCTTGTACTCCACGTATTTTACCAGGCCCTGGTCGGCGTTATAGCCCAATCCCATTACAAACCTGTTTTTATCGTTTGCTGCAGTAAGTGTCAGGTTGGTATTATAGAAGCCGGCTGTACGGGTAATGGCATCCACCCAGTCTGTATTACCGGTCCATTTGCTCATTTCGTTGTTTACGAAATTGGTATTCTTGATACCGATCGTAGGATCAGGATCGTTCAAACCGTTTGCCGCTTCCATGGCGAAGATCTTTCTGAAATCATCGCCGCTGGCCAGCTGGATCTTGTCCACCAGTTTCTTGGTGCCTATACTGGTGCTGAGGGTTACGTTCACCTGGCCGGCCTTCGCCCTTTTAGTAGTGATGGCAATTACACCGGAGGCCCCCTTCACCCCAAAGATGGCCAGTGAAGAAGGGTCTTTTAATACTTCGATGCTCTCAATATTGTTGGGGCTGAGGTAGTCGATATTATCAGTGAAGATCCCGTCCACCACATAGAGCGGGTTCACTGAACCCATACTCACTGTACCGCGGATACGGATATCAGGCTGTTCGCCCGGAACACCGCTGTTTACGATACTAAGCCCTGCTACTTTGCTTTGCAGGGAAGAGATCGGGTTGGTGTTCGGCTTATCTGCCACTTCACTGCCCGATACTTTTACGATAGACCCGGTAAGGTCTCTTTTATTGGCGGTACCATAACCGATCACCACCACAGCATCCTGTACTTTTTCAGACTGTTTCAGTGAAACGGAAATACTTGTTTTACCACCTACGGGCACTTCCTGGGTCTCGTATCCTACAGAACTGATCACCAGGACGGCATTATCCGGTACGGTGATGGCAAAATTTCCGTTTGCATCGGTGGTGGTCCCGATCCGGGAGCCTTTTATTGTTACAGAAGCACCGATGAGCGGTTCTCCGCTTGCAGAAGTAACATGGCCGGTAATGCGTGTATCCCGGACCGCCGCAATGTCTGCGATCGTACCTGCCTCTTTGAGGACAACAAGATTTGTCCCTAATAATTTATAAGCAATACCTGTATTGGCAAGTATCCGGTCAAGCACTTCAGGCAATGTAGCCTCTTTTACATCCACATTTACTTTAGGTTTACCTTTTACAGCCTCCTCGGTAAAGAGGAACCTGTATTCGGTCTTCTTTTCAATGGCGAAGAGGACTTTTTTAATTTCCGCTTCGTTCATCTTAAGGGTGATCCGTTGCTGGCCCCAGCCTTTTGCAGAAACTTGCAGGCAGGCGAGAAATAAAAATGCAGCCGTTAGTTTCATAATTCTGGCAATCTTTTGATACAACTGAACCTTTACCGAAACACCAGTTGTCTTGGTTTTTTTCATAAATTACATTTGTAGGTTTAAATAATACCGGTATACCCATTCCGGTTAGAGTCTTACCTAATGACGGGGTTTCGTTGCAGCGAGATCCCGTCTTTCTGTTACGAGGTATTATTGGCGTTGTTATTTTTTTTCATTCTATATGGCAGTTAGTGGTGAATAATAATTTTATTCTCTGTTTTCTCGTATTTAAACGGGATCATCTCTTTCAATGCCTCCAGCGCCTGCACAACGGATTCTGACTGAAATATCCCGTTTAGTCTTGCATCCTTCAGGGCCGGATCTTCAATGCTGATCGATACATCGTACCATCTTTCCATTTTCACGGCAAGGTTTTCAAATGTCTCATCCCGGAACACAAGCCTGTTATTTACCCATTCTGTTTCGGCCACTGTACTGTCAAGCGGGTTATACCTTAATTTATTAACAGAGATAAGGGGTTCAACACGAACCGGTATCTCCGGCTTTTTGATCTTCTCTTCCCTGGGAACTGAGGCATTCTCTACTACCAGTTTTTCACTCGGAGAAAGGATGATCTTATCTTCCGGCCTGTTCTTTATTGTTACTTCAATACTGCCGCGGATAAGGCTGGTCTCTGTCTGTTTATCTTCCGGGTAAGCCTTTACATTAAACAGCGTACCCAGCACTTTTATATTAATGCTGGAGGTATGGATCACAAAAGGCTTCTCCTTATTTTTCACCACATCAAAATACCCCTCTCCGGATAAGGTCACTTCCCGCAGTTCCTTTCCAAAATCCTTATTGTAGGTCAGCTTGCTTCCGGCGTTCAGCCACACCACAGATCCGTCCGGGAGTTCCACTTTTGATTTTGACCCGGGCCGGGTCGTGATCTCGCTTACCTGGCGGACGATCTCGGTTTGCTTTTCCTTCTTAAATGGATTGGCAAATGCGAGAAAACCTGTTGCCACAAGCAGTATGGCGGCGGCGGCCCAATACCATTTTGCTTTGCTGCTGGTGCTGGTACTGAATATCTCCACTTCCTTTGCCGGTTCGGCACTGAAAGGGATATTCATTTCATCCATCCGGTGAAGATGTAACATATAGGCATCTTCTTCTTCTACGCTGTCCTTCAATGGCTGATGTTTCCACAGGTCGGTCAGGTTCTGAATGGCCAGTTGCCATTCAGGATGAGAAAGGATAAGATTTTCCAGGTGCAACAACTCTTCGGGACTGGCTTCCCCTGAGAGCTTCTTTGATAATAAAATCCAAAACGATTCCTGGCTCATTAATGAGTTTTACGTACCTCCTAAGACAGGTCATCCGTTAAAACACCCCTAAAATCAGGGTATATTTATTTTTTAATGGGGGCAGACTGTGAGGGGACAGCCGTTTTAAGTTCAAAATGCATGCATTTGCCGATCCGGCGGAGTGCTATAGCCATTTGTGCTTCAATGGTTTTCACAGAAAGCTGAAGGAGTTCGGCCACCTCCCGGTATTTCAGGCCATCTTCTTTCACCAGTTTAAAAATAAGCCTGCACCGCGGGGGAAGGTCATTGACAGCCTTTTTTACCTGGCGCATCATTTCCTCCGTAAGCATAAGTTGCTCAGGATCAAAGTAAAGGCTGTTTATTTGTACCAGCCACTCTTCCGGGGTGATGTTAATCTGCTTTTTTTGCCGGCTGATGCGGTTAAGTGCCTGATTCTTTATGGTTGTGTAGAAATATAAAAGAGGGGTCTTGATGCCTGTTAGCTGATCCCTTTTTTGCCATACCCAGATAAATACATCGGAAACGAGTTCTTCCGCTTCTTCATTGGACTTCAGAATGGAGTAGGCAAACTGCTTGAGACGGGAATGGAGTGTTATAAAAAGTTCCCGGTAAGCAACCTGGTCCCCGTTTACAGAGATAGAAGCCAGCAATCGTTTTATCTTATCATTTTCAGGCATTCCGAAACGTAAATCTAAGGAGAAACAATAAAATAATATCTGATTGTTGTAGAAGCGGTTTTGCTATTTTTGCAGCCACCTTTTGGCAGGACCCTTAGCTCAGACGGTTAGAGCACCTGACTCATAATCAGGGGGTCGTTGGTTCGATCCCAACAGGGTCCACATTACATCATAGCCTTTGGCCGATTTTGTTTATATCCTGTACCCTGCAGAGGCTGATAAATTTTATGTAGGCTCGTCTGCTGATCCTGCTGTCAGATTAAAGAAACATCTTGCCCGGCATGATGGCTATACTGCCAGCCCTAAAGATTGGGTTATTGTTTACAGGGAGCAGTTTGAGAGCAAGCGACCTGACCTGGAAAGAGAAAAAGTGATAAAAAGCTGGAAAAGCAGGGTAAAGATCATTGATTTGGTTAGCGCATCCCGGCCTTAGTCGGGAGGGTTGTTGGTTCGGTCCCAACAGGGTCCGCAAATGACCTTACCTTGATTTACCGGGGTAAGCCCCGCAAGAGCCTCTGTCATCAGCCTCCGTGGGCAAGGCAGGGGCTTTGATATTCAAAATCAAACGGTTCTTTAACCTTTTATTAACCGGAGCGAAAATACATTTGCCCACTAGTATAACATTATGAAGAAAATTCTGATTCTGACTGGTTTTGTGCTGATCGCCAGCTTTACTTTTGGCCAGAACACTCCTGACCCCGCTAATAAAAAGAAGCAAACCATTGACCTGAGCAACCGGGCAAACGACCACCTTCTGATTCAGTTTGGTGTTACCAACTGGGCGGGCATTCCGGATTCCATCAATAAAAAGGGATTCTCCAAAAGCTTCAATGCTTATTTCATGTTCGATTTCCCTTTTAAAAACAACCCTCACCTGAGTATGGCTTTTGGTCCCGGCATCGCCAGCGACCATATTGTTTTTGGCAATACCCACGTTGGCATCCGTGATATCGGTCCCACTATCCGCTTTACCAACCAGTCCGATACCGATCATTACAAAAAAACAAAACTGGCCACCGTTTACCTCGAGGCCCCGATCGAATTCCGTTTTGCACAGGATCCCCTGAACGGAAAAGGGCTGAAAGCAGCTATCGGTGTTAAAGTAGGAACCATGCTGAATGCGCATACCCGCAGCACCAAGTATGAAAATAAGAGCGGCAGCAGCCTTAGTGATCATACGGAAAAAGAAGCCAGCAAGAAATACTTCAACAAAAACCGCCTGAGTGTGATGGGAAGGATTGGTCTTGGCCATATCAGTTTATTCGGAAGCTACCAGGCCTCCGCTTTGTTCAAAGATGGTAACGGTCCGGTGGTAAGACCCTTTACCATAGGTCTTACCCTGAGCGGACTGTAATTACGCCGGTCATGGCTCGGTTTGATTAAGTAATTTTATGCCCCCCGGACACGGGGGGATTTTATTTTATGCTGGATAAGAAGAAAAAAATACAAAAGGAGGAAAAGGCTGTGCTGGTGGGGCTGGTGCACAAAGACCAAACAGAAGCACAACTGCAGGAATACCTCGATGAACTGGCCTTCCTGGCGGAAACGGCCGGTGCCATCGCTGTAAAAAGATTTACGCAGAAGCTCCCGCATCCCGACAGCCGCACATTTGTCGGCAAAGGCAAACTGGAAGAAATAAAACAATATGTACAGGGAAAGGATATCCGCATTGTGATATTTGATGATGAACTGAGCGGGGCCCAGATCAATAATATTGAAAAAGCACTTGATATAAAGACCATCGACCGGAGTGACCTCATCCTCGACATCTTTGCCAGCCGTGCTAAAACAGCCCAGGCAAAAGCACAGGTGGAGCTGGCACAATACCAATATATATTACCCAGGCTGCGGGGAATGTGGAAGCACCTCGAAAGGCTGGGCGGGGGTATCGGCACCCGTGGTCCCGGTGAAACAGAGATCGAAACAGACCGCCGTATTGTTCGGGATAAAATTTCATTGCTCCGCAAACGACTCGCTGAAATTGATAAACAATCCTTCACCCAGCGTAAAGAAAGAGGTGAATTCATCCGGGTGGCCCTGGTGGGTTATACGAATGTGGGGAAGAGTACGATCATGAACCTGCTGAGCAAACGGGATGTGTTTGCAGAAAACAAACTCTTTGCCACGCTTGACACCACGACCAGCAAGGTAGTATTCGAAAACACCCCTTTCCTGCTCAGTGATACTGTAGGGTTCATCCGTAAACTGCCTCACCACCTGGTGGAAAGTTTCAAAAGCACCCTCGATGAAGTAAGGGAAGCTGATATACTTCTGCATGTGGTGGATATATCGCACCCGGCCTATGAAGACCAGATTGCCGTGGTGAATAAGACCCTCCGGGAACTGGATGCAGCTGATAAACCCATGCTGACCATCTTCAATAAGATGGACCTCTACGAGGTCCGTACCTTTGATGAATGGCTGGAAGAGGATACCCGGAAGGAAATACTGAACGACCTGTATGAACGCTGGCAGCATGAAACGGATGGCAATGCCGTATTTGTATCCGCCATTGAAAAAAGAAATATTGAACAGCTCCGCAAAACCATCCTGGAAAAGGTAAGGGCCATGTACCGGGTACGGTATCCGTATAAGACGGAGTTTTTGTATTAAGGAGTACCCTGCTATAAAACCGACACCGGTGGCAGGCAATAAGCGCCCAACCATCATCGGCCATCTGCCAACCCATAACCATGAACCATTGACACCATGACCTGGCACAAAATAGCCGACCATATCAACGAACTGGATTTTGCCCCGAATAATATCGCCGTAACGGAACTAAAAGGAAAAAAGATCTGCATTGCCCGCTGGAAAGAGAACGTATTTGCTTTTGCCTTTAAATGCCCGCATGCCGGTGGCATTATGGCCGACGGGTTCATCGATGCGCTGGGGAATGTGGTATGCCCGCTTCACCGGTATAAATATGATATGGCCAATGGCCGCAACACCAGCGGGGAGGGGTATTACCTGAAACACTGGCCGGTGGAGATCAGGGAAGAGGCAGTGTATGTGGGAATGGATGAAAACAAGGGGCTGTTTGGGTGGTTACGCTGATTTTGACCGTTATTTTTTCTCCCAAAGCCTTTTCCAAAAGCCTGAAACTCCCTATTTTTGCTGCCCCAAAAGGAAGATTTGCCATTCGGATTCACTCTTTGGGACCAATTCATTTTCCCCTTTAGCTCAGTTGGTTAGAGCATCTGACTGTTAATCAGAGGGTCGTTGGTTCAAGTCCAACAGGGGGAGCGGATAACATGAAATTAGCCTTGTAAGCCACCAACTTACGAGGCTTTTTTTATTGTATAAGCCTGAAACTGGTGGGAAGAATGGTGGGAAATCAACCCGCTTTTTCTTTCGCCATCCCTCACTTCCCCACCTGATTTATTCACTTCTAAAATCAGGTATCATGGCAAATTCAATTAAAGTTTCATTCTGGTTGCATCGTTCAAAGATGAACAACCTGGGTAAGGTGCCGCTGCAAATTAGGCTCACCTACCAGTCAAAGAAGATTGACAAAGCAACAGGGTATTATGTAGCTCCCAGCACCTGGAACACCAGGAAGCAAAGGATGAAAGGGAATACGGGTGAACAACTGGCCATCAATAACGCCCTTCACACCTTACAGTTAAAAGCGATCACCCTTTTTAACCAGGCCCAGGAGAAGGAAGACGTTTATCTCCCTGAAATAATGGAGGCATTATTCGCTAAGCAGAAAGATGATCCCACCTTGCTGGCAACAATTGCATTGCACAATTCAGATTTGAAAGCCAGGGTTGGTAAGGATTACAGTCATTCAACCTATGAAAAGTATGAGTTCATGGCTGACAAGATTAAAGCATTCATGCAGCAACAAAAAAGGAGTGACATAAGATTGAAAGACCTGACCGTGAATTTCATTATTGACTTTGACCATTACATGCGCACCCAGGATAACAATCAGCACAACACGGCTGTTAAGTACTGCCACAATCTGAAGCGGGTTATTAATGTCGCCGTTTTGAAAGGTCTTATTCCTTCCAATCCTTTCAATAGCTTTAAAACAGTCTACAAAGACACTCAGCAGGTTTATCTGGACGAACGGGAGCTTGATATTATCAGAAATGTAAACCTGCCCAGGGCCAAGTATTCATTGGCAAGGGACCTGTTCCTGTTCCAGGCCAATACAGGGCTTGCCTACACCGACCTGGCAGCCCTTACACCAGCTGATGTTTCTTTCACCGAGGGCAGGCAATGGATTGTAAAGCCCCGACAAAAAAGCGATGTGGTAGCCACTATTCCTATCCTGGACGAAGCCGCAAGATTGATTACAAAATACCAGGAGGACGAGAGAAGGGGTGATTTTCTCTTTCCAACGATCAGCATTCAGAAATACAATCAGGCTCTGGGCGAAATTGGTGAGATAGCAGGACTGCACAAACGAATCTCCTCTCATGTCGGAAGAAGAACCTTTGGCAACGTAGCATTAGCCAGGGGAGTTTCACTGAATGTG
This sequence comes from Chitinophagaceae bacterium, assembly GCA_046329665.1. GTDB lineage: Bacteria > Bacteroidota > Bacteroidia > Chitinophagales > Chitinophagaceae > JJ008. The sequence goes on along the minus strand of JAXLUG010000001.1, from coordinate 147,845 downwards.
ATCTCAAAAATCCTGGGGCACAGCAATACGATCATCACACAGCGCATCTACGCTCACACAACTCAAACCATCATCAATAAAGAGATGGAAAAATGGAAATAAAGGGAAGCTCAGGCGGCTTCCCTTTTATATTCCAGGCAGGTGGGATTCGTTGCAATACCCCCATTCAAATAGTTTCGCAGGGTATTGTATGGTATGCCTGTTACCAAAGCAGCCTCTTTGGTACTCTCATATTCCTGGCCTGTACAATTATCAACGACTCTCTTGACATTCGGCTTGCCTACGAGGCCCATATCATACGCATGTTTTACATTCTCCTGGTGTGATGCCCAGGCCAGATTCTCCAATGAATTATCCAGCTTATTTCCATTCAGGTGATTCACACAACATTTCCCCTCAGGGTTGGGAATGAAAACAAGTGCTAAAATACGGTGGACGGATTGCGTAGAGCTTAGCCGCCCAGGTTTATTCAGGCGAACAGTCAGGTAGCCAGCCCTGTCAACCCGTTGTTCCATTATTCGGCCCCTGGTAAGCTTATGTTTGCTTCTAACTACTCCTTCGGGGTTTACTTCATAGTAGTTTTCATAGCCTGTTACAGGCTTCCAGTTTTCGCAAATAGAAATCTCCATCATTACTGATTGTTTAGTGAATAGAATAAAATGACATTTCAAAACCAGTAGGTTCAATAACCTGGCTAAGCCAGTAGGAGTTCAAATAAAGTGGAGTTCAATACTGCTGGAGCTTTCAATCCAGCTCTTTAAAAATCAGTTGTAAGATTCAACTGTTGTAGAAGTACAAATTTACAAAAATCAACTTTCATAATCACCATAAAACACCATTTTCTGCCAGACACACCTCCCCCAAATACACTATAATTAATAGAGTAATAATTCTAATACTAAAATGAAACTGGAATTAAGTAGTAATGATGTTCTTTGTGGCTTTGCTCTCTTTCCCTGTCCTTGTCAGGCTGCCTCCTGGGGTTACTGTGGCAGTACCTTCCCCACCCACACACCCCAAAGTTACTTTGGTTTTTTGGGATAACCAGCGGTAGGCTTGATTTTCTACGAAAAAAAGTTAACCGATTTAATTAGTTTCTCATAATGAAAATAACCAGATTGATTAGTTTGAGACATTCCGTCATAAGAGGGCTATTTTTGGAAACTTTTTAACGAGAATTAATTAATTTCCATTCATGCCTGTACTTGATCTAACTGCCCTGGAAGCCTGGCTCTGGGCCAGCGCCAATATTTTGAGGGGGAGTATTGACTCCAGCGACTTTAAGAACTACATCTTCGGACTTCTGTTCCTGAAAAGGGCCAATGATGTCTTTGACGAGGAGGTGGAGGCCATTATGGCCCGTGACGGAATCACCCAGGAAGAGGCCGAGGGAGAAACCTATTTTAAAATCCCGCCAGAGGCCCGCTGGGAGACGATAAAGAAGCTGACCGAGAATATCGGCATTGCCCTGGACAAGGCTTTTGCGGCCATAGAAAGGGAGAATACAAGCCTAGAAGGGGTAATGACCACCATTAAGTTTGGCGACAAGGAAAAGCTGACCGATGAAACCCTCCAGCGGCTGATGCGGCACTTTAATACGCACAGTTTAAAGAACAAAGACCTCTACACTCCCGACATCCTGGGTGATGCTTACGAGTACCTGATTAAAATGTTTGCGGATGATGCGGGAAAGAAGGGCGGTGAGTTCTATAGCCCACGTGGCGTGGTAAAAACCATTGTGCAACTGATAAAGCCCCAGCCCAAGCATAAAGTCTACGACCCCACTTTTGGATCAGGCGGTATGCTGATTGAAGCGGCCAACTATGTGGCGGGCCTTCCTGGTGGTAAGATCGGAAACAATGTGAACGTCTCGCTTTATGGCCAGGAAAAGAACCTGGGCACCTGGGCCATTGGTAAAATGAACATGATCTTTCACAACTACGGGGATTCTGACTTACGGAAAGGCGATGTATTGGTGAACCCACAACACAAAGATGATAACGGGGAACTGATGCTTTTTGACAGGGTGATTGCCAACCCGCCCTTTAGCCAGGATGCCTGGTGGACACCTGCCGAAATAACCCAGGAAGTAAAGCTGGATAAGAGCGGCCAGGAGAAGAAGGTAACCCCCAACTACAGTAAGCTGGTAGTGGACCAGCACGGAAGGTTTCAGTACGGTATTCCCCCCCGTGGTTATGCGGACATGGCATTTCTGCAGCACATGATTTCCATGCTGAAAGATGATGGCAAAATGGGAGTAGTATTACCGCACGGGGCCCTGTTCAGAAGCGGAACAGAAGGTGCTATCCGAGAAAAGCTGTTGAATGCTGATTTGATTGAAGGTATTATTGGCCTGCCAACGGCCCTGTTCTATAATACGGGCATTCCTGCCAGTATCTGGATCATTAACAAGGCAAAGCCAGCACACCTTAAGAACAAAGTAATCATTGTTGACGCCAGTGGCGAGTACAAAGAGGGAAAAAACCAAAACGAGTTGCTGGATGATCATATTAAAAAGATTGTAACCACTTACGACCACTTTGCATTGGAAGAACATATTGATGAGCCTGTGAGTGAGAAATATTCACGCCTGGTGAATATGGAGGAGATTGCGGAGAACGATTATAATCTGAATATTAGCCGCTACATTGATGCAAGTGAAAAGGAAGAGGAAATTCATTTACAAAATGTAATAAATGAATTAGGCGAGTTAGAAAGAAAAGAAACCCAAATAGATGAAAGACTTCGTGAATTTTTAAAGGAACTTGGACTATGAGTGAGTCAATAGAGTTAAAAGGAATGGAAGCAATTCCTGCCGAATGGAGTGTAAGGCCTCTTGGAAGCCTGGCTGAAATCATCATGGGTCAATCCCCATCTTCTTCATCTTACAATACTGAGGGGGTAGGAAAATTATTAATTCAAGGCAATGCTGATATAGCCGATAGAAAATCTAATCCCCGTGTTTGGACTTCAGAGGTTACAAAGGAATGTGAGCTCGGTGATATTATTATGACAGTAAGAGCCCCTGTCGGTGCAATTGCAAAAGCACTCCACAGCGCATGTATTGGAAGGGGTGTTTGTGCGATACGATCTGATGAAGTAAACATGGAGTTTTTGTACCAATTTCTTATTAATTATGAATCAGATTGGAAATCCTTAGAGCAAGGAAGCACATTCACTGCAGTAAATGGAAAGGATATTAGAAATCTGAAAGTGGTTTTACCTACAAATGAGGAGCAACAAAAAATCGCTGAAATCCTTTCTACGGTTGATGAAAAAATAGAAGTCATTGAAGAAAAAATCAGCATAACTCAGGACTTCAAGAGGGGGCTGATGCAGCGATTATTGACTAAAGGAATCGGGCATACAGAGTTTTACCATAGTTCAGTTGGAGAAATTCCCAGGTCATGGAAGGTTTCCAAACTTGGAGAAATTGGAGACTTCAAGAATGGGATTAATAAAAGCAAAGAAGATTTTGGCCATGGTTTTCCATTTATTAATCTCATGAATGTGTTTGGAACAAACACTGTAAAGGCAAAGGGACTTTCATTGGTAAATGCAACCCAAAATGAACTTGAAGATTACCAACTACTGGAGGGAGACGTCCTGTTTATTCGCTCATCAGTAAAACCTGAGGGTGTCGGATTGACTGCTGTAGTTACTACTGATTTACCCAATACGGTTTTTAGCGGCTTTCTGATACGATTTAGAGATAATGGTAGCTTGACGACAGAATTCAAAAAGCATTGTTTTTTTAGTAATGACTTCAGAAGACGGCTGTTAAATCTCAGTTCTGTAAGTGCCAACACGAATATCAATCAAAAGGCCTTAGAGAGTTTAGCAATAGCAATTCCACCTATTGAGGAACAAATTCAAATAGCTCAAATTTTTGAAGCTTTTGATGAAAAAATTAGTTTGTTAGAAGAAAAGAGGGATGTATTTCTGAATTTGAAAAGTGGTTTAATGCAACAACTTTTATCGGGGAAAATTCGTGTGAATAGCCAAATCCAAAAACAAGTCATTGCATGAGTCAATCACCTGAATACCTCCATAGCGAACTGCCAGCCATTGAGCTGTTCAGGAGGCTGGGGTATCAGCATATTGATGCCAGTGCAGCAGATGAAAGAGCCGACATTTCTGAAGTAGTGCTGGAAAGCCGCTTGCTTCAGGCCATCCAACGCATCAATCCCTGGATCAATGAGGTCAACCTGCAAAAAGCGTTTGATAAAGTTACTTCCGTACAGGGTGCTTCGCTGATGGAGATCAACCAGGGTATCTGGGAGTTAATCAGGGGCGAGAATTTCTCCGTTAAGCAGGTGATTGACGGCAAGGAAGTATACAAAGCCGTTGCCTTTATTGACTACCATAACCCAGCTAATAATGATTTCCTGGTGGTCAATCAACTAAAAGTGCATGGCCGCTGGCGCAATTCTATTCCCGACCTGGTTGTTTTTATCAATGGACTTCCCATTGCAGTCATTGAATGTAAGGCACCCGCCGCCCCTAATGCTTATGACAAATGTTACAGCGATCTTGATTTTTACCAGCAGAACTCAGAAAAACTGTTTCACTATAACCAGTTTTGTGTGGGCATTTACGGAGTGGGTGGCCGATACGGGGCTATTTGTTCGCCCCAGGCCTTTTATGCCGTGCATAAGAACAAGAAGGGAGAAGAGGTAGAAGGTATTAACTCAGAGCAGGACAAACTAATCTACAGCCTCTTTAAACCAGAACATATCCTGGACCTGATCCGTCATTTTGTGGTGTTTGAACTGGAAGAAGGAAGGGTCATTAAAAAACTTCCCCGTCACCAGCAGATAAGGGCTACTAACAGGGCCATTGCCAAATTGCAGCAGGGCCAAGGTGGCGTAGTATGGCATACACAGGGCAGCGGTAAGTCAATTACCATGGCTTACCTCACCAGAAAATTGCAGGCCCCCGAGTTTGGTTTTGAGAATCCCACCGTTCTGGTATTGACCGACCGTAAAGACCTGGACCGTCAGATCACCAATACCTTTCGCAATATTGGATTCAAGAATGTAAGCCAGGCCAGTTCAGTCCGTCACCTGGACAAACTTTTGCGCAATGATTACGGCGGCATTATTACTACCACACTCCAGAAATTCCAGGAGAAGAATAATGAATCAGAAAACCAGGAGGACCAGACCGAACAAGAAGAACATCAAAACACACTGATTGAAAGAAGCATTAAGGACGGCATCCTCACCAAGATTACCAAAATACTGGTGGAAGGCAAATGGGTGGAGCATGAAAGAGAAGAAGTGAAGCTGGAAGAACTTTCAAAGAAGAAGAATCTTTACGTTCTGGTGGACGAGGCCCATCGGTCCCACTATGGTTTCCTGGCCGCCTTCATGCGGACGGTATTGCCGCATGCAAAATTTGTAGCTTTTACAGGAACGCCTATTTCCAAAGAAGATAAGTCAACCCTGGGTGAATTTTACGGTGGCGATTACATTGACGTTTACACCATAGAGGAATCAGTAGAAGATGGAGCCACGGTTAAGCTGCTGTATGATGAAGGCATAGCCAAACTGGACGTAAAGAAAGAAGAGCTGGATGCTGAGTTTGACAAACAGTTTGGCAACGAATCAGAAGAAAAAAGAAACCTGCTGAAACAAAAGGCGCTGAGTAAGTACGCCCTTTCAACCGAACGGATCAGCAATATAGCCAGGCACATTATTGATCACTTTAAAGAAAAAATTTATCCTGCTGGTCATAAAGCCATGTTGGTTTGCGATGGCAGGATAGCTGCTATTCGTTATAAGCAAGCTCTGGAAGAATTGAAAGCCCAGGGAGTGCACAATTTTGAAACAAAAGTTGTCATTACCATTGGCTCACCCAAAACAGATGATATCGCTAAGGAGTATTACCAGGCTTTGGAGTGGAATAAAGAAAACCCAGGCAACCCCAGGCCCACATGGATTACTCACCCAGATGATGTAAAGGCAGCGGCAGATGATTTTAAACTACCCTACGGTAATACAGAGGAGAGAGAAAAGTCAGGAAAGAAAAAATATGATAATACAGCCATCATTATAGTATCTGACATGCTCATTACTGGTTATGATGTGCCAGTAGCTTCCTGTCTTTACCTGGACAAACCATTAAAGGAACACAATTTGCTTCAGGCTATTGCCAGGGTAAATAGAAGTGGCAAAGGAAAAGAAGCGGGGTTCATTGTGGATTATTATGGCATAACCGCTAACCTCATTCATGCTTTGGAAATTTTTAGTGGCGACATTAAGCCAGCGGATATTCTTAAAAATATCAATGAGGAATTTCCCAGGCTGGAAATGCATCACAATAAATTGGTGGAATTTTTCAAGCCGATCAAGGTTGACCGAAACTATGAGCGGGACAAATTCATTGACACTGCCATTCAGTTCATAGAGCCCCAGGACCTAAGGGATAAGTTCAAAGAACTGCTGAAAGACTTCAATAAATCAATAGCAATCGTACTGCCGAATAAGAAAGCAATGCGATTTGCCAGCGATTTCAAACTCTTTAATGAGATAAAGCTCAGGGCCCGAAATGCATACCCAGAAGATGAAGAGTTGAAAATAACTAAGGAGGAAAACAAGTTGCTCCAGGCCATGATTGACGAGCACCTGAAATCTACGGGTGTTCAGAACCTGCTGGAAGAACCCATCTCCATCATTGACAAAGACAAATTCAGGGAAGAGATTCTGAAAGCTTCACCCACTACCAAGGAGCTGAAGATGCGGAATAACCTGAAGTATGTCATTAAAGTGGGACTGGAAAAGAACCCTGATTTTTTTAAACCCCTGGCTCAGCGTCTGGAAGAACTGCTAAAGCAAAAAGAAGAAGAGAGAATAACACAACTGGACTTACTGAAAGCCTATGCGGACCTCCAGGATGAAATAGTGAATCATCAAAAGGAAGGCGAAGAAAAAGGATTTGTTACAGAGCAGGAAAGGGCCGTTTACGATGCAATGAAAGCTATTTTTGGAGAAGGGGCGGATGATGCTACCCGTACGCTGTTTGACCTCATTAAAGGGGAACTAAGCATAATTGAGTGGAACACAAAGGGCATGGTGGTAAAAGACATTGAGAATAAGCTCACCCGATTCTTAGCTACCAAAATGGACAGGAAAGCAGCCAAACAGAAAGCGGCTGATTTAGTGGATTTGCTAAAAAGAAATAAGGATGCCTAAGGTACAATATGGAAGGAAGATGATTGAATATTCTACCCAGGTCAACGATGCCCTGAAGTCGCATTATATAACTGTGGCAAGAGATTCAGGAGTGGTGTTAAAAGGTAAAAGAGTAAACCCCTCCATTGCAAACAAACTCATTCTTAAAAAGGCAAGCTGGATCATTGATAAGCTCCAGGTTGTCGGGGCCAGCCAGGACGAAGAGATTGTAACAGGCTCCAGGATTCCCTATCTGGGTAAGAACTATTACGTTCAGGTAATAAAGGACAGTAGTGCCAAACAGGTTCAGATCACATTCACTTACTCCAAATTTGAAATAAGGGTAAGAGGCAGCCAGGTAACACAGAAAGAAATGAAAGCCGCTTTGGAACAATTTTACTATACCAAGGCTATTCAAAAAATTACCCCAAGGGTTGAGAAGATAGCTGAGAAAACCAGGCTGCAATACAAATCACTTTTCTTCCGAAAAATGCAGAAACGATGGGGCAGCTGTACACCTGACAATAAGATCATCATTAATCCCGAAGCGATCAAGCTCCCATTCACTTTAATTGATTACCTGGTAGCACATGAACTATGTCACACAAAAGTGAAGGATCATTCTAAAGCATTCTGGGCTGAGCTTTCAAAACATGTACCTAAGTGGAGGGAATTGGATGAGAGGATTAAAGCACTAAATCGTGCGGTGCTTTAGTGCTTCTTCCTGTTTATTTCCATCGGAGTAGAAATTTCCTTTATAAACTGTTTGAATTTCTTCTTCTTTTGCGTAGGCTCATTCTCTTTTTGAGGAATAATACCGCCTTTGAATTTTTTAATCAGGACTCTAATATTGTCCATGCTCACATCTGAATTAATGGTCGCTTTGGGCATTACGCTTTCAAGCATTTTGCAAAGAGTTTCTTTTCCTATTTTTATCTCTCCTGATAGTTTGCCAAGCTGAATGGTCGTCTGCTTACGTTGTATTATTTCCTGAAGTTTCAGAACTATCCCTGCGTTATGGTTTTTATCCCCTGCCATGAGCATTCAATTTGATTCCTCAATAAATCGGATATAAAGCCTGAATCCAGAAAGAATATTATCTCTATCGGTTTTTGACCTGGCTGCAAATGATCTGTTGCCCTCCAGATCACTGAACAGTTTTTTCAGAATAGCCCTTGATTTAATTTTTTCAAAGTCCTTTACCAGCAATGTATTATTAATGGTGTGCATGTAACCGAGGTACTCATTAATTGATTTGTAACCCTGGGCCCGCAGCCAGTTTTCGTATGATTGAAATTTTTCGCTCATTGTTTCATTCGCTTTTTTCCTTTTTTTCTCCCACAGATTTTAATATGCTCTTCATACTCACCCATGGTAAACCTTTTTTTACAGGTTTTACATATCATTAAATCTGGCTTTGCCTGCACTTTTCCCGAGATAGCAATCCGTAACTTATTTTCCATTTCCATATTGAGCTTCTTTAGTCTCTCTGTATCCTTTATCAGGATTTGATTTTCTTTAATATTGCGAACAGCTTCAATTGCTTCTTTTGTTTTTTCCTTACGCAAGATTTTTCTCCTCTCTTCAATTTTTGCTTGTGGTTCAGGGTTAAAGGGTTTAACTTTTTCCCATTCCTGTGCGGTAAAAGTTTCCTTGCCCAGCAATTTATGAACCACCATCTCTAATCTTTTTTTCTCTTTTTCTGGAACATTTAAGTGGGGGTTTTCCCGATGTAAAACCAAAAGCTGGTCAATAATTGCCGTTAATTTATTTACTGTAGCGTTCATTTTTTTCTGTTTAATGCTTAGTTTATACGCAATCCAACTCTGTCATTGTCAATGTACACATTTGAATTAATAGATTGTGATTGTTCCATGATAAAAGGTATAGTGTTATTATTAATCCCATCTTCTGCATAATCTCTAATTCGTTCAGGTAGGATAAGTCTGGGCCTAAGAAAGTCAAAGACCTCAAATAGAAACCAGTCTCTAACATGCCTATCAAAAATATAATTACTTCTCAGGTAGTCACGGGAAAAAGTTATTTCGTAAAACTTCTCGCCTTGGTATTCTATAATCCTGGATTCAAACACTTTCTCATTAAGAAATTCGGACAAGTACCGATAATAGTTTCTTGAGAGTGCGCCAAGTGATAAGTTGTCAAAAGGTGTTTCCTGATTAACTGGGTCGTAATAATTCACTTTAACACGATCAAATAAGTTATAGGACACACAAGCGACGGAAAAATTAACAGCAAGGGGACCCGAATTAGCCTGTCTTTTATGATTAGCCATGTTACCAGGATTTGATTCATGTCTCCCTTTCGCTTCCAGTGCAAAAACCTTATTGGATGAATAGGCGATTAGGTCAGGACGAGGGCCCCGTAGTTTGTACCTCTGAAGACGCATAGCGGCTTCGTAGTTGACAGTGAATAGCGATTTGTCAATTCTCTTTGACAAAAAATCAGCAATAGCCTTTCCTGCAAGATTGGAGAACTGCCCTTTTTCAGTAGGATCAGATAATGTAACAGGCGGTTCTGAAAATCTGTTATTAGTATAGAATTCGTTACGTCTTATGTAATTTGAGTAGTGAAAAAACATCCCGAATGTTCTCCACAGTTTTTGAGGAGCTGGGGCATACCCTTGACCTGCAACTGCAAGATGTTTTGCAAATGCTAATCGGGAAATTGGGATTGTCAGATTTGAACGATTCCCTCTCGGATCAATGTAATCAACAAGTATATCCATAACATTTTGCAGTTTACTTTGGGAACATTTACAACCCAGGATTGCTAAGGGTTGATTTTCTTAGTGGCTTATTCATATTGTACCTGACTAAAATATCCTGGATTAGTTTGTGGAACCACGAAGGAGAATAAGGACTCAAAACAATCTCTTCAATCAACGCATCAAGGTTTACGGGAATGTAAAGACCTTCTGAAACTTCTTCACTTGTCCAATCATGATCCCAACCTTCAGGTGGTGTTATAGAGTAAATCAAACGCAGTTCGTCCTCATAGGAGTATGCTTTATTCTTGTGAATAATCGGGTAAAAAGAGTTACCATCTGGCATTACCTGGTTTTGATAATCTAAGTAACGAATCTCACTTAGAAAGAGTTCTTGAGTAGTTTTCTCAAATGCCTTTAATAAACTGCCTATTGAAGATTTTATCATTATGCCCTTGTTAAAATCAGAATAGATTTTCCAAAGAGCTGCTGACTCTTCTGCTTTTTTGTTCCAGCAATTTACACAGGTGAGACTCCTTATTTTTTCATTAAACTTGTAGCTTTTATTTACATTCTCTATTATTTTATCGTCTGGCATCTCTACTTTGAGAAACCCGCTGTCTCTTAGTTCCTTTTCAAATTGAACACGGAGGTCATAATTTGGTTTGGGTAGTCGGCCCTCAAATTGATCTTCAAGCTTGTCTATTCTGCAGAAAAAAAGTTCCTTTCGGGAAATCAATGACAGAAATTTTGTTAAGTCAAGATACTTGACAATGGAATAATCCCCCTTTGGATAATGGGTAGGAGGTGAGGATGGTTTTGGTTCCTGAATAGCCATTGGGATAAGAGGTTTGATACCAAGTTACAAAAAACTCATTTTCCCTGCCTGTGAGTGATTCTTACGGTGCTCTTTAAAGGTAGAAAACCAGGGTTGCAGAGTAATATTCAAAAAGGGAGATCATATAATATTAATAGCATTAAGGCTATAAACACTATAAACCAGGAAACTTTTCTGTGTGTGAAACCTGGTACTACTCCAATAAAATACCCCCCACTACCGCTTGTCATTGCCTGGGTCCCCCTGGGGGTATAACAAAGTCAATTTGATTTTACCAGGTGTATTGTTTCAATTAAAATCATTTTTTATGATGATGCAAAAAGCTTCTCGGAAGAAAGCTAAAATCCGACTGGGGCTTTCCTCAGTTTCTGGTGGAGGAAAGACTTACTCGGCTCTTCTCATCGCCAAGGGTCTGGCCAATGGCGACCTTTCCAAGGTGGCAGTCATTGACTCGGAAAACGGCAGTGCCGATCTCTACGCTGACCTGGGCCCTTACCAGGTCATTCACCTTGCCCCACCCTTCAGCCCCGAACGCTACATTGAGGCCATTTCAGCCTGTTTAAGCGGTGGCATGGAGGTGATAATCCTGGACTCAATCAGCCACGAATGGGAGGGCAAAGGGGGTGTTTTGGAGCTTGCCGATGCCATGGGCGGCCAGTACCAATCAGCCTGGAAAACCCTTACTCCAAGGCATGAGAGCTTCAAACAGGCAATTCTGCAGTCTCCCTGCCACATGATTACCACCGTTAGGAGGAAACAGGACTATGTCCTCCAGGAAAAGGTAAACAAGAGTGGTAAAACCGTCCAGGCCCCCGTAAAAGTCGGGCTAAAGGAGGTAACCAGGGAGGGCTGGGAGTACGAGCTGACCATTAACCTGGAACTGGAGCTGAATCATTATGCCACTGCCTCCAAAGACCGTACTGGCTTGTTCATGGGAAAGCCTGCATTCGTTCCATCAGAGGAAACAGGCAGGCAAATTGCGGCCTGGTGCAATGAGGGGGTTGAGCCGCTTAATATTGCCCAAAGAGTAGGGGAATGCAAAAGCATGGCTGAGCTCCTTGCCTTGTTTCAGTCAACGGACATCAATAATGAAGATACCCTTCAGATTTTTAAGAGCAGAAAAGAAGATCTTCTGAACTTAAAGAGTAATGGTGTTGCGAGTTTCTAACCCTTAAAAAAACACTCATGGAAAAGGAAAAATTGGCCGAAATAGAGCTTACCTACAGGCCTTCTGTAAAGTTCACGGAGCAGCCAAAGATTGTAACCTCCAAGGATGCTTACCAGGTCTTAATTAAGTATTGGGACGAAGGCAAAATCAATTTTATTGAACAGTTTAGGATTGCATTATTGAACAGGGCCAACTATGTGATCGGCGTTGTTGAGCTTTCCACAGGAGGAATTACAGGAACGGTAGCCGACATTCGTCTTATCATTGCTGCGGCTATCAAATCAAACGCTGTGGCAATCATCCTGGCTCACAACCACCCTTCTGGTAATCTCAAGCCTTCAGGGCCTGACCTTGACCTGACCAGTAAAATTGCAGGTGCAGCAAAATTGTTTGATCTGCGATTGCTGGATCATCTGATAGTAACAGAAGATGCTTATTTGTCAATGGCGGATGAAGGCCTGCTGTAGTATCCGTTCTCTATTCAAATCCCTCACTGAAGAATTCTTCCAGCGTAATACCAAAGGCATTAGTGAGCTTAACCAGGCTTGAAAATCTCAGGTCCTGACCATTCTCATAGCGGCCCATTTGTGCCCTGGAAATATTATGCTCGTAGGCAAAGTACTCATAGGAGGAATAACCAGCTTTTATTCGTAGTTCCTTAATGCGGTTTCCGAGCCTTTTAAGACCCTCTTCAGAGGAGAGTCCAGGTTTGGCGGGGCGTTTCTTGTCTTTACCCTTCATAGGATAAAGTAAGTAAACGCCCTACTCCTGGGTTACCACTTATAAGAACCTACTTATGAGTAGCTTTTTTATTAATTTTAATAATCATTAAACCATTTTTATGAAGTATTGCTTTTTCATCGTTGTACTGTTATTTTCATTTGGGTGTCATGACGCAAGTAAAAGCTCTGGAAAGGATCAGGTTATTTCAGACCAGCAGCAGAAGATAAAAGAGCTTCAAGACAAGCTTGAAAAAAAGGAAATTGAAGATAACCCAAGGGATACCCGAAATCCTAATTATGATGTTTTCAAGGACCCTGACCTGGTGCAAATTGATTTAGGAAAGTTTGTTTTTGCTGTAATTGAAACAGAGAAGCAAGTCAGCGAAAAATCTGAATTCAGTAATGGTATGCCGACAGTCGTGCAAAAAACAATCCGAGTGAGTAAAGTATCTGATATTCATAGGATAGAGTTCTATAGTGGCGAAAAAAGGCAGAAATTCAAAGACTTAGTGCGCAAAAATGCAAGTATGGCTGAGTACTGGAGGCCAAAAGTTTACTCAATTGAAGTAAAGGAATTTGCATCCTATTCTGAAGCAAGCCAGGCCCGAGAAAAACTCAGTTTCAATGATGAAGTGACAGTTATCCTTCCAACTAATTTTTAATCCACCAGGGTAGGATTTCAATTTTTACCTTTGCACGATGACAAAAGAGACTGTCCAAAATGCAATTAATACCCTGGAGGCAATAAATCCTTCTGATGCAAATGCTGCAGAGCTTGCCCTTGCTGCATATCAGGCCATCGGAAAGGTTGGATTTTTCGTACTTGATTATCCTGCACTACCTCTAACTGTTTTCCGTACAAGAACTCATGAAACCGATAATTTCTTTGAGAATATTTCTGAAATTTCCTTACCGCCTTCTGGAGCGGTCAAGAGTTTTGCAAGGTGCAATGTCCCGCAACAACCTGTTTTTTACTGTTCGGATTACAGACCTACTTCTTACATGGAGCTCTTACAGTATTGGGCAGAGGAAAAAACAGGCGAATTCCTCCATGTAACTATCGGTAAGTGGAGATTTAAAAATCCATTGAAACTCCTGATCGTTACAAGCCCTTTCCAGGAGGATAGAACAACTGATTTTGATAAAGCACATGGATTCGCACTTGATCATAACATAAATCAAATGGATAAGGAAATGAAAGAAGGTGCTATCCTTTTTAACAAGTATCTGTTTGACAAATTTAGAAAGCCAGCTAAGAAGGACCCATTAACTTACATCATAACTTCTGGTTACTGTAATCTCGCATACACGAAAACAAGGGGGCAAATTGACGGACTGTTATATCCAAGCGTTCCGTATGATGGGAAGGGTGTGAACCTTGCCATTAAGCCAGATTACGATTTTGAGAGTAGTGCTGATTTGATACTGGTTGCAAGAGATACTTTCAAAAGAGGTGAAAAAAATGGGCTCCCATCTTTTCAACAAGTAGCTCATCATCAGGCCAGGGAGGTTGACCAGGCTAATAAGAAAATCATTTGGTTATAATTCAATACAACAGCAAATCTGTTTACTTTTACAAAACAGGTGGGAGAAGTGGTGGGAAAGGCTTATTTCGGGTTTTTTTTATTTCCTTCTGAACCCTTGATTATCAAGCATCTGACTGTTAATCAGAGGGTCGTTGGTTCAAGTCCAACAGGGGGAGCGAACAAAGGCCGGCTTAGTCCCGGCCTTTTTTTATTTCGTGCATAATGGAGTCAGCAACTTTCCCGGTCTGCAGGTATATTTAATATCAGAAATTCTTAACATGAAACTACTCATTCTTTTGCTGTTGTCAACCGCCAGTGCAGTTACCGTTTCCGCCCAAAAGGGAGGTATCAAATATGAAAAGCGCACTGACCTCCTCAAGGCCAATGATTGCAATCCTTCCGAAGTTTATATAAAAAAGAAAGTGAAAGCACAGCTGGCAAATTTCTATGCCGAATATCCCGAGATCTCCGTTGACTTTACCAGCTTCAAAGGCCAAAATGGCTACAACGACAAGAATAACCCCTCCAAATTCATTTATCCTTATAAAATAGAAATGTTAGTTTACTTACGGCGTAAAGTAACAAAGGAAGGAAAAGAGCTTACTGAAAATTATACATGGAAATATGATGCTGTATATGAATATGCAACGCTGCCGGGAAAGAAATGTGAATTCAGAATAGATCCTTCCTCACAAATAACGAGGATACATCACCAGATTTTTTAATTAATGCCCTTGTAATCATTACAACCTTACAACTCCGGTAAACAGTTGCCGGCACGAACCGTTAAACAAAGGAATAAAAACAGGCTCTTTACGGAAAAAGAAAAAATTTTGGGCAGATCGGGTGCCGGTTTTATCCCGCAAAATAAAAGTAGTGCGGCGCCGCACATTATATTTGGATCAACCGCCTTTTGAATATGGAAGCAGTAATGATAACCGCAGTGGTACTGGCCGTGCTCATCCTTCTCTTCAGCCTGCTCATGCGGCAGATGAGAAAACCGGTTACCGCTGCTCCCCTGCCGGCTGAATGGAAAAGCACTTTGCAAAAAGACGTCCCCTTTTATAACAAGCTGCCGCCCGAACAGAAGCTGCAGTTTGAAACCCGGATGATGCATTTCCTTGCCACTACCCGCCTCACCGGCGTGAACACAACCGTGGAAGACCTTGATAAGATCTATATCGCCGCCAGCGCCATCATTCCTATTTTCGGATTTCCGGACTGGGAATATACCAACCTGCATGAAGTACTGCTGTACCCGGATTCCTTTGGTCATGACTTTGAACAAACCGGTGTGAACAGAAGCATACTCGGCATGGTAGGAGATGGCGCCCTTAACAATACCATGATCCTCTCCCGGCATGAACTGCGCCAGGCCTTCCTGAATAAAACAGCCAAGACCAATACTGCCATTCACGAATTCGTACACCTTGTCGACAAAACAGATGGCTCCGTGGACGGCGTCCCGGAATTCTTTCTCGATAAACAATTTGTCCTGCCCTGGATTAAACTGATCCATGAAAATATTCAGCAGATCCTGGATAACAGATCAGACATCAACCCCTATGGCGCCACCAACAGCGGCGAATTCCTCGCAGTGGTATCCGAATATTTCTTCGAACGGCCCGGGCTGCTGCAGGATAAGCACCCCGAATTATATGCCCTGCTGGAAAAAATATTCAGACAGGACCCGGCAAAGCCAGCCAGTACGGCGCAGTCCTGACATCCTTGCTGCCAGATTAACATAGCTTTTCGCCCCGGCATTATTTTTCCTGTCCTGGTCCTGTTAACCTATTCTTCATTTAAAAAGTAAAGCATGTACTACAATCAGTCATGCATGCGCCGTCACAACGCTATGGCGCATGAAGCCGCTAAAGGCAATGCGTACGGAAATTCCGTTCGTTCGGGATTTATCCGCTCGATGCAACGGGCAGCCGTGAACATTTACAAAACCGACAAAAGTTTTGAAATGCTCGTCTTCGCTCCCGGACGTATCAAAGAACATTTTCACCTGGATGTGAAAGGAAACGAGCTCACCGTTTCTTACACACCGCCCGAAGGTTTCCCCCGCCCCGACTGGGTGCTGCGGGAATACAGCCGCGGTGGGTTCACCCGCACTTTCACCCTGGATGAAAGATTGACACTGCCGGCATCACAGCCAAATACACCGATGGTGTATTACAGGTAAAGCCTGCCGGTGATCGAAGGGAAAGAGAATGTGAAAAAGGAAATAGTGATCAATTAATCATTGTCATGGCTCCAACAAAGGTCCCGGCGCTGCCGGGATCTTTTTTTTACCGGCACAACTGCCTGATCAATCCTTCCAGTTTCGGAAATGTTGCTGAAAGGCTATCCGCATCAGCCAGTTCAAAATCCGCAAAGTCGAACCCGGGTGCTACTGTACAACCAACAAAACAGTACCGGCTCCCGCTCGCCGGTCTGCTGGCAAACCAGCAACAGGCCGGAACCACAAACTGAAATACCTGTCCCCGGGAACTATCCGTTCCCAGCACAACGGTCTGCAAAGGGCCATCATTGCTGATGATAAAAATTTCCAGCGGATCCCCTGCATAAAAATGCCAGCATTCATCACTCCTTATCCGGTGAAAGGCAGAAAAGTTCCCTTCTTCCAGTAAAAAATAAATGGCTGTTGAAAAAGGCCTGTCGCCACCAAAGCGGTGCGGCAATGCAGCGGCGGGGATCTTTTCCCCGCTCTTATAGGTCTGTACATACCAGCCCCCTTCGGGATGAGGCTGCAGGTTGAATGTGCTGATCAGTTGTTCCGCTGGTGACACAGGCTAAAGATAGGCCGATTTACTACTTATGACAGCACCGGGAGATCTTCCCCGCTGCTTATCCGGGTGTGGTGGCCCTGTGACCGCCTTTCTTTAGCAAGGTATTTGCAGCTCTTATCTGCCATCCTTTTCTATCCTCAGTTACCGGTTTCTTCATTTAAAAGCTTATATATGAAAACGAAAAGGATCCTTCTGCTTTTACCATTCCTTACCCTGTATTGTTCTTCTTCTGCCCAGTTAAAGACAACAACTGCCTGCCCGGCATTCAGTGTGGACGTCCTGAAGGGAAGGGTGAACGACCTGCTGGAAGCCAACTCTACCGGCGGACAGGTAAAGAAATTATTTCCCTGCTTTACCAGCGAAGGCACAGGTTCCGGTGCGGTATGCGGCACCTTTGTTTTTTATAAAGACAAGGACATCTATTTCTATACAGAAAGGAATTATGTGGAGATCGGTGAAAAGTTCACCGGTAATCTGAGCCTTCCGCTGATGGGTGCAGCCAGGAACAGTTTGTTCAAATGGCTGGGCAATCCAAAGATCAAAGACATCAGCCGGGATGCTTTTCAGACAGCTTATGGTACCCTTATCCTCTATTACAATAAAACGGGAAAGGTGAACAAACTTCAATTCAGCACCAAACAAACAGAAGAGCTGAAACTTTGCGAATGATTTACCCGGCGACCCCTGGAAGCATATGAACGACAGGGAAGGGCCTTGCGGCTACATTTACATCTCCGCAACAACCCGGAAGCCTGTTTATGGATAACTTTACCTTAAAGGGCTCCGATGGGAGGTTGGGTAATGCTCATATTATTCTGTATCGCCATTGCGGCGCTGCTGATATTTCTCATCCGGCAGAATATCAGGGACCAGCGGGGCTATACCAGGAATATCACCCGCACCCGGTATTACCACCATCCTAAAAAAGATGCCGATAAACCATCGGAGGATGTGCCAAAGTAATAACATGAACCGGTGAAGCCCGGCGGACCCGCACAAGGGCCTTCTGCCATCAGCCGTGAATTCCTATCTTCTTTTTATTACACGTTCCCGGTAATCCCGGAAGTTGAGGAGGAGGGTGAGCATAAAGCAAACAATGAACACAAACAGTGTGATACTTTCAACCAGCCCTTCGTCAAAATCCACCCCGGTCATCTTCAGAATGAGGAAATGAATGTAGGAATTTGAACGGTCGTTTATTCCCAGTTGCTCTCTTACCTGCCAGTGCCAGTCGGTACAGATACAATACCCCCATCCTTCAAATATACCCAGGACGAACCAGGAGAAGGCGGTCAGCAGCATTGTGACCAGGTGCCATTTCCTTGTTTTCCGGAAGGCCCAGCCGGTGATATTAAAGAGGGTAAACGCTGTATGGAATAGGAAAAAGAAAATGTTGAGGGCGTAGAGCACCGGAGAAGCGGTTTGTTCCTGAAGCTACGGAAAGTTTCCGTTCAGCACAACGGGTAAGCCCTCCATCCATATTTCTTGGATTTCAACGAAGGATATCGTAGCTTAACCCTGCTAAAACAAATGCCATGAAAAAAATTCTACTCTTCGTAGCTGTAACTGCGTTGGTTACAAGTGCACAAGCCCAGAAAAAAAACAAGACCATTCCCGCCACCAACGGCTTCGCCATCACATCGGTTGAAAAAGGAGGACGCAACTGGAAAGAGGTCCGCCAGATCGATGCCGCCACCGGCGAAACACTCAGGATCATTTATGACAGCAAACAGGCTTCGGAACCGCTGAATGCCAGAACGGGTAAAGCTGTGGTGAAAAAGCAGGCGCCTGCTGACAATAAGATGGTCACCATTTACACAAATGATGGTAACAAAGTAAATGTCACCACAGAGAAAAAGAAAGTGGTGAACCTGGACCAGGAAGTGTTCAATAACATTTCCCCTAAAACAATTCAGCGGGTGTATGTTTACCAGGTTCCTTTTGCTTCCGATCAGCCCTTTGCCAGCAACTCGGCAGCCATGGCCTATGATAAAAAGCATGATCGTCTTTACTACACTCCCATGGCCATCAACCAGCTCCGTTATATTGACCTGAAGACCGGCAAGCTGTATTATTTCGAAGAAGAGCCCTTTGGTGTGGTGGAAGGAATGGCGGACACCCGCAACCAGATCACCCGTATGGCGATCGCCTCCGACGGGAATGGTTATGCCCTCAGCAATGACGGCAATCACCTGGTACGCTTTACCACAGATAAGAAAGCGCTGATCACCGACCTGGGTGCCCTTGCTGATGCGGCCGGAAATACTGTATCCATCCATGGGGACAGGATATGGGGTGGTGATATGATCGCTGATGCCTCCGGTAACCTGTATGTGATATCCGCCAGCCGGCAAGTATTCAAAGTAAATATTGAAAGCAAAGTGGCACAGTACCTCGGCGCTATTAAAGGGCTGCCACAGGGCTTCAGCACCAATGGTGCCATGGCAGAAGGCGGCAGCAAAGTGATCGTGGCCAGTTCAGAATCTGTGACCGGTTATTACCGTGTTGACCTGAACACGCTGCAGGCGGAGAAGCTTTCTCAAAGCAGCGATGTCTTCAATGCCTCCGACCTTGCCAACGGTGTACTGGCCTTTGAAAAAGATAAAAAGGAAAAGAAACAGGAGGAAGCAAAGAATGATCCGCCTGCACCACCGGTACCGGCCACTGCTGCAAGAGGAGCCGTTCCGGAAGAAGGGCAGGGTATCAGCGGTATCTCCGTATTCCCTAACCCGGTTACCAATGGTACTGTGAATCTCTCTTTCAAAGGACAGCCGGCCGGTAAATACCAGGTACAGCTGCTGGATATCGACGGGAAAGTGATCAGCAGCAAAGAAGTGAATGTGAACAGTGAATCACAGGTAGAAAATTTCAGCTTCCCTGAACTGACCGTAAAAGGAAGCTACCTGCTGAAGGTAACCAGCACAACCAATAAGGTGAATGTGACCAGCAAACTGGTGGTTCAATAATTTTCAACTTGCTAATTAACCGGTTTCCGTAGCGGGAACCAGGGGGCTTCTGCAAAGAAGCCCTTTTTTTGCGCAGTATCCCGAACAGCCTGGTTGTTTGCATGCAGGAAGGCGGAACAGGTACAGAAAAAAAGCTTTTTTTATTCCTGTACCCGGTAATATTATTTCACAGTATTACAGGATGTTTTTACCTGCATTCTATGCTCCTTTTTGTATCTTCACCAGAATGGGTAAAGCAAGATTATATCGCTATTTCCTGGTCCTTAGCCTTTTAGTTTCTTCCCTGTACGGAAGGGCCGTTGCTTCCTCCCATCCGGTGGCTGTAAAACCGGCCAAAAAGCACAGCAGTATTTACGGTTCGGAGAAAATGCCGAATACAGAACTCGAACTGGCCCATTATACTTTTAGTTCTCCGCCGCTGACGCCGGTACAAAAGACATTGAACAGAACGGATGCTTTTCAGCAGAACGGATACCGTCACGCCGGTATAGGCGGGTATTTTATTTCCACCCAGCGGATAACACCTCCCGAAAAAGAATACCTGCTCCGCAATTATCCTTCCCATAATTTCTGGTAGACCTTTTCCCGCACGGGTTTAAAAAAGGGACAGCACGGTTTACCGGGCTGGCCTGTTTATTCATTTCAAAAATCAACAATCATGAATGCATCATTAAAGCTGGTGCTTGTACTGGTGGGCGCAGTGTTTATTATCGTATACCTCTCTGTAAACATACACGACCGTTTAAAAAAGAAAAAACATGAGTAATACCATCACCATGCAGGCACCCCCTTCTGCCTATAAGAAAGCGAAGCGCTACCGGCAAACCCGGATGGAGGTAAAGAGCCAGGCCCGGAGTGTTATGTTTATCCTGATCGGTATCTTATCTGCCGGTTTCGGGCTGAAGGGCTTCCTGCTGACCAATCATTTCATTGACGGTGGCGCTACCGGGGTATCCCTGCTGGTTTCGGCGCTGAGCGGCTGGCCGCTCTACCTGCTGATCATCTGTATCAATATCCCCTTTATCGTCCTGGCCTATCATACCATGGGAAAGCAGTTTGCCATCAAGACCACGCTGGCCATCACGGGCCTCGCCCTTTGCCTGGCCCAGGTACATTTCCCGAATGTGACGAATGATAATTTGCTGGTAGCGGTATTTGGCGGGTTTTTCCTCGGCGCCGGTATCGGGTTTGCCATCCGCGGCGGGGCGGTGATAGACGGCACTGAAGTCCTTGCCATTTACCTGAGCCGGAAACTGAGTACCACCATAGGTGATATTATCATCGTGATCAATGCCGTGATCTTCTCCACGGCAGCATGGCTTTTATCAGTGGAGGTTGCCCTCTACTCGATGATCACTTACCTCGCCGCATCGAAGACACTGGACTTCATCATTGAAGGTATTGAAGAGTATGTGGGGGTAACCATTGTCTCCCGGCAAAGTGAAAAGATCCGGCAGATGATCATCAACCAGCTGGGAAGAGGCGTGACGGTCTATACCGGTAAATCCGGTTATGGAAAAAGAGGCGAGGCCATCAATGCAGAGATCATCTATACTGTCATCACCCGGCTGGAGCTGAGCAAACTGCAAACCGAGATCGACAAGATAGAACCGGATGCGTTCATGGTAATGAGCAGTGTGAAGGATACAAAGGGCGGGATGATCAAGAAACGGCCCCTGAAGCATTAAGGCTTCCGGCTGCTTTGCCGGATCGCATCCAGCAGCCCGTTGCGGAATTTGTCCTCGGCCAGTTGCCAGAACATGATCCCGCCGAGATGATGACGAACCGCATAGTCCGTCTTGGCAGCAACAGAAAGGCTGTCATCCCAGGTTACAAATACTTTTCTGCCGGGATGAAATGCATAGGGTGCCTGTGCAAGGGTATCCCGGTACAGCATAAATCCATTGGCCGCAGTCAGCGTATCCGCCAGGCGGGAATAAGAGATGCCATGATAAAAACTGCCGGGCCGGTATAGTCCTGCATGCAGGGTATCCGTGGTCAGGAACATCCTGGCATAGAAGGCAGCGCCGATCACTATTTTACCCGGGGCGATGCCGGACTGTAATAACCGGTTCACCGCATGGTCGGCCGACAGTTCCTGCTGCGGAGTGGAATAAAGAGGTGTATGATGACCGGTAACGGTGCTGTAGCCATGTACCAAATCATAGCTCATGATATAGACCTTATCTGCCCTGCGCATTACTTTTCTCCACTGTACAGAAGAATCAATGAACTGATCGAACCCGCCTGCAGCAAAGCTGATCTCGTATTGTTTGCCCAGGGTTTTTCGCAAGGCGTATATCAACCGGGTGAAATGCTGCTTATCGGCGGCGGCGTACGGGTGGCCCGGGTAGCCGGCAATACCCGGGTATTCCCAGTCGAGATCGATCCCATCGGTATGAAAATATTTCGTTAGTGTCCTGACAGAGCGGGCAAACTCTTTTCTGCCCCTGGCCGTGGCAAAGACCGGGGAGCAAGTACTGCAACCGCCCCAGCCGCCCAGGGAGAGGATGATCCTGAGCCCGGGGTATTTCGATTTCAGCGCAACCATTTTCCGGAGGCGGGCCGTATCGGTTGCATTGCTGATGTGCAGCCGGTTCCCCTGCAGGTGACCAAAGGAGTAAATAAGGTGGGTAACCTTTTCAAGTGAAAAACTGTCAAGCCATTCAGCAGGCCCGGCATAATAGGCCGTGATAGCAAAGGAAGAAGGCTGTGCCCGCAGCATACCCGTTACAAATAAAATAAGCAGGGAAACTGTGATCCGCTTCATGGTTGAAAAGAGGAAGGTACGCAATCGTTGTCTGCGCAAATTTACCGGCACGGCTAAAAAGGACAAGCCCCTGTTTGCCGCTGGTTTTCCCTTTTTAATAAATCCTTTTCCGGCTTGTGATAACCGGAGGGGCCGATTTCCTTTTCTTTGCAGCAAATCCACTGTATGAGTCAACGGGCCACCCTTCACAACCGGATGCGGGTCTATCACCGCTACCTGGGTTTTTTCTTAGCCGGCATCATGGCGATCTATGCCCTCAGCGGGATCGTACTGATCTTCCGCAGTACCGGTTTCCTGAAGAAGAAACAAACGATCACACAAACACTTGCCCCGAACCTGCCAGCAGAAGAAGTTGGTAAGAGTATCCGCCTGCGGGACCTGAAGTTTGAGTCGGCAGAAGGGCCGGTGCAGCATTTCAAAAACGGGACCTACAACAGCCAGACCGGCGCCGTGCGTTATACCATTACCAAACTACCGGTGGTGCTGGAAAAGCTGACGCACCTGCACAAGGCCGGTACCGGCGATCCGTTATATTATCTCAATGTATTCTTCGGCATCAGTCTTTTCTTCTTTGTGCTCTCGTCGTTCTGGATGTTCCTGCCTAAGACAAGCATTTTTAAAAAAGGGCTCCTTTTTACCGCGGCCGGTGTGGTGCTGACGATCATCATGCTGCTGGTATAGGCTCACTTCTCAGGACAAGACATACCAATTTACGGAGGGTGTCATCCGGTAACCTGTGCCTGTTTTCTACTCCAGCAGTCCGGCGGACAATGCCTGGTAGGTAATGAATCCCCAGCGGTCAATGTTTTTGTAATATTGATGGAGCAGCCGGAACAATTCTTTACCGACGCCATATTGGAGCATGGATAACAGGATGCCGAGCAGCAGTTCGATGGAACGGGTATCTGTTTCTTTCCGGCTGATGAGTTCCCGGATCTCTTTTTCGAGTACCGGTAATTGCTGAATGGCGAGCTGGCGGAACTGCAGGATGACATGTGCCAGGGCATCGGAATCGGTTTGCGGCATAGAGCAGGATTTCGTTAAACACTTAGTCATACATGATTGCCGTAAAGATAGGGTATTTGGAATTTTACTGCTTACTCATCAATAAGTAATGAAAAGCCCGATCGATCTGTATGTTATTGAGCAGGTGAAAGCCTTCCGGGAGGAGCGGGGTCTCTCGCAGGCGGAACTTGCATTTGAGCTGGGTGTTTCCATTGGTTTTATCGGCCAGGTGGAAAGTCCCCGTTATCCCGCCCATTACAACCTCAAGCACCTGAATGAGCTGGCCCGTATCCTGAAATGCAGCCCGAAGGATTTTTTACCGAAGAAGACGGTGTAGGCGTTTTATGGGTTACACAGTCTTTTGCTGCTATTAAAAAATCAACAATAAGCAGTGCCGGGATTAAGCGGTAGTTTAAATGTCTTATAAGTAAAAGAAGCCTATAAAAGCTCAATTTTTTCAATTCCCAGTCCAAAACAGGTAAATAACGCCCAATAATAGGGAGAAGAATTACCCATAGTGTACACTTTGATTTTTGCCCGTCTCAATGCTTCTGCAACTGTTATTCCATCAAGCAGGTTCCTGTAAAATTCCTGCATAAGTAAATTAGTCGCCTGGTCTTCTGCTTTCCACAAGCTTGTAATCACCGTTTCAGCTCCGGCCACTTTGAAGGCACTTCTTAATCCGAGAATACCTTCCCCCGAATGCATTTCACCAAGGCCAGTCTCACATGCGGACAACACAACTAATTTTGTATCCCTTATATCTAGGCTCAGTACCTCGTTGCCATTTAATATGCCATCTTCTATCACATCCGTAGCTATTTTCCGTCCCGCATTCACCGCATTAATCCCTGCAAAGGCCAACCCGCATCTTCCCATTGGTTCCGGGTATTCCGCAATGTTTCTGAGTTTTCCGGATTTGAATAATTCAGGATTACTGAATGCATGAGTTGCGAGGTGTAAAACAACTGGGCTGTGTACTTGTCTGAGATTAGGAACAGTGGCGTCCCGTGCCTCATAATAAGAAGCCTGCAAAAGCTTACTTATAAAGCGTCCTTCTTCTTGTGCCTGCCCGAGTGGTTCAAATG
Organism: Chitinophagaceae bacterium; assembly: GCA_046329665.1. GTDB lineage: Bacteria > Bacteroidota > Bacteroidia > Chitinophagales > Chitinophagaceae > JJ008. The sequence continues at coordinate 123,067 of JAXLUG010000001.1, read as the reverse complement.
GGGTTCCAAAATAACAAGGCGGCTCATTCTTTTTCTGCAACTCCTCCTGTAAACCGTCAAACTCAAAATCAGGAGAAGCGAACACAACGGGCCGACCTGCAGGGGTCTTTTTCTCCCCGTTTCTTTTAAGGATGTCCTTTGCACTGTCAATATATATGATTTCGAACCGCTCCAGCAGGCGTTTTTTCTCATCTGTATTGTAAAAGGCCTCAAATGGTATCAGCGATACCTGGTCTTCCACACTGATAAGCAGTCTCTCAATTTTTACAGTATTCTTCAGCAACGGGTCAATAAGTGATTGTTGAATAATACTGACACTTTTATTGTCTGAGGAAGGATCCCCTCTTTTTGATATAATACTTCTCCAATAGAGAATTGAATGATCAATTTCATCAGCTTTCCCCATTGGGACAATTTCCAATTCCGAGTCATAATCAATATAAAAGCCGATATATACATCATTCTGTCCAAAAGGTGACCTGATAATCTGAAGGAATCTTTCACCCGGCAAAAGTGCAGCCGCAACATCAGAAAGGAGAATTTTAGGTTGTTCTATGGCCTTATAGTCAATCTGGTTCTTCCCGATAAGATAGTTCTCAATATCCTGCAGTTCGATAACCTCAATTAGATACTTATAATCCAGTTTAGAATCCGAATCAGCCCATAACTCACCCATTCTTTTCCGGATATTACTGGTTCTGCCAAGGTATTCCTTATCAGCTTCCGACTTCAAATCACCAAAAGCCTTGAGCATACCAAGTTTTATTTCGTTCGAGATCCCTTTATACATCTGCATAAGTTCAAACAGATGCCTGATCAGGTGTTTCTCTGTAGAATGCCGTAAAACGGCAGAGGAGATATAAACACGGATAAGGGCTGATATCTTTTCTGAAAGCCTGAACAGCACATATTCATTTCCCAGTCTTTGCCCCTTAACTAGGTATTCCCGGGCTCTTTCCAGGACCTGGTCAATCAAAGAAAGCTCCGGATCGGACACGTTTTTTCTATACATGATCTTTCTCTTCAGTATAATGGCATCAATAAATACAAAAAAAACACGGATATCCTTATTATCATTCGTAACGTGTAAAATTGCTTCTATTTCATTTATAGCCAGTCCATCCCTGTTTTCATGATAATATTTTTCAGCAAGCCCCCTGAGCAGCAGGCATTTTTCTACGAGGACAGAACCAGATAAGAGTCCCGGGGAAGCCGAGCTAAGGTTCTTCAGAACTATATCAGTTAAGCTCTTTCTGTTGTGGGATGCCATTGCCAGGAAAAAGGTCGGGGGTTTTGCACCGACCGCAATACAATTTGCGAAGAGGGCCGGATGCCTTACATCCTCAATGATCGCATTTAGCACAGTCAGGTATTCAAGAGCTCTCTCCTCTTTGAAAAAATGCAGCACCCTTATTGCAGAGCATAACGTGAGTATCATGCTTTTATCAAACAGTAAATATCCTCCGGATCTTCTTGGTGCGGCTATCGTATAATTTCCAAGTGCCCATGAATAAAACATACTTGCTATATAATAGTCTCCCACAGATTCCCGGAAAGACCCCAGTAAACGCATATTACGGGCTGACTGGATGTATTTTCTCCTGCTGGCTTTTTTTTCCTTCAAAATGATGTCAATGACCACTCTTCTGTATAATATCTTCGCTGCCTCACCGGCCGCTTTCATATTTCCCCATCTCATGGCATGGCGCAGCCGGTAACGTATCAAAAAAACATAATCGGGCTGCACCCAAACAAAGGGCAACAGAATGAGACTGGCTAACAAAAGAGTATTGAAATCCCGGACCCGCAAAAGAACTACCCCGCCTCCAATCAAAAAAAGAGCATGCAGAACTCTTACCACAGTTATATAAGCAGGGGGCCTGTAAAGTTTGTCTCCCCTGAGCTCCGCTACAAGCAACCCCAGTAATAAAAGAGATTGCACAAGAATAACAGTAAAAAAAATGTACTCTGCAGATCCTTTAAATATAGCTATTACAATTACCACGGCAAGCATTGCTATCGCCCATACTATATCCGTGAGTCTCTTATTGACCATCCGTACGGAAGTTATGTGCCATTATATCATATGCGTCTATATGGTCGGGATGTATCCTGCTTTGCAAAAGAAGGATGAGCTGGGATTTGATCCATAATCTCAATCCTGCATCGCCAAAATCATTGACTTGTAAGATCCTTTGTTTTAGCAGCAGATTATTATCCAGTTTATTGCAGATAGTGGCAACCCATCTTTCCATTGCATCCCTAAAATCAAGTTTTGTTTTTAAAAGCGTAAACAGGTAAAGCGTCAAAGCGATCCCGAAGTAGATGATCAAAAACCATTTCCATGAAAAGAATGCCAGAACCGAAAACAAAAACACAGTAGCAATCCTGCCCACAATCAGCAGCTGAAGAACCAGGAAAACGAACCACTCATCGCTGCTACGGGGTCTTTGAAAATTTTCACAATATATAATGCTATTCCCTCCCACCAAGCTCTTATAAACATAATCTAGTTCTTCGAAGTCGCTTTTGGCGAATTTATCGGCATAAACATGGGCAAAAGCGGCAGTCATCTGGTGAAATACCTTTTTGATCATCCTTCTTGATAAAATAGACAACATCAGCGGAATGGAGGGGTAATACCATTTCACATCCTTATTAATAAAGACCGCTGCCAGGGAGGCGATAAAAATGAGGTCATGCAATATTTTGATTATTTGGGGCAAAATGAAATAATAGCCCCAGGGAACCTGTTTATCGTTTTCCAGTGCAGTCTCCATAAAATTTATTTTGCGCTGAATTATCGCTGTAAAAAAGAATCAACTTTATAAAAGTTCAATAACAGCCCCTTCTGCTTCCGGATAAACCGTCTCATATTTATACTCCTCCTTCAGAAACTCATCATCCCAGATGCTGTTGTACTTTGTACGGTAGTTAAATATCAGTTCTGTACCGTGGCCGGCGGTCTTTATCACCCTTGCGATCGTTTCCCTGGAAGGATGCTCATAGATAGAACCATTTGTGGATACCACATATTTTTTACACTTCACTTTTTCCAGGAGTTCCGGGCTCGTATTATGTGCACTGGCATGATGTGATAATTTAAAAAGATCAACCGGCACGTCTACATTGCCAAACATCCTTTGCAGCGAATCCAGTACCACACCGGGAAAAGCATCCCCTGCAAACAATACCCTTTTATTTTTATATTCTGCCAGAAAAGCAATACTGCTGCCGTTAGCAGCCGCATCATCTTCCTGAAAAGTAGCGGCGGCCAGCGCTTCAATATCCGGCGTGCCGGCTCCGAAATGTTCAATCCCTTCATTTGGTTCATCAGGTTCGGCCAATCCAAAACCCGGTTCCAGGTTGGCCTTCCTGACTTCCTTATGCCATACAGGTCTCAATGTGGCGAGGTTACCGGCGGCCGGTGAAAGTAAGGTCAGTTGTAATCCCCCGGGCAGGGTTACCGGCGCGGCACTTCCCTCTTCCGGCAGAACAACAGGGCCCTGGCCGAATTCTGAATTCCAGGAAAGCTGATGCTTTAAGATTGCTGCCGTTAATCTTTCACCCTGTACGGCCCCAAAATGTTCAATGGAAGGATTACCCGGTAAATGATTCCAACCATTGAACCAGACCCGGTCAATCGTAATACCAGGATTGTTATCTTCCAATAAACTTAGTATTCCCTCTATATGATCCCGGTCTATGTGAGTAACCACCAGTAATTCCAGCCTTCTTTCTGCAGCAGGAAGAGCATTGACATACTGCCTGATATTTTTTTTAGTACCACCGGTACCGCCATCTATCAGGATCCTGTTCAGAGAATCGGGTTCACCATATTCAATCCAGATACAATCACCATACCTGGCAGGAAGAAAGTGGAGAGTAAACTTCATGAAACGTTTTTAAAATGCGTTTAGGTTAAAGCCGGCAGCTTTATCTTGTCAGATTAAAGCTGTCGGTATTAGCTTGCGAATGGGTTTGCTTCAAACGCCCCGTCGCCATTTCGGGTGAGTCAGAACCCGGCAGATCTGGCGAAGCCCCGCTGAAGGTGACCGTTTCCTGGCTCATGTCTGAAGCTTCAATATATTTTCTCACCCGGCGGATCGTTGAACTAACCAGCAAGTCTTCCCTGTTGAAATTGAACCAAAGCATCGTGAGCCCTTCATAGAGCAGCCGCAGCCCTTCCGTATATACTGGCACGCCGCGGTCAACGGCTTCCAGCAGGCGGGTCTTGATCTGGTCAATCACCGCAGAACTGTCATTCCCTTCTTGTATCAGTTGCCATGCATGAATAATGGATCCGTCGGGTAACCAGGGCATCCAGTTCGCCAGGTTCCTTGGCCAGTTATGCAGTCTTTCCAGGTCACCTGTTTTCAGCAGGAAGTAGCCTCCGATGGCAGCGGCAGCCGGATCATCTGTTTTGCCATACAATAGTTCTTCTGCCAGCTCTGAGTTACATAATGATTTGGCGCTGTCAATTCTTCCTGTTGTCAGGAGTGAAAGCAGTGATTCTGCAGTGTTATTTCCTGTGGCTACTGTTATATCAAGCGGGTGTACCACTTTTTCGGGACCTGTTGCCAGCCTGATCAGGCAGCGAATATTGTAGCCGGGCGGCAGGCATACATAACGTTTTGGGATATTAGTTCCGGTCAGTTGAAGCATTTGTAAGCTTACCTGGTTTGTTTCCAGGTTATAGGTCATACCCACTTCATCAATAGTGGCATTCACAATAGTTGATTTTTCTGCAGACCGCCACTCTTTGGAAACAAGATCATAGCTCCAGAGTGTGGCACTGATGCCTGTCAGGATGCTTTTAAAACTTCGTTCTTTCCTCGCCCGGTCAGATTCCGGGTTGAGTCCCGCCGCACTTTTTGAAAAGTACATCCACTCCTGTGTCTCTCTCGGGCTATAAGGTGCAAGATCAAAATACAAGGTACTGTCGCTTCCCTGCACGATCTCCGCCGCTTTTTGCTGCTCCTTGCCGGATGAAAGCACCAGTCTTATCACATAGATGCCCGGCGCCAGTTCCAGTCGGGCGCTGCCTGATTTTATCCAGATCGTGTCCAAGAGAGACAGTTCAGCATCCAGTACCTGCAGCTTTTTAGGTATATCAGATGAACTCAGTTCATGTGAACTGATCACAATATTCAGTGATTGCGTGGCGCCGGTTCTGGATGGTGTCATAAGCATCTGAGTTTTTCTCTGGTTAAGGGAGGACTAACAGGGGTCATTTCTTCTATATCAGTAAATCCCCCTGCAAGAAACCTGGCTTTTACCCTGTATACTCCTGCCTGCACTTTAATATTCCAGGGCTGGGCCTGCGGGACTCTTGTTTCTTCTTTGGCGGTCTTTACATTTTTACAGGATAATTCGGCCAGGGGAAGTGCTTCATCAGGTTCACACGTTACAGATAGCATGGCCACAGGCGGTTCATCCAGTTTAATAATATCTCTTACATCGCTGGTGGTGCTGATACAACGTTGCGGGTACTCCTGCCCTGGCATTACTTCTCCCAGCAGTTCATTCATTTTAGCAGATAGTTTGGCAGTGCCGATTTTCCATTCCCCGCTGTCCCGTTCGGCTACGTCACCTTTTAATGCCCCTATCAATGCCTTGGTATAAAAAGATGGGCTTTGTACCTCCCCATACGCACCTTCATTGGGAGCCGCTGCTTTTTGCACGAGGTCATACTTACAAGTCGTTGATCTGAAAGACGGGGGCTCGATCGGGTTTACCGGTATATCATGTGTAAGCATATCCGAGGTTACATACCGGCAGGCATCGATAAAAAAGAGTTGTGTTTTTGCTTTGCATTTATAAAAAGCTCTCCGGGTAGATTCAAAACTGAATCCCTGTTGCCAGGGGTTTTGTGGTATGCTTCCAAAATCCTCAGCAAGTAAGTAGTGTTCACCTTTCTCAACACCGTGCCCGCAAAAGAAAAAGAAGGCAATATTCTCTTCATTGGTATCACACCTGTTTTTCCAGGCAAAATAAGCATCCCGGATATTATTCATAGAAGCCGGGCGTACAGGCTGACCGCTAACCAGGTTCGACCCGCCTGGCGCCGGCGATACCAATACATCTATACTGCCCAGCGGAGTGATCCAGGCGTTTTGCTGATGCAGCTCCATGATGGTATTATACACATGCGCTACTGATACGGGAGGAGAAGTTAGCTGACCAAGATGGGAAGCCCCATCAAAAACCTGCGTAAAAGCTGACACCCCGTTTTTTAGGAAAGGATAACCCCCGACACCGATCAGCAGTACATGAACCTGAGGAGACGCCTGTGTATTATCAAATAATAACGTCATTCAATGAGTTTGAAAAATTATTTAGTCCTTATGGTCTGATTAACAACCGGAATATTTCCAGGGGAGGGATAAATACTGTAACAAGTATGTTAAGTTACAAAACTTGTATAACTGTGAAATACCATAAACAGGTTATTTTTTCAGGAGTTCATTGTTTCAATGCCTTCAAGGAATGAAATTACAGGCCAGCCCGTGTTATCTCCAGGGTCTTTTCACGGTATATCAAAAGAAGACGGATCTACCCCGTTAAAATAACTGAATGGAGGTCTGTACCCTTGGGTACTCCAATTTGTATACGCTACCAAGGCCCGGCGGAAAGTTTTCCGTAAACCCCTCTTTGAAAACAGCCACAATCATCATTGTTTTATCCAGAACACGGCCGTCTTTGTTCCTGTATCACATTTGTAAAGATCAGTTTGTACGTACCAGGGGCAAACCCATTGTACGGTATAAGAACGGTTTGCGATAAACCGGTCCCGCTGTAATAGAGGGTTGCCTGCGGTCCATCGCGGACGATCTTCCACTCCACTGTTTTTGTACACATTGGATGATTGCAGGCAAAGCCACTGTTGGTAAAAGTGAACTGATCATAGTTACCTGGCAACTGAAGAGTGCCGTTCTCATTTACCACCGCCGTGAAATCATTTAACCCGGGAGAAAAGTGCTGGTTTACTTTTACACGGAACGTAGTAGGCCCTGCAAGACCTGGTTTGCAGACGCATGCGGGTGATGGTATAAGGTTTATCTGGCGGTTGTACAAAAGCCGCAGAGGCTGTATCTACTAAGCTAATACGGAATAAGATGCTGAACAAGTACCTCACACTCCCTGCAATCATCCAATGGAGTGATAAACAGCTTTACCGGTTGAAGATTTTCAGTAAACGAAAAGGACCGCCCGGACATGATGTGGCGATTCCGGGTTTAACCGGAACTTCAGGCAACTATAACAGCCAGGGGCTGAATGAAAAGAGGAGGAAGTTGAAGAATACCCGAATCAGGCAGCGGCTCCGAACAGGAAATCCACCCGTGAGAGGGCCGGGTCATAATCGATCCGGATATTGCTGTTCCCTGTTGTATCCCGCAAGGCTTCGTAAACAAGCGTGGTATAGAGCAGGGCTTCGGTACTGTACTGGTACCAGGTCAGGGACGTGGTGCCGGCATCATAGGAAGGGGCCGGCAGGGCCATCCCCGCCGGCAGGAAAACGATCAGTACATTGGTCAGGGCCGGATCGGGATTGCTGTTATTCTGCAACTGGGCCCGCTTTGTTTCGGTGAGTACACCGGTGGCAGGTTCGATATAAGTAACGGCATTAAAGCTGACAGAGCGGGGAGTAAATTGCAAAGAGGGCATGGTAATCAGATTTATATTTATTCAGTATCAAGATACATAAAGTTTGTGTTCCGCCGGGCAGCTCTTCGATTGACCATTACTTCTCCCTTTGGGTCATTCAGTCTTTTGTAAAGCACCTTGCCCTGTTCCGCAGGGTTATATGAAGCATAATGGGAGCGAAAAACTACCTTTATCTAAAATCAATCCATGATCCCGGCCGGGCAAAAAATAAAACTCATCATCACAGATGATCATTCCCTTTTCAGGACCGGCATCAGAATCAGCCTGGCAAAGTATCCTGATATCGAAATTGCCGGGGAGGCGGAGAACGGGCAGCAGTTGCTTCAGTTGCTCGAACAGATGCATCCGGACATGATCACCCTCGGTATCCAGATGCCCGTCATGGACGGACTGGCGACTTTGCCGGTACTGAAGAAACAATATCCCCATATCAGGGTCATCATTTACAGTATGTACAACGATCCGTCCATGATATGCCGGATGATCGAACTCGGTGCCAGTACTTATCTGAACAAAGAATCAGGCTCCGGGGACCTCTACGAATGCATCCAGGCGTTAAGGACCCGTCACTTTTATATTAATGATACCATCCTGAATGCCATGATCAAACTGAAAGCCGCCCTGGCAGCCGATACCCGGCCTGTTTTTTCTGCCAAGGAGATATTAATCCTGAAATTCCTGAAAGAGAATATGCCTGTAAAAGATATGGCTGACCAGGTTGATCTTTCCTCCCGGACGGTCCTGGCCATCATTGATAAGCTGAAGGGTAAAGCATCAGTAAAAGACATAGCGGGCTTACTGGCATTTGCAGAACAAAATGACCTTCTCAAATAGGAGCAGGGTAAAGCGGGGCAGTAAAGAACACCGTTTGCTGAGCAGACTCAGCTGCCTTATGAACAGGCACAAGCTCAGACCGGAAAACAAGGCTTTGCCCTCATCCGCAACAGCGCTGCCGCTATACGCATGGCTGCTGCCGTCATCCGCTTTCCTTTTGCTGCTTTGCACATTGTTTCCGCTCTCTGGCAGGTTGGTGTTGCGATTTTGCGCATTGTCCCTCCGGTCCTGCACTTCCATGTTGTGGCTTTACACCTCTGCCACTCAGTCTTGCACAGTAACCTATCTGTATAAATCAATTTAATCCGTATCATCGTCCGCCGCCACAAGCTCTGGCAGAGAGTGTTTGTGGCAAATAAATTCCGCAACCCTCCCTCCGTTTTAAAAATCTTCCCTAAGTACCCTAAAAAGGGTATTATCACCCTGCGGTAATCTCGAAAATATTCCTCAACTTACCGGAAGCAAAAACCATTGAACCATGTCCACTGCTCCTGCTGCCGGTCTCGCCCTCTCGGGTGGCGGCTACCGGGCCACGGCCTTTCACCTCGGCACGCTGAAGAAACTGCAGGAGATGAACCTGCTGCACAGGATCGATGTACTGAGCACCATCTCCGGCGGCTCCATCACCGGCGCCTGCTACTGCTGCCATACAGGCGACTTTGCTTCCTTCTACAACGATCTCTATACCGGCCTGCAACAAAAGAACGTCATCAAAAAAACCTTATTCTCCTGGCTGGGCTTCCGCATGCTGCTCTTTGTACTGCTGCTGCTGGGCTCCGGCGGGTTCTTCTTCACCCCCTGGCCCTGGCTCTTCGTGGTGGCCTGGGTCCTTCTCTTCTTCCTGCTCTTTAAATTCCAGTTTGCCTTCTTACCCATCAGCAAACGGATCGAACAGGTATACGATAACTTCTTCTACCATAAAAAAACACTGGGACAACTGAACGAACATCCCACCCTGGTGATCGGCAGTACCAACCTGCAAACAGCCCGGCCTTTCTCTTTCGCCCGCAACCGGATGGGCGATTCCTACTACCGCTACCTGCAGCCACCGGTGAACTTTAAATCAACTGACTTCCCCGTATCCCGTGCGGTGATGGCCTCGAGCTGTGTGCCCTTCGCCTTTACCCCGATCTCCATCGATAAAAAATTCTTTGAGAACGTGGCCGACGCTGAAAAATACCACCCCGCCCTGGTGGATGGCGGTGTGTACGATAACCAGGGCATCCACCGCATCATGCAGCAGGGCCGCTACGACTGCGACTTCGTGATCACCAGCGATGCGGGCGGCGGGGGCAGCGGCGAACTTCGTTTCCGCAATACCTTCGCCTTACTGCTCGAAACAGTGAACGTATTCATGACCCGTATCAAGAATGCACAAATGGTGCAGGATGTGTATGACAATGCTGCCACCGTACAGAAACAGATCGCTTATTTCTCCCTCGGCTGGAATGTGGAAGACTGTATCCCGGGTTTTATCCGCAACCTGGGGAATAAAAAGATCACCGCCGCCGTCATCGCCGCCCAGCAACTGAAACCGGAATGGGTGGAACATCCCGAACAATATGCACCCGCCATCCGGCTGCACCTGGAAAACAGGACCGGCTATGCCGCCATTCCCAAACCCACGCCGGAAGAAAAGAAGATTGCCCGTACCGTGGGCACCAACCTCACAGCCCTGCGCAAAGAACAGGTGGACTGCCTGATCAAACAGGCGGCGGCCCTGACGGAGCTGCAGGTAAAACTCTATTGCCCCTCATTATTAACAACAGCATCATGATAAAGAAACCGCCTTACCGCAAACTGCGGGGCTATGCCTTTGACCCCAGCCTCTCCCTGAAGATGAGCACAGCGCTGATCAATGACATCACCTACAAGATCCCCTGGGAGGATCCCTATGATGAAAAAACAGAGAAGGGGTTACTGCCGGGCCCGGTGGGCGAATACATTGAAGTAGTGGACTATGATCCCACCGTTAAGAAATTCTATTCGCCGGTGGACCTGTTCGATAATTACATCCTTGCACAGGACGGGCTGGAGCCTTCTGCCAGCAACCCGCAGTTTCACCAGCAGATGGTGTATGCCGTGTCGATGACGACCATTAAGAATTTTGAAGCGGGACTGGGCCGCCCGGTGATCTGGAGTTCCCGCCAGACACTGGAAGAAGTAAAGGAGGCGGCCGCTCCTAAAAAGAAAGCCGCGAAACCCGCGGCAGCTCCCAAACCAAAGTTCATTGATGAATATGTGGGGCAACTGCGCATCTACCCGCATGCCATGCGGGAAGCAAATGCCTTTTACAGTCCGCAGAAAAAATCATTGCTCTTCGGCTACTTTGCCGCACAGCCGGCAGATATCACCCTGCAGATGCCGGATAACCTCACTTTCACCTGCCTGAGCCATGATATCATTGCCCATGAAACCACGCATGCCATCCTCGACGGACTGCAACGCCGCTTCATCGATGATACCAACCCGGATGTACTGGCCTTTCATGAAGCTTTTGCTGATATCGTGGCGCTCTTCCAGCACTTCACGTTCCCGGAAGTATTAAAGAACCAGATCGCTTCCACCCGGGGTGACCTGGCCGCACAAAACCTGCTTGGCCAACTGGCCCAGGAATTCGGTGTCGCTATCGGCGGGTACAGCTCCCTGCGGGATGCCATTGGTGAAACCGACCCGGTTACCAAACAATGGAAACCCAAAGAACCTACGGGTGATGAATACCGCACTGTGATGGAACCGCATGACCGGGGCTCCATCCTCGTGGCGGCCGTATTCGAAGCCTTCCTCAGTATCTATAAAAGCCGGATCGCCGACCTGCTGCGCATCGCTTCCAATGGTTCCGGCATATTACGCCAGGGCGAATTGCATCCTGACCTGGTAAAGCGGCTGGCGGATGAAGCGGCCAAAGCATCCAAGCATGTACTGAACATGTGTATCCGTGCATTGGATTACTGTCCGCCGGTGGATATCACCTTTGGTGAATACCTGCGGGCCATCATCACTGCAGATATCGACCTGGTGGCAGACGACCGGCATGATTACCGGCTGGCCTTTATCGATGCCTTCCGCAAGCGGGGGATCTATCCCACCGGTATCAAACATCTTTCCATCGACAGTCTCTGCTATCCTGAAATGAGCCAGTCGAACCTGGGCCCTTTGTTTGGTATCCTGGTGAAATTCCTCCGGGAGTTCCGCAGCGAGATCATTTATACAAAAGACCGGGAAGAGATCTTTATGACCACCCGTAAATACATTGCCGGTGATTATACCAGTGATAAAAAAGTATTTGGCCTGCACCGCAGGCTGGATGCCAAATTTGACGGCTCACTTGAATTTGAAAAAATGACGGGGCTGATGTTCAGCAATGGCTGGAAGGAACTCGGCGTGCATACCTCTTCTGCTTATGGCGGCGAAGGCCCTTCTTTTACGGTACAGAACCTGCATGTGGCATCCCGGGTAGGACCGGATGGCGACCAGGCCAACCAGATCATCATCACCCTGGTGCAGCGGGCCGGGCTGAAGGTGACGGAAAAAGAAAACGGTGAACTCGATATAAAACCGGAACCCGACCGCAGCAAGGAATTCCTCGTCAGCGGAGGCTGTACCCTGATCTTTGACCTGGATACGATGGACCTGAAATATGCGATCAGCAAACCACTGCTCAACCCGGAACCACTGGAGAAAGGTAAAAGAGAGATCCACTACAACCGGTGCAAGGCCCTTTACGAATATGACCAGGACAGCCGGCTGGAAGATAACCAGTTCAAAGCCTACTACGGCTCCGGCCGCCGCAACAACATGAACGAACCCTTCAACTTTTTACACACGCATTAATAAACGCATTATGGCAAAAGCAGCTTCCACCGGCAAAGTAACCAGGGCCGCTATCCGCATGTACCGCTGCGGTACGGGCGACTTCTTCCTGGTACAATTCAAACGGGCCAACAAGGTCACCTTTAACCTGATGATCGATTGCGGGTGTATCAAAGGCGGTAAAGTAACCTTTGAAGACAAGATCACCGATATGAAAACCCTTTCGGGGGGAGTGATCGACCTGCTGGTGGTAACGCATGAACATGCCGACCATATCAACGGCTTTGAAAAATGTGCCGACCTGTTCGATAAGATCACTTTCAAAAAAGTATGGTTCGCCTGGACAGAAGACGACAAGGACCCGACCGCCAACGATTACCGCAAGCATTACAGCGAACTGGACAAGGCCGTAAAGAAAGCCAATACGAAACTGACCGGTCTGCTGAAAGAAGGCTACTTCAATAAACTCTATAAAGATGAATCCGGCAGCAGTCTCATGGTCGCCGGAAAGAAAAAGTTCATCGACTCATTAGCCAGCATCACTTCCCTCAGTGCGGCCAACGGGCTGGCCGCCACGGATAAGAAAGGCAAGGTGAAACCCACGATGAGAAAACTGCTGGAAAATTATAAGGTGATCAAGAAGACCACCGAGGTGGAATTCCTGGAGCCGGGTGATGTAAGAAGGAACCTGGCCGGCGCCACCGGTATCAGCTTCTATGTGCTGGGCCCGCCACGGGAACGGAAATACCTCGATGAAACGGAGAAGGCGGGAGAGTCCTATGAAAAAAGGGAGAAGAAAAGCAATATCGATTTTGCCCTCGTCATGGCACTGAATGATATGGATGTTACCGGCGATGCGGCCGCCCTGCCGTTTGAAGCCCGGCATGAAGTATGTGACAAGCCGACCGCTGCCGAAAAAAATATCATGGGCCGGTACAAAAATGGCGGCGAATGGAAACAGATCGAGAATGACTGGCTCTTCAGCGCCGGCGCCCTGGCCATGCGCTATGAAAAAAGCATCAACAATACCAGCCTGGCCCTGGCGATACAGTTCGATGACAGCGAAAAAGTGCTGCTCTTCCCCGGCGATGCCGAACTGGGCAACTGGAAAAGCTGGCATGATAAACTGAAATGGGATGTGAAAATAAAAGGCACGACGGAAAAGAAAACAGCCAAATACTTCCTGAACAATACCGTGTTCTACAAAGTGGGCCACCACCTGAGCCAGAATGGTACGGCCAAGACCCTGGGCCTGGAACTGATGACCAGCGATGAACTGACCGCCATGGCCACCCTTGATTTTAAAAAGATCAATGACGGCTGGCTGAACACCATGCCGAATGACCTGATCGGCGCCGAACTGATCAGCAAGACAAAGGGCAAACTCTATTTCGTCGGCGATGCGGACAAGATCCTGAAGAACATCAAGACCAAGCGGGTAACGGTAAAGAAAAAAGATGAGGACATGCTGCGCAAACTGAATAAGCCGTTCGACGGGAAGGACTTTATCGAATGTGAGATCGAAGGATAAACGGTTACCTGTTTCTGCCGGAGGGATCTTCCCGGAGGTTTTTGTTTGTAATTTGGATACCGCAGGTGGCGCCGGCGGGCTTTTCGCACCGTCATTCTATCTTCGTGGCGGTGTACAGCAGGGGAGCATCCTGTCATTTCAAGTTGTAAAAGACATCTGATGAGTTTTATTACCAGGAAGGTTTTAGCCAATTCAACTGTTCCCTGGAAATGGCCGGTGCAGACCGGTATATTTCCCTTCTCTTTCTTTACTGCTGCCGCCCTGCGGCAATATCACTGGAGCAAGGAACTGAGTGAGGTCAGCTTGATCCGTCATACCGGGCAGCATACCGTGAACCTCATCATGCTTTACGGGATGGCGGAAGCGATCGACTTCCAGTCGGCTGTCAAACAAAGTAAGCAGCCGGTTCAGTGCACGGCCATCCTGATCCGAACGGATCATCCTTATCCTGCTGTAAAACGGGACCAGAAGGATGCAGAACAAATGGCGGCTACCCTCGCCCGCCTGACCGGCGCCGGCGGTGTCTTCTTTTTCCAGGCTGCTTCCGATATCGCCACCTGGCAAAACGATTTCATCGTCGAACTTTCGCATAACAAGGGTATCCCCGAAGCGATCGCCAGCGTACCCGATACCCGTGGCTTTGCCTGTATCTCGCCGGGTCTTGAAAAACAAACAAGGATCAGCACCCTGATCGGTCAGCTCAGCAAAGACCTGCTCGACGGAACGGTCAACGCCACCAAACCGGTAACGCTTGGGTTAATCAATCCCTGGGAACAGAAGCGGGTGGAACCGGGCGCACTGGGCGCTTTTCTCCGCGACCATAAGAACCGGCTGGATTATTCCGGTGAAAGCCGAACAGGTTCTTCCCTGCTGGAAATAACCCGTTCCCTGAAAACAACCCGGCCCAAACGGGTGGCAAAAGCCTCCAGGCCGGCCGCTAAAAAAGCGGCGGCAAAGAAGAAAGGAACCGGCAGACCGGCCCGGCCCCGGAACGGAAGGAACCCGCAAACAGGTTATATCCTCCCGGGCTATACCGGCAAGGGTACCGGCGGATCAGGTGCAAAGGGAACGTACTTCCGTTCATACAAAACGGGTAAATACCTGATCAAAAAATCAATCACGTCCGCACTGAAAAAACTGGACCTGAAGAAATCGGCCAGCAATAATATGAAGCCGCTGAACAAGGCGGAGATTGGCAAAATGAAAGAGGCCATACTGAAAAAACTGGACCTGAAGAAACCGGCCAGCAATTATATGAAACCGCTGAACAAGGCGGAGGTTGGCAAAATGAAAGAGGCCATCCAGAAGCTGGTCAGGACAAAGGCGGTACCGAGATACCTGCAGGCCCGGTTCAGCAAGAAGGGCAGTACCAAAAAAATAACCGACTACCTGTTACCCAAAACAGATTACCTGCTCCATGTATGGATCGGTGAACTGGTGAAGAACGCCATCCGCACCACGACCCCTTTTGACACTTCCGGACTTTTCAGCGACAAGAAAGTAAAAGAAGTGATGATCGACCTGGAGATCCGCTGCAACACCAGTAAGAAGATACTGACGGGCAGCTTTCGCCTGCCACGGGAAGGGGATTCGGGCATAGCGAAATTCCCGGTCAGCACGGGCCAAAAGCATCCGGTCTTTGAAGCATCGATCTATGCCTATCATAAATCCCGCCTGCTGCAGAAACTGGTCCTGAAGACCGATATCCGCCACCCGGATGATCCGCCGGTGCTGGGTAAACCGGTCCTGAAACCGGAAGCAGTGATCCGGAAAAAACTGGAGGAGCTGGGCGATCGGGAAGCCTTTGCCGCCAGTATCGTATTGCCGGATGAAAAAAAACAGGAGCAGCCGCTGGCCGGTCTTGCCGGAAACAAACCGGCGGGTATCCCTTACAACCGTGCCATGCAGCAACTGATGGATGAGATACAGGATATCATTGAAGAAGTGACCACCGATGAACGGACCAAAAAGACCCGCTTCGATTCGGAAGACAACAGCACCCTGATCAAAAAACTCGCCTTCCGCGGCGCCCGGTTGTACAATACTTACCTGAAGAAGATAAAAGGCGACGGGCCGATCCAGATCATCAGCAATACCGGGGAATATGCCCCGCTGGAGTTTGCCTATTCCTTTGCCGAACCTGATCTCAACGCCACCGTGTGCCCCCGTGCGAAAGAAGCACTGGAGGAAGGCGCCTGTAAGAATTGCTTCCACAACAAAGAAGACCGGCATGCGCATATTTGTCCCTTCGGTTTCTGGGGACTGAGCCGGGTAATAGAACGGCATAGTTATAAAGTAACAGACGATGCGGACCGGAGTGATTATGTGATCCGCTCTGAACCGTCTGCCAAAAGATCGCCGCTGCCCATACTCCGGAAAACATTGTTTGCAGAGACCAACCGGATGGAGAATGGCAACAAGGGCATCATCAAACAGGTGGATGCCGCCATCACTGCCAACTGTGGTGATACCGCCAAGGCCGATACCTGGAAGAAATGGAATAAACTGGCGGCGGGCAAACAGCCGGAGAGTTTCATCCTCATTGTGCACAATGAAAATGACCAGGTGGCCGGGGAATGCCTGGAGATCGGGGAAAGCGACCTGCTGCCGGTAGCCCGCTTCAACGGCGAATATATCAGTGCCGAAAGCTCCGCCCGTACTCCTTTTGTTATCCTGATCGGTTGCGAGACCACTAATGTTAAGTCCTATGCTTTTGATGCCAGCCATAACCTGATCGGCAGCGGCGCCGCTATCGTGGTGTCCAACTTCACCAAAGTAAGAGGGCTGCATGCGGGTACGATCGTGATGCGGCTGGTAAGTTTGCTGAAACAACAAACGGGCACCACCACACTGGGGAGCATCCTCTTAAAACTCCGCCAGCAACTCGTGGCGGAAGGCGTGATGGCCAGCCTTTCCCTGCTTTGTCATGGTGATGCAGACTGGAAAATAAAGATCTGACACATGTATACAGTTCACCTGCTGCCGGCCCTGTTCGGCGATTCCATCCTGGTGGAGTATGGCCCGAAGGCGGCTCCCCGTTATATCCTGATCGATGGCGGTCCCTATTTTGCCTTTCCCCGGTTATATCCTGCCCTGAAAAAAGTGGCCCCGAAGCTGAAGGAACTGGAACTGCTGGTCATTACCCATATCGATATCGATCATATAGACGGAACGATCGTCCTGCTGAACCAGGACAAACTTCCTTTTAAAATAAAGCAGGTCTGGTTCAACGGGTACAAACAGATAAAATCACTGAAGTCAGATCTGCTCGGCGCCCTGCAGGGGGAATACATCAGTAAGCTGATCGCCAAAAAGAAGCTGCCGCTGAACAAGGCCTTCAACGGGGCTGCGGTGATGGTACCCGATTATAACAACCTGCCGGAAATAAAACTGCCCGGCGGAATGGTGATCACCCTGCTCAGCCCGGGAAAAGAAGCGCTGGTAAAACTCAAAGCAAGATGGGATAAGGAAATAAAAAAGGTCAATAAAAGATCCAGTGTGGAAGAACGATGGAAAAAAGCAAAGGGATACCGGCAGCGGGCAAGTGACCTGCTGGGCACCGATATCAAAAAACTTCAGCAGGCTAAAAAATCTCCTGATAAAAGTGTGGCCAATCAAAGTTCGATCGCTTTTATTGCCGCCTGCGAAGGCAAGACCTGTTTGTTTGCCGGTGATGCCACCTCTGATTCCCTGTTAAAAGCCATCACGCCGGTCCTGGAGAAAACAGGGAAGCGCCGGCTGGCCCTTACCGCCTGGAAACTGGCCCATCACGGAAGCGGCAAGAGCAACCAGCCGGAACTGATGCAGAAAATTGCCACGGGCAAACTGCTTGTTTCTTCCGACGGGTCCCGCTACAAACATCCGGACCCGGAATGTATTGCCCAGCTGATCGGCTACACCGGCCCGGGTCTTACCTTCTATTTCAATTACCGGACAGGTATCAATAAGGAATGGGACCAACAGCGGCTGCAGCACATCAATAAATATAAAGCCGTGTACCCGCCCTCCAATGATTTCGGGATCACCGTAAAACTGGCCTGATCCTTTCCTGCACACAAGTGTTCCCCCCTTCCTGTTCTTATGCAATCCATTTTGCGGACGCATCTGGTCTTTCACCGGCTGTAAACCAAAATGAAAGAGCATGAGAAAATGGCTTATCATATTGGCACTGCCGGTTATGTGCAGTGCCCAGCAGGTTCAGCCCGTCATTTCAAACGACTACCTCGCACTGATCCGGGAGGATACAGGCCGGCAGCAAGCCGATACCCTGCATAATATGAAACAGGCCCGCCTGCTTTACCCGTACAACGGCTTCAGTTACTGGAACAATGCGAAAATGATCCGGACCTCGGCAGATCATGAACTGCAAATTGTTCCCTATGTCAATAAATACATCGCCCTGAATGGTTCGGTTACCTTTCTTACCGAATGGCAGCGGTACTCCCGGCTGCCGGCCCTCCAGGATGAATATGTACAGGGACGGGCTGAGAACGGCGCCCTGCAATGGCGGGGACCGCATACGAATGAACTGTTCAGCTTCGGCCCCTCCATCCGCACCCTGGCCTATGATGGCAGCTCTTATGCCTGGGATGTAAACGGGCAACTGGTACCTGCTGCACAAGGCAATGGCAACCCGGCAGCGCCTTACCGCAATAAATTCTTACGCCACGGTTTTTTATTCACCCGTTCCGCTTCCTTGCAGGCAAGCCTCCTGCACAACTACAAACGGCAGATGTACCTGCTGCTCCGCGGCAATGACGGCCGTGAGAAGACAATGGTACCGATGAATGCCAACCGTTTCAGCAGTTATTCCCTGGTACTGAATAATTCCATGTTCCGCAACATGGAGATCGGCGCCGCTTATAACATGCAGCGGCAGCGCTTTGCACAAAGCAACCGTACCGGGCTGATCAGCCGGGCCTACCAGTACAGCCTGCTGAGCCCGGTGAGTTTTGACATACACCAGGGTTATACAGCGGGCAATGGCCAGCGTTCCTGGAGCAAGGATGCAGATCATCCTTTCTTTCTGCTGGACAACGACCCGCATGTTTTCACCGAGATAAAAAAGAACAGCAGCCTGAGCCTTTCCTACCGGAAAAGCAAGGTACAGGTCCGGGTAACGCCTTCTGCCGAAACCCTGGAACGGCTGTACGATGAAAGTTATAAACCGGGCACGGCTTCTTTCCCGGCAGGTGCCGCACTCCGCCGCAGCACCACCGACCGGAGCGTTACCCTGGCGAGTACCGTCATGCTGAACCAGGCTTACCTGGGCAGCAACCTGAAAATAAGCGGCTCCCTGGCACATATTCTTCGGGATGAGCAAAGCCGTATTGCTTACCTCAGCAACGGCAGCCGGTTTGCTTATCGGCGCCGCACCAACGATCTTTCTTTCTTCCTCCTGCCGGAGTACCGGCGGAAGGAAGTGGAAGCCGGTATCAGTATCGGTAATAAATTTTATTATTCCACTACAGCGGCCCGCCACCGTTCTTTTCTTCCCGCCATATCCGCTTACGCTACGATCTTCAGTCCTTTTGACCTGGAGAGAACACAGGTAAAATTCACCGGCGGGTATACTGTATCGGCCAACGAACCTTCTGTACATTATTCCTATGCCGGCTATACACTTACGGCTTACCCGGTGGCCGATGCCCAACAATACCTTCCGCTGCAGGAAGTGAGCGGCTTCAACGGGCTGCAGCCGGTGGTACACCGGGAAACAAATGCAGGCGTTGAATTCATGCTGTACAGCAAACTGAGTTTCTTCTTTACCTGGTTCAGCCGGCTGAATCAGAACGATGTGTTTCCTTATCTGAGCGGGGGCCGCCCTGCACTGACGAATATGGCAGATCACCGGGCGGCCGGTATTGAAATGGAGTTGCAGGTATACGACCGTTTATGGGTCACCAAATCCACGAAACTGTCTTTCAATAATACGATCAGCTTTACCCGGTACCGTAATAAGGTGCTGGCTGTAAAAGACGGGTATGCCAACACCCCTGTGGCCGGCTTCCGGGATGTACACAAGGCGCTGGTTCCCGGTTATGCCCCGGGTGTGATCAGGGGTACTTCCTGGCTGCGCAATGCGGCCGGTGAAAAGATCATTGGTGCTGATGGTTTCCCGCTGGTGAATACCTCCCTCTCCGTGATCGGTGATCCTGCTCCTGACTTCACCCTCAAGTTCAGTCACCGCCTCAGCTGGAAAAACCTGCTCAGCTTCTTTATCGACTGGGAATGGCGCAAGGGCGGACAGGTATGGAATGGTACCCGTGCCCTGCTGGATTATTACGGACGCTCCGCTGAAAGCGGTGAACTGCGTTCGGTGACCGGGTATGTGTTCAGCGGGGTAACGGCCGGCGGCGCACACAACAATGTTCCCGTAAGTTTTTATGATCCTTCGCTTCCGACTGAACAAAACCGCTGGGTACGGTATGGCCCTTCCGGTGTGGCGGAAGACTATATCGAAAAGGCCGGTGCTATCCGCATCAGTACGGTCAGTATCACGTGGAGACCGAAGCTGAAATCAAAAGCAAGCCAGCTTTCTTTTTCGGTCAGCGGAAACAACCTGCTGTTATGGTCTCCTTACAAGGGCGCTGATCCGCGGCAACTGCTCTATGATATGCCCGGCAGCGAAGGACTGGATTTCTTTAACCTGCCCGCTGTGAGCACAGTGGGGTTTTCAACCACTTTTCAATTTTAATTGTATGAAAAAAGGAATTGTACACTGCCTGACCGTTTTTGTGTCGCTGCTGGTGATCGTGTTATCTGCCGGTGCACAAAACTATGCCGATACCAAAGAGAAGATCTACCTGCAATGCAGCCATGTGTTCTTCAAACCGGGGGAGACCATTTACTTCAAAGCCTACGTGGTGAAGGGCCGGGACAATAAGCCTACCCGTACCAGCGGCATCCTCTACACCGAAGTACTGAGCCCGGCCGGAACCGTGGCGCAGAAGATGAGTTATCCTGTGCAGGATGGCTATGCGGAAGGGTCCTATGTATTTGGGGAAGAAGCTCCCGGCGGCCTGTATAAGATACGGGCCTATACCAGCTGGATGCAGAATGAGACCGAGAGCCGTTTCTTTTACAAAGAGATCATGGTGCAGAAAGTGATCGCCCCGCGGGTACTGATGAAACTGGATTTCCCGGAAAAAGGTTATGGCCCCGGCAGTGAAGTGAAGGCCATTTATTCCATGCGCAGTACGGATGACCGTCCTATTGCGGCCTATACCTGCAAATACACCGTATCGGTGGGTGGTAAGGAATATTCCACCGGCTCCTTCAGCACCGATGCCGGCGGAAAAGCAGAGATCAGTTTCCGCCTGCCGGCCGATCTCCGGGTGAATGACGGGCTGCTCAATATTACCGTGCTGTATGGCGGGTACACCGAATCTGTTTCCAGGAGTATCCCGATCGTCCTGAATAAAATCGACCTGCAGTTCATGCCGGAAGGCGGCACCCTGGTGAACAATGTACAAAGTGTGATCGCCTTCAAGGCCCTCAATGAATTTGGAAAAGCAACCGATGTAAAAGGCGTGATCCGGGACGAAAAAGGAAATACCATCACCGCCTTTGAAAGCTATCATTTCGGCATGGGCCGCTTTGAACTCACTCCCCGGAGCGGCCATGCTTATAAGGCCGTGATAGAATCCCCTGCCGGCATCCGGGAAGAATACCCGCTGCCGGTGGCCGAACCTTCCGGGTTCGTGATGCGGATGAGCAAACAGCAAAACAGGGTGGAACTGCGGATCACCAGCACCGAAGCAGCAGACATCAAACTGCAGGCGAGCAGTCATGGTGTGGTCTGTTACCTGCAACGGATATCCCTGCGGGAAGGAGATAATTATGTATCAATGGACGAAACCCTGTTCCCGGCCGGTATCGCACAATTCACCCTGTATGATTGTGATGACCGGCCGTTGGCCGAACGGTTGCTGTTCCTCAACCCGGACCGCAAACTGAATGTGCAGCTGACAACTGATAAAGCCACCTACGGGCTTCGGGAAAAAGTGAAGCTGCATATCAGCACCTCGGATGAAAACGGAAAACCCATTGCTTCCAATTTCTCCCTGGCCGTACTGGATGACAAGCTGTGGACTTTTGCTGACGATAAACAGGACCACATTCTTTCCTGGCTGCTGCTGGGAAGTGAACTGAAAGGGAAAGTGGAAGAACCGCAATTCTATTTCCGGAAAGAGGAACCAAAAGCCCTTCCTGCCCTCGACCTGCTGATGCTGACACAAGGCTACCGTTATTTTGATTACACGGAATATGTGCTGAAGCAAAATACACTGCAGTTCATGCCCGACCAGGAAAACATACTGAGCGGCCGTATCCTGAACGGGCAGGGAGAACCGGTGGCGGCAAAAGTGTACCTGGTGAATACAGTAAAAGACGGAAAGGGGATGGACATCACCACAAATGCCGATGGCTATTTCTTCTTTACCGGGCTGGAACCCCGGAGTTATTACTATGTCTTTGCACAGGCATTGAACAATAAGCTGCCGGTCACGATAAAGATCCTGCAAAACGGTGTTGGTTCCAATACGGGTGCCTTAGCCGGTAAAAGACCGGAGTATGCCGTACCGCTGGCGCCGCGGAATGTTTTTCCGGATCAGCCGGTCATTCCGGAGATTCCCCTCGTGCGGATCAATAAAGTCAAAGACCCTGCTCCTCCGGCGGTGGAAAGGGACCGCCTGGCTTTTTTTGAAATGGCACAGGATAAAGTCATGGCGCAGGAAGTTGTGGTCACCGCAGCAGGCCTCAACCGGAGACAAAAGGAGATCGGTTATGCCGTTACCACCATCCGGGGAGATGATATTGCAGGATTTGGCAAACTGAATAATGCCCTGGAAGGAAGGGTGGCCGGGTTAGCGGTGGTCAATGAAGCAAATGGCAAAGCGGGAAATGCAGGTGAAGGCCGGATCATTCTCCGCGGCAACAGGAGTATCACCGGCAACGGTGAACCGCTGATCGTTCTGGATGGCGTACCGGTTGCGAACCTGAATGCCCTGAATGCTGTCGACATCGCTTACGTTACCGTATTGCGGGATGCTTCTGCCACCACGCTGTTCGGCAGCGCCGCCGCTAACGGGGCCCTGCTGGTGGAGACAAAGAAGTTCCGGTCAGAAAGTATTCGCCTGGGTATTTCCGGCAAATATTATTTCAGCTCACAAAGCATTACCACGACCGGGCCGGTTTATACACCGGTAAAAAAGTTTTATGCCCCGGCTTACCACACTGCCTTTACAGAAGAACGGACCGATTTCCGGGAAACCATCTACTGGAACCCGGTGGTGCAAACCGGTAAGGACGGCACCGCCAGCGTGGAGTTCTATAATTCGGATGCCAATACTACGTTCCGTGTTATTGCAGAAGGCATTGGTTTTAACGGCGAGATCGGAAGGGCAGAAACAACTTACGCCGTGCAGAGCCTGCTGCAGATCGATGCCAAGATACCGCCTTATCTTACCGTGGGGGATAAAGCGATGACACCGCTGGTGATCAGGAACAACAGCGACCGGGAACAAACCTTCCAGGTACAGGTAACACCGCCGGCGGAAGTACTCACCGGTAACTATGCAAAGAAAGTTACCCTCGCCGCCCGGTCATCCCAGGAAGTATTGGTGCCCGTCGAAGCAACAGCTGCCACCAAAGGGGACCTCTCTTACACCGTAAGCGGTGACCTGGGTAAGGAAACGATCCGTCTTCCTTTTGAAGCCGTGGATAAGGGCTTCCCGGTAAAACGCACTTTCTCCGGGAACACGGCTTCGCAAAATGATTTTACCATCGATAAAATGATCCCCGGTACTTTAAAAGCCAATCTAAAACTTTATAAGAACCTGGAAGGACAGCTTCTCGATGGAATTGAATCCATGCTGCGGGAACCGAATGGTTGTTTTGAACAGACCTCTTCTTCCACCTATCCGAATGTGTTTATCCTGAAATACCTGCGGGAAGCCGGTAAATCAAACCCCGAGATCGAAAAGAAGGCGCTGGGTTATATTGAAAGAGGATATAAACGGCTGGTGGGATTTGAAACATCGCAGCATGGTTTTGAATGGTTCGGTAATGCACCGGCCCATGAAGCGCTGACCGCTTATGGCCTGCTGGAGTTTACCGATATGCAGGAATTTGTAAGCGTGGACAAACAGATGCTGGAACGGACAAAGAGTTACCTGCTTGGCCGCCGGGATGGCAAGGGCGGGTTCAAACTGGCCACCGGTGGTTATGACCGTTTTGCTGCTGTGCCCAATAACATCGCCGGCATCTACATCGTATATGCACTGACACAGGCCGGTATCGGTAAGGAGATACAACCCGAATATGAAGCTGCCCTGCAACAGGCCCTGAAATCAAAAGACGGGTACCAGCTTGCCATGATGGCCATTGCGGCGCATACCATGAAAGATATGGCGATGTACAACTCACTGCTGAATGAATTATCCCGGCTGAGAGAAAAAGAAAACCTGAATGCCGAAACCAGTGTGGTGAATTCAAGAGATGCTTCTCTCCGGGTGGAAACAAATGCCCTGTATGCCATTGCACTGCTCCGGGCGGAAAAGCCCGAACTGGCAAAGGTTGCAGATCTGATCGCTAAGATACTGGGTGAAAAATCCTACTACGGGTATGGCAGCACACAGGCTACCGTACTGGCACTGCAGGCCATTGTTGATTATTCACGGGCTGCGGGCCGGAGCAATAAAGATGCACCGGTATACTTCACCCTGAACGGAAAAAGAATAGACGATTACGAGATGGCCGTACGGGAACTGAAAGAAGGCAGTAACAATTTTGTAGTAGACTATGAAAAGGCCGATCCGGATGCGGTGCCATATAATTTTGAAGTCAGCTACAGCACATTCACTCCGCCCACCAGCGGGAAAGCAGAACTGGCAATGAATATCTCGATGGATAAGGCCACTGTGAAAACCGGGGAAACCGTCAGAATGGATATTGCCGTCACGAATACAAAACCCGGTTTGCAGCCCATGGCCATTGCCAAGATCGGTATCCCGGCAGGTTTGTCGGCTCAGCCCTGGCAGCTGAAAGAGATCATGGAAAAGAACAAAGCGGCCTATTATGAGATCTTCGACCGGTACGTAGTGTTTTACTGGATGGGGTTTGCGGGCAATGAAACAAAGACCCTCTCCCTCGACCTGAAGGCGGAAATACCGGGCACTTATAAAGGCAAAGCCAGTACCGTGTACCTGTACTATACACCTGAATATAAATACTGGCTGGACGGTAAAGAGGTGAAGGTGGAATAACTTTTTTCAGTACGTAAGTACAGGGGTTGAAGGTGAAAAGGGCTTATCAAAGCCCTTTTTTTATGCAGGTTGCTGCTGCCCGGTCCTTGCGGAAAATCAATTCCTTTCTCTGCCTTCCTGAAAATCAACTGCAGGAGGTTGCTGTATATTCCTGCTGAATTTTATGTGTATCTTCCGGTAAACTCCTTTTATGCGTTCCGCCTTACTGCCTCTGTTGCTTTTTATCGCTCAGGCCGCCGGTGCCCAGCTGCTCATCCGGAACATCAATGTAGTGGATGTGGAGAAGCGGAAGATCCTTCCGGGATATTCCGTGCTGGTCATGGATGGAAAGATCAGTTCTGTTGATAAGGACAGGATGTACAAGCTGCCCGGCAGCACCACGGTCATTGATGGCACCGGAAAATATTTGGTGCCGGGTTTTACCGATGCCCACGTCCACTTCTTCCAGAGCGGCGGCATTTATGCAAGGCCCGATGCCATTGATCTCCGGAAGATACGGCCCTACAGCGAAGAGATCGGGTGGGTACACCAGCATATGGAAGACCTGCTGCGCCGCTATCTTGCCGCAGGCATCACTTCGGTGATAGATGTCGGCGCTACAAAAAACTTTTTGCTGCAGCGGGATTCTTTTGCCACTAAACCCTGGTCACCCAGAATAAAGATGACCGGTCCGCTGCTCACCACCTATATTCCTGCCCCGTTCAAAGATCTGGGTGATGATGCCCCCTTTGTACAAATGCTGACCGAAGAAAATACCCGCCAGGCTGTGCAGGACCAGCTGGCCCTGCATGCCGACTTTATCAAGATATGGTATATCGTACTGGACAAAGACATCGAACAGGGAGCCAGAAAAAACCTGCCGCTGGTAAAAGCTGCGATCGATGAAGCGCATAAGAACGGGAAAAGGGTGGCCGTTCATGCCACAGAACGTATCACGGCCCAGCTTGCTGTGGAAGCCGGTGCTGATTACCTGGTGCACAGCGTGGACGATGAGATCATCACGGATGCATTTGTTCAGTTGCTGAAACAAAAAAAGACGGTGCTTTGCCCCACCCTGGTGGTCAGGGACAATTATGAAAAAGTACTGGGGGATTATTACCAGTTCTCCACTGACGAACTGAACATAGCCAACCCTGAGCTGGTCGGTACGATCATCGACTACCCGCTGCCGGATACACAACTGGCCCGCCGGTACATCACTGCCATCAATACCGATGCGCAAAAACAGAGGGTCATGCATGGTGACTCTGTAATGATGGTGAACCTGAAAAAACTTGCTGATGGCGGCGTAACGATCGCAACCGGTACCGATGCCGGTAATACCGGTACACAGCATGCCAGTTCCTTTTTTGCGGAATTGCGGGCCATGCAACAGGCGGGTTTATCCGGCTGGCAATTACTGGAGGCCTCCACGATCAATGGCGCTAAAGCCCTGGGCGAAGAAAATCTATGGGGAAGCATTGCTGCAGGAAAGCTGGCCAATATGATCATACTGAATAAAAACCCGCTGGACAGTCTTTCCAACTGGAGAACGGTGGACCGGGTGATCAACAACGGGGTGGCCATACAACCCTCCTCCCTTGTCATCAACACCCCCGAACAACTGGTACAGCAGCAACTGAATGCTTACAATGCACATGACCTTGATGCCTTCCTTGCTCCCTATGCCGACGATGTCGAACTCTACCAGTTTCCCGGCAAACTGCTGTATAAAGGGAAAGAAAAAATGCGGCCGGAGTACACATTCATCACCCGTACACCGGGCCTGTACTGCCGCATTCAAAAAAGAATCGTGCAGAATAATATGGTGATCGACCACGAAGAAGTAACCTGGAAGGGCGGAAAACCACTCCGGGCCGTGGCGATCTATGTAATAGAAAAGGGAAAGATCGCAAAAGTCTATTTCAGCCAGTGAGCAGCGGAAAGGTTAAAAAGCGAAAGGCTGCAATGGCGGCTGGTACAGATACAATTCCTTGTTCGTTTTTCCGTTAATGACACACATGGATTCCACCCGCCGATTCTTTAAATGGAGCGCCATCATTCTGCTGCTTGTGTACATGATGGTGCTTACCAAAAAGATCCTCTTTAAGAAAGGAGGTATCCGTTATTACCGGCAATACTTTGCCGGCGATTACAAACGGTATTCGGTAAAGAACGGGTGGCGGGAAGCCAACACGGTTCCTTTTCGCACCATCAACCTCTATAAGAAAGGGCTGGAACGCAATAACAGCACAGCCGAATATAATATCTGGGGTAACCTGCTGGGATTTGTACCCCTGGGTCTGTTGCTGCCGCTTGCCTTTCCCTGGTTCCGGCATGGTATTAAACTTTTACTTGCGGGTTTCCTAATAAGCCTGGGGTATGAAACAACCCAGTTGCTTACCGGACTGGGGGTGTGGGACGTGGACGATCTGCTGCTGAATACCGGCGGTGCACTTATCGGCTATATTCTTTATTTCACCGCTGCGGCAGGCTGGCGGTTGTTTTCCGGGAAAAAAGAAACCCGTATGCCGGAGAGGGTTTCCCGCTGAGAAGAAAAAACAGGGATAGAAAAAAGCTGCCTGCGGGTTCCTTCCGCACACAGCCGGATAGTCCTCCGGTCATTTTTAACGGGTCCGCTGAATGAAAAATAAAAAGGGCTTCGTTGCAGAAGCCCTTTAATCTGTTGTGTGATGAGTTGTTTAGCTCAGGTGTTTGCCCAGTGCTTTTGCTACATCAAACATAGAAACCTGTGCTTTACCACCGAATACCGCTTTCAGTGCAGCGTCGTTGTTGATCATACGACGGTTCTTGCTGTCCTGGAGTTTGTTCTTTTTGATATGCGCCCAGATCCTTTTAACGGCTTCTGTGCGGGCAAGCGGTTTGTTACCTACCACAGCAGCTAATGCAGCGCTGGGAGTAAGTGCCTTCATAAAGGCAGCATTCGGTTTACGTTTTGCTTTCGGCTTAGCGGCTTTCTTAGCGGCTTTTTTTACAGGTTTTTTAGCGGCTGGTTTCTTTGCAGCTTTTTTAGCGGCTTTCTTTTTTGTTGCCATTTTTTTCGATTTAGAATGTTAACGGGTTTTCTAATGAGCGGCATGCTCTCGCATTACCAATGCCAAATATAGGTTTTTTCATTTTCCCAATGGGAAATTGCATTTTTTTCTTTCCACAATGCAGTTGGCGAGTACTACTTTTGGCATCATGTCCATGTTCATCGCATCGCTGAATTCAGGCAGTAATGCCAATTGTTACTATGTCGGAAACCGGCAGGATGCGGTGCTCATTGATGCCGGGCTTAGCTGCCGGGAGACCGAGCGGCGGATGAAAAAACTGGAACTTTCATTGGGAAACGTCAGGGCGTTGTTTGTTTCTCATGAACATAGTGACCATATCAGCGGGGTACCGGGTCTTGCCAGGAAGTATAAACTCCCTGTATATATCACCGCAGGCACCCTTCGAAACGGTAATATACCCCTTGACCCTGAGCAGGTTCATTCATTCAGCCATGCAAAACCTGTTTCCATAGGAGAAATGGCCGTTATCCCTTTCCGCAAAAGTCATGATGCCGCCGATCCTTACAGTTTTATGATCAGCGGGGCGGGTGTCAATATCGGCGTGATCACCGATATTGGCTATGCCTGCAAACGGGTGATCCGGTATTTCAACCAGTGTGATGCTGCTTTTCTTGAAGCAAACTACTGTGAGGATATGCTGGAAAACGGTGCTTACCCCTATCCTCTTAAAAAACGTATCCGCAGCGATGAGGGGCATCTGTCCAATGCGCAGGCACTTGAGCTGTTCCGCCAGTACCGTTCACCACAGCTTCAGTTGCTGATTCTTTCTCATCTGTCGAAGAACAATAACCGGCCGGAACGGGTACAGCAGTTATTTGAACCGCATGCCGGCAACACAAAAATCTTTGTGGCTTCCCGCTATGATGTTTCACCTGTTTTTGAAATACAGGCCGGTACGGCGCCTGCCGCCACGAAGCCGGTCATCAGCAGACACGCAAAGAAAAAACCGGTACAGGATGAACGCCAGCTGACTTTATTCTGATCCGTGCCGTATGTTTTTTTTTACGGCGGGTCATACCCATTTATCCCTGACCTCCATATCCAGCGGAGTATAATTGATATACTGTACAAATCTTGGTAAGGAAGCGGTATTCGGGCTGCTTCCATGTGGCAGGGCATGATGCCAGATAATGAAATCCCCGGCAGCGGCGGCCACGGGTACTGCTCCTAATGCCGCTATATCTTCCTGCCGCGGATCCGTACCGGGCGGAAGACTGTTCAGCCATGCCTCTACTTTCTTATGAAAACCCGGCACCAGGGTAAAGGCTCCCTGGTCAGCGGCGGTATCTGACAAGTATAATATTCCCTGTAAACCGAAAGGCACCGGCAGTTGCAGGCTTACATCCCAGTGCAGCCCGGGACCGGGAAATTTCCAGCTGGTGGTCTCCGGCGGGTTGAATCCCACCCTGTCTGTGTTGAGCCAGATATCCTTTCTTCCCCAGAGTGCTTCATACACGTCACGAATCCGTACGGTCTCCCTGTTCTTTTGCAGCAGGGGATGCTGAAAAAGCTGTACCATGATGCCCTGCCGGGCCGGATGCTCTTTGTACCAGGTACCCGGGTCTGTCCTGCTGATACCAATATGGCTGCAGATAAGCTGTATGGTGGCATCACAATCTTCTTTGGAAACAACCTGGCGGAGAATGATATAACCCTGTTCATTCCAGGTGTGCCATTCTTCTGCTGACAATACCTGTTTGACGGGGGAACTGAGCGGCCCTGTATTTCCTTCGAGGGAAAGGTTGAAAGTATCGATCTTGTCTTTTGACAGCTGCCCGTTGTTTACTTCAAGCACCCATTTTTCAAAGGCATCGAAACCCTCATCACTCAGGTACAGGTATTTTATCGTTTGCTCTACCCCCAGGCCCAGCGCCGCCAGCAGCGTGATATCCGTATTCCATTCTTCCTGCAGGGCATCCGCTGCAAGAAGACCGGTTCGCCTGGCCCGGCATTTATCCCAGTACCTTTTCAGGTGCATCACCCCCAGGGTGCCTTTCTCGGTAACAGGAGCCAGCTGAATTGAAACGCTTTCGGTACGATCCATACGATATGAAAATAAATTACATTTACATAACAGGATACATAAAATTTCCGGAACAGATTTTAAACCAGCTATCATGAGCCAGCAGTTTCAGCACATCCCATCCCTGATCAAAGCAGAAGAACTGGTAACCATCGAAGAACTCATCGGCCGGGCCCGGTTCGTGGACGGAAAGATCACCGCCAGCCTGGCGGCGAAAGATGTAAAGGATAACCTGCAGATCGATTCGGACAATACCAATGTACTGAAACCGCTGCGGGCCATCCTGATGAATGCACTGGAAACAAGCCCCTACTTCAATGTGGCGGCACAACCCAAACAGGTTCACCCCTTCCTGATCAGCAAGTACACCACCGGCAACCATTATGGCTGGCATGTGGACAGCCCGATCATGGGTGATCCTCCTATCCGCACCGACCTCGCCATGACCATCTTCTTAAGCGACCCGGCCACTTATGAAGGCGGCGAACTGGTGATCCAGGGTACTGCCGGGCCGGTGGCCATTAAAGCCGCAAAAGGAGATGCGATCTTATACCCCTGCCAGTTCCTGCATTGTGTGAACGAGATCAAAAGCGGTGAAAGGCTTGCTGCCGTTACCTGGATACAGAGTAATATCCCCTCTGCCGAAAAACGACAGCTGTTATTTGAACTCAACCAGGTGCATGCCTTACTGAGCCAGCGTGATCCCCGTTCACAGGAAGCAAATCTGCTCCTGCAATGCTATTCCAATCTTTTCAGGATGTGGGCAGATGTGTAACCGGTCTCTGGCCGGTTGTTTACAGTTGATCCCGGGTTCTTCGTATAACATCAATCTCGTTATACTTTTCAAAAACACTGTTAAGGTAAGCAGGGGTGGCGGTTTCAAGTGACGGCTCTTTAAATACCTTTCCGGGGTGTTTGGCATGATAGCCGGCCCGCTCTTTCATTTTCTCCCGCATCCCGCCGGTAATGACGGTGCCGGTAAATGAAGCGATCTTATCCATGACCGTAAGCATGCCATCACTGTAGTTGACGGCAAGCACCTGCTGGTCTGTCCGCAGCACCCGTTCAAATGCAGTAAAAAATGTTTCCAGCACCCTGGCCATGTATTCATCCAGCGGCAAATGAAAAATATCAGGCCCGAAACCAAACAGGGAAGGTTCTATCACACCGGGTACGGCCTGCATGCCCCGCTGCTGCTGGTGGGAGCGGATGACTTCATCCGGCCGGCGGTAGAGGAGTATGACCGGCACATCGGGGTATAACTGTCTCCACTGATCATAAAAAAGAATATGCCAGCTGTCTGCTTTAATAAAAAGTTGTTGCTGTATCTTCTTTCGTCTGATGCCGTGAAAGGATACTGCTGCCCGCAGCCCCTCACAGGCTTCTTCCATTCGCTGATGCCGGAAGCCCCATCGCAGCAGTTCATCAAAGAACGGCACTTCGGATAAAACGATATTCGAGGGATCAAGGGAGAGTAACTGCGATAATAAGGTAGAGCCGCAACGGGACACATGAAAGATCAGTGCGGCCGGGGGAATGACCGGGAACAGGGGAGCCCAGGCAGCCAGTCCCTCCATCGTACTCACCACCCGGTATGGTTTTGAATTTATTTCCAGGTGCCTGCACTTCGCAAGGGTTTCATCAAAAAAAGGTTCGTCAAATGTTTTGTCGCCGAGATACAGCCACTGACAAAGGTTCTCATCCTTCTCCTCCCTGAGGCGGAATGGGATCCAGTTGTTTAATGCTGCAATGTTTTCATTCATGGTATACCGGTTATGGGTTTGCGGGCATTGACCGGTCGTTCAGGCGGGTTTTCAGGTAGCGGATGATCGTTGCGGCACACTCTTCCACGGTGATGGCTGCCGTATCAAAAACCAGTTCCGGGTGTTGCGGCGGCTCGTACGGGGCAGAGATACCGGTGAATTCTTTTATCTCTCCCGCTATCGCCTTTTTGTAAAGCCCCTTTGTGTCTCTTTCCATACAGGTTTTTATATCTGTTGAAAGATACACTTCCATGAACCGGCGGCACATGGCCCGCACCTGGCTTCTTATCTCATTGTAGGGAGCGATCAGTGCAACGATCACCATATGACCCTGTCTTTCCAGCAGGGCAGCCAGCGCACCCACACTAAGGTTATGATTTTTCCGTGAGGCTTCATCAAATCCCGTGACCCGCATCACCTCTCGTATCTCATCGCCGTCCAGTACTACCGGCTGATGTCCTTCCTGGTGCAGCCGTTGGTTCAGCTGACGGGCAAGGGTGGTTTTACCGGCACCGCTGAGGCCGGTCAGGAAGATCACACAAGGCAGCAATGTATCTGAGTTATTCATCCGGGTATTTTCATTCAGGCGTTTCCGGAATGCAGCGAGGCTTCCATTTCTGCGGCGAGCCGGTGCCCGGTTTCTGTATTCAGTTCCCGCAGGCTGGCGATGATGCGGCGTTTTGTGGCTTCGTCATGACCGGGGTCCGCTGTTTCCCTTTTCAGCAGACCGGGCTGCTGAAACAAATCCTTTATCCAGTCATTTACCCGGGCATCGATGACCAGGTGTATTCTCGGCTGGTTGCTTTTATTAAAAATGGAGTGCGGCAGGTTGAAGTTCATATACCAGCATTCTCCTTCCTGCAGGGGCATCCTTTCCTTATCGAGATAAAATTCCACGTACTCATTTGTCTGTACCGGTATATGTATTCTCACTTCGCCCGATTCAAAGGCCAGGTCCGCATCACGGTGTTCTTTGATATGAGCACCGGCGTCCAGTTTCAGCAGCCTCACGGCCATCAGCGGGCAGCGAAAGGCGGACAATACTTCCTGCAGGTACCTGCTCTTGCGGAGATACACCGTGTCTTCATAAGCGGGATCTTCCTGCGGAGAGATGATAATATCATCCGCCCGTCCGTCTGTACTCCGGAGCGGAATGGCACTCCAGTTACCTTCATAATGCCGGGTCTGGTAGTGCAGCCGCCAGTGCTGTTCCTCCAGGGCATTTACTTCCTGTTGTAAAAGGGAGACATCAAACCGAAAGGGAAGCCGGATATATTTTATCACAGCCATTTTACTTATACTGCGGCAGCATGTTTACGGAGTTTCGCTCCCACATGCACATGCTTTTTGGCACCCGTTTCATCAAAACTGAATTCTATCTTATTGCAATCACGGGTGATGTTCTTTGATGATTGAATGATCACTTCGTGTTTTTCACTGTTCCTGGCAACAAGGGTGCGGACGGAGCAGTTGGTGTTGTGACCGCTGATGATCAGGTCTACGTTACGGGAGGCCGCCGCCAGTGTCAGATCGTCCAGGGCCGACTGGTTCTTTAAGCCCAGCCTGGACACACAAACCACGAGCTGGCAGTCTTTTTCCTTTTTGAGATAGGCGGCCAGCCGGTTTATTTCTTCCACCTCGTTATTCTCTTCCGGGGAAACATAGATGATACCGGTGTTCAGTCCCTGCTTTGTGATCACTGTGCAGGCCTTTTCCTTTCTGTCTGCTGCGGCCGGTACATCGAAATTAAAGGCAGACTCATGCCTTTTACCGGAATGAACGAGTATGGAGCCCGGTGCATCGGTCTTAATATTTTTTATATATCCTGCCTCTGCATCAAAAAGGGAAAATTCATCTTTGGCCGTATGCAAAAAAACGAGATGGTTATGCTCGTTACCGGTGAGGGAGGCGCTGATGCCGGCAAATGTCTTGAATGGTTGGGCCACCAGTACGGCTGAAGTGAGAATACCGCTGCGCCGGAGGAAATTCCTTCTTGTATTAATCATTGCCTTTGTTAGTTTTGGTGAGTTGGTCAGGATTTAGGTTAAAACACTTACAAAATACAAATTCCGTAAAACATTACAACAAAAAATGTTTGTTACAAGCGACCCGGTTTTCCGCCAATGCGTAGATTTTCTATCCCGCATCGGGATACCCGTTGAATACAGGAAACCTTCCGTTACCTGCTTTCTACCGGGTCTTTCTATTGAAAACGGAAGCATTATTGTTGATGCAGAAGACTTAAAACACCCGGGCGATATACTGCATGAAGCAGGGCATATAGCCGTGGTGCCCGCTGCGGAAAGAAGTCTGCTGATGGGTGATGCGATTGAAAAAAGAGCAGACCGGGAGGCAGAAGAAATGATGGCCATTGCCTGGTCGTATGCAGCCTGTATACACCTGGGTATCGATCCTGCTTATGTTTTTCATGAACACGGTTACAAAGGAGGCGGAAATTATATTATTGAAAATTTCAGGTTAAAGCAATATTTCGGATTGCCGATGCTGCAATGGACCGGTATGGCGCTGGATGAAAAAAATGCTGCTGCCAGCGGTCAGTCTCCTTATCCTGCCCTGCTGAAATGGCTGCGGGATTAGGTAACTTTTTTGCTAATGGTATCTCATTAAAAGATGTATTAATTTCAGGTCTTTCAATAAAATCATTACTTTTAGCTTGAATCGAGCATAACCTCTCTCTTAACCATTAAATCTTTTTATGGAAGGAACTATCGGGGAAATCCGGATGTTTGCCGGTAATTTCGCCCCACGCAACTGGGCATTCTGCGCCAACCAGATCATGTCTATCTCCCAAAACACAGCCCTCTTTTCAATTCTCGGAACCACATTTGGCGGCAATGGTCAAACAACCTTCGGACTTCCTGATTTCAGAGGACGGGTGGCGGTGGGCACCGGCCAGGGGCCCGGTTTACCCAATGTCATCCTGGGCGAGTTGTCCGGTGCCTATACAGTGACCCTTACTACTGCAAATATGCCGGCGCACAACCACGCTGTTATTGGCACAGCTACCCTGAAAGGAAATAATGATGCCCCCAACAGTACAGATCCCACCGGACGTTTCCTGGCTGCTTCTAATATTTATACCAACCAGTCGGGTGACATTGCCAATATGAATGCCGGGGCGATCGGTCTTTCGCTGACCACGGGTATTGCAGGAAACAACCAGCCCTTTAATAATATGCAGCCCTACCTGGGCATGAACTATATCATTTGCCTCTTCGGGATCTTCCCTTCAAGAAACTGATCAACCGCATTATTACCAATAAAAATTTTTCTATGGAAGGATATATTGCAGAAATCAGAATGTTTGCCGGCAATTTCGCCCCCCGTGCCTGGGCTTTTTGCCAGGGCCAGCTTTTATCGATTGCACAAAACACAGCGCTGTTTTCCCTCCTGGGCACCACCTATGGCGGAAACGGACAAACTACTTTCGGGCTGCCTGATTTCAGAGGACGGGTAGCGGTGGGTACCGGCCAGGGGCCCGGTTTACCCAATATCAACCTGGGAGAAGTGGCCGGCCTTCCTACCACCACACTTATTATTACTAATTTACCGGCCCACAACCACACCGTTACAGGCACCGCTACCCTGAAAGGGAATAATGACTCCCCCAACAGTACAGATCCTACAGGGCGCTTCCTGGCGGCTTCTAATATTTATACCAACCAGTCGGGTGATGTGGCCAGTATGAATGCCGGGGCCATCAGCCTTTCCCTCACCACGGCCATTGCGGGAAGCAACCAGCCCTTTAATAATATGCAGCCCTATCTGGGTATGAATTACATCATTTGCCTGGAAGGTATTTTTCCAAGCAGGAACTGATTCCTTTATATCTTATTACAGGATCATCCCTCTTCTTATGTTGAAGAGGGATTATTTTTACCGGCCCTTCATCAAACTGCTTATTTTTCAGTATGCTTACTATCGGAATCTTATTGCCCCGGTCCACACTGTTCCCTTCACTCGGGCTGGATATCCTGAACGGGCTGCGGTGTTACCTCGAACAGGAACAGGCCTGGCAGGAGATAACACCTGTTATGGATAACATCGGGTTTGGTGTGGAGGAAGGAGAGATCTATACCCGGGCAGAAAAGATGCTGCTGCAGGACAATGCCGATATCGTGATCGTTTGTGCGGATACAAGGATTGCAGAATTGCTTCATCCGCTTTTTACCTCGGTAAATAAAATACTGCTGGTTGTGAATTTTGGCACCAATGTTCCCGAGAACAGACTGGCTG
Source organism: Chitinophagaceae bacterium (assembly GCA_046329665.1). Classification (GTDB taxonomy): domain Bacteria; phylum Bacteroidota; class Bacteroidia; order Chitinophagales; family Chitinophagaceae; genus JJ008. The sequence goes on along the minus strand of JAXLUG010000001.1, from coordinate 86,855 downwards.
CACCCACCACCCTCCTGCATTCCCTTAATTTCTGTATGCATGCGGGGCTTACCGGCCGGCAGGCTGCAGGCGGGCCTGGTGGAAAGGAAGCGGTGTACCTGCTTTCATATTACGATGCCGGCTACCAGCAATGCTACTGGATGATGACCGCTCACCAGCTGGCCGGCGGCATTCCTGCCTTTAATCATATCACGGCCCTTCACCTGCAGGAGTTCTCTCTTGAACCGCTCAAAGGTTTTCTTGATCAGCATCCCGGAGTAAGCACCCTGCTTTGTCTTTTTGCCGGCGACCAGGCAGAACGCTTTTACCGGGAGATATCTCCTGTACAAAAAAAATACGGTCTTCATTTATTCGGAGCCCCTATGCTCTTTGAGCCCTCCCTGAAGAAAACATTGGGTAAGGATTTTACTGTGGAAGGAATAACCGGAAACATCCCCTGGCACCCGTCGCTTGACAATAAAGGGAACAGCGCCTTCATGAGCGGGATGGCCGGTAAGCCCGGTAGCAATACAAATTATTTTTCGGTACTCGGATGGGAAGCCGGTATGATCGTAAAAGAGATCCTGTCCCTTTACCATAAGATGAACGGGGATGCTGCCGTCATCACCCGGTCTTTGACCGGCCTCATCTTTGAAAGCCCCCGCGGAAGGATGAGAATCGATCCCCATACATATTATACTTATGCCCCTTCTTACCGGGCGTCGTGCAGTGGTAATATGGATACTATCATTACAGGGGAGGAGGATATGGAAACGGCCTGGAAGGAATTTGTGAACCAGCCCCCGGTCCAGGGAGATAGTTCCGGCTGGAGAAATACTTATTTATGCATTTAGAAGACTGCACCGATGAATGATGTAAAGGCACTGATACTTTGTAACAACCCCATTGCCCTGCCCGGCATCCGGGAGTTTCTTTTCTATGGTAAAGTGGCGGGAATGGCCACACCGGCCCGGAATAAGGAAATGCAGCACCTGCTGAAAGACAGCGGGGTTCCTTTATTGCCGGTGAACAGGAAAAATTACCGGGAAGAACTGGCTTCCTTCATCCGTACGGAACAGGTAAATGTCTGCCTGCTGATGACCTTTCCGTATATCATCAGTAAAGAATTGCTTGCCTTGCCGGAAAAAGGGTTCATCAATTTTCATTTTGGCCTGTTGCCGGGCTGCCGCGGTCCCCAGCCCATCCTGATGCATTTACTGAATAACGACCGGGAGGCGGGGATAACGGTACACAAAGTTGATGAGGGGATCGATACCGGCCCCATCATTATGCAGGAACGGGTCCTGATCGAAGAGACGGATACTTACGGCACACTGCAAACGAAACTGGCCTACCTGGCGGCCAAACAAGCCGCCAACCTGTTAAAGATCCTTTCCTTCGGAACGATAATACCGGCTACCCCGCAGGATGAAACAAAGGCACATTATTACGAAATGCCTGCGGCAGCCGCCCTGACCATCCGCTGGGAGGAAATGACCGCCGCAGAGATCGTACGGCTTGTTAATGCCTGTAACCCCTGGAATAAAGGTGCCGGTGCACATATCGGGGAATGGTTTATCGGTATTACGGAAGCAATGATCGCCGGTGAAGCTGCCAATGATACAACGGCTCCCGGAACGATCATTCATTGCGACAGCGAAAACGGGCTTGTTGTAAGAACAAAAGATGCAAAAAGGCTGAAAATTTCTATTGTTTATACGAATGAGGGCTTCTTCAGCGGAAGCAGGATGTCTTCATTCGGAATAGAGGCCGGTATGCGTTTCAGCTAATACCCTTTTCAGGGTACTTAGCCGGCAAAATAAACATCATAAAATCTTAATATACTCATTCGACCCTGCTGGTTTACACAATGATACTATTGCAACACCCGGGTCTTACAGCTACCGGTAAGTATTTTTCCTAATGGCTGTTTTCCTCAAAAAAGATGTTATCTGTCGGGTATTTACTTTACATTTATAGACCCTTAACCAAAAACTTATTGCTATGAGCCTCCTTAAAGCCGGATGCGTAAAAGCTATTCTTATTGCTGTTTTTTTTCTCTCCCGGTTCAGCCCTGCCGAAGCCCAGATAACCGGCCCCGGTGATATAGCCTTTTCAGGATACACTTCCGTGTCATCCGATGAGTTTTCATTTGTGCTGCTCAAGAGTTGTACTGCCGGTACTGTGATACATTTTACAGACAGAGGCTGGACAGGAGCTCCTACCAATGCATTTAACTCTGCCGCCGTTGAAGAAACAGTTGACTGGACCTGCCCGGCAGGCGGACTTCCCGCAGGAACAGAGATACAAATTGTGGGGCTTACGGCAAACCGTGCAGGTGGCGGTGCTGCAGGAACAGTAACCGGCACAGCAATAAGTTTATCAACGGGAGGGGACCAGGTATTGGCTTATCTCGGTACAGTAGCATCCCCCACGTTTTTGAGCGGCATTCATATGAATGTTTACCAGTCTACACCACCAATTAATGACCCGGTATCCACCACTGCTGCCAACTGGGATTTAGGGAATGAAAACAACACTAATGGCAGTGCCTTACCCCCCGGCCTTACAACAGGAGTCAATGCAATCTGGATCGGAACATTTAATGTGTCTGCTTCTGAAATGGATAACGCTATTTTCAACTGTGCTGCCTCCGGTATCAATATTTCAACTGAAGCCGGGGCCCGTACAGCCCTGAATGACCAGACAAAATGGATTGCGAATAATAGTACCCCCAGTCCGGGTTTTACTTTACCCAGCGGCTGTAACTTTCTCGGGGTTCTTTCTTCACCGCCCTCTTTCACCACCAACCCCTCCAATGCTACTGTATGTGAAAACGGCAACACCAGCTTTACCGTTGCTGCTACCGGCGCCACTTCCTACCAATGGCAGGTGGATAACGGCGGCGGCTTTACCAACATTTCTAATAATGCGACCTACGCAGGTGCAACAACAACAACATTAAATCTGACCAATGTGCCGGCAAGTTTCAACGGTTACCAGTATCGTTGTGTGGCCACCGGGTCAGGTTCTACGAATTCGACCAGCGCCACACTTACGGTTACCGCATTACCGGTGAATCCAACCTTATTGGCCAAAACGCCGAATTCACCTACTGTGGCGGATGGAACACCCGTGAGTGCAACATTCAACGCCGGCAGCGGCGGCTCGGGAGGTTGTACCGATGATTACCGCTATACAACAAATGGCGGCGCAACTTATTTAGCCTATACACCCGGCTCTAATATCAGCACAACCGGCTTAGCAGCAGGAAGTGGTTTTGTGTTCATTGAAGGAAGAAGGGCCGGCTGTGCCAGCTGTTCCAATTCTTATGTTGTATTGGCATCGTGGGTGGTAACACCATTGCCTGCAGGCGCCACCACATTAAATGCCGGTGACATAGCCTTTACCGCTTATTCATCCACTACGGCAGCGGATGATTTCTCTTTTGTATTATTAAAAAATATCGGCCCCGGTACGGCGATCAACTTTACTGATAATGGCTGGCTGAGTACGAATGTGCTGCAATCCGGTGAAGAAACCATTACCTGGACCAGCAATGCTGCTTATTCGGCCGGAACAGAAATAATGATCAGCGGACTTACAGCCACTCTTGCCAGCGGCGGTTCAGCCGGTACCGTTACCGGAACACCGCTGAACCTCAGTACCGGTGGTGACCAGATACTTGCTTATCGCGGCACGGCTGCATCACCTACTTTCATCAGCGCTATACACATGAATGTGTACAGTATTGCCAACGGTGATCCCGTTACGACCACGGCCGCTGCCTGGGATGGTACTGCCAATACACTTAACTCCAGTGCGCTGCCAACAGGGTTAACCACCGGCATCAATGCGATCTGGATCGGTACGCAGGATGTTCCTGGTTCCGAGTTCGACAACTCACACTATGGTAATTGTGCCGGGCCCGGTACATTGGGCCCCATTGCTACCTTAAGAGCTACGCTGAATAACCAGGCCAACTGGATCAGCGACAACAGCACACCTCCGGGTTTCTCAATACCTACCGGTTGCCCCTATCTTGGCGTAGGCATCACTCCGCCAACCATCAATACCAACCCTGCTAATACAGCAGTGTGTGAAACGGCGCCGGCTTCCTTCAGCATTACGGCTACCAATGCGCTGACCTACCAGTGGCAGGAAGACCAGGGAAGCGGATTTAATAACTTAAGCAACAGCGGTGTTTATTCCGGTGTAACAACAACCACCCTTACTATCAGTGCCGCTGCCCTGAGCATGAATGGTTATACCTACCGTTGTGTTGCCTCAAATGGCGGAGGTTCTACTAATTCAACCGCCGCTACGCTTACCGTTAATGCATTACCGGCTTCACCAACATTACTGGCAAAAACTCCTGCTACCATTACAGTAGCAGACGGAACGCCTGTAAGTGCCACCTTTAATGCGGGAAGCGGCGGTACAGGTTGTTCCGATGACTTCCGTTATACAACCGATGGGGGTGCTACTTATCTGCCTTATACACCAGGAAGCAATATCAGCACAACAGGCGTTGCAGGCGGCAGCGGATTTATATTTATTGAAGGAAGAAGAGCCAACTGTTCAGCCGGATGCCAGGGTGTTTATAAAGTACTTGCTATGTGGAGGGTGACACCGATACCGGTGGCTGCCACTACCCTGAATGCAGGTGACATTGCATTCAGCGCCTATACATCTACTTCTGCCGGCGATGATTTCTCCTTTGTATTACTCAAAAATGTCGGCCCCGGTACAACGATCAACTTTACCGATAATGGCTGGTTAAGCACCAACGTATTCGGCACCGGTGAGCAAACTGTAACCTGGACTGCCCCGGCAGGCGGATTACCCGGCGGAACAGAGATTACGATCTCAGGCCTTACGGCCACCAGGTCCGGTGGCGGCGCAGCCGGTACTGTTACCGGTACCGCTTTAAGCCTCAGCACCAGTGGCGACCAGATACTGGCGTACCGCGGAACCGCCGCATCGCCCACATTTATCAGTGCCATTCACATGAACGTTTATACTGTTGCCGGCGGCGACCCGACAACCACTACTGCAGCCGCCTGGGATGGAGCCGCTCCGCCAAGCACCACTTCCAGTGCATTGCCGACCGGCCTTACAACGGGTCTGAACTGTATCTGGATCGGTACGCAGGGCGATGTTAACTCAGAACATAACAATGCGAAATACGGCAATTGTACCTCCCCGGCTATCAACGGCTCATTAGTTGCCTTAAGAGCAGCATTGAACAACCAGGCCAACTGGATCGTAGATGATAACACACCTCCTTCCTTTACCCAACCGACAGGATGTAATTATCTCTCTGTTCTTTGCCCGACCATCACGGTTACTAACCCGGCTGTAACCACAGGTACTGTGAATGTGGCCTTCAGCCAGACCTTTACGGCAACAGGTGGTTCGGCTCCTTATACATTTACAACCGCCAGCGCCCTGCCAACAGGACTGACATTGTCTTCCGCAGGAGTATTGAGTGGTACTCCTACTCAAGGCGGCACATTCCCGATCGTGGTAGTGGCTGCTGAAGCCAGCGGATGTTCCGGTACAGGAAGCACTTATAATTTAGTGATCAGTTGCCCTGCACCAGTACTGGGTACTGCCACACCGGCATCACAAACAGTATGCTCCGGCACACCTATTACCAATATTGTACTGGCCGGTGCACCTGCAGGTTCGGTTTACAACTGGACCAGGGATAATGCGGGCACCGTCACCGGTATTGCAGCCAGCGGCAGTGGTGACATCACTGGTACGCTGACGAATACAACGGCTGCACCGATTACCGTAACCTTTACAATAACACCGGTTGCTTATGGATCATGTAATCAAACTTCCTATACCGCAACCGTGCTGGTGAACCCAACACCGGATGCTGTACCTGCACCGGGATCACAGAGCATTTGTTCAGGCAGTGCCATTACAACGATTGCCATCACTGGTGCAACAAGCGGTACGGTGTTTAACTGGACAAGAGATAATACAGGTACTGTAACTGGCATTGCAGCAAGCGGAAGTGGCGATATAAGTGGTTCATTAACTAATACGACTAATGCGCCGGTAACAGTAACATTTACGATAACACCGACCGCCAACGGATGTACCGGTACACCGGCCACCGCAACAGTGGTTGTGAACCCGATCCCGGATGTAACAGCTGCACCAGCGTCACAGAGCGTTTGTTCAGGCGCCCTCATACAAGCTATCCTGATGAGTGGCAGCATAGGCGGTACAGCATTTGACTGGACAAGAGACAATGTTGGTACTATCGGTGGCTCGATACCGGCTTCCGGCAGTGGAAATATTGTTGGTACCCTGGTCAATAATACCGGATCACCCGTTACCGTAACCTTTACGATAACACCAAATGCTAACGGCTGCGCAGGTACACCAGTTACTGCTACTGTAACAGTGAATCCTTTACCCGTTGCAGCCATCACCGGTGCAGGTGTAGATGGCGGTCCTGCACCTAATTGCGAGAACCCTGGCCTGGAACTGTCAGGTGCAACATCTACCGGCACAGGTCTTACCTATGCATGGGGCAGAAGCCTGTTCACTAATCCCTTTACGCCAATAGGAACTGCACAAACGCAGCCGATCACCAATTCCGGCAATTATCTTTTGACTGTAACCAACACCTATGGTTGCATTGATACTGCGATGAGGACGGCACTTGTGGCAGATTATATTTTCAATGGCAGCCTTACCGTTGGCGACCAGGTACAAACAGGAAGATTAAACAGGTTTGCAACAATATCAACCTGTGCTGCCCCGAAAGGTTGCCCCGGAATCTTTACTGCAACTGGCAGCAGGCTCTACGATTCTTACACGATTGTCAATCCTTATAATGTTCCGGTATGTGCCACCATTGGTATCACCTCATACTGCGGAACCAATATTTTCTGCGCAGCTTACCTGGGCAGTTATAACAATACAAGTCAATGTACCAACTACCTGGCCGATCCCGGATCATCCTTTACCACGAGCGGTTTCTATGAAGCCACGATCCCGGCCAATGGAACAATGGTTGTGGTGGTGCATGAAGTGAACCCAGGTACAGGTTGCGCCAACTACCGTCTTTCTGTACATATCCCAAGAGAGGGCATTACAGTCAGCGCCGCACCTCCATATTGCTCCGGTTCTCCGATAACGCTGACAGCGCCCCCGGCTAACAGCTATTCCTGGACACCCGGCGGGGCCACTACACAAGTCATCAATGTTACTCCTCCGGCGGGCACTACCAATTATAAGGTTACATCCGGCTTTGGTAACTGGGGTTGCGTAGGCGATACCTCCGTTACGATTGTAGCGGGTTCTACTCCTGATGTTACACCGGTTGCAAACCAGTATTTCTGTGCAGGAACAAGCACACCGGCCATTACGCTGGCCGGCTCCGTTCCGGGCACCATTTTTAACTGGACGAATACCAATACAGCCATTGGTCTGGCAGCAAGCGGCACAGGAAACATTCCTTCCTTCCTTGCCACCAATGCCACGGCTGCGCCGATCTCCGGAACAATAACCGTGACGCCGGTAAATGGTCCTTGTACCGGCACACCTTTTATCTTTACGATTTCAGTATCCCCTGTACCATCGATCACTTCCGTTACCGGTGGTGCGGTGTGTGCACCGGGCGGTATCGTCAATCTCAGTGCAGCAGGTACCGGTACGATCAACTGGTGGAGTGCGGCATCGGGAGGTATTGTAGTAAATACAGGTACTACCTATTCACCCAATATTACTGCTACTTCTACATTCTATGTGGAAGCCGTTACGCCTGCAGGACCAGCTACCCTGCTGGCAATGCCCGGACAGAGCAGTACTTTCCCCGGAAATGTAAGAGGCTACTGGTTTACAGCACCGACAAATTTTGTGATCACATCGTTGAGTGTGCCCACCACCGCTTCATCCGGACCGATGAGTGTGGCTGTGGTGAAATTCACCGGTAATGTACCGCCGCCCATATTCTCTGCGACAACGAATGCCTTTACCACTGTCTTCCAGACGTTCAATAATCCCACTTCAGGAAGTGTGCCTTGTAATATTCCGGTAGCAACCGGCGAAGTGATCGGTATCCTGGGCTATCGTGGAAATATTAACTCTTATGCACCGGGAGATTATGTTACCAGCATAGCCGGCTTCCCGGTTCAGCTGGAAAGACTGGGTATGCAATTCCCGCTGACGGCAAGCGCTCCGCATGACCTCTGGAGAGAATTTGGTCCCACTACCAGCATCTCGAGAGTAGAATTTACCTACTCATCCGGCCAGACCTGCAACAGTGCTCCAAGAGTGCCTGTAACGGCAACCCTTAATCCTGCACCGGTTGCTACGGCAACGCCATCGGCGCAGACCGTTTGCTCCGGACCGATCACAACAATCGTACTCAGCAGTACAGAGCCCGGTACTACCTATACATGGACAAGAGATAACACGGTGAACGTAACAGGAATTCCTTCCAGCGGCTCTGGTGCAAGTATCAGCGGAACGCTGACCAATAACACTTTTGTTCCGCAAACAGTAACCTTCACCATTACGCCAACATCAGGATTGGGTTGTGTGGGAGCACCGATTACGGCTACAGTACTTGTACAGTCTGTTCCTACCGCCACCTGCCCGGCTAATATTACCGTAAGTAATGATCTGAACCAGTGCGGCGCTGTTGTTTCTTATGTGCCGACTATTACCGGTGTACCGGTACCGGCTGTTACCTATGTATTCAGCGGCGCTACTACCGGTACCGGCAGCGGCACCGGCAGCGGATCATTCTTTAATATCGGTATCACCAGCATTACGATCACCGCAACCAATGTTTGCGGAACCGCCAGCTGTTCATTCACGGTAACGGTAAACGATACACAGAACCCCGCTATTACCTGTCCGGCACCGGTAACTGTAAGCTGTGCTTCGGCTGTACCGGCACCGGATATTGCTTCAGTAACTGCCAGTGACAACTGTCCGGGTGTGGTGGTAACCCATATGGGTGATGCCATCAGTAACCAGACCTGTGCTAACCGGTATACGATCACAAGAACGTACAGGGCAACGGATATACATGGAAACTTCAGCGAATGCACACAGACCATCATTGTAAATGATCAGACACCGCCTACACTGACCTGCCCGGCCCCGATCACCGTAAGTTGTACAGCTATTGTACCGGCTCCGGATATAAGTGCTGTCACCGGCGTCAGCGATAACTGTGGTGGTGCAGTAACCATCACCTGGCAGGGCGACGTGATCAGCAACCAGACCTGTGCTAACCGCTACACCATTACCAGGACCTATCGGGCAACCGACGTCTGCGGAAACTTTGCAGAATGCACCCAGACCATCACTGTAAACGACCAGACACCGCCGGTACTCACCTGTCCGCCGAATATTACCGTAAGCTGTGCTTCTGCCGTACCGGCAGCGAACATCGCTTCTGTAACAGGAGTTAGCGACAACTGCGGTGGTGCCGTAACCGTTACCTGGCAGGGTGATGTGATCAGCAACCAGACCTGTGCCAACCGCTATACCATCACCAGGACCTATCGGGCAACCGACGTTTGCGGAAACTTTGCAGAGTGCACACAGATCATTACTGTAAACGATCAGACTCCGCCGGTAATCACCTGCCCGGCCCCGGTGACAGTCAGCTGTGCTTCTGCCGTACCGGCTCCGAATACCGGCGCAGTAACGGCAACAGATAATTGCGGCGGCGCCATCACCATTACCTGGCGGAGTGATGTGATCAGCAACCAGACCTGTGCTAACCGTTATACCATTACCCGAACGTATCGGGCAACCGACGTTTGCGGAAACTTTGCAGAGTGTACACAGATCATAACTGTGAACGATCAGACACCTCCGACACTGACCTGCCCGGCTCCGGTGACGGTTAGCTGCGCCTCTGCTGTACCTGCCCCGAATATCTCGCTGGTAACCGGCGTAAGTGATAACTGCGGCGGTACCGTTACCATAACATGGCAGGGCGATGCGATCATCAACCAGACCTGTACCAACCGCTATACGGTGATCAGAACTTACCGTGCAACCGACGTATGCGGAAACTTTGCAGAATGTACGCAGACCATCACCGTGAACGACCAGACACCGCCGGTGCTGACCTGCCCGGCCCCGATCACGGTAAGCTGTACGGGTGCTGTACCGACACCGGACATCACACAGGTAACCGGTGTAAGCGACAACTGCGGCGGACCGGTGACCGTAACCTGGGTGAGTGATGTGATCAGCAACCAGACCTGTGCAAGCAGGTATATCATCACCCGCACTTACCGTGCAACAGATGCCTGCGGAAACTTTGCCCAGTGTACACAGCTCATCACCGTATACGATCAGACACCTCCTACACTGACCTGTCCGGCTACGATCACCGTAAGCTGTGCTTCTGCCGTGCCGGCACCTGATATCTCGCTGGTAACCGGTGTAAGCGATAATTGCGGCGGACCGGTAACCGTAACCTGGGTAAGTGATGTGATCAGTAACCAGAGCTGTGCTAACCGTTATTCCATCGCCAGGACCTACAGGGCCACCGATCCCTGCGGCAACTTTGCCCAGTGTGTGCAGATCATCAATGTAAATGATCAGACCGGACCGGTCATCACCTGTCCTTCGCCGGTTACTGTAAACACACCGGCCGGAAGCTGTACTGCCGTGGTAACATTTACGGCAACCGCTACGGATAATTGCGGCGGAGGGGTGACCATCACCACTGTGCCCGCATCCGGTTCAGCCTTCCCGATCGGTAATAACACTGTTACGGTAACCGCTACGGATGTGTGCGGAAACATCAGCACCTGCACATTTGTTGTAACTGTCCGTGACGGCCAGCTGCCGGTGATCACACAACAACCGGTGAATGCGGCAGTGTGTGTGGGACTGAATACCTCCTTCAGTGTGGCAGCGTCCACCAGTCCGAACGCAGGTGGCCCGCTGAGCTACCAGTGGCAGGTATATAATGGTAACACCTGGAACAATATCCCCGGTGCCACCGGAACCACGCTTGCCCTGAATAATGTATCACTGTCCATGAACAATAACCTGTACCGTGTATTGGTAACCGGGTTGTGCACCACGGTAATCTCCGACCAGGCGCTTCTCCGGGTGAATCCTTTGCCGACGGTCATTCTGCAGGCACAGCCTTACACGGCGCTGCTGCCGCCGCAGTATACATCGATCATTGCACTGGTATCACCACAGGGCGGAACCTTTAACTGGAGTTACAACGGAACACCGTTGCCGGTCAGCGGTAATATCGTTACACCGATCAAGATCGATAACCTCGGTGCCTACCAGGTTGTGTATACTGACCCGAACAGTTGTGTGAACACATCTGCTGTACTGAATATCACGGCAGCGCCTTCTTACCACCTCTGGGTGTACCCGAGCCCGAACAACGGCCGGTTCACGATCAGGTTCTACAATGAAACAGGTGAACAGGCGACTGTGAAGGTATACAGCCCGGTTGGCCAGGAAGTATTCTCGAAACAACTGACACTCGGGGTAGCTTATACGAATATCCCGGTTGACCTTGGAAGCCCTGCCGCCGGTATCTATACCGTTAAAGTAGTTGGCAATGGTAACCGGATCTATGCTTCGAAGAAGATCGTGATCTTCGTGAAGTAAGCCGGAACCAGGTCATCAACATTCTAAACCCCATCCCGCTAACGGGATGGGGTTTTTTATTACCGGTCTGACTATCAATGTGGGCAGTACAGGCGGTGCTACCACTTATCCATTTCTGTCCGGAAAAATTTTTTTGTTGTTCTCCGGCCGGTAAGAGACTCCTATCTTTGCCGCATCAATCAAGGAATATGAAGCTCCCATTTTAACCGGTGTGTTGTTAACGGTGCCCGCCGTGTTCATTTCTTACCGTTTCTGATCTGCAGCTGAAAGCTGTTATTTCTTTTATCATTATTACATCATCTTACAGAGGTCATCACAGATGGCCGAAGTGTTTCGAATAAATCGTTTTCCCATGTCGCAAGAAACTAAAACCAATAAAATTTCGCATTTTCTATCCCTGGCCGTCCAGTCATTGTCGGGGGGTGAGCATGATTATACAAAGGGCAGCCTGAAGGCGGCCATTGTACTGCTTGCTATTCCGATGATCCTTGAGCTGAGCCTTGAATCGGTCTTTGCTGTGGTGGATATGTATTTTGTAAGTCACCTGCCTGCGCCAAAAAATAAACTGGCCATTGCCACGGTCGGGCTTACAGAATCCTTCATTGCCCTTATTTACACGATCGCTATCGGGCTTAGTACGGCTGCCACAGCGGTGGTAGCAAGACGTATCGGCGAAAAAAACCCGGAAGCCGCTTCTCATGCCGGCGCACAGGCCATCATCTTATCGCTGGTATCGGCTATCGTGCTGAGTATTGCCGGTGTAATATTTGCCCCGGATATTCTCCGGCTGATGGGTGCAGCGCCTGAAGTAGTGAAAGAAGGGACCGGGTTTGCCCGCATCATGCTGGGGGGCAGTGTGGTGATCATCCTGTTATTTCTTATCAATGGTATTTTCCGGGGAGCCGGTAATGCTTCGATTGCCATGTACAGTCTCTGGATCGCCAGCGGTATCAATATTTTTCTGTGCCCGATGCTGATCAACGGGTACGGGCCTTTCCCGGAACTGGGACTAAAAGGTGCGGCCATTGCCACCACCATCGGCCGGGGGGCCGGGGTGCTTTTTCAGTGTTACCACCTGTTCCGGCGCAAGGCTGCGATTAAGATGAAGCGATCTTACTTCCGGTGGAACACCGGGCTGATCAGGCATCTTTTTGAAGTGGCCTGGCCTGCCACTTTCCAGTTCTTTATCCAGAGCGGAAGCTGGATCATCATGACCTGGATCGTATCGCATACCGGGGGCACTGATGCTTCTGCCGGGTACCAGGTAGCCATCCGTAATGTGGTGTTCTTTATTTTACCGGCCTGGGGACTGAGCAATGCCGCGGCCACGCTGGTGGGACAGAATCTTGGCGCCAACCAGCCGGAACGGGCGGAGAAAAGCGTACTGCTCACCACCCGGTACAATGCCTGCTTCATGGGCTGCGTGATGCTGCTCTTCCTGTTCTTCTCCCCGCCGATCATCAGCGTGTTTACCAAAGAACCGGCGGTACACCATTATGGTGTGCTGGCCCTGCAGATCATCGGAAGCGGCTATATATTCTATGGCATAGGCATGGTGATGGTGCAGGCACTGAACGGTGCCGGTGATACCAAAACCCCTACCTGGATCAATATTTTCGGTTTCTGGATATTCCAGGTGCCGTTTGCCTTTCTGCTGGCAAAGCTCTTCGGGCTTGGCCCTACCGGCGCCTTTATTGCCATCCCGGTGGCAGAGAGCATGATGGCCCTGGTCGCTTTCTACTATTTCCGGAAAGGGAAATGGAAAACTGTGAAGGTGTGATAAAGAAAGGAACTTACGAAGTACGGAGGTGAAGCATATTCATTTTATTCCGTACTTCGTATCTCATTATCTTAGTTACCATGAGCGATGTAATCAGTCAGAACCGGGTTCGCCAGTTTTTTTTCATCCTGATCATCCTGCTGCTGTTTGTGCTGCTGTTCCTGGAACTGTACACGTTTGTCCCCGCCTTACTGGGGTCCATTACCCTGTACATCCTGCTGCATAAATGGATGTTCTTCCTTACGGAAAAAAAGAAATGGCGGAACGGGTGGACTGCCGCCCTGCTGATGGTCTTTTCCCTGGTGGTCATTTTGCTGCCGGTGGCCCTGCTGGTCAATATGCTTTCTTCCAAGGTGAATTATGCAATACAGCATTCGGAAGAACTGACGGCAGCGCTTAAAAAGGTCGTGAGCAATATTGAAACAAAGTTCGATGTGACCCTGGCAAGTGAGGAGAACATCAATAAGCTGGGAGCCGGCATCGCCAGCAGCCTGCCACAGATACTGGGTGCCACGTTCAACACCCTCACCAATATCTTCTTCATGTATTTCATCCTTTACTTCATGCTGGTGAACGGAAGGAAGATGGAAGATTCACTTTACGAACATATCCCGCTGAAGGATGAAAATGTAGCCAGGATCGGTAAAGAGGTACATATGATGGTCCTGTCCAATGCGATCGGTATCCCGCTGGTGGCTTTTGCTCAGGGGCTGGTGGCGCTTCCCATTTATCTTATCCTGGGAGTGGAGGAGCCTTTCTTCTGGTTTGGCGTCACCTGCATTGCCGCTATGCTGCCGGTGGTGGGCGCTGCGCTGGCGTATGTTCCGCTGGCCATCATCTTTTTTGCGAACGACCAGACCTGGCAGGGCATCGCCATGCTGATACTCGGTTTTGGTGTGATCGGCACTATCGATAATGTGCTTCGCTTTACCTTATTAAAGAAGCTCGGCAATGTGCACCCGCTTACCACGGTATTCGGAGTGATCATCGGGCTGAAACTGTTTGGTTTTATCGGGCTGATCTTCGGGCCGCTGCTGATCTCCTTATTCATGCTCTTGCTGAAAATATATACAAGTGAGTTCATTACCCGGCAGCGGGCTATTAATAAGATCATGGAGAACTGAGTACTGACTCCTCATTGCCTGTGCCGGCCTGTTTCACATCGGTAGAAATACTTATATCAAATACTGCGGCAAGATTTTTTTCGTAGAATTCCTTATTCATAAAAAAAGAATAAACGTATTTCTTCGCAAAGTGAAAGAAAACATCAATTTGATGCTTGTATTATTAACAATGCCATAATATTTTGGTCCTGCGTTTCGTTTTAATAATCCACCTGCAGTATCCGCTGCACGGAGCATGAAGTAAAACCGTACCCTGAGTGAAAAACCTGTTAGTCCCCATCAGTATGGGAGTACTGTGCGTTTCGTTCACAGTCATCCCGCCTTCAGCACAGCACAGCGCCGGGCCTGTGGCTTCACCTGCGGTTCATCCTTCCACAACGACTATTTCCACAGCAGACAATCTTTATAACAGCATCGAACTTGGCGAACATGGTTTATCCAGGGAGGCTTTTACCTATGCCTGGCAGGGATACCAGTACCTGGTTGAATCGGGTAAACTGAACAGGACCGCTTATTTAACGATCTGTGATTTCAGCCAGTCATCGAAGCAGAAAAGATTATATATCATTGACCTGGATAAGAATGAACTGGTCATCAATACCTGGGTGGCACACGGAAAGAATTCCGGCGGTGAGTATGCCACACAATTTTCAAATACCGCTGAATCTTTACAAAGCAGTCTCGGTTTTTATACCACTTCCACCACCTATTTGGGTAAACATGGATTATCACTTCGCCTGAACGGGGTGGAGCCCGGTTTTAACGACCGTGCGATGGAAAGAACCATTGTTATTCATGGTGCGTCGTATGTGGATGCCGCAAGGCTGAAGGCCGGTATGTACATGGGGCGGAGCTGGGGTTGCCCGGCCGTGCCGCAAAAGGAGTCGGCCGGTATCATCAATACTATTAAGAACGGCACTTGCTTTTTCATATACCATCCGGAGAGGAATTATCTCTTACATTCAAAAATATTAAACCCCGCCTTGTCCGCAGCGGCAAAGCAAACGGTCAACGATTGATTGGACACATAACAAGGATGGATGATACAAAAAGCTTCCCAAGGTACAGGGAGGCTTTTTTGTTTTTAGCAATCGTGATCACAGCTTGCCGATACCCTGCCGGATGGTGAGGAAACTCATCCAGGCCATCAAGGCGACCACCAGCCAGCCAGCTACCTGCATCCAGACCGGGTGATGATAGCCGGTGAACAATTGTTTTTTAGTGACCGCTATCAGCATTATGGCCAGTGATACCGGAAGGATAAGCCCGTTCAGCATACCCGCCATCACGAGTAGGGTACCGGGGGTTTGTTTCAGCAAAATGAAAATAAGTGTGGAAAGAATAATAAAGGCTGATACCAGCCACCGCTGCCATCGCTCCAGGGCGGGGCTGAATGTTTTCCAGAAGGAGACGGAGGTATACGAGGCTCCGATAACAGAGGTGATGGCTGCGGACCAGAGCACGGCTCCGAAAAACCGGTAGCCAAGGTTACCGGCTGCTGACTGAAATACGGAGGCCGCAGGATTTTTTTCATTGAGGATAACGCCACCCCATACCACACCCAGGGCAGCCAGGAATAAAATATACCGCATCAGTGCCGTGATGAGTATCCCGGTAACAGCGCCCCTGTTCACCTGCGGAACAGAGGAAGGGCCGCTGATCCCTGCATCCAGCAGGCGATGGGCTCCCGCAAAACTTATATATCCCCCAACGGTTCCCCCGACAATGGCCACGATCAGCTTTACATCGGTTTTCTGCGGCCAAAAACTGTGTTGGATCGCTGTACCGACCGGCGGCCCGGAAGAGATCATCACGTACACCGTCAGCCCGATCATAGCAAGGCCCAGGATTTTTACAAACAGATCGATAGCCCTTCCGGCTTCTTTCAGCCAGAATATAAAAAGGGCAATGCCGCAACTGAGCACAGCTCCCCATTTAGCATCCAGACCCGTCAGTACTTCCAGACCCAGTCCGCAGCCTGCAATATTGCCCACATTAAAGGCCAGGCCACCAAAGGCAACCAGGGCTGCGAGTACAAAGCCTAAACCGGGCAGTACTTCATTTGCCAGGTCCTGTGCCCTGTGCCCGCTGGCAGTAATAATGCGCCAGATATTAAGCTGTACCCCGATGTCAATCAGTACAGAAATAATTATCACAAAACCGAAGCTGGTGAGCAGCTGTTGTGTGAACAGGCTGGTATTATTGAGAAAGCCCGGCCCGATAGCAGAAGTGGCCATCAGGAATGCTGCGCCCAACAGGGCACTGCCGGTCTTTCCTGCATTGTTCTTATGATCTTTTCCTGTCAAGCCGGGTTATGTAAGGCTGCGAAAATTGCTTTTGCAAAATCAAGAGCATGGTGACCATCTCCGTGTATACAAACCGTATCCGCTTTTACCGGAATCTTCTTTCCCGTAATGGCCGTAACTGTTCCTTCGTTCACCATTTCCAGTACCTGTCTTACCGCCGTGTCTGTATCACTGATCATGGCATTTTTATGCGAACGGGGCAGCAGCGATCCGTCCTCAGCATACATTCTGTCGGCAAACACCTCACTGGCTGTTTTCAATCCCGCTTTTTCTGCTTCCGTTATTGAACAACTGCCGCTGAGGCCATATAAAACCAGGTTTTTGTCAAAGTCCTTTACCGCTTTGGCAATGATTGTGGCCGTAAGGGTATCCTTTGCCGACAGGTTATACAAAGCTCCGTGCGGTTTTACATGCTGCAGCACCCCGCCCGCCGAAACAGCGAATTCATTCATCACCATCAGTTGTTGGATGATCAGTTCATACAGCTCCTGTACGGGAAGCTCCATTTCCCTTCTTCCGAAATGTTGTTTATCGTGGAAGGAAGGATGTGCCCCGATGGCTACCTGGTGACGGATACACCATTCAAGAGTGGTACGGATCGTGTTTTCATCTCCCGCATGCCAGCCGCAGGCTATATTGGCCGCATCGATGAAAGGCATCAGCAGGGCATCGTTGCCCATGCCTTCTCCCATATCACAATTAATGATTGCTTTCATGAAAGTATTCTTCCAGCCTGAATTTACAGGCATTTTGCAATTGCTGTAAATGTTGCTGTTGTTTAATATACAGTTCTTCCGCTTTTGCCTGGCTGGTGAACCGGAACCTTATCTTATCCCCCGGTTGTAATTGCGCCAGGCGGGTATGGTGCGCTGATATGACATGTGCTATCCTCGGGTACCCGCCGGTTGTCTGGTGATCGGCCATCAGGATAATGAGTTTGCCGTCCGGCAGTAACTGGATCGTTCCGAAGCTGACAGCAGCGGAGATCACCTCTTCGTTTATCAATACAGGCATCGGTATATTATTAAGCCGGTAGCCCATCCTGTCCGATTGACGGGTGATAACAAATGAAGTCATCGTAAAACTTTCTTTTGACCCGGTTGAAAGCCGGCCCCATTCGTTGCCCGGTAATACATTGATTTCTTTTTGCGTGTCGCCAAAACCGGTATCGGCCTGCCAGGGGAGGATCTTAAATTCATCCTGTTTAAGTTGCTCATTCAAACCGGTACGGCAGAGCAGCTCATCGTCCTTTTGCAGGATGCGCCCTTCGAAGCCTCCGGCTTTTGCCTTCAGATGGGTACTCCGGCTGCCCAGCCATTCAGCGATCTGAAATCCCCCTGCTAAAGACAGGTAAGCCCTTGCACCCGTTACCGGTTTATGAAACTGCAATACATCATTTTTTCCCATCAGTAACGGGTGAAGATGCGGCACCGGATCACCATTGATACTTGCCGAAAAATCTGCCCCGCTTATGGCAATGAGGCAAGGCTTGGTAAAAAGAAAGACCGAGGCGGGAAAATGCATCTCAAGTACTGCTTCGTCGGGGTCATTTCCCACCAATGCATTAGCCACCCGCATGGCATAACGGTCCATCACTCCAGATGGATTGATACCGAGATGCTGGTATCCTGTCCGTCCGGCATCCTGTATAGAATCAAGTATACCCGCCTTAACTATCCTGATACTCATAAGGCCTGCATATTCTTTTCAAATTCGGTTTTTGAGATCGGGTAAAACTGAACCCTGTCACCCGTTTTCAGCAGCACCGGCTCCGGTGCTGTTACGTCCAATAGTTTTACCGGCGTACGGCCGATGATCTGCCAGCCGCCGGGCGAAGCCAGCGGATAAATGCCCGTTTGCCGCCCTGCCAGCCCCACACTTCCGGGTATGATGTTTACAGGCTGTGGTTTTCTCGGTACCGCAATCCTTTCATCGGTGGCCCCCAGGTAAGCAAAGCCCGGAAGAAAGCCCAGCATATACACCCGGTAAACCGAAGAAGTATGTAGTTGTATCACTTCGTCCACCGATAATTTCTTTGCAATGGCCACCCGCTGAAGGTCGGGGGCAAATTCTTTATCATAACAAACAGGCAGGTGTCGTACAGGCACTGCCGGCTCGGTGCTGTCAGCCGGCTCCTGCATAACATTCTCCAGCTGGCTCTTCATCCAGTCAAGGGAAGTGAGCGGCCCGGATTTTTTCCTGGCAGCAACGATATCAAAATAAACTGTGAGGGAGCTGTAAGCGGGTACGGCTTCCAGCATACAGGGCAGGGGTGCCTGTGTAAGCTGCCGGAACCTGGCAATCACGGCCCGGTTTATATTCTCATCAATACAATTTCCGAAATCGATCGTGATGGCATTATCCCCCAGCGGGTAAAAGCGGTATGAGGCGGAAGGTCCCTGCATCTGAAAGAGAATTGAAGATAGGAACTTAACTTTACTGCCGATGGGCCGATTTAACAGAAGAGACAGTTTAAACCTGCTTTCCAAGCTTACCGTCCGCCGGGCATGGAATGGTTTTAAGGTGCTGACAAGCTACTATTTCAGCAAATGGACAAAGCGGCCGGTACAATGGGGTTATCCTGTTTCCATTTCTTTTGAGCCCACCACTTCCTGTAACCTGCGTTGTCCCGAATGCCCCAGTGGTTTAAGGGCCTTTACCCGGCCAACGGGCATGCTGCAAAAGGATTTTTTCAGTGAAACGATCGATCAGTTGTCCAAAGAGTTGCTGTACCTCGTTTTTTATTTCCAGGGTGAGCCTTACCTGAATCCCTCCTTCCTCGATATGGTGAGGTATGCTGCTGACAAAAAGATCTATACCGCCACTTCCACCAATGCGCATTACCTGAACGATGAAAATGCGAAACGGACCATTGAAAGCGGGCTTGACAGGCTGATCATTTCCATTGATGGTACCACCCAGGAGGTATACGAGCAATACCGGGTGGGCGGGCAGCTGAGCAAGGTACTGGAAGGAGCAAAGAATATTATCCGGTGGAAGAAACAACTGAAAAGCAAAAAGCCATTTGTCGTGTTTCAGTTTTTAGTGGTGAAGCCGAATGAGCACCAGGTTGAAGAAGTAAAAAGACTTGCAAAAGAAACAGGGGTGGATGCAGTGTGGTTCAAAACAGCCCAGGTATATGACTACCAAAAAGACCCGAACAGCCTGATACCCGAAACGGACAAATACAGCCGCTACAGGAAAACCCCTAACGGCTACGAATTCAAAGGAAAACTGGCCAATCATTGCTGGCGTTTGTGGCATGATCCCGTTATAACCTGGGATGGCCTGGTGGCCCCCTGTTGTTTTGACAAGGATGCACAGCACCAGCTGGGCGATCTGAAGAAAAAGTCCTTCCGGGAAATCTGGAAAAACGGAGAATACAGTAAATTCAGGCAACAAATTCTCAGGGGGAGAAAGAATATTGACATTTGCTCCAACTGCAGTGAAGGAACTAAAGTATGGGGTAGTTAACGCCACAAGCCACAGTGGCGGCATCCCCGTTAACAGCATAGATAGTATGCGGCAGCAAAATTGCCCTGATACTTTCTTATGCAAAGCAATTATCAGCTATGCAATTACCCTCATCATTGTCCACACGGCTGCAATATCAGCACAAATCCCTGGTAGACCTGATTGACGGATTAAGCGAGGAACAGATAAGGCAACAGGTAAACCCCGGCAAATGGTCGGTCTTTGAGAACATTGTTCACCTCCAGACCTACCAGCATGAATTCATCAGCCGGGTGAAGAAAATACTTGAGGGAGACAACCCTTCTTTTGAAAGATATACAGCCGAGTCAGACCCGCTTTTCCTGGATAACTGTCATAAATCTTTCCGGGAAATAATGCAGGACTACATTACCATGCGAAAGGAAATAGCGGGGGGCATCATTTCATTTCCTGAAACTGACTATGTAAAAACCGGTTTGCACCCGGTGTACGGAGAAATGAGTTTATTGCAATGGATCAATTTTTTCCTGCTGCACGAAGCCCATCATTTCTTTACCATCTTCAAAATGGCGGCCTCCATAAGGAATGCCCAGCCATAACCGGGATGACTACCGGTTCACCATTTCTTCATTTCATCAATAAAAGAGGTGTAAAAAGAAGCAAAGCCTTCAAAAAAGTGGCGGATCGATTCGGATAAGAGTTTCATGGTGCGGTGGATTTAATGGTTTGATACTGTAAAGCAACGGATTTTTTATAAATGCAACAATAACCCAAAGAGGGGTTTTTTTCCGCCGCTGCTGCCTTCCCGTCTGTTAAAAAACAATCAATTAAAAAAATAAGGGTCCATAATTTGGAAATTCAATGTTGTGCCATTAATTTTGTTGTTCAAACATTGATTATTATTAAATACATTTATTATGAGCGACTTAAGAACAAATGTTGATCAACTCAACCAAATGATCCTGGAAGGAAAGATCCTGGATGCCTTTGATAAATTTTATGCGGATGAGGTGGTAATGCAGGACAATAATTACCCCGCCAGGGAAGGTAAAGCCCTGAACCGCCAGTATGAAGAAGCCTTTGTAAACGGGCTGACCGAGTTCCGCGGTGCAAAGATCATCAATACCCTCGTGAGTGATGATCTGGCGGTGACCGAGTGGTGGTTTGACTACACCCACAAGGATTACGGCACCCGCAACTATCGCCAGCTCGCCGTACAGCGCTGGAAAAACGGTAAGATCGTAGAGGAGAAGTTCTACTACAATAATTAATCAAGGGCAGCAGAAAAAATTTTAAAAGTTTCGGGCCGGGTTAGCTCCTTCGCCTGAAACTTTTTACTTTTATTCCCGGTACTATCATCATGGGCATCGAAAAAGACATACAGCAGAGCCGGTTCAGGAATGCGCACCAGAAGGCCTCCATTAATCTCATTTACACACTTGCGTGGATCAGGGACAGGACAAAGTGCATTTTTGAAGAAGAGGATATTACTCCCCAGCAGTTTAATATACTTCGCATTCTTCGCGGAAGTTATCCGCAGCCGCTTTCCACCCTGCAGATCAGGGAGCGAATGCTGGAAAAAATGAGTGATACAAGCCGCATTGTAGACCGGCTCATTACAAAAGGACTTGTAAAAAAAATAACCTGTAAATCAGACCGCCGCCTGGTGGATGTAGTGATTACCGACAAAGGCAAAAAACTGCTGGAACGGCTGGATACAAAACAGGATGACATAGATGGGGTTCTGGGCAATCTTTCTGAAAAAGATGCTAATCTTTTAAGCGACCTGCTGGATAAGATCAGGGATGGTGGTGAATAATGTATTTTCGCCCATTATACTTCAGCATGAACAAAAAGAAAATTCTCCTGCCGTACTTTTTATTTTTCCTTCCCCTTCTCTCACTGGCACAGCCCAAGTATGAATTTCGTGGTGTATGGATTGCCACGGTGGACAATATCGACTGGCCGCAGCGTAATTCTTCCACCGAAGAGCAAAAGGCTGACTTTATACGCCAGCTTGAAATGCACAAAAAAAATGGCATGAATGTTATCATTGCCCAGGTACGGCCGGCAGCAGATGCTTTTTACCCCTCACCCTATGAACCCTGGAGCCAGTGGCTTACCGGCGTGCAGGGACAGCCCCCTTCGCCCTATTATGACCCTCTTCAGTTCATGATCGAAGAATGTCATAAGCGTGGTTTGGAATTTCATGCCTGGCTGAACCCTTACCGGGCCAATTTCAATATCAATAACGCTTCCATTGCAGCCAATCACATTACCCGCACCAGGCCCGAATGGTTCCTGACCTATGGTGATAAGAAATATTTCGACCCGGGAAATAAAGATGCACAGCAGTTTGTAGTAAAGGTGGTACGGGATATTGTAAAACGGTATGATGTGGATGCCATACATATGGATGATTACTTTTATCCGTACCGCATTCCGGGAAAGGAATTTCCGGATGAGGCCTCCTACAGAAATTCGGGCAGCACACTCAGTAAAGACGACTGGAGAAGAAGCAATGTGGACTCCATCATCAGGGCCATCAGCATGGCCATCAAGCAGGAAAAAAAGTATTGCCGCTTTGGCATTTCCCCGTTCGGTGTCTGGAGAAACCAGAAAGACGACCCGGAAGGGAGTGACAGTAAAGCGGGACAGACCAACTATGATGACCTGTATGCCGATATTCTATTATGGCTTAAGAAAGGATGGATCGACTATGTAACCCCGCAACTATACCTGAATATCGGGCATGATAAAATGGCCTATGAAAAACTGCTTGACTGGTGGAGCCGCCACAGTTATGGCAGACATGTTTATATCGGTCACGGAATATACAGGGCCGGGGGCAAGGAGGAAGCCTGGAATAATCCGGAGGAACTACCGAACCAGATAAAACTGCTGCGCCGCTACCCCACTATCCAGGGCAGTGTTTATTTCAGCAGTAAAACCTTTAATAACAATCCAAACGGGTGGAATGACAGCCTGCAACAAAACTATTATAAAATACCTGCCCTTATTCCGCCCATGCGCTGGATTGATAATGAAAAGCCCTGGCCGCCCATCGTGGAAAGAAAGATCGTGAACGATTCAGAGATCAACCTGACGGTTACGCCGGATCCGAGAAACCATAAGGAAATAAAGTACTATGCGGTATACCAGTATGTAGCGGATGCCAACAGTGAAACATTTGGCAACCAGCCCAGGTACCTTTCCCGGATCGTAACCATGCCTGAAGGATTTCAGCTGAAAGAAACCCTTTCTTCAAAAAACTTTTCGTACCGCTATGTGATCACGGCAGTCGGTAAAAACAATAATGAAAGCGAATTGAGCGAGATCGCCATCCTTGTTCAGCCGGATGGCAAGTGGCAGTTTTATACTCCCTGAAGCCGTCTTGCCGGTTCATTCATTTGTCTACCTTTGTTGCCGCAACTCTACTCGTTTTTAACAAACTGAAATAACTATGCCCGGCTTTGAACTCTGGAGCGATAAAGAAAGAAAAGAACTCAATGATGTCCTGCAAAGCGGTATCCTGATGCGGTATGGCTTTGACGGGATGCGCAACGGTCACTGGAAAAGCAAAGAGCTGGAAACCGCCATCTGCGAAACATTTGGCTGCCGTTATGCCCAGCTTACTTCCAGCGGTACAGCCGCTCTCACCGCTGCCCTGAGTGCACTGGGTATCGGTTATGGCGATGAGGTGATCACTCCCTCTTTTACATTTGTGGCTTCTTTCGAAGCCGTACTGAGTGTGGGCGCCGTTCCCGTACTGGTGGATGTGGATGATACCCTCACCATGAATCCCGGTGCAGTAAGAAAAGCCATTACCCCGCATACAAAAGCCATCATGCCCGTGCACATGTGCGGCAGTATGGCTGACCTGGGTGAACTGATCAGCATCTGCAAAGAACATAATTTAATACTGCTCGAAGATGCCTGCCAGAGCATTGGCGGCACTTACAGGGGAAAATATCTTGGCACCATCGGCGATGCCGGCACCTTCTCATTTGATTTTGTAAAAACAATGACCTGCGGCGAAGGCGGTGTGGTAATGACCAACCGGGAAGATCTTTATATCAAATCCGACGGGTATACCGATCACGGACATGATCATAAAGGAGCAGACCGCGGTGCTGATCTTCACCCGTTCATCGGGTACAATTTCCGTATCTCCGAATTACATGCGGCCGTAGGCCTTGCACAGGTAAAGCGTTTACAGGAATTTCTGTCCCTCCAGAAGAAAAATCATACCCTGCTGAAAGAAATCTTATCTGAAATACCGGCGGTTTCATTTCGCCGCATTCCGGATCCGGCGGGTGACAGCTGTACCTTCCTGAGCTGGTTCCTGCCCACAGAAGAAATGACCAGGGCGGCCGTAAGTGAAATGAAAACACAAGGTATATTGGCCGGCAACTTCTACTGGTTCGATAATAACTGGCACTATATCCGTAAATGGGATCACTTAAAAAATGCCGTCACATTAAACGCTCTTAGCCCGGAGATCAAAGAACGGGTGATGCATGAGGCCAATAAAGATTTTTCTGCCAGCGATGCGGTGATGAGCCGCTGCATTTCCACCGCTATCAGCCTGCTGTGGAGTGAAGAACAGGTAAAAGAAAAAGGGGAGAAGATAGCTGGCGCCATAAAGAAAGTACTCAGCAGGGAAACGGTCTCATCTTGATCTCGTCGCATTCGGTTTCCCTTCCATCCAGTTTACATATTCAAGCGATCCAAGCCGGAAACGAACAGGTACCGGTGTGATCTTATCAAGCTTCAGCTCTGCCCTGCAAATAAATCCCAGGCTGTTGGGATAATAAGAAGGGCCCGGCAGATTGCTCAGCCGGAAACCCGGACTTACCGCAGCATCATTCCGGGGTTTTAACCAGGCCGGTATCGCCAATGCAGGCCTGTAATGCAAGCCCTGGCTATGAATACTTAGTACTGATTTCGCATCCGGCAAGGGTAATAATTTTTGAGCCGCCGGTCTCCCCAAAAACATTAACTGTAACACAACAAGAAATATTGAAATCCGTTGCCCCATCTTTTATTTATTTGTAAACTAAATTTACGGCATTATTTTTGTGCAATGGCGGATTTTTTTTGAGTCTCCGCTCCTTAAAGTGAAAAAACATGGCCCTAAGCCAAAGCTTACAGCAAAAATTATTACAGAAGTTATCCCCCCAGCAGATTCAGCTCATGAAGCTGCTTCAGGTACCTACGGCCAATCTTGAAACACGGATCAAAGAAGAACTGGAAGAAAACCCGGCCCTGGAACTGGAGGAGGAAAAACACGATGAAGGCAATGAAGATATAAAGGATGAATTTACTGAAAACGGGGAGGAGGTTGAAGAAGAAATGGATGGAAGCGAGGATGAATATGATAACATCGACATCAGCGAATATGTACAGGAGGGCGATGATGAGGTGGCCGACTATAAACTCCGCGATGATAATTATCCTGAAGAGGATGAGGGCCGGCAGCTTCCTTTCAAAGCTGAAACAAGCTTTTATGAGTTAATGACCAACCAGCTTGGCCTGCTGAAACTGGAGGACAAAGAGCAGACGATTGCCGAACAGATCGTCGGCAGCCTGGATGAGGATGGTTACCTGAGAAGAGAAACCTCGGCTATTGTGGATGACCTTGCCTTCCGGCAAAATATTTCGGCCACCGAACAGGAAGTGGAGTCGATCATACGCCGTATCCAGCAATTCGATCCGGCAGGCGTGGCGGCAAGGGACCTGAGAGAGTGTTTACTGCTGCAACTCTACCGCCAGAAAGACGAGGGAAAACCGGTTGATCTTGCCATTAAAGCCATCACCAAGTACTTTGATGAGTTTACCAAAAAGCATTATGAAAAGATCCAGCGGGGGCTTGATATTGATGACGACCAGCTCAAAGAAGTTATGCAATGGATCATCAAACTTAACCCAAAGCCTGGCGGTAATATAGGTGAGATCAACAAAGCTGAAAGCTATGTGGTGCCCGACTTCTTCATCCTGAACAACAGCGGCAAACTGGAGCTCACCCTCAACAGCCGTAATGCACCCGAACTCCGCATCAGTGAAGGGTACAGGGATATGCTGAAAGAATATGACCGGGGATCGAAAAAAGACAAGCGGCAGAAAGAAGCAGTATTGTTTATCAAGCAAAAGATCGATGCGGCCAAATGGTTTATCGATGCCATCAAACAGCGGCAGCATACCCTTTTAAGCACCATGAATGCAATCATGGACCACCAGTATGATTTTTTTCTTACCGGTGACGAAACCGAACTGAGGCCAATGATCCTGAAAGATATTGCCGAGAAAACCGGTCTTGATATCTCTACCGTGAGCCGGGTGGCCAACAGCAAGTTTGTACAGACAGAATTTGGTACCTACCGTCTTAAATTTTTCTTTAGTGAATCACTCAGTACTGACAGTGGTGAGGAAGTGTCTACCCGGGAGGTGAAAAAGATCCTCAGCGATTTCATTGAGGGCGAAGACAAGAAACACCCGCTGAGTGATGAACGCCTTACTGAATTACTCCAGGAAAAAGGATATAATATTGCCCGCCGCACAGTTGCCAAATACAGGGAGCAACTCAACATTCCGGTAGCGAGATTGAGGAAAGAATTATAACAGGCAGGTACCGGGCGGACAGGCTGCAAAAGGTCTGCCCTGAAACGTATCCCCTTAAAACGGCAGATCGTCCTTTGCCTCCATCTCCCCTTCTTCAAAATGGGGTTCATCGATGGGGCCCGTTTCGGCAGAAGCAGCACCCGCAGGTTCCACCCGCCACGCTTTTACATCGGTGTACCAGCGTCCGTTGTATTCACGGCTTTCTATATCGAAAGAGATAGTCAGCATGGCTCCGGGCTTCAACTGGCTTTCATTTATTTTATCGCCCCAAATGGACACACAAACTTTCTTGGGATACTGTCCTTCCGTTTCGACAATGATATCCTGTTTTTTCCACTGGCCGTTCTTGCCGGTACCTGTTTGCAGCGGAAGTACCTGTACAAGCTTTGCTGTTAATTGCATGTTTAAGTTTTATACAGTGAAGATAAATATATCTGTTTGATTGCACCTTTACCCTGCCGGGATATTTACTGTATTTTTGTCCCTCATTTTTAATGTACATGATCCTTAATTCAGACGGCAACTAACTGAACCTGCCCTGCGTCTGTAACCGGAATTTATCAGCATGATCATTTTAAAAAATATCATTTCTTTTTTTGTTTATTTACTGTTGCTGGCACCGGGGGCGGTAAAGGCACAGCAGCTGCCGGTTGATGAAAATAAAGTACTCAAACAGTTCCCGCAGGTCAGCCTGGTATTCAACCGGATCTTCAATGGCAGCGATCTCGATTCATTCTATTACAAACTTCAGCAACTTAAAATAACAAAAAGAGGCCGGGTGACGATCGTTCATATTGGCGATTCACACCTGCAAAGCGATAACCTGCCCGGAGTGGTGCGGAAGGGGCTGCAGGATTTTTTTGGAAACGGAGGTAAAAGCACCACCACCCAATCAGGTTTGGCACCGGCGCCTAAAGACAGCAGTACAGGCGTTTTTTATCATACCATCAGTATCAACGGGGCCCGGTTCGAAACTTTTAATCAGTCTGCAACGGTGTGGCAGCAGGTGGCATTACTAAACCCGGACCTTTTTATCATTTCATTGGGCACCAATGATGCACAGGCCTATGTCATCACTGATGCCGAGCTGCAAAAGCAGATGGGCCTAATGATGGAGAAAATAAAAGTTGCCGCACCTTCATCTGCTGTACTGGTCACCACCACTGCCGATTCCTTTAAGAACGGGGCTCCGAACCGTGAGCTATGGGACCTTAACCTCTGGCTCATGAGTTATTGCACCACCAACAGTATCCCGATCTGGGATATGTACCGGGTCACCAATGGTTTTGGCTCGGCCTACAACTGGTTTCGCAAAGGAATGATGAACGGGGATGGTGTACATTATACGGCTGCCGCCTATAAGCTGCAGGGACAGCTTCTCTACAATGCTATTGCCAAAGGCTACAACAGCTATGTCAGCAGTTATTAAAATTTCAGGTAGATCGGCATTACCGGTTCGGATGATTTGAAGTAGCCATAAATGATCACAAAGACAAAGAACAATGCCAGGTATACCGGCATCGGCACCTTCTTTACACTCCGGATAAGCCTGTCCGCATAGTCATCAGCTATTGCATGCAGGAAGAAGGCCAGAAGGATCATTGCCAATACCGGCCAGTAGTTATGGAAGAAGGGCCCCCATACAGAGAAGCTCAGGTCATGCCGGATCTGGTAGATCATATTAAAAGCATCCTCCAGCGTTTTTGTGTTGAAGAATATCCAGCATAAACAGACAAAATGAAAGGTGACCACTACCGCCAGCGCATTATACCACCACTTATTGTTCACCCTGGCAAAGGCCTTGCCCGTAAGCAGCATCCATATTTTATGAATCGCCAGCGATATACCATGCATGGCCCCCCAGATAATAAAATTCCAGTTGGCGCCATGCCACAGCCCTCCCAGCAGCATCGTGGTGAGCAGGTTCAGGTTGGTGGTGATGCCCGCTTTATCTTTTTTGATCATGGAAGGAAGAACAAACAGCAGCAGGATCCCGAAAGTAATGGTCAGCGAAACCAGCAGGGATAAATGGAAGCCTTTATACCCGGCAAAGAAAACACCCCCGAAAAAGATAGCCGAGAAAAACCAGGTGGCAAAAGAGCCATGCTTATTCCCGCCAAGCGGGATGTAGAGGTAATCCCGGAGCCAGGAAGAGAGGGAGATATGCCACCTCCGCCAGAACTCCGTTATGTTCTTGCTTTGATAAGGGGATTTGAAGTTGGCAGGTATAGTAAAGCCCAGCCATTTTGCGATACCAATTGCCACATCACTGTACCCGCTGAAATCACAGTAAATGATCACGGCATATCCATATACGGCAAAGAGGTTTTCCAGGCCGGTATAACGGGAAGGGTCGTCAAAAATATAGTTGACAAAATTGAGAGTGATATAATCTGATATGATCAGCTTCTTGAACAGGCCGGACAGGATCAGGTAAAATCCTTTGGCAAAATCCGTTTCGGTGATCGTGAATGGCTTGTTGATCTGCGGCACAAAATCATGTGCCCTTACGATCGGGCCCATCACCAGTTTGGGGAAAAAGGAAAGAAAAAGCAGGTAATCACTGAATTTGCGGGCCGGCTCAAACTGGCCCCTGTACACATCAATGGTATAGCTCAGGTTTTCGAAAGTATAGAATGAGATCCCGACAGGCAATAATATATTCAGCGGATGGAATCCGGCACTGAGCAGGTTGTTGAATGTTTCAATAAAAAAATTGGTGTACTTGAAATAGAAAAGCAGCCCCAGGTTAAAAATGATACTGCACAGCAGCAGCAGTTTTTTCTTTCGTTTATCGGTTTGCCGGTATATGGCGTTGGAAAGCACAAAATCGACAATGGCCGAAAGGATGACAAAGACAACAAAAAAGCCACTGGCCTTATAGAAAAAATACAGGGAGAAGAAACAGAAAATGTAGCGCCGTACTGCAAAATTGTTCCGGAACGTATAATACAGCGTTATAAAAATGGCAAAAAAGAAAACAAAAAAGCCGTTGTTGAAAAGCAACGGGTTCTTCGGGTCATACAGGAACTGCTGAAAAAAAGCCTGGATATCAAAAGATGGCATAGTGTGTTTTACTTGCGGGTGCGGTTATATTTTTTTAATTCATTCATGATCGCCTCATAGAGATAGGTACCGAGTATTTCAGCCCCCCGGTGATTCGGATGTACATAATCCTTGTTGGCCAGTGAAGGGTTCATTTTAGCCCAATCGACAATGGAATTGGTACCCCCCATGGAAGCAAACTGGTTATAAAAAGCACTTCCGGTTTCATAAGCCAGGGTGGCCTGTATTTTGATCAAAGAATCGATCCCTACGGCTGACCGGTATTCACCGCCATAGCGAAAAGCCCTGTCGGCGGTACATACGATCATCACATCCGAAGCAGGGAAACAACTCCTGAATTTCTTTACGATGGGAAGCATGGCCTTGGCATACCAGTTAAAGTTCTTATCGTTGGGGCGGAAGAGCAGGTTCACGCCATACTGCAGCACGATCAGGTCGTAAGGATTATTGGCCGCAATGGATTTCATGAACACAGAATCGATATAGCCCAGTTCGATGCCCGTAATCCCTCTGAAGGAGAAGTTATCGACGAAAACACCGGAAGGCGATTCAAAGCTGATCCCGTAAACAGGCAGGCTTTGATCGGAGACCGCCATTCTGATGCTCCTGTTCCTGTCTGCCGCCAGGGGTATCCGGTTCAGCAGGTTGGGGGCACGAACGGTAAATGAACCGCCGTTCACCGTAATATTTACAGCCCCGGGTGCATTACCGCAAATAAGGCTTTTTTCAATCACAGCCGCTGTGTCGGTGATGGTCTGGTCAACCATTTGTACCCAGTCGCCGCTGCTGCGGAACAGGTGCCCGGAAAAGTACAGCCTGTTGCTTCTGCCGGTTTTGAAATTGTCATCCTGCCATCCGCCGGAGTAATCATCTGTTACCGACTGGCGGAATTTTGAGACCTGCGAAGTGATCGGAACAAACCCCACCCCGCTGCCTCCAAAGCTCTGCTGTAATAACTTTCTTACAGTTTGGGTAAGCAGGTCTCCTTCTATCATACTGTCGCCGAAATAGGCGATCCTGACCTTTTTCTTTTTCCCGGCCTTCAGATCAGCCAGCTTTTGCAAAAAACCGTTGAGGGAGGAGCGGGAAGTGTCACGGTTAAAATTGGTGATGAACCGGCCTTTCTTATAGAGCTCGAAATTTTTGTCGGGTATATCCTCGATCACTACGGCGTTGCTGTCCGGCTTGTTCCGGATATCGGCCAATGAATCCCCTTTGATGATGTCTGAGATCAGGTTCACCCGCCTGAACGGCATCCATTGAAAGCCCATCAGTGTACCGGCTATCGAGATGAGCAGGTAAATACAAAAGCTTCCTGTTACGAATTGAAGAACCCGGCGGTTACTGTTCATGTGTTGTGGCTTCTATTGGGTAGCGGTGAGTTTATTTTTCCTGATGGCGTCTGTTACACGCTGCCGCCAAACGGAAGGGACTTCTGAATAGCCGTTCTTGCTGATCGCATCCACCCATAGCTTGTAATCCATATTCCCCTTCAGTTTTTTGTAGTATTTCTTTTTGGCCAGCAGTTTGCAAAAATCGGCAAAAGAGGCCGTTGCATCAGCATATTGTTTGTAACGGGTTTTGATGCCTTTTGTTTTATGAAGGTTATTCTTCCCTACGATCCCGAAATAATTGTTCAGCAGTTTACAGTTCCGGCTGGTTCCGGAGCCGGATTCCACAATAGCCACCCCCAGTATCACGGATGCAGGAATACCATATTCTGCAGACAATGAATCGGCCAGCGGTCTGAATTTCTGAACAAAGGATTTTGACTGCGCTGAAGCGGCCAGGGAAAACAACAGAAGGCTTACCACCAGTATTCCCCGTTTACGGGTATGGTTTGCTGGCTGTCTTCCCGACAGTGTTGCTGTAGCGAGGTTCATGGTTAGTGGTAAAGATACTATTTAGGTAACAAGCTTCGAAGCCCGGGTCAAACCCTTTTTCCGTTACCTTGCAGGCGCAAATGAAGGATATGAGTCATCGCTTAATTGTTGATAAACAAGAGGGATTGAAGGAAATGGGGCAGGAAGGATATGCTCCGCAACCCCGGGGGGTTAAAATTGCGGCCCGGATCTTTTCCTATCTTTTTCACCCGGTTTTTATACCGGTACTGGTGGTGGCCTTCCTGCTTTATGTACATCCCTACCTGTTTGCCGGATTGTCCGGGTTTAATAAAACACGGGTGATGATCATGTCGGTGATGATGTACACGTTTTTCCCGTTGGTGACCGTCTTATTATTAAAGGCCCTGAAGTTCATTGATCATATCCAGTTAAAGACACAAAAGGACCGGATCATCCCCCTGGTCGCCTGCATGATCTGGTATTTCTGGCTCGCCTATGTATTGTGGAACAGCTATAAGATGAGCGATCCGCTTACAATTCCCACGGAGGCATTCCGGCTGGCGGCAGCCGTGTTCCTTTCCTCCGTTTTTGCTTTGATGGCCAATATAAGGATCAAGATCAGCCTGCACACCATAGCCGCCGGTGTAATGCTTACCTTTATGATCCTGCTGGCGCTTTCACAGGACCTCCATTTCGGCATTTATGTTTCAATAGCCGTTCTTATTACAGGTATCATCTGCACTTCCCGGTTCATTGTATCCGACCATACACCGACAGAGATCTATGGCGGCCTGTTTGTGGGTGCACTTGCCATGCTGATCGCCAACCAGGCTGGCTGATCCCGCTTTTGGGCCAATCCCGATAAAAATTCATCTCAAAATCTGAGTGGAATCATTTTTCCTGCAGGTTCCCGGTAATAACTTCGAAATACATCTCTTCAAAATTATTACCATGAAACATTACCACATCGTATCACGGGTGGCAATTTACCTGCTATCGGTGGTGTTAATCGCTTTCGGTGTATTTCACTTTATGTACCCGAGAGATTTGCTGGTTTACGTACCCCCTTCACTGGTGGGCGGCATCAAATGGGCGTATGTGGTGGGAGCGGCATTTGTCCTGGTCGGTCTGTCATTCTTGACCAACCAGTACGTGAAATTTACGGGGTACATCCTGGCAGCCCTGCTCCTGTTTTTCATTCTCTGGATTCACCTGCCCAACTACCTGAATGCCGGGGATAAAGAAATGCGGCAACTGGCGCTGATCAATATCCTGAAAGATACGGCGATCATGGGCTTTGCATTACATGTGGCTGCCGGTGCCCATCACCAGCATTTCCATCTGGAAGATGCTGATTGAAAATTCTGCTTCAGCTAAAAAAGCCATACACCAGCTGATGGACGCCGGGCGGCGGCTGTGCGGCTATTTTTAAAATAATCCAAAAAAAATTAGCTTTCTATTGCTAAATCATTTAGTTTTGGCTCCTGTCCCGTTTAAACAGGGATGACAATACGCAAATCTTTAATTTTAACGCATGAGTAAAAGTGAAAAAAATCAAGACATGAGCACCAACAACGAAAAACTGAAAGCCCTCAAGCTTACCATGGATAAGATTGAGAAGGATTACGGCAAAGGATCTGTGATGCTGATGAATGAGAAAGCTGAAATCGAACAGGAAGTAATATCAACCGGTTCTATCGGGCTGGATGTGGCCCTTGGCATTGGCGGTTTGCCCCGTGGCCGGATCGTTGAAATATACGGGCCTGAATCTTCCGGTAAAACAACCATCGCCACACATGTGATAGCTGAAGCACAAAAGAAAGGCGGAATGTGCGCCATTATCGACGCAGAGCATGCCTTCGACAGCAGCTATGCAAAGAAACTGGGGGTTGATGTGGACAACCTGCTGATCTCACAACCGGATTATGGTGAGCAGGCACTTGAAATTGCGGACAGACTTATCCTGTCCGGAGCACTGGACGTAGTAGTGATCGACTCTGTCGCAGCTCTCGTACCGAAAAGTGAACTGGAAGGAGAAATGGGTGACAGCAAAATGGGGCTTCATGCCCGGCTGATGAGCCAGGCGTTGCGTAAACTAACTGCCACCATTGCCAAAACCAATACCATATGCATCTTCATCAATCAGTTGCGGGAAAAGATCGGTGTGATGTTTGGCAACCCGGAAACCACAACGGGTGGGAATGCCCTTAAATTCTACGCTTCTGTGCGTCTTGATATCCGCCGCCAGACACAGGTAAAAGACGGCGATGAGGCCATCGGTAACCACGTAAAAGTAAAGGTGGTAAAGAACAAGGTAGCGCCTCCTTTCCGTGCAGCTGAATTTGATATCATTTTCGGAGAAGGTATCTCCAAAACAGGAGAGATCATTGATATGGGCACAGAACTGGGCGTTGTTCAGAAAAGCGGAAGCTGGTACAGCTACAACAATGATAAACTGGGCCAGGGCCGTGATGCAGTAAAACAATTACTTGTTGACAACCCTGAACTGGCCAAAGAGATCGAAACAAAGATCAGGGAGAAAATAAAGGAGATGCAGGCCGTTTAACGGTTTGTAACCAACGTTTTAAAGATGGGTTAGTAAGATACGCCATCCCGGCCTACGGGATGGCTTTTTTATTTCTTAGGAAAATTTTTACTCCATTTTTCCGATTCAATGTTTAAACATCATATATTTGCTTTGCCTTTGCAACCCAACCGCTCATCTGCCCGTTATAAGACACATGAACAACCCCGGAAATACAAATACAACCGCTAAATGGCTGCAGGTATTGTTTGCTGCCGGGTTGCTGATCGTTTTTTTTCTGCCCTGGGCCGCCTGGAAAGAAAATAACATCAGCGGGTACGATTTTCCTTCCGGCAGGTTCTTCCGGGTATCAGAAAGCAAATTCAACCTTGCCAATCCGTTCCCCCAGCTCAATTTCAGCTTCTATCTTTTCTGGCTCATCCCCGTACTGGCTACGGTCACGGCCCTGCTGGCTTTTCAAAATAAAAAAACATTGTGGGCCTCCCTGGTAACCGGCGCACTCACCCTGTCACTCGTTACTATATTTTATCTTTTCTCCAAAACCCTGATTGATCTTGGCGTAGGCGAAAATGCATTCCGGATGCTGAAGATCCCGGCTTACCTGGCGGCTGTTTTTTCAGGCGCCCTGGTCCTTACTGCTCTCCCCGGCGGCAAATGGCCACTGAAGCTTGCCTTCCTTGTAGCGGGCCCGGTTTTTGCCTTTCTTGGCTTTATGATCGTGGAAAAGAAAGTATGGGGGGAAACACATGAAGAGACCACTAAACTGAAAGCTGATTATACCATTGATGCTGCCAGCCTTTTGCATGAATTTACCACTAACGACTCTGCCGCCAATGCAAAATACCGGGAGAAGATACTGGTGGTGAACGGCACCGCTTCTTCTGTACAGCAAATGCCCGATTCCACTGCCGTCATTCAATTTTCCGACACCACCGGTTCTTATGCAGCCTTCGCCTTTGAGAAAGATCAGTACGAGAACGTAAAAAATATTAAAACAGGCGACCAGGTATCAGTAAAAGGTTCGTGCAGCGGAAGTATTTTCAGTGATATACTCGGCACCACCTCGGTCAATTTCAAACGGGCAGTCATTAATAAGAAATAACCCCCATTAGTAAATAAAAAACCATTTTAAAACAGAAACATGAAAAAATCAACACTCATCCTGGCCCTTGTGCTTGCAGCAGGCTCCGCATTTGCGCAGAAAAAAACCACAACTACCGCTACCGTGGCCTTTGACGCCACCACACCGAAAGATGCCTTACCAAAGGCAGATAATAAAACCGTGATCGGATCTGTTGATTTTACAACAGGAGATGTGGCTTTCGAAGCAGCTGTTAAGAATTTCAACTTCTCCAACCCGAAAATACAGGAGCATTTTAACGGTGCTACCTGGATGAACTCCGATCAGTTTCCCAAATTTACCTTCACCGGTAAAATCGATAATGTAAAAAAGATCAAGATCGCTAAAGACGGCACCTACAAGGCCAAGGTAACCGGCACCCTTACTGTAAAAGGTATCAGCAAACCCTGTGAAGCTAAAGGGACCGCTGTTGTTTCCGGTGGCAAGATCACTGTAAACGCTGAACTGAAAGTAAAACTGGAAGATTATGGCATTACCGGTCAGCCGATCGAAGCTGGTAAAGTATCAAAAGAACCCAAGGTTACCGTTTCCGCTCAGTTCTGATAAAAATTCATATTGAATAGCATTCCGGCCCGGGTTCAACCCGGGCTTTTTTATCATTTTCCTAAAATTCCCGGAAGTGCATTGAACAATAATGCAAAGCGGCAATTTTGCTTACCTTACCAATAACCAGTACACACTTCATGAAAAAACTGCTGTTATTACTTGTATTTGCCGCCACCCGTCTCGCTGCCCAGGAAGATGACCTGAGCAAGCGGACAGTCGTTGTATTCATCACGTCAGAGGTCATTGCCGGCGAAAATTTCAACAACGATAAATTTATTGCCTGGCTGAAGTCTGTTCAGCAGGCGATGGGCGGCCTGATGAAGACCGAAAAAAGCAACAGCGTGGTAAAGATCATTGCCCGGTGGGCGAGGGACCGTAAGTGCAATTATGAAGTTAGTGTATGCCCGGCCAACAACGCCCTGGCAGAACAAACCCTGAAGGCCCTGAAAGCTGTTGACAGTCCGGTTGCGGATTTCACCTCGTTTGAGCTGATGATCACCTTCAAGTTCAACGAGGGCTGTACTGCACCGGAAGTCTTTTCCCCGCAAATTGAAACCTCTTCTGAAAAACTGAAGCAAACACTCAGCTCCGAATCCCTGCTGCAGCGAAAAGAAACCATACGTAACTGGGCCCTGAATGAAGTACTGCCTGTACTGGCCCACTTTACAAAGAATGTGGACGAAAAATTTCCGGGGGTACGGGCCACCGGTGATGTTCTTGAAAAGAAGTTATTCCTGAATAACCAGGCAGCTTCCGTTACAGAAAAGAACCTGCTGTACTGGAGAGGGGTGATGGAGATGAACAAGGGGAACCTTATTATTCCCCTCTCCAAGGTCTTCATGCATGTGGTCAATGGCGAGTTTGACCTTGCCCGCCGCTACCTCGGGATGCTTTTCAGGTTTGCCGATAAAGAAAGCCTTGCCTCCCATTACCTGCTCGACCTTAACCGGTATCTCGATTTGTTTTACCAGCGGCATGACAGTATGATGCAGGAAGGCATCCGGCTCCATGATGCGGGTAAATATGATGAAGCGATCAGTATCTACAACAATATTCTTACGGAATACCCTCATTCTGCCTGGGCCCGCTACGAACTGTATTTTTCCAATACATATAAATTAAGCGGCGGAAAAAAAGAAGAGGTGGCCACAGAGCAATGGAACAAAAGCAAGGATGCCATCTACGCAGACGATCCGCTGTACCCGATGGGGGGCGGGGCCAAGAACGCAAAAGACGGTTTCCTGCTTTTCCGCCATCTGCAGGTAAAAGATCTTTTCCAGGACAGCAAAAAATTAAAAGAAGATCTCATTTCATATGCCGATATAGCACTGGACCTGGGTGCCTATTCTTTCGCCGGTCATTTATACTGGTACCTGCTGAGCCGGTTTCCGGACGAAAAGCATAACGGGCACAGCTTTCTTATTTATTACCTGTACAGTCTGCAAAAACTCGGCGTGAAGGAAGTACAGTCCTTTTTCGTGGATAATTATTCCGGCGAAATAGCAGCGCTGGACAAAGAGCGGGAAGAACTGATGAAGAATGACCCCATCTATAAATCATTCAAAGAATAATTCCGGCTCGGCATTCTTCAGTAATTTGCAGAATGCCCTTTAAGCTTCATACACCCTTCCCGCCCGCAGGCGATCAGCCGGAAGCGATCCGCCAGTTAACAGAAGGTGTGCTTGGTAGTGAAAAATACCAGACCCTTCTCGGTGTTACCGGAAGCGGTAAAACCTTCACTATCGCAAATGTTATTCAGAATACACAAAGGCCCACACTGGTCCTTACGCATAACAAGACCCTGGTAGCACAGCTTTACGGGGAGTTCCGCCAGTTCTTTCCTGAAAACGCTGTCGAATATTTTGTTTCCTATTATGATTATTACCAGCCGGAAGCCTACCTGCCGGTAAGTGATGTGTATATCGAAAAGGACCTTAACATCAATGATGAGCTGGACAAGCTGCGTTTACGGGCCACCTCCAGCCTGCTGAGCGGAAGAAGGGATATCATCGTGGTGGCCTCTGTAAGCTGTATATATGGTATGGGTAACCCCACAGATTATGAAAACGGGATCATCCGGATACACAAGGGGCTGGTGATCTCCCGGCAGGCCTTTCTTCATTCACTGGTGAATGCCTTATATAACCGTACCACCCTTGAATTCACCCGGGGTACTTTCCGGGTAAAAGGTGATACCGTGGACATCAACCTTCCTTATGTTGATTATGGCTACCGTATTACTTTCTTTGGCGATGAGATCGAGGAGATAGAAAGTATTGAGATCAATTCCGGTAAACGAATCGGTAAAATGTCCGATGCTGCTATCTTCCCGGCCAACCTTTATGTGGCACCCAAAGACATCCTGCAGCAGGTGATATATGAGATACAGGATGAGATGTCGGCCCAGGCTGAGTATTTCAAATCCCAGCAAAAATATATTGAAGCGCAACGGCTGACCGAACGGGTAAACTATGATCTTGAAATGATCCGGGAACTGGGCTATTGTAACGGGATTGAAAATTATTCCCGCTTCTTTGACCGCAGAAAGCCCGGCACCCGGCCTTTCTGCCTGCTTGATTATTTCCCCAAAGATTATTTGATGGTCGTGGATGAAAGCCATCAAACCATTCCACAGGTAAGCGGCATGTATGGGGGAGACCGCAGCCGCAAACTCATCCTGGTTGATTATGGTTTCCGGTTACCTTCGGCACTCGACAACAGGCCCCTCAATTTTCATGAATTTGAATCATTGACGAACCAGGTCATATTTGTTTCTGCCACGCCGGATGATTATGAACTCGAAAAATGCGGCGGTGTGGTGGTGGAGCAGGTAGTAAGACCTACCGGACTGCTCGATCCTCCAATTGAGATCCGCCCCTCCGTAAACCAGATAGACGACCTGCTGGATGAAATTGATAACCGGGTTACCAAGGGCGATCGTGTACTGGTAACGACCCTGACCAAGCGGATGGCCGAAGAAATGGACAAGTACCTGCACAAGATCAATATCAAATCAAAATACATTCACAGTGAAGTGGACACGCTGGAACGGGTGGAAATACTCCGGGAATTAAGGCTCGGGATCATCGATGTACTCGTTGGCGTGAACCTGCTTCGGGAAGGACTGGACCTGCCGGAGGTATCACTGGTCGCCATACTCGATGCAGACAAAGAAGGGTTTCTCCGCAATGAAAAATCACTGACCCAAACGGCCGGAAGGGCCGCCCGGAATGTGAACGGCCTGGTCATCTTCTATGCAGATAAGATGACAGAGAGCATGCAGAAGACCATTGATGAAACAAACCGGCGCCGGGAAAAACAGATCGCTTATAATATTGAACACCAGATCACACCCAGAACCGTTTCCAAGACCACCAAAGATGTATTTGCCCAAACCTCGGTTCTCGATATAAAGGGATATGATGTAAAGAACCCCTATGCCCTTGCCCCGGACGAAGAACTGGTAACCGTGGCCGCGGAAGAGCAGGAAATCTACAAGACCATTCCCCAAATGGAAAAGGCTGTTTCCAGAACAAAGAAGGAAATGGAAAAGGCCGCCCGTGACCTTGATTTTATGGAAGCCGCCCGGCTGAGGGATGAGATGTTCCGCCTGCAGAAGGAGTTAGAACTGATGAAAAAGTAGCTTCTCGTAGATTTACGATACCGCCCAGAGTATTTGTGCCTGATTTACTTAAATACCTGCACCCCGTTCTTGCACCCCTTTCAGTCCCTCTCTATCTTAGCACCGAAACCAAGCTAAATCCAATCTTGTAAAACCAGTAAAATCCAGTTATTATGAAAAGACGTGTCCGTAAGATCGCCAACTTCTTTGCATTCAACCTGCTGTTCTTTGCCCTTTACCTGAATTTTATTCATAAAGACAAACCACAGGTAACTTTTACCGGTGAAACTGCTGTGCAGCAAAATCCGGCCGCTTTCAGCGGAACCTCCGTAGTGAGCAACCAGCAGCCGGCCGTTAAAAAGGAAGTTGCCCCGCAGGCTCCTAAAACAGACCTGGCTAATTAATAGCCGCCGGCTTCTGTAAGCTAACCGAACAAAGCAGCGTTAATATAACAATTCCCCGTCCCGCCAAAAGCGGGAGCGGGGTTTCTGTTTTCAGACCCTAATAAAGTTTCCCGCCTGCTCAGGTTAGGCCGGGAGTGGCTTACCTTAGGGGCATGGAAAAAAAAGTCTTCCTCCTCGATGCGTTTGCCCTGGTGTTCAGGGCCTATTATGCACTGATCCGGGCACCCAGGATCACGTCCAAAGGGAAAAACACCAATGCCCAATTCGGTTTTACCAACACCCTGGTGGAGCTGATCACCAAACAAAAGCCATCTCACATGGCCGTTTGTTTCGACACGTCTGCTCCCACTGAACGCCATACCGATTTTGCAGATTACAAAGCCAACCGGCAGGAAACTCCGGAAGACATCAGCGCTGCTGTTCCCGATATTAAGAAAATCATCGAAGGCTTTAATATACCTGTCATTGCCGTTGATGGCTATGAAGCAGATGATGTGATCGGAACGCTGGCCAAGCAGGCTGAAAAGCAGGGCTATGAAGTTTATATGGTTACACCGGATAAAGATTATGGCCAGCTGGTTTCTAAAAAAGTAAAGATCTACAAACCAGCCTACCAGGGAAATGATGTGGAGATCATGGGGCCTGAAGAAGTATGTGCCAAATGGAACATTAAAGACGTAAGCCAGGTGGTGGATATGCTGGGAATGATGGGCGATGCCGTGGATAATATTCCGGGTATACCGGGTGTGGGAGAAAAAACAGCGGCAAAATTTCTTGCTGAATACGGTTCCCTGGAAAACACCCTTAAAAATGCCGACCAGATCAAAGGAGCCATGGGTGAGAAAGTGAAGAAGGGAAAAGAAATGGCCATCCTTTCCAAAAAGCTCGCCACGATCATGACCAATGCACCGGTGGAATTTCATGTGGAGGATTTTAAACTGAAAGACTGGGATAAGGAAAAACTCCGGCAGGTCTTTGCCGAACTGGAATTCAAAACACTGGGCAAACGCCTGCTGGGTGAGGATTTTTCAGTTGCCGCTTCATCAAAGGGCGTGGTGGAAAAAGAAATCCCGCAGGGGGTGCAGACAGATCTCTTTGGAAACATCATCGAAGCGCCACAGGAAAAAAAGGCGGTCGCAGAAGAAACAGAAGAAGTCTCTTTGTCTGTTGACAAGAATATCAATAACACCCCGCATAATTATATGGCCGTGGAAGGGGATGCAGCCATTAAAAAACTGGTCGCCGAATTAAAGAAACATACGGAGATCTGCTTTGATACGGAAACAACCGGCATTGATGCCAATGATGCAGAACTGGTAGGAATGAGTTTCGCTGTCAGGCCCGGCGAAGCCTGGTATGTGCCCTGCCCGGCCGACCAGAAAAAAACACAGGCGGTGCTGGAACATTTCGCCCCGCTGTTTGCCGACAAAAAGAAAGTCTGGATCGGCCAGAACACCAAGTACGACCTGCTGGTGCTGAAATGGTATGGTATCGAGCTGGCGGGAAATATATTCGATACCATGCTGGCGCATTATGTGATCGAGCCGGACGGGAAAAGAAGCATGGACATACTGAGTGAAAAGTATCTCGGTTATGAGCCGGTGCATATCGAAGAACTGATCGGCAAGAAAGGAAAGACACAGGGCAACATGCGGGATGTGGAGATCGAAAAAATAAAAGACTACGCCGCAGAAGATGCAGACATTACCCTGCAACTGAAAAAAACGTTTACTCCCCTGCTAAAGGAGAAAGAAGTGGAGAAGGTTTTTAACGAAGTGGAGAACCCGCTGGTAAAAGTGCTGGTTGATATGGAATACGAAGGCATCAAAGTAGATGTGGATTTTCTGCAGGATTACTCAAAGCAGCTGGAGAAAGATGCGAAGAAAGCTGAAGAGAGTGTTTACAAACAGGCCGGCGTTCGTTTCAACCTCGCCTCACCCAAACAGCTGGGAGAGGTGTTGTTTGAAAAACTGAAACTCGATCCTTCCGCCAAAAAAACAAAAACCGGCCAGTACCAGACCGGGGAAGATGTGCTGCTGAAACTTGCAGTAAAAGGAAACCCGATCGTGGATGACATCCTTGCGTTCCGGGAACTGACCAAGCTGAAATCAACCTATGTCGATGCATTGCCTTTACTGATCAACAAAAAAACAGGACGGGTGCATACCACTTATGGTCAGGCCGTAGCTGTCACCGGCCGGTTAGCCAGCAACAACCCCAACCTGCAGAATATACCTGTCCGGACAGAGCGGGGAAAGGAAATACGGAAAGCCTTTATTCCAAGAGACAGCAAGCATATCCTTCTGTCGGCCGATTATTCCCAGATCGAATTACGCATCGTCGCCGCCATCAGCGGGGATAAGAACATGTGCAAAGCCTTTAAAGAAGGTACGGACATCCACACAGCCACCGCTGCAAGGGTGTATGGCGTACCGGAAAAAGAAGTGACCAAGGAAATGCGCTACAAAGCCAAGAGTGTGAACTTCGGTATCATCTACGGGCAGGGTGCTTTTGGCCTGGCGGACAACCTTGGTATCAGCCGTACAGAAGCAAAAGAGATCATCGACAATTATAAAAAGGAATTTTCCGGTATTCAGAAATACATGGATGATACCATCAATTTTGCCCGGGAGAATGGCTATGTGGAAACGCTGATGGGAAGAAAACGCTGGTTGCGGGATATCAATTCGGCCAACTTTACTGTCAGGGGCTTTGCCGAAAGGAACGCCATCAACTCCCCGATACAGGGCACGGCTGCCGATATGATCAAACTGGCGATGCAGAAAGTACATGCCGCCATGAAAAAAGAAAAGATGCAAAGCCGGATGCTTCTGCA
Organism: Chitinophagaceae bacterium; assembly: GCA_046329665.1. GTDB lineage: Bacteria > Bacteroidota > Bacteroidia > Chitinophagales > Chitinophagaceae > JJ008. Next base: position 43,945 of record JAXLUG010000001.1, on the reverse strand, counting down.
GGTACATGATGAACTTGTTTTCGATGCCCTTAAATCGGAGGTAAAGGAACTGAAGCCGCTGATCATCGAAAATATGCAAAGCGCATTACCGCTTCCGCATAAAGTGCCGGTCATTGCTGAATGCGGGGAGGGAAAAAACTGGCTGGAAGCTCACTGATAGTATTTAATTTATGATTCTTACCGTAACACTTAACCCCTGCATTGATAAAAGTTCAAAAGTCGATATCATAAAACCCGACAGCAAACTCCGCTGTACCGAAGTGGTGAACGAACCGGGCGGCGGGGGCATCAATGTGAGCAAAGCACTGCAAAAACTGGGGACACCTTCCGTGGCCTTATTCCCGGCCGGTGGCCACAACGGGAATATGCTTTGCTCCCTGCTGAAAGAGCAGGGTATTCTTTTTCATGCGGTGGACAGTAAAGTGGAGACCCGGGAGAACTGGGTGGTGCTTGAAACCTCAGTCAACAAACAATTCCGGTTCACATTCCCCGGAAGGAATGTAACGGAGGAAACCATCAGGACCCTGATCGATCATATCCGCTCATTCAGTCCCTCGTATGTGGTGGCCAGCGGTAGTTTACCCCCCGGCTTGCCGGATTATTTTTACGGGCTGATCGTAAAGAATGCGGCTTCCGTGGGTGCCAAATGCATCATTGATACCAGCGGCCCGGCTTTGCAGGCATTAAAAAGCAAACATGCCTACCTCATCAAACCCAATATCGGTGAGCTCTGTAAAATGCTGACCGTGGAATGGCTGGATAAAGAAGAGATCCCTGCCGCCGCCCGGCAGGCCATCAGGGACGGATGTGCCGAGATCATTGTTATCTCCATGGGCAGCGCCGGGGCCTGGCTGGTGAGCCGGGAGGAAGAACATTTTTACAAAGCACCGGAGGTGGAAAAGAAAAGTACCGTAGGTGCCGGCGACAGCATGGTGGCTGGAATTCTTTATATGCTGGAACAACAAAGACCGCTGAATGAAGCCCTGGCCTTTGGTGTGGCCTGCGGTACAGCTGCTACCATGAACGAAGGGACGAAGCTGTTTGACAAGGACGATGTTTTCCGCCTGTATCACTCCATCATCAACCGTTAGGTATGCTGCATGTATTTTTTATTCACTGGAACGAGAAGGAGCTGAAAGAAAAAATAGCGCCGTTGAAAAAAGCCGGTTACAGGGTCAGCTGGCATTTCAGCCAGGAAAGTACGGCCAGTCTCAAAGACGATTTGCCGGATGTGCTCATCATCTGTCTCGACCGCTTACCATCACACGGAAGGGCTTATGCAGAATGGATGTGGGGAGCAAAGAAACGACAGCATATCCCTGTCATCTTTTGCGGCGGACAGGAGGATAAAGTAAAAGCCACCCGTGCCCGGTTTCCCCAGGCCATTTTCTGCAGCAACGAACAGGTAGCGGACAAGCTTAAAGCGCTGAATACCAAAAAAGCCTGAAGACACCGCCTGCCACAGACCGGCCTGCCTGCAAAATTTCAAGGCGATCTGTCCGATTTTTTCAGCTGAAATCGTAGCTTTTACAACTAAAAAAATTTTTATGAAACACAAACTACTTGCTCTCTGTGCTGCAGCCTTACTCCTTGCTGCATGTAACAATGAGAAAAAGAATGAGTCTGCAAAAAATGATAAAAGCTCCGGTATGAGCGGTGATACCACTGAAAAAAAACCGGCGGCAACAGCAATGCCCGATTCGGCCACCATGATGAAGAACTGGCAGGAATACATGACACCGGGCGATATGCATAAGATGCTGGCAAAATTTGACGGAGAATGGAAAGGCGAAGTAACGATGTGGGCTTATTCCGGCGCACCGGAGGAAAAAAGTACTTCCACGGTAGTAAATAAAATGATCATGAACGGACTTTACCAGGAGTCCAATCATACCGGGAACATGATGGGAATGCCCTTCAGCGGCAAAAGCATCGTTGCTTACGACAACCAGCTGAAAGAATTTATCAGCACCTGGATCGATAACATGGGAAGCGGCATCATGATGCTGAAAGGCCCCTGGGATGAAGCCACTAAAACGATAACCCTGAAGGGAAAGATGATCGATCCGGGGACAAGAATGGAAACCGACATAAGAGAGACATTCAGGATCATTGATGACAACACCCAGGAAATGGAAATGTTTGTCATGACTCCTGATAACAAGGAGTTCAAAACAATGAATATTAAATACACCCGTAAAAAATAGGATCGCCGGCAGGATCAGTGAACCGCCCTGGCCACACCGGGGCGGTTTTTATTTTGCTGAAACATCTTCTTCCAGTACCTGGCCAAACTGCAGCAGGTACCCGTTGATATCATACACACCGAATTCCTTCATTCCATAGTCAAAGGTCTCTAACGGGTAGCAGACCCTGCACTTGTCCTTCAGTTTTTCCCACCAGCCGGCCGCATCTGTGGTGTTGAGGTATAATGACCCGGTCAATGCGGGTTGATCAAATGGTTCATGTTCATTCGGAGTGGCCAGCATGATATCGGCTTCATCCAGCTGTACCCTGCCGAATCCCCATTCCGGCACATTTGCAGTACAGGTAAACCCCAGCACGCCAACATACCAGTCAATGGTTTCCTGGAGGCGGCGGGTACGCAATAAAGGAGTAAGATGGTTCAGCTTCATGTACCTGTCTTTTCAGACAAGTTACAAATTTACCCAAGGATCTTTTTCCATCTTCCGGACACCTGCTCCCAGCTATACCTTTTACCGGTGGCATGTTCATAGCAACGGGCTGAGACAGCCGCCAGGTATTTCTCTTCATTCACCAGTTTCACCAGCCCGGCAGCAGCGTCGTCTTCATTCACCTGGTACATTTGAAAAGGGTTTGTACTCAGCTTTGCTGCCCTTTTCTTTCCGATGATGATGCCTGCACCCTCCCATAATTCCGGTTGGGCAGTGTGGCCCGGTACCAGTTGTGCTGCGCCGCAGGCCGCATGTTCAAAGCTGATCATACCCCAGCCTTCCCCGAGGCTGGTATTGATACCAATAGCACAGGCCTGGAATAGTTTCACCAGCCTGCAGTCATCCACATATTCGTTTCCCATCGGGTTGAGGAATATTCTTTCCCGGCACCCGCTCTCAGTGATCAGCGTCTCCAGCTCTTCTTCCTGTCCGGGCTTCAGGTTGGGTGTATGAAGACAGAGATACGCCGGCCTTTCAAAAAGAGGAACAGCCTTTGCAAAGGCCTTCAGGGTTGTCGCCAAATCTTTTCGTTCATTATAGCGGTTCGCATTAAGGATAAAAATACTTTCAGCCGCTTCCCCTGCAGGAAAAAGCTTTTGCTTCAGCAAACTTTTCTCCCGGTCATCCCCGAGGGGATGAAATGCTTTCCTGTCCACTCCGTGATAAATAAAACTGAGCCGGGGTGTGGTTGTTACCGGCTCCCGGTTGCGGTATTTTTCAACAGCATGTGTCACTTCATCCAGTGCCCATTGATTATACAAGACCAGTTCATCGAGGAAAAAACTGTCCTGTACAATGGATATATCTGTAATCTCACCATCCAGCGGCACATAAGCGAGCAGCCGGGTGCCGTTTTCTTTCAGCGGCTTCCAGGCGGGTTCATAGTTTTTCAGCAGGTAAAAATCGTTGATCAGCAGTATGGCAGCGGCAGCAAATTCCGTTGCCAGTGCCGCCGCCCCATAGGCACCGTACATGTCGCCGCCCGTTATATTGCAGGGATGAAGGGTATAATTTTTTTCTGACTTCTTTTCGCCCTTGTAAGCGATGCCGAGCCAGTGAATGGTAAAGCTGGCTGACAGTTTATCAAATAAGGATTCAAAGACACGGGTAAAGCTGTTGCCCGGAATAAATAAACCAACCGCCACCACGGTTGGTTTATCTGCTGTCACGCCTGTTCTGCGCATAGTTAAATGGTCGCTGGTGTATAAAGAACACCTGTTCCTACCTGGATGGGTATCAGTTGCAGGGTAGTGACGAATGCATTATCATAAAATGCAGAGGATTCATAGCTCACACTGTTATCCAGCACCGATACGAGTGAATAACCCATCCATCCCCAGGTGCCGCAGCTGAGTGATTCATAGATCTGCTCCAGCCGTTGTAACTGTGCACCGGCGCCTTCATTCATCAGCATCTGGTACAGGCTGCCGGCTGGTAAATTAGCGGAGCTCAGGTTCTGTGTGGTCAGTATCATCAGGTACTGCGGGTTGTTAAGGTAGGGAGTGAGCTGGGAGGGCACATCCTGGTTATCGGTAAATGTAAAATTCTGTACCACGTTAAGGTTGGTCCGGTCAATGACAACGGCCCAGTACACATTTTGCAGGGAGTAGTTGATCGATAAATTGTTTGAGCCGAAGACTATTCTGCTGCCATAGTTTTGCATGATCCCGGTTTGGATCGTAAGCGGAACATTCGATGCCATGATAGTAAGGTTTATGGTTTATTAAATGGTTGGATTGATGAAAATAAGATAAAGAGCCCACAGAAAAAACAATACGGGATTACACTTAGTAAGCGAAGTAATGATCAGGCCGTCCTGTGATCAGCAGGCAGGAAACAGTGGCCGGCAAAACCCGGAGTTGTTTGTTGCTGATTAGAAATTAAGGATACGGAAAAACTCCGTCCAGGGGCCGATCTCTTTTTTATACTGCCTGGCCATCACCCGGGCTACCTGTGCAATATGTGTGAGGTCATGTACCACCCAGGTGGAAAGTAGATTTCTGAGTGTAACTTCACCCAGTTCGGGGTGGATGCCTTTCTTATCAAGATCAGCAGGCGGAAGAGGTTGTGAGCGAAGCCAGTTGAGATTTTCTTTTCGCAGCCATTCAAATTCCTCAAGGAGTTGCCGGAGTGTTTTTCCTTTACTTTCTTCAAACTGGGCAAACCGGTTCCAGGATTCAAAAGGTTTTCCGGTTCCGTGTGCCAGGATGATCTTTGCCCTGACCACCCAATCCGTTTTCTCTCCATAGATCAGGTGACCGATCACATCATAGGGAGAAAATGTTTCCGGTCCTTCGTTGTTCATTACCCAATCCTCATCCAGGCCGGCGAGCAGCAAGGAAAGAACCGCCGGTGTTCTTTCCAGGACCTGGCAGGATTTTTCAATATCAAAATTCATTTTTTCTTACTGTTCTTTTTAGCCGCCGGTTTTTTCCTGCCTGCTTTGGCGATCTTATTAAACTCCATCGCCAGTTTTACCCAATACTCCAGTTTCTTCCTGGTATTCAGTACAGCCGTATCCACAAATACAAACCCTTTCATTACTTTTCCTGTAAAATCCATCGGTTTGCATCCATCCTTTTCCAGGACCTCTTCGTACTTCGCCGGATCTAGCCTTACCATTAATCGTTCCTTCTCCACGCCCAGGGCCATTTTACCATTCACCATAAAACAAAGACCACCGAACATGGCTTTCTCTTCTACTTTCTGTTCGGTAAGAGCGATGAGCTCCCTGGTCATAGCCGCCAGTTTTTCGTTATAGGCCATGGTATCCGGTTTAGTGTTTATAGCCCTTGCACCCTGTCTTAAGAATTGATTACATTCTTCAGGCTTTCGTCTTTATTTCGTAAATCAATTCCTCCTTCCAGCAATGATTTCAGGTTGGCCAGGTAAAACGTCCAGCCTGTTTTGCAGCCCAGGTGCCAGTAGTGTTTTCCCTGTTCATCATCCGGAATATTATCCTGAACAAGTTCAACAATATGTTGCCCGTTTTCTTCTTTGATGGTAACCGTGCAAATACCCGCCTTTCCGAAACTGAACCGAAACCGGTCCTTTCCGTTTGCTTCAAGGATTTCTCCCGCTTCCATTGTTTCATCCGGCCAGCCATGCCACAACCATTTATAGCTGTCTCCCGTTTGAGCCGGTTCGTCATGGCGCCTACTTGTGCCGTCAGGTTTCCGGTATTCACTCAGCCGGAGAAACCAATGCTCCATTCCTTCCCGCACCGCCCAGCACCAGTAGAGTTTTTCTGCAGCAGCCTGTACCGGCACCCTTACTGTAAAGCTTGTCCAGTTATAGCTGGTCATATTTTATTTCTCCAGCAGTGTTTTCAGGTTGTTCAGCCCGGTGGCAAAATCATTCCCGATGGATTTTTCCATGTTCATGAACAGCTTCATTACATTCATCGGGTAGTTCATTTTACCTTCAAAGCCCCAGGTCACTTTTGTGCTGCCGGCATCCTTTGCTTCTGTCGTCAGGGTTGATTTGGCCACAGACCGGAAAGGTTTGATGAACCGTATCTCGTAATCAACACGGCTCCCTTCCTGTATGGCTTTGATCTCCTGTTCACCCTGGCCCACTTTCTTGTTTCCTTCCCAGGCACTCACAAATCCCACGGTGGCATCGGTACCGGTATAGGATTTCTTCATGGCAGGATCCAGGGAACCCCATTTGCTGAAATTATCCTGGTTCTTCAGGTATTTAATGTAGTTGAACACTTCGCCGGCCGGTTTATTGATCACTACTTCCTTTGTTGCTTTAAGATCTTTACTGATAAGCAGCCCGGCAACCAGTAATAAAGCAATGATGCCGAGAATTACATACAATACTATCATGGTGAGGTGGTTTTACGGTTGTAAATATTTTTCCGGTACGCTGTGCAGGGCGATGCGGTTCCCTTCCGAATCCAGGAAGAATCCCATGTACCCGTAATCGTCGGAGATCTTTGTTTTGGGGACCATTATCTTACCGCCGGCCGCTTCTGCCCTGTCGAGAAAGAGTTGTACATCCGGGTTGCCGTTGAGGTATAATACCGGGCCCTCCGTGGCAGAAGGCTTATGAAAACCACCGGTATCAATTAGGGTTCCGCCCACTCCGTTCATGGGGTCATCCAGCGGAAAGGCCCTCATCTTAGTGGTACCAAAGTCCATGTTGATGAGCTGTACCTGGAATACAGCCTCATAAAATTTCTGCGCCCTGTCAATGTCTGTTGCCGGTATTTCAAACCAGCTGATCGCATTTTTCATACTGCTTTTTTTGGTGTTTCTATTAATTAATGTCTTTTCCTTCTTTCAGTTTGGCTATCTGTCCCTCCAGTGTTTTACGGGCGGCATCATTGGGTGCCTGGGCCATTGCTTTTTCAGCATACCTGATCGCATTTTTGAAGTCTCCTTTGGCGCTATACCCGTTCACCAGGCCGTTGTTCACCCCAAATATATCCCCGTATCTTTTTTCATTTGCTTTTAATACTTCAAGGGCCTTATCAGGTCTTTTCTGCCCGATCAGCTGCCGGCCATATGTTACATACTGGTTTGCCGTGGCAATCTGCAGGGCTTCGGTCATTACACTGTCGGCTTCGGCCGTACGGTTCAGCTTTTCATAGGCCGCAGCCAGGTTCCGCAGTGTAACGAAGGTGCGCTGACCACCCGGGCCATCGATCGCCCTTTTACTCCATTGCAGGGCTTCCTCCAGGTTAATGTTTTTTGTAAAACAATACTGTGTGGCCTGCAGGATCAGCGATGGATTAAATCCTTTCCTGCTTGTCAGTTCTTCCCGGATCCGGTTCAGTACGATATTATCTACATCCACTTCAACCCGGAAGGGTACCATCAGTTTTTCCCACATCAGGGCGATGGTGCAGCTTTTTTCCTTGTGTTCTATGAATTCGTACTTCAGCCATTCCACACTTTTATCCAGGGCCACCGGTTTTACAGTTACCCGAAGGGCATCATATTTTGCATCGTAATAAAAGCTTCCCCAGGCATCAGACTGGCTGGAGAAAATGACCGTAACATTATCGGCCCCCATCGCCATGAACAGTCCGTAGGTGCCTGCCTTCAGCGGCTGTCCTTCCACTTTTACATCATGCTCAAAGGTGATCGTTGTATTTTCATTGGCCCCGGCACGCCAGGGAGAAGTGTTCTGGTTGGTAATGTAGCTGGTGGTGCTGAACCCGTAGGTAACAAGGTTACCGTCTCCCCATATCTTTCCTTCTCTTTTATTTACATCCGGCCGGGAATATTTAATAGTGATAGCGGTAATCCCGACTTCTTCGCTGATCAACGCTCTTGGGTTACCACCGCTGGGTGGCAGGTCGAGCTGGGCAAAAACTGGCAGGGCAAGGGAGAAGGCAATAAGGGTTGCCGGGAATTTCAACATATTGCGGCGGTTTGGTTTCCTTAAAGGTCAGGAATCAGCCTCATTGCACAACACCGTTCATCCGGTGATTTTTGCATTTAAACCGATTCCGCCTGCTTTGCCGGCTAAAAAGCGCTGCCAAATACCTGAAAACGAACACAGCGGTTTTCGAAAATGTGCAGCACTTTATTTTTTCCGCCGGTATTCCAGGTCATATTCGGTGGTCCAGGTTTTTCCCCCATCATCACTTCGCTCACCATGCTGCCGCACTTTATCTGTATCCAGTTTGGTAAAAGTAAGCCGGCGCATGAAGTTCTCTCCTTTGGGTCCCGTTACTTTATCCGCATAATAAACGATCTCGTCCTGACCGGCCTCTCCCCGCAGGAATTCAGTTGTGTTTCCGGTGTTATCTGTCCAGGTTTGCTGCCATTGTTTTGTGGCTGTATTGTAGGAGTTAAAACTTTTGCCTTTGTAAATAAGTCCCTGTACCGCCCCGGTGCTGGTCCATTCTTCCAGGATCACACAACTATCGAGAATGACACTGATCTTACTGTCACCGGCTTTCTTACCGTTCTTTCCATATACATCCCATTCCCCGACCCAGAAATCAAAACGGCGGTTTTCCGGTTTTGAGCAGGGCAATTGGGCGGAAAGGGTGGTGTGAAAGAATAAAACAGCAGGGAGTAACAGTTTACGCATATTTTGTTTACCCCAAGACAGGGCTGCAGCCGCAATTGCTCCTTCATTTATCAATTAATACAGGCTCCCGGACATAGTTTCCCCCGTTTATCAAAAACAAACCTTGCCTGTCAGCAGGGCAAAAAAAATCCCCCGCGAGGGGGGATAAGATAGATTGATTTATTTATTGCCGCCGCCACCGGAAGGAGGGCCTCCGCCGCCGGGGCCCCGCTGAGGACGCATAGCGGGCTGTATCTTTTCTTTCCAGATATCATACTGCTCTTTGGTCAGCATTGCCTTGAGTATCTCATCCTGCGCATCGCTGAACTTTTTCATCTCGGCCATAAAGGTTTCCCTGTCGGGCATCCCGTTTGCCATAAGTTCCTGCCTTTTTGCATCCTGTGCTTTGTAAAGGGCTGTTATTGCCGTATCGATCTTAGCAAGATCAGCGGCAGGCAGTTTAAATGCACTGTCGAGTTTTTGATGGATCACGGCAGCTCTTTCTTCCGGGGTACGACGCTGGAAGTTGCCCCCGCCACCCGGTTGGGCTGAAACAGCCAGGACAACCGCAAAAGTTGCCATGGCAGCTAAAAATACCTTTTTCATGTATTGATTTTTTTTAAAAAAATGCAGATTGCGGGTAATAGGACGGAAATAGGCGGAAAACCGTTCGTGGTATGCCTGTTTTTTTTGAGAGGCCTTTTGGCCGAACTCAAGTATCTTGCAGCCCCGACTTAATTATTACTTTATGGAATACAGTAAACTAGTGGCCGTAAGCGGCCTTCCCGGACTTTTTGAACTGATCAACAGCAAGACAGACGGCGCCATCGTACGTTCTGTGGACGATAAGACCACCCGGTTTGTGTCCAGCCGCATCCATAACTTCTCCCACCTTGAAAGCATCGAGATCTATACCATCAGGGATAATGTGAACCTGGTGGAGGTGTTCACTGCCATGGACAAGAGCGGCGGTAAGCTGCCGGATGAAAAGGATGCCGCCGCCGTTAAGAAATATTTTGAAAAGGTATACCCGGATATGGATTTTGAAAGGGTTTATTCCAGCGACATGAAGAAAATGGTGAAGTGGTTCGATATCCTGAAAAAGAATAACATCGAAATAAAACTGAGCGAGGAACCGGCAGAAGAAGAAGTGACGGCTGAAGAAGCGCCTGCTGAACAAACGGTGGCGGCAAAGCCTGCTAAAAAAGCAACCGCTAAAAAGAAGGAAGAACCAGCAGAAGAACCGGAAGCGGCAAAGAAACCCACCCGTAAAAAGAAAGCCTGACCACCGGTCTCCTGTCGGGATAAGTGCCGGCCGGCACCGGATCCTGTTTCACCTTTTTATTTTATCCTTTCATGACGTACAGCGCTGATATTAAAAAACTGCCCCGGCATTACCTGCCTGCCGACTTTACCGTCAGCAACTGGGAAGGGCTTGAACCTTTTTTCAAAGAACTGGAAGGAAGGGCCATCCATTCCATCAGCGACCTGGAGCAATGGCTGAAAGATGCCAGCGAACTGGAAGCCGCCATCAGCGAAGATGCCTGCTGGCGCCAGATAAGAATGACCTGTGATACGGAAAACAAGGAACTGGAGCAGGCTTTTACCTATTTCATGATGGAGATACAGCCCCGGATTCAGCCTTATACCGACCGGCTGAACCGTAAACTGGTGGATTGTCCGTTTACCAAAGAACTTAACCAGGAAAAATATTTCACCTATCTCCGCAACATCAGGAAGAATATCGATCTCTTTCGTGAAACCAACATCCCCCTGAATGCAGAACTGAATGTAATGCAGCAGCAGTTCGGGGTGATCTCCGGTAAAATGACGGTAGTGGTACATGACCAGGAATATACTTTGCAGCAGGCTGCCAAATTCCTGGAAGACCCGGACCGCAACCTTCGTGAATCCGTATACAGGAAAATAAATGAAAGAAGGCTGCAGGATAAAGAAGAACTGAATGCGCTTTTCACTTCTTTATTGAAAAAAAGGCACCAGGTGGCACTGAATGCAGGGTTTGCCAACTTCCGTGACTTCCGTTTTGCCGAGCTGGGACGTTTTGATTACACCAAAGAGGATTGCTACCAGTTTCATGAAGCCGTAAAGCTCCATGTGATGCCGCTGGTAAACCAGCTTTATGAAAGCAAACGAAAAAAGCTGGGCCTTGATGTGTTAAGGCCCTGGGATGTAGAAGCGGAACCGGCCGGCACACAGCCATTACGCCCCTTTCAAAACAGCGAAGAACTCACCCGGAAAACTATTGACTGCTTTACCAGGCTGAAACCATTTTTTGGCGACTGCATCAGCCGCATGAAAAGTATGGGGCACCTGGACCTGGAAAGCCGGAAGGGCAAGGCTCCCGGAGGTTATAACTGTCCGTTGGCGGAAAGCGGCGCCCCTTTTATTTTTATGAATGCTGCCGGTACGCTGGACGATGTAACCACAATGGTACATGAGGGCGGACATGCGGTTCATTCCTTCCTGGCACATGGACTGGAGCTTACCGGGTTTAAGGAATACCCGACCGAGATCGCTGAAGTAGCCAGTATGGCCATGGAGCTTTTCAGCATGGACCAGTGGGATGTCTTCTTTGCTGATACCGGAGAATTAAAGCGGGCCAGGGAACAGCAACTCGAAAGAGTGATCACTATTTTTCCCTGGATCGCCACCATTGATAAGTTCCAGCACTGGGTATACGAGCATCCTGAACATACGGAAGAAGAGCGGGCCGCCAATTGGATGCGGATCCTCGAAGAGTTTTCCTCCCCCGTCATCGATTTTACCGGGCTGGAAGCCTACCGCCGGTTTGGCTGGCAGCGGCAGCTTCACCTGTTTGAAGTACCGTTTTACTACATCGAATATGGAATTGCCCAACTGGGTGCCATCGGTTTGTGGCAACAGTATAAAAAGGACCCCGAAACGGCCATCAGCCATTATATTTCTGCCTTACGCCTCGGCGGCATGAGGACCCTGCCCGAGCTATTTCGCACCGCAGGCCTGAAGTTTGATTTCTCCCCGGAAAATATCCGGGACCTGATGCTGTTTGTAAAGAAGGAAATGGAGGCCGTCAGCTAAAAAATACCCTAAAAGTGGTATGCCCCAAATTTGGAGGATTGATAGGCAGGGGTGAATTTTGAGTTGAGCATTTGAGCAAACAGAAATCATCGAAAAATACCTGATATAATTACCGCAGGGTGTACTCCCTGCAGAAAATAGCTACTAATCAGAGCCTTAACCAAAAAGTCCCGATGTTTCTACACCGGGGCTTTGTTTTTTACCAGGGCTTTGTTCCTGTTTCGGCGGGGGTAGCTGCCCGGAGTTTACCGGCAATCTTTACAGGTTCCTTCCACCACCACTTCCACATGGGCGGGAGTATAGCCCTTGGGGAGTTTTATTTCAGGTGTTACCACATCATCGAGGCAATATGTGTTTTGACATTTTGTGCAAATGAAATGGATATGGTGATCGTGATGATGCCCTTCTGAGCACTGGTCTTTACAAAGTGCATATTTCACTGCATTATCTGCTGAAGGGATCGTATGAATAATTCCTTTTTCCACAAAGGTCTGCAGGGTACGGTAGATCGTTACCCGGTCGAATTTTTCACCGGCCTTTTTTTCAATATCGCCGTGAGCCAGCGCACCGGTTTGCTCCAGGAAGAGCTGAAGGATCTTCCGGCGGCTTTCCGTTATACTGAGTTTATTGTTCTTCAGTGTTTGTGCAATGGCCTGTTCTGTGGCTGACGATTTTTCCATTTTCAGATTTATCTGGTTAGCAGGTCAGTTATTTTCCGGTTCCTCTTGCAGCAGTTTTCTTGCCTTGCCGATCAGTTGCTTTACCTCGCTTTCTTTCAGCCCGTCGAAGATATAGCGGACATTCCCGCCCTTGTCAACCAGGGCCCAGAACTGGGTGTGCAGAAAGTCATCGTCTATACTTTTCAGGTTATTTTGAGGGTCATCGATGGTATAGCTGGTTCTGGCCATTGTGTACAGGCTGTCCTTGCGGCCGGTCAGGAATATCCACTTCCGGGTGTCCACTTTCATTGAATCGGCATAATGCTTCATTCTTGGAACCGAATCATGATCCGGATCGCAGGTATGGGAAAGGATCAGGAAATCTTTTTCATCTTTCAGGGCATCATACACGATCCTCATATTGTTATTCATCTTCGGGCAGATACCCCTGCAGGTGGTAAAAAAATATTCGGCGACATAGACTTTTCCGTCAACATCCTTGTTCGTTACAGGTACTCCATCCTGGTTGTTGAAGGAGAATGGCCGGACAGTACTTACAATGGTGGGTTTCCCTTTTGTAAACCCGGGGATGAGTTTTACCAGTGCAAAATAAAATATCACTACCAGCGCAGTAAAGAACCCGATATAGAGCCAGCCTTTTTTGGACATCATTCCTGATAAATTCCAGCAAAGGTAAAGATTGTAGCTCTTTGATTTTGCAACATTGTTGCTTTTATTTATCTTTGCCCTCCTGATGAAACGGCATATCAACTGGGACGCTTTAGGGATCGGGGCCTCACTGGCCTGTGCTATCCACTGTGCCTTGTTGCCGCTTTTCTTAAGCACCCTTCCGCTTTTCGGGATCAATATCATTCATAATGTTCTTTTTGAAATGGGTATGATCGTCCTGGCCCTTGCCATTGGTGTTTATTCTTTATGGCATGGGTACAAAAGGCATCATCACCGCCTGCTGCCCCTGTTCCTTTTTTTAAGCGGATTCGTCTTCCTTATTTCAAAACAATTCCTGCCCGACTACGAGTACTGGCTCCTTATTCCTGCCGTACTGCTCATTGTAACAGCTCACTTCATCAATTATAAATCGTGCCGGGTGCACAACCATGCGCACAGCGATGATTGTAACCACTGATCGCCTTCCTTCTTTTTCTTATCTTCCAAAAAAATAAGCCGATGAAAGTTTTATTTGCTGCCGCCCTCCTGTGCATCGCCTCCTGCCTGCAGGCACAATCAAAGGATGAAACGGCTATCCGGGAGCTGATGAGCCGCCAGTCGGAAGCCTGGAACCGGGGGGATATAGACGCTTTTATGAAAGGATACTGGGAAAGCGATTCACTCATGTTTGTGGGTAAGAGCGGGGTCACCTACGGGTACAACAATACGCTGCAGAACTATAAAAAAGGGTATCCCGATACAGCCGCCATGGGAAAACTGACGTTTACCCTGATCAGACTGAAAAAACTCTCCGGCAAATATTATTTCGTGGTGGGAAAATGGTATCTCAAACGAAGTATCGGTGATATCAGCGGCCATTTTAATTTGCTGTTTGAAAAAATCAACGGCCAGTGGGTGATCATTACCGACCACAGCAGCTAAGCGGTAAATGAATATTGCTTTTCCAGCTTGCGGCTGAATACGAAACAGGCGAGGATAAGCCCGAAAACCGAAAAGATAATATCGAAGTAATCGAATGTCCTGCCGAAGACCCGTATCTTCTGCAGGTATTCATTGATCACCAGGAGTACAAAGCCAAGTATACATACGTTTCGCACTTCCTGCGCTGTTCGCACCTGGAAATAACGGGCCAGCCTGTTATCCCTTCCCTGGAAAAACCAGCAGGCACCAAAGGGGATCAGAAAGGAGCCAAGGAAATTGGGGGCGATTCCGAAAATAAAAGAGACGTGGTGTGAAAACGTGTAATACGGCCTGATGAGGTATTTGACACACCAGATCAGAAGCGTGCCGGCTATTACTACTCGTTTACTGAAATGCTTTAAGGTCATTGCTGCATCAAGATAGTATATACAGCGGTCTCACCGCTACCCGCTGGCCGGTATTTTCAGGATCGCAGCTCGTTCTTCCACATACGGTATAAAAACCGGACCAGCAGGAAAAGCGTGGTGGCCATTACCAGGAAGAAAACGATGCTGCCGGCGCCGCCTTTATAGGCGAGTTCAAAATAAATTCCGCCCGTTACCCCGGCCATCAGCCACAATAAACCCAGGGAAAGAGAAGTGATGATCTTCTTGAGGAATTTTTTTACTTCAGGGTCCCAGCCTCGCTCCATATTACATTTTTACAGGAACCAAGTTATCGCATTTAAAAATGAAAGCCGTGGTAACTCCCCCTTTACTTGTCCGGAAGAAACCGCCCTCTGTTATTTCAATATTGGAGTAACTCCTGGATTTTTTCATCCAGTCTCGCTTTTGCAAGGAAATTCCTTTCCAGCTCTATACTGAAGGGTACAGGTGTATCCAGTGATGCACATCTCATGACCGGCGCATCCAGCAGGCTGAAACAATATTCACCGATCCAGGCGGCTATCTCTCCGCCGATACCCCCCGTCAGGGTGTCTTCATGCAACAGCAGCACCCGGCCGGTACGCTGCACGGCACTGCGGATGGCGATATAATCAAGCGGGGCCAGGGTTCGCAGGTCAAGGATGTCAACGGATATTTCCGGGTGTGCTGCCGCATAGTCTTCTGCCCAGTGCACACCACTGCCGTATGTAATGATGGAAAGATCATCTCCCTGTCTAACATGCCTGGCCTTGCCGATCTCTGTTTCGTAATATTCTTCCGGCACCGGGCCGCTTACACTCCGGTACAAGGCCTTATGCTCAAAGTACATGACCGGGTTCGGATCGTTGATAGCGGCAATGAGCAGCCCTTTTGCATCCATTGGGGTGGAAGGGTAAACTACTTTCAGGCCGGGAACTTTCGTGAACCAGGCTTCATTGCTTTGTGAGTGAAAAGGCCCTGCCCCCACACCGGCGCCTGTTGGCATGCGGATCACCACACCGGCATGCTGACCCCAGCGGTAATGTATCTTGGCGAGGTTATTCACGATCTGGTTAAAGCCCACGGAAACAAAGTCTGCAAACTGCATTTCCATCATGCTCTTAAAACCCTCCAGCGACAAACCCAGTGCAGTTCCGACAATGGCACTTTCACATAACGGTGTGTTTCGAACCCTTTCTTTGCCGAACTCCTGTACAAACCCTTCCGTGATCTTAAATGCGCCGCCATACTCTGCAATATCCTGCCCCATAAGGATGAGTTCCGGGTGCCGGTGCATGGATTGCTTTAATCCTTCACTGATCGCATCGATCATTCTTTTATCAGGAGCAGCGGAGGATGGCTGGTAATGGGGTCCGCTGTTATCAATGACTGTTACGGCAGTGCCCTGTGTCCTTACGGGTGAAGCATACACCTCTTCCAGTTCTTTCTCGGTATCTGCCACCACCGGCTTTGTGGCAAACCCGGCCGCCAGTTCGCTCTCTATTTTGTCCCTGAATTCATTCCTGATGGCGGTGATCTTCGTTTCATCCAGCACACCTGTTTCAGCCAGGTACTGTTCGTAGTTTTTTATCGGGTCTTTTTGTTCCCACAGGCGGAAAAGGTCCTGCGGAACATATTTCGTTCCGCTTGCCTCCTCATGTCCCCGCATGCGGAAGGTCAGGCATTCAACGAGGTAGGGTTTCTGGTGTTTGATGCAATATTCCCGTACGCCTTTTATGGTATCATACACAGCGAGCAGGTTATTGCCATCTATCTGCACCCCTTCCATACCATAGCCTTTGGCTTTATCCACGAGGCTGATGCAGCGGAATTGTTCGCTTACGGGTGTACTGAGCCCGTAACCGTTATTCTCGATAATAAAAATAACCGGCAGGTCCCAGACGGCGGCCACATTCAAGGCTTCATGAAAATCCCCTTCGCTGGTTCCGCCTTCACCGGTAAAAGCAAGGGAGGCTTTGTTCTCCTTGCGGAGTTTATAGGCCAGTGCCACCCCGTCGGCGATCGCCAGCTGCGGGCCCAGGTGCGATATCATTCCGCAGATATGATGTTCCCGGTTGCCAAAATGAAAACTTCTCTCCCGGCCGTTACTGTATCCCTCCTGTGCGCCCTGCCACTGCATGAACAGCCTGCTGAGCGGCATATTACGGGTGGTGAACACACCCAGGTTGCGGTGCAGGGGCATGATCCACTCATCTTCCTGCATGGCAAGCGTGGCACCCACCGCAATGGCCTCCTGGCCAATACCAGAGAACCATTTGGAGATCTTTCCCTGGCGTAAGAGCACCAGCATTTTTTCCTCGATCATCCGGGGCCAGAGCATGCTCCGGTAAAAATGTACTAGCTGATCGTCGGATAAACTCTTTTTGTCGAATTGCATGCTGCAAACCTAATTAAGATGAATGAACGGTGATGTGACGGACCGAACCGCAGCTAACAATTGTGATGGGCTGAATTCCACACATGTTGATAATTATAAATGTATGCTGGCTGGCGAACTCCGGAATCACTAAGTATTTTTACTTACGTAAAACTAAGACAATGCACTTAAAGCTATTCCTGGCCTGGGCGGCTACCTCCTCGGTATTGTATGCCTTCCCGCAGAACCTGAACTGGAACGCTGTTTCCTATACCACGGGTTCTTTATCTGCAAATTTTGGTTCTATCGGCAGCCCTGCTTCTACGGTTTCCCTGAGTATTACCGGCAATACCAGCCGGATACAGGCCGGGTTCCCTGTTAAATACATTGCTGACCCGGCGGGAACACCCAACGACTGCGCTGTCAACTGTGCGTTGCGTTCATCCGTCACCTTCGTTACGCCGGGCGAATCTGTTGTATATACCTTCAGCTTTTCCCCGGCTGTATCCGGTCTTTCTTTCCGGATCTATGATATTGACGGTACCGATGCTTCCAGCGGAGACCAGGCGACAGTTAGTTCTTCTAAAAATATAACCATTACCTGCTCGGGTGGAAGCGGCGGCAGCTGTCCTACCATTACCGGCAGCGGCACCACTGCTGCCACGGCCCGGGGAACCCAGGGAAATACAACCGATGACTTTTCAGATGTAAGCATTACGGGGGCTGTATCCAGTGTAAGTGTTACGTATGCAAATAATGTAAACAATCCAACAGCCGGAAACAGGAGTTTTTCGATTGGCAATATGAACTGGTCCGGCGTCTTGCCGGTAAAATGGGTGTCGTTTTCAGGAAAAAAACAAGTTGATGGAAGCATCCTCCTGAAATGGATCACGGAAAATGAAGTGAATACGGATAAGTTCACTGTTGAAAGAAGCAAGGATGGTCTGCACTATACCGGCCTTGCCGATCAGCCGGCGCTGGGCGGCAGCAACAGGAATACGTATGTCTTTGCCGATGCGGCTCCCGGCAACGGTAATACCTTTTACAGGATAAAACAATCCGACCTTGATGGCCGTTTTGAATATTCAAATATTGTACTGGTAAAAGAAAATAATGCCGGTAACGATCCGGTCCTTTTCCCGAATCCTGCCGGCGGGTTTATCAATCTTGTCCTGCCGGGCAATGTACAGCTTAAGCAAGTACAGGTAGCCGATGCGGCCGGCAGGATATTGATACGGTCTGCTGACGGAAAAAACAGGCTGAATATAAGCAGGCTGACACCCGGGCTGTATATTCTTTTGACAGAGGATTCGGGTGGTGAGGTATACCGGAAAACCTTTATAAAACGATGACCTGGTCAGATCACCACGAGTTCATAAAAATCTTCGGGCCGCAGGTATTTCTGTGCCAGTGACTGTATCTCTTCTGCAGAGATGGTTTTGATGGTATGAAGGGAGTCGTAAAAATATTCTTCCGTCAGCCCGTTCAGCACCAGGTTCTTCCAGCGGGCAATGATCTGGAAGGGACCGTCCAGGTCTCCGAGGATGCTCCCCATCAGGTAATTCCGTACCAGCAGCAGTTCCTCTTCATCAACCGTCTCTTCCCGGAGCAGTTTCATTTCCTTGTACACTTCTTCAATCGTGGCTTCGCAAACCTCTTTACCGGCCTCGGTACTGATCATCCACGCCGTATCATGAATATGGTTTTGTATAAAACTGTGTATGCCGTAAGTGTACCCTTTGTCTTCCCGGATATTGCTCATCAGTCTTGATCCGAAAAAACCACCCAGCAGTGTGTTAAGCACGGTTGCTTTGATGAAATCAGGATGATGGCGGTTAGGAAAATGACGGGCCAACCGTACAGATCCCTGTACCCCCTTCTCATCATTGATCACCCTTTTTTTCTTTTCAGCAGCAGGAGCAGTGGCTATTGCCGGCAGCTGCACATTCGTATTGCCCAGGTTGCCAAAATACTGGTTCAGTATCTTGTCGATACCCGGCGGCAGTTTGCCGGCCACAAAAATGATAAGCTTTCCATTCCGGTAATACTTATCATAAAACGCCAGCAACTCTTCCCGGTTCAGCGCATCAAAATCCCCGGCATTTGTGTATTTGCCATAGGGGTGGTTTTCACCGTACAGGTATGCATCGATCAGCCGGCCTGCCACAAAATCACTTTTCTTCAGGTTCACTTTCAGCCGCTGCTTCATGTTTTGTTTATAGATATCCAGTTCCGCCTGCGGCATCACTGAATCGGTGATAAGCTCCCTTACCACCGGTAACAGTTCGTTCACATGCTTATTGAGGCAGTGCAGGGTGATGTTGGCCGTTTCATTATAACAGGCCCTGTTGAGATAGGAACCGTAATATTCAAAATGCTCATTAAGCTGAAAGGCGGTTTTTGCAGAGGTACCGTTCCGCAGGAGAAAATTCGAGGTGGCCGCCACGATATTCTTCTCTTCAAACCAGTTGCCGGCATAAAAGGTCCATTCAAAAGAGAGTACCTCCTCGGCACCTGCATTTACCGTATATACTTCCACGCCGTTGTCAAGGACAAATTTTCCGGCCTGTTTCAGTTTCAAGTCAAAGTTGACGGCATCCACAATTTCCGGTGCCAGGTTCCTGTCTAACATATTTCCTTCCGCTTATCAGTTATCAGATAAATAATGTATCGTGCTGCAGTTTTCTTTCCTGAAAATAATGCCGCTTTCCTTCAGAATATCCCCGGTGGTGACGGCAGCATACTTTTGCAGTTCATCGTTCATCCAGGAAGCATCGCCCAGTACTTCGTAATAAGCAAGGCTGTTGGCCCGGCTCATCACACTCATATCTTCAAAAGCGATCATGCTTTCTGTCTTATTCTTTACTTTCTGCAATTCCGTTTCCGTTACCGGAACGGTTTTCATTTTATCCAGTTCTTCTTCCACGGCCTTTTCCGCATCTTCCATCTTAATGCCTTTCACCAGTTTGCCTTCCACCACCACCAGCCCTGCATCGGTACTGCCGAGATGGTGGCATTCAATATTACTGAACAGCTTCTTTTCCTTTACCAGTTTCTGGTACAGCCGGGAAGAAGCGCCCCCGCTCAGGATATCCGTCAGCAGGTCGGTAATATAATAGCGCTTATCGAGCCGGCTGCCCATGTGCCAGCACTTATACAAGGCATCCAGCGGCACACTGGCTTTGATCTCCAGTCTTCTTTCTTCCGTTTGTTCCGGTTCTGCCGGCAGGTTCCGGTTATATTTTTCGCCGGAAGGAATATCCCCAAACCATTTCTCCGCCAGTGCTTTTACTTTCTCAGTCGTTACGTTACCGGCCACAACCAGTACGGCATTTACGGGGCGGTAGTATTTGAAAAAGAAGTTCTTTACATCCTGCAGTTGTGCGTTTTCAATATGGGAGAGTTCTTTCCCGATCGTCATCCACCGGTACGGGTGTTTTTTATAGGCCAGTTCCCGCAGCTTATGCCATACATCACCGTAAGGTTTTGTCAGGTAATGTTCTTTAAACTCCTCACACACCACTTTTCGCTGCACATCCAGGCTCTTTTCATCAAAGGCAAGGGAAAGCATGCGGTCGCTTTCCAGCCAGAAAGCGGTTTCGAGGTTTTCTGCCGGCAGCTGTATATAATAGTTGGTAAGATCGTTGGTGGTGTAGGCATTGTTCTCACCCCCGGCCATCTGCAGCGGTTCATCATAATTCGGAATGTGAACAGAACCGCCAAACATCAGGTGTTCAAACAAGTGGGCAAAACCGGTTCTTGCAGGGTCTTCATCCCTGGCCCCCACATCATACATAATATTCATCACCGCCATGGGGGTGCTCGTATCCTGGTGAACGATCACCCGCAAACCATTAGGAAGTGTAAATCTTTCAAACTGTATCATACAGAATAAACACTTGGTATAAAATAAAGTTGCTCTTCCGGGCAAATGCTGACCGAAAGGCTGTAAATGTATTGAAAAAAAGCAGGAACGGGGGGCCGTGAATGTTATAAGATACTCTTCACCTTGAATTCAAGGTCAAACAGCTTGTCACCCCGCCGCAAGATCAGCTTCACTTTTTCATTGGGTGTCTGCAGGGCTACTTTATACTGGTTGAGGTTCTGGGAAAAATTCTTATTGATGGCGACCACTTCATCTCCTTCCTTCAGCCCGGCGGTTTCTGCCGGCGAGCCTTTTGCCACATCTCCCACCACGATCTTTCCGTTCACCAGGTACAGCTCCATGCCGGAGTAGGAGTAGTCGAAGGGTTCATTATAGTGCTTGTTCGGCATGATATAGATCTCTCCCTTGGGATAGTTGAGGGTGACATTGAACCGGCGCATGATATCGTTTCCCAGCAGGCCGCCCATATCCGGGTAGGAGGTGACATTATAGGCATCATCGAATATGAATACGGGAACAGACCGGAATCGGTAAGGGCCGATCTTTACTTCTTTGATAACCGTCATCTCCATATCCAGTTTGCCGCCCAGGCCTTCCCCCTGTTTGATATAGCGTTTTCTTTTTTTATCGATCAGGCTGCTGTCCTCATCAAAGTCCTTTGAATACAGCATACACAAACCGGCACCAAGATCGAAGAGGAAGCGGGAGTTGATGGTCCTGGCATCTTTCACCCGCAGGGGCTGCGTTACCAGCTGGGAGATGGCCGGCCTTAATACATAGCCGCCGCGGGGATAGCGGGTGGTGCCCCTTGTCCAGAAACCGATGGTCACTTCATCATAATCCAGTTTCAGGATGTACCGGCTTAGTACGGCATAACCGATAATACCATCTATCTGTTCGCCGTACACGGCAGTGAGAATGGAGTAGTCGTTGATATGAAAGTTCAGGCTGTCGATGGTAAGACCGGGTAAATGGAGTTTGCGGTTATACAGGAAGCTTACATTCTTGATACCGGCAATACCCCGGATCGTTTTATTGGTGGGCTCGGGTTTCAGGCCCAGGTATTCGGCTGTATTGGAGTCGAGGGAAATACCACTGCTGCCTGTATCCAGCACAAAATTCAGGGTGTCGGGAAAATTATCCAGTTTGGCCTGCATGATAATGATCCCGCCGGTCAGCTGAATAAAAGGAACCTTGGTCAGCAGCCTGGAGGGGGGTTCAATGAACTCTTCCTGGGCTGTGGCGGCAAGATGCGTGATACTGGTCAGGCACAGAGCAAGGGCGCTGACCATCCTGCACAATCTTTTCTGGTAGCGTGGCGCTTTCACCGTTGTATGACAAAATTCAGTCATAAAATGATGCAGCGGCCCCCTCCGTTTATATAATATTTTTTTTACTTCAGCCAACCATAAGCCCGTTCAGCCTGTTTATTGGCTGAAATGTACCTTTGCGCCATGCAGTTACAGCAACTTTATGACAAGGCCTCGTCGCTGGGGTCTCTTACTGTAGAAGAAGGGGTGTACCTCTACCACCAGGCCCCCCTTGCCGACCTGATGTTCATTGCCGATGAACTTCGCAAAAAGCAGGTACCCCATGGAAAAGTCACCTGGCAGATCGACCGGAATGTAAATACTACCAATGTATGTATCGCTAATTGCAAATTCTGCAATTTCTACCGTATACCCGGTCATGCGGAAGCGTATATCACGGATATGCCTGCTTACCGGAAAAAGATCGAGGAGACATTAAAATACGGCGGCGACCAGTTGCTGCTGCAGGGCGGCCACCATCCTGATCTTGGCCTGCAATTCTATACAGATACTTTCAGAGCGATAAAAGCCGAGTACCCCGCGATCAAACTCCATGCACTGGGCCCCCCTGAAGTGGCGCATATCACCAAACTGGAAAAAAGTACTCACCGGGAAGTGCTGATGGCCTTAAAAGAAGCCGGCATGGATTCATTACCGGGCGCCGGTGCAGAGATCCTGATCGACCGGGTAAGAAGGCTGATCAGCA
Organism: Chitinophagaceae bacterium; assembly: GCA_046329665.1. Lineage (GTDB taxonomy): Bacteria > Bacteroidota > Bacteroidia > Chitinophagales > Chitinophagaceae > JJ008. Next base: position 21,185 of record JAXLUG010000001.1, on the reverse strand, counting down.
AAGGCAAATGCGGCGCACAGGAATGGCTTGATATCATGCATGAAGCCCATAAGCTGCACATCACCACTTCTGCCACCATGATGTTTGGCCATGTGGAAACGATCGAAGAACGCTTTGAACACCTGGTAAAAATAAGAGAGGTACAAAGCCGTAAACCGGCTGATGCGAAGGGGTTCCTTGCGTTTATACCCTGGACCTTCCAGGATGTGGATACCCTGCTGGCAAAGATCCGGGGAGTCCATAACCTTACCACACCGGAAGAGTATATCCGGATGATCGCCTTAAGCCGCATCATGCTGCCGAATATTAAGAACATACAGGCCAGCTGGCTGACGGTGGGAAAAGAAACGGCCTCCATCTGTCTCCATGCCGGCGCCAATGATTTTGGTTCCATCATGATCGAAGAGAATGTGGTCAGTGCAGCCGGGGCGCCGCACCGTTTTACTTATAAAACGATCCAGCAGGCCATCCGGGAAGCCGGTTTTGAACCACAGCTCCGCAACCAGCAGTACGAATGGAGGGAGATTCCGGCAGCGATCGAGGAGCAGGTGATCGATTATTAAACGCCGATCCGGTCAACGAACCTGTACCCGTACCGTATTGATGTGTAACCGAAAAATTTCTGATTAATTCCCGGCCATTGCAAACAACCTGCATTATTAAGCATACCGATTCCGGCAACGAAGACTTTCAGCAACTGGTGGCCTTGCTTGATGAAGAGCTCCGCATCCGGGATGGCAGGAACTTTCAGTACTATGCTGACCTGAACAAAACTGCTTACCTCCGGTATGCGATCGTGATGTATGAAAATGAAATACCTGTTGGCTGCGGATCGGTCAGGCCTTATGAGGAGGGTGTTATGGAGATAAAAAGAATGTATGTGGTGCCGGCAAAAAGAGGACAAGGCATCGCTTCAGCTATACTGTTGCGGCTGGAAGAGTGGGCCAAAGAACTGGGAGCAGCTGCCTGTGTACTTGAAACGGGAAAGAACCAGCCCGAAGCGATTGCGATGTATAAAAAGAGCGGGTATCAGTCCATACCGCCCTATGGAAAATATACCGGTTCGTCAAACAGTGTCTGTTTTAAAAAACAACTAACCTCCTGATATGAAGAAAACATTTTCCTGGTTCAGAAAAGCAGCCATTGCCGAAGGCATATCCTTTATCGTACTGCTGTTCATTGCCATGCCGCTTAAATACCTGGCCCATCTTCCGCTGGCTGTTACCCTTTGCGGGGGGCTGCATGGGATATTATTCATTGCCTTTATCATCCTGGCCCGGGAAGTAAAAACTGATTACAAGAAGGATCTTAACTGGCTGCTGCGGGCTTTGCTGGCTTCGGTTCTTCCCTTCGGTACCTTTTATATGGACAACAGGTACTGGAAAAAAGAAGAGGCCATGTCAGGATCTGCCGGTTAAATTTTTCTTCCGCCATTCCTGCAGGGCGGAAATTATAACATCGTGTTTCGTCTTTCACCGGGTATGCCCGGGATAATATCAGTAACTTTATACTTCACCTGCAAATAAGCTGTATGAAGAAATTTTTCCTGTTCACAGCCCTTGTTTCCTTTTTTATGGCCTGTAATAATTCCGGCAGGTCCGACGAAACCATACCGGATACGGTAGTTGCAGTACAGGCATGGGAAGCCACTCTCAATGATTCTACCGATAAGATCGAACTGAATAAAAGCGTACCCGACGGACCGGATTCACTTTCTGTTGATGCCGTGATCCGTTTTCTCAATCTTCGAAACCCGAACGTACAGGTACAATATATAAAACAATCCGGCGACACCTTGTACATCTCCATTCCGCAGGCCACTTATCTCACCCAGCAAATGGGCTCTACCGGGCCGGAACTGTTCTTTGCTGAATCGGTCTATAATCTTACTGAAATTCCCGGCATACACTATGTTCACTATGACTTTGAAGAAGGCGATCATGCACAGCCGGGGCTTTTCAGCCGGGACAGCTTTAAGGACGAATAAAAATGCCATTCGCCGTAAAGCGAATGGCGGGTTGAATGAACGTTTTTACAGCTACTTCGGATATTTCTCCACCTTATTGGTGAGCGGTTTCACTGTACGCAGAAATGCATAGACCGCTTTCAGGTCATCCTCCTTCATTTTTCCGTACATACTCCAGGGCATGATGGTATTTTGTTTTCCGGGATGTGTTTTCAGCGTCGCATCAGAAGCATTGTTCCTGAACTTGCTGACAAACATCGCTTCGGTCCAGGTGCCGATACCGGTAGCGGAATCGGGAGTGATGTTGGCTACCGCCACTTTAAACAGGCCGGGTATATCAAAAACATTTCCCCCGGAAAATATCCTTGTAAAATCCGGTCCCTGAGGTCCCATCGGTGTATGACAGTCGGCACAGGCCGCGGCTGTCACAAGGTATTGTCCGTACTTTACTTTATCCGCCGGATCAGGCAGTATGTTATGCTCCAGGTTCCCGTCAGGCACAGGGCCAAACATACTGACCGGCACCTCCAGCCTCCTGGCCGGCACGGTATGATCTATTGGCTTTAAGGAACGGATATAGGCTACGATGGCGAGGATATCGCTTTTGGCCATCCTGCTGTATGAATGATAGGGCATGATGGGGAAGATGGTATCCCCCTTTTTATTGATACCCCTCGTTATGGCTTTAATCAGATCATCATCCGTCCAGTCTTTTAAACCGGCCGGGGTGATATTGGGGGGTGTTACTTCTCCCGGTACAAATTCAGCCCTGGTAAAAGGAAAGGCAGCGCCACCACCTTCGGTTCCGGGGACAACCGGCATCGAGAATTTCCCCGTATCCCGGGTGCTGTGGCAGTCGATACAAAGTGATACATGATTGGCGAGGTATTCCCCGCGGGCAATCAGGTTTGTTAATGAATCTTCTTTGGAAGCGGAAGTACCGGTACCTGTTTTCTTTCCCTTGCAGGAAACAACAGTTATCGCAGCGGCTATCAGAATAGCCATTGCTGCAACAGCAGTCAGCTTTTTCATTGTTGGTTTTGTTTGGTGGATAAAGAGAAAAAGGTAAAGAAAATCCCCAACAGTGCAACACCCTATTTCAGGATATATCCAAGATTGAAGGTGAGCGGGATCATTACGCCGTCATTTTCAGGGAATAAGTTTCCATTGGAATAGTGCGCAATACGTATCCCGGCATATAATTTCCTCCCGGCACCGGCGAAGGCACCGATGCCCATAAAATCATGAAAAGTAAACCGCCGGCCCAGGCCTATGTCATCCACCCGGGTCCTGGTAATAAAAGTGGGCCCTGCCACCGAGTATTCAAAAAACAGGTCTGCTGACCTGCTGCGAAAAAAATTAAACCGTAATACCGGGTTCAGCGATACCGTGAAAATATTCTCCTGCAGCTTCCTGCTTTTCCAGAGGCCTGTATGCACGGCCCAGTCCATCGCAAATACTTTTCGGGCATGAAAAATATTTCGCTGGTAACTTAAAGAAAAGCCTTGTTTCACCCTTGTATCACCGCCCCAGAACACCGGTACGGGCCCTTTGGAAACGGCTGTGTTTACGCCATACCCGAGTGCATTCGTGGTATAGCCTGCAAAGATGAATTCCTTTGGAAAGTGATAACCGCTTTTTGCATTGCGCTCCACGGTTTCTGCAGGCAGTGGCGTAAGATGATAATGGAATCCGCCGCCGATGAACAAGGTGTGAGGCTGCCTGGCCGTTTTATTTTCAGGTGACCAGGCCATGCCTACCTGCAGGTCCCATTTCTTATTCAGATGATATTGTATGCCGCCCCCGAACAAACCTGTACCATAATTGGCATTCTTCACTACCGGCACATTATTCTTCTCAAAACCGTTCCGGGTGATGACGCCCAGTCCTGCTTCTGCCGACAGAGAAAACTTCCGGCCCACCGGCAGCTGGCCCTGCAGGGTAAGGCCCGCAATATTCATCCAGACTGAATGCTGCTCCTTATCACCATTAATGTTTTTATACAATACCCAGTTTACCGGCCGCATGTAAGTGATCCGTGCCGAAAGGTATTTATTGATCTGGCAGCCGTACAACACGATTCTTACGGCTGTATGGGGTACAGATACTGCCTCCACCGAAAATCCGGGTTCGAGCTGGGCGGCCGAGAAAGGATAATTAATATACCCGATGTTCACGCCGAAGTAAGCATTCTTCAGCCCGGGGGGATACTGTGTTCTTGTATCCTGGGCAACAGCAGGCAAACCGGTGGTGACTAATACGGCAGAGAATATGGCCCTTTTGAAAAAGCTTATCATCGGTACAGCATCTTACTGATGCGAAGCGGCAAAAATAGAGCTTTAGGCCTATTTATCCGGAAAGCCCCATTCTTTCCGGGGCACGGTCAGAATGAGTTCCTGAATGGCGGGGATCTTGTCCAGTGTAAGGCGCTGGTAGATCTGCCGGTAATAATTATGAAGATGTATCCTTTTCCCGGAAGGCACTTCCAGGATTTTTTTCATTCCTGTTTGCGGATCGTTGTATTGGATGAATAAAGAGGTGTCACCACGGTTGTACCGGCAATAATTATAACGCACCAGGTAATGGTCTTTTGCAAAATAGTACACCGTATCATAGCCGTACCAGTGATGAAGTTTTATTTTGGATGTCCTGTATCGTACAAAGTCATCGTAGAAATAAAACCTGCAGGTGTCATGGGTATCCAGTCCTGTACCGTAAACGGTATCAATGATCAGTTGTTTGTTGCCGTCCACCAGTACAGGGCTCAGTTTTGTAAATTCTTCCGGGGAAAGGTCTGTCTTCAGCATGATCATGCCACTGCAATCCCACGGACAGTGCTGGGCAGCCGCCTGTAGCGACAAAAAGCAGGCTGCAATTAGGAAATACCGGCGCATAGTATTGAATTAATGTAATAAACAGGGTAATTTCTCGTATGGGCTTTCTTTTTGCCTCCTGTCCTCTTACTTCCGTTTATTTTATTGTAAATTTATTTTATCTAACTGAGCATTCGCATGAGAAAAATTGCTGTCTGTAATAACAGGCTGTTTCTGACAGCCCTGATTGTCATTTCCTGTGCAGGATCTCCTTTTGCACAAAAGAAAGAGCAAACGCTTCATGAACTCAACCAGTTGCTCATCAACACGGTAATGGACGATGTCTTTACACCTCCCGTTGCCTGCCGGATCTATACCTATCCCAATATTGCCTTTTACGAATGTATCCGGTACGATGACCCCTCACTTCCCTCCCTGGCTGGTAAACTGAATGAACTATCTTCTTTACCTACTCCGGACAAGAACAACAAACCCGATCATTTCATTGCTGCCTGTGTGGCTTTTTCCCGGGTGGGACAGAGCCTGGTGGGTTCTGAATACAAACTGGCAGACTGGCGCAATGCCTTTATTGATTCCTTGCGGAATGTAATGGATACCGCCCTGGTGGCTTCTTCCGTTCATTACGGAAATGAAGTGGCTGATGCCATCATTGCCTGGTATAAAAAAGACCATTATGCCGAAACCAGGGGATACCAGCGTTATGTGTATTCCGAAAAGCCCGGCAGGTGGAAGCCAACTCCCTTAGAGTTTGCACAGGCATTGGAACCCTACTGGAAGAATATCCGCCCCCTGGTGGTAAAGAAAGCCGACCAGTTCTCCCCGTCCACGAAACTTGTGTACAGTATGTCGAAGAATGCCGTGTTCTATAAAAACGTGATGGAAGTGTACACCATTGGTAAGAAACTCGACAGCACCCGCACTGCCATTGCCTGGTATTGGGATGACAATCCGAACATTGCCCGGGAAGAGGGGCATTTTAATTACTTTATTCATAAGATATCACCGGGCGGGCACTGGATCATGATCACCCGGCAGGCCTGCCTGGAAAAACATACGCCTGTTACCAAAGCTTCGCAGGCCTATGCGCTTACGGCCATTGCCCTGTTCGACGGTTTTATCTGCTGCTGGTATGAAAAATACCTGACCGACCTGATACGCCCCGTTACGGTGATCAACCGCTACATCGATCCGAAATGGGCGCCGCTGATCCAAACCCCTCCCTTTCCTGAATTTACCAGCGGCCATGCGGTGATTTCAAATGCAGCGGCCACGGTGCTGACCAGCCTGTTTGGCGAAAAATATTCCTTTACCGATAACACAGAGATCCCGTTTGGCATAGCACCCCGCACTTTCCCCTCTTTTCTTGCCGCGGCAGAGGAAAGCAGCTGGAGCCGTGTTTACGGAGGTATTCATTATCCTGAAACAGCCAGGATCAGCATCAAACAGGGCCGGCTGATCGGGGCGAATGTGATCAGTCATTGCTTTAAATCTGAAGGTATTCCTAAATAAACCGTATGCTAAAAGTTTTTTCCATCACCTTTTTTCTCTGTTCACTGCTTGCCGGCCACGCAAGTGCACAGGTAACAGGTAATAAAAAACTTTTTACCGCATTGCCCTCTTCGTATACCGGGGTTCAGTTTAACAACACGATCTACGAGGATGAGAAACTGTTCTTTTATACTTATGAATACCTGTACAACGGGGGCGGTGTGGCCGTGGGCGATATCAACAACGATGGCCTTGATGATATTTATTTTTCTTCCACCACCGGCTATAACAAGCTTTATCTAAACCTCGGCAACCTCCAGTTCAAAGACATTACCGATATCTCCGGTACCAATGGCGGTCTTGGCATCAAGACCGGGGTGAATATGGTGGACATCAATAACGATGGCTGGCTTGATATCGTGGTTTCAAAGTCGGGCCCGTTCGGGCCGGAATACCGTAAAAAGATGGTCTACCTCAATAACAAGAACCTCACCTTTACCGACAAAGCCAAAGAACTGGGGCTTGACGATGCAAGCCATACCACGCAAACATATTTTTTTGACTACGACAAAGACGGCGACCTGGATGTGCTGCTGGTCAATCATCCTGATAATTTCAACTCGACCATGGTGGTCGATGCACAGATGATCAATGGCAAGCTGACGGTGATCGACGATACCACCCGCACCTATGTAAGCCACCGCCTGTACGAGAACCGCAACGGCCATTTTTATGATGTAAGTAAAAAGGCCGGTATCTCCACCTATGCTTTCGGACTCAGCGCTGCCATTGCTGATTTTAACGGAGATGGCTGGCCCGATATTTATATAGCCCACGACTTCCGGAAACCGGACTACCTGTACATCAACAACCGCAACGGTACTTTCACGAATAAAGTGACCGACTATTTTCATCACCTTTCGCTGTCTTCGATGGGAATGGATGTAAACGACCTGAACAACGACGGGCTGGAAGATATGTTCATCGTCGATATGGCGGCAGAAGATCCGGTACGGCAAAAGAAGCTGTTTGTTCAAAACATGAACTATGATAAGTTCCAGCTGATGGTGCAGCTGGGCCTGTATTACCAGTACCCGCACAATGTACTCCAGCTGAATATGGGCTCCGGGAGTTTTAGTGATATCGCCTGGTATGCCGGTACGGCACAAACAGACTGGAGCTGGGCGCCGCTGATCGCTGATTTTGACAACGACGGGTGGAAGGATATTTATATCACAAACGGGTATAAACGGGATATCACCGACTGGGACTACCGGGAGTTCTTCATCGACTCTATCAAATACATGCAGGCAAAGGGGGTGAAAATAACCCTTGCTGAATGGTTCAATAAGATCCCTTCGTTAAAACTGCAGAACTATTTTTATCACAATAACGGCAGCCTGCGTCTTGATAATTATTCCACCACCTGGTGCGACAGTCTTCCTTCCTTTTCCAACGGGGCTGCTTATGCAGACCTGGATAACGACGGCGACCTTGACCTCGTGGTGAATAATATTGATGACGAAGCCTTCATCCTGCGGAATGACCTCAGCGAAACGGCCCCGGCGAATTATCTCCGGTTTAAGTTTTACAAGAGCATGCAGTCCAGGCAGGAGGTGTATGGCGCCGTGGTCAGGCTATATGATGAAAACGGCCATATACAGGTGCAGCATTATGATCCGCAGCGTGGTTTCATGTCTGCAACCGGGCACTACCTTCATTTCGGCCTCGGCAGCAGAAAGAAGGTTGCAAAAGCAGAAGTCGTGTACCCTTCGGGCCGGATGCAGGTATATTATGATCTCCCTGCAGGACAAACGCTGACCTTATTTGAAACAGATGCCACCGAAACAATGCCCGCACCTGCCTCAAAACCGGTTCTGCTGAAGGACATCACGGCTAACAGGAAATTCAGTTTTACCAGTACCGAAAATGATTATATCGATTTCAAAAGAGAACCCCTGATCCCTTACAAGTGCAGCCGTAAAGGGCCTTACTATGCCAAAGCAGATGTGAACGGCGATGGCCGGGAAGATGTTTATATCGGCGGCGCCTCCGGTACCGAAGGTACCCTGATGATACAGGGCGCTGAGGGGAGCTTTTCAAGGAAAGCACAACCTGCTTTTACAAAGGATAAAAAACAGGAGGACGGGGGCGCCGTATTTTTTGATGCGGATGGCGATGGTGATAACGACCTGTATGTTGTAAGCGGCGGCGCCGAATTTCCGGCGGGCGACGCCTTGTACCAGGACCGGCTTTATATAAATGACGGCAACGGGAATTTCACCCGTTCAGTAGCCGCTTTACCCAAAGAAACCTGTAATGGTTCTTATGCCGTGGCGCTGGACTACGATGAGGACGGGGACATGGACCTGTTTGTCGGCGGAGCAGTGCTGCCGGGAAAGTTCCCGAAACATGACAACAATATGCTGCTGCAAAACAACAAAGGCGTCTTCACAGACGTGACGACAGACGTGGCGCCCGGTCTCAGCCAAACAGGAATTGTGAACTATGCTGCCTGGGGCGACCTGGACGGCGACAGGAAAAATGAACTTATTCTTTGCGGGGAATGGATGCCGGTATCAGTATTCAATATGCGTGACGGCAAACTGCAGCTGAAGGAAGCTACCGTTACCATACAGGAAAATAACCAGCCTGTCCGGGTACCGCTGAGTACGCTTACCGGCTGGTGGAATACCGTTTCCTTAGCCGATATTGATGGTGATGGCGACCCGGATATCCTGGCCGGCAACCGCGGGCTGAATTCCAAAATACCGGCCCGCCTGCATGAACCGTGTACGGTATATGCAAAAGATTTTGATAATAACGGAAGCTATGATGCCGTACTGGGTTATTATGTGCAGGGCAAGTGTTACCCGATGTATCACCGGGACCAGCTGATCGACCAGATGCCCGCCATGCGAAAAAAATTCTACCGCTACGCATTGTATGCAGGTAAAACGATGGACGATATCTTTTCCCCCGAACAAAAGAAAGGAATGGATATTTATACAGCGTCCTGTTTTGAATCCGGTGTGTTTCTCAATGAGGGGAATTTCTCCTTCCGCTTCATCCCCTTCCCGGAAACAGCACAGCTTTCGCTGGTAAACGACATGATGGTAACAGATGCGGATCATGACGGCCTGAAGGATATCGTGCTGGCCGGTAACTGCTATGACCCGGATGTGAGTACCGGCAACTATGATGGCATGGCAGCGTTGCTGCTGCTGGGCGATGGCAAGGGAGGTTTCAGGCCCGCTCTTTCCTCCGGTATCAAAACTTCCGGGGAAGTAAGAAAGATCATTCCGCTGCCGGACAGATCCTTCATCCTGCTGAAGAACAATGCACCCGCCCTTCAGTACATGCCTGCTGATTAACCGGCAATGAACCGGTAACCGATCCCTTTAATAGTGATGATCTCAAGAGAGGGGTCTTCTTTGATATAGCTCCGGAGCTTGGTGATGTATACATCCAGGTTACGGCTGTTGAAGAAAGAATCATTTCCCCAGAGCAGGTTCAGTATATCTTTTCTGTCGATGATCTTATCCCGGTTTTCATAGAGGAGTTTCAGCAGCTCGCTTTCCCGGAAGGAAAGTTTACGGTCGTCTTTGCCATCATTCAGCACCTGCCTGCTGATATTGAACTGGTATTTGCCCATGTGTACATTTCCGCCGGTGATCTTTGGCGTTCCTTCTTTCCGGCTGTGCAGGTGATGCTGGATCCGTACGATCAGCTCTTCCATACTGAACGGTTTGCGGATGTAATCATTCCCGCCCAGTGTAAACCCTTTCACCACATCTTCCGTCTGGGTTTTTGCCGTTAAGAATAGTATGGGGACCTCCTCATCCGTTTCCCTGATCTCATCGGCGATGGTAAAGCCATCTTTGTTCGGCAGCATGATATCCAGCACACAGATATCAGGTTTTGTTTTTTTGAACACCTCCATCACCCTGGCGCCGTCGCTTTCCATGATCACTTCGAAACCGCGGCTCTCCAGGCTTTCCCGTACGATCTTCCCCAGGAAAACCTCATCTTCCACGTATAATACTTTGGTTTTGCTCATATCATCTTTGTTTTGGGAATGGTAACACGGAAGGTGGTACCGTTTTCCTCCCCGCCTTCTACTTTGATTGTGCCGTTATGTTTTTTCACCACCTGTGCCACATAACTAAGTCCCAGCCCGTATCCTTTTGCATTATGTGTATCGCCATGCGGCACCCGGAAAAACTTTTCAAACACCTTGTCCCTGTATTCAGGCGGTATACCGATACCATTATCCGTCACGTTCAGCACCACTTCCTGCTCATTGCCGGAAACATGGATCGCCACCACAGGGTTCTCTTTACTGTATTTAAGGGCGTTGTCCACCAGGTTAAAGATCACACTCAGCAGGTGCAGCTTATCGCCCTGCAGGCTGGTATCTCCCGTTTGCGATACCTGTACCTGTGCATGGTATTTCTCTATCTGCAGCTTAAGTGAAGTAACGACTTCCTGAACCAGGTCGTACAGGTTGAGTGTTTCATACTTAAGGGCGATTTCTTTCTTTTCAAACATGGACAGTTTGAGTACTTTATCCACCAGCAGGCTCAGGCGTTGCAGTTCATTGCCGGATATATCCAGGTATTCCCGGGTCCGCTGCGGGTTGTCCATTGCATTGAAACTCTTCAGTGCCTCGATCGCCACACCAACCGTTGCGATCGGCGTTTTCAGTTCATGGGTGATGTTGCTGATGAATTCGTTTTTCAGTTCCGACAGGCGTTGTTGTTTGCGGAGGTTCCGGTACAGCAATACAAACGTAAGGATGGTGATACCGAGCAGCAGCACCGAAAAGAGTATCGGCTGCAGGATCTGGCGCATCAGCCAGGGAAAAGTATTTCCGAGTTTCAGTTCATACAGTACCGGTTTGGCAAAGCCCACCATCACCTGGTTCATCCTGGTATCCATCTCCCTGCTGCAACTGTCTCTTTCAAGGATGGTAAAGGGAACCCTTACTTTCTCCTCCTGCAAGCGTTTGGTATATGCGCTATCGATCTCAGAAACACGCAGCTTTTCTGAAAGCGAGTCCAGGTTATACATCAGGTTGATGAAATAATCTTTGGGTTCCTGGTCCGGTATAATATGTTCCTGCAGGTGGATGGAGGTATCCAACCGTATATCCATTGTATTTTGCCTGCTTGAAACCACCACTTTGCTCTCACCATGCTTTCGCATAGAATCCCGTAACCGGCTACTGATCACATTAATGGTGGAGATCACTTCCTCGCCGGGGCGGCCGGGTAATGCTCGTGCATCATCTCTCATAATGACCCTTACGGGTGGCTGGCGGGCGATACGATCATCTCTCAATACCGCACTGTCTAATTTTATTTTGAAGCCCTGAAGCCTCATCACCGTTTCATGAAAAGCGGAATTGGTCTTAATGGCCAGGACCCTTTTCTCTTTTGCATAGTTCTCCATCAGCCAGTACAGCTGGAAACCGGTAAGGCCCAGAATGGCTACCGTCATCAATACTGCCAGTCCGTGGAGTTTTTTCATGCGGCAACAAATGTAAACCAATGTTCCGGGCCGGAATAACGCTGTTAACCTTTATTAACCTTAATGCAAGGTGGCTTAACTTATCTTGCGCCCCTGCCATGATAGTTTTGGCTTTCAAAATTTATACGTCATGAAACAATTCTTCCTTCCTGTATTACTATTAACGGCTTGTTTTACCAACGCACAGACCAGCCAGGGAAAAGTCACCTATGACCGTACCGTAAAGCTGCAGATCAGTTTTGCCGGTATGCCCGGCGGCATGGAGCAGCAGATGCCCAGCAGCCGTACCGACAAATTTGAACTTTCCTATGGCAATAACCAAACGCTCTGGAAGCAAGCTGAAAATGATAATGATGATAATGGCGGTGTTTTTCAGGCACAAGGTGATGGGGCACAGATCCACATGGTAGTAGCCGGAAGTAATGATGTACTGTATACCAACCTTGGAACAGGCAAAAAGGTGGAGAGCCGGGAACTGATGGATAGAACATTCATCGTGGAGGATACGATCACTAAATTGAAATGGAAGATGACCGGCGAAACAAAAAGCATCCTGGGTCATAATTGTATGAAGGCCACCAGCACCCGTACCAGTAAAAGGACGATCATGAATATGGACAATGGTGTGATGGAGCGGAAAGAAATTGATGACACCTCCAATATCGTTGCCTGGTTTGCCACCGATCTGCCTGTCTCAGCCGGGCCGTCCGAGTTTCAGGGACAACTGCCCGGGCTTATTCTTGAAATGGATATCAAAGACGGGACACAACTATTCAAAGCAACCAATATTTCCGATAAGGCCGACCTGGCCTCGATCAGGGAACCGGCCGGTAAGAAACGTTATACACCTGAACAGTTCAGGGAAGAAAGAGAAAAGATGTTCAAAGAAATGGACCAGAACAACGGCGGGGGAAGAAGAGTGATCCGAATGAATTAAAGATAAATATAGCTATGAAGGAAGCCCTCGCTGTGCGGGGGTTTTTTATTTCATGTGATGCAGGGCTTAAAAGGAGAAGGGCTGCCGTAAGCAGCCCTTGTTACCAAAACCTGCTGCTGTAAAGAACTATGCTTTTTATTGCGTCATAAAAGTACCCACGGCAGAAGTATATGCACGTTAACCGCTGGTTAATCGGTCTGTTTAACATTTGTGCCCTGCTGTACCGGGAGAAATCTGCTAAAAATGAAGGTTGGTCACCGCTTTGTCCTGCAGAAGTTGTTTTACCAGTCTTTCGTGGTTCTTTTCTGTACCCTGGGTAACCAGGGTAAAGGTGATTTGGCTGTCTTCCTTGTGAAAGTCCTTCCGTACCACCTTCAGTTTTTCTGATTTGAAGAGTGTGAGGTACTGGCTGATGACATTGTCATGATAGACACAGGTGAATTTATAGGTTTGAACATGATTGAAAGCGTCTATCACTTTCTGCAGGGGCAGAAACAGGAGCAGTACAACAATCAGGATAATGCAACCCGCCCCTGCAATGATGTAATAACCGCCGCCCGCCGCCATACCAAGGCCGGCAGCAGCCCATACCGATGCAGCTGTGGTCAGCCCGCTGACCGAACGGTGATCCCGGAAAATGACACCGGCACCCAAAAAGCCCACACCGGTCACGATGTTCGAGGCGATCCGGTCCGGCGACCCGTTGGTCATCAGTTCAGAGATCATTGTAAAAACGGCTGCACCGGTAGTAATCAGGATGATGGTGCGGAGCCCGGCAGATTTACCGCGGTATTCCCTTTCCAGCCCGATGATGCTCCCTATCAGCACACTCAGGCCAAGCCGTATTAAGATTTCCCCGTTCGTCATCCTGAAGAATAAGTGCGGTAAGTTAGGGTTTATTTATGTAGTAAAAGATGAAGATCGTCCGGCACACTTTCAGGAAGGAATGGTGAACCGGTACCCGATCCCGTGTATGGTCTCCAGCAGCACTTCCGGGTCCGCCTTGAGGTACTTGCGGAGTTTGCTCATGAACACATCCATGCTGCGGCCCAGGAAATAATCATCCTTGCCCCACACGGCCATCAGTATTTCTTCCCGCTTCAGTATCCTGTTGGGATGCGAGCATAGGAAACGTAACAGGTCTGCTTCTTTTTGTTTCAGGTTAAACGTCCCTTCGGGACCTTTGAAGATAAGGTCGGTGTAGGAAAAATAGAGTTTCCCCAGCTGAAAAACTGATTTTGAATCGCTGAACATTTTTTTGGTCCGGCGGAGGAACACTTCCATCTTCAGCAGCAGCTCCTTCATGTTGAAGGGCTTTACGATATAATCGTCTGCCCCCCGCTGGTATCCTTCAATTTTATCTTCCAGCAGCGATTTGGTACTGATAAAGATGATCGGTATTACATCGCTCTGCTGCCGGATCTTTTTGGCCACGGTAAATCCGTCCTTGAGCGGCATCATGATATCCAGCAGGCAAAGGCTGAATTTGTTTTTATCAAAAACACTGATGGCTGCCTGGCCGTCGTGACATACCGTCACCGCATACCCTTCCTCCTCCAGCTCATCTTTTATCAGTTCACTAAGGTGTTCGTCGTCTTCGGCCAGCAGTATATTGATCTTTTCATCCATAGTCATTAATTTATAAGGGGAAGGTCAATTAAAAATTCAGTTCCGACAGAAGGGATGCTGTTCACATGAATGGTGCCGCCATGGCCCTTTATCACTTTACGGGTAAAGTACAGGCCCAGTCCCAGTCCTTTTACCGCATGCAGGTTGCCCGAAGTGACCCGGTAAAATTTCCGGAATATCTTTTTTTGCTGCGATGGATCGATCCCGATGCCATTATCCTTGATGCTGATCCAGTAACGGCTGTCCCGGGAATAGGTGGAGATAATGATCTTTGGTTCCGGGGCATACTTGATCGCATTGTTGATCACATTGAATAAAGCCAGGTACAGGTTCTCGCTGTCAGCGGCGATCGCTGTGTTGTTTTCTTCCAGCTGCCATTGCACCGAACCGTTACTTTTGGCCAGCAGGGGTTCCAGCTGGGCCACCGCTTTTTGCAGCAGTTCATTCGGAACAACCATTTTCTTATTGTACAACAGGTGATAGTTACCCGCCACCACGGTTTGTATCAGGTTGGCTATATGTGATTTGAGATAGTCCGCCTGGTATTTGATCGAGTCAACATATTTTTCATGTTTGGCCCGCTGCTGTTCGATACCCGGTTTCTTCAACCCGTCCACAGCGATCTCAATAACAGACAGGGGAGTGCTGAATTCATGTGTTACGTTATTGATAAAATCCTTCTGTACTTCCACCAGGAATTTTTGCTTGAAGAAATAATAGAGGGAAAACGAAAAGCCGACCAGTAATACCAGCAGGATGATGCTTCCGAAAATCCAGTTACGCATCTGGCTGATGATATAGCGGCCCCTGTTGGGAAAATAAAGGTGTACGTAATTGTAGCCCTTTTTAAATACGGGAAGTTTAATCCCGTGCTGTTCGTTTCGCCGGTTGGCATCTGCCGACAGGTATGTCTCCCAGGAGTATTGGCCCCTGCCTTTATCATACACCGCCACCTTACAATCGGTGAACACGCTGAAATCCTCCAGCTCTGCCGCAAGAAAGGTCATCAGCGAGTCCTTGTCCGGAACAGTGTGCACCTGGAAAAGAAATCCGTTGTACTGGTATTTTTCCACCAGGCTGTCCAGCGGGATGGCCGGGTTAAAGAGAAGGGGCATGTCTTCATACACACCCCGGATGGATTTTAATACAGAGGTATTGAATTCGTTCTTTTCAAAGGCATAGGTCTTGTTGAGCCAATGAACCTGCATACCGATGATCACAGCGATCAGTATGGCTGAAAAAAGTATGAATATCCGGGTGGTGATCGACCGCATACTGCAGTTAAAATACAAAGATGCAATTATTTAAACAGCTGGTCCGGCGGGCGGGCTGTTAAGCAGTGGTTAAAGCAGCCCTGCGGAAATCCGCACTGGTTAAGCTCTGGTTAACGGGCCCTTCAAATTTGGAGCCGCCGTGATGACCGTATAACCTTTGTATAAACAAATTTCAAAACAAAAACAAGGTATATGAAAAAGCTGTTCGCAACATGCGGTTTATTGTTTGCACTGGTTCTTGCGAGCCATGCGCAAACCACATCACCCACTTTAAAAACAAAAACCAAGAATGGTGTCACCAAAACAAAGATGGCTGATGGCTCCAAGACAAAAACATCTGCCACCGATTCAAAGATCAAGAATGCAGATGGTTCAAAGACAAAAACGGCCGGCACCGATATGAAAACAAAGAATGCCGACGGATCGAAAGTAAAGCAGGAAACTGAAACCGGTAAAGTGAAGACTGAGGGCGACAAGCTGAAAATGAAGCCTGCTGAAACCACTGTGAAAACAAAAACAGCCACCGGGCAGAAATCAAAAGCCGCCGTTCTGGGCACTAACGCAGCTGGACCGCTCAAAAGCGATGGCACACCGGATAAACGCTACAAGGCCAACAAGACCCTGAAAAATGACGGGACACCGGATCTGAGGTACAAAGAAAATAAGGTGAAGAAAAACTAAGCGCCTTGCAGCATCGTGAAGCCCCGGATATCATCCGGGGTTTTTTATTTCCCGGCATCTCATTTTACCCTTCGGTACTGATGAAGTAATTTAGAGGGCATGATCCAGCAGAATTTTGCCGCCCGGGTGGTAACGGTTGTTGAAAAAGACCCGCAGGTCATCGGGCTGGCGGTGGGCGGCTCCTGGGCCGATGAAGAGATGGATGAATTCTCGGATATCGATCTCGTGCTGGTCACACGGGAGAAGACCGGCGGGGATAAAGAAAAGATGCTGGCGTATGCAAAGAGCTTTGGCGATTTTATTTCCGGTTTTACCGGGGATCATGTGGGAGAACCCCGGCTGCTCATCTGCCTGTATGATGACCCGCTGCTGCATGTGGACATCAAATTTGTTACGCTTAAAGAGTTTGAGTCCCGGGTGGAGAACCCGGTCATTCTGTTTGAACGGGATAAAAAACTTACCGAAGTCATACAGCGAACCCGGCCCGACTGGCCGGAGCCTGACCTGCAATGGATCGAAGACCGGATATGGACCTGGGTACATTATGTGGCCGCCAAGATCGGGAGGGGTGAGTATTTCGACGCCCTGAATGGTATTGAATTCATCCGTGCCAATGTCCTCTCCCCGCTAATGCAGGTAAAGAACAGGAAAAAGGCCCGGAGCGTACGCAAAGTGGAGCAACAACTAAATGCCGCCGACCTGGAGAACCTGAAGATCACTGTGGCTGAATACAATAAAGCCTCCCTGCTCAAATCGCTGGATAACATCATCAGCATTTACAGGTCACTGCGCAGGAAACTCGGTACCGAAAAATTACAGCTGCAGGAAAAGGCGGAGAAAAAAAGTACTGACTATTTCAAACAGATCCGGAAGTCATAGCTTTGAACGCAAAACACCCCGCCCCTGAACAGGATACTGATCATAGACGATGAAGAAAAACTGCGCCAGTTACTGAAGCGGATCATTGCCCTGGAAGGCGTTGACGTGACCGGGGCCGGCTCCCTGAAAGAAGGAAAAAAAATACTGGACAAAGAATCCATCGATGTCATCCTTTGTGATGTAAAGCTGCCCGACGGCAGCGGGGTCGATTTTGTAAAAGACATCAAGAAAGATCACCCGGCTGCTGAGATCATCCTGCTTACCGCCTATGGGAATATCGCCGACGGCGTGCAGGCCATGCGCAACGGCGCTTTTGATTACATCACCAAGGGAGATGATAATGACAAGATCATTCCCCTGCTGTACCGGGCCTTTGATAAAGTACAGCTCGCAAAAAAGATCGAACAGCTTCGCAAACAGGTTAACCAGCAATATTCCTTTGACAGTATCCTCGGCGATTCCCCTTCGGTCAGGGATGCTGTGGTGCTGGCAAAAAAAGTAGCTGCCACAGATGCTACCGTGCTCCTGCTTGGTGAGACCGGGTCCGGGAAGGAAGTATTCGCACAGGCCATACACCAGGGCAGTGCCCGGAATGAAAAAACATTCATCGCTGTCAATTGCAGTGCTTTCAGCAAAGAACTGCTGGAAAGCGAATTGTTCGGGCATAAAGCCGGTGCCTTCACCGGTGCGCTGAAGGACAAGAAAGGGTTGTTCGAGGAAGCTGGTGGCGGCACTATCTTTCTTGATGAAATAGGTGAAATGCCCGCAGAATTGCAGTCAAAACTGCTGCGGGTGCTGGAGTCCGGTGAGTTCATTAAAGTAGGCGATACAAAAACCATTAAGGTCGATGTTCGCATCATTGCGGCCACTAACCGTGACCTGCAGAAGGAAATTGAGGCCGGCCATTTCCGTTCAGACTTGTTTTACCGGTTATCAGTATTCCAGATCACTTTACCACCGCTCAGGGAAAGAATAAAGGATATTCCCGTTCTGGCCGGTCGCTTTGCGGAAATGTTCGCTGCAAAGACAAACAAACCCGTGCCCGTTTTACATAAAGATTATATCGCGGCACTGCAGCAATACAACTGGCCGGGAAATATCAGGGAACTGAAGAATATTATCGAACGTTCTGTTATTTTGAATGAAGACGGTCAGCTGACGGCCGGCAGCCTTCCGGTTGAATTACAAAGCACCGGCAGTTCTTTTTCTGCTTTCGACCTGGCCGGTATTGAAAAAGCACATATTCAGAAGGTACTGAAACATACCAGCGGTAATAAAACAGAAGCCGCAAAGCTGCTCAATATCGGGCTGACAACCCTGTACCGGAAGATCGAGGAATACAAGATCACCTGATCCGGTTTGCGGCAAGCCTTTCATTTTGATAATCCACCCTTCCAAAATGGAAGGGTTTTGTTTTTTACCGGTACGTCGTTTTAGCCACGCCCCATCTCCAAATTACTCAGCGGCAGTTATTTACCGGGCAGCCCCCGCTTCCCGGCTGTTCGGGCACTCCGTTTGGCCTGGTGGGATCATGAAAAAGAAAACAATACGGCTTATCGCGGTGATCAGTATCCTGGTTGTACAACTGGGCTGCCTGGTGGCCGCCTGCGTACTGCAGTCCTGAGCCCTGTAACCTTTTAAAACGATCAACCATGCTCACCATCATCCTGCTTGCAGCCGGGCTCCTTTGCTTCTGGCTTTTTTACAAGTGCATTGACTGGTTTGAAAAAATCTGAATAACATGATGACGATACTTTTCATACTCTCCATCGCAGTGTTCTTTTACCTGCTGTATGTATTGATTAAACCAGAAAAATTCTGATCTTATGAACGGCGAAATAACGGGCACCCTTCTCCTGTTCGGACTGACGATCCTGCTGGCATGGCCACTGGGACGGTATATCGCAAACGTATATGCCGGTAAGAAAAATGCCGGCGGTTTGATGAACCGGGCGGAACATTTCTTCTTCCGGGTTTGCGGCATCGATCCGAACGAAAGCATGAACTGGAAACAATTTCTGAAAGCCATGCTTACCATCAACCTGCTCTGGCTGGTGTATGCCATGCTGCTGCTTATTTTCCAGGGCAAACTGCCGCTGAACCCCGACGGAAACCCCGGGCAATCTCCTGACCTGGCTTTCAATACTGCCATCAGCTTTCTTGTAAACTGTAACCTGCAGCACTATTCCGGTGAATCGGGCCTGACCTATTTCACCCAACTGTTTGTGATCACTTTTTTGCAGTTTACCAGTGCTGCCACGGGTATGGCCATGCTGATTGGTCTGTTCAATGGCATCAAAGAAAAGACCACGCAGAACCTGGGGAATTTTTGGAACTACTTTGTAAAAAGTATCACCCGCATATTGCTGCCGCTTTCCATTATCGTGGCGGTGATCCTGGTGTTCAGGGGAACCCCCGCCAGCTTTGATGGCAAAGACACGATCACCACCCTGCAGGGAGATACCATGCAGGTATCAAGAGGACCCGCTGCAGGTATGATCGCCATCAAACAGCTGGGTACCAATGGCGGCGGATGGTTTGGTGCCAATTCTGCTCACCCGCTGGAGAACCCGGATTATTTTACCAATGCGGTTGAAACTATTTCGATCCTCCTCATACCCATTGCCCTGGTGTTTGCGCTGGGCTTTTATATTAACCGTAAAAAACTGGCAAAGGTCATTTTTGCGGTGATGACACTTTTGTTTGTCCTCTTCTGTGCGATCAATATTTATTATGAAACGAAAGGGAACCCGGCCATTGACAAACTCGGAATAGCCCAGCACACCGGCAGCATGGAAGGAAAAGAAGTACGCCTGGGTGCGGCGGCCACTGCCTTCTGGAGTGTGGCCACCACCTCTACTTCCAATGGGTCGGTCAACGGTATGCATGACAGCCTGACCCCCATGAGCGGCGGGGTGGTGATCCTTGATATGATGATAAATGCGTTGTATGGCGGAGTGGGTGTCGGGTTACTGAACTATTTCATCTTTATCATCATTGCCGTCTTTATCTCCGGGCTGATGGTGGGCCGAACACCGGAATTCATGGGGCACAAGGTAGAAGCCCGGGAAGTGAAGATCGCCGCACTGGTTACCTTGTTGTCCGCATTCCTCATCAAAGGCTTTACTGCCCTGGCCGCCTACATGGTAGCGCATCATCCGGATATTGCCTGGAGTGTAAAACCTTCTGCCTGGTTAAACAACCCTTCGTATCATGGTTTCTCCGAAATGCTGTATGAATACACTTCCTCCAATGCCAATAACGGGAGCGGCTTCGAAGGCCTTGGTGATAATAATATTTTCTGGAATGTAACCACCGGCATTGTACTGATACTGGGGAGGTTCCTGCCGATCATCGCCCCGATTGCAATAATCGGGCTGCTGGCGAAGAAAAAATATATCCCGGAATCACCCGGCACCCTGCGCACCGACTCTTATACTTTCGGCGCCATGACACTTGCCGTGATCATTATAGTTACCGCCCTTTCTTACCTGCCGGCACTGGCACTGGGCCCGCTTGCAGAATATTTTTCCATATAAAAGGAAAGCGATCAAAACAGAAAAACATGTCAAAACATAAACAGACCATACGATTATTTGAACCGGCCCTGGTGGGCACCGCCTTCCGCCAGTCATTTGTAAAACTGAACCCCCGGCTGATGGTGAAGAACCCCGTGATGTTTACCGTGGAGATCGGTACTGCCGTTATGCTCGCAGTCTGTCTTTACCAGGCTGCAACAGGCGATCATACACAGGGCGCACTCTGGTATAATATTACCGTATTTGCGATCCTGCTGATCACCGTGCTGTTTGCCAATTTTGCGGAAGCCATTGCCGAAGCCCGGGGAAAGGCACAGGCGGAAAGCCTGCGTAAAACCAGGGAAGATACTCCGGCCAAACTGGTCAAAGATGAAACATTCGAAATAACCAGCCGTGATGACAGGTACAGCAGAACCGGTCACCTGC